>NZ_JANUEX010000003.1:0-653431 GCF_024808755.1 Rahnella sp. BIGb0603 | reverse complement strand
GCAAGACAGCAAGTAAGGAGAGCCCGATGAGCTGACACAAGTCAGTGATTCGGGTCTCCGAACGCGGCGAACGCAGCTGCAGCTTTATTTACGAAAAGCTGTGGTCTCCATTCAAGTAAATGAAGTTGCAGCAAGACAGCAAGTAAGGAGAGCCCGATGAGCTGACACAAGTCAGTGATTCGGGTCTCCGAACGCGGCGAACGCAGCTGCAGCTTTATTTACGAAGAATGGCGGACGGTACGCAGGAATTCCTGACGTGTATTCTGGCTGGACTTGAACAGACCGCCCAGAGACGTGGTGGTTGTCGCGCTGGTTGCGTCACGCACGCCGCGGGCTTTCACGCAGTAATGCACGGCATCAATCGACACTGCCACATTTGGCGTGCCGAGCAGCGTCTGTAACGCCACCAGAATCTGCTGGGTCAGACGTTCCTGAACCTGCGGACGCTGCGAGAAGAACTGCACAATGCGGTTGATTTTCGACAAACCGATCACGGTATCTTTTGGCAGATATGCCACGGTCGCTTTCCCGTCGATGGTCACGAAATGGTGTTCGCAGGTGCTGGTCAGGGTGATATCACGCACCGTCACCATCTCATCCACTTTCATCTTGTTTTCGATAACAGTGATTTTCGGGAAGTTCGCGTAATCCAGCCCGGAGAAAATTTCATCAACGTACATCTTCGCGATACGACGCGGCGTTTCCACCAGACTGTCATCGGAGAGATCCAGATTGAGCAATTGCATGATGCCAGTCATATGTTCCTGGATCCGCTGTTTGCGCGTTTCGTTGTCGATCGGCAGGGCTTCACGCAGAGGGGTTTCCAGACCACGGGCTAACAATGCCTCATGGACTAAAATGGCTTCTTTACTCAGGGTTGGCATTCATTCTTCTCCGGCAGGTGTAATCACTTTGACGCAGATCACGCCAAAGTGAGGTGGCTTACTGTAGTGGAGAGCCGGTTCAGAATCCAGTGATAGTGTTTCATGATGGATGAAATAGCTGCAACTTATCGGTTCTGCCGGAAGACCAGCGCGCCGGCAATCACGAAACCGGCCAGCGCGACATACAGGGCCGGTTCAAGATGATGCGTCAGCGCAGTCGAAATCGCAGATAAAATTGGCCCGAACAGCTGCCCGACGGCATAACCGGTGGTGAGCAATCCGGCCATATAACGGCTGTGATTCGGCGCCAGTTCGCGGCTGCATTGCAACGCCAGCTGTACCACGCTGAGGAAACCGCCACCGGTCAGCAATGCCCCGAGTACCAGCCCGGTCACGCCCGGCACGACTTCCGCACACAAAATCCCCAGTCCCTGCGCCCATAATGTCAGCGCCAGACGTTTATGCGTCGTCAGGCAATGGCGGGTCAGAATACCTATCACGATGCCGACAACCGCCGCGCCGCCGAACACCGGCCAGACAAACTGTGCAAACAGGCTGTCAGGAAAACGTGCCGTCGCCATCTGCGATAAAAATGTCGCGGGAAGGATGTACCCAAAGCCCGCCAGACTGTAACTCCACACCAGACGTTTCAGCGCCGGTGTCATGACCAGCGGTTCTGTCGCCACGTGGGAACGATGTAAATCACCTTTACGGGGCAGATTCGGCGTGATAATTGCCACAAAAATCAGCGCCAGCACACCGTAAACGCACCAGGCCTGTGCCGAGGACAGCTGTAAACTGTGGATACCTACGGCTAACATGCCGCTCAGGAAAATCCCGGCACCCGGACCGGCGAATACCGCCGCGCTCATTGCCGGACGGCCAAAATGCGCCAGCCGTTCGTTACACCATGCGGAGACCATCACCATCGCCCAGCCGCTGGTCCAGCCGATCAGGAAGCGCACGATGCTGTGCAGCACTTCGCCGGAAATCACCGCCGACAGTAATGTCAGTACTACGCCGCCCCACACACCCAGCCATAACCGGCGTTCGAGGTGTTTGGCCGCACGCATTCCGTCAAACGCACCACACAGATAACCGAGATAGTTGAAGGCGGCGACTAAACCCGCGCCGGTCAGGCTGAACTGATGTTCAGCTATCATTAAAGGAACCTGCGGCGTGAAGGCGAAGCGCCCGATACCCATCGCGACCACAAAAGCCAGAAAACCACTAAGCGCAATACGAAAAGCCATAACTGCTCCGCTGTAAGAAACCGCAATGCAACATGTCAGAAACAATGAATAAACATACTCAAAGCCTGTTGCCGAAAACAGCAGATTTCTTAAAAGAAAGTTAATTGGAAGTTGTGGCTATGATGCCTTATGAGTACAATCACGAAAACTGAATAATACAAACCAAGTTGTTTACGATTAGAGAACACAGGAACCCATCATGGATCTGACTCAGTTACGGATGTTTTGCTGCGTAGCGGAAACCGGTTCGCTGGCGCGTGCGGCAGAGCAACTCCACCGCGTGCCTTCAAACCTGACCACCCGCCTGCGCCAGCTCGAACTCGAACTGGGCACCGATTTGTTCATCCGCGAAAAACAGCGTATCCGACTTTCCGCGATGGGCCACAACTTCCTTAACTACGCCGAGCGCATTCTTGCGCTGAGCGATGAAGCGATGAGCATCACCCATGCCGGAGAACCTGCCGGGAATTTCGCGCTGGGCTCGATGGAAAGCACCGCAGCAACGCGTCTGCCTTCGTTGCTGGCGGCTTATCATCAGAAATTTCCCCAGGTGGCATTGTCGCTGGTGACAGCCACTTCCGGCGAAACTATCGACAGCGTGCGTGCCGGACGTCTCGCTGCGGCGCTGGTTGATGGTCCGATAGATTTTGACGACATCAACGGCTGTATCTCATTTCGCGAACGCATGGTGGTGATCAGCCCGCTGGGTGAATCGCCACTCGTCGTACCTGCTGGTCGCAGCGGTCATACCGTATTTGCCTTCCGCCCGAGCTGTTCCTATCGCCAGCGTTTGCAGGGCTGGATTAAGGAAATGAATGTGCCGGTTGCCAATACGATGGAGATTCAGTCCTATCATTCAATGATGGCCTGCGTTGCCAGCGGTGCGGGTATCGCGATGATCCCGCGTTCGGTGCTGGAACAATTGCCCGGCCACGAACGCGTAGAAATTCACGAAATTCCGGATGAATTCGCCGATACCGCCACCTGGCTTATCTGGCGCAGGGACGCTTTCAGCCCGAATGTCCGGGCGCTGAAAGAACTGATTATCGAACAGAATGACGGTGTGATCCCGTTACTGAAACACCCTCTGGCCGGCGAACATGACCCGGCACTGCATCCGACTTATTAACCTGAAATCTGATTAAGCTAAAAACACCTGACTGGAGCAACATAATGGAAATGATTAAAACACGTGCGGCCGTCGCCTGGGGCCCGAATCAACCTCTGTCCATCGAAGAAGTCGATTTGATGCCACCACAAAAAGGCGAAGTGCTGGTGCGTATCGTTGCCAGCGGCGTATGCCACACCGACGCCTACACCCTGTCCGGCAAAGATCCGGAAGGCGTTTTCCCCGCAATCCTCGGCCATGAAGGCGGTGGTGTAGTAGAAGCTGTCGGCGAAGGCGTCACCAGCGTGGCCGTTGGCGACCACGTGATCCCGCTGTACACGCCGGAATGTGGCGAGTGTAAGTTCTGTAAGTCCGGCAAAACTAACCTGTGTCAGGCTATCCGTACCACGCAGGGTAAAGGCCTGATGCCGGACGGCACTACCCGTTTCTTCAAAGACGGCAAGCCGATTTTCCATTACATGGGCACCTCGACTTTCTCCGAATACACCGTCGTCCCTGAGATTTCTCTGGCGAAAATCAACAAAGAAGCGCCGCTGGAAGAAGTGTGTCTGCTCGGTTGCGGCGTGACCACCGGTATGGGTGCTGTGATTAACACCGCCAAAGTGAAAAAAGGCGATACTGTGGCGATCTTCGGCCTCGGCGGCATCGGCCTTTCGGCGATTATCGGCGCCGTGATGGCGGGCGCAGGCCGCATCATCGGTATCGATCTGAACACCAGCAAGTTCGATCTGGCCCGTAAACTCGGCGCAACCGATCTGATCAACCCGAAAGATTTTGATAAGCCGATTCAGGACGTGATCGTCGAAATGACCGACGGCGGCGTGGACTTCTCCTTCGAATGTATCGGCAACGTGAACGTGATGCGTTCCGCGCTGGAATGCTGTCATAAAGGCTGGGGCGAGTCGGTCATTATCGGCGTTGCCGGTGCCGGTGAAGAAATATCCACCCGTCCGTTCCAGCTGGTAACCGGCCGCGTATGGCGGGGTTCCGCATTCGGTGGCGTCAAAGGCCGCAGCCAGCTGCCGGGCATTGTAGAGCGTTATCTGGACGGCGAATTCGCCCTGAACGATTTCATCACTCACACCATGCCGCTGGAAGAAATCAACGAAGCGTTCGATTTGATGCACGAAGGTAAGTCTATCCGTACGGTTATTCATTTTAACAAGTAAGGAAAGTTTTCGATGAGCAGCTCGATTGAACTACTCGAAGAACACCGGATGTTTGGCGGCTGGCAGCAGCGCTACCGCCATACTTCGGCCAGCCTGAATTGTGGCATGACGTTCAGCATCTATCTGCCACCGGCAAAAGATGACACGCCCCCGCCGGTGCTGTACTGGCTGTCGGGCCTGACCTGCAATGATGAAAACTTCACGCTGAAAGCCGGGGCGCAGCGCGTCGCGGCTGAGCTTGGGCTGATTCTGGTGATGCCGGATACCAGCCCGCGCGGCGAAGGTGTCGCCAACGACGAAGGCTACGATCTCGGTCAGGGCGCAGGATTTTATCTGAACGCCACCCGGTCGCCGTGGGCCGCGCATTACCAGATGTACGATTACCTGCTCGACGAATTGCCTGCGCTTATCAGCGGGCATTTCAACGTCAGCGATCGTCAGTCGATTTTCGGTCACTCCATGGGCGGCCACGGTGCGCTGATGCTGGCGTTACGTAATCCGCACCGCTTCTGTTCAGTTTCCGCGTTTGCACCCATTGTGAATCCGGCGCAGGTTCCGTGGGGACGCAAAGCCTTCTGGGCGTATCTGGGTGACGACGAAAGTCAGTGGCTGCAATACGACAGTTGCCATCTGCTGAGTGCATTGCCGGCAGATCAGAAGCCATTCCCGATTTTAGTCGATCAGGGTGATGGCGATCAGTTTCTCGCAGATCAGCTGCAACCGGCAAAACTGGCCGAAATCGCCCGCCAGCGCGGCTGGCCGTTACAGCTTCGCGTCCAGCCGGGGTACGATCACAGCTACTTTACGATTGCCTCGTTTGTGGAAGATCACCTGCAATTCCATGCGGAGTTTTTGCACTCCAGGGCATGAGGGCGTAATGCCTTTCAATGCTGAATGAGAGAATTTCGGTTTCTCACTTGCAGTGGTCACTCAATGCGCTGTGCCGAAACCGCCCAAGAGAGGGAAAGCACTTCCCGCTCTTGGGCGGTTTCGAATACCGTAGGTTCTGTGAAGGCTGTTTATGAGAAACCGAAATCTTAGAGATTCAGATAAAAAGGGGGCTTTGGGGAACCCCAAAATCTCAGCTCTTCAATTTCGGATCCAGCGCGTCCCGTAATCCATCGCCCAGTAAATTAAATGCCAGAACGGTGAGGAATATCGCCAGACTTGGGAATATGGCCACGTGCGGTGCCATAACCATGTCGGCACGGGCCTCGTTGAGCATAGCGCCCCACTCCGGAGTCGGAGGTTGCGCGCCCATTCCCAGGAATGACAGGCTGGCAGCGGTGATAATAGATGTACCAATGCGCATGGTGAAATACACCACTATCGACGACAACGTGCCCGGCAGGATATGACGGAACAAAATCGTGGCGTCGGATGCCCCGATGCTGCGTGCCGATTCAATATAAGTTTGCTGTTTCAGCACCAGCGTATTACCACGCACCAGACGTGCGAACGCCGGGATGCTGAAGATAGCAACCGCGATAATCACATTCGACATGCCGTTACCCATCACGGCAACCACGGCAATCGCCAGCAGGATACCGGGGAAAGCAAACAGCACGTCGCAAACGCGCATGGTGATGCGATCCCACCAGCCCTCGTAATATCCGGCCAGTAATCCGAACACAGTGCCGATAACTGCGCCGAGTACCACAGACATTACGCCAGCGGTGAGTGATATCCGCGCGCCCATCAGGATACGGCTGAAAATATCCCGCCCGAGTGAATCCACACCGAGCCAGTGCATCACCGACGGACCTTCGTTCAGACGGTCGTAATCGAAGTAATTTTCCGGATCAAAGGGCACCAGCCACGGCGCAAAGATCGCAGCGGCAATCAGTAAAAGAATGAAAACGCCCGCAATCATCGCGATATGTTGCCGGCGAAAGCGCCGCCAGAACGCTTTCCACGGCGTTCTTACCGCCTGCGAAGTTTCGGATCTGATTATCGGCAAGCTCGCCAGTACGGCATTTCTCCGCCAGTTTTTCATGCGACTGCTCACTTGTATCGGATAGAAGGGTTAATCACGGCGTACAGCATGTCCACCAGCAGATTGATGAGGATGAATTCGAGAGAGAAGAGCAGTACCTCGGCCTGGATCACCGGATAATCACGCATCTCCACGGAATCTACCAGCAACCGCCCTAACCCCGGCCAGTTGAAGACTTTCTCGACCACAATCGAGCCCCCCAGCAGGAACCCAAACTGTAATCCCATCATGGTCACAACCGGGATCATGGCGTTGCGTAGCCCGTGTTTTACCACCACAACGGCTTCATGAACGCCCTTCGCCCGCGCCGTGCGCATGTAATCTTCCTGCATAACTTCGACAAAAGACGCCCGGGTAAAGCGCGCCATAATGGCCGCCACCGCCGCGCCCAGCGTGATGGACGGCAGAATATAATGCTGCCAGCCGTCAGCCCCGACGGTCGGCAACCAGCCCAGTTCAACGGAGAAAACCTGCATCAGCAGCATACCCAGCGCAAAGGCCGGGAAAGAAATACCGGAAACAGCGAGCGCCATGCCCAGACGATCCGGCCAGCGGTTGCGCCAGACGGCGGAGACTACGCCAATGAGCAGCCCGATAATCACCGACCACAGCATGCTGGTCAGCGTCAGCCAGAAGGTCGGCATAAAGCGGGAGCTGATTTCATCAATGACCGGGCGTTTGGACACCATCGAGTGCCCGAAATCACCGGTCAGCGCGTTGCCGAAGAAGGTGAGGAATTGCTGATAGAGCGGCTTATCCAGCCCTAAATCCTGACGGACCAGCGCCACGACGCTGGCGTCTGCGTCCTGTCCGGCCATCAGACGCGCCGGATCCCCCGGCAAAAGATGTACAAATAAAAAGACCAGCACTGCCACAATCAGCAATGTCGGAATCAGTCCCAGTAATCGTTTCAGAAAATAATTAAGCATGATTCGCTGTCTGTGATTTCACGGTATGACATCCCTATTCCGTCTGCGGAACACGTAAGTTCAGGGCGCGGAAACTTTGAACCCGCACCCTGAAAGCTTCACCGCATATTATTTCACATCGGCATCATCAAAGCTGAATGCCGTATCCGGCATCACATAGAAACCAGTCAGACGTTTGTTGTTGGCAGAAACCAGACGCTCAGTCACCAGGAATGCCCACGGCGCGTCGGTCCAGATTTGTTTCTGGGCATCGGCGTACAGTTTGGCTTTCTCCGCTTTGTCAGTGGTTTTCAGCGCGTCGGACAAATCTTTATCCACCTGCGCATTGCTGTAGAACGCCGTATTGAATTGTTTCGGTGGCGCAGCCTGGGTTGAGAACAGCGGCGACAGCGCCCAGTCAGCTTCGCCCGTTGATGCCGACCAGCCGGTATAGAACATGCGGATACCTGCTTCTTTCTGCCCGACGTTCTCCACCTGAGCGGCACGCTGTGCGGCATCCATCGCGGTGACCGTCACTTTGATACCGACCTGCGCCAGCTGCTGTTGCGTGAACTGCAACACTTTTTGCGCGGTGCTGTTGTTATGTGAAGACCACAGCGTGGTGGTAAAGCCGTCCGGATAACCCGCTTCTTTCAGAAGTTGTTTGGCTTTTGCCGGATCATATGGCCACGGTTTGAATTTCGCGGCGTACTCAATTCCCTGCGGCAATGGCCCTTCGGAAGGCACAGCGTAACCGGCAAACGCGACTTTAATCAGCGCCTGTTTGTTGATGGCGTAGTTGATCGCCTCACGCACTTTCACGTTATCGAACGGTTTTTGCGTCACGTTAAAGCTGATGTAACGATGCAAAATTGACGGCGCGGCCACCAGATCCAGTTTCGGGTTTTTCTCCAGCAGCGCGGCCTGCTCGTAAGGCACCGGGAACGCCAGATCAGCTTCACCGGTTTGCAGCATCGCGGCGCGGGTGTTGTTATCTACAACCGGACGCCAGGTGATGGTATCGAGTTTAGGCTCGCCTTTTTTCCAGTAACCGTCGAATTTCTTCACTTTCACGAAGTCGGTTTGGTTCCACTGATCCAGCGTATACGGGCCGGTGCCCACCGGATGGAAACCGATCTCTTTGCCGTATTTGGTCAGCGCCGCCGGGGAAATAATCACAGCCGATGGGTGTGCCAGAATATTGATGAACGCCGAGAACGGTTCTTTGAGCGTAATTTTCACGGTCGTGTCATCCACCGCTTCCGTGCTGGCGATATTTTTAAACAGGTTGTAACGCTTGAGATGATTGTCAGGATTGCTGGCGCGATCAAAGTTAACTTTTACCGCCGCCGCGTTGAAGTCGGTGCCGTCCTGGAATTTCACGCCCGGATGCAGCTTGATGGTGTAAACCAGCCCGTCCTTGCTGACCGTGTAGCTGTCCGCCAGCACGTTTTCCAACTTCATGTTTTTATCGAAGCCAAACAGCCCCTGATAGAAGGATTTTGCCACCGCCTGCGACAAGGTGTCATTCGCATCATAAGGATCAAGCGAGGTGAAGTTAGAGCCTACGGCGATCACAACGTCTTTGGCAGCCCATGCTGAAGCTGAAGCCAGAGAACCGAAAATAGCGGCAGCGAGCACCGCCTGGCGGATCACGTTCTTACCTTTACGTTTCTGCTGATTCATGTCAGTTCCTTTTCCTGTCTTACCCGTTTGTCTTACAAAGAATTGGCGCTTAAAAAACAAGCCACCACAAAAATCAGTAAAGCCCCGCGATAGCATGCCGGGCGACAAAGTGCCCTTCGCCCACCTGAACCAGCGGGGCGACCAGCGGCTCGTCGTTGAGCGCACGGATCGGGCTGGGGATTTCATCCACCAGCAAGGCCTGTTCTTTTCTTTTATGCGCCGGATCGGCCACCGGCACCGCCGCCATCAGTTTGCGGGTATACGCGTGCTGCGGATTTTCAAACACCGCACGCCGCGTGCCGATTTCAACGATTTGCCCGAGATACATCACCGCCACGCGATGGCTGATACGCTCGACGACCGCCATGTCGTGCGAAATAAACAAAAACGCCAGCCCGAACTCTTTCTGTAAATCCATCAGCAAATTAATGATTTGCGCACGGATCGACACATCGAGGGCAGAAACGGATTCATCCGCAATCACCACTTTGGGATTGAGCGCCAGTGCCCGCGCGATACAAATTCGCTGCCGCTGGCCGCCGGAAAATTCGTGAGGATAGCGCTGCGCGTGTTCCGGCAGCAGCCCGACTTTTTCCAGCAGCCAGGCGACGCGCGCCTCGGCCTCTGCGCCTTTCGCCAGATTGTGCACCAGCAAAGGCTCCATAATCGAATACCCGACCGTCAGCCGCGGATCGAGCGAGGCGTACGGATCCTGAAAAATAAACTGAATATCGCGGCGCAGGTGTTGCAGCGCACTGCCGGTGACATCGGTCAGCACCTGGCCGTTAAACGTAATTGTTCCGCCCTGGCTTTTCACCAGTTTCAGCAGCGAACGACCCGTGGTGGATTTTCCGCAACCGGATTCGCCCACCAGCGCCAGCGTTTCACCCGGATGTAAGTCAAAGCTGACTTTTTCCACGGCATGTACGCGGCGCGTCACACGGTTGAAAATTCCACTGCGCAAATCAAAACGCGTGACAAGATCGCGAACCTCCAAAACCGGCGGCGCACCCGGCGTCAGGGTGTCCTGCACCAGTTCCGGGTCACTTTCTTTTTGCTCCTGCACAGGGAAACGCGCGGGCAATGGTTTACCGGCCATCGAGCCTAATTTGGGTACCGCCGCCAGCAGCGAGCGGGTATAGGGCTGTTGCGGCGCACGGAAAATCGCGCCCACGTCGCCGGTTTCCACGCTGTTGCCCTGATGCATCACCAGCACGCGGTCGGCAATTTCAGCCACCACACCCATATCGTGGGTGATAAAAATCACGCCCATGTGCATCTCTTTTTGCAGCACACGGATCAGTTGTAAAATCTGCGCCTGAATCGTCACATCCAGCGCCGTCGTCGGTTCATCGGCTATCAGTAACGCAGGCTTGCAGGAGAGCGCCATCGCGATCATCACCCGCTGGCGCATACCGCCGGAAAGCTGATGCGGATAGCTGTCGAGAATATTGCGGGCTTCAGGAATACGCACCAGATCCAGCATGCGCAACGCTTCGGCACGGGCGGCGCGGTGGTCTTTATCCTGATGCAGACGGATTGACTCGGCGATCTGCTCGCCCACCGGAAACACCGGATTGAGCGAGGTCATCGGTTCCTGAAATATCATCGCCATATCCGCACCGCGTAAACTGCGCATGGCGGGTTGCGTCGCTGCGATGAGATCGACCACTTCGCCATTTCGACGGCGAAACTGCATTTCGCCCTGCGTTATCTGCCCGCCGCCTTGTTCCACCAGACGCATCAGCGCCAGCGACGTCACGGATTTACCTGAGCCGGATTCGCCGACTATCGCCAGCGTTTCGCCACGCCTGACCTGAAAACTGAGATTATTCACAGCCGGAATAATTTGCCCTTCATGCGAAAACTGCACGCTGAGCTGGCTGACGGCCAGAACGTGGTCGGGAGGCAGGGTCAGGGAACGGTTCATGAGCGGTAAATACTGACGACCGGCGCGTCGCCCACGCGGGCAAATCCGCGGTACATGCCTTCACTGTTGAAAGGCAGTTCGACGTTGCCAAATTTATCCACAGCAATCATTCCTCCGCTCCCGCCCATCGGCAGCAGTTTTTCCTGCACCACTTTGTGCGTAGCTTCTTCGAGCGTTAAACCGGCGTATTCAATCAATGCCGCAACGTCATACGCCGCGACCGTGCGCATAAAGACTTCGCCGGTGCCGGTGCTGGAAATCGCCACGGTGTTATTGCTGGCGTAGCAGCCTGCACCAATAATCGGGCTGTCGCCGACGCGTCCGGCCTGTTTGTTGGTCATGCCGCCGGTGGACGTCGCCGCCGCCAGGTTGCCCTGCCCGTCCATCGCCACCGCGCCGACGGTGCCAAATTTATGTTCCGGATCGATCGGGTCGCCAGACGGCTGAGCATTCAGGGACGCCCCGTCGTGATCGAGCATCACGCCGCCGTCTGCCGCAATCGCGCGCTGCAACTGATCGAAACGTTCCTGCGTGTAGAAAAATTCCGGCTCTACCATTTCCTGCCCGTGCTCGCGGGCAAACGCTTCCGCACCCGCGCCGGTAAACATGACATGCGGGCTGTTTTCCAGCACCTTGCGCGCAGTCAGAATCGGGTTGCGGATATGATTAACGCAGCTGATGGCACCGGCCTCCAGCGTACGGCCATCCATGATGCAGGCATCCAGCTCATGCGTGCCCTGATGCGTGAAAACGGCACCTTTTCCGGCATTAAATAACGGGCATTCTTCCAGTAAACGTACCGCTTCAGTCACCGCATCCAGTGCGCTGCCGCCCGCCGCCAGAATGGCCTGCCCGCTGGCAACAATACGTTCCAGCTCGGCTAAATAATGTTGTTCTTTTTCACGACTCATTGCTGCGCGGGTAATCGCCCCGGCACCGCCGTGAATGGCAATGACCGGACGCTTCTTGTCCGAAACGGAACTCGCTGAATTATCAGTAGAAGAACTCATTAGAACTGCACCCTGAGTTGTTGTATTTATGTATACAGAAAGTGATGTTGCCCTGTTTTTTGACTATATTTAGCCCGCTACAGTATGTAAAGCAGAAATGTAAAACTACAAAAACGCGCTAATTGCTTAGATTGTTTAAGAAAATCAAATACGAAGATTGAATAAACGTCCAAGACAAACCGTAAAAGAACAGGAATAATAATCGTCCTAACCGCAGATATAAGCACCTCTGGCAAAGCTTACTGTGGCCTTCTTATATTTTTTATTTTTAGGAAATCAGTTATGGAAACTGTTTATAACCGCCGTCGGATCAACGTGATCTCGTGGCTAAGTTACTTCTTTACCGGTGGGCTGGTTTCCACTTTAGGGATTGTCATCGGCCCGGTGGCGACCGCTTTCAATAAAGAGCCTGCATTTATCGGCCTGATGTTCTCGCTGATGAACATCGGTTTGTTCCTGCCGATCATGATAAGCGGCATTCTGATGCGTAAGTTCGATCTCGGTAAGCAGCTGATTACTGGTTCAATTATCACTATTCTGACCTGTATCGCGCTGTTCGTGATGCCGTCCATCACACTGTTCGGCGTCGGGGTATTCCTGATTGGTGCGACAGCGGGCCTGATGATGTCTATCGGCAGCTATCTGGTTGTGCGCATCAACGATGACCCGAAAAAGCGTTCTGCTAACCTGATTTTCACCGACTTCTTCTTTGCGCTTTCTGGCATGACGCTGTCGCTGGTGCTCGGTTTCCTGTTCAAACACGGCGCAAGCTGGCTGGCGATGTACGGCATTATGGGCACCCTGAGCGTGCTGATGATTTTGCTGTGCGTGGGCCAGAAATTCCCGGTTGTCGCTAAACCGGACGCCGTGGCAAAACAAGATCGTGAAGCGAAAGAGCCGTGGGGCTTTGCCGCGTATGTGCTGTGTTTTGCACTGTTTGCCTTCGTCTTCAGCGAACTGGTGTTCACCCTGTGGATGCCAAGCTGGTTGCATGAACACTTTGGTCTGGACACTGACCGCGCAGCGATTTACATCACCACCTACTGGATGGTGAAAGCGATTGGCCTGTTCCTCAACCAGTTCACCGTGCGTTTCGTCAAACTGCGTACGTTCCTTTTTGCCTCCGCGATTGTCGGCTTAATCAGCCTGTGCGTCGTGACGCACAGCGAAAATACGGCGCTGGTAATGGCTGCGGTGGGCGTGTTCGGGTTCTGTAACTCAGGGATGTTCTCCGGCCTGATGAGCTACGGCAGCCTGCAGGTGAAAAACTCACCGCCAACGCTGACCTCTGCCCTGCTGACCACCGCGTCAGTCGGCACGCTGATTTTCGCGTCATTCTCTTCGTTCATTTACCGCGAATACGGCCTGTTCTGGGCGCTGAATATCGCCACCGTTTCTTACGTGCTTCTGGTGCTGGCGGTGATCATTGCCGGTATCCGCAGTAAAGCAGAAAAGATTCATCGCGAAATGTCTGTCGGCTGAATGACAGACTGAGTGGTGAAAAAGCCGCGGGAAAGTTCAAAGTTCCTGCGGCTTTATTTTTTGGCTGAGAATTGTCAGAAGCAAAATGAATCAGAGCAGATCAAGAAACCGCGCCGTCGCCGGTGTCACCGAATCCGCCTGATAAATTGCGTAGAGATCGGCAGGCAGCATTTCCGTCAGCGCGCAAAATCGCACACCCGGCCAGTGGATCCGTGCATAACTTTCCGGCAATAACGTAATTCCGTAACCGTTCGCCACCAGTGCCAGCGCAGTCTGCGGCTCATTCACCTGCTGTTTCACCTGCGGCAGAAAACCGTGCTGACGGCACATCGAATATAAATAACTGCCCAGACTCGACGTGTTCATCGGCATCAGAATAAAATCCTCATTCGCCAGCTGGCTGAACGCCACACTGTTTCTGATCGCCAGCGGATGATTCTCTGACAGCGCCACAGCCACGTTCTCACGCCCCATCAGCTTGCTCGATAACCCCTGCGGCAGCGCCAGCTTGGCCTCTCGCCAGATACCGATATCAATCCTTTGCAGCTGCAACGCGTCGATTTGCTGAACCGGCGTAAGTTCGGTAATCGACCAGCTGATTTCCGGCGCATGCCTGCCGAAATTGTTCAGCACGGGCATCAGCGGCCCCCAGGCGGCAGTGCCCACCGTACCAAACTGAATATGCCCGATTTCCCCCCGGCCAATCTTACGTACCTGATGCAAGGAACGGTTGATGCTGTCGAGCATCAGCCCTGCTTCACGCATCAGCGCCGCGCCCGCCGGTGTCAGCGACACGGAACGGGTGGTACGCAGAAATAGCGGCGTACCGAGAAGATGTTCCAGCTCTTTGATATGCAGGCTCAGCGGCGGCTGCGACATATTGAGCCGCACCGCCGCTTTGCTGAAACTCAGTTCCTCGGCCACGACGCGAAAGTAGTGCAGCAGGCGGAGATTAATCTGGCCGAGATCGAAAACTGAATCGGTGAATGGTCGCGTCACATTTTCTCCAGCAACATTTATTTTCCCTTAAATATTAGCGTATTGGATTTATAGATTTTGACTATAAATCCCGGCGGCGAACGGTATTAGACGCCACAGGCCGCTCACCCTAGCATTGCCTTCAACTCAACCCTACTGTCAATAATGAGAGAAGTGATCATGCTCAATAACAACGCGTTTGACTGTGCAGCAATTATCCGCCAGCGTGCCCCGGGCTTTATCCCACGCGCCGCGCTTATTTTAGGTTCCGGCCTCGGCACGCTGTGTGACGATATGTCCGGTGCGATTACCATTCCTTATCACGACCTGCCGGGGTTCCCTCAAAGCAGCGTCGTCGGCCACGCCGGTGAACTGGTTCTGGGCCATCTCGAAGGTGTACCGGTAATGTGCATGAAAGGCCGCGGCCATATGTATGAAGGCCACGGTATGTCGGTAATGACCAGCGCCGTCCGCACTTTCAAACTGTTGGGCTGTGAATTCCTGCTGGCGACTAACGCCGCCGGATCCATGCGCAAAGAAGTCGCGCCGGGTCGTTTGGTTGCGCTCACCGACCACGTCAGCTTTATGCCGGAATCCCCGCTGGCTGGCCCGAATGACGACCGTTTCGGCCCGCGCTTCTTCAGCCTCGCGAACGCCTATGACAAAGATCTGCGCGCGCAGCTTCACGCTGTCGCCGGCAAACTGGATATCGACGTGGCAGAAGGCGTATTCGCCGCCTACACCGGCCCGAACTTCGAAACGCCTGCGGAAATCCGCATGATGCAAACCCTCGGCTGCGACGTCGTCGGCATGTCTATCGTGCCGGAAGTAATTTCCGCGCGACACTGCGGCCTCAAAGTGCTGGCGGTTTCTGCCATGACTAACTTTGCCGAAGGTCTATCCGACACCCCGCTTTCCCACGAACAAACCCTGAGCTGCGCAAAACTGGCGGTGGGTGATTTCACCCGACTGATCCGCGCGTTCTTCGCCGACCTGTCAGCGGCTGGGAAATAAGGGACGTCTATGGAACAGGCATTCAACCGCCAGCGGATCAATATGATTTCCTGGCTGAGTTATTTCTTCACCGGTGCGCTGGTTTCAACGCTCGGAATCGTAATCGGCCCGGTGTCGCAGGCGTTTGGCAAAGACCCCGGATTTATCGGACAGATGTTTACGCTGATGAACATCGGCCTGTTCCTGCCGATCATGATAAGCGGCGTGCTGATGCGCAAATTCAATCTGGGCAAACAGCTGATTACCGGCTCAACCGTCTCTGTACTGACCTGCATCGCGCTGTTCCTGATGCCGACCATCACCATGTTCGGTATCGGCGTTTTCCTGATTGGCGCGGCGTCCGGCATCATGATGTCCATCGGCAGCTATCTGGTCGTACGCATCAATGAAGATCCGAAGAAACGCTCGGCGAACCTGATTCTCACCGATTTCTTCTTTGCACTGGCGGGGGTGATTCTGTCGCTGCTGCTGGGGTATTTATTCCAGCATGGCGCAAGCTGGCTGGCGATGTACGGCGTCATGGCGGTGCTGAGCCTGATGATGATCGTGCTGTGCGCCGGGCAGAAATTCCCGTCGATTCCGCAGGCTGTTGAGAAAGAATCATCAACCGGCCAGCAGCACGACCGCTGGGGCGTTTCGGTGTGGGTGTTGTGCTTCGCGCTGTTTGCTTTCCTGCTGGCAGAACCGGTGTTCACCATGTGGCTGCCAAGCTGGCTGAAAGAGCATTTCGGGATGGCGGCTGACCGCGCGGCGTTCTACATCACGACCTACTGGACCGTGAAATCCATCGGCCTGTTTGTGAATCAGTTCACCGTTCGCTTCGTGAAACTGCGCACGTATCTGCTGATTTCAGCGGGTGTCGGGCTGGTGAGCCTGGCCGTGGCGGCCAACAGCGGGAACCCGATGCTTATCCTGGTTTGCGCTGGTCTGTTTGGCTTCTGCAATTCCGGCCTGTTCTCAGGCATCATGAGCTACGGCAGTTTGCAGGTCAGAAATTCGCCGCCAACGCTGACGTCAGCCTTGCTGACTATCGGCACCATCGGGACGCTGATCTTCTCCACGTTGTCGTCGCTGGTGTACAGCCAGTACGGGTTATTCTGGGCACTGAATACTGCGACCATCGCTTACGTCTTCCTGCTGGCGGCGCTGATTTTTGCCTCGGTCAACAGCAAAGCCGAAGCGCTGGAGCAACAACCGTCGCACTGATTTTCTTAAATATTGTGCATAAAAAAGGGAAGACTCTGCGGAGCCTTCCCTTTTCTTATTTCACTGCCACGATTAAAGCTGGGGGCAGCGCTGCAAACTGTTGAGCCAGGATGTTTCAGGCTGAGCAACCAGACGACGGGCTCGACCGTGACGTCGCAGAATCAATCCTTTATCCTGCATTTCACTCAGGTCACGACGAATGGTTTCAAGACTTACATCCAGCGATTGTGCCAGTTCGCTTACCTGTAACACTTCATGCTGTTCTACCAACTGAAGGATGGCCTGATGGCGATTTTTTTTAAGCACCGGTTATTCCTGTATATTTGACAGTTGTGTGACCCATGTCACAAATAACGGAAACCATCATACCTGCGTTACATTGTTAATTTTGGGATCGATCTCAATTTTTCAGGAATCCCCACGAAGTTTTTACGCCTTCCGCAATTTTTGGTTCGCCGCGTTTCTCTGTCATACTATGCGCATGCTCCAAATCCCCGCCCGGTTCCGGTGAAAACACCCGTCCCGCCGGGATGAACCTCAAAGGAATTTTCATGGAATTCAATACTGCCGGTCTGATCTCGCTGGAAGAAGCGCTGGAAAAAATGCGCGCTTATGTCCCGTCCAAAACAGCGAAAGATACCGAATCTCTCCCGCTCGCTGCCGCCGCAGGCCGCATTACCGCCACGCCGGTGAAATCCCCGGTTTTCGTCCCGCCTTTTGATAATTCCGCGATGGACGGTTACGCCGTGCGCTGCGCCGATTTGCACACAGACGCCGTTCTGCCTGTGGCAGGTAAAGCCTTTGCCGGTGCGCCTTTCCACGGTGAATGGCCTGCCGGAACCTGTATCCGCATCATGACCGGCGCGCCGGTTCCGCAAGGTGCCGGCGCGGTGATCATGCAGGAACAGGCCGACGTGTCAGAAGCGGGCGTGCGGTTTACCGCAGAAGTGCATAAAGGCCAGAATATCCGTCTGACCGGCGACGACATCAAACAAGGCGACAGCGTGCTGCCTGCCGGTGTGCGTCTCGGCGCAGCTGAATTGCCACTGCTGGCTTCTTTAGGCGTGACGGAAGTTAATGTCTGGAAAGCGCTGAAAGTCGCGGTGTTTTCGACCGGGGACGAACTGCAACCCGTCGGGACGCCGTTAGAGGAAGGCCAGATTTACGACACCAACCGTTTCGCCGTGCGTCTGATGCTCGAACAGCTCGGCTGCACCGTACTGGATTTAGGGATTATCCGCGATAATCCGCAGGCGCTGCGCACAGCCTTTGAAGAAGCCAATACGTTTGCCGACCTGGTGATTTCAAGCGGTGGCGTGTCCGTGGGCGAAGCGGATTACACCAAGCAAATGCTCGATGAACTGGGCGAAATTGGTTTCTGGAAACTGGCGATGAAACCGGGTAAACCCTTTGCATTCGGAAAACTGAAAAACAGCTGGTTCTGCGGTCTGCCGGGTAATCCGGTTTCTGCTGCACTGACGTTTTATCAGCTGGTGCAACCGTTTATCGCTCAGCTTTCCGGCCACACCGCCTGGCAGTTCCCGCCGCGCCTGAAAGCTAAAGCCGTGACACCGCTAAAGAAATCCGCCGGACGCCTGGATTTCCAGCGCGGTATTTTCAGCACAAGTGCCGAAGGCCAGCTCGAAGTACGCACCACCGGCCATCAGGGCTCGCACGTCTTTAGTTCGTTCAGTCTCGCAAACTGTTTTGTGGTGCTTGAACGTGAGCGCGAAAACGTCGCCGCAGGCGAAATCGTAGAAATCGAACCTTTCAACGCCCTGCTTAGGAGCTGATCATGGCGACGCTGCCGGAACTGACGGATGCTGAAACCCTGCGTTATAACCGCCAGATCGTGCTGAAAGGGTTTGATTTTGATGCCCAGGAAAAGCTGAAAGCCAGCCACGCGCTGATTGTTGGTCTGGGTGGTCTGGGCTGTGCGGCGGCGCAATATCTGGCAGCCGCCGGAACAGGCACGCTGACCTTGCTGGATTTCGATACGGTTTCGCTCTCAAACCTGCAACGTCAGACGCTGCACACCGATGCCAGAATCGGCATGTCGAAAGTGGGATCCGCCGCGCTGGCGCTGGCGGCAATTAACCCGCACATTCAGCTGAATCAGGTTGATGCTCAGGCGGATGACGAAATGCTGCACGAACTGATTGCCGCCTGCGACGTGGTGGTCGATTGCACTGACAACGTCACGACGCGAAATCAGCTCAATCAGCAATGTTTTACGCAGAAAAAACCGCTGGTCTCGGGTGCTGCCATCCGCATGGAAGGCCAGCTCAGCGTGTTTACATGGCAGCCCGGCGAGCCGTGCTATCGCTGCCTCAGCCGTCTGTTTGGTGAAAACGCGCTGACGTGCGTCGAAGCCGGCGTCATGTCACCGCTGGTCGGCACCATCGGCAGTTTGCAGGCCATGGAAACCATCAAGCTGCTGACGCACTTCGGCGAAACGCCACGCGGAAAACTGCTGATGTACGACGCCATGACGCTGCAATTTCGGCAGATGAACCTGATGAAAGATCCGGGTTGCGAGGTATGCGGGGATTGCTGATTCTCAGAGTCTGTCGCTGAAATTCAGGTAAAAAAAAGTCCGCAAATTTGCGGACTTTTTTATCAGAATCAACGATTACGTATTGATACCCTGACTACGTAGGTAATCTTCATAGTTACCGGAGAAGTCGATGACACGGGTCGGTGTCATTTCCAGAATACGCGTCGCCAGCGAGCTGACGAATTCACGGTCGTGGGAAACGAAGATCAGCGTGCCTTCGTACATTTCCAGCGCCATGTTCAGTGACTCGATAGATTCCATATCCAGGTGGTTGGTTGGTTCATCCATGATCAGGATGTTCGGACGCTGCATCATCAGTTTCCCGAATAACATACGACCTTTCTCACCACCGGAAAGCACTTTCACTTTCTTCTTGATGTCGTCCTGACCAAACAGCAGACGCCCGAGAACACCGCGCACAGCCTGCTCGTCGTCTTTCTCGGATTTCCACTGACTCATCCAGTCGAAAACGTTCAGGGTATCGTCAAATTCGTATTCGTGATCCTGCGCGTAGTAACCGATTTTTGAGTTTTCAGACCATTTAACTGAACCGCTTTCCGGCTCATGCTCACCCACCAGCGTTTTCAGCAGGGTGGATTTACCGATACCGTTGGCGCCCAGAATCGCGACTTTCTCGCCGACTTCCAGCATCAGACCCAGGTTTTTAAACAGCGGACCGTTGTCGAAACCTTTAGTGATTTTTTCCACTTCCAGCGCATTACGGAACAATTTCTTGTCCTGCTCAAAACGCATGTAAGGGTTCTGGCGGCTGGACGCTTTGATTTCGTCGAGCTGAATTTTATCAATCTGACGGGCACGGGAAGTTGCCTGTTTAGATTTGGAGGCGTTGGCGCTGAAGCGGCTGACGAACGATTGCAGCTCGGCTATTTGCGCTTTTTTCTTGGCGTTATTAGCACTCAGAAGTTCACGAGCCTGCGTTGCCGCCGTCATGTATTCGTCGTAGTTGCCCGGATAAACGCGCAGCTCGCCGTAGTCCAGATCCGCCATGTGCGTACAGACCATGTTCAGGAAGTGACGGTCATGCGAAATGATGATCATGGTGCTGTTACGCTCGTTCAGCACCTGTTCCAGCCAGCGAATTGTATCGATGTCCAGGTTGTTCGTCGGTTCATCGAGCAGCAGAATTTCCGGGTCAGAGAACAGCGCCTGAGCCAGCAATACGCGCAGTTTAAAGCCCGGTGCGATTTCGCTCATCGGGCCGTAATGTTGCTCAACGGGAATACCAACGCCCAGCAGCAGTTCACCGGCGCGGGATTCGGCGCTGTAGCCGTCCATTTCGCCGTAAGCGACTTCCAGATCAGCCACTTTGTAGCCGTCTTCTTCGCTCATTTCTGCCATTGCATAAATGCGGTCGCGCTCTTCCTTCACTTCCCACAATTCGGTGTGGCCCATGATCACGGTGTCCAGCACGCTGAACTGTTCGAATGCGAACTGATCCTGGCGCAGTTTACCCAGACGCTCGTTCGGGTCGAGGACCACGTTGCCGCCTGATGGCACTAAATCGCCACCGAGGATTTTCATGAAAGTGGATTTACCACAACCGTTCGCGCCAATCAGGCCATAGCGGTTACCGCCGCCAAATTTGACGTTAATGTTTTCAAATAACGGCTTGCTGCCGAATTGCATGGTGATGTTGTAAGTACTTAGCACAACGCTCGCTCTTCATTGGGAAATGTGATTTGGCGCGCATTATGCCACAACGGCGCGATGGGATCGCCTGTAGTTGTGTTCATTTTTCACTCAATAGCTAAAAAAGTGTGTTATGCGCAGGATTATCAGAGGGTCAGAAATGCAAAAAACCCGGCATCAGCCGGGTTTTTTTGGGTTAACCACTGAAATCAGAAGTTGTAACCGATCACGCCGTAGTAACCCCAGCCGGTAGATTTCACGTCGAAATTACCGTTACCGAAGTTCAGCTCAGCGCCGTCGGCCCACTGGCCGCCGTTGTGGAAATAACGCGCCACGAACGAGTAATGCCAGTGTGTGTAGTTCAGCGAGAGGATGTGGCTGGACGCAATAGAGTTATTAGAACGCGCTTTGTTGCCGTTCAGGTCACGGAAATCGTCATCGCCCAGTGTTGAGCCCCAGTCAAAGTTGGTGAACCCGATGTAGCTCAGGTTACCGCCCCACAGCTGCGTCAGAGGAACGAAGTATTTCACTTTGAAACGGTAGCCGTCCCAGCTGTTTTCGTTCGCTGCACCGTAGTTTTCCCACTGGTATTTTGCATACACGTTCAGAGACAGGCTCATCGGCAGATGGGTATCAATGTCGGTACCCAGACCCATATACCAGGTGTTCTGACGGTTATCGCTGTCCGGGCCCATATCGTAGATATAGTTGTTCGCGAAGTACCATTCTTTGAACGGACCAAAGCTCAGGTCAGTGCCGGTCAGCTTATCGATAGAGAAACGTGGTTCGATTTCCATAAACAGCGGAGAACCGTTCTTATCCCAGATACCGGTATCGTTGCCGTTACCCGCACCGAAGGTTTTAGGAATATCGATATAGCCGTAGAAATCAAACCAGTCTTTGTGCGCAAACGCTTCATATTCAAGATAAACATCGTTACGCAGAGTAGGCCCGAAGCGGGTGTCGGCGCTGCCAACAACGTTAACACTCTGGTGCCACCAGTCAGAAACAAATTCGCCCTTGCTATCATCAGCGAGCACGGTCGCGCTGTAGGACAAAGCCATCAAAGCGCCTGCTGCAATAATTTTATTTTTCATATTTTTACCAGAAGCGGGGGTGGGACAACGCCTTGCCACTTTCAGACGTTGCATAAATAGAACCCTAAAACTGTGATCCGCAACCGATTGCTGCACATAGTGCAATAAACATGCAATTTCCAGTCACTTCCTACAAGAGTTAACTTTTCTTAGCTAATAAATAGATTTGGTCAAGGTTTGTCAATTTCTGTTTCATCCTGATACATGATCAACGTGACATTGATCACACTTATGTTTCATGGCGATTTCATCCGCATGTCATCCGGGCAAAACAAAGGGTGTACACAAATTCACCGCACCGTTAATTGTCATGCTATAGTTATGACAATTAACGGTGCGGAGACCGACATCATGACTTCAAAAATTACCGGGCTGTCTTCCAGACAAATGAAAGAGCCTGTAACGCCGCTGTGGGAATCTGCGGGGCTTCCCGCAGGCAGCGGAATCAGTTTGTTAAATGCCATACAGAAAGGTTTTCCGGTTGATAGCATCAACCGCCTGAACACAGAGCTGGGGTGGCCGAAAATGGTTTTGCTGGAAATAATGGGAATTAACGAGCGCAATTATGCGCGGCGTAAAGCCGGAAACGGATTACTGAAAAGCGATGAAAGCGAGCGCGTGGCGCGGCTGGTGCGCACCATCGATGCGGCGACGGATCTGTTTGAAGGCGACCGCATCGCGGCGCTGGACTGGATAACCCGCCCTGCTCCGGCGCTGGCAGGTTCAAGGCCGCTGGAGTTGTTGTCTTCAGAAGCGGGTGCGGTGGAAGTGAACCGGCTGATTGGCCGTCTTCAGCACGGGGTATTCAGTTGAAGCTGTTTCGCATTATTCAGACCCAACATTTAGCCACCGCATGGACGGGTGCCGGAGCCCAGATTTACGGTGGCCGCTGGAACCCGCCCGGCAGGCCGGTCGTGTATGTGACTACCAGCATCTCGCTGGCGATCCTCGAGATGCTGGTGCATTTGCAAAACAGCATGCTGATGCGCTCATACACACTGCTCAGTATTGAGGTGTCCGATGCGCTGCTCGATACGCTCGAGGTCGATGAGCTGGCAGCGGACTGGCGCAGCCCTTCCCCGCCGGACAGCACGCAGCGTCAGGGCGAAGCGTGGCTGGCAGAAGGTGAACATGTCGGGCTGAGGGTTCCGTCGGTGATTGTCCCGACGGAATATAATGTGCTGCTCAACCCGCAGCATCCGGATTTCGCGCAGTTGCTGGATTCCGTAGAACGCGAGCCCATGATGTTTGACCCGCGTCTGCAATAATTTTCCCGCCCTATGGCATGAAGCAAACAGCCCTCACTTATGCTGCTTTCCGGTTGCTCCGGTAAATCAGCGCCAGCGCGATAATCAGACAAGGGATCGCCGCAAGACGGTGCCATGACAGCGCGATTTGCGGATTATCCAGCCAGCCGAAATTGTCGATGAGCATTCCCATCGCCAGTTGCCCTAAAATCACGGCGACTGTAGCGACCGCCGTCCCTACCCGCGGCACGGCTGTCACCATCACAATGATGTAAGGCACACCAAATAACGCGCCCATCAGCTGCCATTTGGGTACGGTGAGCAGCGTTGCCTGCTGCGGTGTTTGCAAAAACAGAATCAGCACTGCCGTGATGGCCGCGCCGACGCTGAACGTCAGAAATGCGCTTTTCAGTACGCCAACCTTTTCGCCCAGTTGCCCGTTTACCGCCGCCTGCATACTCAGCGCCGCACCGGCCACGATAGCCAGGACAATCATAATCATTTCAGTCATTGGTTAACCCCAGGCAATCAGAACAAGTGCAGCAACAATAAACACCAGCGCCAGCAGGCGTTCACTGCCCACTTTTTTATGCGGCGTACCAAACCAGCCGAAATGGTCAATCAGAACACTTTTCGCTACCTGCCCGGACAAAATTGCAATCATCGTCATCCCGATACCAATCACTGGCGTCGCAATAGTCAGCACCACGACATACACCGGCCCCAGCACACCGCCGAGCAGTTGCCAGCCGGGTTGCTCAGTATAAGAAGGCGCATTCCGCGGGCTGAAAAACAGTACCAGTAAACCGGTCAGCACCGCGCCGACGCCAAAAATGCTGAGCGTCGCCCACAAGTGCCCGACTTCTGTTCCCAGCGGGCCGATAAGCCCCGCCTCCAGTGAAAGCCCCATCCCCGCCAGAACGACCAGCGGAATTAACATCAGATTCATCATTGCCCTGTTCTCATTATTTTTACTGCCGGTACTTAAGAAGCGGCGACTATAGCGTGACAACGCTATGCGAAAAACAGCACAATCAGGAAAATACCTTTGCAGGAATCGCACAGATGAAAAGCTTCAATCAGATCAACATTCAGTCTTTGCGCCTGTTTGTGGCGGTACTCGATCAGGGGAATTTCTCCGAAGTGGCGCGGCGCGAAGCGATGTCCCCTTCAACGGTTTCGCGCGTTATTGCTCAACTGGAGCAGGCATTACAAACGCAATTGCTGTACCGCAACACGCGGGCGGTCAGCCCGACTGAATCCGGAAAGTTACTGGCGGAGCATGCGCGTCAGGTGCTGACACAGCTGGATCTCGCCGAACAGGATTTGCAGGAACAAAGCAGTGAACCGGGCGGACTGGTACGAATTAATGCACCGGTGGTTTTTGGTCAGCGTCATGTTGCGCCCTGGCTACCGGAACTGAGTACGCGTTTTCCCCGGCTGAATATTGAACTGATGCAGACGGATGATTTTATCGATCCGTTGCAGGACAGCGTCGATCTGCTGATCCGGATTGGCGTCATGGCCGATTCCACCCTTCAGGCACGAACGCTCGGCCACCAGAACTTCCGTCTCGCCGCCAGCCCGGCGTATCTTACCCGCGCAGGCAAACCGGCCACGCCGGACGATCTTTCTAATCACAGTTGCCTGGTTTTTAAAGGGTTTGCCGGTTCCCAGCGCTGGTACTTCCGCCAGCCGGAAAAGGAATGGCGCTCCTGGAATCTGCGCGGCGTTCTGACCAGCAATAATGCAGAAACCCTGACGCAGGCAGCCATCGGCGGAATGGGGTTAGTGGTTTTTCCAACCTGGCTGATTGGCGATGCGCTGCGCGCCGGAACGCTGGTGAGCGTGTTGCCTGAGTACCAGGTTTCCACGTCGCCGGAACCACAGACTATCTCGGCGTTGTATCCAAATGCCCGCAAGGCTTCAGTTAAGGTGCGGGTGGTGATTGATTATCTGGTGGAGAAATTCGGGAGCCCGGCATACTGGGAGTGAGTCAGTTGCACTGAGGGCTCTTTCGATTAGTCCGGGAAAATTTCGGATTCCCGGTTCAAAACCTTGGGTTGCCACCCATGGTTTTGACGTTGACGCTAAAGGCTAACCCTTTACCTCAACTCCATCCCGACATGCGCGATCCCGTCTTCATCATAAATCTCCGTATACGCCACAAATCCCAGCCTGCCATAAAACTGTTGTAAGTGCGCCTGCGCGGAAATCGCAATCCGCTCGCCCGGCCAGTGTTTCTGGCAGGCGGCCAGCGCCTGTTCCATCAGCTGATACCCCAGTTTCAGGCCGCGGGCGGAAGGCGCGACGATCACACGTCCGATGGCGACGTCATCTTCATGACGCAAAATACGCGCGTATGCCGCCGGTTTCCCGTCCAGCCAGGCGACGATATGACGATTTTCTCCGCTCAGATCCTGCCCGTCGATATCCTGATACACGCAGTTTTGCTCGACCACAAAGACTTCGTTGCGCAGTGCCAGAATGGCGTAAATCTGCGCCGTGTTCAGTTCGCTGTGATGATAATCCTGCCAGTGAAGTGATGATTTTTCAGTCATGAATAAGTGCCCTGCCTGCGTCTGAAAGCCAAAAAAAAGAGATATTCCTGAGAATATCTCTTTTTAACATACGTTTTACAGCCAATTTGTCAGGCAGATTTTTTCAGCGGTGATTTACGAACCGGCGCATCGCCTGCGGTGTAATAATCCGCCGTGCTGCGCGGTAACGGCTGGCGACCACGGATTTTATCGGCAATCTTTTCGGCGATCATAATTGTTGTCGCGTTCAGGTTACCGGTTATGATCTGCGGCATGATGGAGGCATCCACCACGCGCAGGCTTTGCAAGCCGTGAACGCGCCCTTCTCCGTCCACTACCGCCATTTCGTCGGTGCCCATTTTGCACGAACAGGACGGGTGGAAAGCCGTTTCCGCGTGTTCGCGGATAAAGGCATCCAGCTCTTCATCCGTTTGCACGTTTTCACCCGGACTGATTTCGCGGCCACGATAAGGATCCAGCGCCGGCTGATTCATAATTTCACGCGTGATACGAATGGCATCGCGGAATTCCTGCCAGTCCTGCTCGCTCGCCATGTAGTTAAACAGTATGCTCGGATGCTGATGCGGATCTTTCGATTTCACCTGCACGCGTCCGCGGCTTGGCGAACGCATCGAGCCTACGTGCGCCTGGAAACCGTGCTCTTTCACCGCGTTACTGCCGTTGTAATTAATCGCCACCGGCAGGAAGTGATACTGAATATTTGGCCACGCAAATTCTTCACGGCTGCGGATAAAACCGCCCGCTTCGAACTGATTGCTCGCGCCGACGCCGGTGCCTTTGAACAGCCATTCCGCGCCGATCGCGGGCTGATTGTGCATCTGCAACGCCGGATACAACGAAACCGGCTGGGTACAGCTGTATTGCAGGTACATTTCCAGATGATCCTGCAAATTCTCGCCAACGCCCGGCAAATTATGCACCACAGGAATATCCAGCTTATTGAGCAATTCTGCCGGGCCAACGCCCGAACGTTGCAGAATTTGCGGAGAGGCAATCGCGCCGCTGCACAACAACACTTCCCGTTTCGCTTTGGCCTTTACCGCTTTATCGCCGTCACCTTTGAAATAGCTGACGCCCACGGCGCGCTTGCCCTCAAAGAGGATTTTGTCAGTCATGGCGTGCGTGACGATGGTCAGATTCGCGCGCGGTTTTGCCTGATCCAGATAACCGCGAGCGGTACTGGCGCGGCGACCTTTCGGCGTAACGGTCCGGTCCATCGGGCCAAAACCTTCCTGCTGATACCCGTTCAGATCGTCAGTGCGCGGATAACCGGCCTGAACGCCCGCTTCAATCATCGCGTGGAACAGCGGATTATTGCCTTTTTTAGGCGTCGTGACGCTCACCGGGCCATCGCCACCGTGGAAATCATTCGGGCCTATATCGCGGGTTTCTGCCTTGCGGAAATACGGCAGGCAGTCCAGATAAGTCCAGTCTTCCAGACCCGGCGCTTTCGCCCAGTTATCGAAATCCATCGCGTTACCGCGGATGTAACACATGCCATTGATCAGCGACGAACCGCCCAGACCTTTACCTCGTCCGCATTCCATACGGCGGTTATTCATGTGTGGCTCGGGGTCGGTTTCATACGCCCAGTTGTAACGGCGTCCCTGCAACGGGAAAGCCAGCGCGGCAGGCATCTGCGTGCGGAAATCCAGACGATAATCCGGGCCACCGGCTTCGAGCAGCAGCACATTGATGGCGCTGTCTTCAGTCAGTCGGGTGGCGAGTACGTTGCCGGCAGAACCGGCACCAATAATGATGTAATCGTAATCCATTAAAATCTCCTCTGATGCGGCGGATTAAAAGACTGAGCTGAATTCGCCCAGTTCGACCTGCACGGATTTGATTTGGGTGTAATGCTCGAGTGTGCTGACGCCGTTTTCGCGGCCAACACCGGAATGTTTATAGCCGCCGACCGGCATTTCAGCCGCTGATTCGCCCCAGGTATTGACCCAGCAAATCCCGGCTTCGAGTTTGTGAATAACGCGATGTGCCCGGTTGAGATCCTGCGTCACCAGCCCGGCCGCCAGACCGTATTCGGTATCGTTGGCGCGGCGGATCACTTCCTCTTCACTTTCATAGGTCAGAATGCTCATCACCGGTCCGAAGATTTCTTCGCGAACGATCAGCATGTCATCGCGGCAGTCAGTAAACACGGTCGGTGCCACATAAGCGCCTTTTGCGTATTCGCCGGTGGTGACGCGCTCGCCGCCGGTCAGCAATGTTGCGCCTTCACGCTTGCCGCTTTCAATGTAACGCAGCACAGATTCCATGTGCGCGAAGCTGACAAGCGGGCCAAAATTGACGTTTTTGTCAGTCGGATCGCCCAGACGGATACGCTTCACACGTTCCAGCACTTTGGCTTCAAACGCTTTATGGAGTGCTTTGGGAATAAACACGCGAGTGCCGTTGGTGCATACCTGACCGGAACTGTAGAAGTTCGCCATCATGGCGATGTCCGCGGCTTTATCGAGATCCGCGTCTTCAAAGACGATCAGCGGTGATTTGCCGCCGAGTTCCATGGTGACTTCTTTCAATGTGGATGCTGACGCGCTGGCCATCACTTTCTTACCGGTTTTGATGCCGCCGGTGAACGAGACTTTAGCGATATCCGGATGATCGGTTAACGCCTGCCCGACACTGGCCGCGCCGGTCACCACACTGAACACGCCGCCCGGCACGCCCGCTTCGGTGTAGATTTCAGCCAGTTTCAGGGCGGTGAGCGAGGTGTTTTCGCTTGGTTTAAAGATCATCGCATTACCGGCTGCCAGCGCAGGTGCGGATTTCCACAGGGCAATCTGAATCGGGTAGTTCCACGCGCCGATACCGGCCACCACGCCCAGCGGTTCGCGGCGGGTATAAACGAAGGAAGAATCGCGCAGCGGTATTTGCTGGCCTTCAATGGCAGGGATAAGACCGGCGTAATATTCCAGCACGTCTGCGCCGGTGACAATATCGACTGCCAGCGTTTCCGACAGCGGTTTGCCGGTATCGGCAGTTTCTATCGCGGCCAGCTCATCGTTGCGGTCGCGCAAGATATCTACCGCACGGCGCAGGATGCGCGAACGGCTCATGGCTGTCATCGCCGCCCAAACTTTCTGACCTTTTTGCGCGGCTTTCACCGCCAGATCCACGTCTGTGTGCGTGGCGGATTGCAAATGCGCAATCACGTCGCCATTGGCCGGATTAACTGCGTCGAAGGTTTCATCACCGGTGCTGTCCTGAAAACGTCCGTTGATATAAAGTTTTTGCGTGCCGTAGCGGGACATAAATCTCTCCTCGGTCTGTGCGGTCTGAAGGTTTTCTGCTGCGCTCAGGTGAGCTGCGACTCAATGTGGCGGCGGGTAATTTGCATCGCCTCGGCGCGGTTAAATTCCTTACCGCTCAGCGCACCGCGCAGCCACAGGCCGTCAATCAGTGCAGCGGTACTTTGCGCCGCGAGCCGCGCTTCACCTTTGGGCAGAAAACGCCTGAATTCAGAACATAAATTTGAATAGAGCCGGCGGCTGTTGACCTGTTGCAGCCGGTACAACTGCGGGTGATGCATGCTGCTTGCCCAGAAGGCCAGCCAGGTTTTCATCGCCGCGCTGTTGGTCTGACTGTCGTCAAAATTGGCTTCTGCAATCGCATGCAGCCGCGCTGTCGGTGCGGTATCCGTCAGCTGCGCTAACCGCAACTGCACCCCTTCCCCCAGATGACTGAGCAGATAGCGCATAGTCGCTTCCAGCAGCCCATTCTTGTCACGAAAATAGTGACTGATGATGCCGTTGGAGACGCCTGCGCGGCGCGCAATTTGCGAAATCGAGGCATCGTGCATCCCGACTTCGTTCACTGCGGCCAGCGTTGCCTCAATCAATTGCTGCCGTCTGATGGGCTGCATTCCTACTTTGGGCATGGATCCGGCTCCTGAAAATGAGCGGGTTGAGACGCGCTTAAAAAACCGTTTTTTTACGCTTTCGTCCAACCTTGTTAACGCTCTGACGTCACCTATTTAACTTTTTTTTGATTGAACGTTCAATTAAAAATGCATATATTTTATTACCAATACGTTAGTATTTTGTATGATTATTGAGATGAATTTAGCGCCAATTTATTGAAAAACAGTGAATAATTAACAAGACAGGGGAACAGATGGCGATTGCCGATACGACAGAAAAACAGAGCGAAAAACCTCGCGACCAGCTCAACAAGGTCGTGTTTTTCACCTCAGCAGGTTTGATTTTAGCCTTCACATTAATGACCATTTTCTTCACTGATTTATCGGGAAAATGGATCAGCCTGACCCTCAACTGGGTGTCCGCCACTTTCGGCTGGTATTACATGCTGGCGGCAACGCTGTACATCGTGTTTGTAGTGTTCATAGCCTGTTCGCGCTTCGGCTCGATCAAACTCGGCCCTGAACAATCCAAACCCGAATTCAGCATGATGAGCTGGGCCGCAATGCTGTTTGCCGCGGGCATTGGTATCGACCTGATGTTCTTCTCGGTCGCCGAACCGGTCACGCAATACATGTTGCCGCCGGAAGGCAACGGCCAGACGCTGGAAGCCGCGCGACAGGCGATGACCTGGACGCTGTTCCACTACGGGCTGACCGGCTGGGCGATGTATGCGCTGATGGGTATCGCGCTCGGGTATTTCAGTTACCGTTATAACCTGCCGCTGACCATCCGTTCGGCGCTGTACCCGATTTTCGGCAAGCGCATTAATGGCCCGATCGGCCACAGCGTAGATATCGCAGCAGTGGTCGGTACTATCTTTGGTATCGCGACCACGCTGGGTATCGGTGTGGTGCAGCTCAATTACGGGCTGAAAGTGCTGTTCCATATTCCGGAAAATCTGACTGTTCAGGCGGCGCTGATCCTGCTGTCGGTCATTATGGCAACCGTCTCGGTGACGTCCGGCGTGAATAAAGGCATCCGTATTCTGTCGGAACTCAATGTGCTGCTGGCGCTGGGGCTGATTCTGTTCCTGCTGTTCTTTGGTAACACCGAATTCCTGCTCAACGCGCTGGTGCTCAATATCGGCGACTACATCAACCGCTTTATGGGCATGACGCTCAATACCTTTGCTTTTGACCGCCCGACGGAATGGATGAACAGCTGGACCCTGTTCTTCTGGGCCTGGTGGGTAGCGTGGTCGCCATTTGTCGGCCTGTTCCTGGCCCGTATTTCCCGTGGCCGCACGATCCGCCAGTTTGTGCTGGGTACGCTGATCATCCCGTTCGTCTTCACCCTGCTGTGGCTGTCGATTTTCGGTAACAGCGCGCTTTATCAAATCCTGCACGGCAATCTGGATTTCGCGAACGAAGTGATCGCGCACCCTGAACGCGGCGTTTACAGCCTGCTGGCGCAGTATCCGGGCTTTACGCTCAGTGCGTCTGTCGCGACCATCACCGGTTTACTGTTTTACGTCACCTCGGCAGATTCCGGTTCGCTGGTGCTGGGGAATTTCACCTCGAAGCTCGCGGACATTAACAACGATGCGCCGAACTGGCTGCGGATTTTCTGGTCAGTTACCATCGGCGTGCTGACGCTCGGCATGCTGATGACCGACGGCGTTTCTGCGCTGCAAAACACCACGGTAATCATGGGGCTGCCGTTCAGTTTTGTGATTTTCTTCATCATGGCCGGGCTGTATAAATCCCTGCGTCTGGAAGATTACCGCCGCGCCAGCACCCAGCAAACGCTGGCACCGCTGCCGGCGACGAGCGATGCTGCGCTAAACTGGAAGCAGCGGCTTTCACGGGTCATGAATTATCCTGGCACGCGCCATACGCAAAAAATGATGGATACCGTGTGCCGTCCGGCGATGCAGGAAGTGGCGCAGGAACTGGAATTGCGCGGTGCAAAAGTCACGTTCAACGAACATGAGCCGCAGGAAGATGAAAAAATCGGGCCACTGGAACTACAGGTGGCACTGGGCGAAGAGCAGAACTTTGTGTATCAGATCTGGCCGGTACGTTATGCCGTTCCTGCTTTTACCTACCGCGCCCGCGCCGGGAAATCGCACTATTACCGGCTGGAAACCTTCCTGCTCGAAGGCACGCAAGGCAATGACCTGATGGACTTCACCAAACATCAGGTGATCAATGACATTCTGGACCAGTACGAACGTCATCTTAACTTCCTGCACATCAACCGCGAAGCGCCGGGGAATACCCTGACCTTCCCGGAACAACCGGTTTAACACTGATTAACAAAAACCCGCGTAATGCGGGTTTTTTAATGTCCGGAAACGTGCGCCTAACCTAAAAACGGCAGGACTTTTTCCAGCAGCAATTCCGGTTGCTCTTCGGCGATGTAATGCCCGCAAGGCAGCGCTTCACCCTGTACGTCTTCAGCGACTTTTCTCCACTCCTCAAGCGGCGCAAAACATTGTCCGACCGTGCCTTTCTCGCCCCAAAGCACCAGCAACGGACAAGTCAGTTTGCGGGCTGCATCCAGATCTTCTTTGTCGTGTTGCAGGTCGATACTTGCCGACGCCCGATAGTCCTCGCAAATCCCGCGCGCCGTTCCATTTTGTTGCAGACAGCGCAAATAATCTGCGTAAGCTTCGGCGGTGAAAGGCTGCATACCGGCGCTGCGGCTGCCCATCACACTGCGCAGATACTGATCCGGATCGGCGGTGATGAGCGTTTCCGGCAGCGGTGCCGGAAGGATCAGGAAAAACCAGTGCCAGTAAGCGCGGGCAAAAGCTTCATTGGTTTGCTGATACATCGAAAGCGTCGGCGCGATATCTATCAGCACCAGGCGTTTAACGGCCTGCGGATGATCCAGTGCCAGCCGGTGCGCCACGCGAGCGCCCCGGTCATGGGCAATAACGCTGAACCGGCTGAAGCCGAGCGCGGCCATTAACTCCCGCTGGTCTTGCGCCATTTCGCGTTTGCTGTAGCGCAGATGTTCCGTGTCGGGTTCGGGTTTGCCGCTGTCGCCATAGCCACGCAAATCAGCCAGAACGACGGTGAACTGAGACGTCAGAAACGGCGCGACTTTATGCCAGATCGCCTGAGTCTGCGGGTGTCCGTGCAGCAATAACAGTGGTTCGCCCTGACCGGCAATCCGGTAGGCAATCTCTGTGCCGTTCACGTCCATCCGGCCTTGGGTAAAATGTTCAAACATGGGTTTTCTCCTTTTTTACCCATCTTAGTCGCTGGCTTTTGAGCAACAAGGTCACAAATGAAGATTGCCGCTTCACGATCTGTGTTTTGAGACACCACACTCAGGCCGTTGCCCGATAACGGGTAAGTTTGCGACGCTGGCATTATCCATTACGTTCATCAGGGCAATGAAATGAAGCCAAAAACGCTGTATGAAAAGCACATTGATAGCCACACAGTCCGCGCGCTGGACGACAAAGGGCACGTGTTGCTGTACATCGACCGGCAGGTAATTAACGAGTACACCAGCCCGCAGGCTTTCAGCGGATTGCGTGAAGCAAACCGCCGGGTATGGCGACCGGAAACCTCGCTGGCGGTGGTCGATCACGTCAATCCGACTGCGCCTTTGCGCACACGCCAGATGCCGGACGCCGGTGGCGCGCGCCAGGTTTCGTATCTGGCCGAGAACTGCGCAGAATTTGGCATCGAGCTGTTTGATATTCTCGACAGTCGTCAGGGGATTGAGCACGTTGTCGCGCCGGAGCAGGGCTTTATCTTGCCGGGCATGGTGATTGCCGCCGGTGACAGCCACACCACCACTTATGGCGCGCTCGGCGCATTCGGATTTGGTATCGGCACCTCTGAAATCGAGCATCTTCTGGCGACCCAGACGCTGATTTATAAACGTCTGAAAACAATGCGCGTCACCGTAAACGGCGCGCTGGCGAACGGGATCACTGCCAAAGACGTGGTGATGGCGCTGGTGGCAAAAATCGGTGCAGCAGGTGCCACCGGCTACGCCATTGAGTTTTGCGGTGAAGGCATCGGCGCGCTGAGTGTGGAAGGCCGTATGACGATTTGTAATATGGCGGTGGAAGCCGGTGCGCGCGGTGCATTTATGGCACCTGACGACAAAGTTTTTGATTATCTGAAAGACAAACCGCGCGCGCCGCAAGGCCAGCAATGGGCGGATGCCGTGAATGTCTGGCGTGAATTACACAGCGATGCGGACGCCGTTTTCGACCGCGAAGTCGAACTGAGCGCCACAGAAATCGCGCCAATGGTGAGCTGGGGAACCAGCCCGGATCAGGCGGTGGCCATTGGCGGACACGTACCCGATCCGGAATCCGAAGCGGATCCCGCACGGCAAAAAGACCTGCAACGCGCACTCAGCTATATGGGATTACGCGCCGGGCAACCGCTTAACAGTATCGCCATCAGCCACGCCTTTATTGGCTCCTGCACCAATGCGCGCATCGAAGATTTGCGCGCCGCCGCCGACGTTGTGCGCGGAAAAACCGTTGCACCGACCGTACGCGCAATGATCGTACCCGGTTCCAGCCAGGTTCGCGCTCAGGCCGAGCAGGAAGGTCTGGCTGAAATATTCACCCGTGCCGGTTTTGAATGGCGGCAGTCCGGCTGTTCAATGTGTCTGGCGATGAACGATGATGTGCTGTTGCCAGGCGACCGGTGTGCGTCGAGCACCAACCGTAATTTCGAAGGCCGTCAGGGCGCCGGAGCGCGAACCCATCTGATGAGCCCGGCGATGGTTGCCGCCGCCGCAATTTGCGGTCATCTGACCGATGTTCGCGAAGTGTGAGGAGAAAAAACATGCAAGCATTTACTGTGTTAAGCGGCGCAGCCGCGCCCTTCCCGGCGGCCAACGTCGATACCGATGTGATCATGCCGAAGCAATTTTTAAAAGGCATCGACCGCAACGGGCTAGACCGTGGGGTATTTTTCGATTTGCGCTTTCTGGCAGACGGTTCACCCGATCCGGCTTTTATCCTCAATCAGCCTGAATGGAAAAACGCCAAATTCCTGCTGGTCGGGCCGAACTTTGGCTGCGGCTCCAGTCGCGAACATGCGGTGTGGGGGCTGAAACTGCTGGGGATACGGGCGCTAATCGGCACCACGTTTGCGGGGATCTTTTTCGACAACTGCCAGCGCAACGGCGTGCTCACCGTACAGCTCGCCCCGAACCAATGGGCACAGCTGGCTGAACAGGTTACGCAGGCGGAAAGCAACGAAATTACCGTCGATTTACCGGCGCAGACAATAAGTTTGCACAATGGCAAAGAGATCGTTTTCAACATCGACGAACTGAGCAAACTGTCATTGCTCAACGGGCTGGATGCGGTGGGGAATACGCTGCGATATAGCGATGAAATCCTTGAATTTCAGCAGGCGTATTTGCAGCGTAATCCGTGGCTGGCGTGAAAGCCTTATTGCAGTAACTGGCTAAAGCGCTGATGCAGGAATTCAACGCAAACCCGCAGTTTTGCAGAATCTGCCAGCCGTGTGGGGTAGACCGCCCAGACGCTGGCTGGCTGGGAAAACTGCGGTAAAACCTGCACCAGTTCACCGCGGTCGATATAAGGCCGGACATCCCACTCAGAGCGCAAAATAATTCCGTGGTGTTTCAGCGCCCACTGCAATACCACTTCGCCGCTGTTGGATGACAACACGCCTTTGACCCGTACGCGCTGTTCCTGCCCTTCTCCGGTCAGCGACCAGATGCCAAACGGGTTGTCGCGCTCTTTGAGCACCAGACACTGATGTCGCGTCAGGTCGTCCGGTGAACCGGGTTCGCCGTGCGTGGCCAGATACTGCGCAGAAGCACAGAGAATACGCTGATGCTGCGCCAGCTTTTTACCGATGTGCTGTTCGGGAATGTCATCGCCGACCAGAATTTCGAGATCAATGCCTTCGGCGACCAGATCAACAACCCTGTCGAACAGGTCGAGGCGCAGGTTCAGCTGCGGATAACGTTCGGCAAGTTCTGCAACAGCGGGCGCAACGTGGCAACGTCCGAAACCGAACGAACTGCAAATATGCACGTTGCCGCGAACCTCACTGCGGGAGTCTGAAACATCACCAATAAACTGGTCGAACGTGTCGAGAATTTGCAGCGCCCAGCGTTGCGCCCGTTCGCCATCTTCAGTCAGGCGAACGCCGCGGGTTGAACGATGCAGCAAACGGGTGTTCAGGGACTCTTCGAGGATCTGAATACGCTTACTGACATAGGCCGGAGACTGCCCGAGTTCGGTCGCCGCCGCGGCAAAGCTTTGCTTGTTCACCACCGCCAGAAAAACCCGTAAGTCTTCAGCCAGCGGCAAGCGGTCACGTTCAGTAGTCATGGATTACGCCCTGGCCCTCACGTTATTTGTTATTGGCCGGTTCTTTATTGGCCTGTTTTTTATTAGCAGGATAGATATCCGTGAGTTTTACACCCGCCAGCTCAAGTTTTTCTCTGGCTTCTTCAAGATCGTCATTTTCGATTTCCAGCGGTTCCTGATCTTTCCCCTGACAAGGCGTCAGCGCCAGTTCGACCAGGATCGGGAAGTGATCGGAGCCCATGAAATCCAGTCGTTTCAGATCAATCAGCGTGAAATCTTTGCTGTGGAAAACGTGATCCAGCGGCCAGCGCAGAAACGGATAGCTCGCATGAAAAGTATTGTACATTCCCCGACCGCGGCGCGGGTCAAGCAATCCGCTGATTTTCATAAATAAACGGGTGGTACGCGACCACGCGACGTCATTCAGATCACCGGTCACAATGGTCGGGAAATGCGCTTTCGCGGCGGTATGCCCGACGGCGATCAGCTCACCGTCACGGGCGGTTGATTCATCCGCTTCGGTCGGGCTTGGCGGCCTCGGGTGCAGACAGTGAAGCACCACCTGTTCGCCCGACGGCAGTTCTGCGCGAAAATGCATGGAAGGAATATCTTTCGCCACCAGAAACTGAATTTGCTCGCCGTGCATTGGCAGACGCGAATAGACGTGCATGCCGTAGAGGTTATCCAGCGGGCAGCGAAGGCTGTGCGGGTAATCGGCCTCCAGAGGAGCCATCTGGTCTTCCCACCACTGGTCGGTTTCCAGCAGCACGATAATGTCCGGTTTGTGTTCCTGAATCTGACTAAGTAACTGCGCGCTCTCCCGGTTGGTAGTGAGCACATTGCTGTTCATGATTTTGATACGCGAATGGCCATTGGGCACCGTCTTCTTCACCTGCACGCGGTATAAACGGGTGTAAGGCAGGATCCACCAGCCCTGATACGCCATGCAGGCGACCGTCAGGATAATCACAATGCCGGTCAGCACACCGTCAAACGGTAAAATCAGCAGTTCAGTCAGAAGAAAAAGCAGGCACAGGGAAACCATTTGCAGGCGAGGGAAATCCCACACACGCACCCACCAGCGCTGATTTTTGGAAAGAGGAAGCAGCGTCAGTAAGGTCATGATGACCGTCAGAACGCAGACGATAATTCGGAGTGCTTGCATCGGTTATCAGCCCTGATAAAGAGAAATCAATTAGTAATACCCTGGATAATTCGCATTGCAGGAAGGCGGCAAGCTGAGGGATCCCGATGAGCTGACATAAGTCAGTGATTCGGGTGAGTAAGCGTAGCCAGCGCACATGCAACGTGAAGTATGACGGGAATTTTGTTAGCCGATTGTGACTCAAAAAGGGTGGAGCGACCAGAAGGATGTCGCCGCCTTTTTCATTCATCAGAAAAAGACGGCGATTTTAGCGGTGTTACTTCGCCGGTGCTGCCGGATCAGGCGTATGGCACCAGTTGTGCTGCTCTACAATCCCGCCGTTTGGCGAGGTGTATCCGATACAGCCGAGAAGGGTGTCGTACAGTTTTTCATGAAATGCCGGTTTCTTCTCAGCGGCCATTTTTTGCAACTGTGCAAAGCTTGCCTTGTTCTGATCGTTAGACAGGAACTTGTCCGACGCCCAGACCATGATCGGCACAGTGCGTTGCTCAACTGGCGCATGATCACGTGGCGTACCGTGGAAATGCATGCTTTTGGAAATGGATTCGCCGTGATCGGATGCGTAGAAAACAATAGCGTTTTTATCGCGCAGCTGATCAAACACCTGCGACAGGAAGTAATCGGTATAGAGCAGCGTGTTGTCGTAAGCGTTGATCATTTCCTGCGTTGAACAGGAGTCATCGATGCCCATACATTCCGGCTGATATTTGGCAAATGAACGTGGATAACGGTCTGAATACAGGTAATGCGAACCCTTGGTATGCAGAATAATCAGGTGTTTTCCCTGCGGATGATTAGCCATCGAATCTTTCATTTCATCGACCAGCAGCATGTCATCGACCGGCTTGCCTGCGTTACGTTTTTCAGAGGCGATGTTTTCACGCAATGAATAATCATCGGCGCGGGTTTTGTTGTAGAACCAGGCTTCACTTTGCATGGAATACAGCTCAGAGCTCCAGCCGTTGCTTTTCAGCACAGAAAAAACGTTCATCTCTTTCAGGGTACGCTGTGGCGCTTCCGAAGCGCCGCCCTCACGCACAAACATGCAGCGCAGGGAAAGTTTGGTGGCGGTATCGCAGGAATAGCCCTGCAACGCGACCAGATTTTTCTCTTTGTCGAGGTTCGGCGTGTTATCGCGGTCATAGCCGTAAAGGCCCATGTGGTCACGACGTGCACTCTCACCGATAACGAATACCACGTACATATCTTTGGCATCCGCCGGTGCGGTGTAGGTGAAATGTTTCGCCGGGTCGTAAAGATTTTTGGTGTCTTCGGCCTGGCTGTAGCTGCTGTAGGAGTACAAGCCCAGCGCGGACAACCAGTTGGACGGAGAATAAGTTCCTGCCACGACGCCGCCGTAGCTTGCCATCATGCGGTTACTTTCTTTGTCATGACGATCCTGCACTTTGCCCATCAGGCGGAGCGGCATGTAACAAAGCAGACCGGAGATCACCAGCAGGCCGGTTTTCACCGCCACTTTTTTGAAGGTGGTTTGTTTGAGTGCCGCGCCCGGCAGGGTGCTGAGCCACATCAAAAGTACCGGGATCAGGCTGACGAGCGCCGTCCAGGCTACAAAATGCGTACCGACAGATTCTTTCGATAAATCAATGGAGTCTGAGGCCAGCGCTGCCGCCAAAATCCCGTAGCCGATATCGACGTTGAACAGGATCATGTAATAACTTGCCGCCGCCGAGGAAATCACAATGGCAGTCATCAGCACACGGAAAACCGTTTTGCCGGTATAGGAGAGCAGCATACAAAGGAAGTAAACCAGGGCAACACACGCCACCATCTCGACCACGATCGACAGCATATTGTCATAATGCAGCTGGCTGTAACGGCGGATGAAAATCGGAAGGTTTAACAGGATCCCAAGATAAAGCGCAATGAAAACAGAAATGCTCTGCAGCGAAAGTGAACGTATTTTATGCATTAGTAATAAATGGCTCTTTTGTGAGTCTGTTTACGTCGTACTGACCGTTCGAACCGGAGGATGGAACCCACTCCTTAGGACTATTCAGACCCCGGGACAAGCATTTTTGTTCAAATGCAAAGGTTTCTGCCATTGTGATAATGTAACCAAATTAACGAAACCCTTACTTTTCAATAAGTAAAAAATGAATTTTCTTTAAGATTTTCTGAAATTTTTCCGAGCTGTTGAAGAATTATTAAGAAAGCCTGTGATCCGGATCGGATAATGGCCCCGGAAATGACAGCGTGAACCGGGTTTCGCCCTGCGGCGAACTCGTTACCCGAACGCTTCCCTGATGCAGCGCCATAATCGCCTGAACTATCGATAAACCGAGACCGCTGGAGCTGCCGCCTTCACTGCGTGATGCATCGGCCCGGTAGAAACGGTCAAAGAGTTTGCCCAGTTTTTCCGGCGGGATCGGATTGCCCTGGCTGGTCACATCAATCTCCATGCCTTTACCCTGCGGTTGTGCGCTGATCGTGATGGTGCTGCCGTCATGACCGTAACGCACGGCGTTGGCGACAAGATTGCTGATCGCGCGCTGAAACAAGATAGCGTCCGCGTACAAAATCCCCTGCCCTTCGCCGTACAACTCCATTTCACGCTCTTCCGCCAGACCTTCAAAATATTCCTGAATACGGGTAATTTCAGAGGAAACATCAATACCGGTGATGGTTAAAACAGACCGCGCGTCGGTGGCGCGGGCAAGAAAAAGGATGTTTTCCACCATGCGGGAAATACGTTCCAGCTCTTCCATATTGTTTGCCAGCAGCGTTTCATACTCTTCCACCGTGCGCGGCTGGTACAACGCCACCTGGCAATGCCCCATCAGCGCGCCCACCGGCGTGCGGATTTCATGCGCCAGATCGGCTGAAAACTGGGTCAGGCGCTGATAGCCCTCCGAAAGCCTTTCCAGCATGTCGTTGAAAGAATAGATAAGTTGCTGCAATTCCTGCGGCGCATTCTCCGTGCTCAGCCGGGTAGACAGGCTGGACGGATGAATTTGCGTCGCCTCCTGTGCCATGTTGCGTAAAGGCTTTAAGCCTCTGCGGATCACAACATAACCGAGTGCGGCAATCAGCAAATAGGCGAACAGCACGGCGCCAATGATTTCCCAGCGAAATGTCTCAAGCAGACGCGATTCTTCCGTCATGAAATGCGCGCCGGTAATTTCTACCGTTCTGCCATCCTCAATCTGCACACTTGCACGGGCAAAGCGCACCGGCGTTCCGTCCGGCGACATGAGGTGATGCACGGTTTGCAGGGTGAGCGGCTGGCCGTCGGGCACGGGCGCAACCGGCGGTAAGATCAGCTGCGAGGGATTAACGTTAATCAGTGGCGGCTCGCCTTCGAGACGAAAAGTCAGAATATCGCGCTCGTTGCCGAGCATATTTTCAAACAAACCGGGATTACGGCTCAGCTGTGATAACGGAAATTCATTCGCCAGCAGATGGCGGAAATACTGCACGCGCCCGCTGACCTGATAATCCGCACGGCGCACCAGCTCTTTATCCATCGAATAATAGAGATAAAAACCGACAGCGCTGACCACCAGCGAGGCAATCAGCGCAAACAGTAATGTCGCCCGCAAGGTCAGCGACATCGCTCGTTTTGAGGCGGACGGACGGGCAGTTTCTTTCATCACGTTAGTCATTGCGCACTTCACAAACGTAGCCAATGCCACGCACGGTATGGATCAGTTTCACCTCAAAGGCGCGATCCACCTTGGCGCGCAGGCGCTTAATCGCCACATCCACAACGTTGGTATCACTGTCAAAATTCATGTCCCAGACCTGCGAGGCGATCATGGTGCGCGACAGCACTTCGCCTTCCCGGCGCATCAGCAGCTCCAGCAACATAAACTCTTTATTGGTCAGCGCGATGGTCTGATCCTGACGGGTGACGCGGCGGCGCAGCACATCGAGATTCAGATCGGCGACTGAAAACGTGTCCGGCTCGCGTGCCGTCGGGCGGCGCAGTAAGGTGCGGATCCGCAGCACCAGCTCGGTAAATGAAAACGGTTTAATCAGATAATCATCCGCGCCGAGTTCCAGCCCGTGAATGCGATCCTGCACTTCGTCACGCGCCGTCAGAAACAGCACCGGCACGTCACTTTTTTTACGCAGCACTTCCATCACCTGCCAGCCATCAAGGCCGGGCAGCATGACGTCGAGGATCACGGTGTCATAACCCTCTTCCAGGGCCAGAAACAGACCGTCTGCTCCGTTGCGCGCCAGATCCACGCTGTAACCCGCCTCCGTCAGCCCTTTTTTCAGGTAGTCGCCTGTGCTGACATCATCTTCTATCACCAGTATCCGCATTCAGGCCCTCGGCGCCGCAAGATCATTCCCCCAAAGAATGATTCAGAGGAAGTTTATCAGTTTCATCAGACACCTTTGATGACAATTTTGTCATCAACTTGTCATCAACCAATCCCGGTTTATCGTCCACTCTTAATGAAGTTATTCATCACTGGCCGGTTCAGTGATTCATCTAACAGAATGAAATAACGCTAGAAAATGGAGAGTTGATCATGAACACACCTACACGCCTTGCCGGTTTATTACTGGGTTCCCTGCTGATGTGCAGCGGAATGACATCCGCCTTTGCGGCCGATAACGTGATTAAACCGACGCGCGGAACCATTGATTCAGTTAATGACTCATCGGTGCAAATCACCACACGTCAGGGTGAAAAGCTCGATGTGAAGCTGACTGACCAGACCAAGATCAACGCCGTCACCAAAGGCCAGATCAGTGATATCAAACCCGACAGTTTCATCGGTACCGCCGCAGTTCCGCAGGCTAACGGCACGCTGAAAGCGCTGGAAGTCCACGTCTTCGCGCCAAGCCTGCGCGGCAGCGGTGAAGGCTTCAACCCGTTTGAATCTGCTGACGGGAAAATCAATACCATGACCAACGGTACCGTCGGCAAACTGGTCAACAGCAATGGCCGCACGCTGACCGTGAAGTATCACGATGCTGAGAAAACAGTTGTTGTTCCTGACGACGTTCCTGTGGTTCTGCTGGCACCGGGCGACCGCAGCCTGCTGAAACCGGGCACTAAAATCGTGCTGTTCGCCATGAAAGATGACAAAGGTGCGCTGGTTGCCCGTGGCATCGCCGCCGGTAAAGACGGCATCGCGCCACCGATGTAATCAGGCTGTTTAACAGGAGATTTACCGTGAAACCTCAGCCCTCTTCAGTTCGAAAACGCAGGATCCATTCCTGGCCGGTGCGTATCAGCCACTGGATTAATCTTCTGGCAATGATTGGTATGGTGATGAGCGGCTGGGGGATTTATAACGCGGATCCCCTGTTTACCTTTACGTTTCCGCAAAACACCACACTCGGCGGCTGGCTGGGCGGCAACATCGCCTGGCATCTCGCCGTGATGTGGCTGCTGGCGGCTAACGCTCTCTTTTATCTGCTGTGGGGCGTTTTCAGCGGCCATTTTAAACGGGACTTTTTCCCGTTTTCAGCCCGCAGCGTCTGGCGCGATACCGTTCGTGCCCTGACCTTCCATCTGCCCCATAAACTCGGCCAGTACAACGCCGTGCAAAAACTGATGTACAGCGGCGTTTTGCTGCTCGGCGCATTGCTGGTGCTTTCCGGCTTATCCATCTGGAAACCGGTGCAGTTCAGCGGGCTGGTATGGCTGTTCGGCGGGTTTGATATTGCCCGATATGTACACTTTTTTGCGATGAGTGGCGTGATGCTGTTTGTGGTCATTCATGTCCTGATGGTGCTGCTGGTGCCGAAAACATTTGTGGCGATGATTACCGGCGGCAAGGTAATGAATAAAGAGGAAAGTGCCGATGAGTGAAAAATCGCAACGGCCAAAAATCATTCTGGAGCCCGATCAGCGCAAGCAACTGGTGAATATCCAGCGACGTTTACTGCTGCGCTCAGGATTAACGCTCGGTGCCGTTTCCATGCTGACCGGCTGTAATTTGCAGGACGGCGACGAAGTCGACAAAGTGCTGTGGGCGATGTCGCGCTGGAATGATCGCGTTCAGGGCTGGTTATTTGGCGGGCAGAAGCTGGCGCAAACTTACCGCGCCGACCAGATTACGACACCGTTTCGCTTCAACGCGTATTACCCCGAATACAATGTGCCGGAAATCGACATCCCGAACTACCGGCTGGAAGTGTCCGGACTTGTGCAAAAGAAAGCCTCGTGGACGCTGGAACAACTTCAGCGCCTGCCGCAGGAAAGCCAGATCACCCGGCTGATTTGCATTGAAGGCTGGAGCGCTATCGGGCAGTGGAAAGGCGTGCCGCTCAAAACATTTCTTCAACACGTCGGAGCCGATCTGACGGCTAAATATGTCGGGTTTAAATGCGATGATCGCTATTACTCAAGCATCGATATGGCCACTGCGCTGCATCCGCAAACCATTCTGGCACTGGATTTTGGCGGCAAACCACTGCCTCCGGATTTCGGATACCCGCTGCGGCTGAGAATGCCTACGAAGCTAGGTTTCAAAAACGCCAAACATATCGGCGCGATTTTCGTCACCAATACTAATCCGGGCGGTTACTGGGAAGACCAGGGTTATAACTGGTTTAGCGGGATTTGATAATACCGTAGCCCTTTATTCTATATTCCGGCTGAAATTCAATAAGTAGAATTCATTATCCGGATCAATAATAAAGGGCATTTCCAGTCATCCCTGCCGGAAAGGCATAATTTCAACTTCATTATTTAAATTACTCGTCTTAAAAAGCTCTCCCTTCATTTAAGCCAGACTGATTAGTGAAATAGTTAACGGCTCATCCATTATATTTTTAAAACCCTGCAAAATAACACATAATATATAACCCAGATCAACAAACAGGCTTTTTAACGACAGAGTCCACTTCCTCTATATTGCTGAATTTCGGCCCGCGTAATATACAAGGATTCATAAACACGCCATTAAGAGAAAGTATGGATACGGTTGAAGAGCTAAAAGGAACCTACTTCTATGCAGGGAAGTCCAACCTGACTGCGGGTGAACTCCTGTTTATGATTTTTTGTGAGAACACGGTAGAACAATTTGGCTTGGGTATCGCAGATTTTGGTGCTGTCGTCGCGTTATACAGTGGAATGAATAACCTGAAAACCCGGACAAAGCCCAAAGGAGCAAAAGAAGGAACATCCCGTGCGTCGAAAGCGGTTAGGAGGATATTCAAAACGGCTAAGTTTCCTTTTGGCATAACATTGCCTACCTGGGTCGGTGGATATACACCCTGGACAGTTGAAAGAAGAATGGTTGCAAAAATAAGTACCTTTATCGGCCGAACAATTCCCGTTGTTGGTGAAGTCATTCTTCTCGTTGATATCAGTGAAATAACTTATCGTACAGTACGGGACTACAACATGATTGCGCGGGGTGAAGATAAGATATGGTAGATGATATTGAACAACGCATATACGCGCTGGTCAGGCCTTTTAACGGCGTTTATCTTTTCAATAATAAGAAGAGGCAGGAAGTTTTTACGCCGGAGACGGATCTGGATACAGATTTGAAGTTAGATATCGGTGAGGCTGAAGATTTAATGGATAAGTACTTTTCTGAATTTAACGTTCAGAGAGATAACTTTAATATTGAAAAATATTATCCGTATGAGCCTATTTCATGGAATCCATTTAAAAAGCCTATCCCAATCCCTGTGCCTGATTTCACTATCGGAATGTTAATAGAATCGGCCAAAGCGGGCCGCTGGTTATACGATTAATAAAAAGGAGTTTTAACGATGGCTGTACCTGTTCACTTATGGCTTAAAGATGATGGCGGCGCGGCAATCCGCGGCTCTTCCGATGTCAGGGGGCGTGAAGGCAGCATAGAATTGAGAGGAATTCATCATAACCTGAGTATTCCCACCGACGGTACAACAGGAAAACTGACCGGCACCCGTCAACATGCTCCATTTCAGTTTGAAAAAGAAATTGATAGCGCATCTCCTTATTTGTACAAAGCTGCCGCAACAGGCCAAACGCTAAAATCGGCAGAAATCAGATGGTACTGCATCAGCGACGCGGGGCAAGAAGTTGAATATTTCAATATCCTGCTTGAAGAAGTCAAAGTGATATCGATTTCACCGGTAATGCATGATACCCGCGAATGTACGGGAACGGGCCACATGGAAAGCGTTGCCCTGCGCTATGAAAAAATCACCTGGAAGTTTAGAGATGGAAATATTCAGTTCGCCGACGCGTGGAATGAACGTGCAACCGTGTGAGAGTAAAATACGTTGAATCCTAGACATAAAAAAACCGCTCTTTCGAGCGGTTTTTGTTTTCGCGATAGGGTAACGGCAAGCGTTACACAGGGCGAAGAATTAGAAGCTGTAACCCACGCCTGCGATCCAGGTGCCAACATCAACACTGCGGATGCGGGACTGTTCGTAGGAAACGTCCAGAGCAACGTTCTGGATTGGGTTGAACTGCAGACCAGCACCGTAAGAGAAACCATAATCGCTGGTGTCTGATTTTTCACGGTTAGCAGTAGAAGCCACGTTTTCGTTGTACTGGAATTTACCGTAGCCCACACCGATCACGCCGTAAGCAGAAACCCAGTCGTTGATGCGGTAAGCAGGACCCGCAGTGATGCCGTAGTATTCTGCTTTACGGTAGTCACCAGAAGTTGGGTTGCTGTCGTCCTGAATGTAAGTGAAAGAGCCGATAACGCCCAGTGGGTTGTTATCTTGCTCGTAACGGTACTTCAGGTTGAAGCCGTTTGCTTTGTTTACAACGCCTTGTGCGTCACCCTGAGCGTAGCCAGCAGAAACGGTGCTGGTACCAGCGAATGCGCTAGAGGAAACACCCAGTGCTACGACGCAAGCTAATGCGGAAAGACATGCAATTTTTTTCATAAACCACCTCAAAAAGAGAAACCAAAGTAACCTTCACGTTCCAAAATATAACAAAAACCAGTGTGAAACTCTGCCTCAATTAAGATGTCCAAAGCATCATATGGTGTAACAGGAAGTTTCCAGTACTTAGTATCTATCTAAATTTATTGAGATTTTCGTCACTAAAACTATAAGATAAACTTATTGAACTTTTTGGAATTAGCAGATAATTCCTAAATTTTTGGGCAAAAAAACGCCACTTTTTGACAATTTTTTAAGAAACTCATTCTGAAAAAACTTTTTTTGAGGATTTTTTCTCGCGTGATTTCCCACTACACTGACTGTGCTTTACCTTTCTTTTCAAAACTATAAATCTGAAGATTCTGGATTCATGGGATCACCTCAAAAGGCGCAATGGATGTCACAGTCAGAACAAAATCAGCCGCAGGACTCTCAGGACGCGGCACATAATAATGGCCCGCCACTTCCCGCGTTACCCCGGAAAGCTTCACCACTGATCGCCATCCTTTTATTACTCGTCGCGATGCTATCATTACAGGGTGGCGCGTCGCTGGCCAAAACGCTGTTTCCGGTCGTCGGGCCGCAAGGGGTGACTGCGCTGCGTCTGGGCATCGGTTCTGTTCTGTTACTTCTCTATTTCCGACCGTGGCGGCTTAAAATGCGCGGCGGTAATTTCCGCGCGCTGCTGATGTACGGCCTCGCGCTCGGTTGCATGAACTACAGCTTTTATCTGGCGCTACGTACCGTGCCGTTAGGGATCGCTGTTGCACTCGAATTCACCGGGCCGCTGGCCGTTGCGATGTTTTCCTCGCGCCGTCCGGTCGATTTCATCTGGGTCGTGCTGGCCGTCGCCGGGTTATTGTTCCTGCTGCCGCTGGGGCAAAGCGCGGGCGGTGTGGACCTGAAAGGTGCCTGTTTTGCGCTGATTGCCGGTGCCTGCTGGGCGATTTATATCCTCGCAGGACAGCGGGCCGGCAGCAGTTATGGCCCCGGCACGGCGGCGATGGGTTCACTGATTGCCGCACTGATATTCTTCCCGATTGGTGCGATTCAGGCGCATACCTCAATTTTCAGCTGGGAGATTTTGCCGCTAGGTTTGCTGATTGCCCTGCTGACCTCGGCCATACCTTATTCGCTGGAAATGATGGCGCTGACCAAGCTTCCGGCGAAAACCTTCGGCACGCTGATGAGCATGGAACCCGCCATGGCGGCACTTTCCGGGATTATTTTCCTGGGTGAGTTCCTGACGGCCTCGCAGTGGCTGGGGCTGGCCGCGATTATTGCGGCATCTGCCGGTTCAACGCTGACGCTCCAACGCAAAGCCAAAATAGAAACGGTCGATATTCCGGGCAATAATCCTTCAGGGAAGTAAATTCATCCCGAATCTTCAAAAAAGCCACGTCATCACGATGTGGCTTTTTTCTTTTCTATCAATATGTTGAAAAAATACTTTCGCCTTTTTCATTTTATTTCATCTTTTCCTGCATCCAAAAGCAGGGGGTCATTCGTATGTATAGATGTGAGGCAAGACCTTACCAACTTAACCTGCGAAGGACACCATCATGAAAACATTACTCCATACTGCTATCTGTGCTTCTCTTCTGCTGAGCACTGCGTCAATGGCTGCAATGATGTCTCAAAACACCACCATGGTCGGTGGCGCGGAAATGTATCCGTCTAAAAATATCGTAGAAAATGCCCTGAACTCTAAAGATCACACCACGCTGGTGGCTGCCGTTAAAGCCGCAGGTCTGGTTGATACCTTACAAGGCAAAGGCCCGTTCACCGTGTTTGCCCCAACCAATGCCGCCTTCGCAAAATTACCAGCAGGCACCGTTGATAACCTGGTAAAACCGGAGAACAAAGCCACGCTGACCAGTATCCTCACGTATCACGTGGTTGCGGGTAAATATGAAATGAAAGATCTCGAAAAACTGCTGAAAAAAGGCAACGGCACCGCAGAGCTTAAAACCGTAAACGGCCAGCCACTGTGGATCCTCAATAATGGCCCGCACAATATTCAGCTTAAAGATGGCAAAGGGAATATCGCCAATATCAGCACTTATGACGTCCAGCAGAAGAACGGTGTGATCGACGTCATTGATACCGTCCTGATGCCAAAATAATACCGACTATACTGAGGGCATGATTTCTTTATGAAACAGCACCTCAGCATGTCAGGACGGGCGAATGCATGACAATTTTTTAGTTAAGCCAACACCAGAGAATGCGCTGGAAGTACAGCGTGAACTGATGAGCGCCATGGCCGTTGGCGATCGACAGGCATTTGAGCAGTTATACCGTCTGACGTCCCCCCGGTTGTTTGCCGTCGCATTACGCATGTTGCGCCGGCACGCCTGGGCAGAAGAAGTTTTGCACGACAGCTACATCACCGCGTGGAACCGCGCCGGTTCGTATAATCCGGCGCTCAGTTCCCCGATGACCTGGCTGACACACATTGTCCGCAACCGCGCCATCGACTGGATGCGCGGGAGCGACAATCAGCTCGATGAGCTGGATGACGACGTCATGAACAGCGACGCCAGCGACGTTGATGAGCCTTTGCAACGGCTGCAACAGGACAGCGATGCCAAAATTCTGGCGGCCTGCCTGGCGCACCTTCCCGCAGAACAACGACAGAGCCTGATCCTTGCCTATTATCAGGGCCTGTCTCACGGCGAGGTTTCCTCACATTTACAACAACCCCTGGGGACGATAAAAAGTTGGATCCGTCGCGCCCTGGATCACCTTAAGAGCTGCGTCGGACTATGAAAAGCAGAAGCCATTATCAGGCTGCCCTCGCAGCCGAATATGCACTCGGCACCTTGCGCGGCGCGGCGCGGATTCAGTTTGAGCGCAAGATGCACGATGACCCTGGGCTAGCGGCTGAAGTCGCCCGCTGGCAGGAGGCGTTTACGCAACTCGATAACCAGATTATCCCGGTGATCCCACCCGCGTCAGTCTGGAAGCGCATTCAGCACAATCTGACGTTACAACCCGATAAGCGCCCTGCTCCGGCGAAAAGACCGGTGCGCGGATACATTGGCTGGGCGCTGGCCGCCGGGCTGGCCGCGTTGTTGCTGATCCCTCACCTTCTGGTACAACCCGCTGCGCCAACGCCGGTCGCCATTCTGGCCAGCAGCGCAGGGCAGCAAAACGGGCAATGGGTGGTCAGCGTCGATATGAGCACGCGCAGCCTGTTGCTGACACCGCTCAGCGCACCGGATCTTGCGGCAGACCGCAGTCTGGAACTGTGGGCGATACCACCGGGTGGTAAACCGCGTTCGCTCGGCTTGCTCAACACTCAGCAACCGACGCAGTTAACGCTGGCCGCAAAAATGCCGGATCCGGGTTATACGCTTGCGATCAGCCTCGAACCTCGCGGCGGCTCTCCAACCGGACAACCTACCGGCGCAGTGCTTTATAGCGGTACGCTGGCACTGTAATCCTTTCAAGTTACTTATATAAAACGGCAGATATTTTTCTGCCGTTTTTGCTAATTCTATTCAAAATAAATAATTACCCGATCTGATTGTTATTCCCAGATATTAAACATGAGCATCATGAATATATATTCACATCAGAAGTTACATTCACAAATATTTATCACGCTTAAATGAAAATAATTATCACTATTAATACTTATGAATGCCGGAATAAAAAATACAATTACGGATGAATCCTATGCACCTGAGAAATCAGTATGATAGGTTAAACAGGTCGACGAGACAGTCCTTTTAGACACACGCTATCAGAACGATAGGAACGACTGTCCTGCAAAATTTCGATTTATTGCTATACTGAATGCAGTTAAGAAATACATTATTTAGCGTTTATTTTAATGAAACAAGGAGATATGAATATGAGTACCGCTAAACTGGTCAAAACGAAATCTTCTGAACTTATCTACACACGCAACGATTTAGATGAGAGTGTTAAACTCAATACCATCAAAGTGCTTAATCGTCTGGTGACTGAATATATCGATTTATCGCTGATCACCAAACAGGCACACTGGAACATGCGTGGCGCAAACTTTATTGCGGTCCATGAAATGCTCGACGGCTTCCGCACCGCAATTATTGACCATCAGGACACCATCGCGGAACGTGTCGTTCAGTTAGGTGGCGTTGCGCTGGGTACCGTGCAGGTTGTTAACGATAAAACCCCGCTGAAAAGTTACCCGACCAATATCCACACCGTTCAGGAACACCTGAAAGCGCTGGCTGAACGTTATGCTGTTGTGGCTAACGATACCCGCAAAGCCATCAGCGAAGTGGAAGATGAAGACACCGCAGATATCTTCACTGCCGCATCCCGCGACCTGGATAAATTCTTGTGGTTTATCGAATCTAATATCGAATAATCACATTCCGGCACCGCAGGATCAGGCTGCGGTGATTTGAGTGATTAATGCGAGAAAGCCAGTGACGCAAGTCACTGGCTTTTTTTGTGCAATAACAAACGCCTGCCCCCACCCTCTTATGACAATTTCACTTAAAACACCCTATCTCTGTAACTTTTAATCAAAATTGAATAATGCCGCTAATGAATAGTTACAGACTCAACTATATTGGCAACTTTCACCGATGGAACCGGTTTCACTATCTCACTGAAAAATAGAGTTTTTAATTTTTACCTCAGAGAAATCCTAAACCAATAGGCGTGATGAATGATTTAATGCAAATTAATAGTTCAAAGCAATTTTACATAGTTGTGATCACCCCTGAAACTTGCTGAAATATTTTTTCGCAACCTTTACATTTTTGTGAAAAATCATTTCTTGCTAACTCACTAAAAATTAAAAGGAAGATAGTTTTCAGGGATGGTATCCGGCGTTAACCCCCAACACGAAAACTCACGCAAAAGTGATTCTCCCCTGCGGCAGTATCACTGACGTGTAATGCATTGCTGTTTTCTCACATTCTGCTCAGTTTCAAAGCACATTGGCTGCTGTAAGCCAGGGGCGGTAGCGTGGAAAAACGTAAAAATACTGGAATAATCTGATGGCACGTAGTGGCTTGGAAGTACAAAAAGCAGCCGTTAAAGCGCTTTTTTTGAGGGAAATTAAAACCCGTTTTGGTAAGTACCGTTTAGGGTATCTGTGGGCAGCGCTGGAACCGATGGCGCATATGCTGATTCTTCTGGGAATCTTTGGCTACATCATGCACCGCACCATGCCTGATATTTCGTTCCCTGTATTCCTGATTAACGGCATTATCCCGTTCTTTGTATTCAGTAATATTAGCAACCGGTCGATCGGCGCTATTGAAGCCAATCAGGGGTTATTCAATTACCGCCCTGTTAAGCCGATCGATACCATCATTGCCCGTGCCATATTAGAAGCCCTTATCTACGCCGTTGTTTATATTTTACTGATGGCCATTGTCGGCCTCCTTGGCGAAGAATTTGAAGTGACTAAACTGATTACACTGGTTCTTGTCTGGATTTTGTTAGTCCTCTTCTCTTGTGGCGTCGGGTTAATTTTTATGGTCGTGGGTAAAAGCTTCCCTGAAACAGAAAAATTCCTGCCTATACTGATCAAGCCGCTCTATTTTATCTCCTGCATTATGTTTTCACTGCACAACATTCCGAAAGAGTACTGGCCATATCTCTTGTGGAACCCAATTGTTCATGTCGTTGAACTTTGCCGTGAATCCGTTGTACCGGGTTATATCAGCGAAGGCGTGAGTTTGAATTATCTTGCGGGTTGTACTCTGGTTGTATTATTCATCGGACTCGCCCTCTACCGGAATCGTGAAGAGGCGATGCTGACATCATGATAAAAATCGAAAAACTGACAAAATCCTACCGCACACCCAAAGGCCGGCATTACGTATTTAAAGATCTGAACGTTGAACTCCCTTCGGGTAAAAGCGTGGCATTAATTGGTCGAAACGGTGCGGGTAAATCAACGTTACTACGCGTCATCGGCGGAATTGACCGTCCTGATTCCGGCAACATTCACACCGACAAAACCATTTCATGGCCTGTCGGTCTGGCCGGTGGATTTCAGGGGAGCCTGACCGGAAGGGAGAATGTGAAATTCGTCGCCCGTCTGTATTCCACTCCCGACCAGTTACGCGAAAAAGTCGCTTTCGTCGAGGAATTTTCCGAGCTGGGTAAATACTTTGATATGCCGATTAAGACCTATTCTTCAGGGATGAAATCCCGACTCGGTTTTGGCCTGAGCATGGCATTCAAATTTGATTACTACCTGGTTGATGAAGTGACCGCTGTGGGTGATGCCAGATTTAAACAGAAATGCGCTGACTTGTTTAAAGCACGACACAAAGAAGCCAGCTTTTTGATGGTATCGCATAGCCTGGGATCGCTAAAAGAGTTTTGCGATGTGGCTTTGTTTATCGGCAGGGATAACAAAGTTAAGTACTTCGAATCTGTGGATGAAGCTATTACAACTTATAAGAATGATGAGGGGATCTGAATCCGGTTTTATTTGTCATCACCAGGTTATAGCCCCGTCATAGCGAACTTGCGCAGCATATTGCTGACAGAAAATAGTTAGGGCTTTACCCCTAAGGATTTTTTATCGAATGAAAAAAATCAAAAAATTTATGAAAAGTCCTGGAATTTTTTTCCGGGATTATTTTAACAAAAAATATCCGATTATCAGAAATGAAATTCAGTGCCCTGAGTTAGAAGAAAATATTTTAATCAGGCATGATCTCGCAATTGAAAAGCTACTGCACATTAACTTTCCCATCGATGTGGTATTTACATGGGTAGATGACTCAGATCCGCAGTGGAAAAAAAAGTATTTGCATTACAAGGCTGAAATTGGTGCAGAAACCTTAGGCAATTTTGCTACTGATGATGCCCGATTTAGTAATCATGATGAACTGCGTTATTCAATAAAAAGCATCGAACGCTATATCCCCTGGGTAAGAAATATTTTTATTATCACTGATAATCAAAAACCCAACTGGTGTGAGTCGAACGAAAAGATAAAAATCATTGACCACAAAGAGATTATCGATAACAAGTACCTCCCAACTTTTAACTCACACGTCATAGAAGCAAACTTACATAAGATATCCGGGCTTGCAGAGCATTTCATTTATTTTAATGATGACGTATTTGTCGCAAGAGAACTTCCACCAGGACACTTCTTCAAAAGTAATGGTATTTCATCTTTGTTCTTGTCACAGAAAAGCCTGACGGCAATGCAGGCGCGGGGCACCAACACCCCCACCTTATCAGCATCTCAAAGGGCCTGTAGGATTTTCAGAGATGACTTTGAGTCGCTTATTGATACACCCTTAGTTCATACTTATGTACCGCTCAGAAAAAGTGTTTTCGAAGAAGCCTGGCGTGTATATGAGTCTGAAATAACATGTTTTTTGCCTAATAAGTTCCGCACCAATCAGGATATAAACTTAGCCACTTTCTTTGTACCCTGGCTAAGTTATATTACAGGTAAAGCAACCCCATCACGGGACATTTGCTACTACTTTAATATCCGTTCAACAGCGGCGCGAAGTTATTTCAAAGCACTTATGAAAGCGAAACAGGACGATGCCTCGCCTCATTCCTTTTGTGCAAATGATTTTAATACGCAAAAAATATCGCTCGAAAATTATCAATTCCTTTTAAGTACTGCACTTAAATATCACTTTGAATCAGAGATTGAAAATGCTTAACAGAAAAGTAAAAAAACTAATTCGCGATCCTAAATTATTTATCTCTGACATGATAAAAAACAAAAAAAACAAAAAAAACCTTATGGAAAAGGTGAGAAATGGCCACTATGAATACACAGTTGTTTCGGCAGTATATAATGTGGGTCGGTATTTAGAACAATATTTCAAAAGTTTAACCACTCAACGATTAGATTTTAAAAATAATATATACCTTATATTAGTTGATGATGGCTCAACGGACAACTCCGCAGAAATAATAAAAAAGTGGCAGAGTAAATATCCAAACAACATACAATACATATCTAAGTTGAACGGAGGTCAGGCCTCAGCAAGAAACCTTGGATTACAGCACGTTAAAACCGAATGGGTTACTTTCATCGATCCCGATGATTTTGTTGATAATAATTATTTTCTTTCAGTTGACCACTTCGCCGAAGAGAAAAAAAATCAAGATATAAAATTAATTTCTTGTAACTTTATTTTTTATTTTGATGATGTGAAGTTATTCAAGGACACGCATCCGCTTAAATATCGCTTTTCAAAGGGTGATCAACTAATTCCTATAACAAACATGGGTAAACATGTTCAACTGTCTGTTAACTCAGTATTATTCAAAACAACAATAATTCAAGAAAACGAAATAACATTTGACGAAGAAATAAAGCCAAACTATGAAGATGCCGAATTCATTACAAAATATTTATTCCCTTTACAATCCGGAAATATTGCATTTCTAAAATCCGCAAAATATTTTTACAGAAAACGTAGTGATGGAACTTCGACGTTAGATAAAGCTTGGGAGAAACCCGGCTTGTATGATGTTGTATTGCAGAAAGGATGTATTGATTCGATGCGAAAATATTTGGATTCAGGAAAATACATCCCTGAATCACTACAAATAAAAATATTGTATCATTTATTTTGGTATTTAAAGCGTTATATTAATAATCGAGAAAAGCTGTCGTTCCTAACAGATGTTGAAATTCGTAAGTTTGAGGATCAGGTTCATACAATTTTTTCAATGATTGATGAAAAAGTCATTTTACAATTTAGCCTAGCTGGTTGTTGGTTCTATCATAAAGTAGGAATGTTAGGATGTTTTAAAAATTCCGATCCGGCATTTCAAATCGTCTATGTAGAATCATATGATACAGTTAAGGAACTAGTCCAATTAAGATATTTCAGCCGTAAACAGGAACTAGAGTCAGTATTGGTTAATGGGATAGATATAACGCCAAGCTTTACAAAAACTATTAGACATGACTTTCTTGGTAACAACTTTGTTAATGAAAGAAGATTATGGGTAAAATTACATTCATCCTCACTTATAAAAGTTGAAATCTCAGGTAAAAACACAAGCATTTCATTAGCAGCAAAGCAAGAAAAAAATGGCTTACGTGGTACCACTATAGTTGAGCACTTTAAAAAAATGACGCCAATTTATCCTATCAACTTAGCTTATAAAAATGCTTGGTTATTGATGGATAGGGATAGTTGCGCAGATGATAATGCTGAACATCTATACAGATTTTTACAAAAAAACAAACCAGAAATAAATATTTTTTTCGCACTTAGAAAAGAATCTAATGATTGGGATCGCTTGAAATCAGAGGGCTTTAATTTACTCGATTTTGGTAGTAATGAGCACATTAGTGTATTGCAGAATTGTTCAAAAGTTATTAGTTCTCATGCCGATTATTGTGTCACCAATTTTTTAGGCCCCAAAATGCTTCACAATAGACATTTTGTTTTTTTGCAGCATGGCGTGATTAAAGATGATTTATCTAGGTGGCTTAACTCCAAAGATAATATTGATTGTTTTATTACTGCGTCAAAACCCGAATTTGAGTCTATAATATCTAATAACTCAGCATACAAATATAGCAAAAAAGAAGTTGTTCTTACAGGTCTCCCGCGACATGACAGTTTGGTTTCAAATATAAATCTTGATGCCAGAACAATACTAATCATGCCTACGTGGAGATCAAATATAGTAGGCGACCCCATTAAAAGTGGTTCATTAAGGGAAATAAACAAGTCCTTTAAGGATACAGAGTATTTCAGACACTGGAGCAGTATTATTCATTCTGAAAAACTGCGTGCTTTATCCGAAAAATACAATTATAAAGTATTATTCCTTCCACATATTAACATTCTGCCTTATATAGAATTGTTCGAGACCCCTGAATTTATTGAACTTGTCAAAAACAGAAGAATACAGAAAGTATTTTCCAACTCTTCATTATTGATAACTGATTATTCGTCAGTAGCTTTTGATATGGCTGTACAGTCAAAACCAACGCTTTATTATCAGTTTGATGAAGACCAAATATTCAATGGCTCACACACTTACTCTAAAGGTTATTTCGATTACCGAAAAGATGGTTTTGGAAATGTCGCAACTGATGAAGAAGATTTCTTCTTATTTTTAGAAAAAATGTTATGTAATAATGCTAAAACGACAGAACTTATACAAGCTAGAATAAATTCGACTCTAACTCTTCGTGATGGGAATAGTTGCGAGCGTGTCTTAGAGGCGATCTTGGCCTTAGATAGACCGCTACCTGAAGAATTCTTTGATTTAGACGTTGAAATTGAATACGCTGAAAGAGCTTTATCAGAAAATGATTGGAAACTCGCATTACACCGCTGGAGTAAGATTTTCAACATTGCTCAATGTGAGATAAAAGAAAGAGCTAAAATTGAAATATTAAAGTCCTTAAATCACATTGGTGATACTAACGCCGCAATAGATTTTCTTGAAAAGAATTTAGGTTTAGATTTTAATAATACTTATATAAAGATATCAGATGAATTACTACGCGAGTGTGCAAAATCATACATAAATGTTTTGCACTGGACAAAATCTCTAAAAATTATTGACATGATAGCTACTCCAACTGAAGAAGATATTTTAATATCAATGAGATGCTATGCTGAAAATTATAACTACTTAATGTTTGAAAAACTTGCCAGTCAAGATATGTTATTTTCAACAGAATCATTGATACTTAGAGATGCTTGGTATTTGATGAGTAAAGGCGACTGGTCCGCTTCATATGAAATCATTCAAAAAAACATATCAATTTTAGTTCTCAATGATTTCATAAAATTTAATGCGTATTTAATATTAGCTAAAGCAAGTATGAACTTGGAGGATTTTACTTCTTCAAAGGAAAACTTAGATAAAATATCTACGTATTGTAAAATTAAATATGACCTTAAACTTTATCACGCTCAATTGACCTTCTTACAAAAGGATTGGAATAAAACCATAGAAATATTGAGCAAAGAATTCCAAAATTTACACCTAATTCCAGATTCATTAAAATTAATTTACATTAAAGCATTACGATCCCAAAGAAAATATAGTGAAGCGGCATCATTTATATGTAACTCCGACATTGCATTTTATGATAACAAAGATGTCAAATATGAACTCGCAGAAATTTACACCTCGTTAGGTCAGTGGGCTGATGCAACAAAACTATGGACTGATTTGCTTGATTACAGCAACGTATCATATTTCCGCTTAGCTCGAGCTTACAGAATGAATGGTCAAATAGACCAAGCACTATTATTAATAGTGGACACGAATAAAAGACCACCTCAAAACATTAATGACTGGATTCTGAGAGCTGAGTTATGCCAACTTTGCCTTAAATGGGATGAAGCTTGTGAAAGCTGGCTTGCGATACTTCGAGACTTCTCCGAAGAGGCACCAAAAGACAGTTGGTCACGGTTAAATAATGCTCAGTTAATGAAAGCTGTTATGGAGTTACGCTCGCCTAATTTTGCGCGTTCCTAATTCATTATTTCACAAACATATCAGACATCTATTCTTTATAGTGAATTACCAATTTTGATTTGGATATTAAGATGCAAACTCTAGATGAATTAGGCCTACGTTTAAACCTATCTCAAGCCTCTAACGCGAATAACTATTTAAATTCTTACGAAAAAGAAATAGAAACACGTTTTGATGGTAAATGTAATATCGTGATCGTATCCAATAATAACAATAGAATCAAACTTTCTAATATTTTATTAGAGAGATTCCCTGACTCTAATGTTCTGGTGTTGTCATATATTAAAGATGCAAAGTCCGATACAGACTTGACATCAAAAAAAATAAAATCCATTAATTTTAACTCTTTTCAAGAGTTATTAACCTGGACTAAAAACATTGGATTGGTTGATATAATCATCGAACACTGCTCAAATTACAAGTCTCACAAAACAATCTTATTCAACGAACTTTTTCTATACTTGAGCAAGAATGGGGTTTATTTCATAGAAGAACTACATGCCAAGTTCATCACTCAATTAAACGATTGCGAAGGCTATGATATATTAGAAACACTTTTCAATATTTGCAACCTTAAAATATCTCCACCGGAAATAAAAAATGGTTCTGAATTATTTACCACATCACTTTCTAACCATATTGATGAGATCACTATAAAATCTAAACTTGCTATGGTTAGCAAAAAAGGGACTACCTTTAGAGGTTTGAGATCAGAACAAGCGTCTAAAGCTTTTGAATGTGGAGCTTTACATGGGTTAAATATTCTTAACTTAAGTACTCCAGATATACTCAAGGTTAAAACCTCATTTAGTGGCAATTCACAAAAATTGCTTAATCGACATCGCGCCGAGATTAAAATCCCTCCTTCTTATATTAACAAATACACCATGGCTGTATGCTTTCCTGGGCAAGTAGTTTATCAAAACAATTATCTCTTGCCTGATTCATTTAGAATGCAACATCATCCAAAGTTAATGAATAAAAACATCAAGTTTTTGGATAACTATTTTTATAGCTTGCCACATGATGAAAACCCAGAGAAACTCTTAGGGGATTACTTATATCTTGATTCTGAGTATCCTGGACATTTTGGTCATTTCACTTCAGAAGTAATTTCTAGACTCTGGGCATGGAAAAAATTAAAAACAACTGTCCCCAATCTTAAAGTACTTCTAAGCATGCCTAAAGGAAAAGGTCTACCTAGTTTTGCAAAATCCATTTTAAATAGTTTCGGTATACCTGATGAAGACATAACTTTATTTTACTCCAGCATTTGCGTCGAGAATCTATATACAGCCAGCTCTTATTATGTAATTGGGAGTCATGTACATCCTGAGATGAATGAGGTTTGGAGCGATATTTTAAAAGGCGTTAAAGGCGGGGAAACAAAGATCAAAGGGAATAAACTTTTCATTGCAAGGCCAGTTACTGGTGGAAGAAAATGTCTCAATCCGAATAAGATGGAAGAAACTTTCAAAAAATCAGGCTTTGAATTTTTCAGCCCAGAAAATTATGCATGGGAAGATCAAATTAGGACTTTTTGTCAGGCGAAATATATTGCTGGATATTCTGGAAGCGGTTTGTTTAATACAATGTTCACAGATCATACAAAACATCTTATATCAATAGGCTCTGATTCTTATACGGCTGTTAACGAACACCTATTTTGTGCAGTTAAAAACATACATCTAGATTATATCTGGGCTGACTCTCTAATTAAACACGGGAGCTCGTGGTCTGTTAAAGCATTCATGTCTGACTACGAGTTTAATTACGAGCGAGATGAAAAGCATTTAGCAGACATATTAAATAAACTAGATTAACTATTATATATCTGCTTTGAAAAACATGAGAGGCTTCATTTCAATTTTTGAGGCCCTTCTTTTAAAGATGTATCTCTTAAATGAGTTCCTTTCCCATCAAACTTGTTCCCCTCTACCACATTATTATCCGCATAATCGTTAAAGTATTTACCAGAACTGTCCCTCGGTTTATCCCCGCAATCAAATCCTGATAAGTCCCGGTTTTGCCGGGATGCCAACCAGATGCCCACGGGTTCATTTACAAAGGTGTTATTGCGAATGACGTTGTAGTCGCTGTGCTGCCAGCGGATCACGGATTTGCCTGTGCTGAAATGCTCGCCGCAGTTCTTATACAGAAACACGCCCCCTGCCCCGTTCGATTCAAACCGGTTTCCTTCAATAAGATTGTATGCCGACGAGTCCACCGCTAATCCCTCCCGCTTTCCCTTGCCGAAACTCTCATGTCCATTATTGATAATCTGGTTATCCACGATTTTGTTATTGCGCGATGAATGTTCCAGGTAGATACCCGACATATACGAGTCGCGGACAACCGAGTGGCTCAACGTCGAATGAGTGACGTAATCGTCAAAGTATATCCCTACGCGTCCGCTGCCGGTGACTTCAACGTTTTCGAGGGTTATCCGTGTCGGTGTCCGGCGGTAGTTTTCTTCATGGTTCGGGCTGAGTTTGTTGGCGGCGATGTCGGAAGTGATACGGATGCCGCTGTGGGTAAAGTTGCGCACTTTGCAGTTACGGACAGTGACAGCGGATAACGGCTTACCCTTGCTGTTGATCAGTATGCCAAAAGGGCGTTGGTTGCCCCCCTCGAGCACCGCACCCCGGCAGTCTAACGTGGTATTGCTGCTGGTGATGATGACCGCTTCTTTATAAACGCAGTGAGGGGATAGCGTGGTATTACCGCGGACATCAGGCAGTTCGCACTCATGAGAATGCATCGAGGGAACGGCGTCCGCGCAGGCGGAAAGAAACAAGGAGAGCAGGATGGGTAATGAGAAATATGCGCAGAGTTTGATCGGTAAACATTTTTGCATCTGAGCATATTCCTCAAAGGTGATCGTTACGAAGGTTGTCTCTTGATGTAATTCATCACCAGCTTTTGGCTGATAAATACCGGCTGATACTGGCTGTCGGCTATTGCAGCAATATCGGCTTTGCGACCGCCATAATACACCGCATTAATCTGCGTATTTTGCAGCAAGTATAGACGGAATTGTTTGAACAGTTTCATGTCCGGCTTATATCCTGAGGTCCAGAACTGGTTCAGATGTCCCTGATAGGTAATGCCTTTAATGTCATACAGCGCGCTGCCCATCACTTTCAGCGGCTTGTTATGGATAAGCGCGGAGATACCCGCTGTGCTGTTGATGGTAACCACGGCTTTGGAGTGTGTCAGCAACTCAGGCATCGGCAGGTCATGCACGTAAATAACGCGGTTAGCGATACCGTATTTTTTACCCAGCTGGCGGATAAGCGGTCCGTACAGACGGTGCCCCCTGTCCATCGGGTGATGTTTAATCACCAGAAACTCGGTTGAAGGCGCTTTTTTAGCGAACGAGTGCATCACTTCATTAATGTAATCACGCACGTCGTTATACGGGCTGTGGTTACGGATCTGGCTGTCGTTATACACCTGCAAAATGGCCAGATAATAGCGCTGATCCAGATCTGTTTGCAGTTGCTGCAACACATGGCGCTGACGGAAGGCATACAGTTTTTTACGCCAGGCAGCACGGGTCCAGCAACGCGCCTCGTACCACGGCGAGAAGGATTTGTGATGGCGGTATTTCGGGAAATCATGGCGATAGCGCCATCCGGCGAGATAATATACGGTCGCGTGGCGGACGCGCTGCCAGCCTGAAGGTTTCAGGTGCTCGATTTCCGGCATAGTCATTGTTGGCAGGCTGCGGTAGAACTCCGCATCTCGCGGCAGGCCGGAATAGGCGTTCACGCCACCTTGTTCCAGCGTGATGTAATGCGGCCGCAGGTAGCCTTCCTCGAAGGCGAGGAATCTCACGCCCTTGGCCTGCGCCCAGCGTTTAGCCGCCTGATGCAGCGGACGACAATCCCCGAAACACACGATGGTGTCGAAGTCGTACTCCTGCCAGGTTTCTTTCAGCCAGGTCGGAAACTCCTGAGGCGTCTGCTGGTACAAACGGTATTCACGCTTTCGCGAATACAATCTGTCACCGCCGTTGAAAACAACGTTCACCGCTTCACGCCCCAGTGACTCCAGCCACTGTGCTAAATCACTGAAGAAAGGCCCCATCGGCCCCTGCAACAGCAGATATTTTTTACCAGAAAGTAATGTCGTAAGCGCCTTACTGTCCATTTCTGTCCGTGTCCATTTACGCAAAAAGCTTAAAAGAGGCTGGTTCAGGTGGTCAATGTCACCCGGATCAACATGAGCAGTTTCCTGTAATAGCGAACTATCCTGCCCGCCTTAATCTTTGAGAATTGCATTTGCGCCCGTGGCGTCGCAGCAAGAAGTTCAACCGCCTGCTCCGCTAAAATAGGCTCCCGGCTATGCGGGTCGATATACGACGGGTAGGCAATCAGCGCCTGATAAACCACATCGTCTAATGTGAGGCTGCGCGTTCTGCGTGAACAGGTATGTTCATCGTGCGTCAGTCCCCAACCGGCATAAAAAGGCATGCCGTAACACACCACTTTTTTGCCGTGGAGTAAGGCTTCAAATCCTGACAATGACGTCAGGGTGTGCAGCTCATCAGCAGCCTGAATACATTGGATTATGTCCGCATCCAGGGCCTGACTGTCTGCCCACCGGCTGACATCTTCAGCAGGAATATTTCCCTGCCGGTTCCCCACCAGAACATCCGGGTGCGGCTTATAAATAATGTAGGCATCCGGGTGGCGTTCCCGCACCGTGCGCAACAGCTCGCCGTTGGTGCGTAATCCCATCGTCCCGGTCAGGATCGACGCGTCGTCTTCCACCTGTCCCGGCACCAGAATCACGGTCTTTCCGCTGGCTCCGGCTGGCAGCGTAAACGCCGCGCCGAGGTTGTATTTACTGACTTTGCTGGCCACCAGTCTCTGGCGCAGTCGTGTTGCGCGTTGTTGCTGGAAACCGGTCAGACGGCTCGCACTGAGCAGCGTTTCGAGGTCACTTGGCCGCGTGGCGTCGTAGTAAATACCGGTTTTATCCAGCACCAGAGAAAGCGGCGGATGCAAATCAGAACCCAGCCCGGCCGAACGCAGAAATCCATCTTCCATTCGCCATTGCGGGAGGCTTTTTCTTTGTGCATCCTCGTGCCAGCGGCGTTCGCCTTTGGTGCCCCACACCACGCAGGCGGATTCACCGGCATGACGTTTACTGAAATTCACTTTGTTTGTTTTGGTCCGCAGGAATGGCGCAAGAATGCTGCGCTTCCAGAGTGTCAGACCCGGCGACCACAAGCGCCCTGTCCGCTGCTGATGATGCTGACGCTGCATCAGCAACCAGTTCAGTACGTCAAATAACGTTCCCGCCTGGCCGTTTACCGGGTTCAGATATCTGCTGTAACGCAAACAGGCTGCCCCGAATAAATCCTCGATGCTGGCATTACCGCGTCGGACGCGAAGTTCTGCGGCAAGCACATGACGGTCATCCGTCAGCCCCCAACCCGCGTACCACGGCTGACCAAACACGCTGACCGGTTTACCGGCGATCAGCGCTTCAAAACCATAATTCGACGTCACCACATACACGCGGGTGACGCGTTGCAATAACGACTGCGGGCTGACGTCCTGCGCAATCAGTTTTATGCGCGGATCCTGTTTCGCCTGCTCCCCGAGCTGCGTGAAGTAACCGGCTTTTTTCCCCGATAACACATCAGGATGCACCTTCACCCAAATCTCAGACTGCGGGTTTTCAGCCAGCGCCGCTTGCAGCATATTGTCGAACTGTTCTTTCCCGGCGTTGCCGTACACGACGGCCATGTCGCCAAACGTCTGATCGACGACCAGCACAGCGCCCTGTCCCGGTTGCGCCAGGGTACACACCGGTGCCTGGTTGTATTTCGACAGGTCACCGTCGACGATCATCTGCATCGCCTGACGGGCATCGTCGTGCAGCAGGCGGTTCTCTTCGTGCTGATGGATCAGCGTTTCCAGCGTGCTCGGCTGCGAGGCGTCGTAGTACATGCCCTGCGTGTCCAGCACCATGGAAAGCGGCGGACATCCTGAAACGCCCAGCCCCAGAGAACGGATAAAACCGTCCTCAAGGCGTAATACCGGCAGGCCAGATTTTTCGGCCAGCGCAACGGCTTTCGCGCCCGTTGGCCGGTAACCCCACACGGCAATCCGCGTGATGTCATCCGGCACCGGCCGCAGCAACGAAAGCTTGCGGCACGGTTCACCGAGAAATGCTTCAAGATGCGGGATGCGCTGAATGCCCGCAGAAAAGATCCCGATCATTAAATTGTCAGCACCACTTTCGCGGCAACGGCCAGCTGATACAGGATCGTCGAGATACCGCGCGTGACTTCGATGTTCTTCGATTCATACTTCGGCAGAACCATCAGCTCATCGCCCGGTTGCAGCGTTTTCACGTCATCCGCGTTAATCGCTTCGCCGTTCTGTTTAATCAGGATGACTTTCGAGTTACCCGCTTTCTGCGTAAAGCCACCGACTTTCTCGATGTAATCTTCCGGGCTCAGCCCTTTCTGCCAGCTGACGGCGTTCGGGAACAGCACTTCGCCGTGGATCATGACCAGCGAGGTTTTTTCCGGAATATTAATCACGTCGCCGTCTTCCAGGATCACCTGGTTCAGGTTGTCTTCGTTCAGGACCACTTCACCTTTCGGCACCACCTGACGCGCTTTATTCACAAAGCGGCTGACCAGCTGCGCTTCCTGTGCGCGCAGACGCCCTTCTTCCTGCGTGGAGGACTGGGCAGAAAGAGACGCTTCTTCCAGTTTCTGCAAGGTCAGATCCAGCATCTCTTTCTGGCGGATCGCCACGGAGCGGCGGTACAGCTGAATGGCATTGATCTGCGACATGGAGTTGGTGCGGATTTTCGGCAACAGCTGGCTCATGGTGGCGCCATACGGCAGTACCACGGCGTGTTCACCGGAATGTGCGCCTTCGATGCGCACCTGAATGGTGCCGGCATAGCGGTCAGAGCTGATGATCAGCTTATCGCCATCCTGCAATGACCGGCCCGGCGCAGAGCTCAGCGGGTAGTATTCGCTGCGTTTCATGCTGCCCTGCTGGCGGATGATGGTCATGTGCGTCGCGCCCGGTTTCGGACGTGCCCAGCTCAGGGCTTCGCTGACCGGGATCGTGCTGTCACGGAATTCAAAGTCGTAGCTGTTGAAGACGTCGCCTTCCACGCTGAACGTGTGCTGACGTGGCCCGACAACGATGGTATCGCCGTCAGAGAATTGTGACAGACGCAGATCGCCGTTCAGCAAAAAGTCATAAAGATTGATGCGCGAACGCACGCGGTCGTTGTGTTTCACCACGATATCGACATAGCTGCCGCGTTCGGTGTCGACGCCGCCCGCTTTGCTCAGGTAAGAGAGCAGAGAATCAGACGCCACGCCGCCGTATAAGCCGGGGTTAGTGACGTAACCGGTCACAAAGACTTTTACCGGCTGCGCCTGTAACAACGAGGCGTAGACGTTTACGTTGGCCTGATAAACCTGTTTCACTTTGGTGGTGATCACACTGTTCAGCTGGCTGTTAGAAATACCGGCAACTTTGAGCGGGCCAACGTTTGGCAGGAAGATATTGCCTTTGGGGTCAACAGTCAGCGCGCCATCAAAGTTGAAAGCGCCCCAGAGGCGGATCTGAACCTGATCGCCCAGCCCGACCACGTAGTTCGGGTTAAAACCAATACTTGCCGCGTTATCCGCCGCCGCACCGCCGGTGAACAACTGCGCACCAAACATACGGCTCATCACCGCCGGAACCGGCGGCGGTGGAGAATCATCAAACCCGGTATCCGACGACGTTTGCTGCGTCTGGCCGGTCAAAAATGTCGGCAAAGGTGCCGCACCGGTCATGTTCGGATCGGCATTAATTCCCACGGCATTCGCCTGGGTGAGCTGGCAGGCCAGCAAAATCAAAACGGACTTCAATAATTTCATAACAAGCTCTGTGTGCGATTCTTCAGGCTAAAAGGACAGCGGAACAAACCGCATTAATCTTTGTGGTCATCGATGACCGCCAGCAATAATTTGATCGTCCCGAACAGAAGGCAGCAGACCAGCAGCCAGCTGGCAATCATGTAAGGCACATTCGGGAAGCTGGATTCCTGCGGCAGTTGCGGCGAGCTGATCACCGACAGCACTTTCAGTTTGCGGGCGGCTTCGACGCGGGTCTTTTCAATCGACGTCAGCGTGAGCTTGTACAGGTCGGTGTCGAACTGAACTTTTGCCTTAATCTCTTCAAAATCAACCGCCATGCTGTTCAGCTGACGGCCATCCGGCGCGGTGATTTTGCTTTTTTCCTGATCAATCTGTTTGCCCAGCGACGTAATCGCATTCTGCGCACTGATCACCTGCGGCGCATCTTCACGCAGATAGGTCAGCAGATTGCGCAACTCGGCTTCCATCTGGATTTTTTGCCCGACCATTGTGTTCACCAGCGAGGTGGCGGCCACGGCCTGAGCTTCAGGATCAAGAATGTTGTTCTGGTTCTGATAAGCCAGTAGCTGTGTTTTGCTGACGTTCAGACGCGCACGCGCATCAAGCATTTCCTTTTCGGCAAAGGCTTGCTGGTCACGCGCAATCTTATGGGAGATTTCGTTGATGAAGCGTTCGGATTCTTTCAAAACCGCATTGTTGAACTGTTTGGCAAATTCAGGCGTAAAACCCTGTGTGCCGATGGTTAACAGGCCCGTTTTATCGTCATAAGTGACGGAAATACGGTCGCGGTAATAGTTGAGGAATTGTTCGCTTGTCGCGTCTTTTGGCAGACGGTAGAAGAAATCCAGGCCGCTTTTTGCAAAGGCAGAATGGAAGTCGAGTTGCTTATCGAGCGCCATCATCATGTCAGGCGAGTTTATGTATTCTTTTAAATACATTGCGTCCTGAGCAGTGCTTGGGTTTGCAGCGCCCAGCAGCAAGCCGACATTCAGACTGGAGCCACTGATGTCGTTTGAGCTTTTAATCGCAACCGTAGATTCGCTGAGATAACGCGGGTGGCTGAAAATCACCAGATAGATAATCAGCAACGCCATCGGCAATCCCACTACAATTTTGCCCAAATTGCGGTTCAGCGTGGCCATACTAAAATGCGGAGATCGACGAACCCGGGCAATATGTTCCCCGGGCCAGGCAGACTTCATTTTTTCAATAAGCATTTATTTATTATCATCATGACAAATAGCACGCTTTTAGCGTCGTGCTTTATTAAAAGTCCCGTGAATCTGCCTTATTTCCCCTGCGGAATACTCACGGTGCGTAATTATTTCAAATATTATTTCAGTCGAAAATGCGCACCAGACCGGCGACGTTTTTCTCTTTGTTGGTGACCAGCAATACAGAAACCCGATGTTTCTGCATCAGCGTTTCTGCATCCGTAATCATCATGTCCGCCGGTAATGTCAGCGGCGAACGGGTCATCATGTCGGCGGCACAAGCGCTGTCGAGCTGTGCATTCTTTTCCATATAACGGCGTAAATCGCCGTCAGTAATAATGCCGACCAGTTGCTGCCGGGCATTATTAACGGCCACCATGCCCTGACACCCGCAGGTAATTGCTGAGATCACCTGGCGGAACACCGTATCTTCCTGAATGGTCGGCACGTTGGTTTGCATGACATCCGCTACGCGGGTCAGCAAACGGCGGCCCAGAGAACCGCCCGGGTGATAACGTGCAAAATCCGTCGGCAGGAATTTACGCTGATGGATCAGGGCAACGGCCAGCGCATCGCCAATTGCCATGGTTAGCGTCGTTGACGTTGTCGGCGCGAGATTATTCGGGCAGCTTTCGCTTTCCATCATCAGCTCAAGCGTGGCGTCAGCATATTTCGCCAGCGTCGATGCGCTGTGATTTGTGATCGCGATAATCCGGTTACCGAACTGACGCAGAGAAGGAATGAGCTTGAGAATTTCGTCCGTTTCACCGCTGGCTGAAATCAGGATCAGCAGGTCATACGGCGTGATCATTCCCAGATCGCCATGAAAGGCTTCTGCCGGATGAATAAAGAAGCTTGGAGTGCCGGTCGAGGCCAGCGTCGCGGAGATTTTACGCCCCACATGGCCTGACTTTCCCATGCCAGAAAGGATGACGTGGCCTTTGCATTCCATAATCAGTTTTAATGCTTTCTGATACTGGACGCTGTCGAGCTGAGCAGAGAGGCGTTGCAACGCATCGGCCTGCTCGGAAAGTGTGCTGCGAACGGATTCGATCAGACCCGGCTGTAAAGATGCACCTGCCGTGCCGCCAACTACCTGATTATCTGCCACTTTAATACCCTGCCTGGGATTAAACTCACTCCGTCACGATGCAAAAGAGTGGGTACTTATAATGGTTAGCCGATCAAGCAAATGTGTCCTGATGAATTCCATTTCTTAGTCGGGCCAGTTGCAGCTGCCATGCAGCAGAAGGGAATTGAATGAGAAGTCAGCGCAAACTGGCCTGAATAAGGTGTCCATGGGGAGAATAGCTGTTACAAATATGCACATATTCACACGAACAATTGATGACAGAAACACATTCATTCAATTCATGCGTTTTTTTAACATATGGCACGAAATAACACAAATCTTATCAGAAAACTCTTAGTAAACGCGGAGCTATAATAAAGGCAGAGCATTAACAAACAAAACAATTAACCCATTGTTTTACAATAAAAATCATCTTCACTGCTAAGAATTATTCTTAAAATAGCGTTTCAGATTAATACTGAGATTGCTTTCCAATAAATCTGATAAACATTCGGAGGTCACCATGGCAAGCGGATGGGCGCAAGATGGCGCAGTTCAGGACCAGATAGATTCAACAGTCAATGATGCGGTTGACCGCGCTCGTCAGTCGCTCGGGCACGGCGAAAGTGAGCATTTCTGCCGGGAATGCGGGGAGCCGATTCCGGAAGCTCGCCGGAAAGCGCTTCAGGGCGTTCAGTATTGCGTCACCTGCCAGGCTGAGCTGGATAAAAAGCAGCAGGATCACGCCGGATATAATCGCCGTGGAAGTAAAGACAGCCAGCTGCGCTAGATTTTTTCCTTATGACCGGTTGCACCATAATAGTTCAACCAACCTCGGTTTTTCCTCAGATCCCACCCTTCCCCTCTTTACATTTGCTTCAATATTGAGCAGTGGTTTTACGCACGTTCTGAAAAAGTTAGAGCGAGTTATCATTTGGATGGCATGATTGTTAATTAATGATTGTTTAAAATACAACATCTGGTTAATGATGACGCGATGCACCACGATAGAACATTGCAAAATGTAACAATGCACCACAAATGTGCAATTTCGGATTTATCCGCTGCTTGAACGGTTCAGCAAGACGATAAGCCATTGAATTTAAATATAGATGAATAATGGCATGAATTTTGCAGTTAAGCGTCGTAACATAAGGTCGTTCCCATAATATGTACAAAGGAAATTCACTGATGAAGTCACTCTTAAAAGTTTCCCTGGCCGCGCTGACCCTGGCCTTTGCCGTTAGCTCACACGCAGCAGACAAAAAACTGATCGTAGCTACCGACACTGCGTTTGTACCGTTTGAATTCAAACAAGGCGACAAGTATGTCGGCTTCGATATCGACCTGTGGGACGCGGTCGCTAAAGAGATGAAAGTCTCTTATGAACTGAAACCAATGGATTTCGGCGGCATCATCCCTGCCCTGCAAACTCACAACATCGATCTGGCACTGGCCGGTATCACCATTACGCCAGAGCGTAAAAAAGCGATCGACTTCTCTGACGGCTACTACAACAGCGGCCTGATGGTGATGGTTAAGAGCAACAACGACGCCATCAAAAGCGTTAATGATCTGAAAGGCAAAGTGGTTGCAGTGAAAAGCGGCACCAGCTCCGTTGACTACATGAAAGCCAACGTGCAGACCAAAGATTTGCGTCAGTTCCCGAACATCGACAGCGCTTACATGGAACTGGGCACAGGCCGTGCTGATGCTGTAATGCACGACACCCCGAACATTCTGTACTTCATCAAAACTGCCGGTAAAGGCCAGTTCAAGGCCGTCGGTGATTCACTGGCTGGTCAGCAATACGGTATCGCCTTCCCGCAAGGCAGTGACCTGCGCGAGAAAGCCAACGCGGCTCTGAAAACCATCAAAGAGAATGGTACCTACGCGGCAATCTACAAAAAATGGTTCGATACTGAACCTAAGTAAGATTTTTTCATTTAAGTCGTTCCTCTATATAGAAATCTGACTTGATAAGAAGCGCCTGACGGGGAATTCTCCGGACAGGCGCAGTTTGTTGTTTTACCAGGAGATAATCCATGCAGTTTGACTGGAGCGTAATTTGGCCCGCTCTGCCTATCCTGCTCGAAGGCGCCAAGATGACATTGTGGATTTCGGTCCTCGGTCTGGTTGGCGGTCTGATTATTGGTGTGATTGCGGGTTTTGCCCGCGCGTTTGGTGGCTGGTTTAGCAGCAATATCGCACTGGTATTTATCGAGCTTATCCGCGGTACGCCTATTGTCGTACAGGTAATGTTCATTTATTTCGCACTGCCGATGATGGTTCCCGATCTGCGTATCGACCCGTTCAGCGCGGCGGTGGTGACAATCATGATCAACTCAGGTGCGTACATCGCTGAAATTACGCGTGGTGCCGTGTTGTCCATCCATAATGGTTTCCGCGAAGCGGGCCTGGCGCTGGGTCTGTCGCGTCGTGCGACCCTGCGTTACATCATCATGCCGCTGGCGTTGCGCCGCATGCTGCCACCGCTGGGCAACCAGTGGATTGTGAGTATCAAAGATACCTCGCTGTTTATCGTCATCGGTGTCGCCGAGCTGACCCGTCAGGGCCAGGAAATCATCGCCGGTAACTTCCGCGCCATGGAAATCTGGAGTGCGGTTGCCGTTATCTATCTGATCATCACGCTGGCTCTGAGCTTTGTTCTGCGCCGCTTAGAACGCAAACTGAAAATTATATGATTGAATTCAAGAACGTCTCAAAACACTTTGGTAAAACCCAGGTGCTCCACGACATCGATCTGAACATTTCTCAGGGTGAAGTCGTGGTTATTATCGGGCCTTCCGGTTCCGGTAAATCCACTTTGCTGCGTTGCATCAACAAGCTGGAAGAAATCACGTCCGGCGAGCTGATTGTCGATGGCCTGAAAGTGAATGACCCGAAAGTCGACGAACGTCTGATCCGCCAGGAAGCCGGTATGGTTTTCCAGCAGTTCTATCTGTTCCCGCACATGACAGCCCTGGAAAACGTGGCTTTCGGCCCGATCCGCGTTCGTGGTGCCTCGAAAGATGAAGCCAATAAACTGGCGAAAGAATTGCTGGCAAAAGTCGGCCTTTCCGAGCGTGGTAACCACTATCCGTCTGAACTTTCTGGCGGGCAGCAGCAGCGTGTGGCAATCGCCCGTGCGCTGGCGGTGAAACCTAAGCTGATGTTGTTCGATGAACCAACCTCTGCGCTGGATCCGGAACTGCGTCATGAAGTGCTAACCGTCATGAAGCAGCTGGCCGAAGAAGGCATGACGATGGTTATCGTAACCCACGAAGTCGGCTTCGCCGAGAAAGTGGCATCACGGTTAATCTTCATCGATAAAGGGCGTATTGCGGAAGACGGTAAACCGGCAGATCTGGTGAATAATCCACCGAGTGAGCGTCTGCGGGAGTTCCTGCAACACGTTTCCTGATGCCAAAGGCCGCGGCAAGAGCGGCTTTTAACTCTGACCGGAATTATTTCGGTTTCTCAAGTGCGATGATCGCTTAACGCGCTGCGCCGAAACCGCCCAAAAGGGGAAAGTGCTTTTCCCCTTTTGGATTTCCCCTCGCCTTTTTACTCCGCGCTTTCGCTTGCTGGCTATGTTCCAGTTACCACCGTGACAGGCTGGAAATCTTGCCGCTACGCGGTGCCTTCTCTCGGTCCTGAAGCCTTTGGTCTTCAGGCCGCTCCGTTCAGCAAGATTTCTGAATCGCCCGTGAGTTTCAACACACTCGATCTGCCGGTCATTCCCTTATGGCACGTCCCCCCACAACGTTTTGCCACAATTTTTCTACAATACCGTCACCGATGCTTTACCCTTAGGGCAGCAACACTTCCGACTAACGCTATTTTGAGAGAGGAACAATGCCGCATAACGACAGGACTCCGTTGGCTCACCGCATCCAGACACCGATATTTTCAGCTCTGCTGTTTATCACAATCTCCCTGTTCAGCGCCTTCAGCCATGCGGCTGAGGAAAAACCCGCTGCCGCCGATCAACAGAAAGCTTCTTACGCCGCGCTGGCCGATATTCTTCAGGATGATAAAGCCCGTGCGCAGCTGATTACCCATCTGCGGGAAGCCGCCGGAACCGCACCGGCAGCAAAAGCGCCTGCCGAAAACACCGCACCGCAGGCTGAACAGCTTTCGCTGATTGACCAGCTGGTGGATACCACGCAGCAAACCGCTTCCGGATTTATGAAGCGTGTACAGCAGCTTAAAGACACCATCAATTCCGGCCCGCAGCATCATTTTAATGCCGCGCGTTTCTTCCCGGCGTTGGGGTATTTTCTGCTGACCGTCGCCGTGACCTTTGCGTTTTTCCATCTGATTCGCCGGTTAATCGGGCCGCTTTATCTGCGCCTCGGGCGTTGGGGAAACCATGCGCGACTGAAAGAAGCCCACTGGTACAAACTGCCCGCCAGCATTATCGGGGCGTTCGCAGTTGACCTCGGTATTCTGCTGCTGACTGTCGCTGCCGGGAATTTGTTCACGCAATATTTCAACGGCGGCAGCCCGCTGATTGCGCGCCTGCAGGCTTTGTTCCTCAGCGCCTTTGCGGTGATTGAATTCTTCAAAGCCGTTTTGCGCCTGATCTTTGCGCCCGGCTTCAGCTACCTGCGCCCTTTCCCGCTGGCGGATGTCACGGCGCGCTACTGGAATACCCGTCTGGCGTGGGTCAGCGGGCTGATTGGTTACGCCCTGATGGTCGGCGTACCGGTGGTTGCCACACAAATCAATTACACCACTGCCGCCGTAGTGAATTTCGTGGTGATGCTGGCCCTGACGGTTTACGCCAGCTGGCTGATTCTGCATAACCGCCGCACGATTCATCATGAATTCAACCTGCTGGCTGAACGCTCGATGGCATTTTTCAGCGTCATTCTCCGCGCCCTCGGGCATGTCTGGCATCTTCTGGCGGTCAGTTATTTCGTGGTGCTCTTCTTCCTTTCGCAGTTTGATTTCGCCGGAAGTCTGCGCTTTATGATGGCCGCGACGATTAAAAGTCTGGTGATTATCGGCATCGGTGCGCTCATCTCCGGCCTGCTTTCGCGCTGGATTAACCGCCGTATCACCCTGCCCGATGACGTTAACCGCCGTTACCCGCTGCTGCAAAAGCGCATTAATTCGTACATTCCGGCGGGTCTGAAAATCATCCGCGTGCTGGTGGTGCTGAGCGTGACGCTCTCGCTGCTCGACGCGTGGCAGATTTTCAATCTCAACAAATGGTTTATGACTGAGACCGGTGGGAAAGTGATCAGCGGTCTGGGCCATATGCTGTTTATTCTGTGCTTCGCCATTGTGGCCTGGACGTTACTTGCCAGCGTGATTGAACATCGTCTGGCGCAGGAACTGAGTAACGGCGCACGTCCGAGCGCCCGTGAGCGCACGCTGCTGACCCTGTTCCGCAACGTCCTCGCGATCGTGATTTGTACGATCACCATTATGATCATGCTCTCGCAGGTCGGGCTGAATATCGCCCCACTGCTGGCCGGTGCCGGTGCGCTCGGTCTGGCCGTCAGTTTCGGTGCGCAAACGCTGGTGAAAGACGTGATCACCGGTATTTTCATCCAGTTCGAAAATGGTATGAATACCGGCGAATACGTCACGGTGATGGGCATCAGCGGCACGGTTGAGCGCATGACCATCCGCTCGATTGGCCTGCGCGATATCTATGGCGTGTATCACATCGTTCCCTACTCTTCGATAACGACGCTTTCGAATTATGAACGTGAGTTTGGCGTCTACCGCGCCAGCTATAACGTCAGCCGCAATGAAGATGTGGACGCCGCCAACGCCGTCCTGCGTAAGGCCGTAGAAGCGCTGCAACAGGATGAAAGCATCAAACCATTATTGCTCGGCGAACCGACTTTTCAGGGTGTCGTGGGATTAGGCGATCAGTTCTTCACCCTGCGGGTGCTGGTGCGCACAAAAGCGCTGGAACAGTGGACCGTGCAGTATGCGCTGGACAGACTGGTGAAGATTCACTTCGAGAAAGCGGGCATGGTGATGCCAAGGCAGGCGGTGCAGATATATAAAGATGAAGGAGATGCTGGCGGTGGGGGCGCCTTACCGGTGGTAGGGCCAGTCAGGTGATGTGCTGGCCGCAGGGCTGAAGCTGTATCGAGATAATTTCGGTTTCTTCACTCGCCGTAGGGGCTTGACCGAGAATATTTCGGTTTTTTAAGTGCGGTGAGGGCTTGATCGAGAATATTTCGGTTTTTTAAGTGCGGTGATCACGCGGCCTCTCGCGCCGAAACCGCCCAAAAGGGGAAAGTGCTTTTCCCCTTTTGGATTTCCCCTCGCTTTTTACTCCGCGCTTCGCTTGCTGGCTATGTTCCAGTTACCACCGTGACAGGCTGGAAATCTTGCCGCTGCGCGGTGCCTTCTCTCGGTCCTGAAGCCATAGGTCTTCAGGCCGCTCCGTTCAGCAAAATTTCTGAATCGCCCGCACGATCTTAAATTCAAAAGAAGACTGTTTTCCATCTTTAAGAGATGTGGATTGCCATTTTTGAGCGCGCCATTCGACAAATTCAAAAAACTATTCTCTTGATTTGTCGTGGAGATTTCTTAATGTCTTGCTGATGAGTTGGCCATGCGCATCAAAATAGCGGCTAGGCCAGATTTGTGCGGGTGGAATATTGAGTGCTGAAGCAATCAGCATTTCGCCTTTCGGCCACGGACGTGATAACGCATTAGACAGGGTAGAAGAGGATAAACCCGCTGCGCGTGAAACGGCGGCAAGCGTTGTTCCCTGCTTACGCAGAGCAGCAATAATGTCGGCCTGATGCCAGTCGGTATAGGTTTTCATTGGATACCTCCATGCCAGAGAACAAAGTGAAAATTTGGTATAAATGGCAGGAAGGTCGGATTGTGAAGAGTTCGCATATTTGCATTTCCAGTTTTGATGGAATAACGCCACCACCGGAGAGCCGCAATACTCTTTGGGTGGTAGCCCAGACAGGGATTGCGGTACCGGATTACTGGAAACCGGCCTGACCGAAGTCAGCCCCACCTGAGCCACCATAGAACATCTATATTCACGCATGATGCGATCATTTTCGATGGATGTGACAAGGCATCAGTAAAAAACGATCACGTTGAACGTTCTTTACCTCCAGTAATCTGGGCCGCAACTCCCAACTGCGGATGAGCCGCAGCGAAGTGATCATACCGTAATGACTTACCGCGTGCCAATTGCGAAATCATGAAGTTGAGAAGTTGATTCAGAGTAAATTTAAGTCGTTACATGGAGTTACATCAGAGACAGGCTCTTTGCCCGAGGGCGATTCAGAAATCTTGCTGAACGGAGCGGCCTGAAGACCTATGGCTTCAGGACCGGGAGAAGGCACCGCGCAGCGGCAAGATTTCCAGCCTGTGGTATCTGGAACATAGCCAGCAAGCGATAGCGCGTGTTGTAAAAGCGGGGAGAGATCCAAGAGAGGGAAAGCACTTTCCTCTCTTGGGCGGTTTCGCCACAGCGCGTTAAGCGATCACCGCACGTGAGAAACCGAAACTTTCTCAAATCAGCCCTCACGGCCAGTGAAAAACCGAAATTTTCACAATTCAGCCCTCACGGCCAGTGAAAAACCGAAATCCTCTCGATCCCGCCTTCACTGCAAGTGAGAAAAAGATCGGTTAGCCGCCCCGGTGCAGCGACCTCCTGCAATCAATGCCTCGTTTGCCCCTGATCCCCGGTGATAACCGAAAACTCCGCCATCATTCGTACCAGATCCTGCATCCCCAGATTGACCTGATTAATCACATCACCCGCATTACGGCTGAGCGCAACCCCGCCGCCGGCACGATTGACGCAATTTCCCATACCATCAATCGCCGCCATCACACCGTCGCGGATACTTTGCGTCAATTGGTCAATCTCCACGGCGGCTTTCCGTGACTGATCTGCCAGCGAACGTACTTCACCGGCAACCACGGCAAATCCCCTGCCCTGTTCGCCCGCGTGCGCGGCTTCGATGGTGGCGTTAATCGCCAGTAAATTGGTTTGCGACGAGATGCGCCGGATGGTATCCACCATCTCACCAATCCGTTCTGAGGTTTGGCCGAGCTGACCGATAATGTCCGACGTGCGGCGCGCCAGCGCTTCGACTTCCTGCATATCTTCTACGGCTTTCTGGACGATGGTCACCCCTTCTGCCGCCGTTTTGTCCGTCGTCAGCGACAGTTCGTGGACGTGCGTCATCATGCTTTCCTGCTGACGCTGCTGCGCCATCTGGCTGGTAATATCCTGAGCGATTTTGACGATTTTCAACACCTTACCGTCATCATCCATGACCGGGTTATAGCTGGCTTCCAGCCAGATCGCCTGGCCGCGACCGTTCATCCGCTCGAAACGCCCGAGGATGAATTCACCGTTACGCAGACGCTGCCAGTGATTTTTATATTCGTGGGTATCACCAAACTTCGGCAGACAAAACATCGCATGAGAGTGGCCTTTAATTTGTTGCAGAGAATAACCCATGACTTTCAGGAAGTTATTGTTTGCAGAAATCACATTACCTTCCGGGGTAAAAGTAATCAGTGCCATTGAACGGTCAAGTGCTTGTAAAATCCCCTGATGCTCGTGCGATTCTGTAATTCTTTCAGAGACATCACTGGCAATTTTAATTATTTCAGTGACTTTGCCTTGTTTATTTTTAACAGGAACATACGTGGCTTCGAGCCAGATTAATTTCCCACTTTTATGTACACGTTTGATATTTCCGCTGATGGACTTTCCCTGCCGTAAACCTTCCCAATGCAAGCGATAGGCATCGCTGGCAACGAACTCTGGCGTGCAGAAAATCCGGTGAGGCTGGCCGACGACTTCCTGCCTGTTGTAGCCCATGCCTTTCAGGAACAGGTCATTGACCTCAAGCACCACGCCCTCTGGCGTGAAGACAATCATCGGGACAGCGTCCTGAAGTGCTGCGAATTTATCACGCCATGCCGTACTAAACTGATGAGAAAATAATTGCATAGGACAGACACCCTGTGGCTGATAACGTGAATTAATGCGTGGTCGCAATTAATTTAAAAAATACGCACGTGCTAATCCCTGTGGGTTATTCGTCAAATAACGATAACTCACAGAACATTAGTCTGACCCCTGGGCGGGTTGCAGGAAGGTTTGCTGAACCAAAACAAAACGCGTTTAAATAAAGTCACGCGATAAATCATTACCAGGATAATTAATCAACTTTCTTATAGTGAATTAAGCATAATTTAATCCAATGAAAAAGAAAGGTCAGGCAGGAGTATTTTTTCCAGCCTGTTTTTCGTCAGAATAACAGGCTGGAATAAAGAAGATTACAATGTGATCAAACTGACCAGCGCTTAATCGCCCAACTTTTTTGCTGCGATGGCGTCAGGAAGGTCCAGGCGACGAAGCGGCTGATTTTATTCCCCTGCGTCATCTCGATGGTGCGGATATCCGTCACACCCTCTTCGTTGAGCGCGTCATACAGTAGCGGAAGTGTTGTTTTTTTAGACACCAGCACGGTGTACCAGATACAGTTCTGTGCTTTACCGGCGCTCTCTTCCGCCATGCGGACAACAAACGCTTCTTCGCCGCCTTCACACCACAGTTCGTTGTGCTGACCGCCGAAATTCAGATCCGCCGTACCGGCACGGCGATCCAGACCCAGATTCTGACGTTTACGCTGGCTGCCTGACGCCGCATCTGCCGCCGATGCATGGAACGGCGGGTTGCACAGCACGGCATCATAACGCTCATCGTGACGAATAATGGTGTCGAGAATACGCGGCGGTTTCGCCTGCAAACGGAAACGTACCTGATTGGTCAGTTGCGGGTTGGTCGCGACAATTTTTTTCGCGGCAGCCATCGAAACCGGGTCAATCTCACTGGCGGTGAAACGCCAGCCGTATTCACGCAGGCCGATAATCGGATAAATACAGTTCGCGCCCACACCGATATCCAGCACCGAAATGTCTTTACCCTGCGGGATATTGCCGTTGTTGCAGCTGGCAAGCAAATCAGCCAGATGGTGAACATAATCAGCGCGCCCAGGAATTGGCGGGCAAAGATAATCTGCCGGAATGTCCCAGTTTTCAATCTGATAGCAATCACGGAGCAAAGCACGGTTCAGCGCTTTTACAGCCTGCGGATTGGCGAAATCGACAGACAAATCGCCCCATTTATTTTCACTGACAAACGGCGCCAGTTCCGGGCTGCTGGCAATCAGGGCCGGGAAATCATAGCGGCTGCGATGACGATTTCGCGGGTGAAGACCGCTTTTTTCCTGAGGGAAGACTTTCTTTTTTTCCACCTGATTGACTCTCCGAAAGGTGTTGCGCGACGCACAAAGTATGCGATGGGGCGTTGATATTCATTAATGGCGCACAAGATAACACAAACCGGGGCAGCCTGCCGCGCGCATCCGGGCACATAAAAACGCTCAGCGCCTGTTTAAAACGGGTAATGTACAAATCAGTGTTTTGATGAATCTTTTAACTGAGGAATATCATGAGCGTTGATGATCGTTATTATTACGAACCCGCAAGCGGTCACGGCCTGCCGCATGACCCGTTGAACGCCATTGTCGGCCCGCGTCCGATTGGCTGGATCTCCTCGCGCAATGCGGCCGGTCAGCGAAATCTGGCACCTTACAGCTTTTTTAACTGCTTCAATTATCGCCCTCCGATCATTGGTTTCGCCAGCAGCGGCTGGAAAGACAGCGTGGCGAATATCGTCGAAACCGGCGAGTTTGTCTGGAATCTGACCACGCGCCCGCTGGCGGTCAGAATGAATGAAAGCTCGGCCACGCTGGAACGTGGCGAAGATGAATTTACGTTTGCCGGCCTGACGCCGCAGCCGGGCAAGATTGTGGCGGCCGATCGCGTGCTGGAAAGTCCGGTGAATTTTGAATGCAAACTGACGCAGTGTATTCAGTTAAAAACGGCGACAGGTGAGGATATCGATACCTGGCTGGTGCTGGGCGAAGTCGTTGCCGTACATATCGCGCCGCACCTGCTGGTTGACGGTGTTTATCAGACCGCCCTCGCCGAGCCGGTTCTGCGTGCCGGTGGCCCTTCGGCTTACTACGGCATTTCGGAAGATTTGCGGTTCGATTTAATACGCCCTGACGCCCGCCAATAACCGCTGATTTAACCCATAAAAAAAACCGCCACCGGTTCAGCACCAGATGGCGGTTTTTTACGTTATGCCGCGGTTATTTCGAACCGTAATTCTGATCCACAAAATCCGCAAAATCCTGGCACATAGCCTCATCGCCGTCGGCGCTGTCCGCCAGGATACGTTTCCCGTCTGCCACGCGAATATGCACATTGAGATCGAAATCGGCTTCCGGCTGTTCGCGTTCAGAAGCGCCTGTGATTGTGCGCTGAGCATCTTCCCACGCGGCGTCTACCGTCTGATTACACGCCTGCGCCAGATAATCCGGATTGAAGCCCTCACCGGTCAGGCTGCGCAAGGTCTCGTCGTGACTAATACTGTTGCCAGGCGTCCAGTAATGCTTCGCCAGATCCGGGCCAATCGCCGGGTTATCGGTCAGGTAACCATCACGTTTAAGGAAGAAAGCGCGCGTCTGTTCTACGGCCATCATTGCCAGCAGATAGCCCTGATAAGAACAGGCGGATTCCATCGACAGCAAATGCGGTATCGCCAGCGTCGGACGCGGGCTGCCGGTCACGCCGAGGATATGGGTTTCTACGTCACGCGCCAGCGCGATCATGGCTTCCGGTGTGCGTTTTTCATCCGGCCACTGATAAAGCTGCCATTCGAAATACGGCACCAGCAGAATATGGCGCTCGTTAAAGGAACGCATTGGCTGGCGGGCTTCGATACTGGCGTGAATCAGTTCATCCGGCACCGGCTCACCGGCGGTGTTTTTCGCATAACGTTTCAGCCAGTCCGCGTCTTCCAGCAGGCTGTCGCAGAACATCGACTGCGTTTCGGCGTAGGCCATAGACGTTGGCGGGAATTCCTGTGAGAAGCATGGCGCATTCTGGCGGATATTGGCAAAATGTGCCGCGTGGCCGCCTTCGTGGAACAGCGTATTCAGCCCGCTCGCACCGCTGCCAATCTGATCCGGTTTTGCCAGACTGGTGAAGTTAATCACCGCAGGCACCCATTTGCCGTTGTCATAAAACGGTGGCACCGGTCCGTGCATAAAACCATTCTCAAATTTGCCTTCCCGCACCAGCAAATCCAGCTGCATCTCTGCCCCGTTAAAGCCGATATTCAGGCGCTTGAAGCTGTCAATCCAGCGACGCAGGGAATCGGCAAACGGGAAGTAAGGATCGAGCTGGCGGGTAACGTCACCGGCGCTGGCGAAACGAATATTCCACGGCAGCAGCGCGGCGTCACCTTCACGCGCCACCAGCTCATTAAGGCTGCGCGTGTTGCTCTCACGCGTCTGCTCTTCGAACCGGTCGAGGATGGCGAATAGCTGTTCCGGTGACATGCGCTCGGTTTTATTGACTTTGTAGTCGAAGTAATTGCGATAACCCAGCTGACGCGCAAAGCGGTTACGCAGGTTGATCAGCTGCGGCAAACCGTTATGCAGCAGCCACTCTTCCAGCTCACGTAAGGCGTTTTGAGAACTGCGGCGGTACGCTTCATTTTCGTTGTTCGCCTGATTGGTCAGCAGCTCACCCAGCGAGGCATTGACGCGCTCGCCCTTGCTGTTGATGTGCGTCATGCGGTACTGCTTACGTTTGCTAAACAGAGCGGATTCCGCCTGAATGATTTCATCAAGCAGCACCAGCGCTTCAGGGTCTTCGATGACGTTGCAGTCGAAGAAACTCAGCCAGCCGCGCAGGCCATGCAGCAGCGCATCACGTTCTGCATCCGGCGTTTGTTTTTCGAGACGAGCGATGACCTCACGCAACTGCGCGGGGCGGGTCGGTTCGGAGATAAAGCGTTTATAAGCCGTTTCGGCAGCGGAGAAAGCACGGGAGACATTTTCATCGCCGGTGCCCATATAGTTTTGCCAGAACAGATTTTCTTTGTTCCGGTGGACTTCGAGATAGTCGTGATTGAGGGCGTTAAAATAGTCCTGAGCCTGTTTCATGTAATCTTCTCTGCTGAATGTTAAAGAGATTTTACATTGAGTGTATGTTCAGTCAGCGGTTCTGTCGATATGGCAAAACCGCTGAATGCGGGCAGGCTTCAGAATTTGGGATTAGTTTTTCTTAACAAACTCAGATTTGAGTTTCATCTGCCCAAAACCGTCAATTTTGCAATCGATATTGTGATCGCCTTCGACCAGACGGATGCCTTTCACTTTGGTACCGATTTTCAGCATGGAAGAGCTACCTTTCACTTTCAGGTCTTTGATTACCGTAACGGAATCACCGTCCGCCAGCAGATTACCGTTTGCATCCACGACCTTCAGTGTATCGTCATCACCCGCCGGATCGCTGTTCATTGACCAGACATGGCCACATTCAGGACAGTTAAGCATTTCACCGTCCTGCCAGGTGAATTCGGACTGACATGTCGGGCAAGCTGGCAACGTTTCCATCTTTAAATCTCCATAAAACTTTATAAAAAAACGAATGAAATCAGTAAATAGATTCCGTAGTTCCTTTATTTTAGCGTTTAACCACACTTTTGAACAGGGTAAGGGAGATTTTGGGGAAATGAGACAGGCATATGGAGTGAATTTCTCGATGATAAATATGGCTTTTTAAGCTCCCTCCCCTGCGAAGGGGAGGGTTGGGGTGGGGTATTAAAGAAAAACTAAAAATTTTGAAGTATGCATTGACTACAGTTTTGACCTTAATACCCCCTCCCCGCCTCCCCCTTCGCAGGGGGAGGAGCTAACTGAGCTCATTGGGGCTTTTAAAAAATCTGATCCACAATCATTTTGGCTTCGGCCACATCGCCACAAATTTCTGCGGCGACCAGACAACACGCCATCTGCGTGATAATAGCCTGCGGGATAGCGCGTTCGCCCTTCAGACATTCCTGAATGTAGTTCACGGTCGTTTCGACATCTTTGCCGGCCGGTACATCCGCAGCAAAAATCTCTTCCTTCTCCGCCAGCACACTCAGTTCACCACCAGCGATAAAGTGCGTCTGTGGGAAACGTGACGGGTTCGCATACACTTCACCTTCAGTCCCTTGCGTCAGCAAAGCGCGACCGTCGATCTGGCGAAAGAATGAGGAAACGCGCTGCACATATTCCGGGTGAGAAACGCTGGATAAGCGCAGTGAATCCTGCCCGACAAATGGCGTAATGAGTTTTGCCAGCGTATGACTGCTGTTGCGTACGCCCATCTGCCAGCGCAGGGCCAGCTGTTTTTCAATGGGCGGGCACAGAACGGAAACCGGCACAAACACCGGCGCGTTGGCTGCATCGAGTTGCTGCTGGGCCTGCCCCTGAGACCGGGCGGCGTCGATACCCAGCGCCCGGAAAATCTCAGCGCTGGTGATACGCGTCGGGTCTTCGTCTACGCCGTGAACCAGCACCGGTAAACCCAGCCGGTTGAGCAAAACCGCCAGCAGCGGCGTGAGGTTCGCCTGTTTCCGCGCGCCGTTATAGGTCGGGATCACCACCGGAAGCGGGCGATTTTTGGGTGCCTGAAGGCGCATCACAAATGCTTCCATCGCGCTGTAAAAACCGAGCATTTCTTCCTCGGCTTCACCTTTGATTCGGAACGCAATCAGCAGCGCGCCGAGCTGTAAATCAGGTACGTCACCGGCGAGGATTTCACGATACAGCGCGTGCGACTGCTCCCGGTCCAGATCGCGGGCATGGTTTTTTCCGCGTCCGACTTCTTTGATGAGTTTGGTGTAATCCATCGTACCGTTACCTTATCAGTTCAACTGCTTATTCAGGGTAAACAAGACTTTGCGAGAAAAATCACCGGCGGCGCATACGGCGACGAGCGGGCTCTTTTTTCGCGGTTTTAAGGAGATCCGGACGTTTAACCGACCCCGGCGCGGGCATTTCAGGTTGCTCAATCGGGAACACCGGCAGAGCCGCCAGCAGGCGCGAACCGTAGCTTTTGGTCAGCAAGCGGCGGTCGTAAATCACAATTTCGCCAGTGCATTCATGGCTGCGGATCAATCGCCCGACCTGCTGGATCAGATTGAATGACGCGCTCGGCAGACTTTGCACTTCAAACGGGTAACGCTTCAGCGTTTTCAGCCATTCGCCTTCCGTCAGAATCACCGGGCTGTCCACCGGCGGGAACGCAATTTTATGAATATGCACCTGCGTGAGCAATTCACCTTTCAGATCCAGCCCTTCGGCGAAGGATTGCAGGCCAATCAGCACGCTGGTGGTGCCCGCAGCGACGCGCTTGCGGTGCTCCTCGACCAGACGATAGCGCGGCTGATCGCCCTGTACCAGCAGCATCAGGCGCAGATCCGGCAGCAGTGAGACGAACTGTTGCAGGGCGCGGTTACTGGCGAACAACACCAGCTGGCCGGTATGTTTCCCTTTCGCCAGCTCCGTGCGGAAGAAATCTGCCATCTCCTGCAAATGCGCCGCTTCGTTCGCCAGAACCGGCTCAAGCGTCATTTGCGGGATCACCAGTTTGCCCTGCGTCACGTGATTGAACGGAGAATCCAGGCTGATAAAACGGTCGCCCGCTTTTTCGTTCAGCCCGCTCATTTCCTGAATGCGCGAGAAACTGTTGAGCGAACGCAACGTTGCGGACGTCACCACCACGTGCGGCACTTTGCGCCACAGCATTTTTTCCAGCTGTTCGCTGACGCGTATACCCGCGCAGTGAAACACCAGATGCGTCTGGTTATCAAAATATGTACGCGTGACCCACTTGCCGATTGGCGCGTTTGACGCTTTGTCCAGCGCCGCCAGCCGCCACAGTTTGCTCATGGTTTCGAGATAACCCTGCATGCGGCTCATGTGCAAAATCGCCCGGTGCAGACGCATGATGTCGTGTTTACCGGTTTTTTCGCTGAGGTCGTTCACCATGAATTCCGCCAGACTGCGCAGCCCGTCGGTCAGCTTAAACAGGCGGCTGCACTGCTCTGTCAGCTCCGCAGGCAACATTCCCAGTTCGAAACGGTATTCGGCTTCCGGCTCATCCGGCGGCAAGTACTGGCCTACTGTTTGTTCAATCGACAGCAGCAGTTCGCGCATCTCCGCGCAGTGATTTTGCAGGCGCTCGGGATTGGTCAGCGGCGGCGGATTTTTCGGGGTGAACAGCGCCAGACATTGCTCAATCTGGCGCACAAAATTGTCCAGTTGCAGGTGGTTCCAGACGGCCGTAATTTCAGCGTCCACTTCCAGCGCATCGCGTGCGACTTCCGGCAGATGGTGGCCTTCGTCGAGCACCAGCAGCAAATCTTTGGCCGGCGGAAGCACGGATTCAGATTCCAGCGCCGCCATCACAAGCGCATGGTTAGTGACCACCACATCGGCGCTTTCAATCTCTTTTCGCGCCACGAAATACGGGCATTCGCGGAAATAGTGACAGTTACGGCTCAGGCAGTTGGCTTTGTCAGTGCTGATTTTTATCCATAACGGATCGTCGATGGTTTTCTGGTAGTGATCGCGCAAACCGTCCCACTCGTAGCGTGAGAGCGCAGTTTCCAGCGTTTTAGACAGTTTCTGTTCTTCACCGCTGGAAGGCGCAAGTTCATCGCCGAGAAATAATCCCAGATCGCCCTGCGCGTTTTCATTGCTCATCGCCGCCAGATTGCGCGGACAAACGTAGCGCCCGCGCCCGAAAGCGCCGGTAAATTTCAGGTCGGGAATGATTTTTTTCAGCAGGGGTAAATCTTTACTGAAAATTTGATCCTGCAACGCCACGTTGGCCGTGCTGACAATCAGCGGCTTTTCTTCTTCGCGGCTGACGGCAATGCCAGGGATGAGGTAGGACAGCGTTTTCCCGACGCCGGTCGGCGCCTCGATGGCCAGATGCCGGGCAGAATCACCGGAGAAAACTTTCGCCACCTCCGCAATCATCTCGCGTTGCGGAGCACGGGGAATGAAATCCGGAATTTGCTGTTGCAGGGCTTTATACCACTGGCTTATCTGATTTTTTACTGCGGGGGAAAGCGCCATGCATCTCTTTTTTGTACGTCGGGACAGGAATGTTGGGGTCTATTGTCACACAGACCCGCCTCTGGCGCAGCCCGAAATCACGACGAAATTCGCCTTATAATTCGGCATAAAAAGTGGAGGACTTGTAAAAAAAAGAAAAGTTCATTTCTGATTGTCATAAATTGATCACAAATCTACGGTAAAAAATCCTCGCTAAGAAAATTCCCAACCGATGCGGAATGAATAGCAAAAATGATGATTAGCGTCTTTCCATAAGACTTCATATAAAGCTTTCCCGAAAAGCTTTTAATAAAAAATGCAGGGTACAATTTCATGAAACGTAATATTCTGGCACTTTTAATTCCTGGTTTACTGATTGCATCAGGAGCTCACGCAGCGGAAGTTTATAATAAAGACGGTAATAAACTGGATCTGTACGGTAAAGTTAAAGGGCTGCATTATTTCTCTGATTCTGCCAGCAATGACGGTGACCAGAGTTACATTCGTTTCGGTTTTAAAGGCCAGACACAAATTAATGATTTAATCACCGGCTACGGTCAGTGGGAATACAACGTGATGGCTAACCACGCTGAATCTGACAGCAAAACGCCAAGCACTACCGGTACCAAAACCCGCCTGGGCTTTGCAGGTTTGAAATTCGGTCAATACGGTTCCATCGACTACGGCCGTAACTACGGCGCACTGTACGATGTTGAAGCCTGGACCGATATGTTCCCTGAGTTCGGCGGCGACGGTTACACCAAAGCTGACCGCTTCATGACAGGCCGTACCAACGGTGTGGCAACCTACCGTAACCGCGGCTTCTTCGGCCTGGTTGATGGTCTGAACGTTGCCGTTCAGTACCAGGGTAAAAACGAAAACGACAGCCGCAGCAGCAGCACCGCAAACGGTGACGGCTATGCCCTGTCGACCACTTACGCACTGGGTGATACCGGCGTGAGCTTCGGTGGCGCTTATGCTTCTTCTGACCGCACAACGGGCCAGAGCAATTCTACTTACGGTAAAGGCGATAAAGCAGACGCCTGGACCGGCGGCATGAAATACGATGCAAACGGTGTTTATTTAGCCGCTATGTATGCTGAAACCCGTAATATGATCGCTATTACCGTGCCTGGCGGTATTGCTGGCGCACCTGCTGGCAGCGGTTTTGCTAATAAAACACAAACTTTCGAAGCTGTTGCACAATATCAGTTTGAAAATGGCCTGCGTCCGTCACTGGGTTATGTTCAGACTAAAGCGAAAGATATTGAAAATATCGGTGATGCAGACCTGGTTAAATATGTTGACGTAGCGGCAACTTATTATTTCAACAAAAACATGTCCGCGTATGTTGATTATAAAATCAACCAACTGTCTGACGACAATAAATTGGCTCTGAATAACGACGACGTGACGGCTGTCGGTCTGGTTTATCAGTTCTGATTTAAGTCAAATATCCTCCCTCATTGTTATTTCTCTGTCTTTGATTTTTTTGGCCGGACTCACCCTCCGGCTTTTTTCATCTCTGCCATTTTCCGACACGCCTCGCGTTAATCGTCATAAACTCTTCCACACCCCGCTGAATCTGCTACAGTTTTAACGATTTTCATGAATGCGAATCTTTCTTAACAAGCATAGGGATGACTAATGAATAAAATTTCGCTTTGCACCACCAGTGCGTTGATCATGCTGGCCCTCACCGGCTGTGCGCAGCAAAAGCCGGATACCCAGCAGAAACTGAACGATCAGTCGGTGATGGCGCTGAACTGGTTCCAGCAATCCGGTGAATATCAGGCGCTGGCTTATCAGGCGTTTAACACCGCGAAAATGGCGTATGACCAGGCCAAGCCACTGGCAGGACAGAAGAAAGCCGTCATCGTCGATCTTGATGAAACTATGCTTGATAACAGCGCTTACAGCGCGTGGCAGGTCAAAGCGAACAAACCGTTCGACAGCAAAACCTGGTCACAATGGACGGCAGCCCGCCAGGCAACCGCCGTTCCGGGCGCTGTTGAATTCGCCAACTACGTCAATACCCACGGCGGCACGATGTTCTATGTTTCAAACCGAAAAACCAGTGAATACGCCGCGACTGTCGACAATATGAACCGTCTGGGCTTCACCGGCGCCAACGACAAAACCGTGTTGCTGAGTTCCGATACCTCCAACAAGCAGGCCCGTTTTGACGCTGTCAAAGCCGCCGGTTATCACGTTGTCTTATACGTGGGCGACAATCTTAACGACTTCGGATCCGCCACTTATCACCAGAATAACGAACAGCGCCGCGCCTTCGTGAACCAGAACCATCAGCAGTTCGGCACCCAATATATCGTTCTGCCGAACCCGCTGTACGGTGACTGGGAGAGCGGTCTGGCGAAGGATTACAATAAGTTGTCGCCGGAAGCGAAATTATCTGTCAGAGAGCAAAACTTAAAGGCGTGGGACGGAAAATAATCGCTTTCAGAAAGCTGGCAAACTTTTCCGGTTTCACCGGAAGCTCAAATCGAAGAAGACTCGGTTTCTGGCTGGCCGCGAGAAAAAAGCCGCTTTTGCAGCGGCCTCCTGCAATCAGAAACTATAGTCGATCGCCGCAAAGTACCGGCGTCCGTCCTCGTTATAACTGTAGTCATCCCTGTTCAGGTCTTTATCCGTCAGGTTCAGCACACCGGCCCGCAGTTTCACGGCTTTATTCACCTGATACGAACCGCCGGTGTTCCAGACGGTGTATCCGCCAGGTGTGGCGTTACCGTCGGTGACGGTGCGGCTTTTACCTTTGTAGTTGGCGGAAACGTAGAAGCTCCAGGCATCCCACGGTTTCCAGTCCAGCGTAGCGTTACTGGTGTGGAATGGCAGTTCGGACAACGGTTTATTTCCACCGTTGCTCAGGTCACGCGCGTCGTTGTAGGTGTAGTTCAGCTTCAGGTTCAGCACGTCGGTAACCGGCAGGCTGACTTCGGTTTCCAGACCACGGATGCGGGCTTTATTGACGTTGTAGTAACGGAAGATCGGATTACCGCTGGCGTCAAAGCCGACAAAGTTCGCGTAGGTCGGCGCCAGATTACGGTTGGCGGTGCGGATAACGGTGATCATGTCGTCGATATCGTTCTGGAAGACCGTGGCGCTGGCGCTCACATCTTCCAGCCAGCCTTCCTGACCGGCGTAGTACATGCCGAATTCCACGCTTTCGCTGGTTTCTGCTTTCAGGTCTTTGCTGCCGACCACATTACAACTGCCGCGGCAGGAAGCACTTTGCCAGTCCGGGCTGAGCTGTAACAGGGACGGCGCTTTGAAGGCCGATGCCCAGCCGCCTTTTAGCGTAACGGTGTCGGTGGCGTTGTAGACCAGATACGCACGCGGGCTCCAGTTGACGCCGTAGTTTTCATGGTCGTCCATGCGCACGCCGCCGGTCAGCGCGAGGCTTTCGAAAATACGCCATTCGTCTTCGAGGAACAGCGCGTACTGGTTGGCCTGCGTGCTGCCGCCGCTCTTCATGTTGACGCCATCTTCGAGTTTATCGTTACGGTATTCGCCGCCGAACGTCAGGAACTGGTTGTAATCCCCCAGCGGGATCACGACTTTGCCGTCGAGGGAATTATTCTTCGAGGTGATGGTCTCGGCGTTTTTGTTCTCGATGTTTTCACCGTAGAAACGCAGTTCAGTGTTCGCCAGCCCCCAGCGCCCGTTGTGGCCCAGCGAGTAGTTTTCGCGCTCAATGCGGTTTTTATCCAGCGTATCGGAATCTCTGTCCTGACGATCCCTACCGTAGCCGAACGTCATATCCTGATCTTCGGTTGGCGTCAGGGAGAATTCCACATTGGCGTTGCGCGACGTGTAGCCTTCGATGCGTGGCTGGCCGGTGCTGCCGCTGGCGGAGCTGGCCTGATCTTTCTTACGTTTACCCAGCGCGCCGTAGACTTTTACGCCGAGCAGATCGTCAACCAGCGGGCCGCTGGCGAAGAAATTTCCGTTGCCGCTGTCGCCGCGATCGCGGTGTTCCTGAACCGTTGTGTCCGCGCTCAATGTACCGTGCCACGCGGTGCCGACTTTGCGGGTGATGATGTTAACCACGCCGCCCAGCGCATCGGAACCATAAAGTGAGGACATCGGCCCGCGCACCACTTCGATACGTTCGATTGATTCCGCCGGGATCCAGCTTAAATCGAAATCGTTATGGCGGAATACGGCGTTGCGGGAATTCACGCGTTTGCCGTCAACCAGAATCAGGGTGTAACCGCTGCCCAGCCCGCGGATACTGACGCCCTGACGGTTGTCGCTTTCATTGGTGATTTGCACGCCCGGCACATCTTTCAGAACGTCTTTCAGGTTCTGAACCGGTTTTTTTTGCAGGTCTTCGCGGGTGATGACGCTGATACTGGCTGGCGCATCTTTGAGGTTTTGCTGGATGGCGGAAGCCGTCACCACCATCTGGTCTTCTTTTTCTTTCACTTCAGAAACGTCTTCCGCCATCGCAGGACACGCGGCGGCAAACAACTGAGCGAGCAGCCCGGCTTTGATCGCCGGTGTAAATTTGACCTTAACCATTTCTTCTCTCCATGAGATAAAACAACCCCGCCGGTGCGGGACGTTGTAATTAAATTCCGTCAAACCGGTAAACGCGGCGCGAACAAACCCGCCCGGTTTATCAGGATGTATTTATTAGTTTCAGGCTCACAATGTGAAAGGCGGACGCCGCTGCGTTGGTTGCGTCCGTTTTTATTTCGTCAGAACTTAAATCGAAGGGTCGCTGACCAGTCCGTCGATGAGGATCTGCGGCGTTCCCTGCGAGCAGCGTTCAATTCTCCCGCGCACGCCGTAAACGCGCGCGAGACTTTCCGGGGTGATCACCGCTTCCGGCTCGCCGTCAGCAATCAGATTACCGTCCTTGAGCATCAGCACGCGGTCGCCGTGGCGCAGCGCGATATTGATGTCATGCACCACCACCACGGTCACGATATTGCGTTTTTGCGTTTCCCTGCGCACCAGATCCATCACGTGGAACTGGTAGTTCAGATCGAGCGCGCTGAGCGGTTCATCAAGCAGCAGCAGCGATGGCTGGCGGATCAGCGATTGCGCCAGCCCGACCAGCTGTTTCTGCCCGCCGGAAAGCTGATCCAGATAACTCAGCGCCAGATGTTCAATACCGAGCTGACGCAGCAGCGCCATCACGCTGTCCGTGCCTTCAGAGGCTTTTCCTTTACCGCCGGACGCACGCTGCGCCACGATAATGGATTCCAGCACATGCAGATGCACACCGGCTGGCAGCGTTTGCGGCAGATACACCACCTGCTCCGCGCGACGGGCAAACGGCATCGGCATTAAATCGTGGCCGTCGAGCATCAACTGCCCTTCCGCCCGGTTCAGCCCGGCCAGCGAACGCAGTAAGGTGGATTTCCCGCTGCCGTTGGGCCCGAGCAGCACGGTAATTTTCCCGCGCGGCAGCATCGGTACGTTCAGGTTGCGGATCACAGGGCGCTTAGGATAACCCGCGTTGAAATCGCGGATTTGCAGCCCCTGCGTGGCGGCATTGAACAACGTTTGCGGATCGGTTTCGAGCATCGCAGACATCAGACGTTCCCCCTGTGGCGAAGAATAATGCTGAGGAAGAACGGCACGCCGACCAGCGAAGTCACGATACCGACCGGAATAATGACGCCTGGCACCAGATTTTTAGACGCCACCGACGCCATCGACAGCACCAGCGCACCAATCAGCGCACTCGCCGGCAGATAGAAACGGTGATCTTCACCAAACATCAGGCGCGCAATATGCGGCGCGACCAGCCCGATAAAACCAATCGGCCCGACAAATGCCACCGCCAGTGCGGAAAGAATACTGATACGCAGCAACGTGCCAAGACGTAAACGGCGCACGTCGATACCAAAACTCACCGCGCGATCTTCACCCAGACGCAGCGCGGTCAGCTTCCACGCGCTCATCATCGACCACGGCAGTAAAATCAGAAACGCCAGCAGCATCACGCCCAGTTTCACCCACGACGCACGCGCCAGGCTGCCCATCGTCCAGAAAACTAAGCCCTGTAAGGTGTCTTCGGTGGCGATGAACTGCATCAGGGAAACCAGCGCGTTGAAGGTAAAGACCAGCGCGATACCAAACAGCACCACGCCGGAGCTGGCGACGCGCGTCCAGCGGGTGATGCCGTCAAGCATCAGCGCGGCGAGCAGCGCAAAAATAAAGGCGTTCGCGGAGATAAACCATTGATCCGGGATCCCCGGAATGCCGATACCCAGCACGATAGCCAGTGCCGCGCCGAACGCTGCCGCAGAAGAAACCCCGAGCGTAAACGGGCTGGCCAGCGGGTTGTTCAGGATGGTTTGCATTTCTGCACCCGCCAGCCCCAGAGACATCCCCACCGCCACCGCCATCAGCGCGTAAGGCATGCGGATATCCCACACAATCACGCGCGTGCCCGGATCTGCCGCTGCCGCATCGAACAGCGTTTTCCACAGCGTACCGAGTGACAACCCCGACGGCCCCATAATGAAATCAATCACCAGTGAGACGATAATCGCCAGCACCAGGACCAGCATGATTAACAGACGGCGGCGGACGATATTCTGGTATCGCCCCATCACGCTGTTGTCGGTAGTGGCTTTCACCGCCAGCGCGGGTTCGGTCGTTGTACTCATGATTCGCTTCTGTCTCTTTAACGTAAAAACTGACGGCGGAATTACTTGCCGCTTTCCGGTTTAACCGCATCCGTCCAGTAAGTGCCTGTCGGTTCCACGGCAAGGAACTGCTTATAGAGTTGTTTCTGCGTTTCCTGCGGATCCAAATCCGCAAACTTCTCCGGATAAAATGCTTTGGCAAAGACCTGCACGGCCAGCACGTTATACGGCGAATTGTAATAATTGTGCCAAATGCCAAAACTGCGGCCATTTTCCACGGCTTTCAGCGTGCTGATGCCTTTACGTTGCAGGAGCGGCGTCAGGCTGGCACGTGCTTCTTCCGGCGTGGTTTGTGCGCCGAGCACTAACCCGGTTGGCGCCGGATCACCCGCTTTCGCCGGTTTCCCGCCACCGCTGACCAGATATACATCCGGCTGCGCCGCAATCACTTTTTCGAGATTGACCAGACCCAGCGGCCCCGGCAGCAACGGTTTGGCAATATTAACCCCACCCGCCTGATCGATGAAATCACCCATGTTGCCTTTACCGGCAGAACGGCAACATTCATCCGCGGTTGAGGCGCGTAATTCGATAAAGACTTTCGGTTTATCCTGCTCAGGAATGTCTTTCGTCACATCCGTGACGCGTTTGATGTTGTCCTGATAAAAGCGGATATAGTCCTGCGCCTGTTTTTCGCGGTTGAGCACTTTACCCAGCAGCTCCATGCTCGGCAGGGTATTTTTCAGCGGCGACGTGCGGAAATCCACAAAGACCACCGGCACACCGGCTTTCTGCAATTGTGTCACCAGCGCACTTTCTTTGCCCGGCCCGTGGCCCGACAAACCAAAAATCGCTAACTGCGGATTCAGCGTCAGCACTTTTTCCGGACTGATGCTATCGGCGCTGGTGTTACCAATCAGCGGGATTTTGTCGATCTGCGGGAATTTAGCCTGATACGTCGCGTACGTTTGCGGATCCAGCTTACGGAAATCGCCCTGCCAGCCCGCAATGCGGTCAAACGGCTTCTGGCCTTCGAGCAGGGAAACGGCAAAGAATAACCGCCCTTCTCCCAGCACTACACGCTGGACGTCATCCGGCACCGTGACCGTTCTTCCGGCAATATCCGTGACCGTCACCGCCTGAGCGCTCAGGCTTAACATGCCAAGGGTGCATCCTAATAATCCGCCAGCAATTCGTTTGCTGAACAGCGTACTGATAAAATTCTGCTGATAATTCATCTTCTTCCGATTCCTTTACGTTTCCCTGAAGTGGGGCTAACAATAAAAGAAATGATAACGATTATCAATGCAGTTTACAGAACCTATCAAGGTTACAGAGAGATCGGGCGCGGGGAAACAGGGCTGAAGTAACAAAGCATTACGGAAAGAAAGGTATAAAAAAAGCGGAGCCTGAGCTCCGCCTTTGCAACAAAATAGCCCTTCCGGTCAGTTATTTATCCACGTGTTCCGGGAATTCCATTTCGCTGTATTTCACCACTTTGGTGCCTTTGGTCAGCTTGTAGCCAAACCAGATGATCAGGAACAGTGGCAGACCAATGTACGTCGCCGCAACGCCGCCCCAGTCAATGGTATCTTTCAGGAACGCCTGATAGTTCTGGCCCAGCGTGATGATCAGACACAGCACAAAGGCAAAGACCGGGCCGAACGGGAAGAAGCCGGACAGATAAGGCAGTTTCTTCAGGTCAAGACCTTGTGAAACATAGCCGCGACGGAAACGGTAATGGCTCACCGCAATGCCCAGCCACGCAATAAAGCCCGTCATACCGGACGTGTTCAGCAGCCACAGGTAAACGGTCTGGTTACCAAACATTGAGCTCAGGAAGCACAGCGCGGCCACAATGGTGGTGGCGTAAAGTGCGTTGCGCGGCACACCGCCTTTCGACAGTTTGGCGAAAATGCGCGGCGCTTTACCTTCGCTGGCCAGCGTAAACAGCATACGGGTTGACGCGTACATGCCTGAGTTGCCGGCAGACAATACGGCGGTCAGGATCACGGCGTTCATCACCGCTGCGGCGGAAAGCAGACCGGCATTACGGAACACCAGCGTGAACGGGCTGACAGAGATATCGCCCACTTCGTTACGCAGCAAGCTTGGGTCGGTGTAAGGAATGATCAGGCTGATGACCAGAATCGCCAGAATATAGAACAGCAGGATACGCCAGAACACCTGACGCACTGCCCGTGGGATATTTTTGCCCGGGTTTTCAGATTCACCGGCGGCCACGCCAATCAGTTCGGTTCCCTGGAAGGAGAAACCGACGATCATCGCCACACCTATCATCGAGGCAAACCCGCCTGCAAACGGCGCATCACCGATTGTCCAGTTGTGCCAGCCCGCAGTTTCAGCACCGCGCATAATGCCAGTGATCATCAGCACGCCCACGGCGATGAAGATGATGACGGTGACCACTTTGATCAGGGAGAACCAGTATTCCGCTTCGCCGAAACCGCGTACGGAAATGTAGTTAAGCAGGAAGATCAGGCCGAGGAACAAGGCGCTCCAGATCCAGCCCGGCGTGTCCGGGAACCAGTAGTTCATCACCAGTTGTGAGGCCACGAGGTCAACGGCGATAGTTACCGCCCAGTTGTACCAGTAGTTCCAGCCCAGTGCGAAACCGAAACCTTCTTCGACATAACGGGAGCCATACGTGGAGAATGAACCGGAAACAGGCATGAATGCCGCGAGTTCACCGAGGCTGGTCATCAGGAAGTAAACCATGATGCCGATCAGTGCGTAGGACAGCAGTGCGCCGCCCGGGCCCGCCTGTGAAACTGTCGCGCCGGAGGCGACGAATAAACCCGTACCAATTGAACCGCCGATGGCGATCATCGTTAAGTGACGTGCCTTGAGCTCGCGACGCAGTGTGGGAGCCACCTGCGTATTTTTTGTAGGTTGTTGAGCCATTTTTACCCTATATCCGCTCGTCATTATAAAATTTAAGCGCGGATTGTAGCAAAACCTGCCGCTCTGAATAGCAGGAACGACCTGTTATAAGACACCTTCATAACAGGCCGCGGATCATTAGTGAAAGACCGTAATCAGGATTCGCGACAATAGGTTAAAAACCGCGATAAGGCGTTGGAGATGTGTTTCTGACGGTGATGAATGAGATAAAGCTTACGCACCAGCGGGGCAACCGGCAGGCGGATTTCCACCAGCGAGCCGCTGCTAAGCTGCTCGGCAATCACCCGGCGCGACAGACAGCTGATGCCAATTCCGTGACGCACCGCGTGCTTGATGGCTTCGGAATTTCCCAGCTCCATCACCAGATTGAAATCCGGTAACTGTGGCAGCAACATGTGATCTAACACTTCGCGCGTGCCCGAGCCGCGTTCACGCAAAATCCACGGTTCCCGCGCCAGTGCTTCCAGTGAAACCGTCTGCCCCGCCAGCGGATTTTCCGGCGCGACAAACACCACCAGCTCGTCATCCAGCCACGGTTGCGTAATCAGCTCCGGCAACTGGCACGGCCCTTCGATAAGCCCCAGATCCACCCGAAAATCAGAGACGGCGTTAATCACGTCATTGGTGTTGCCGACGTTGAGCTCCATCGGCGTATGCGGGAAATCCAGCCGGTATTCCGCAATCATCGCCGGCAGCATGTAATTACCGATGGTGCTGCTCGCACCGATGCGCAGCGAACCGTTGTCGTGATTAAACAGGCGCTCGATTTCGCCCGCCTGTTCAAGCAGCGCCAGCGCTTTCGGGTATAACAGACGCCCATGCTCATTGATTACCAGCCGTTTACCGACACGGTCAAATAATTGCACGCCAAGTTGGCCTTCGATATCGGCCAGTGCGGCACTCACCGCGGATTGTGATAATGAAAGCACAACCGACGCCTGCGTGGTCGACCCGCTTTTCAGCACCTCGGCGAAAACTTCAAGTTGTCGCAATGTTATGTGCATAAATGTCCCGCTATCCTTACAAGCCCTCCGGTCCGCTGATTGCTTGTTCAAAAATGTCTGCTCAGAAATCTGTTCAGAAGAAAAACCGCCGCGTACCGCACGCTTTCTCTTTCTTCAGTATAGACCCGTAGATCGGGGCGACCATTTTGCCCCCGGTTTTCAGCGCATTCTATACCAGTTTTTCAGATAGGTTATAAAGTTATAATCAATTTCATTTTTATATAAGCGCGGCGTAGCCTTATCGCATCACTCCTTAGATGAGGAAACGACGATGAATACATTGCCGCTCAATAAACGCGACACACTCAAAAATACCGTTCCGCAACCGCTGCGGATGAGTCGTGTCATTCCAGGCCTGGCGCTGACCGGCGTCATTACTGCTCTGGCTATCTGGCTGAGTGATTTTCCGGCGCTAAGCCAGCTCGGGCTGAGCGCCCTGACGCTGGCGATCGTTATCGGCATGGTTATCGGCAACACGTTTTATCCTGCAGCCCGGCCATGGTGCGAGGAAGGCGTCACGCTGGCAAAGCAGCGCCTGTTGCGGCTCGGCATCATTCTTTACGGCCTGCGCCTGACGTTCGCGCAAATCGCTGACGTCGGCGCAACCGGCATTCTGATTGACGCCATGATGCTGTGTTCCACCTTCGCGCTGGCCTGCTGGCTGGGACAACGCGTGTTTAAATTAGACCGCGACACCTCCATGCTCATCGGCGCAGGCAGCAGCATTTGTGGCGCGGCCGCCGTGATGGCGACAGAGCCGGTGCTCAACGCCAAAGCAGGAAAAGTCACGGTTGCCGTGGCTACGGTCGTTATTTTCGGCACCGCGGCCATCTTCCTGTATCCGTGGTTATGGCAACTTAACGCGCATTATCACTGGGTGAACCTCACGGCTGCACAGTTCGGGATTTATACCGGCTCGACGGTGCATGAAGTGGCGCAGGTGGTTGCCGCCGGTCAGGGTGTCAGCCCGGACGCTGAAAACGCGGCGGTGATTGCCAAGATGATCCGCGTCATGATGCTGGCTCCGTTCCTGCTGCTGTTATCCGGCTGGATTGCCCGCGGTAAAAGTGTGAAAGAAGCCGGTGAGAAATCAGGTTTGCGTAACATCACGATCCCGTGGTTCGCGCTGATGTTCATTCTGGTGGCGGCGTTCAACTCGCTGGATATTCTGCCGCACAGCTGGATCCCGCCGCTCATCACGCTCGACACCGTGCTGCTTGCGATGGCGATGGCAGCGCTTGGCCTGACAACACACATCAGCGCGCTGCGTCAGGCGGGGCTGAAACCGATGTTGCTGGCGGCAATATTGTTTGTCTGGCTGATTGCAGGCGGTGCGGGGATCAACGAACTGGTTCAGCATCTTTTTGGCTAATGTTGCGGGTTTTAACACTTCTCTGCTGCGCCTGCCTTGTGCAGGCGCTATCATTCTCCCTTAGATCAAGAATAAATGAGGAGCGGAAATGAAGTTTATAGGAGCACACGTGAGTGCTGCGGGCGGCGTCGATCAGGCCGTGCTGCGGGCACACGAGCTGGAAGCCACGGCTTTTGCGCTTTTCACCAAGAACCAGCGTCAGTGGAAAGCAGCACCGTTGCCGGAAGATGTCATCGTAAAATTCAAAATAGCCTGTGAAAAGTATGGCTATCAGAGCAACCAGATTTTGCCGCATGACAGCTATCTGATTAACCTCGGCCACCCGGTTACCGAAGCGCTGGAAAAATCCCGCGAAGCCTTTCTTGATGAACTGCAACGTTGCGAACAGCTCGGCCTTTCGCTGCTCAATTTCCATCCGGGCAGCCACCTGATGCAAATCGACGAAGACAAATGTCTCGAACGCATTTCTGAATCCCTGAACATCGCGCTGGCACAGACGCAGGGCGTCACCGCCGTCATCGAAAACACCGCCGGTCAGGGCAGCAATCTGGGTTTCCGCTTTGAGCATCTGGCGAAAATTATTGATGGCGTCGAAGACAAAAGCCGCGTCGGCGTCTGCATTGATACCTGCCACGCTTTCGCCGCCGGTTACGATCTGCGAACTGTCGAAGAGTGCGAGAAGACCTTCAAACATTTCGAAGACGTTGTCGGATTTAAGTACCTGCGCGGTATGCATCTCAACGATGCGAAGAGCGAATTCAACAGCCGCGTCGACCGCCACCACAGCCTCGGTCAGGGAAACATTGGCAATACGGTGTTCAGCTGGATGATGCGCGACGCGCGGTTTGACGGTATCCCGATGATCCTCGAGACGGTTGATCCGGAGATCTGGAAAGATGAGATCGCGTGGTTAAAAGGGGAAGCGGCGGCTGAAGTCGCGGCTTAATTTTGCAGATAGCCGCTGCAAAAAAAAAGCGCGACTCATTTTTAAGTCGCGCTTCTCTCACCTGCTGAACAGCAATTATCAGGCTACTTTAGCGGCCAGCTGCGCATCTGAACGTTTCAGAACCGCATAAGCGCCACCCGCCAGAACGGTACCGGCAATAATCGCCACCAGGTAACCAAGTACCGGTGTGATTGCGCCTGGGATCAGCAGAACAAACAGACCACCGTGCGGTGCCATCAGTTGTGCATGGAATGCCATGGACAACGCACCGGTCAGTGCACCACCGGCGATACAGCACGGCAGAACACGCATCGGGTCACGGGCAGCGAACGGAATCGCACCTTCGGAGATAAAGCACAGGCCCAGAACCAGCGCTGCTTTACCGCCTTCGCGTTCACTTTGTTCGAACTTGTTACGCGCCAGCAAGGTCGCCAGACCCATCGCCAGTGGTGGCACCATACCGGCAGCCATGATGGCGGCCATTGGTGCGTACACGGAAGAACTCAGCAACGCGACGCCGAACGCGTAAGCCGCTTTGTTTACCGGGCCACCCATGTCGGTACACATCATCGCACCGAGGATTGCGCCGAGCAGTACGGCGTTCGCAGTACCCAGAGATTGCAGCCATGCGGTCAGACCTGACATGATTTTTGCCACCGGCGTACCGACAACATAAATCATCACCAGACCCGTAATCAGGCTCGCGACCAGCGGGATGATCAGGATAGGTTTCAGGGCTTCCATACTTTGCGGTAGCTTCAGCTTGCCACTGATAGCTTTCGCCACGTAACCCGCGAGGAAACCGGCAATTATACCGCCAAGGAAACCGGCACCGGTGCTCACGGCTAACATACCGCCGATAAGACCCGGCGTCAGGCCAGGACGGTCAGCGATGGAGAAGGCAATAAAGCCCGCCAGAACCGGAACCATCAATGCGAAGGCTGAAGCGCCCCCGATTTGCATCAGCGCAGCCGCCAGCGTGCCTTTTACTTCAAAGGCTTTAATACCGAAAACGAAGGACAACGCGATACACAAGCCACCCGCCACTACCATCGGCAGCATGTAAGACACGCCGGTCAGCAGGTGACGATATGGCCCAGAACCGCCCGCTTCTTTCTTCTTCGCCGTGGAAGTTGCGCCCTGTGCATTAGGGGCAAACACTTCCGCTTCTACCAGTGCTTTATCCAGCTCCTGTTTGGTCTTTTTCAATGCCAGACCGGTAGAGGTACGGTACATCGGCTTACCGGCGAACTTCGCCAGATCCACTTCGATGTCAGCCGCAACGATGACCAGATCTGCCGCCGCCACTTCTTCAGGCGTGATGGCGTTACCGGCACCGACGGAACCGCGGGTTTCCACTTTCACCCACCAGCCGCGTTTTTTCGCTTCGCTTTCAATGGCTTCAGCCGCCATAAAAGTGTGCGCCACGCCGGTCGGGCAGGCGGTGATAGCAACGATACGTTTTGGACCAACTGCACCGGCAGGTGCTGATACGGCAACAGCCGGTGCCACGTAAGGTTTGGCTTCTGTCAGTGCGCGTGCCAGAAATGCCTGAGGATCGCGAACGGCATCCGCCACATCACCGGTATAAATGTTTTTACCTGTCAGCGTCGCATCGTTGGGCACGGTTTCACCGGCCACGATCACAACTTCAGCGTCAGCGGCCTGATCGACCACCTGATGCCCTGCTTTCGCCGCAGCAGCAGCGAGCAAATTTTTCGCCAGATGGCTGCGAGCCTGTCCCAGCGAACTGTCTATCATCAGCAGCGTTTTCATTCTGCCTCCTGCGGATTAAAAAGGTTTCAGATCAACACGGGCCATCATCGCCGCGAGCTGCGGACGATCGGTGACACCGACATTACTCTGGCTGACAGCCAGTGCGGCAACAGCCGTTGCCAGGCGTAGCGTATGTTCGCTGGATTCGCGCATCAGCAAGCCGTAAATCAGGCCACCGACCATGGAATCACCGGCACCGACGGTGCTGACAACTTCACAGGCTGGCGGTTTGGCGATCCACGCGCCGGAGGCGTTAACCCACAATGCGCCTTCAGCACCCAGAGAAATCACCACGTGGGCAATTCCCTGATCACGCAAGGCATGCGCAGCTTCAACCACGTCACTCAGTTCCGGCAATTTACGGCCAGCCCAGATTTCCAGTTCACGACGGTTAGGTTTAACCAGCCACGGTGCAGCTTTCAGACCGGCCACCAGTGCTTCACGGCTGCTGTCGAAAATGATGCAAGGACACTGCGCGCGCAGACGTTTCATCCAGTCAGTGAATGCGTCAGGATCAACGCCCGCTGGCAGGCTGCCGCTCACGGCGACCATGTCGAACTGACCCAGCCAGGACAGGGAATCCGTCACGAAACGTTCCCAGTCAGCAGGCGTCACATTGAAGCCGGAGAAGTTGAAGTCGCTGACTTCACCATCTTTTTCGGTCAGTTTGACGTTAATACGCGTACGGCCATTGACGACCTGGAAACGGTTCGCGATGCCCAGATCGCTGAACAGCAACTGGAAGCCGTCCTGATTTTCTTTGCCCAGGAAGCCGCCAACGGTGACGTCGATGCCGAGATCTTTCAGCACCTTCGCAACGTTGATGCCTTTACCGGCGGCGTGCAGACCGGTGGTTTGCACCAGATTGACTTCACCACGTTCGATTTCAGGCACATAGCCCACTAAATCGTACGCAGGGTTTAAAGTAATTGTGGCGACCCGACGGCTCATGCGCCCTCCCCAAGACCTTCGGCAATCGCTTCGCCGATGGTTTTTAATGCCAGTTCTGCATCTTCACCACTGGCGGTAAAGCGCAGGTGGTGACCTTTTTTCACGCCCAGCGCCACGACTTTCATCAGGCTGCGGCCGTTGGCAGGTTTACCGCTGCCATCAAGATTGGTAACGGTGATTTCACTGCTGAACTGTTTGATCACGTTCACTAATGCCGTGCCCGGACGCGCATGCAGGCCATGTTCGTTACGGATAACGAATTCAGCCGTCAGCACGTTGGCTTGTTCTTCGACTTCGCTGGTCAGCAATGCCAGCACGCCAACGGCATCTGCCGTCAGCAAGCGTTCAGCTTTATTGGCAATCAGCAGGTCGCTCAGGTAATTCAGCACGTCCAGCGGCTGGTCATCTGCGACAGAAATCGTCAGCAGCATAGAAACCTTTTCACCGGCCAGATCAAACGCCCGATGCGCACGGCTGACGGTGGCAGCACTTTTCAGATTGCCTTCCGTGCTGTCGCTCAGCCAGATGCCGTGCCCCAGATTCAGTGGTTTGCGGCTGATAACATCGCTGACGAAAGCGGTATCAACGGCACCCACCTGTTGCAGACGGCCTGCGTTCAGCGCCTGCAATGTGATCAGGCTTTCCGCCGCCACATCAACAGCAATCAGCTGGGTATCAAACAGGAATTCAGCGGCATTTTTCTCGCCCATCAGCAGGCTGCGCAGTTCTTCAGCTGAATCTGTTTTTGCCAGACGCTCAGCCACGCTGTCGTCACTTAAGACATGCGTCAGCTGACGCAGCAAACCGAGGTGTTCATCAGAACGCGCCGCGATGCCGATAACGACATAAGCAGTTTGCCCTTCGCCCCACGCGATGCCCTGCGGGAACTGGAAAACCTGGACACCGGTATCAAGCACCAGATCACGGGTATCGGTGGTGCCGTGCGGGATAGCAATGCCGTTGCCAAGGTATGTAGAAGTTTGCAGCTCACGCGCTAACATGCCGTCTACATAGCCTTCGCTGACGCGGCCAGCCTGAGTCAGTGCTGCTGCGACCTGGCGAATTGCTTCCTGCTTATCGCTGGCAGCCGCACCGAGATGAATATCTTGCTGTGACAGTTGGAACATAATTCTCCTCTCCTGCTGAAATTGAATCGTTTCAGCTTTACTGAGAAAAAAGGAGCGCCATCAAATTTCAGAAGAGAAACTGACAACGCTGAAACGTTTCAAGGAGTCTCAATCCGGCCTGTTTTTAAATCAAGCTTTCCCTGATTTGACGTAACAATTTTTTGATGCCACGCACAGTTTCCTTTTTTGCGACGCCCTGAAGCCTGTGACTTAACGCAAATGCTGAAGTCAGGCTGAAGCGGCCAAAAACAGTTTAGCTGAAGTTAGCTGGCGGGTTTGAGTGGATGACCTCCTGTGACCGGACGGCTGCCGGTTTGGGTTATTTTTAACACAATGTGCGGTTTTATTATTCAGTATGGCAAATACACTCCGGTTTACATTTTTGATGATCAAAACCTGTTTTTGTTTTTTTTAAACTGACGTAACATTCGCGCAAATTTCGTCCTCCTTCTCTTCACTCTGGTTCAGCTATCTAATGCGAATTTCTACAACGTCAGCCCGCCGCTTACCCGACATGACGTCGACTGCTTTTTTGATCATCGCCTTTCTCACAGGTATTGCCGGTGCCCTTCAGACCCCGACGCTCAGCCTGTTTCTGACCTCTCAGGTACACGTCAGCCCGTTTATGGTCGGCATCTTCTTCACCGGCAGCGCCGTGATTGGCATTTTCGTCAGCCAGCTGCTGGCGACCTGGTCGGACAAACGCGGTGACCGCAAAACGCTGATCCTGTATTGCTGCATTCTGGGCGCACTGGCGTGTGTCCTTTTCGCCTTCAACCGTAACTACTTTATTTTGCTGTTTATCGGCGTTTTACTGTCGAGTTTCGGCTCAACCGCCAACCCGCAAATGTTTGCCCTTGCGCGCGAGCATTCCGAGAAAACCGGGCGCGAAGCCGTGATGTTCAGCTCTATTTTGCGCGCACAGGTTTCTCTGGCCTGGGTTGTCGGGCCGCCGCTGGCTTTCGCCCTGTCGATGGGATTCGGATTTACCTTCATGTATTGCGCCGCCACGCTGGCGTTTCTGTTATGTGGCGCAATGGTCTGGATGTTCCTGCCCTCAATGCCTAAAGCGCACATCAAAACGACTGCCACGCTGGAAGCCCCGCGCCGCAACCGCCGCGACACGCTGATGTTGTTTATCGCCTGTTCTCTGATGTGGGCGGCCAACAGTATTTATCTGATCAATATGCCGCTGTACGTGGTGCGCGAACTGGGCTTGCCTGAGAAACTGGCGGGCGTGCTGATGGGCAGCGCCGCCTGTCTCGAAATCCCGACCATGCTGATCGCCGGATATCTGGCAAAACAGTTAGGTAAGCGTTTCCTGATGCGGTTTGCCGTGGTGGCGGGAGTGATTTTCTACACCTGTATTTTATTTACGACCGGAGCCGCAGCGATGATTGCTTTACAGCTGCTGAACGCCATTTTCATCGGCATTCTGGCCGGCATCGGCATGCTGTATTTTCAGGATTTAATGCCGGGTCAGGCGGGTGCGGCGACAACGCTGTTCACCAATTCCACCCGTGCAGGCTGGATCCTCGCCGGTTCACTGGCGGGCGTGATCGCGCAGTTCTGGACGTATCACGCAGTGTTTTACGCCGCACTGGTGATGGTGGTGGGCGCGGTCGCGTGCATCTGGAATGTGAAAAACGTCGATAAGCCAGCGGAAGAAACGCCGGAAGCCGCAGCTTAAGGCGCGGTATCGGCTTCGAGTTTGATGAGATATGTCAGCGCCTGGTCGCGGTGTGTGAAACACATTTCGCGGCTGGCCTGCAGGCTGCCACAAACTTTTGGCCGCAGCGGCGAGGTGAAAATCTGGCACAGGAAGTTATCGGCCAGATGAATGCAGCGGGTGTTGGCGGGTTTGCCGTCCGGCATTCCGGGGATCGGGCTGGAAATTGAAGGCGCTATGCAACAGGCTCCGCAATCGGTACGACAGTCCATTAACAGCCTCCTCAGGCCTCATTTTGAGGCGCGACAATAGCAGGCGCGCAACACCGCCACCAGCGAAATATTTACTACTCTTTAACACTGTATATCGAACATTTTTAATGTCGGCGGGCAGACCACAAAAATTGCGTCAGAAAGCGGGTTTTCCCGACTCTTTTTACGCTATCTGCTTGCCTGAAATCAGCGGCGCGGGTAACGTGTCGCAAATTATTATTCTCTCTGCTGACAGGTTATTTATATGGCACGTGCTAACGAAATTAAACGCGGCTTCGTTGTGAACTACGACGGCAAATTGCTGCTGGTAAAAGACATTGATGTGCAGAGCCCAAGTGCCCGTGGTGCCAGCACCTTGTACAAAATGCGTTTCGCCGATGTGCGTACCGGCGGCAAGGTGGAAGAACGCTTCAAGGGTGACGACATTCTCGACACCGTCACCCTGACCCGCCGTAAGGTGAATTTCTCCTACGTTGACGGCGATGAGTACATCTTTATGGATGACGAAGACTTCACGCCTTACACCTTCAATAAAGCGCAGATTGAAGAAGAGCTGCTGTTCATTCCTGAAGAGGGTTTACAGGGTATGCAGGTTCTGACGCTGGACAGCCAGCTGCTGGCGCTGGAAATGCCACAGACAGTGGATCTGGAAATCGTTGAAACCGCGCCAGGTATCAAAGGTGCGTCTGCAAGCTCGCGTACCAAACCTGCTGTGATGGCTACCGGCCTGAATATTCAGGTGCCAGAATATCTGAGCTCCGGCGACAAAATCCGCATTCATATTGCTGAACGTCGTTATATGGGCCGCGCAGACTAAGGTCAGTTGCCCCGCTTTTTAAGGGAACGCCACGGCGTTCCTTTTTTTTGCCCCGCATTTCTCATCACAAATATCTCAGACACTCGATCTGTATCACAAAACGAGTGGCTGTCTGGACTTACCAATTCCCCTTTCTATCATATGACTTTACACTCTAAAGCCTGATTTCGGCTTAAATCGTCGCTTTATCCAGCATACTTTTCAGTTTACGGGTAAACAGCCCCAATTTGGCCTGACCAATTTCATTATTTCTGACTTGCCTGGAGTATTGCATGAAAACTATTGCCACAGCGTCCCTGCCAGCAGCAGTGTCATTACCTGGTTATGATCGTGACGCATTGAAAAGCCGCATTGTTCATCTCGGATTTGGTGCTTTCCATCGCGCCCATCAGGCATTGCTGACCAACCGGGTGTTAAACCAGCAAGGTGGCGACTGGGGGATCTGTGAAGTCAGCCTGTTTGGCAATGAGTCATTAATCAAAAGATTACGCGGGCAGGATCATCTTTTTACCGTGCTGGAAAAAGGTGCCGAAGGAAATCAGGCCATTATCGTCGGCTCAGCGCATGAGTCGGTCCACGGCGGGATTGACGGGCTGGATGCCGTGCTGGCGAAACTGACCGAGCCGCAAGTAGCAATTGTTTCACTGACCATCACCGAAAAAGGCTATTGCATTGAACCCGGCTCCGGCGAGCTGGATCTGCAAAATCCAAAAATTCAGCAGGATCTGGCCGGTGGTCAGGCGCCCTGCACAGCGCCCGGCGTGTTAGTAGAAGCCCTGCGTCTGCGTCATGAGCGCGGCCTGCCTGGCTTTACCGTACTGTGTTGCGACAATATTCCTGAAAATGGTCTGGTGGTCAAAAACGCCGTTCTGGGTATGGCGAAAGCCCGCTCATCTGAACTGGCGAAGTGGATCACTGAGAACGTTTCTTTCCCAAGCACCATGGTTGACCGTATCGTTCCGGCGGCCACGGACACCACGCTGGAAGAAATCACCGAAGCGCTGGGCGGCGTGACTGACCCGTGCGGCATTGCCTGCGAACCGTTCATTCAGTGGGTGGTGGAAGATCACTTTGTTGCCGGCCGCCCTGACTGGGAAAAAGCCGGCGCTCAGATGGTTTCCGACGTTCTGCCGTTTGAACAGATGAAACTGCGGATGCTGAACGGCAGCCACTCATTCCTGGCCTATCTCGGTTATCTGGCCGGTTATCAGCACATCAACGATTGCATGGAAGATGCGAATTATAAAGCAGCAGCCCATCGCCTGATGCTGTCAGAACAGGCACCGACGCTGAGCGTAGAAGGTGTCGATCTCACCGCTTATGCCGACAGCCTGATTGCCCGTTACTGCAACACGGCGCTGAAACACCGCACCTGGCAAATCGCCATGGACGGAACAATGAAGCTTCCGCAACGTATGCTCGACTCCATCCGCTGGCATGTGAAAAACGGCGGTTCTTACGAGTTACTGGCGCTCGGCGTTGCGGGCTGGATGCGTTATATCGGCGGAACGGATGATGCGGGTCAGCCTATCGAGATTAAAGATCCAATGGCTGAAACTCTGGCTGAAATCGTGTCGTCTACCGCTGATGGCGAACCACGTGTGAAAGCGCTGCTTGCGCTGACGGGCGTATTCGGTGAGCAATTGCCGCAGGAAGAAAAAGTGGTGCAGGCCATCCAGAATGCTTACGCCGACCTGCAAAGGGTTGGCGCGAAGAAAACCGTCGCGAAATACATGGGCTGAAAATCCACCGTATAAAAAAACGGCTGCTCCGGCAGCCGTTTCTTATTGTGGAGCAGAATCAGTCATTCAGTTCCGAAGGCACTGACGAAAAAAGGAAGCCGTCAAAAGACGGGTCATCGGCGTCCGAGACTTTCAGCAGCATATCTTTTACATTTTCCAGATGCTGCCACATGGCCTGTTTCGCGGCTTTGGCATCACGGCGTAAAACCGCCTGAAGGATCGCCTGATGGTCCAGCAGCCATATCTGGCTGTAGTTTTTATCCCCGACGTGCTGGTGGATCCCTTCCCACATAGAGCTGCGCTGGCGAATCTGCCATAAATCGTCCACCAGTTTTACCAGTACGCTGTTTTGCGATGCCTGCGCCAGCAGTGCGTGGAAACGCTGATCTTCCACATCATCCGAAACACCGCGCGCAATACAACTTCGCTGCGCTTCAATCGCATCACGCATTTGAAGAATGTCGGTTTTGGTGGCCTGCATGGCCGCAAATGCCGCCACTTCACTTTCCAGCAACTGCCGCGCCTGCAACAGTTCAAACGGGCCGTAACCTCTGTCCGCATCTTCCTGCGGCAATACATCGGTCTGGTGCAACACGTAAACGCCGGAACCTTTGCGGACATCAACGACCTTCTCAAGTTCCAGCATAATCAGTGCTTCACGCACCACGCTGCGGCTCACCGAGTAAAACTCAGCAATATCACGTTCCGGAGGAAGGCGGTCGCCAGGGGCGTATTTTCCGGCATGGATATCACGGCGCAGATGGCCGCCAATCTCCTGATAAAGTCGCATAATGTCGCCCCGCTGGTGATGCTATGAAATTGGTCCTACACCTGAAACGGCTTTTTTCAGCGCTCCGGATGCCTGATACAGGAGGGGAAATTATAACATGTGGGCACAAAGGGGAAGAACCAGAGGGGAAAACTGACGACCCGATCAAAATTGGGTCAGCCAGTTTTCAAAGTTGTCGGGCCACTTAACGCTGATACTGTCTGTGCAGAAATGACCGGTGATGAACTAATCAGAAATGCTCATCGTTTTTCACAAATTCAGTTATACGACACCGTCATCAGCGCCAGATGAGGATTGTTGTTCACCTGTTGTGTCGTCACGTGGCCTAAAGACAGTGGCAGGCTGAAAGAAAGTGGATTCGTCGCGCTGATCTGACGCGCCTGCGTGACTTTCGCAGCGCCCCGCTCACAACTGCTGACAAGCTTATTTCCACCGGTTTTGAAGTTACAGCCACTTTCAACAATTGCGCCATAAAAATGGATAGTACCGGTTGATCCCGCGCTGGCGTACTGCATCATCCCTGAGGCCAAAACTCCCAAAAACAGTACCCATTTGATCCTGTTCATGGCAACACCTCATTTGAATTTACATTTTTAAAATTCACGATACATCCATTTAACATTAATACATCTAAACCAATTAGCATCGGTCCGCTAAAAATAATTGAGTGCCGCGACGTCGAAACTAAGCAATCCATGTTATCCATCGGCACAACGCTGGATTTTCTTAAGTCGTCATTGCACATTGGCGTGTAAATTTATTTAAAGGATGCATGAAAATGACCAAAACCAACCTGATCACCGGCTTTCTGGGCAGCGGCAAAACGACGACGCTGCGCCATCTGCTGGCTCAGAAGCCTGAGGGAGAAAAATGGGCTGTATTGGTAAATGAATTTGGGGAAGTCGGGATTGACGGGGCATTGCTGGCGGACAGCGGCGCAGTGCTCAAAGAAATTCCCGGCGGATGCATGTGTTGCGTGAACGGCCTGCCGATGCAGGTGGGTCTCAATATGTTATTGCAACAGGCAAAACCTGATCGTCTGCTGATTGAACCTACCGGGCTGGGCCATCCGAAGCAGATCCTTTCTTTATTAACGTCTGAGGTTTACAAAAACTGGCTGACGCTCAACGCGACGTTATGCCTGATTGATCCCCGCCAGTTAAGCGATCAGCGCGTCATCGGTAATGAAAACTTCCGCGATCAGCTCGCTTCAGCAGACGTCATTATTGCCAATAAATCCGATGTGGCGCAGGCGCAGGATAATCAGGCGCTGGATGCATGGTTTAGCCTGAACGGCGGCGGACGTCAGCTGGTGACTGCCGTTCAGGGTGAGATTGACCCGGCGCTGCTCGATTTACCGCGTCTGAATCAGGCCGAATTACCCGCGGGTAAACATCATCATGCGCACGCCCCGGTGCGCGGGCTGGCCGCACTGAGCCTGCCGGAAACACAGCGCTGGCGTCGTGCGTTGAACGAAGCCGACGGTTACACCAGCTGCGGGTGGATTTTTGATGCTGAAACCGTCTTTGATACCGCGGGTATTCTCGACTGGGCGCGTCAGGCACCGGTTGACCGTGTGAAAGGCATTCTGCGTATTAAAGAGGGGACGTTGCTGGTAAATCGTCAGGGTAATGACCTGAGAATTGAAACCAAACCAATGGCGCCCTCAGACAGCAGAATTGAGCTGATTACTCGCGATAAAGCACAATGGAACACATTACAATCCACTTTGTTGAAGGTTCGTTTAAGTTCAACCGATTAAGTTAACGCTGACTAAATTAATACTTATCCTGCTAACAATAGGGCTTCCTGCTATGTGGCGCCGAAATATTCCAGCAATCCTAATACTCAACGTATTAGGCGTTGCTCTTTTCTTATCTTTCTATTTACCTGCAAACCATGGTTTCTGGTTCCCGATTGATAAATCGATTTTCTTCTTCTTTAACCGTCACCTGACGACGGACGCCTGGTTCCTGCATCTGGTCGCGGTGACCAATAACCGGGCTTTCGACGTGATTTCCCTGCTGGCAATGGGGGTGCTTTATCTGAGCTACTTCCTGAAACAAGACACCGCCGGCCGCCGCCGTTACGTCATTATTGGTTTTGTGATGCTGCTCACCGCCGTGGTACTCAATCAGCTCGGGCATTTGCTGCCGGTCAGCCATAAGAGCCCGTCGCTGAGCTTTGAGGGCGTTAATCGCGTCAGCCAGCTGACCGGGATCCCGACCAAAGATTCGTCCGCAGACAGCTTCCCGGGCGACCACGGCATGATGCTGATTATTTTCTCCTGCTTCATGTTGCGCTATCTGAGTAAGACGGCATTTGTGATTGCACTGGTGATCACCGCCATCTTCTCGCTGCCGCGCGTGATGATCGGAGCGCACTGGTTTACGGATATCGCGGTAGGTTCACTGTCTGTGGTGCTGGTCGGGGCAAGCTGGTGGCTGATGACGCCCGCCAGTGATTTGCTGATTAACTGGCTGGAGAGAAAACTCCCCGGTAAAAAAAGTCCTAATACGCCAGCCTGATTTTTCCATACATATAATTTAATTATGATCATGCAGAACGTTTTGTTCTGCATGATCTTTTTTCCAGACAATTCCCAGATATACTTTGCTAAATTATGGCTTGAAAACCCGCTTGTGATGCGGATTTAACCCAAATTAGTATAAAAATCACCCATCGTTTTTAACATCTTTACTTACATCAGCTTACATCACAATTTCTTATAAAAAATCCCGTAAAACCTCTCGCAATCCCTTATTCATTACGGTAATCTCCAAAACGCTTGAACAGAAATGTGGCAAAAACACCCGGTTTGAAGGAAAAAACGTGCTCTGACGCACATTTTGCCCGTTAGGTGTTTGTCCCATCTGATCGCGGCAGGTAGTCTCGCTTGGTTTGGTAATTTTAATAACGATTTCATCGTTAAGGACAGCAAGGGATAACAACAATAATGGTCAAGTCTCAACCGTTTCTGAGATATATCACGCGGCTGATTCCCGCGATTGGCGCAGCAATTATTCTTTCTGCGTGTAGTGGTACACATTCTTCGAACACAGAAAACGCACAAACTGATATGCGTGCAGTAAATGACAAAGACGGTCTTCTACTGCAAGCCTCTCAGGATGAATTCGAAGCAATGGTTCGTAACGTCAACGTTAAATCCAAAATTATGGATCAGTACGCTGGCTGGAAAGGCGTTCGTTATCGGTTAGGCGGTGACAGCAAGCGTGGTATCGATTGCTCAGCGTTCGTCCAGGTAACATTCCGCGAACAATTTGGTATGGACCTTCCACGTTCGACGTATGAACAGGAAGAAAAAGGTAAGAAAATCCAGCGTTCTAAACTACGCCCGGGTGATCTGGTATTGTTCGGTGCGGGCTCAACAGGGCGCCACGTCGGAATTTATTTAGGTAACGATCAGTTCGTTCATGCTTCCACCAGCGCAGGTGTGATGATTTCGAATTTGAACGAGACTTACTGGAATAAACGGTACCGCGAAGCAAGAAGAGTTCTGGCTAACGGCTGATTCCGTTACCCCATGATTTAATTCTTGTTGTCCTATACCAAGCGAATAAAAAAACGTCATCTCCGGATGGCGTTTTTTTATGCCTGTAATAAAGTGTATTAAGGGTCTGGTGTTTTTTAACTACGTTATACTTTTATTTCTTTGGCGAGAAAAAGGGCAAAACACATGGGTTTACGAACGGCGCTGACACACACCGTATTGCCCAAGCGCCGTTATTTGATACGAAGCCTCCTTTTTTCAGTGTTGTTCTTTATTCTGTTTATTATCGTCACGCTGACCGTGATCAAAGCCAACAATGCCCGCGAACAGGGGCAGATTGCCGAAAGAACCTCAGAATTCAGTTCCCGCTATTTTCATCAGCTCACCGACACAATGCGCAGGATTGGTCTGCTGACGTCGGAATCCTGCCCTTCCGTTGCCAGTGAAATTAACCGCGAGGCCGCATTCAGCATTGCTGTCCGCGATTTCCAGCTGGTGCGCAACGGCATGGTTTTCTGTTCTTCTGCTTCCGGTAACCAGAACATTTCGGCCACACGTTCACTTCACGATATTGATTTCGATAAAATGATGAGCATCGACCTGCAAATGGGCACCCCGGCAGTGCCCAATCGGCCAGTAATCATTGTCTGGCAGCGTAATCCCGGCATATCGAACGATGGCGTGATTGCCACGCTGGAACTGACTCTCTCGCCTTATATGCTTTTTGCGTTGCCCGGCACAGGTTATCGCGGTTTTGCACTGCTTATCGGCGACAGCGCGCTGATCTCTTCCGAGGAAGGGCTGGTTCCGGTCAGTAAGCTGCCTCAAAGCCATTTCACTGAAGTGAACCCCGGCGATCTCCCGTTCACGCTGCGCCTTTACTCCCCTTCCCTGACCGGCGACAACATTCGTTTCACCCTGCTCGGCGGATTGCTGCTCAGCCTGCTGGTGTGCGCGCTGATCTATTTCAGCCTGCTCAACCGGCACAACGTCGAACGTGAAATTCTCCGCGGCCTTAAAAACAAAGAATTCTTCGTGGAATACCAGCCGGTCATTGAATCCAGAAGTTTGAAAGTTACCGGCCTGGAAGCCCTGTTGCGCTGGCAGCATCCGATTGAAGGACGCATTCCGCCGGATATCTTTATCGGTTACGCCGAAACGCAGGGTCTGATTGTCGAACTGACCCAGCATATGATGTCGATGGTCGCCGCCGACGCACACCAGCTGCAACACGCTTTACCTGAAAAATCTAAACTCAGTATTAATATTTCCCCGCACCACATGAGCAGGGTCAGCTTCCATGACGACGTGCTGAATTTCATCGAGGCATTACCGGAAAACGCATTTCAGGTGATTTTTGAAATTACCGAACGGGGAATGATCGATACCGAAGGCGCACTGCGGGAATTCAACTGGCTGCGCCACCACAACATTGAGATTGCCATTGATGATTTCGGCACCGGGCACAGCGCCCTGATTTATCTGGAAAAGTTCACGCTTGATTACCTGAAAATTGATCGCGGATTCGTGATGTCCATTGACCAGAAAACGCTGATTGCGCCAGTGCTGGATACCGTCCTCAAGCTCACCGAAGAGCTGAAACTCAAGACCGTGGCAGAAGGCGTTGAAACCGAGTTGCAGTCGCAATATCTGCGCAATCACGGCGTCACCTATCTTCAGGGATATCTGTACAGCAAACCGCTGGGCGTCGGTGAACTGATGAATTTCATCCGCGATTTCAATGAGAAAGAAGCGACTTATCAGATTTAATCTGTATCAGCACTGTACTTTTTGTTCCATTTTTCTCTTCGCCGTCTGCCCATGAGTGTGATAAAAAGGCCGAAATCAGGGATGAAACCTGAGGCTGATGTGTTACAAGGTCTTAGCGATCAATTGATTACCACTGAACAATAGCCTGCGGCGATCATGTCCGCGCCATGCTGTCGTCATCACAGGAGTGCAGATCCAGGATGTTTTCTCGCGTGTTTGCCGTTGCGCTGTGCCTGCTGAGTCTCAGCGCACAGGCCGAGGTCATACAAGACAGCTACGCGTTCGCAATTTTAGGCGAACCGAAATATGTCTCAAACTTCACCAGTTTTGACTACGTCAATCCCGCCGCGCCGAAGGGAGGGCAGATCACGCTGGCTGCCATCGGCACTTATGACAATTTCAACCGTTTCGCTTCCCGCGGTAATCCGGCGGTGCGCAGCGGTTCACTGTATGACCCGCTTTTCACGACATCAAGTGATGAAATCGGCAGCTACTATCCGCTGATTGCCGATTCTGCCCGTTACGACAGCCAGTACCGCTGGGTCGAAGTGGATATCAATCCCCGCGCCCGTTTCAATGACAACACGCCGATCACCGCCAGCGACGTCGAATTCACGTTCAAAAAATTCATGACGGAAGGCGTTCCGCAGTTCCGCGTGGTTTACAAGGGTGTGGAAGTCAAAGCCATATCGCGGCTGACGGTACGCATGGTGCTGCCGAAGGCTGACAAAGACATGATGCTGGGGCTGCTCGGCCTGCCGATCCTGCCCAAAGCATTCTGGGAAAAACATAAATTCAATGAGCCGCTGAGCACGCCACCGCTGGGCAGTGGCCCATATCGTATTAGTGATTACAAGCTTGGCCAGTACATCACTTACTCGCGCGTGCCGGATTACTGGGCCGCCAATCTTCCGGTTAACCGGGGTCGTTATAATTTCGATACGATCCGCTACGACTACTATCTTGACGATAACGTCGCCCTTGAAGCTTTCAAATCCGGTGCATTTGATTTCCGTATGGAAACCTCACCAAAGAACTGGTCTACGCAATATCAGGGCGGTAATTTCAGCAAAAACTTTATCGTGAAGGCCGATGAGGAAAATCAGGCGGCGCAGGATACGCGCTGGCTGGCGTTCAACATTCACCGCCCTCAGTTTGCCGACCGCAAGGTGCGCGAAGCCCTGACGCTGGCCTTTGATTTCGACTGGATGAACCGGGCACTTTACTTCGATGCCTATCAGCGCGTTGACAGTTATTTCCAGAATACGGAGTACGCCGCGAAAGATTACCCGAACGTAGCAGAACTTGCGTGGCTCGGGCCGCTCAAGAATCAGATTCCGGCTGAAGTGTTCAGCACGCTGTATAAGCCGCCGCGCACTGACGGCACCGGTAATGACCGGGCAAATCTGCTGAAGGCGACGGGGCTGCTGAAAGAAGCCGGCTGGGAAGTCAGAAATCAGGTGCTGGTCAACAGCAAAACCGGCAAGCCGTTTACCTTTGAACTCCTGCTGCCCGGCGGCGGTAACTCGCAGTATGTCCTGCCGTTCCAGCATAATTTGCAGCGTCTGGGCATCAAAATGTCGATTCGTGAAGTCGACAATTCTCAGTTTGTCCGCCGCATGCGCCAGCGCGATTACGACATGATCCCGACGGTTTATCCGGCGATGTCTTACCCGAGCAGCGATTTACAGATTTACTGGAACACCAAATATCTGGATTCCACCTACAACAAACCGGGGGTCAGCGATCCGGCCATCGACAAACTCACCGATGAGATTGCCGCTAACCAGGGTAAACCGGACGCGCTGCTGTCGCTCGGCCATGCTTTGGACCGGGTGCTGACCTGGAATATGTATATGATCCCGATGTGGTATACCCATCACGAACGCTATGCCTATTGGGATAAATTCTCGATGCCTGCGATCGCTCCGGCCAACGGTCTGGAGCTGGATACGTGGTGGTATGACATGAACCGTGCAGCGCGTCTGCCTGCACAACGCCGTTGAGGAGCACAATGTGGCCGCTTATCTCTTAAGACGACTGCTTCTGGTGATCCCAACGCTTTGGGCCATCATTACAATCAACTTTTTTATCGTGCAGATTGCGCCCGGCGGCCCGGTAGATCAGGCCATAGCGGCGATAGAAATGGGACAATCCAGCGGGCTGCCGAATTCTGCCGGTAACAGCGGTAACGGAAAAGCGTCACCCGGTGTGGCCCAGTTTGGCGAAGGCCAGTATCGCGGTGCACGCGGGCTGGATCCTGAAGTTATCGCAGAAATTACCCATCGCTTTGGGTTTGATAAACCGCTGCACGTCCGCTATTTCGAAATGCTCTCCAGCTATGTGCGCTTTGATTTTGGCGATAGCCTGTTTCGCGGTTCAACCGTCATGGGGCTGGTGAAAAGCGCGTTGCCGGTGTCTGTCAGTATTGGTTTGTGGAGCACGCTGATTATTTATCTGGTGTCGATCCCGCTGGGGATCCGCAAAGCAGTGCGCAACGGTTCACGGTTTGATACCTGGAGCAGCTCCTTTATTATCATCGGCTACGCCGTGCCTTCGTTTTTGTTTGCCATCCTGCTGATTGTTCTGTTTACCGGCGGCAGTTATCTCGACTGGTTCCCGCTGCGCGGCCTGACGTCGCCTAATTTCGACACGCTGCCGTGGTACGGGAAAATCACCGACTATCTCTGGCATGTCACATTACCGGTGCTGGCGACGGTCATTGGCGGGTTCGCGACGCTGACCATGCTGACTAAGAACTCCTTTATGGATGAAGTGAGCAAACAGTACGTCGTGACCGCGCGGGCGAAAGGGCTGAACGAAAAGCAGATCTTGTACCGCCATGTCTTTCGCAACGCCATGCTGCTGGTGATTGCCGGTTTCCCGGCCACGTTCATCAGCATGTTTTTCACCGGTTCCCTGCTGATTGAAGTCATGTTTTCCCTGCAAGGCTTAGGATTGCTGGGCTATGACGCCATCGTCCAGCGCGACTTCCCGGTGATTTTTGGCACGCTTTACGTTTTCACGCTGATTGGATTACTGCTCAATATCGTCAGCGACATCACTTACACGCTGGTTGATCCGCGTATCGACTTCGAGGGCCGTCACTGATGACCGTGAGACTCTTCAAACTCAGCACAGTCACTCAGGCACGCTGGGCACGTTTTTGCCAAAACCGGCGAGGATTCTGGTCCCTGTGGATCTTTATGGTTTTGCTGGTTCTGGTGCTGCTGTCCAACGTTCTCGCCAACGACAAGCCGCTGCTGGCGCGTTATCAGGGGCACTGGTATGTGCCTTTTATGGTGAATTACAGTGAAACCACGTTTGGCGGTGAGCTGGAAACGCCGGCGGATTATCAGGATCCGTTTGTGCTCAAACAGCTTGAAGATCACGGCTGGGCCATCTGGGCACCGGTGCGCAGCAGTTATAACTCGATTAATTTCTCGACCACGCAGCCCTTCCCTTCACCCCCTTCGGCGAAAAACTGGCTGGGCACCGACAGCAACGGGCACGACGTGCTGGCGCAGATCCTTTATGGCTTACGGATTTCGCTGTTCTTCGGCATTTTTCTCACCGTCCTGACCTCGGTGATCGGCATTATTGCCGGTGCCACGCAGGGTTATTACGGTGGGCTTATCGACCTGCTCGGGCAGCGTTTTATCGAAGTGTGGTCCAGCATTCCGACGCTGTTCCTGATCATTATTCTGGCCAGCGTGGTGCAGCCCAACTTCTGGTGGCTGTTGCTGATTACCGTGCTTTCGGGCTGGATGACGCTGGTGAGCGTCGTGCGCGCCGAATTCCTGCGCACCCGTAATTTTGATTACATCCGCGCCGCGCAGGCGATGGGCGTCAGCGATCGGGCCATCATGTGGCGTCATATGCTGCCCAATGCAATGGTCGCCACGCTGACATATCTGCCGTTTATTCTTTGCGGTTCCATCACCACGCTGACGTCGCTGGATTTCCTCGGTTTCGGATTACCGCTGGGTTCGCCTTCGCTGGGCACATTACTGATGGAAGGCAAAAATAATTTGCAGGCACCGTGGCTGGGCATCAGCGCATTTGTCGTGCTGGCGTCCCTGTTGTCCTTGCTGATTTTCATCGGTGAAGCGGTCCGTGACGCCTTCAACCCTTCTGCACATCACGGCGAGGCGCTCTGAGATGACGGACTCTTTACTGCAAATCCGCAACCTGAGCGTGGCTTTCCGTCAGGGAAATCAGCAGCGTGAAGTGGTCAGCGATGTTTCCCTGAATATTCATGCGGGCGAAACGCTGGCGCTGGTGGGAGAATCCGGTTCTGGCAAAAGTGTGACCGCGCTGTCCGTGCTGCGCCTGCTGCCTTCTGTCGCCGTCTATCCGCAAGGGGATATTCTCTTTGAAGGCCGGTCGCTGCTCAAAGCCGATGGCTCGACCCTGCGACAGATCCGTGGCAACCAGATTTCGATGATTTTTCAGGAACCGATGGTTTCACTCAATCCGCTGCATACACTTGAAAAGCAACTCACCGAGGTGCTTACGCTGCATCGTGGCCTGCGGGGTGATGCGGCGCGGAGCGAAATCCTAAGCTGCCTTGATCGTGTGGGTATCCGCCAGGCGGCTTCCCGTCTGCGGGATTTCCCGCATCAGCTTTCAGGCGGCGAACGCCAGCGTGTCATGATCGCCATGGCGGTGCTGACAAAGCCAAAACTGCTGATTGCCGATGAACCGACAACGGCGCTGGACGTGTCCGTTCAGGCCCAGATTTTGTCCCTGCTCGACGACCTAAAGCAGGAAATGGGCATGGCGATGCTGTTTATCACCCACAACCTGCGCATCGTGCGGCGTCTGGCGGATAACGTTGCCGTGATGCAACAAGGGCGTCTGGTGGAGCAGCAGCCGCGCGCCACGCTATTCAGCCAGCCTCAGCATCCTTACACGCAACACCTTTTACAGGCCGAACCGCAGGGGCGCCCGCAGCCGCTGAAAGGTGAACCTGCCGTTTTGCTGGACGTGAAAAACCTGGATGTGGGCTTTCCTGTCAGGCGCGGCCTGCTGCGCCGCACCGTCGGTGTTAAACACGCCGTTAATCAGGTGAGCTTTCAGCTTCGTCGCGGCGAAAGTCTGGGCGTGGTGGGTGAATCAGGTTCAGGGAAGAGCACGACCGGGCTGGCGCTTTTACGCCTGATGAAATCTCAGGGCGAAATCTGGTTTGACGGCCAGCCGCTGCACACGTTTTCGCGCAAGCAAATGCTGCCCTTCCGCAGCCGGATACAGGTCGTGTTTCAGGACCCTTTCTCAGCGCTGAACCCGCGGTTTACCGTGGAGCAGATTATTGCGGAAGGTTTGCTGGTTCACCGGAAAGTGAGTGCGCAGGAGCGCGAACAGGAAGTGATTCGGGCGATGCAGGAAGTCGGACTGGATCCGCAGAGCCGTCACCGTTATCCGACTGAATTCTCCGGCGGTCAGCGCCAGCGTATTGCTATCGCCCGCGCCCTGATTTTACAGCCTGAAATGCTGATTCTGGATGAACCGACATCGTCTCTGGATAAATCGGTACAGGCGCAGATTCTGGCGATCCTGAGCGAACTTCAGCAACGCCACGGCCTGACTTATCTGTTTATCAGCCATGATTTGCATGTCGTCCGGTCTTTATGTCACCAGCTTTTGGTGCTCAGGAACGGGGAAGTGGTCGAACAGGGAGATTGCGAGCAGATTTTTACCGCGCCGCAGCAGGCTTACACCCGTGAATTGCTGAGTGCGTCAGATGCGTTCGATTCGCAGGAGCAAACCGCCTGACGTTGTTATCAGGCGGTTCAGAATGGATAAAGTGCGGTGACAGATTCCGCGATCGCCGCGCCGATATTTTTCAGGCAGCAAAGGGTCGCGCTTTCATCTTCACGATGGACGAATAAACACGGTTCGCCGTCGATTTCAACAATCGCCGCTTTCACCTGAATATCTTCTAAGGCATCAGTTAACTGATGCATCACCTGCCAGGCGAATTCACCCTCATGACTGAGCAGTTTCAGGCCAATCAGATTGTTATCTTCATCGTTACCAGGCAGCGGAATCGGTTCAACTTTGATACCGGCAAAACCTGACAACCAGCGATAACTTTGCGGCAAACGATGTACTACCGAAAGTTGAATATTATTCACGTGGTTCCCCAGACAATGATGTTAACCAATCATCTACACGATATTTTTACAAAATAGCTACAACTACACGGATTAAGTTATAGCCGACAGACTTTGCTTTGCCCACTTCTCGCTCAAATAATTAACATTAAATTAACGTCATTCCAGTGCAAGCTCACAGACCCAGCTATTTTTATGACTGCTCCCGATGAATCTGAGAGGCAGATCTCATTTTGGTTTATTTGTAACCTTTTTAGTCTTGATTCACAACCATTTTAATCAAATGCCGCTACTTATTATTGCATTTTTATTTACATTTAATATACAAATCAATGTTATTAGTCTTCTCATTAACGTCAATAAAAAGCATTAAATCAGTCAGTTAAAATCAATCCTGACTTTTCACACCGCTCTTGATGGTGTTAATTTCATTTTGAAATGAACCAGTTGGTTACAAAATTTACGGCGTCGCATCATACGTTAAAATCTGGATCTAATGTTAATAAATCCGCACAATTTGTTTGCACAATTTCTTCTTCTTTGGCTTATCATCCGCATCGTTATTACTGGTATACCCTATCGCAGAGACCACAGGGCATCATCAACCTGCTGATAAGTCTCGACATTAGCGACATATAATAAGAATCAGATAAGCAAATCCTGAGTTATTTAGCTCACACCCAATCCCAGCGAGAAATGAGATGGAAAACGATCCTTCAATCATGGCAAGCAATAACACCGAAAATGGAACCGGTTTCAGTCGTCGCGAACTGCTGAAAGGGCTGACCTCCGCGATGGTCGCAACAACCCTTATCGGCTTTCCCTTCCTGAGCCAGGCGGAGAAAGAAACAGCCACGCAGTCGCCGGTCATCTTCGGCCAGTTCTATCTGGTATCACAGGCCATCACCGAGCATAAAAATATCAGTGAAGGAACTTCAGCCCAGATTTTCAATGCCTTCTTCCGCTCTCAGCCTGACTTCCCGGCTCAGGTCAGCAAACTGCATGCACTGGTTAAACCGGGGCAGGCTGCGAAAGATTTGCAGAAAGCCGCGCAGCAGAACGGTCTGGGCGAACTGGTGACGAGCATCGTCACAGCCTGGTATACCGGCACGGTCGGACATGGAACCGATTCCATTTTGATTTCATATAAAGATGCGCTGATGTATCGCCCGGTGAGCGACGGCCTGATTGTGCCGACCTACTGCGGTAACGGCCCGCTGTACTTCACCGCCGCGCCGCCTGATGCCGCGATGCCTGAGTCCATGAACGCCGATCGTTTTACCCGTATTTCTGAATCTGATGTGAGCAAAGCCTGATGAAAAAACCCGTATTTACCGCAGACGGCGATGCGTCTGCTGATGTGATTGTTGTCGGTTCCGGCGTCGTGGGCGGCATGATTGCCGATCAACTGGTCAGCGAAGGTTATTCCGTTCTGGTGCTGGAAGCCGGTTTACGCATCGAACGTGCGCAGGCCGTCGAAAACTGGCGCAATATGCCTTTTGAAAACCGTGCAGGTTCAGATTTCCAGGGACTGTACCCGCAGTCAGAAAATGCCCCGGCCCCGCTGTATTTCCCGGAAAATAACTACGTTCATCTGACCGGACCCAGTGCGGGCAGCTTTAAACAAGGCTATCTGCGCACCGTAGGCGGCACGACCTGGCACTGGGCGGCGTCCTGCTGGCGTCACGTCCCGAACGATTTCAAAATGAAAACGCTGTACGGCGTGGGCCGCGACTGGCCGATTTCGTATGACGAGCTCGAACCTTATTACTGCCGCGCAGAAGAAGAGATCGGCGTTGCAGGCCCGAACGATCCTGAACTGCAATCCCCTTCTGAACGCAGCAAGCCTTACCCGATGGAACAGGTTCCTTACGGCTATGGCGATACGCGTTTTGCCGAGATTGTGAACCCGCACGGTTACCGCTCGGTGCCAATCCCGCAAGGACGCAGCACCCGTCCGTGGAATGGCCGCCCGACCTGTTGCGGCAATAATAACTGTCAGCCGATCTGCCCGATAGGTGCGATGTACAACGGTATCGCACACGTCGAACGCGCCGAAAACAAAGGCGCCGTGGTGCTGGCCGAGGCCGTGGTTTACAAGATTGATACCGACGAAAATAACAATGTGACGGCGGTTCACTGGCTGGATAATCAGAAAAAATCCCACAAAGCGACCGGCAAAGTGTTCGCGCTGGCTTGTAACGGCATCGAGACTCCGCGTCTGCTGCTGATGGCAGCCAACGACAAAAACCCGAACGGCATCGCCAACTCCTCTGATCACGTGGGCCGTAACATGATGGACCACTCCGGTTTCCACTGTACGTTCATCGCTAAAGAACCGCTGTGGATTGGCCGTGGCCCGGCGCAAAGCAGCTGTCTGGTCGGCCCGCGCGACGGTGATTTCCGCAAAGATTATTCCGCCAACAAAATGATCCTCAACAACATCAGCCGCGTGATCCCGGCAACGTCCAAAGCGTTGCAGATGGGGCTGGTGGGTCAGGAGCTGGACGAAGAAATCCGCCGCCGTTCTATCTTCGGCGTGGACTTGTCCATCAGCCTGGAGCCGTTGCCGGATCCGGATAACCGCCTGACGCTGAGCAAAACCCGTAAAGATCCGCACGGTTTACCCTGCCCGGATATTCATTACGACGTCGGCGATTACGTGCGTAAAGGCGCGGAAGCGGCGCATAAACAACTTGAGCACATCGGCTCGCTGTTTATGGCGGAAGAATTCAACATCACCACCAGCCTGAACGCCAACAACCACATCATGGGTGGCACGATTATGGGCAACGATCCGAAGGATTCCGTGGTGAACGGCGATTGCCGGACTCACGATCATGCCAACCTGTGGTTACCGGGTGGCGGCGCAATCCCGTCGTCCAGCGTAGTGAACAGTACGCTAACCATGGCTGCGCTGGCGCTGAAAGCCGCAGACGATATGTCGAAAAAACTGGCAGGTGCAGCATGAAAAAACTTCTCACCGCCTGCCTGTTAACTGCGTCCCTGAGCGGTTTTGCCGTTGCACAGGACAACGAGGCAGAACTCGTCCGCCAGGGCCAGGAAGTCGCGACGGCCGCAGACTGTCAGGCTTGTCATACGGCACCTGAGGGTGGAAAGCCGTTCGCGGGCGGATATGAAATCCATTCGCCGATGGGCACGATTTACACCACCAACATCACGCCGTCGAAGCAGTTTGGTATCGGGAATTACACCGAAGAACAGTTCACCCGCGCTGTGCGCGAAGGTGTGCGTCCGGACGGTGCAAATCTGTATCCGGCCATGCCGTACACCTCTTACAGCCATATGAGCGATGCCGATATGCACGCGCTGTATGTTTATTTCCAGCAAGGTGTGAAACCGGTCGAACAGCCGAATACTGAAACTGCCCTGCCGTTCCCGTTTAACATGCGTATTGCGATGGCGGGCTGGAATCTGATGTATCTCGACAGCACGCCGTTTAAGCCGGATCCGACCAAAAGTGAGCAATGGAACCGGGGTGCGTATCTGGTGAACGGTGCCGGACACTGCGACACGTGCCATACGCCGCGTAATCTGATGATGGGTTCGGTGACGGATAAACCGCTGGCGGGCGGCATGGTCGGCCCGTGGTACGCGCCGAACATCAGTTCTGATCCGGTCAGCGGCATTGGCAACTGGTCGCAGGCTCAGCTGGTGGAATACCTGAAAACAGGCCGGACCGCCGGGAAAAATCAGGCCGCGGGCGGTATGGCGGAGGCGGTGCAAAACAGTCTGCAATACATGTCTGACACCGATCTGAACGCAATTGCCTACTACCTGAAAAACAGCACGCCGGTTCGCGATCCGCGCGATACACAGGCGGCAGACACCTTCGGTAAGCCGGTAAATGTGGAAGACGGCCTGCGCGGCGCACATCCGTTTAACGCGAATAAAACCATCGACAACGGCGCGGCATTGTTCAGCGGGTATTGCGCCAGCTGCCACCAGCCGGACGGCTCAGGCAGCAAAAATCAGGCGTATCCGTCGCTGTTTAACAACACCGCGACCGGCCTCGGAAATGCGTCTAACCTGATTTCCGCCATTCTTTACGGCGTCGATCGCCAGGTGGGCGACCATCATGTTCTGATGCCAAAATTTGGCGTGGGTTCGTACGTCGGTCAGCTCGACGATCAGCAGATTGCGGATATCTCCAACTATGTGTTGAAAAACTACGGCAACGCAGGCGTTCAGGTCAGCGCGCAGGATGTGGCGGTATTACGCGCAGGCGGCCCGGTGACACTTCTGGCAAAACTGCAACCTTTCATGGCGCCGGCGATGATCATCGGCGTGATCATTCTGCTGGTGCTGATTTTCTGGCTCGGCAGAAAGCGTAAAGTCAGAAAAGCATAATCACGAAAGATGAAATGCAAAACGGCCCGATTCGGGCCGTTTTTTTTGAATGCGAAAAGCGTTACCCCCGTCCGACCAGCGGCATCGCGCTGGCCATCACCGTCATGGTCAGAACGTTGGTGCCCGGCGGCAATCCGGCCATAAAAGCCACGGCTTCACCGACGCGCTCCACCGCAATGACCGGCTCTTCGGCAATATGCCCGTCGGCCTGCATCCTGCCTGCCAGCGCTTTATTGCCCATATCCGTTGCGGCGTTGCCGACGTCAATCTGTCCGCACGCAATATTGAATGCGCGGCCATCAAGTGCCGTGGATTTGGTCAGCCCGGTAATGGCGTGTTTGCTGGCGGTATATGGCGCGGAATTCGGACGCGGCGACAGCGCCGAAACAGAGCCGTTATTGATAATGCGGCCACCCTGCGGAGACTGCTGTTTCATCAGTTTGACCGCCGCCTGCGTACACAAAAATGCGCCGGTCAGATTAGTGTTGATCACCGAAAGCCAGTCTTCCACCGCAAGCTCATCAATGGGCACATCTTTCACGTTATTCCCGGCGTTATTAAACAATAAATCCAGCCGCCCGAAGGTTTCCTGAATATCTGCAAACAGCGCGGCGACCGACTGCGGGCTGGTGACATCCAGCTGACGCGCCACCGCTTGTCCCGGTGCAAACTGTGCCACGGCCTGCGCCAGTTTTTCCGTATTGCGCCCCGCCAGAATGACCGTAAACCCAATACCCGCCAGCGATTTCGCAGCGCTCAGCCCGATACCGCTGCCACCGCCGGTGACCAGTGCGATTTTGCTCATAATTTTCCTATACTAAACGGCGGCCAGCATGCCGCCATCGATAAAGAGTAAATGACCATTCACGAAATCTGACGCCCTGGATGACAGATAAACCGCACCGCCGACCAGCTCTTCCGGGTTGCCCCAGCGCGCGGCTGGCGTGCGTTTGCACAGCCATTCGGAAAACTCTTTGTTATCGACCAGCGCCTGCGTCATGTCGGTTTTGAAATAGCCCGGCGCAATGCCGTTCACCTGAATATTGTAGCGCGCCAGTTCGACGCACATCCCGCGCGTCAGCATTTTCACCGCACCTTTGGAGGCAGCGTACGGCGTAATGGTGTCGCGGCCCAGCTCACTTTGCATCGAACCGATATTGATGATCTTGCCGCGCTCACGCTGGATCATGTAACGCGCAACTGCCTGCGACACCAGGAAAACAGACTTCTGATTCACCGCAATCACGTCGTCCCAGTCTTTTTCCGGGAAATCGGTAAATTTGTGGCGACGCTGGATCCCCGCGTTATTCACCAGCACATCAATCGGGCCAATGGCCTTTTCGATATGGTCAATCGCCTGATTCACTGCCTGGCTGTTCGTGACATCAAATGACACAGCGTGTGCGATAAACCCTTCCGCACGCAGCGCTTCAGCGGCCTTTTGTGTCGATTCCTGCTGCGTGCCGTTGACGATAATTTCCGCCCCGTGCTGCGCCAGCCCTTTCGCCAGCAGGAAACCCAGACCGCGCGTAGAACCGGTGACCAGAATCTTTTTATTATCCAGGGAGAAGAGATTTGTCATGACGTTGGCCTTATTAAAAAGCTGCTTATGAAAAGTTAGCCCCACTACAACGGTTTACCGGCGGCCAAACTGTGATGCAGATCACCTTGGAGGATGTTAAAAAACCCTGTTACTCCCGATGTGATCATCATCATTTTGATAACAATCTCCGGCGCTTTCTGTTTCAATAATCGGGTATATTTTGGGAAATAATCAGGGAAACCCGCATGAGAAACCAGCGCGTGACATTACAGGACATCGCCCAACTGGCGGATGTTACCAAGATGACGGTCAGCCGTTTTCTGCGCACGCCGGAAAAAGTCTCTCCTGAAACCCGCGAACGCATCACCAAAGTCATGGAAGAAGTCGGTTATCCGCTGGAAGAAGCCCGCGGACCGGCCAAAGCGCCGCGCATCGGCATTCTGGTGCCCTCTTTTAACAATCAGATTTTCTCCGATTTGCTGGCCGGTATTGAGTCCGTGACGTCCGCGCAGGGCTACCAGACGCTGGTGGTGAATTATGATTACAGCAAGGACCGCGAAGAAGAGCACATTATCAACCTGCTCGGTTATCAGCTGGCAGGGCTGATCCTCACGGATTCCGTGCATACGCTCAAAGCCGATAAGTATCTGAATGCGGCTGAAATTCCTGTCGCTCAGGTGATGGATCTCGACGATCAGAATGGCCGTATTGCGGTAGGTTTTGATAATCAGCAAGCCGGATATGACATGGCGAATACGCTGCTCGCCAGCGGCAAGGAGCATGCGGTGTATTTCGGTTCGATGTCAGACGCGCGTGACCAGAAACGCTATCAGGGCTACAGCCAGGCAATGACTGAACGCGGGCTGACGCCGGTGCATATCACCCCGAATAAGGTTTCATCGGTGTCTATCGGCGCCGGAATGTTATCGATGGCGCGCCAGCTGTATCCGCACACCAATGCAATTTTGTGTACCAACGACGATATTGCCGTCGGTGTGTTACAGGAATGTCTGAAACTGGGCATCCGCGTCCCGCAGGACATGGCGATTTCAGGTTTTCACGGGCTGGATATCGGGCTGGCGACCACGCCGTTGCTGGCCAGCGTTATTACTCCGCGCTTTGAAATGGGCAAGGTTGTCGCCGAAATATTGCTTAAAAAAATCAAAAAACTGCCGACCATTGAGCGTGTCGATTTGCACTACCGGATTTCCCTCGGTGGCACGATTTAACGTGCCCTTTTCTGCTATTTCCTTCCTGTCATCCTGCATGCCAACTACGGTGCAGGATCACGTTGCAGGTAACACCTTTTCTTAACATAATTCAACGTGACACCTGTCACGAAATACTTTCCTCAAAATGCTTTTATTAGGTCATCGCCGGATACAAGCACACAGAGGAAAGACGATGAATAATAAAATTCCTAAGGCCCGCTGGTTACGTGTAATAGCCCCAATACTTATCGCCTGTATTATTTCCTTCATGGACAGGGTCAATATTAGTTTTGCCATGCCCGGCGGAATGGATGCCGAATTAGGTATCACCGCATCAATGGCCGGTCTGGCTGCCGGTATCTTCTTCATCGGGTATCTGTTTTTACAGGTGCCCGGCGGAAGCCTGGCGGTACACGGCAGCGGCCGTAAATTCATCGCCTGCTCGCTGATTGCATGGGCGGTGATCTCCATTCTGACCGGCTTTATCACTAACCAGTATCAGCTGCTGTTCCTGCGTTTTGCGCTGGGTGTGGCGGAAGGCGGGATGTTGCCGGTGGTGCTGACGATGGTCAGCAACTGGTTCCCGGATAAAGAACGTGGCCGCGCCAATGCGTATGTGCTGATGTTCGCGCCGCTCGGCGGGATGATTACCGCGCCGCTGTCCGGCCTGATCCTGGATACGCTCGACTGGCGCTGGTTGTTCATCATCGAAGGGGCATTATCTTTCGTGGTGATGCTGTTCTGGTGGTTCACCATCAGCGACCGTCCGGAAGAAGCGAAATGGCTGTCTGAGCGCGAACGCGATTATCTGGTCACCGAATTAAACCGTGAACGCGAAGCACTGCGGGCGCTGGCACCGGTCAATAACGCGCCGCTCAAAGAGGTCTTTCGCAATAAATCTATCGTCAAACTGATTGTCATTAACTTCTTCTATCAGACCGGGATTTACGGCTACACGCTGTGGCTGCCGACTATCCTGAAAAACCTCACCGGCGGCGACATGAGTTCAGTCGGCATGCTGGCGATTATCCCTTATGTGGGCACCATGCTGGGGATCCTGGCGATGTCCGTGCTGTCCGATAAAACCGGCAAACGCCGCATGTTTATCGCCCTGCCGTTGTGCGGTTTCGCCGCCTGTCTGGCCGCATCCGTGGCGTTTGGTCACAATATTATGGCGGCCTACGGTTTTCTGGTCGGTGCAGGGTTCTTCCTGCAAGCCGCGACCAGCGCCTTCTGGACCATTCCGGGCAAAGTCACCACGCCGGAAGTGGCAGGCAGCGCACGCGGCGTGATTAACGGTCTGGGGAATCTGGGCGGTTTCTGCGGTCCGTATCTGGTCGGCGTGTTAGTCAGTCTGTACGGTCAGAGCACGGCGATTTATGCACTGGTCGCATCCCTGCTGATTGCCGCGCTGGTGACTACGCTGTTGCCGAAAGAGTGCGATATGGCGCTGATCCCGGGGGCAAAAGCCAAGGCCATGGCGGATGAATATGCCCGCGCCAAAAAAGCCCGCAAACTCCAGCAAATGGAAGCGCAGGGCGTGAACTGATTACTTTTGGATCCCCTGATGCCCGCCATATTCTGACGGGCATTTTTATTTCAGCCTTCAGGCTTCTTCCCGCGTAATAATTCCGTAGTGATGGAATTTATTCAGTACCGCTTCCATCGCTTCATCCGACAGAACCGGTACTTCCGGCGTCACCGGCAGCAGCATCAGATAAAGCCTCGCCAGCACTTCAACTTCCTGCGCCAGCCAGAGCGCTTTCTGCAAATTACTGCCGCAGGCAATCATTCCGTGGTGTTGCAGAAGAATCGCTTTGGATTGTCTGATCGCCGCTTCTGTATGATCAGACAACGCCTGCGACCCGAAAATCGCGTACGGCGCGCACGGGATCACCGTACTGCCGGTCGCCGCAATCATGTAATGAATGGCCGGAATGGGCCGGTTAAGAATGGAAACCGCCGTGCAATGTACCGCGTGGTTGTGAACAACGGCCTGTGCGTCGGGTCGTGCGCGATAAATGGCCTGATGGAAACGCCATTCGCTGGACGGTGTTTTGGCCGGATCGTGTCTGCCGTCTTCGCTGACCTCGACGATCTGCCGTGGCGTCAGTTCCTCATACGGGATCCCGGTTGGCGTAATCAGCATTCCGTCGCCATAACGCACGCTGACATTGCCGGACGTTCCCTGATTCAGCCCCATGCGCGTCATTTGCAGGCAGGTTTCTATAATTTGTTCAGCCAGCTGTTCTCTTTTCATGTTTGCCCCGTCGGTTTTGGTCTGCGTATTGTTGGTTTCTGTCACTTTATTTTGTAACGCAGGCGGCGCTGACCGGTGACCGGGCGGTAAAAATGTGACTGGCTTCTGATTATCCCGTATTCAGGGAACGATTCGCGCAAACCGCCACGCATTGGCGTGTCCGTTTCAGCGCAAAATGTTAAAAACGGTCAATCGGGATTGCCGTCATTGCCGGGAGAAAAATAAAAAATGAAAGCTGTGCGTCATCAGGCCATCCTGCAACTGATCCGCGAAACGGGCAGCCAGAGCACGGAAAATCTGGCCAGCCATTTACAGGTCAGCAAGGAAACCATCCGCCGCGACTTGCAGGAATTACAAACGCAGGGCCAGCTGATCCGCCGCCACGGCTGGGCGAAGATCGTTAAACGGGAAACGCAGGACAGCGGGGATTCTTTCCGCGCCCGGCAAAAAAGCCATCAGAGCCGGAAAGCGGACATTGCGCGGCAGGCGCTGTCGTGGATTGATGAAGGAATGGTGATTGCGCTCGATGCCAGCTCGACCTGCTGGTCGCTGGCGCGGCAGTTGCCGGATATCAGCATCACCGTGTTTACCAACAGCGCCCGCGTATGCCGGGAACTGTCCAAACGCCAGAATATTCAGCTCATCAGCTCCGGCGGCCGGCTTCTGCGCAAATACGACTGTTACGTAAATCCGGCGCTGTTCTCACAGCTGAAAACGCTGGAAATCGATCTGTTTCTGTTTTCCTGCGAGGCGGTGGACGCCGCTGGCGCTATCTGGGATTCCAACGACAGCAATGCGGAATACAAAATCGCCCTGCTCCGGCGCGCGGCGCAAAGCCTTTTATTACTTGATAAAAGTAAACTGAACCGGACCAGTGAAGTTCAGATTGGGCATCTTGACGATGTCACTCAGGTCATTTCCGACCTGAGTGATGCACAGCAGCGAAACGAAAAACCTTACTCGGCCAGCACATGCGCCGTGACTTTCGCCGGACGGCTGGCGTAGAGATACAGCAACGTGGCGGCAATGACGCAAAACGCCATCGAACCGACCATCGGCCAGGCACTTTTGGCGGTAAACAGCGAAAGCACGGAACCCATTGCCGCACCGGTGCCAAAACGAATCGTTCCGGCCAGAGAGGCCGCGGTGCCCGCCATGTGCGGGAAGTCATCCATGATGACCGCCATCGCGTTGGAGGTCACCATCGCAATCACGCCCACATAGCCCGCCACGCCAATCACCATCGCCCAGAACGGCAGCCCGAACGCGCACACCACCAGCAGCCAGATGCCCATCGTCAGCTGAACAAACAGGCCGAAACGGAACATTTTCACCGCGCCCGCACGGCGCACGTTACGGCTGTTAATCAGCGTCAGGATCACCAGCGCCACGATGTTCAGCGCAAAGTAGAAACCGAAATGCTGCGGCGAAACGTGATTGAGTTCAATGTAAACAAACGGTCCGGCGCTGAGGAAAGAGAACATTCCGGCGAACGAGAAACCACTCGCCAGCATGTAGCTCAATACGCGCTTGTGGCGGAACAGGGAGACGAAATTGCCAACGGTGGTGCGCAGATGGAATTTTTGCCGCCGCTCTTTGGGCAGCGTTTCCTTGATGTAAACGCCCACCAGCGTGGCGGCGATTAACGCTGCAATCGCCATCGCCCAGAAAATCGCGTGCCAGCTGAAAATCGCCATCAGCAGACCGCCGAGCATCGGTGCGAGCAGCGGCGCAACGGTCATCACCAGCACCACAAAAGACATCATTCGCGAGAATTCATCTTTGGTGAACATGTCGCGCATCAGCGCGTTGATGACCACACTGGCCGCTGCCGCCGCTAAACCGTGCAAGAAACGCATCCACACCAGCTGTTCGACGGACTGCGCAAGCGCACAGGCACCGGCCGCCACGGCAAAGATAAGCACGCCCCAGAAGATAACCGGCTTACGCCCGAGGCTGTCGGCCATCGGTCCGTAAAACAGCTGCCCTATCGCAAAACCCAGCACGTACGCGCTGAGTGTCATTTGCACACTGCCCGCCGGAACACCATATTCCTGCGCAATAACGGGCATGCTTGGCAGATACATATCGATAGCCAAAGGCATCAGCATCGATATCAATCCCAGGATGAAAATCAGTCCGATGTGGGATACCGGTTTTTCTTGCACTTTCAGCTGCTCCAGTTAACAGAAAAAACTATCGCGAGGGAACGCCAACGCTGGCAATTTCCTGCTCAGTTAAAGGCCGGTACTGGCCCGGTTCCAAATCTTCATCCATCACGATTTCGCCGATCCGCTCACGGTGCAGCGCGACCACGCGGTTACCGACTGCCGCAAACATACGTTTCACCTGATGGTAACGGCCTTCGCTGATGGTCAGACGCACAAGATTCTCTTCGATTTGCTCGAGTTTGGCCGGTTTGGTCAGGGAATCTTCATTGTGCAGCTGTACGCCCGCTTCAAACTGCGCGGCGGTGTCGTCAGCCAGCGGATTTTCGAGCGTAACCAGATAGGTTTTCTCGCAATGATGGCGCGGCGAAGTGATGCGGTGCGACCACTGGCCGTCATCGGTCATCAACACCAGACCGGTGGTATCGATATCCAGACGCCCTGCGGCATGAAGCTTGTACGCCACCGGCTCTTCGAGGAAGTACAGAACGGTCGGATGATCCGGATCATCGGTGGAACACACGTAACCCTGCGGCTTGTTAAGCATGAAATAACGCGGGCCGGTGATGAGATCCAGCACATTGCCGTCGAACTCGACGCGCTGTTCAGCGCTGATTTTCATCGAGCCGGTTTTGACGATTTCGCCGTCAACGGTGACACGTTTGTTGCGCAGTTCACGTAAAACGAGCGCACGGCTTACACCTAATTGCTGAGATAGAAACTTGTCCAGACGCATTGGATAGTCTTGCCTTCATGGCGATCTGAGTGATCGCGTTACTGATAAAACACAAGACCCCGCCGCTGCAACAGGGCAACTGACAGGGTTCAGGGTTGTTCGATTCGTAATACTTTCAGTTCGTATAGCTGCAACGAGTGATTATTACTTCGAGGGGGCAGATTCACTGCCGCATTGAGCGGAAGAGTATAGCTGTGCTTGGCGGCGCATCCTAGGAGGAAGAGGAAAAATAAGCAGGCTAAACATTCACGGCAGGTGATTTGATTGCAGATCGCCATGAAGAGGATTTCTTGGCATACTTCACCACTGTAGTTATTAACAGTGATCATTAATAACAAACTTTTTTAATAAGTCAGTCTGAGGTGATTCTCCCCGTGACCGCTTTTACCCTTCGTCCCTATCAGCAGGAAGCCGTTGACGCTACGCTGCGTCATTTCCGCCAGCACGATGAACCGGCGGTGATCGTATTGCCTACCGGTGCCGGAAAAAGCCTGGTGATTGCCGAGCTGGCAAGGGTGGCGCGCGGGCGCGTGCTGGTTCTGGCGCACGTCAAAGAACTGGTCGCGCAGAATCACAGCAAATATCTTTCTTACGGGCTGGAAGCGGATATCTTCGCGGCGGGCCTGAATCTCAAACAAAGCAGCGGTAAAGTGGTGTTCGGCAGCGTGCAGTCCGTTGCGCCCAATCTGGCAGAATTCAGCGGTGAGTTTTCACTGCTGATTGTCGACGAATGCCACCGAATTTCCGACGACGATAATAGCCAGTACCAGCAAATTATCGGCCATCTTAAAGCGCAAAACCCGCGTCTGCGGCTGCTCGGGCTGACGGCAACACCCTATCGTCTGGGCAAAGGCTGGATTTATCAGTATCACCATCAGGGCATTATGCGCGGCGATTCCAACAGCCTGTTCCGCGATTGTATTTACGAACTGCCACTGCGTTACATGATTAAAAACGGCTTTCTGGTGCCGCCGGAACGGCTCGATATGCCGGTCGTCAGCTACGATTTCAGCCGGTTGCAGGCCAACAGCAACGGGCTGTTCAGCGAGGCGGATCTTAACGATGAGTTGCGTCAGCAAAAACGCATCACGCCGCACATCATCAGCCAGATTGTTGAGTTCGCGCACGACCGCAAAGGTGTGATGATTTTTGCCTCAACGGTGGAACACGCCGGTGAAATTTTCGGTTTGCTGCCCAAAGGCGAAGCGGCGCTGATCAGTGCGCAAACCCACGCCGTCGAACGCGACCGGCTGATCACCGCCTTTAAGCAGCAGGAACTGCGCTACCTGGTGAACGTCTCGGTGCTGACCACCGGCTTTGATGCGCCGCATGTGGATCTGATTGCCATTTTGCGCCCGACCGAATCCGTCAGCCTTTATCAGCAGATTGTCGGGCGCGGGCTGCGTCTGTCGCCGGGCAAAACGGATTGCCTGATCCTCGATTACGCCGGAAATCCGCATGACCTGTTTACGCCGGAGGTGGGCAGTCACAAACCGGCGGGCGACAACAAACCGGTGCAGGTTTTCTGCCCGGCCTGCGGTTTCGCCAATATCTTCTGGGGCAAAACCACCGAAGACGGCACGGTTATAGAACATTTTGGCCGCCGCTGTCAGGGCGTGCTGGAAGATGACGACGGCAACCGCGAGCAGTGTGATTTCCGTTTCCGCTTCAAAAGCTGCCCGCACTGCGGCGCGGAAAACGATATTGCGGCGCGGCGCTGTCATCAGTGTCAGGAAATTCTGGTCGACCCGGACGATATGCTGAAAGCCGCGCTGCGCCTGAAAGATGCGCTGGTCTTACGCTGCGGCGGCATGAACCTTGAACACGGGCGCGACGACAAAGGCGAATGGCTGAAAATCACCTATTACGATGAGGATGGCGCGGACGTTTCCGAGCGTTTCCGCCTGCAAACGCCCGCCCAGCGGATGGCTTTTTTGCATAATTTCCTGCGTCCGCATCAGCGCGCACCGGGCGTGCCGCTGGAATGGAAGTCCGCCGCCGATATCGTGGCGCAGCAGGTTTTACTGCGTCATCCGGATTTTGTTGTCGCGCGGATGAAAGGCCAGTTCTGGCAGGTGCGCGAGAAAATGTTCGATTATGAAGGGCGTTACCGGCGCGCCAATGAGCTGCGCGGGTGAGTAAATAACCTGAAACCGGCTATTTATATTGCTGCAACTGCCCTGCTCCGGTATCATACCGCCCGCTTTCGCCTTGTGTGGAAGCTTGTAGTACTCAACTCGTCACTCGGTCGCAGGTGGCGGGGCAAACTTTTTTATATATAGAGAAACATACATGTTCACTATCAATGTAGAAGTACGTCCACAGGACGAGCAGGGCAAAGGTGCGAGCCGCCGCCTGCGTACAGAAAACAAATTCCCAGCTATCGTTTACGGTGGCTCAGCTGCTCCGGTTTCTATCAAACTGGACCATGATTCTGTTAAGAACATGGAAGTTAAAGCGGAGTTCTACTCTGAAGCTATTACTCTGGTTATCGACGGTAAAGAAACCAAAGTTAAAGTTCAGGCTGTACAGCGTCACCCGTTCAAGCCAAAACTGGCTCACATCGACTTCGTTCGCGTTTAATCGCTGACTGAGTTGTTGCGCATCGGGACGCCGTGCGAGAACAAATAAAAAACACCGCCCCGGCGGTGTTTTTTATTGGCTGCGATCCAGGTTTTATTTGCCGGACTTTCGCTGCAATTGATCCCGCAGGTTCGGCGGCGTGCCTTTAATGGTCAGCGTATCGGTCGCCGGATCCCAGAAAATACGTTCGCCCATTAACATCGCATCGAAGTTAATACTCAGGCCACCGCCGCTGCCGGCAAATTTAGTCAGCTGGCGAAGCGTGCTGCGATCGGCCGGGAACGTTTCTTCCAGCTGATAACCTTGTTCCTGCGTGAATTCTTTGAATTTCTTGTCATTCCACGGCGGCAGCTCTTCGGATAAATCATCCAGCGCAATTTCTTCGCCGGCCTGCAACTGCTCGTTGCAGTAGGTGTACACCTGCTGACGATAGTTCTGGCGCTCGTTTTTATCGAGCTGCGCTTCAGTACAGAAATCATCTACCGCCTGCAACAAACCGCGGTTTTGCGCTTTGGTATCCAGGCCTTCAGAAGCGCCCAGGAAATCCATGAAGAAGTCAGAAACTTTGCGCCCGACGCGGCCTTTCAGAAACGTCAGGTAGCGGGAAGATTCAGGATTGGTTTCCCATTCGGTCAGATCAATACGCGCCACGATATCGGCGTGATTGATATCCAGATAATGGATGCTGCTGACGTCGAGCTGTTCGTTGACGCGCATGCTGCTGCGGCTGTTAAGCACCGCAACCAGCAAATACTCCACGGCCAGGAAACGGTAATGACAAAACAGCACCACGCCGCCTTCTGCGAACGGGTATTTTGCCAGTTCATCACGAAGACGCCCGGTCGCGGCACGGCTGAATGACAGGAAATCGTCGTCCCCTTTACGGCAACTGCGCAGCGCCACTGACAGTTCGCTGTCTTCGTTGAACAGGCCATAGGCTTTGCTTTTCGCGCTGTAAACACGGTGCAGTTCAGCCATCATTTCATCAACGGCGGCATTCGGGGTCAAAAGCGTATCGCGCAGCACAACATCCAGCGTTTGCTCATCACGTTTATTCAACTGGTGCAGAGCGATCTGCTCAATATCCAGACTCATGGGGACTTTCTCCTGTAAGAATTGCAGCCGTGTAAGAAGGGTCTGCCTGCGGGGCGTATTCAAACACCGAAGCGGCAAAGCCGCAACCTGTTCCAGCCTCTGAAATACTGATTCACAGATACGATCACGACCCCGACACGCCCCCCGTTATAAAAATGCGGAAAGTGGTGGCGTGATCGGCTAAGATATTGGACTTTGTCAGATCAAGAAGCACATTACTCTATGGCACAATCATCCCGTTACAGTGACGAACACGTTGAACAGATCCTTTCCGAGCTGGCAACTGTTCTGGAAAAACACCGCGCCCCGACCGACCTTTCTTTGATGGTCCTGGGCAATATGGTGACAAACCTTATTAACACCAGCGTCGCTCCTGCACAACGCAAAGCATTGTCCCAATCTTTTGCTAAAGCTTTGCAAGCGTCGATAAGAGAAGATAAAGCCCATTAATTCACTCATTGCCCAGACCCTCTCATGGTGACAAATAGTCAGCGCTATCGCGAAAAAGTTTCCCAGATGATCAGCTGGGGCCACTGGTTCGCCCTCTTCAATATCCTGTTGATTCTTGGGCTAGGCAGCCGCTACCTGTTTGTTTCTGACTGGCCTTCCTCTCTGGAAGGGCGTATTTACGCGCTGGTCAGCTGGCTTGGGCATTTCAGCTTTATCGGTTTTGCCGCCTATTTACTGATTATCTTCCCGCTGACGTTCGTGGTGATGTCGCAACGGTTGTTGCGATTCTTATCCGCGATACTGGCAACCGCCGGGCTGACGCTGATTCTGGTCGACACCGAAGTGTTTACCCGCTTCCACCTGCATATTAATCCGGTGGTCTGGGAACTGGTCGTTAACCCGGGTCAGGGCGAAATGGCGCGCGACTGGCAGCTGATGTTTATTGCCGTGCCGGTTATTTTCCTGCTCGAAATGTTATTCGGCACCTGGGCGTGGCAAAAGCTGCGCAGCCTGAACCGCCGTAATTTCGCCAAGCCAATCGTTGTGCTGTTTATCGTGAGCTTCTTTGCGTCGCACCTGATGTACATCTGGGCGGATGCAAATTTCTATCGTCCGATTACCATGCAGCGCGCGAATCTTCCGCTGTCGTATCCGATGACGGCGCGTAAATTCCTCGAAAAACACGGTCTGCTTAATGCCGAGGAATACCAGAAGCGACTGATTGAGCAAGGGAATCCGGAAGCGCTGGCGGTGGAATATCCGCTTAACAGCATCAGTTTCGCCAAAACCGGCTCGAAATATAACCTGCTGATGGTCGTGCTGGACGGCGTGCATGAAGCGACGCTCGATCAGGACATGCCTGCGCTGGCCGATTTCGCCAAGCACAATATTCGTTTTGACCAGCATTTCAGCTCCGGCAACCGTAATGACACCGGCCAGTTTGGCCTGTTCTACGGAATTTCGCCGACCTATATGCAGGGCATTCTGGCCGCACGTAAACCTTCTGCGCTGGTGACATCGCTGGAGCAACAAGGTTACGAATTTGGTCTGTTTGCTTCGGACGGCTTTGACAGCCCGCTGTACCGGCAGGCTCTATTGACCGATTTCACCCTGCCTGCGCCTGTAAAACAGTCGGATGCACAAACCGTTTCTCAGTGGCAGCAATGGCTGAATGTGCGCGGCAACGGTCCGTGGTTCTCGTACGTCAACCTGAATGGCATCAGCACCTCATTGCGTCAGGACGGCGACAGCGTTCCGGTCGGAAATACGTTTATTCATCGCTATCAGCACGGCGCGCAAAGCGTTGATCAGCAAATTGCGGTCATGCTGCAATCGCTGAAAGATCGCGGCGATCTCGATAAAACCGTGGTGGTGATTACCGCTTCGCACGGTATCGAGTTTAACGAGAACGGCACCTGGGGTTCGGGTAACGCGATGAACCGCCGCCAGTTGCAGGTTCCGCTGATTATCCACTGGCCGGGCACACCGGCTCAGAGTATCAGCAAGCTTACCGATCACGCGGATGTGATGACCACGCTGATGCAGCGTCTGCTTCACGTCACCACGTCACCGGCAGATTATTCGCAGGGCGAGGATTTGTTTGCCGCGAAACGCCGTCACAACTGGGTCACGACCAGCGACGACGGAACGCTGGTGATCACCACGCCAGACCAGACGCTTGAGCTGGAAAGCGACGGGGATTACCGCGCCTTCGATAATAACGGTAAACGGATTAAAGATCAGAAGCCGGAACTTGGCCTGCTGTTACAGGTTCTGACCGACGAAAAACGCTTCCTGGCCAATTAATCGTTTTGCAGGACACCTGAAAAACCAACCTTAACCGGTTGGTTTTTTTATGGAATCATCCCTTCCGCTTCCCGTCAAAATCCCCTTCAGTTTATTTGACCTTCTTTTTGAAAATTATGTCGTTTATGAACTCATACAAAACCGCTACGGTAAGTTCATCAACAATAATAACGTTATCGGAGTACAGCCATCGTGTCGGGACTGGTCAACGGAAAATGGGTAAGCGGCGACGTCGCTAAAGAAGAAATTAAAAACGGCGCCTTTCATCGCGAGGAAACCGCGTTTCGTGAAACACACATCGAGCCGCAGGCAGGCCGTTATCAGCTTTTCGTTTCTTATCTTTGCCCGTGGGCTTCGCGAACCCTGATATTCCGTCATCTGAAAGGGCTGGAAAAGTTTATTTCCGTTTCCATCGCACAACCGGTCATTGGCGAAAATGGCTGGACGTTCGACGAGCCTCAGGATGCCGGAGATAAAATCCCGGCCATCCGCCACGTTCATGAGCTGTATACCGCCAGCGATGCACATTACACCGGCAAAGTTTCTGTACCCGTTTTGTGGGATCGCCAGGCAGGTCGCATCGTGAACAACGAATCAGCCGACATCATCCGCATCCTTAACCACACTTTCGACGCCCTCAACGGCAATCAGGATGATTTCTACCCTGCCCCGCTGCGCGAGGGAATCGACCGCTGGAACGAAATTATTTATCACGACGTCAATAACGGCGTGTACAAAACCGGCTTTGCGAAAACGCAGGAAAGCTACGGCGTGGCCGTCACCCGGCTTTTCAGCACACTTGATATGCTGGAAGCCCATTTAGACAGCCACCGTTATATCGCCGGGGAGTACCTCACAGAAGCCGACTGGCGTTTGTTCGTTACGCTGGTGCGGTTCGACAGCGCATATCACGGCGCTTTCAAATGCAATATCCGCCGTATTGAAGACTATCCTAATCTTTCAAATTATTTGCGTGAACTCTATCAGTGGCCGGGGATCAGTGACACCGTCAATCTGGCGCACATCAAACAAGGCTATTACGGAATTCTGTGGCTGAATCCGACCGGAATTGTCCCGGCGGGCCCGGAACTGGATTTACGACGCGCCCATAACCGTGAACGGCTGGACAGTCTGGGCATCATCCAGAAACTACGCTAAAAATTGCTTGGACCCGCAAAGATAACACTGTATATTTCAACAGTTATTTTTCTCCCCCAGCCAGAAAACGAGGAAAGCTATGCGGGTCGAACTGATTTTTGACAAACGGAATGTCTCAAGGATCCCAAATGCCAGTGAAAAAATTGAGGCAGAACTGGTTAAGCGGGTACACCGCATGTTCCCTGACGCTGAAGTAAAAGTGAAACCGATGCAGGCCAACGGGCTGAATACGCACGGAGCCAGCAAGCAGGAACGTTCGCAATTAAACCAAATGCTGGAAGAAATGTTTGAAGAAGCCGACGAATGGCTTTCGGTCGAGTAAAAAGGTGCGTCTCGGTTGCACTTGGTTACAAAGAGCAATTGAATTAAACAACCCATAGCTATCGCTTAATATAAGATGTGAACGTTATATAAATTCATTATCTTTCAGAGCGATGAGCCGCCGTTTTATCGGGCACAGTCTGGATTAATTTCATCCGGCTAACTGCCTTCGCGTCATCGCTTTTCGCTTCAAACGCGTCAACGACTTTGCGAAACAGCCATGCCACCGAGCCCAAGAAAATCCAGCGCCCAACCTCATTTTTACACCAAGCGCTTTGCGCTGATCTGTCTCGGCATTGTCTGCTGTCTGGCACTTCTGCTGGGCCGCGTAGGCTATTTACAGCTGCTCAATCAGCCCATGCTGGAAAAAGAAGCGGATTCGCGTTCACTGCGTTCCAGCATTATTCCCGCCGGGCGCGGCACGATTGCCGACCGCAACGGGCACCCTCTCGCGCTCAGTGTGGCGTCAAAAGATATTATTGCTGACCCGTTCCGTATTCTGGAACTACACAGCGACCTCAACAGCCCGAAATGGCAATATCTGGCTTCTGCGCTGAATGTCCCGCTTTCGCAATTACAGCAAACCATCAACAGTGATCCGCAGCGCCGTTTCGTTTATCTCGGTCGAAAAATCGAAGAAGGGATTGCCGGTGATATCGGCCAGTTGCACCTTGGCGGTGTCTCCAGCCAAAACGACGACAGCCGCTATTACCCGATGAGTGAAGCCGCAGCAAACCTCGTCGGCGTGGTCGGTACTGATAACGAAGGCCTTAATGGCATCGAAAAAGGTTTTAATGCCTTGTTGCAGGGCAAACCCGGCATGCGCGAATACCGCCAGGATCGCCACGGCAACGTCATCGGGATTTTGAAAGAAGTCGCACCGCAACAGCCGCCGACCATTAACCTGAGTATCGACAGCTTTATGCAGTACGTGTTGTATTCGCGGCTGCGTGAAGGCGTATTGCTCAACCAGGCAGAATCCGGCGCTGCCGTGCTGGTCGACGTGAGCACCGGTGAAATTTTGGGGATGGCCTCCTTCCCGTCTTACAACCCGAATAACTACGCGGGCGTTCAGCCTAAAGACATGCGTAACGTCGCCATCAGCGACAGTTTTGAACCCGGTTCGACGGTCAAACCGCTGGTGGTCATGGCCGGTCTGGCGCGCCGTATGATTCGCCCGGATTCCGTGCTCGATACCCATCCGTACACCGTTAACGGTCACCTGATTAAAGACGTTGGGCACTGGCCAGCGCTGACCATTACCGGCATCTTGCAAAAATCCAGCGACATCGCGGTATCACACATTGCACTTGCGATGCCTGCCAACGTGCTGGTTCAGCTTTATCAGTCGTTCGGGCTGGGTAAAGCCACTGATTTAGGGATCGGCGGCGAAAGCAGCGGTTACTTCCCGGCGCACCGTGACCGCTGGGCAGACATCGAACGCGCCACGTTCTCCTTCGGCTACGGCCTGCGCGTCACGCCGCTGCAAATCGCCCGTGAATACGCCACCATCGGCGCGGAAGGCATTTACCGTCCGCTGTCGATAACCAAGGTTACGCCTCCGGTACTGGGCACCCGCGTGATGTCCGCCGATGTGGTCAGGACGGTCATTCATATGATGGAAAGTGACGCCCTGCCCGGCGGCTCCGGCCTCAGTGCGGCGGTGCCCGGCTACCGTTTAGCGATTAAAACCGGTACTGCAGAAAAAATGGGTGCCAGCGGCAAATACGATGGCGGTTACATCAACTACACCGCCGGTGTTGCACCGGCCAGTAATCCGCGCGTGGCGCTGGTGGTGATGGTCAACAACCCGCAGGCCGGTAAACACTTCGGTGGCTCGGTAGCGGGCCCGATATTCGGGCATATCATGGGCGAAATTCTTAACCACATGAACATTGCGCCGGATGCGCTGGTGCCGGAAACACCGCCAACGACCGTTATCAATGGCGGTCAGAAAACGGATCTGGTGCGTAGACCGGCGACTGATGGTTAAACGAAGCGTAGAAAAATAGCGAAAAAACGCTGACACGCTGGATCTCACCGAAAGAAGCGGTTAACGTGCGGATGTTTTGTCAGTTGAAGTCCACGCGGAGGAAGAGCAGCGCGCTCTGTCAGAAAAAAATGAAACGGCTTCTTATCGTTTTTATCGTTTTTGTCGCGGTTTGTCTGGGCGTTATTGCCCTCAATATGCAGGGTAGCGGCCCCTGGTAAACAGCGTTCACGAGGGAGAAATCACTGTGCCAACCGGTAAGAACTTCGTCATTTTGATCGTTCTTATTCTCGTCGGGATTGTTGTGGTTGACGATGGCATAGCGCGGTTAATTCACTGGATCCTGCTACGTTAACATGATGGCCCGCCAGACGACGCTCGTCGTTCTGCCCACCGGGCCATTTCTGCAAGTTGTCTGCTCCGCCATCAACTGAGCAACACCTGCCACGCCATCATGGCGAAGTCGTGTATAATAGCGGTATTCAACCTTAATACAGACTGGTTATGGCTCAAGACATTCATATCGCTATCGTCTGCGCACTCAGTAAATGGATTGAAGGCCATCTTGGTCGCGTCATCCATCTTGAAGAACTGGCTGAGTATTCAGGCTATTCGCTTTGGCACATGCAAAAATTATTTAAAGAATCGACAGGTATTTCTCTGGGGAAGTACATCAGGGAACGCCGTCTGGCGAGCGCTGTTTATCAGCTGAGCAGCAGTGAAACCCCGATTTTTGATATCGCGATGGATTTCGGGTTTGGCTCGCAGTCGCATTTTACCTACATGTTCCGTAAGCGTTTTAACATCACGCCTCATGAATTTCGCCAAAACCCGAACATCGAACTCGACGTTTCTCCCCCGCTTCATCTGATCCATCAGAAATCAGCCTGAGAATCGTAGCCTTACAGTGACAAAAAACGCGGCCATCAGAGGCCGCGTTCTTTTACTGCTTTTTTGACTGCTTGTACTCAAGTCTTGCAAAAACAAAGCGCTATTCTGTGTCTGAGAAAGGCACGCTTAGAACTGATACACCAGACCTACCGCGGTAACGTCATCGGTGTTGATACCGGCGTTATCGGTGAAGGTGCTGCTGTCGATCAGGTTGATTTTGTAGTCAACATAGGCCGACATGTTTTTGTTGAAGTAGTAAGTCGCACCCAGGTCGACAAATTTCACCAGATCCTGATCCTGGTAGTTGTTGCCCAGACGGTCGGTTCCTAAATCTTTACCGCGCGTTTGGTTATAGGCGACGAACGGACGCAGGCCGAAATCGAACTGATAGCTTGCGTAAGCTTCGAAGGCCTGTGACTGGTTAGCATAACCATAAGCTTCTGAATCGGTAGAACCGAAACGGGAAGCGTTGTAAGCCTGAGTAAACATCGCTGCAAGATAAACGTTGTTAGCGTCATATTTCAGACCGCCGGTGTAACCTTCCGCTTTTTTACCGTCGCCCATGATGCCAGGAGCGGTATTTTGCTCATCAGTACGGTCAGAATTGAAGAAGGCACCCGCCACGCTGACGCCCGCGCCAATATCGTAGCTCAGGGACATCCCGTAACCGTCGCCGTTCTGCGTCAGTACATCACGTGTACCAGGCTCGCCGCCACCGCTGTCATTTTTGCCCTGATATTGCAGAGCGAAGTGCAGGCCATCCACCAGCCCGAAGAAGTTGTCATTACGGTAAGTCGCAACGCCGTTGGTACGCTGATAAAGGAACTGGTCAGCACCGTAGGTGGAACCATCGAACTCTGGCTGCATGTCGGTCCAGGCGGCTACGTCATACATGACGCCATTGTTACGACCGTAGTCGAAGGAACCCATATCGCCAAATTTCAGACCGGCAAAACCGTAACGGGTAAAGGCGCGGTCACCGTCATCTGAGCTTTCGGCCTGGTTGGCCTGAACCTGATATTCCCACTGGCCGTAACCGGTCAGCTGGTCGGTAATCTGCGTTTCGCCTTTGAAGCCCAGACGGATGTAGCTCTGATCGCCGTCATTGCCCGCGTTGTTTGAAAAGTAATGCAAACCATCAACTAAACCGTAAAGGTCCAGTTTATTACCATCTTTATTATAAACTTCTGCCGCACTTGCTGAGCCTGCAACCACTAACGCAGGGATCATGAGTGAAAGAACACGGAGTTTCATTTTTCTGTCCTCGATAGGTGTCGGGCCGTGCCACTGAATGTAAAGTACACGTTTTTTTACTGCTTTAGATATTGCATAACGCTTGTATGAATTTTGGCCCGACATGGCAAATCCATTCTCTGGATATAATTACTATTAATCCAGAAAGAAAATGATACGAAATTAGTTAAGACATTTCCTATTTATTAGAAGGTGTAACAATTTATTAAAATTGAGCATTTTTAGTGCCACTGATAATTGTTAAAATAAAGCACGCAAAGCTAATTTAATAAGAATTACAATAAAAACAATAGGATATACATGATACTTACCGCACTAAGTGATAAAGCAACCTCCTCCTAATAATATATACTCCCTCTCGCTATCATCATTATTTGTTATTCTATTACCCTCATTCCCCGTCTTGTGGAAACAACAGCCGACCCTTAGTGGTCGGTTTTTTTTTGATTTTTATAAGAAATAATAACTTAATGTGACATTCATCACTTAATTATATCGCGCACAACAAGTACTTTTCTCCATAATTACCTCACAGTTTCTCCATTATTCACACCCCGATTTTATTAATAGTTGATATCTAATCCTAGGAATTATTAAGGAATTTCCGGATTATTATTAATCGATATTGTGGAGAGGGTTTATTGGTCAGCGACGGTTCAGATCCGTTACTATAGATAAAGTCAGACCAATCCCGCTGATCGCCTCAGGGGAGACAGGTACACTGCCGGTGCCACGCAAGATCTTATTTTTCAACTGTTCAGGGAACCCCATGCCACAACAGGACCAGCCAGATAACATCTCCAAAGCCAGAATGCTTCTGGCAACCCGCCGTTTTCTCAAACTCGACGAGTGGCTGTTGTCACATATGCGTAGCTGGCAGAATCAGGGCGAAAGCCACAGCGATTACGGATTATTAATGCATCCATCCACGCTGTTTGGCGGCACGGAGTTCCAGGCACTGAATCCGCTGGAGATCCTCAGCGACTGGGCGCAGCAATGTCCGCAGAGCTATCACGCGCATGTTTTACTGGGGATGGTCTGGCACGAAAATGCCTGGATGATCCGTCAGGCACCCAATGAAGAAGACATTGAAGATCACCAGTGGCTTGGTGCCCAGCTCTGCTGCGATTACGCCGTGCTGGCTTTCCTGAAAGCCATTGAGCTGCATACCCGCCCGACCCACGCTTTCCGCCATATGATGAATCTCAGCGGCGGCTTCGGTGAACCGTACTGGCTTAAATCTTTATTCGCCGGTGAAATCCCCAAACCGCTGCATGAGAAGTTCTCGATTCAGGGCAGCGAAATCTGGCAGGCGGGTATCGCGCACATCCATGCACTGGGTTTTGAACCTGCGACACACTGGCCGCAGTCATTGCCTGCCGCCCTGCAACAAACCCGCAAAGCGGACGACGAAGCGCTCAGTTACTGGCTGCGCATGGCGATGTCGGTACGCCACGCGGACGTCGGCACGATGGAATCCTACCTTTTATTCCATTCCGCATTCTGGGGCGGCAGCGATGAGCAGCAGATGCTGATTATCGACGGCCCGCTCTGTGCGGAATTCAGTGACGATGAGCGCAACCAGTTCCGCGCAAATGCGCTGTGCGATGCCTTATCCGGCGAAATCGCGGACCGGGAATCCCCGCGAGCCGCGCAATTACAGCAACAACTGGCTGGTTTACTTGCACAACCACTGGAGCCCGCTACCCGCGTCCGTTTGCTGGATCTGGCCGGGATCTGCATGGCGTACTGGAAGGATGACGATCAGGCGGGGCTGGCGGTTTATCAGGATCTCTTCGCGGTTTCCCCGCAGGCGATGCCCGGTCATTTTGCCGCGCTCTTTATTTCCCGTGCGGTGCTGGCGAATGGCCATCAGGAAGGATTGCCGGTTCTGACGCACTTGCTGACCCGTGCGCTGAGTCAGGCCACCGATCCGGTGCTGGTCAGCTTTGCCGCTGCCGCGTTGCAATATGGTTTGTACGGATTGCCCGCCAGACCAGAGCTGAGCAGCGGATTAATGGAACACGCCTGGTCTATGATGCAGCAATCCGGTGACGAACAGCCGGTGAAAGATCTGGTCACACTGGCGCACGACATGGCGATCAACGACGATCTGGACGCCGCGCATTTCCTGATGACCGAAATGGCTCGTCACGGCAGCGCCATTCACTGCTACGAACTGTACTTTTTCTACCGCAACGGCTGGCATCAGGATGTGCCGGAGCAATATCACAACGACAGCAACGCGATGGATTGCGTGCTCAGCGCCGCACGCTCCGGGCTGGTGCCCGCCATGTTTACCTGTGCCAACGCCCTGCGGGAAGGCCTTGGCGCAGAGCCGGATTACGAGCAGGCCATGCATTGGTATCAGCGCGCCGCCGACGCCGGACATCTTTCCGCCGCCTACTTCCGCGCCAGCTGTGCGCTGGATAACGGCACAGAAGCGGAAAAACGTCTCGCCACCGGCCAGTGGTTACCCGAAATTCTGCATAATCCTGCGCATCCCGATCGCGCCGAAGCCGCCTACACGCTGGGCATGGCGTGGCTGACAGGCACCGGCACAAAGAAAAACCGTTACACCGCCAGCAAGTTTATTGAGTTTGCTCTCGAACTGAATCCCGAATCCGAAGCCACCAGACAGGTGCATCAGGATCTCAACGGCTCACTGCGGGCACGCATGAATTTATGGCAGGATAAACGGAAAGCCGAAGTGGAAGATCCGGTGGCGGAGTTTCGTTTGCAGGAGCCGCTGCAATAGCGGGTGATATTTTGGGCTCGCCGCCCAATCCGGGCTTAAATTCAAAAACGGAATGGATTTATCTTTTAGATAAGTTTATTGGCGTGCTCAAAAATGGCACCGAATGAATGGTTCGAGACCAGAGGCTCGAGCCGAGCGGAGCGAGACAACGTCACGAAGTGACGGCCCGAAGGGCGAGGCCGTAGGCCGAGTAAACCTGAAATTCGGGAATCGCGCAGCGATGACATTTTGCGCCACCCACAATTGCGTCAGAACATGTCCGTCGTGCCCGCAAAGCGCGCAGTGAAAGAGCCCGGGGGGCTTGGGGGGCGGCGGCGATAAGCCGTCCCCCAAGTCGGTGTGGGCCGACGCCCACGACCTTGAAGTTGAAGTTGAAGCCACACAAGCAACGCCCTCCTCCTCACCGCTCCCTCAGAGACTCCTTCACTTTATTCAATGGTTTAATCAGGTAATCCAGAACACTTTTCTGCCCTGTTTTGATATCGACGTTCGCCACCATCCCCGGCACAATCGGGAACTGGCGTCCGGCTTTATTGGTCAGGAACGCCTTATCCGTCCGGACGTAAACACGGTAGTAATACTGGTCGCGCTTCACTTCATCCTGCAAGGTGTCCGGCGATACGCCTTCGACTTTGCCTTCGAGGTCGCCATAAATCGACGAGTCATAGGCCGAGATTTTTACCGTGGCCGGTAATCCTGGCCGGATGTAGGCGATGTCACGCGGGTTGATACGCGTTTCGATCAGCAACTGGTCTTCAATCGGGACAATTTCCATCAGCTTGCCGCCCGGCTGGAGTACGCCACCGACGGTGGAGACCTGAATGTCTTTTACGATGCCGTGAACCGGCGAATACAACTCGGAACGGGTGACCTGATCCTCTTTACCCGCCATGACCTGCAACTCTGCATCCAGATCGGCGTTATTTTTCACCTGCTCTTCGCGCGCACGCACCGCGTACTGGTTGGTCGCATCGTCGATTTTGCCACGCAGTTCGCTGGCCTGACGTTTCAGGCGGATGACTTCCACCTGCCCCGCGGCACCTTTGGCGACCAGCGGCTGGGTCATGTTGATTTCGTCATTCACCAGTTTGAGGGACTGATTCAGGTTGGTCACCGTCTCATCACGGTTCTGTTTACGCGACAAATAAAGCTGACGTTCGCGCGCCACCAGTTCCGGGGATTTCATGGTTTCCGGGCTGAATTTCAGCGGCGCACCGGTCAGTTCCGCGCTCAGACGTTCAGAAGACGCGCGAAGGGTTCTGACGCGTGAGGCCGCTTCGCCATAGTTTGATTGCGAACGGGTCGGGTCGAGTTGTGCCAGGAGCTGGCCGCGGCTGACGACCGAACCTTCCTGCACCATCAGTTTTAAAATCACGCCGCCGTCCAGAGAATCAATCTGCTGCGCTTTGCTCGACGGTGTCACTTTACCGGTACCTACCGTCACTTCATCCAGCACGGCAAAACGCGCCCAGATGAAAAAGACCAGCAGGCTGCCGAGCGTCACCCAGATAACCCACGACACTTTCCGGCTTTCGGCTTCCAACTCATCATTCAATGTTACGTGTGCCATGCGGGACCCTTAGCAGCTCAGGCTGCGCCCTGTTTGGTTTCAGCCACCACCGCCGCGGCCGGAGCCGGTGTGTTGGTGGCGGCAGTTGCCAGAATTTGATCCCGTGGCCCGTCGGCCACCACCCGTCCGTTATCCATCACCACAATTCTGTCAACCAGTTTGAGCAGCGCCGGACGGTGCGTCACCACAATCAGCGTGCGTCCGACCAGCCAGGCGTGAAGCTGGCGGATCACGTAATCCTCAAGCTGTTCATCCATCGACGCGGTCGGTTCATCGAGCAATACCACCTGCGGATTTCGTAAAATCATGCGGCTGAGCATCACCATCTGGCGTTGTCCGCCGGACAATCCGCGCCCGCCTTCGTTGATGATTTTGTCGAGGCTGGAGGCATCGGCCTGCACCATCGACAACGCGCCGCTGATGCGCAGTGCCTGCAACATTTCCTGATCGGTCGCATGCGGATACCCGAGCATCAGGTTCTGGCGCAAGGTGCCGAAGAACAGCCGCGAATCTTGCGACAGATAACCAATCTGGCGGCGGATATCTGCCGGTTCGACTTTGGTCATATCAACGCCATCAATCAGGATTTTGCCCTGCGACGGGCTGGCCTGGCCGGACAGCAATTTCAGCAACGTCGATTTCCCTGCCCCGACTTTGCCCAGAATCGCCACGCGTTCGCCGGGTTTGATTTCCAGCTGACCAATGCCGAGCACGTTCGGCGAATTCTCTTTGTCGTAGGTGTATTGCAGATTGCGCACGTTGAAATGACCGCTCAGCGTCGGGCAATGCGACAGTTCCGCATCAGCGGGCCGGTCAACCGGTTTTTTCAGCAGATCATCCAGCCCGCGCATGGCGCTTTTCGCATGCTGCCAGCGGGAGAAGACCATCGTCAGCTGCATTAATGGCGCGATGGTCCGTGAGGAAAGCATGCTGCTGGCGACCAGCGTACCGGTAGTGATATCACCGCTCAGCACCAGATAGACCCCGAACACCAGCATGCCGCCGTAGGTCAGTTGCTGAACCGTCGATGCCCAGCCGGTCAGGCGCGCGCCCCACAAACGTTGCTTCATACCCACGGCGGCGCTGACTTCATGAGTCTGCTCCCACTGACGCTGGAAATACGCTTCCGCCTGCAAGGCTTTGATGTCTTCAATGCCTTCGATGGTTTCCACCAGCACGGCGTTGCGCAGCGCACTTTCACGCATGCCTTCTTTCGCCAGTTTTGCCATCGGCCACTGGATCAGAATGCCGGGGATAACAATCAGTGGGATAGCCAATAGCGGGATGATCACCAGCGGGCCACCGATGAAAAACATGATGCCGAGAAACAGCAGGACAAACGGCATATCGGCAGCGGCGCTGACCGTGGTGGATGTCAGCAGTTCGCGCACCTGATCGATTTCACGCAGCTGGGAAATAAAGGAGCCGGTGGATTTTGGCCGGTCGTCATTTTTGATGCTCATCGCCCGCACGAAAAACAGCGATGAAACCTTGAGGTCAATCTTTTTGCCCATGAGATCCGACACCAGCGTACGCATCAGGCGGATGATGTATTCCATCCCCGCCGCCAGCACCACGCCGAAGAACAGTACCCACAGCGTCGGGAAAGATTGCGCCGGGATCACCCGGTCGTAGACCTGCATGGAGAACAAAATCCCCGCCAGTGCCAGCACGTTACCCAAAACTGAGGCTAGCGAGATTTCTGCGATTTTGCGCCCGGAACCGCGGAAGTTTTCCCAGAACCAGTGTTTTTTATGCGGCTGAACAAACTGGTCGATACGCTGATCGCGCCCGCGCGGCGCGACGCCAACCAAAAAGACCGGGCCGTTGCTTTGTTCAAGCAGCGTTACCAGCTCGGCCGAACGCAGTAAATCGCCGCCGTCGCTCAGCCAGTAATCAACGTTGCCGTCGTCATGCAGCTGTTCAAGAACCGCAATACCGCCCTGCGCCAGCGTAATAACGGCAGGCAAAACTTCCTGCCGCCAGCGTACCTGATTCCAGCTGACCATGCCGATTTGCAATCCCATCAGGCCGCTCAGGCGATCAAGCTGACGGCGTAACGGCTGATGTTCGAACCAGCGCATTTGCTGGCGAAGAAAAAGAGGATCTGCTGGTTTACCGAATGTTTCGGCCACGCGCCCCATGGCGCTTATCCAGACGTCGATCGACAAAGGTGTTGCTGCTTCATTGCTCATTTCAACCTCGTTATCGAATGCTTCTGGCTTCTCCCGGCGGCTCTGTTTTTACAGCGCCGGGAGGGTGTCACCGGATTGTTTCTGGCGGTCAATGCCCAGCATATCGACCAGATTATCGACCGCCGCGGCATAACGCACCGTTGCGTCCCAGCCGTCGTACAGCGCGCCAATACGCATGGTGTCGGCCTGAAAAACGTCCTGCTCCACGCTGAGCAAATCGTTCAGGCTGCGCTTGCTGAGTTTGTATTCATCCTGATACACGCTGCGGGTGTGTGTGGCGCTGGAATACTGTTCCTCGCCTGCCACCTGCCGCTGCTGGCCGCCGATCATGTCGGCATAGGCGGTGGAGGCTTTCTGGTTGATATCCAGCTTGGCTTTTTCCACATCCGCCTGCGCCGCCTGACGCTGACCTTCCGCCGCACGGACTTTGGCGCTGACCGCACCGCCCTGATAGACCGGCGCATCCACCGCCAGCTGGAGCTGATCGTCCCAGTACGAACCGCTGCCACCGTTATTGTCATAACGCGTGCGCCCGGCCTGGACTTTCACTGTCGGCCAGTGCTGCGCTTCGGCCTGATTGACCTGCTCAATCGCCGCCTGCTGCTTGGCCTGCGCCGCGCGCACCAGTGTGCTGTTTTCATAAGGGATTTTGTCGAGAGTGACTTTCTGATTGAGCAGACTTTCAGGCAGATCCGGCAGGTCGCTGGACACCACACCGGTCAGTACGGTCAGCTGCGCCTGTGAGGAACGCGCCTGCGCACGGTATTGTTCGACGGTTGCCCGCATCCCGGCGATGCGGGTTTCCGCCTGCAAGACGTCAGACTGAGAACTCAGCCCGGCGTCGGCGCGCAGTTTAGCGGTATCCCTGACGCGGGTCAGCGATTCGATATTGTCCTGAGACGCCAGAACCAGCGCCTGATAGCGTTTGACCGACAGATAGGCCTGCATGGTGCTGAGCGCCACATCGGTCATCGTGCTGTAAAGTGAAAACCGGTAAGAGTCCGAAAGGTACTCCTGCTCGCTGATACTGCCGTTGGTTTTCCCGAAATCCCACAGCAGCTGGCTGAGCTGAATCCCCGCCGACCCGTTGCTGCTCTGATCTCCCGATGCATACGTCTGACGGGATTTCCCGCCCGCCCCTTGCAATGAAACCTGCGGATACCACGCACTTTTCGCCGCATCCAGATTCCCGCCGCCTACGCGGATTTGCGCCGCCGCCTCCGCGATTTGCGGATTTCGCGCAAACGCCCGCAAGATGGCATCACGTAATGTCAGACTGGCGCGCATCTCTTCCGTCGGTGCCGCCTGCCAGTTAAATTCCGGCTGTTTAACCGCCGCCACAACCACATTGAAATTCCCTGTTAACCCGGTCAGGCACAACGTGCCCAAGATAACGGCCACTGGCCGTATCACTTTCTTATTTTTCATTACCGACACCACTTAATTACGCCGATTGTTTTGGTGTTGCGCCTCCCCCCGCTACAAGGGAGGCGCAGGTCTGACTTAGCTTTGCTGGACGTGTAAACCGTGTTGCACCAGTACGTCTCCCAACGTGTTGGATGTATCCAGTGAAGCGTTGTGATAAACGTCGAAGGTCAGGCCATCCACCGTACGTTGCCCGGTTTCAGCCCATGCGCCGTCGGTACCCATTTGCAGGTTCACCAGGCTGCCTTCGCCCCCTTTAATGATCACTTCATCCGTCGGGTTGTCCTTCACGTTCAGCGCCTCGTGCAGATTCAGCGAGATGCTGTTGGTGCCGGAAGTGCCCAAATCGAAGATGTCGATATGTTCAACTTTCAGCCCGAGCAAAGTCAGATCCAGATGCTGATTGGTGCCCGCCAGCAACAAGGTATCGACACCGGTTCCGCCGTCGATTTGCGAGAAATCAAGGGTATGAACCGAGATGGTGTCGTTACCGGCGCCGCCGATCGCCACGCCGTCCGTTGCCGTCAGGTCGATGGTGACACCACCAATCGAGAACGCCGTGTCCGCATGAGATGTGGTTTCCGACGTTGCACTGGTCGAGGTGCTGGTGGTGGACGAACTGGTGTCCGCCGTGACCAGCGGATCGGTCAGCGTACTGGTGGTGTGGGTGGTGGTGTCTGTGGTTGAACTGCTGGTATCGGTGGTGTGAACCGCCGCCAGCGTATGGGTGTCCTCTACCGCCAGAGACTGTACGGCGAGCGTCTGGGTGTCAGCCGGCAACGTTGAACCTACGGTCAGACCGACATGTGCATCAAAACCATTACCTGCCACATCGACGGCTTTAAGTTCAACAACCGCGCCAAGTAATGCCGCCAGCAACCCGGTCAGTCCGTAACTGCTCAGCAATGCGCTGCTGAACTTAACCGTCCATGAACCATCGGCCTGTACGGTGCCCGCCAGCGTATTCCCCAGCAGGGTCACGCTGACCAGACCGCCTTGAGCGATGTTGCGGCTGGTCCCGCTCAGCGTCAGCCCCTGTCCGCCCAGAATACCGCCCACCAAGCCAAGGGTCAGGCCGAGCAACGGATTCAGCGCGACCAGTGGCAGTTCATGAGTCAGTACGGTCAGCAGGTTCGAAGACGTTGCAATGTTGCCCACGGAGTCCGTGACCACCACAGAAACCTGTGTCGAACCGTCGGCCAGCCCTTTGAGTTCTGCAGAGGTAAACGGCACGCTCCAGACGCCGTTCGTGATGGTGCCGGTATGCGTCACCGTCCCGACGGTCACGCTCACCGTACCGTTCGTCAGGTTGGACGTCCCGGTAATGTTGGTATTCACCCCCGCTTCCGCCGCATTCAGATAATGGTCGCCACCGAACAGCGTGTTGACCACCAGCGATGGCAGCGTATGAATCCCCACCGTCGCCGTTGCGTTGCCGCTCACCGCATTGCCTGCGGCGTTAGTGACGGATGCAGCCACGTTCAGTGTGCCGTCGAGCAGGCTCGAAAGCGTCAGTTGCGGGATCGCGACACTAAAGGTGCCGTCGGCTTTCACCAGCGCGGTCAGGATATTACCGCCGACGTTGATGCTGACTGTCGAACCCTGCGCGTTAGTGGTAGTCCCGCTGATAGTCTGGGTGAGCAGCGCATCGGCGGCGTTGAGCAGGCCATCGCCAAACAGCGGATTGAGGGTAATGGTTGGCAGAGACTGCGCGACTACGCTCAGTACACTGGTCACCGACGCCGGGTTGCCGGTGGCATCCGTCAAACTGGCGACCACGTTTGGCGAGCCATTGAGAATGGTCTTCAGATCCACCACCGGAACGGTGACGCTGAATACGCCGCCGGTACCGGTTGTCGCCACGTAGTTTTTACCGTTGAGGCTAATCTGTACCTGAGTTCCCACCGCCACGTTGCTGGCGACACCGCTGATGGTCTGGCCCGTCAGCAGGTCAACCACGTTAAGCACGCCATCGCCAAAGATCGGATTAAGAACAATCGATGGCAGATTGTGGATACCGACGTTGATGCCGACAGTATTCGATGCGGTGTTGCCCACCGGATCGGTCACCGAGGTGACGATCGTCAGGTTGCCGTCAAGCAATCCGGCCAGTTGCAACGGCGAAAGTGACGCGGAGAATTTGCCGTCACTGCCGACGACCGCAGTCAGATTCAGCAAGCCATCACCAATGTTGATGTTGACCGTTTCACCGACGCGTCCGTTGGTCACCGTCCCGCTGATAGTCTGCGTGAGCAGCGCTTCAGCAGCATTAAGAATTCCGTCACCGCCAAAGATCGGATCCAGCACAATTTTCGGTATCGCGTTGACAATGGACGTCAGCGAACCATTGACCGTGGTGGTGTTGCCACCGCTGTCCGTGACAGAAACGCCGACCACAAAGGTGCCGTCGCCCAGTGCTTTCAGGTCACCCGGTTGCAGGGTGATGCTGAAGGCACCGGTGTTGTCGGTCACGCCGAGGAAGGTTTTCCCGCCAAGCGTCACCTGAACCTGCGTGCCGGTCGCCACACCCCCGATCGTCCCACCAATCACCTGAGTAGTCAGGGCGTCAGCGGCGCTGAGCAGCCCGTCACCCAGCACGGAAGTGAGGTTGATGACCGGCCTGACGAGGTCGAGTACGGCGTTAGCAGCCGCAGTGCCGACGTTACCCGCCGCATCCACAACGCTGACGCTCACAGCCGCTGTCGTACCGGCCAGCGTGCTGAGAATATCCGGTGTAACGGTGACCAGGAAATGCCCCGTCGCATCGACCACGCCATTAATAGTCTGTGTACCGACCTGCACCGCAATCGCCGTTCCTGCTGCCACGTTCGACACGGTCCCGCTGATCGTCTGATTGACCAGCAAATCGGCGATATTGAGCACGCCGTCGCCAAACACCGTGTTAAGCACGACGGTTGGCAGGTTGTGGATCGCAATACCCACCGGAATCGTAGTGCTGGTGGAGTTGCCCGCCGGGTCTGTCAGCGTAATGCCTATGTTCAGATTGCCGTCGAGCAGCGTGGCCAGGTCACCCGGCAGAATGCTGATGTTCCAGGCACCCGCCGTCACCGTTGTATTGTAGGTTTTACCGCCCAGCGTGACGGTCACCTGCGTGCCATCCACTGCCGTTGCCACCCCGCCGATAGTCTGTGCGGTCAGTGCTTCGACCGCATTCAGCAGGCCGTTGCCGCCAAAGATCGGGTCAAGCGCACCCAGCACCGGCAGGGTTTTTATGACGTCGATGTTCAGCGGTTCAACTTTGACGTTACCGGCAGCATCAGTGATGGTCAGGTTCAGAACCTGTGTGCCATCACCCAATGCACCCAGCAACGTTGCCGGAATGGTGAAGGCCCATGCCCCGTTGGCGCCGACGATGGCAGACAGTGTCGTGCCGTTAATCACGGTAGACACCACTGAACCCACGCCTGCGCCAATTGCCGTACCGCTGAGGATTTGCGCGACCTGAGATTCCGCCAGACTGAGGTAACCGTCGGTTAGTCCCAGTCCGCTGGCCACGCTCACATCGAGCAGTTTGTTGAAGAAAATATCCAGACCGGCTGAGACGCTGGTGGTGTTACCCGCCGCATCGGAGACCGTCGCCGCCAGGGTCAGGGAACCGTCGTTGAGCAGCAACATCTGCGCTGGCGTCAGGTTCAGAGACCAGGCGCCGCCCGGCTGAATGAGTGCCGTCCCGATGGTTGCACCACCGAGTGTCACCGTCACCGTCTGACCATCCGCACCGGAGGACGTCCCGCCGAGCACGACGTTTACCAGTGATTCAGCCAGATTAATGATGTTGTTTCCGGCAACCGCATTAAGGGCGAGCAGCGGCGCGGAAGTATCGACAGTAATCGGATGTGGCGTCGCAGCCCCGAGGTTACCGGCAGCATCCGTGACCGTCGCGGTAATGGTGTTGCCGGTGCCCTGCGGCAGCGCCTGCAAATCGGCGGCCGGTACGCTGACCGACCAGAGACCGCCCGCCAGCACGGTCGTGGTGTAGGTTTTACCGTTGAGCGAAACGGTCACCACACTGCCCACATCGTTATTGTTGTTATCAACCACCGTACCCGAAATGGTTTGCGCCGATTTCGATTCAAGGTTGTTGATAGTGTTGTCCGCAGTAAAGTCGTTGATGGTCACCACCGGCGCGCTGGTATCGACCACGACGGTCTGTGTGGCAATGGTCGGCGGAAGAAGGGTGGTTGCGGTGACCGTTGTATTGGTGCCGTTCACGAATTCAGAAGCCGCCACAGAAACTGACCAGATCCCCCCGGTGACCGTCGCCACATGCGCATTGCCCCCCACCGTCACATTCACCGGCGTGCCGTCCGGCACGTTGATGGATTTACCAGAAACGGTGATGTTGGTCGGATTGTTATCCGCCACGTTGATGACGTTGTCACCGGTAACCGGATCAATCGTCAGCGTTGGCGTGACTGGCGGCGTCAGATCCACGTTGACCGGCAGGGAAACACCGTTAGCCAGGTTACCGGCCAGATCGGAAACTTGCGCAGTGATAATTTCACCGGTGGTCAGCGTAGCCAGTTCCGCCGGGGTCAGCGTTAATGTCCATGAGCCATCACCGAGTACCGTTGCCTGATGGGTAATGCCGCCGACAGCCACGGTCACCTGTTGCCCGGCCTGCACATTCACGGTGGTACCGGTAATGGTTTGCGGGTTCTGGCTTTCTGCATAGGTCAGGTCAAAACCGGTACCGGCAAACGAGGTGACTGCCACTGATGGAAGCAGGGTGACAGCAATGCCGACATCGGTTGAGGCCGAACCGGTATTACCGCCGCCGTCCGTCGCGGTCACGCTGATCAGCTGCGGTCCCTGCGGCAGATCGGCGATTTCCCCCGCGCTCAGAGAAACCGTCCAGTTACCGTCCGCATCTACCGTCGCGCCCGGAATTGCGATACCGCCGACAAGTACCACCACGCTTTGCCCGGCACCCGTCACGCCCGTCGTCCCGCTGAGGATGACTGGCGTTGTGGCAACCGCGGCTGCTTCGGCGGCACTCAGATAACCATCACCAAATGGCGTGTTGATGGTGACATCTGGTGCGGTGAGATAGCTGGTGAATGGCAGCGTCGCTGGCGCACTGTTGCCCGCCGCATCCGTAACTGTCACGTTGATATCATGCGTACCACTGCCCAGAGAATTCAGTACGCCCGCAGGCAGGCTGACAGTCCAGTTACCTGTGAGCGGATCGACAGTCGCGGTATAGGTGGTGCCACCGACGTCGATAGTCAGTTTAACGTTCTGGTTGTCGCCGGTGATGCCGGTGTTACCCGTGATGATGTTCACACCTGCGGCTTCAGCGATATTCAGGTTGCCGTCCGCGAAAGGTTCATTAATGACCGGCACCGGCCCGGACAGGTGGGAGGTAAAGCTTACCGTTGCATCATTATGGTTACCGACAGCATCGGTCGCAGTGACTGTGATGGCATGCGTTGCCGTCGCCAGCCCCAGCGTTGCCAGCTGGGCAGGCGTCAGGTTAAGACTCCAGACGCCGGTTGCCGCATCCACCGTTGCCGTAAACGGACTGCCCGTGATGCCCGCAATAGCGACGCTGACGGTTTGCCCTGCGCCGATCACTCCGGTTGTACCGGTAATGGTCTGCCCGCCGGTCGCCACAGAGGCTTCCGTAATATTCAGCGTGCCGTCACCGAATGGCAAATCGATGGTTGGCGCAGGCAGGGAATGAATCTGTACCCCGACAGAAACTGGCAGCACCGAGGAGTTTCCGGCGCTGTCGGTCACGGTCACGACAACCGGCCAGGTGCCATCCTGCAAGGACAACAGCTGGGCAGAAGTGAGTGAAACGCTCCAGGTTCCGTTCGCTGCATCAACCACCACCGGCACAGCGTTACCGTTGATGACCACGGTAACTGTCTGGCCTGCACTGGTGATCCCGGTGGTGCCGGTGATGACCTGTCCCAGCGGATCAGATGCTTCATCGAAGTTCAGAATGCCGTCGGTAAATGGCGTGTTGATCCCGGCTACCGGCAGTGTGTGCGTGAGGGCGGTGAAATCAAGGGTTCCGGCAGTGCTGACGTTGCCCGCACTGTCGGTGGTGGTCACGCTGATGGTGTGTGTCGCATCCGCCAGCCCCTGTAACAGACCGGAAGGCACGGTGGCCGTCCAGACGCCGTTATTGCCCACTGTTGCCAGCACCGGTGTGCCGTCAATCGTCACCAGAACGGTCTGGCCCGGACCGGTAATGCCGGTAGTACCGGTAATCAGCTGAGTGGCTGCCGCTTCGGCGGCGTTCAGAATGCCGTCGGTGAACGGCGTATTAATCGTCGGAACCGGCGGTGCGCCCAGCTCGATATCCAGACTTGCGCTGGAAGACGCCGGGTTACCGGCCACGTCCTGCGCCGTCACGGTGACCTGCACCACGCCGCTCGTCAGCCCGCTGAGCGCACCCGGCTCAACGGTTGCAGTCCAGCCAAGTCCGTCCGGATTGACCGTCCCGGATACCGGCGTCGCCAGCCCCGGAATGGTCACCAGAACGGTCGACCCCGGTGCCAGCCCGCTGCTGGTGCCGGTGAGCGTGATCCCTGCGGTTGCTTCACTGATATTGAGCACACCATCGCCGGCCACAACGCCCAGCGTCAGCACCGGCAACGCATGGATTGCCAGCGTAAAATCAGCAGAGTTACTGGCGGTGTTTCCGGCTGCATCGCTGACGCTGACGCTGACCGTTTTGTTGCCGTCCGTGGTGATGGCCTGAAGATCCACGCCCGGAATATTCAGCGTCCACACGCCGGATCCGTTGGCCGTACTGAAGTAATCCTTACCGTTAAGCGTAATTTTGACGACCAGATTCGGGTCAGTCTGACCGGTAAGCGGAAGGCCTGCCACGGCCTCAGCCAGATTGATGTAACCGTCACCGCCGGTATTCACCGTGACACTCAGCGTCGGAGCAATCAGGTCTACCGTGACGTTTTGCGTCGCAGTCGCCACATTTTGCGCCACGTCATCCGCCGTCACGGTGAAGGTGTTATTGCCCGCTGGCAATTCCTGCACCTGCGCCGCCGTCAGCGGAATACTCCAGCTACCATTGGCCTGCACGGTCGCGGTATACGTGTGGGTATAACCTTCACCGGTGATGACCAGCGTGATAATTCCGCCCACAGGAACACGGGTTGACGTGCCGGTAATGGTTGTCGCCTGGTTGTGTTCGATGATGTTGAAGTTGCCGTCGCCGGACACCGCGTTAATGGTCACCGTTGGCAAATCACCCGGCTGGGCAATTACGGTAGCATTGTGCGACGCCGTGGCCGGGTTCTGCGCCACATCGGTCACGGACGCCGTAACCGTCAGCGGCCCGTCGGACAATCCGACCAGATCTTCCGCCGGTACACTCGCCGTCCAGCTCCCGTTCGGCTGCACAATGGCCGTGTAGGTCTGGCCGTTAAACACCACTGTAACAACCTGGTTTGCTTCTACATGCGTCGTGGTACCGGTAATCGGTACCGGCTGGCCTTTTTCGATAGCGTTGATGTAATCATCAGTGGAAACCGCGGTAATGGTCAGCGTTGGCAAATTAGCCGCAGCCGCATCGACGCTGAAGGTATGGGTTCCGGTCGTCACGTTCCCGGCCGCATCGGTGATGGTTGCCGTCAGCGTATAGGTAGTATCCGTCAGTGCCTGCACCACACCACTTGGCAGCGTGAAGCTCCAGCTGCCATCCGGCTGAACAACGGCGTTGTACGTCACGCCGTTGAAGCTCAGTACGACAGAAACCGTCTGACCGGCATCCGGCAGATCGGACGTTCCGCTGATCACCATCGGTTGCAGCGCTTCGGCGGCGTTGATGATGTTATCCGTCGCCACCGGGTTAAAGCTCAGCGTTGGCAACGTGTAATCGACTGTGATTGCACTGCTGACGGTACCCACGTTGCCGACGCTGTCGGTTGCCGTAACCAGAACCGTTTGCGGGCCTTCCGATATGGCCTGCAAATCCGTTGCGCTGAGGGTAACCGTCCAGACACCGTTCGCATCTACAGTCGCCGGGTGATCGACACCCTCAATATTCACTACCACCGTCTGGCCTGCGCCCAGAAGGCCGGTCGTCCCGGTCAGGGTTTGGGCAACATCGGCTTCATTGAGGTTGAGGAAGGTATCGCCAAACGGCGTGTTGAGTGATGGCACCGGCGGATGCGCGGCAACTACGGTGTAGGTTTCCGTCGTCGTCGTGGTATTTCCCGCCAGATCTTTCAGCGTGGCGGTCAGCGTATAGCTACCGTCTGCTGTGCCGGTCAGCGTGCCCGCCGGAACATCGAAGCTCCACGCACCGCCAGGTTGCACGACGGCCTGATAAGTCTGGCCGCCAAATTGTAATGTCACTGTCTGCCCGGCATCGGCCGCATCCGCCTGCCCGGAAAGCGTAATGATACCCGCCAGCTCCTGCGCATTGATGACGTTATCGCCTGCAACGTTGGCAAGCGTCAGCGTCGGCGGTGTGAAGTCGATATTGACTGAACCGGTCGTAGTGCCGGTGTTGCCACCGGCATCGGTCACGTTAACCTGAATTGGCGTCGGGCCTTCGGTTACACCGGTCAGGGTGCCCGCTGGCACGGTGACCGTCCAGGTGCCATTGCTGGCGACAGTGCCGGTCAGGGTATGACCGTCGATGATCACCTCAACCGTCTGGCCGTCACCGGTCAGGCCGGTCGTCCCGGTCAGAGTCTGTACGGCGGCCGCTTCAGCGGTGCCCAGCTGGCCGTCACCAAACGGTGCATTGATGGTCGGGACAGGTACCTGCGTGTAAATGCCAATATCGACCGTACTGGTGACGTTACCCAAATCGGTGCTCACCGTGGTGGCGATCACATGGCTGGTGCCATCCGCCAGCCCCGCAAAGGCGGATGATGGAATATTGACTGACCAGTGCCCGGCCGCATCAATAACCGTTGTCGGGTAATTCTGCCCGCCCAACGATACGGTGACGACGGTGCCAATCGGCACATTGCTGGTGGTGCCGCTGACGGTGATCCCCGCAGCAGCCTCCGTCGCGTTGACGTTATTGTCACCGGCAATGGTATCAATCGAAATCCCCCCCAGCGTTGTATCTACCGTAATCGGGTGCGAGGCGTTTTGCGGATTCCCCGCCTTGTCACTTACGCTGGCCGTAATGATAAACTGGGAATTACCCAGTTCCTGTAAATCAACCGCCGGAACGGAAACGCTCCACGCACCGCTGGCCTGCACAGTGGCGCTATAAGTGTGTGCACCCAGCGTAATCGTCACTGTCTGACCTGCTTCCACATGCGTCGTGGTTCCGCTGATCAGCTGCGCGGTCTGTTGCTCGGCGCCATTAAGCACATCATCACCGGCGAAGGTGCTAACGGTAATCGTTGGCAGAAGCGCCGGATCCGCCACGATAGTCACCGGCGTGCTGGTGCTGCCGGTATTGCCTGCCGCATCGGTAATGCTCGCCGTCAGGGTGTACTGACCGTTAGCAACGCTGGCCAGCGCGTCAGCCGGAATATTCACCGTCCACGCGCCCCCCGCAGCGACCACGCCGGTGTAAGTGTGCCCGCCGATGGAAACCGTCACGGTCTGGCCGACTTCTGTCACGCCTGTCGTGCCGGTTACCGCAATAACAGCGTCCGCTTCAGCAGCATTAATGGTGCCATCACCGGCAACAGGGTTGATTGTGACGGTCGGTGCGACGGTATCAACAGTGACCGGGACCGTGATGTTGCTGGTATTGCCCGCGGCATCGGAAGCCGCGACCTGAACCGTTGTCCCCCCCTGACCCAGTGTGGAAAGCGCCGTTGACGGAACGGTCACGGTGAATGAACCGTCACCGCCCACCGTTGCGGTATACGTTTCCCCGCCCAGCGTCACAGTGACAGTTTGCCCGTTGCCGGACACGCCGGTGTTACCGGTCAGCGTCTGACTGGTCGCCGTTTCAGCGGCATTCAGAATGCCATCGCCAAATGGCGGGTTGAGGGTCACGGCTGGCAGGTTATGAATGATGACGTTCAGAACGTCGGTGTTGCTGACCGGGTTCCCTGTCGCATCGGTCGCGCTGACACGGATCGTGTTCGGGCCATCGCTGAGCGTCGCCAGATCGCTGGCTGAAACCAGCGCACTCCAGGCACCGCCAACGCCGACAGTGGCGGTGTAGGTTTTACCGTTCAGCGTAATGGTCACGACGCCGTTCACCGGCACGTTGACCGAGGTTCCGCTGATGGTGACACCCGCCGCCGCCTCAAGAGCGTTTAGCTGGTTATCGCCGGTCACCGGATCCACGGACAGGCCGCTTTGCAGGTTGTTAACGGTGATCTCTTCCGAACCGCTGGCCGGATTCCCGGCTTTATCGAGCACGGTGGCGGTGATTTGCAGCGTTCCGTTAGTCAGTGCGGTCAGCGCCGAAGAAGGGACGCTGGTGCTCCAGCTGCCATTTGCCTGCACGGTCGCCGTGTAAGTAATGCCGTTGAGCAGGATGGAAACGACCTGACCGGCTTCCACATGCGTGGTCGTGCCGCTCAGGGTCTGCGCCGCTCTCTGCTCGGCTCCATCGACAATGTTGTCACCGGCAAAGGCATTGAGGGTAATGGTCGGCGCGGAGGCCGGATCGGTGGCCAGCTGAACGTTAGCGCTGACTGTCGTGCTATTGCCCGCCGCATCCGAAAGCTGTGCGGTCAGTGGATATTGTCCGTCGGCCACACCGGCCAGCGCACCGGCTGGCACTGTCACACTCCACTGTCCGTTGACGCCGACAACGCCGGTATAAGTCTGGCCGTTTAGCGTCACCGTGACGGTGCGCCCCGCATCCGCAACAGAGGCGGTGCCGGTGACGGCGATGTCTGCCGCCGCCTCACTGATATTGACGTAACCGTCGCCGGAAACCGGGTTGATGGTCAGCACAGGCGCGGTCAGATCGACCGTTGTGGTGGCGTTCAGCGTGGCGGTGTTGCCTGCGCTGTCCGTTACATTGACCACTATCGCATTACTGCCCGCCGGTAATGCCTGCAAATCGGCGGACGGAAGGCTGACCGACCATGCGCCGGTACCATCCACCGTGGCGTTATAGGTATGTCCGCCAATCGTCACGGTCGCAATCTGCCCGTCACCGACTTTCCCGGTGGTGCCGGTCAGAGTTTCAGCGGTTGCCGCTTCGGCAATATTGAGATAACCGTCGCCAAACGGTGTGTTAAGCGTCGGTACCGGACTGATCGCATCGTAATTGACCGAAACGCTGTTACTTACCGTCGTGCCATCCATTGCCTGAACAATCGCGGTAAATTGCAGGTTGCCCGTCAGGCCCCCTGCCGCAGCAAGCAAATCGTTTGATGTCAGTTGCACCGACCAGGTACCGTCCGGCTGCACCAGCGCCAGACGAACCAGGGATCCGAAAGTAAGTTGTACCAGCTCAAAGGTTGAGACCCCCAGCGTGGTACCGGTCACCAGGAAACCATTCTGCGTTTCCTGCACGTTGATAACGTTGTCGCCGGTAATCGGCGCAATGGAGATACCTTCCTGCGTAATATCCACATTGAAGGTGTCGGTGCCCGGAGTGGCCGCATTACCGGCCTTATCCGAAACCGTCGCCGTAATAGTTTGCGTACCGTTTGTCAGCACAATCATATCCGCAGCCGGAACGATGACGTTCCAGTTACCGCTGGCCTGAACAGTAGCGGTATAGGTATGTCCGTTCAGGGTGATCGTCACAATCTGACCGGCTTCTACCCGCGTTGTGGTGCCGCTTAATACCTGCGCCGTTTTGACTTCCGCACCGTTGATAAAATCATCTCCGGTAAACGGATTGATGCTGATAACCGGCGGCAGGAGAGGATCGGAAGCCACGTGGATCGTGCTGGTATTGGTGGTCTGGTTGCCTGCAGTGTCAGTCAGGGTCGCGGTGACCGTGACGTCCTGATTGAGATTACTCAGGGAACCGGCCGGAATACTCACGCTCCAGGTGCCGTTCGGCTGAACCACCGCGCCGGGATAATCCACGCCGTTGATGGTGATAACCACCGGACGCCCTGCTTCACTGACCGATGCTGTCCCGGTCAGGATCATGACCCCCGCGGCTTCGGCCACGCTGATATAACCGTCGCCTTCCAGCGGATTGACGGTCAGGGTTGGCGCAATGGTGTCAACGCTCACTGGCGTGGTGAGGGTGTTATGGTTGCCCGCGGTGTCCGTCACGGTCACCGTAATATTGTTGGTGCCTTGTGGCAGAGTGCCGAGTACAGACGGCGGTACGCTGACGGTAAAGCTGCCGTCGCTGTCGACCGTGCCGGTGAGTTGCTGCCCGCCAATGGTCACGGTAACTGTCTGGCCGTCGCCTTTCAGGCCGGTGTTACCCGTCAGAATCTGCGTGGCGGTGGATTCAGTGCCATCAAGCGTGTTATCGCCGCCAAATACCGGATCCAGCGTTGGCGGGACGCCGTGAATGGCAACATTAAGACCGGTCGACTGACTGATAGTATCGCCCTGAGCATCAACCAGACTGACGGTCAGGGTCGTTTCGCCATCGGTCAGCGCCTGTAGCGCCGGGGAAGGCACGCTCAGGCTCCAGCCGCCGTCAGCGTTAGTGGTTGTGTGATACGTCACACCGCCAAGAACCACGGTAATTTGCGTACCCGCCGCGACATTTGACGTCGTTCCGGTGATCACCAGCGCGGACTGTGCTTCGGTTGCATTGAGCTGGCCGTCGCCGGAAATCGGATTGACGGTCAGAATGCCCGCGCTGTCATTGATGACAAAGCTTTCCGGTGTCGTGGTTGAGTTACCGGCGGCATCCGTGAGCGAGGTGGTGAGGGTGTAATTCCCTTCGGCCAGCGCAGAAACGACGTTGGCCGGAATAGTGACGGACCAGGTGCCCTCTGAGGTCACGGTGGCGCTGTAGTGCACGCCGTTAAGCACCACATCGACGGTGCGCCCGGCTTCAGAAACCGAGGCGGTTCCACTCACGACCAGCGGTTGCTGATGTTCAATCGCATCGATGACGTTGTCGCCATCCACCGGATTGACTGTCAGCACCGGCGGTGTGGTATCAACCACCACGGTGACGCTTTTGGTCACGCTATCGCCATTGGTGTTGGTTACAGTCACACTGACCACGTAAGTGCCGTCGGCCAGCGTGTGCAGCTCAGCCGCCGTCAGCGGAACACTCCAGTTGCCATTGCCGTCAACGGTGGTTGTGAAGGTTTTGCCATTGATGGTCAGCACGATGGTGCTGCCTGCGGCGGCGTGAGTGGTGCCACCGGTGAAATTCTGAGTACTTTCTGCGGCCGTTTTATTGACGACGTTGCCGTTGGCAAACGTGGCCAGCGTCAGCGTTGGCGCTTCATTGGTGGTTCCGCCGTTGTTGCCGCCGTTATTCCCACCATTGTTGCCACCGTTATTCCCACCATTGTTGCCACCGTTATTCCCGCCATTGTTGCCGCCGTTATTCCCGCCATTGTTGCCGCCATCACTTCCGCCGTTATTACTGCTGCTGCCCCCGCCGCCACCACCGCCGCCGGCGGCAATCGCGATACCCGCGCCGAGCGCCACAACGCCCAGCACCGCGGCTAATACGCCCGGGCTAAAACTTGAGGAATCTTCAAGCAGAACACCGATATCCGGGATGGTCTGATAAGCGGGAACAATCGGTACGGCACCGGCTGTGGCACCGGTATCGACAAACGCGGCGTGTTCAATCGGATGAACACCATCATCGAATACCAGAACGCTGTCTTCGGCACCTTCGGTGTTGAAGAAACTGTGGTAGCGGACGGTGCTGCCGTCTTTCATGTGGATGACGAGATCATTGCCCACGCGCTCATAGCTGGACACCGCTTCACGGGTGCCGTGAATGCGAATTATGCTGGCCTGATTGAGGGTAACATCCTGACTGGCACTGGAAACCTGAGAGATTACTGCACCATTTTTACGAGAGAGAACATCAATAACAACGCTACCGTTCTGAGCCATGTTGTACCCCTATAACATCCAGTTGAGACTCACACGAGCATGGCCCACGCTTTCCGTTATCGGAGAAGAGCGGTTCAGCAGGTATGATGACCATTACGAAAATGGGTTAACTTCCAACTGGTGTTGGGGAATGCCATAGACTACAAATCGAGCAATTAACACGTCACTTAAGGCTAGAATGTTCTTTTTATGTAATCGTTACGGTAACTTTTTGTCCGAAACTCCATAAGTTATATGCATGATTTAAGTTAAGTGCATAAAAAAAAGATAATCTTTAAGATAAAATTTATTTATCGTTTGGAGTGGAAATATAAGTTTGACGCGAGGTAATTCCTGTTCTAGCCCAAAGCGTTAAAAAACAACATGATGATAAATAACAAGTTTGCAACTTCATCTTAAAGACTAAGCGGGATCATTATTAATAAAATCAAGCATTAGCCGCACTGATAACTCATCAAATTGACTTACCAATTGTGTGATCGCCTCTTAGATTTTCTGGCACTACTGTATTCCGCCAGCAAATATTTAAGACTATGCGCAATCACAGTGACTTATGCTTTCTGATAAGATGCCCGGTTAGTAAGTTTGTGTGATGTTTTTCAGAACCTCTCAGCCGTTAAAAGCCGACGGGTTAAGCGAAAACCGGGTTGTCGTGCAACCCCTTCCGGACCGTTTCAGAGAGAAAACCGGCAGCAGGATTGATTAATTAATTTTTTTTATAATTTCGCCAATCAGTACAAAGGGATTTTGCACCATGCCTCATGACCCGCTGCTCACACAGCCTGCTACAGAAAGTGTTTCAGACGTTGATTCACAGAATTCTTCAGAAGAACAATTCGCCGGAACGCCACAGCCCGGCGTCGCACAGCAACACGCGACACGGCTTATTTTTCTGCTTTCCGGCTTTGCCATGGCAGCCTGGGCGCCGCTGGTGCCGTTTGTAAAATTGCGGCTCGATATCAGCGACGGCACGCTCGGATTATTGCTTCTGTGTATCGGCGCAGGCTCGACGTTTTCGATGCCGCTGACCGGTTTCCTCACCGGTAAACTCGGGTGCAAAACCGTGATTTTAATCGCCAGCACATTGCTTTTGCTGGCGCTGCCGTTACTGACGCTAATGAACAGCGTTGAAGGTATGGCGCTGATTTTGCTGGTATTCGGCGCAGCAATTGGCATGGTCGATGTGGCGATGAACGTTCACGCCGTGGTGGTCGAAAAAGCCAGCGGACGCGCGATGATGTCCGGGTTCCATGGCTTTTTCAGCATGGGCAGTATTTTTGGCGCACTGGCGATCACCGGCCTGCTCTTTCTGGGCATGACACCGTTTATTTCGGTGATGATCGTGGTGGCCGCGCTGGCTGTTTTAGTGGTGCTGACCAGCCCTCATTTTTGGAAAGACACCCGTCACGACGGCGACGGGCCGATGTTTGTTCTGCCGCGCGGCTGGGTGATTTTGCTCGGTTTTTTATGTTTTGTGATGTTCCTGACCGAAGGCTCAATGCTGGACTGGGGCGCGCTGTTCCTGACCACGGAACGCGGCGTTTCCGCCCATCAGGCCGGTCTGGGTTATGCGGTGTTTTCTATTGCGATGACCCTGGGCCGCCTGACCGGCGACCGTATTATTGCGGCAATGGGACGTTATAAAGTGCTGATGTTTGGCAGCCTTTGCGCCAGCCTTGGTATGATTTTACTGACCACGGTAGACAATCTCTGGTTTGCCGGTCTCGGCTTCATCATGACCGGTTTTGGTGCGTCGAATCTGGTGCCTATTATGTTCAGCGCCGCGGGGAATCAGACGGCGATGCCCGCCAGCATGGCTATCGCTTCCGTGACAACCCTGGGTTATGCCGGTATTTTGGCTGGTCCCGCGCTGATTGGCTTTATCGCGCAACTGAGCAGTTTGTCTGTCGCACTGGGCTGCGTGGCAGCAATGATGTTATGTGTCACGGCCTGCGCGAAAGCCGTGCTCCGATAAAAGAGTGATAACAAGAATGAAGGAAAAAATTCATCATCATGGCTGGTAAATATTTATCACTGACATCAACCAACATTACGCGTTTCTTCTGGTTGTTCATTCTGCTGCTGGTCGTGGGGCTGGGCCTTTACGGTTACAACTACACCAACGCGTACATGAATGACAAACTGCACACGACGCAAACTCTTGCCGATCAGTTGCAAAAACGCATCGATAAATATCGCTACATGACTTACCAGATTTACGATGATTTTTCCGGTCAGCCGATGACGCCCGATGCAGTGAATGCGCAGGAAATCCGTCTTCGTCAGGATATGTTCTTCGTTTCCAAGCCGCATAAGAAAACGGATGCGCTGATCTTCGGTACGCACGACAGCTCGACGCTGGATCTCACGTTGAAGGTCTCGGCATTTCTCGACGATCAGTGGGGCTCAACCACCCTGCCTTATTCCCTGTATTATCTGAATGGCCAGGACAACAGCATGATGCTGATTACCACCGTGCCGTTGCAGCAGCAGGATTCCCGGCTGAAAGAAAACTATTTCACCAGCACGCTGCAATCGCGCCGTGCGGAAATGCTCCAGCAGGCCAACACGCTGGACGAGCGGGAAAGTTATTCTCCGCTGCGCAAATCCCGCCAGAGCAATGAATATTCATTCTCCCTGCGCACGACCTTCAATAATCCGGGTCATCTGGCGACGGTAATTGCCTTTGATTTACCGATGAGCGACCTGATCCCGTCGAGCATGGCGCGGGATAATTTCCAGCTTAACGGCAATACCTCGGACGTCAATGAAGGGGATCCGACCGACGACGGCGCCGCGAGCACCATTACGCTGCAAGGCTGGTCGATGGTCTTTAATGTCCCTCTGAACAACTCTCCGCTGTCGCTAACTTACCATGTGCCGCTGTTTAGCCTGGTCGTGGATCTGTCGCGCAACAACTTCTGGCTGATCCTCATCAATCTGTTCCTGATGGGACTTGCGATGGCAAGCATCTATTTCATCCGCCATCAGTACATCCGCCCGAGCGAAAATATGGCGGCGCAGTTGCAGATGCAGCAGGCGCTCAATCAGGAAATTATCTCCGGTCTGCCGCTTGGATTGCTGGTGTACAATTTCAGTAACCACAGCGTGATCCTGAGCAACAAGATTGCCGATCAGCTGTTGCCGCACCTGAGCCTCAATAAAATTGCCAATATGGCCGAGCAGCATCACGGTACGATACAGGCCACCGTCAATAATGAGGTGTACGAGATACGCATGCTCCGCAGCCAGATTTCACCGGAAACCTACCTGTTCATGCTGCACGATCAGGACAAAGAAGTGATGGTGAACCGGACGCTGCAACAGGCCAAACGCGAGTTCGAAAAGAACCTCCAGGCGCGCAAACTGATGCTGCATAATCTGGGCATTGAGCTTAACCAGCCGCTTCATGAACTCAACGGACTGGCGCAGGCGCTGACCGAAGAACAGCAACCGGAAGAGCGTCTGGCGCTGGAAGCCAAACTGCTCAATGAATCGCGTAACGCACTGACGCTGGTGGACAATATTACCCTGCTGACGCGGCTGGAAACGCAGGACTGGCAGCCTTCCAGCGACGGTTATGTGTTATCGGCGATGGTTGATGAACTGTTACTCGACGCCCTGCCCCGCCTCAGCCAGAAAGGGCTCGGGCTGCTGAACCATTTCCAGATTGCGCCGGAAGCGTCCTTTGTGGGCGATATGCAGGCGGTGAAGAAAATTCTGTCGCTGCTGATCGATTACGCCATCGTTACCACGTCGCTGGGCAAAATCACGCTGACCAGTGAACAGGACGAAGATCGCCCGGATCAGCTGATTTTCCACATTACCGACACCGGCAGCGGAATTTCGAAGGAAGAATTGAGCAATCTGAATTATCCTTTCCTGAGCCAGACGTTAGTCGATCGCTTTAATCACGGGTCTGGACTGACGTTCTTCCTGTGTAATCAGCTGTGCAAGAAGCTCGGCGGTCAGCTCGAAATCCGCAGTAAGCTGAACATCGGAACCCGCTACACCGTGCGCGTGAAGCAGCGTCCGCAGGCGCAGGAAGTGGAAGCCGAACATGAGCAGTTGCTCAATGATGTCACGGTTTTACTCGACATCACCTCGGAAGAAGTTCGCGGCATTGTCACCCGCACCATGAATGCGTATGGCGCGGTGTGTATTGTGGCAGACGAGCGCCAGGTGACGCGCGAGTACGACGTTTTACTGACGGATAATGCGCAAAACAGCGATAAATATACGCTGCTGCTGACCGACGATGAAGCCGGTTTCCAGCCGCTTGAAAAGCATTATATTCGCGTCAATTACAACATCAGCAGTGCGCTGATCGACGCAACCTTACTGTTAATCGAACAGCAATTTTCTGTTTCCGATGACAGTGTTTCACCCGAAGAACCCGGCGAAGACTCTCTCGATCAGTACGAAAAGCAGTTAAAATCAAGCGATTACTATCAGCTTTTTGTCGAGACAGTACCGGAAGATCTTGAGAAACTGTATAATGAAAACCAACGTCGTGATTTTACGTCACTGTCACAAACAGCACATCGCCTTAAGGGGGTATTCGCCATGCTGAATCTGACTCCCGGCAAGCAAATGTGCGAAGCGTTAGAACAATACATCGCAGACGGCGATGCATTACAGATTACTGAAACCATCAATCACATTGATTCTTTTGTCTCCAGACTGCTCCAGCAAGGTAGCTAATCACATGAATAATATGAACGTAATTATTGCTGATGACCATCCTATCGTCCTGTTTGGTATTCGTAAGTCCCTTGAACAAATTGAATGGGTGAACGTTGTCGGTGAATTCGAAGACTCGACAGCACTGGTTAACAGCTTAAGCAAACTTGACGCCCATGTTCTGATTACTGACCTTTCAATGCCGGGCGACAAATTCGGCGACGGAATTACGCTGATCAAGTACATCAAACGTCACTATCCGCAGCTGTCCATTATTGTTCTGACCATGAACAATAATCCGGCGATCCTGAGCTCTGTCCTGGATCTGGATATTGAAGGGATTGTGCTAAAACAAGGCGCGCCAACCGATTTACCGAAAGCGCTGGCCGCGTTGCAGAAGGGCAAGAAGTTTACCCCTGACAGCGTTGCCAAATTGCTGGAAAAAATCAGCGCCAACGGTTACGGCGACAAGCGTCTGTCTCCGAAAGAAAGCGAAGTTCTGCGTCTGTTTGCAGAAGGCTTCCTGGTGACAGAGATTGCTAAAAAGCTGAACCGCAGCATCAAAACCATCAGCAGCCAGAAGAAATCTGCGATGCTTAAACTGGGCGTGGAAAACGATATCGCCCTGCTTAACTACCTGTCTTCCGTCAGTTCCCAGCCAGTCGATAAAGACTAACGTTTCAGGATGTTACTCTGATTATTGAACGTTAAGACATAAAAAAGGCACCTCCGGGTGCCTTTTGCTTTTCTATTACTGCTCACTTTCCCGTTTCTTGCGAACCAGCGCGCTGTAGTAACTCAGCGTATCGCGCAACGTCTCCAGCGTGACCGGTTTCGACAGGCAGTTATCCATCCCCGCTTCCAGACAACGCTGACGTTGTTCGGCCAGTGCGTTGGCAGTCACGCCAATCACCGGCAGCGTATGGCCCAGCTCACGCAGTTTTTGGGTCAGCCCGTAACCATCCAGCCGTGGCATGTTTACGTCACTGAGAACGATGTCGATTTCATGGGAACGCATGGCGTCCAGCGCGTCCATACCGTCATTCGCCGTCACCACGACGTATCCCATCGTGCCCAGCTGATCTGCCAGCAGACGCCGGTTGATCGGATGGTCATCCACCACCAGCAATGTGATATCGCTGTAATCGTGAACCACAGTGGCTTCCGGTGCCGGTAAACCGCCTTCTTCTGCTGACGTTTCCAGCCGGTAAATACGGTTAAGCAGCGCGGTGATTTCCAGCGGCGTCGAGGTGCTGTGAACCCAGTACCCCGGGCGTGTCTCGACCGGCGGCCCGATGTGCGCGATAGAAAACTCAATCTGTGCCGCCAGTTCACCTTTGTGGATGAGCGGCGTATCGGTGATCAGCACATCTTCGCGCTGGCTTTGCATTCCTGCCTCAAAGCGCTGAATATTCGCGCCGTGGTAACGCAACAGCTGCATCAGATAGCTTTCCAGATAGGCGTTACGCACATCCAGCCAGACCGTTTTGTCCTGCCAGTTATCGAGCGGTTCTTCGGACGGGAACGTGGCGTTGTACAACGGAATACGCACGGTAAACGAACTGCCCAGCCCCGGTTCGGATTCAACGTCAATGTCGCCATCCATCAGGTTGATCAGCTTTTCACAAATCGCCAGCCCGAGCCCGGTGCCCTGGAAGTGGCGCTGCACGCCGGTTCCGACCTGGAAGAACGGGTCAAACAGGCGGGTGATTTCCCGCTCCGGGATGCCCACGCCGGTATCGCGCACCTGGAATTCCAGATAATTACCGCAGGTTCTGACGTTCAAAACGATACAGCCGGTATCGGTAAATTTGATCGCGTTATTCAGGATATTCGAAATGACCTGCTGCAAACGCACCGGATCGCCGTTAAACGACAGCGGCACGTTGTGCTCGATAAAACAGTAAAGGCCGAGATGCTTTTTCACCACCAGCGGCAGATAGTTGCCGGCAATGTGGGTAATCACTTCACGGCACGAGAATTCCTGCGGCTCGATTTTCAGCTGCTCGGATTCAATTTTCGAGAAGTCGAGAATGTCGCTGATGATTTTCAGTAAAAGCGCCGAGGAGTTGTTCATCGCCGTTACCAGACGGTCAACGCCCTGCGGCAACCCCTGCGTTTGCAGTAAATCCAGGTTACCGATAATCCCGTACAGCGGCGTACGCAATTCATGGCTGACCGTCGCCAGGAACATGGATTTCGACTGGCTGGCCTGTTCCGCCGCATTGGCCATTTCCTGGAGTGATTCCTCCATTTTCACCCGCGAGCTGACGTCTATCAGAACGCAGATCGCCACGTCTTCATTCCGGTAGCGAGAGTGAACGAAACTCAGCTGGATGTTGTTGTTATTCTTGGTAATCACATCAACAAAATTGACCTGCTGGTCGCAGATGATCCGCGTAATACGCTGGCGGTCTTCCTGCGTCAGCATATTGATATAATTATGCGCCAGCTCATTACTCAGGATATTCACGCCATCACTGATGCGCAGAATCGAAATTCCTACCGGCGCCGAGGCAACGATTTTATGGTTAAACTGCTCATGTTCTTCCAGACGGAACGCGTTTTCTTCCGCCGGTAAAAACATCTTACGCTCAAATACCCAGGCCAGAATAAACAGCAGCAGACCGGAGAAGATATTCAGCAATACGGCGTTGAAAATCAGTATCTTGAACCGTTCAAGCAAGGTGTTGAACGGCATTGAATAGACTACGCTCAGCGTGGATGGTGTCAGCGGCTTTTTATAAATGAGATCTTTATAGCCGTTCATGTAGCCGAAATAAGAGCTTTCTTCCGGGTAATTTCCCAGCGTCGCCGTGTTACCGTCATCTTCAGAAATGCTCAGCAACGGCTGATCGTCTTCATCCAGCAGCGTCACGCCGGTGTGCTGGGCATTAGGATTCAGTAAATCTTCAAGACGCAAATTTTGCTGAATACCCATCAGCGCTTCGAGTTTATTACCGACATAAATTGGGGTTAATACATACAGATAGCCGGAATCTTTATTACCGGACTGCGACACCCAGTACAGGCTGTTGGCCTTGTCCTGGTTTTTACCGTTGCGGTATTGCAGGATTTTCTCATGCAACGATTTCAGCTGCTCCTGACTTTCACGCTCCAGCGGTTCGCTGCTGACCCCAAAATCCACCAGACACAAATTCTCGCCGCTGATATAGAACACACGATTCAGATCGTAAGCATCGGAGAAATTGTCTTTCCAGTAATGGATCATGTTACCAAGCGACGCCAGCGAGTTGCGGTAGCTGCTGTTTATCTGAGAACAATCGGACTCAGGAAACAGCGAAAGATAGGTCGGCGGCGTGCTTTTGGTGCTGATCATGCCATTGATGATATCCAGCCCGTTCATGGAATCGCTGAGACGCTTTTCGGCCATAAACTTTATGCTGTGCATGACGTCATTGGAGTTTTTGACGTAGCTCTGCGCCAGATCGTAGTTGAGGTTATCCTCATCGCGGATCTCAGATTCTTTGTTGTGGAAGATATTCAGCACATAAAAGGTGGTCAGCAGCACACCCAGTGTCCACAACATAAGCGCCAGCACCCGGAACAGATAGCGGGATATTTTTAGCGTTGTTCGAAACGAAGCAAGATATTTCAAGGATTAACCATCGGTGTAACGGCTCAGTGAGCAGGATACGTTTAGGATTCAGAATACACTATTGTCGTGGTTTCTAAAAAATACGATGTTAATAAAAAAGGCATAACACGTTGCCATGTTATGCCCTTCATTAATCCGACTAAGAAGACTTATTCTTCTTCGTCGTCTGCTGGCTGATCGTCTTCACCTTCTGCGTCGTCCGGCAAATCGGCTGCTTGTGCCGCTTCCAGTTCGCCCGCTTCAGTGGCTACGCCATCCAGTTCTTCGTCTTCTACCGGCTCTGCAACACGTTGCAGACCGACGACGTGTTCTTCTTCTGCGGTACGGATAAGCGTCACACCCTGGGTGTTACGGCCTACTGTACTCACTTCAGAAACACGGGTACGCACCAGCGTACCGGCGTCGGTGATCATCATGATCTGATCCGCTTCATCTACCTGAATCGCGCCAACAACCGGTCCGTTACGCTCGCTCACTTTGATTGAGATAACGCCCTGCGTTGCACGGGATTTGGTTGGATATTCTGTTGACTCAGTCCGTTTACCGAAGCCGTTTTGCGTCACAGTCAGAATACAACCGTCGCCGCGTGGGATAATCAGGGACACAACGCTGTCGCCTTCGCCCAGACGGATACCGCGTACACCGGTCGCCGTACGGCCCATCGAGCGGACGGCTTCTTCGGAGAAGCGCACCACTTTACCGGCGGCAGAGAACAGCATGACTTCGTCTTTACCGTCAGTCAGGTCAACACCAATCAGCTCATCACCCTCGTTCAGGTTAATGGCGATGATGCCGGCGCTGCGCGGACGGCTGAAATCGGTCAGAGCAGTTTTCTTCACGGTACCGCTTGCGGTTGCCATGAACACATGACGGCCTTCTTCGTACTCGCGTACTGGCAGAATGGCGGTAATACGTTCGTTTGGCTCAAGCGGCAGTAAGTTGACAATCGGACGGCCACGGGCACCGCGGCTGGCTTCCGGCAACTGATAGACTTTCATCCAGTACAGACGTCCGCGACTTGAGAACATCAGAATGGTGTCATGGGTGTTAGCCACCAGCAGACGGTCGATAAAGTCTTCTTCTTTAATGCGTGCGGCTGATTTGCCTTTACCACCGCGACGCTGCGCTTCATAGTCGGTCAGAGGCTGATATTTCACATACCCCTGATGCGACAATGTCACCACAACGTCTTCCTGATTGATCAGGTCTTCGATGTTGATGTCAGAAGAGTTCGCCGTAATTTCGGTGCGACGCGGATCGTTATACTGATCGCGGATCGCTTCCAGTTCTTCACGAATGACTTCCATCAGACGCTCAGGGCTGGACAGGATGAACAGCAGCTCGGCGATTTGCACCAGCAGCTCTTTGTATTCATCCAGCAGTTTTTCGTGCTCAAGGCCGGTCAGTTTCTGCAAGCGCAGATCCAGAATCGCCTGTGCCTGCTGTTCAGTCAGGAAGTATTTACCGTCGTGAATACCAAACTGTGGTTCCAGCCATTCAGGACGAGCCGCATCATCACCGGCGCTTGCCAGCATCGCAGCAACGTTACCCAGATCCCATGAACGCGCGATCAGGCCCGCTTTCGCTTCAGCCGGCGTCGGTGCAGCACGGATCAGTTCAATGATTGGGTCGATGTTTGCCAGCGCGATAGCCAGTGCTTCAAGGATATGTGCACGGTCACGGGCTTTACGCAGTTCGAAGATAGTACGACGCGTGACGACTTCACGACGGTGACGGACAAACGCAGACAGGATCTCTTTCAGACCGAGAATTTTCGGCTGACCCTGGTGCAATGCCACCATGTTGATGCCGAAAGACGTTTGCAGCTGCGTCAGTGAATAGAGGTTATTCAGAACCACTTCACCGACAGCGTCGCGTTTGATTTCAATGACGATACGCATACCGTCTTTGTCGGACTCATCGCGCAGTGCGCTGATGCCTTCGACACGCTTTTCTTTCACCAGCTCGGCGATCTTTTCGATCAGACGGGCTTTGTTCACCTGATACGGGATCTCGTGAACAATGATGGTTTCGCGACCGGTTTTGGCGTCCGCTTCCACTTCAGCGCGGGCACGGATGGAGATTTTGCCACGGCCTGTACGGTAAGCTTCTTCGATACCACGACGGCCATTGATGATCGCCGCCGTCGGAAAATCTGGCCCCGGGATGTGTTCCATCAGCCCTTCAATGCTGATGTTTTCATCTTCGATGTACGCCAGACAGCCGTTGATCACCTCAGTGAGGTTATGCGGCGGAATGTTCGTCGCCATACCGACCGCGATACCTGACGAGCCGTTAACCAGCAGGTTAGGAATACGCGTTGGCATTACCGCAGGAATTTGTTCGGTGCCGTCATAGTTTGGCACGAAATCGACAGTTTCTTTTTCTAAGTCTGCCAGCAATTCGTGTGCAATTTTTGACATGCGGATTTCGGTATAACGCATGGCGGCGGCGGAGTCGCCATCCACCGAACCGAAGTTACCCTGCCCGTCCACCAGCATGTAGCGAAGTGAAAAAGGCTGAGCCATACGAACGATGGTGTCATAAACAGCAGTATCACCGTGCGGGTGATATTTACCGATAACGTCACCGACCACACGGGCCGATTTTTTGTAGGCTTTATTCCAGTCGTTACCGAGAACATTCATTGCGAAAAGTACGCGGCGGTGCACCGGTTTCAAACCATCGCGCACATCTGGGAGCGCACGTCCGACAATAACGGACATCGCATAATCCAGGTAAGAGTTTTTCAGCTCTTCTTCGATGTTAATCGGTGTGATTTCTCTGGCAAGGTCGCTCATGGAGCTGCTATCCCTCTACTGATTATTCATGGCCGCTGCCCACGTAGGCATATATAGCGCAAAGGTGTAAAACTATACCACAAACCAGCCAAACGTGGAAAACAACCTCCCCCTTTTGCGCAGTATTATCCAACATGATTCAAACCTTTGCGCAAAGCGCGTGAATTCGTACAAAGATTAGCCAGTCGCGACAAAACTGAACCAAACCGGACGGAATATGTATAATCCGCTCATCTGGATATAAGGAGTTCATCACGCTCATGACAACCACACCGGCCTCTAAGCCACAGAATATTGACCATGAAGAAATCGCCAAGTTTGAGGCCGTCGCCTCGCGCTGGTGGGATCTGGAAGGCGAATTCAAACCCCTTCACCGCATTAATCCACTTCGTCTGAACTACATTCTGGAGCGCGCCGACGGCCTGTTCGGGAAGAAGGTTCTCGACGTCGGCTGCGGCGGCGGAATTTTAAGTGAAAGCATGGCGGTGGCTGGCGCAGAAGTGACCGGTCTGGACATGGGCGGCGAGCCGTTGCAGGTCGCGCGTCTGCATGCGCTGGAAAGCGGTGTGAAAGTCACTTACGTGCAGGAAACTGTCGAAGCACATGCCGATGCGCATCCGCAGCAGTACGATGTCGTGACCTGTATGGAAATGCTGGAACACGTGCCAGACCCGGCGTCAGTGGTTGCGGCCTGCGCCCGTCTGGTAAAGCCCGGCGGCCACGTTTTCTTCTCCACCATCAACCGCAATAACAAAGCCTGGCTGATGGCGATTTTCGGCGCGGAATACGTGCTGAAGATGGTGCCGAAGGGCACGCATGACATCAAAAAGTTCATCAAGCCGTCAGAGCTGCTGAACATGATTGACCGCACACCGCTGTTTGAACGCCACATTATGGGGCTGCATTACAACCCGCTGACCGACCATTTCAAACTCGGGCCAAACGTTGATGTGAATTACATGATTCATACACAGGCTGAAAATAACAGCGTGAGCTGAGTGCCCGAAATCCCCCCTGCGTCAAGCCCGGAAGATGCGTTCCGGGCTGAAATCTTCAGAGTTTACCCAAACATCCCTGCTCATAATTTCACTTAAACCTTAGTTTTTAGGGCGTTGGTTCATCCGGCAGGCGCAACATGTTTTTTTAGAATAGTTATCCAGATCAATATAGCGTTTTTTTCTAACGTTTAATAAACCGGCAGTCGATCACCTTTCGCAAAAATATAAGAAAATCGTATCTCAGATATTGACAGGTTTGTCGCGCCAGCAATGACGGACTCCTCAGGCTTGAGGCAGAAATTTCTCCCCAACTTATCCACAAAACAGGCCATTTTGTTCACTTGCAAAAGGGCCATTCAGTCACTATCTTGTCATCAGAAAATAACAAACCCACAATATATTGTGTTTATATCCTGACCAGCACACAAGGGACTCTTTGTGCTGTCGCGCGTGTTTTCACGGCCAGGTCAGGCACTGTATAAACCTTTGAGGTATCACACCGAATGAACCAAAGTCTGCTTGTTACTAAACGTGATGGCCGCACAGAACGCATCAACCTTGATAAAATCCACCGTGTCATTGACTGGGCAGCGGAAGGTCTTCAAAACGTATCAGTTTCTCAAGTAGAACTTCGTTCACACATCCAGTTCTATGACGGGATTAAAACCGCTGATATTCATGAAACGATTATCAAAGCGGCTGCCGACCTGATCTCCAAAGATGCCCCGGATTACCAATATCTGGCCGCCCGTCTGGCAATCTTCCACCTGCGTAAAAAAGCCTACGGCCAGTTTGAACCGCCAAAACTGATCGACCAGGTCACGCGCATGGTTGAAATGGGTAAATACGACAAACATCTGCTGGAAGACTACACGGCTGAAGAGTTCGAGCAGATGGACAGTTTTATTGACCACTGGCGCGACATGAATTTCTCCTACGCCGCTGTGAAGCAGCTGGAAGGGAAATATCTGGCACAGAACCGCGTGACCGGCGATATCTACGAAAGCGCACAGTTCCTGTACATTCTGGTCGCGGCCTGCCTGTTCTCCGGCTACCCGCGTGAAACCCGTCTGGATTACATCAAACGTTTCTATGACGCGATTTCTACCTTCAAAATTTCTCTGCCTACGCCGATCATGTCTGGCGTGCGCACCCCAACCCGTCAGTTCAGCTCCTGCGTTCTGATTGAATGTGGCGACAGCCTGGATTCCATCAACGCGACGTCCAGCGCTATCGTGAAATACGTTTCCCAACGTGCCGGTATCGGCATCAACGCCGGTCGCATCCGTGCGCTGGGTAGTCCGATCCGTGGCGGCGAAGCGTTCCACACCGGTTGTATCCCGTTCTACAAACACTTCCAGACCGCCGTGAAATCCTGTTCTCAGGGCGGCGTTCGCGGCGGCGCAGCCACATTGTTCTATCCGATGTGGCATCTGGAAGTTGAAAGCCTGCTGGTGCTGAAAAACAACCGTGGTGTTGAAGGCAACCGCGTCCGTCATATGGACTACGGCGTGCAGATCAACAAACTGATGTATCAGCGCCTGGTGAAAGGCGGCGATATCACGCTGTTCAGCCCGTCCGACGTGCCAGGCCTGTACGATGCCTTCTTTGCCGATCAGGACGAGTTCGAACGTCTCTACGAGAAGTACGAGCAGGACGCCAGCATCCGTAAGCAGAAAGTAAAAGCGGTTGAGCTGTTTTCGCTGATGATGCAGGAACGTGCTTCTACAGGCCGTATCTACATTCAGCACGTTGACCACTGCAACACCCACAGCCCGTTTGATCCGGCAATCGCGCCAGTTCGTCAGTCTAACCTGTGTCTGGAAATCGCGCTGCCAACCAAACCGCTGGACGATGTGAACGACGAAAACGGCGAAATCGCGCTGTGTACGCTGTCTGCTTTCAACCTCGGCGCTATCGAAAGCCTCGACGATCTGGAAGAGCTGGCAGTGCTGGCAGTTCGTGCCCTTGACGCCCTGCTCGATTATCAGGATTACCCGATCAAAGCCGCGAAACGTGGCGCGATGGGCCGTCGTACGCTGGGTATCGGCGTGATTAACTACGCGTATTATCTGGCGAAAAACGGCGTGCGTTATTCCGATGGCAGCGCCAACAACCTGACGCACAAAACGTTTGAAGCCATTCAGTATTACCTGCTGAAAGCCTCCAACGAGCTGGCGAAAGAGCAAGGCGCGTGTCAGTGGTTCAATGAAACCACCTATTCCCGGGGCATCATGCCGGTGGATACCTACAAGAAAGATCTGGATGCGATTTGCGACGAGCCGCTGCATCTGGACTGGGATTCCCTGCGCGAAAGCATCAAAACCCACGGCCTGCGTAACTCCACGCTGTCCGCGCTGATGCCTTCCGAGACGTCTTCGCAGATCTCCAATGCCACCAACGGTATCGAGCCACCGCGCGGCCACATCAGTATCAAAGCGTCGAAAGACGGGATCCTGCGTCAGGTTGTGCCGGAATATGAGCGTCTGAAAGATCAGTACGAACTGTTGTGGGATATGCCGAACAACGACGGTTATCTGCAACTGGTTGGCGTGATGCAGAAATTCATCGACCAGGCGATTTCGTCTAATACTAACTACGACCCGTCGCGCTTTCCGAACAGCAAAGTGCCGATGAAGCAGTTGCTGAAAGACCTGCTGACGGCCTACAAATTTGGCGTGAAAACGCTGTACTATCAGAACACCCGCGACGGTGCTGACGATGTGCAGGAAGACATGAAAGCTGAAGTGGTTGATGACTGCGAAAGCGGCGCCTGCAAAATCTAATCGTCTGTTTTAACTCAATTATTATTCAAAACCCCCGTCAGGGGGTTTTTGCCGAGAATTTCGAGGAAGTTATGGCCTACAGTACTTTTTCCCAGAATAAAAACGATCAGCTTCTTGAGCCAATGTTCTTTGGCCAGTCGGTTAACGTTGCCCGTTTCGACCAGCAGAAGCATGAAATCTTTGAAAAACTGATCGAAAAGCAGCTGTCCTTCTTCTGGCGTCCGGAAGAGATTGATGTTTCCCGCGACCGTATCGATTTCCAGGCACTGCCGGATCACGAAAAACACATCTTCCTCAGCAACCTGAAATACCAGACGCTGCTCGATTCCATTCAGGGCCGCAGCCCGAACGTCGCGCTGTTGCCGCTGATTTCTATCCCGGAGCTGGAAACGTGGGTCGAAACCTGGGCGTTCTCAGAAACCATTCACTCACGTTCTTACACGCACATTATCCGTAACATCGTTAACGATCCGGCGATTGTGTTTGACGATATCGTGACCAACGAAGAAATCCTCAAGCGCGCGAAAGATATCTCCGGCTATTACGATACGCTGATTGAGATGACCAGCTACTATCACCTGCTGGGCGAAGGCACGCATCAGGTTAACGGCAAAACTGTCGTGGTAAACCTGCGTGAGCTGAAGAAAAAACTCTACATCTGTCTGATGAGTGTCAACGCCCTGGAAGCCGTGCGTTTCTACGTCAGCTTCGCCTGTTCGTTTGCGTTCGCAGAACGTGAACTGATGGAAGGCAACGCGAAAATCATCAAGATGATCGCCCGTGACGAAGCCCTGCATCTGACCGGTACCCAGCACGCGCTGAACCTGCTTCGCTCAGGTCAGGACGATCCGGAAATGGCTGAGATCGCGCTGGAATGTCAGCAGGAATGCCATGATTTGTTCGTGCTCGCCGCGCAGCAGGAAAAAGACTGGGCTGAATATCTGTTCAAAGACGGCTCGATGATCGGCCTGAACAAAGACATTCTGTGCCAGTACGTCGAGTACATCACCAACATCCGTATGCAGGCTGTGGGTCTGGATGCGCCATTTAAAACCCGCTCTAACCCAATTCCGTGGATCAACGCCTGGCTGGTGTCCGACAACGTGCAGGTTGCACCGCAGGAAGTGGAGGTCAGCTCCTATCTGGTCGGTCAGATTGACTCTGAAGTTCATGCTGACGATCTGAGTGATTTCGAGCTGTAAATGACGGACAGAACCATCACACTTTCAGCAAACGGCCAGCAACTGGTCTGTAACGCAGAGCACCGGAACTTGCTGGAAGTGTTTGAACATCATCAGGTTGAAGTGGAATACCAGTGTCGCGAAGGTTATTGCGGTTCATGTCGCATGAAGCTCGTTCGCGGGACGGTTGAGTACAGTGAGAAACCTCTGGCGTTTGTGGCGGAAGGAGATGTCCTTCCATGCTGCTGCCTGCCGGTGGGGGATATTGAAGTTGAATTTTAGCGGGCTGCTGCCCGTGCCCGCTGTTGAGATTGGCTTCCGGTTTAAATTCTAAATCAAAATCAAGGTCGTGGGCGTCGGCCCACACCGACCAGAGGGAGAATAAACCTTCTCCCTCTGGACTCCCGCGTTTTTTTAAAACATGCGCTGTCGCAAGGCCGATGGACGTGTTCTGTGACTCCACATGTGGCTCAAAACCCTGCCGCTGCGCGGTGCCTTCTCTCGGCCTTCGAGCCTAAGGTCTCGAAGCCGCTCCGTTCAGCAGGATTTTTTTATCGCGCCATCCCACCATTTTAAAAGAAAAAACCAATTGAATATTAAGCAAAGTGTTTTGCTTTTCATGTGATCCGAGCCGGTGAAGCTGTGACCTAAAAAGCCTCTGGCCGCGTTCAAAAATCGCGCCGGAGGAGAGGTGGAAAACCGCGCGATTTTGCGCGGGTTGTAACCCGAACGGAGGGCACCGCGCAGCGGCGGGATTATGCGGCAATAGCTGGCGTTTCTGAAACAGAGCCGGGTTGCTTGGCACGTGTTTTAAAAAACGCGGGAGTCCAGAGGGCGCGCGTTTACGCGTCCTTTGGGCCAGTTTGGGCGGCAGCCCAAGGTCTTGACCTTAGAGCCAGTTTGGGCCGCAGCCCAAGGTCTTGACCTTAAATAATCACCAGACTTTCTCGACTCGGTCGAGCCAAGGATAGTCCGCTACCGGCTCCCACCCGTTCAGATACCTGCGCAGCATATCCATTGCCACCATCGCCATCGTCTCCTGCCGTAACGTCAGTCCGTGACGCGTGGCGGTATAACGAATAGTTAATCCGCTGGTGCCGGACGGCGTATGCAATGCCAGACTCAGGTGTTCGCCGGACAGTGCGCCGACGGCCAGTGCGAGTTGTGCGCCGGTTTTTTCCGCCAGCCCCTGAGCCCGCGCCAGCAGGCATTCGAGGGATTTTTCCGGTGACGCTTCTTCGCTGTGCGCCAGCAGCTCTCCTCCTGCCAGCGGAACACCTGCGCTTTGCAGCCGCCAGTTCAGCAGACCACCGGTGAAACTTTCACTCACCGCAAGACGCAGATTTTGTGCCAGCAGACGCTCAGCCAGACGATCTGGCAGACTGCCCAGCCCTTCGAAAATCGTGCTCTCCCCCGCCACTTCCCGTACACGCTCAAACGCTTTGTGCATCGCGGCTTCCTGCGAACGCGGGCCGGTGACTTTCAGCTCGATAATCGGCGATGACGAACGGTAACCCATCACCACACCTTCCGGCAGTTCAAGTTTATCCAGTTCGGTGGCGAGATCGCTTTCGCCGCGTCCGAACGTGGTCAGACGCAGACACAACGGCGCTTCAAGTGCGGGAAATTGTTTGTGAAGTCGCGGAACGATTTGCTGCTCCACCATCACTTTAAATTCAGAAGGTACGCCCGGCGTGAAGAAGATCTCACAGCGGTTGAGCTTCACGCTAAACCCGCAGGCGGTGCCGACCGGGTTATCCAGCAGTTCGGCATTGGCCGGAATTTGTGCCTGTTTACGGTTAGATTCGGCCATCGGACGGCCACGTTCATTAAAGAATGCCTGCATGGTTTCAATCCAGCCGGCATTCTCCACCAGTTCTACGCCACAGGCTTTAGCCGCGGCCAGCGCACTTAAATCATCCGTTGTTGGCCCTAAACCGCCGTTTACAATCAGCACATCCGCGATATGGCTGCGTTCTTCGAGAACGGCCACCAGCGCGTCGAGACTGTCACCCACGGTTTCGCGGCTGGTCATCGGTAAACCCTGTTCGAACAGATAATTCGCCAGCCACGCAGAATTTGTATCCACAATCTGGCCGTGCAGCACTTCGTCACCCGTACTCAGCATCTCAACCCTAAGCATCCCGTTCTCCTTCTGTTTTTGTCACTCCACTGTAGAAAGGCTCAGGCCGAAACACAATTGCAAAAGCACAAAGTGAGAGTGCGGAAGGGAACATTCAGGCGAAAAAAAAGCCTGCTAAGCAGGCTTATCAGGAGATTTCCCGAAAGAGGACGGGGATCAGAAGTTGATGGCGCCGCCGAGGTATGCGCCATCAGCCACGATGTTGTCACGGTTGCCATCTTTGCCGTCCAGCGCCATGTACCGGTAACCCACGCTCACGGTCACTAACGGAATCGCGGTCAGACGCACGCCTGCATTAGCTTCTTTATAGTTGCCAATGCCGCTGGACAGTGAATCCGGGGAATAATAGTAATCACCGTACAGGGTGAACAGTTTAGCGATTGGCAATTGCAGGCCGCCACCAACTGCTGCCGCGTAACCTTCGTCGCCGTCTTTCGGGTTGGTGTAAAGCCCTTTCCCGCCAACGGTGGCCATGAACGGACCCAGCGGGATGTTGTAGCCCAGACCCAGACCTGCAACATCGCCGTCGTCATCGTTATGTGTCCAGTCACCGCTTAAAGCCAGACCCGGAGAAGTGGTGCCGAAGCCCACGCCTAAGTGAGTGTAATGCTCGCCAACTTCACCATTCACGCTGATTGCATTTGCAGAAGCAGCCGCGAACATCAGGCTGGCAGCAACACCAGCGACAAGAAACTTTTTCATTATTTATCCTAAATAATTGCTAAACGACAATGATTCTTCCGCGTGAAGTCTAAAGCAATTCACTCTGTTGTAACAACTTTTTGGAACTTTAAAACATTCGCGAAAAGGCGGTAAATTGTAAGAAACATCGATTTCATTGATGAAACGACGATTTCTAATCGGAATGATAACTCCAGCCTATTTGCCCCTGATCAATATAGGGTTTATTACTTGTGGGTAGAGTGAATTTTGCTTAGGAAAGCAACCCTCAGACAAGGAATGTAAAAAGGCTTCCACAGCCCCTTTTACCCCACACCCGTTTCAAACTGGAAGGAATTGTCATGACGAAGAAAGGATTAACAACAGCCTCTGGCGCACCCGTCGTCGATAATAACAATGTCATCACCGCTGGCCGCCGTGGCCCGCTGCTTCTGCAGGATGTCTGGTTTCTTGAGAAATTAGCGCACTTCGACCGCGAAGTGATCCCTGAGCGTCGAATGCACGCGAAAGGTTCCGGCGCGCACGGTACCTTCACTGTGACGCACGATATTACGCAGTTCACCCGCGCGAAGATCTTCTCTGAAATCGGCAAGCAAACCGACATGTTTATCCGTTTCTCTACCGTGGCCGGTGAGCGCGGCGCGGCGGATGCAGAACGTGATATCCGCGGCTTCTCCATGAAGTTTTACACCGAAGAAGGCAACTGGGATTTGGTCGGTAATAACACGCCGGTATTTTACCTGCGTGACCCGCTGAAGTTCCCGGATCTGAACCACGTCGTGAAACGCGACCCGCGCACTAACCTGCGTAACCCGGCGTATAAATGGGATTTCTTCTCGCATCTGCCGGAAGCGTTGCATCAGCTGACCATCGACGTCAGTGACCGTGGCCTGCCAACGTCTTACCGTCACATTCACGGTTTCGGCAGCCACACCTTTAGCTTTATCAACGCAGAAAATGAGCGTTTCTGGGTGAAATTCCATTTCCGCTGCCAGCAGGGTATTGAAAACCTGATGGACGATGAAGCCGAAAAACTGGTCGGCACCGACCGCGAAAGTTCACAGCGCGACCTGTATGACGCCATCGAACGCGGCGATTTCCCGCGCTGGAAACTGTTCGTGCAAATCATGCCGGAAGCGGAAGCCTCTCAACTGCCGTACAACCCGTTTGACCTGACCAAAGTCTGGTTGCACAGCGATTATCCGCTGATTGAGGTCGGTGAATTCGAGCTGAACCGTAATCCGGAAAACTACTTTGCCGAAGTTGAGCAGGTGGCGATGAGCCCGGCGAACGTGGTGCCGGGCATCGGCTTCTCACCGGACAAAATGTTGCAGGGCCGCCTGTTCTCTTACGGCGACGCGCACCGTTATCGTCTGGGCGTGAACCATCATCAGATCCCGGTGAACGCACCAAAATGCCCGTTCCATAATTATCACCGCGACGGCGCGATGCGCGTTGACGGCAACAGCGGTAACGGCGTGACGTACGAGCCGAACAGCGCAGGTTTATTCCAGGAACAGCCCGATTTCAGCGAACCGCCGCTGAGCATTGAGGGCGCAGCCGATCACTGGAATCATCGTGAAGATGATGATTATTTCACTCAGCCGCGTTTGCTGTTTAACCTCCTGTCTGAAGCCGAACATCAGCGTATGTTTGCGCGCATTGCCGGTGAACTGAAGCATGCGTCACCTGAAACGCAACTACGCCAGCTCGACCTGTTCTATAAAGTCGATCCGGCGTATGGCGCGGGCGTTGAAGAAGCACTGAAAGCCTGATCCGGTTTACACCGTAAGCAATGATAAGGGCCGCGCAATGCGGCCCTTTTTTCGTCTACGCGGTCAGCGTTTCAATCCACTGCCGGATGCGCAGCCGGGAGATTTTGATACCGCCCTGCGCCAGCGTTTCGGGCAACGCGTGATACGCCACCGGCAACTGGAAATGCGGTAATTTCCGGCTAAGCCAGAGATTCAGTTCCGCATAAACCAGCCCGGCCTGTGCGTCAAGCACCGCCACCGGACGATGTCCGAATTGTTCATCAGCAACGGGAACCACAAAAGCCTGCGAAACCTGAGGATGGCTGACCAGCACTTTTTCGATATCTTCCGGCTGAATGCCTTCGCCGCCGCTGAAAAACAGATTGTCCAGACGCCCGGCGATAAACAGTTCTTCGGCATGCCACCCGCCGCGATCGCGGGTATGCAACCAGCCATCGGCATCCGTCAGCGGCATCAGACTACCGTTTTTCCAGTAACCGGCCGCCAGACTGTCGGCACGGATCAGGATTTCTTCGTCAGAAATACGGACGTCTTTTCCGGCCAGCGGCATGCCCACACCCGCCGACGCATCAGCGCGTTTGGCCGTCACCGTGGACGCCGTTTCCGTCATCCCGTAACCGCACCAGCACTGCACACCAGCCTTTTCGGCCTGCGTGGTCAGCTCCAGCGGGATCTGCGCACCGCCGAGCAGAACGTGTCGCAGGGACGCCGGGAATGCCGTTTGTTGCAACAAACGCCAGAGCTGCGTCGGCACCAGCGACGCATGGCTGCATTCCGCCAGCGCGGTCTCGATATTTTTATCCCCAGCCAGCACCAGCGTGGCACCGGCGGTAAGCCATCGCCAGATAATCCCCTGCCCCGATACATGAAACTGCGGCAGCGAAAGCAGCCAGCTGTCGTTGTGTGTAAACGGAATCAAACCCAGAACGCCGCGCGCACTGGCAAGATGAGCGGAAAGGGTATGCGCTGCGGCTTTCGGCAACCCGCTGGAGCCGGAAGTGAGCGTCATTGTTGCAATACGCTCCGGCTGCCATGAAACGCAGCTGACGGAAAACGCGTTACGCAAATGCAGCGGCGTCTGGCTCAGGGACAGCGGCTGTCCGGTCAGTTCCAGCACAAAACTGATGTCCAGCTGGGGTAATAATTTTTCGCAAAGACCTTGCGGCAACTGCGGATTCAGCGGCAGTAAACGCGCGCCAGTCTGCAACAGCGCCAGATAACTGAGCAGCGCATCCAGACTGTTTTTACTGCGCAGCACAACACCCGCGCCTTCACTGACGCCCTGCTGAATAAATCCGGCGGCCAGTGAATCAACACGATGTTGCAAATCACGCCAGCACCAGGTGATATCCCCGGCTTTCAGCGCCATGGCAAACGGCGAACGGTTCGCCCGTTCACGCCACGGCCAGTCATTGATCATTTGCTCTGCCATACCTTTTCCAGTTGAGAAACATCCGTCAGCGGGAGTGTGGAACCCGGCCATTGCCGGATCAACTGTGCCTGCATCAGATCCAGTGTATCGAGCCCCGGCACGGCGTCGGGCGTCAGCCATTGCGCGATACGCGCCAGCTGCGTCAGCCCGAGGCTGGATTCAATCGATGAACTGATGACTGCTTCCAGCCCCGCCGCGTGGGCCTGCGCAATCAGCTGGCGGCAGCGTAACAGGCTTCCCGTCAGCGTAGGTTTGATGATGATTGCCGCCAGACCCGGCTCGGCCTGAACGGTAAAACCGGGCTCGCGCACGCTTTCGTCCCAGGCAATCTTAATGCCGGTGGTACGGGAAAAATCGCGGGATTGTTCACGCGTCAGGCAGGGTTCTTCGATAAAAGCGATGCGGGAACGCAGCTCAGGGGCGACGTGACGGGCAAACCCCTCGGCTTTGACCGGCGTCCAGCTGCGGTTAGCGTCGAGGCGTAAACGCAGCTCCGGCAACGCCTCCAGCAACATACTGACATTCAGCCCGTCGCCTACCGATTCGTACAAACCGACTTTCACTTTGGCGACTTTCTGGCCAAATAAATCACCCGGCAATTCACCCAGACGCGCATACAGTTCGTTCGGATCGCCATGACACAGCGGCGCACAGCGCAAACTCATGACTTCCGGCAATTCGCCGCGCAATTCCGCATCGGCACAACTGAGGCCGAACGCCACAGAAGGCAAACTGCTGAACGCCGACGCTACCGCCGTCAGCGATGCGCCCTGCACCCACTGACTCAGCCCGTGCTGAACGGCATCCTGCGCCTGCGGCAACGCTTCCTGACTAAAACCGGGCAGCGGCGCAATTTCGCCCCAGCCGGTTTTATCGTCCTGCCACAGTGATACCAGCAAACCGTCACGCGTTTTCAGACGCTGATTGCGCAGCACCACGCCCGCCTCCATCGGCAGGCTATACCGGTACACCGTGGCGCGGCGCATTACGGATTACGCTTAAATTTGCTGAAGTCCGGCTGGCGTTTTTCATTAAACGCGTTGCGGCCTTCCTGACCTTCGTCGGTCATGTAGAACAGCATCGTGGCGTTACCCGCCAGTTCCTGCAACCCGGCCTGACCGTCGCAGTCAGCATTGAGTGCAGCTTTCAGGCAACGCAGCGCCATCGGGCTGTTTTCCAGCATTTCGCGGCACCAGCGCACCGTTTCCTTTTCCAGATCGGCCAGCGGAACTACAGTGTTAACCAGGCCCATTTCCAGCGCGGCTTTCGCGTCGTACTGACGGCACAAGAACCAGATTTCGCGGGCTTTTTTCTGGCCGACGATGCGCGCCATATAAGAAGCGCCCCAGCCGCCGTCGAAGGAACCGACTTTCGGGCCGGTCTGGCCAAAAATGGCGTTATCCGCGGCAATCGTCAGGTCGCACATCATATGCAGAACGTGTCCGCCGCCGATGGAGAAACCGGCTACCATCGCCACAACAGGTTTCGGGCAGGTACGGATCTGACGCTGAAAATCCAGCACGTTCAGGTGATGCACGCCGCTGGCGTCCTGATAGCCGCCGTAATCGCCGCGGACTTTCTGATCACCGCCGGCGCAGAAGGCTTTTTCGCCTTCGCCGGTCAGCACGATCACGCCAATACCTTCGTCGTTACGGGCATCGTCGAGCGCACGGATCATTTCTTTGACGGTCAGCGGGCGAAACGCATTACGCACCTGCGGACGGTTGATGGTGATTTTAGCGATGCCATCTGCAGATTTGTGATAACGGATATCTTCGAATTCGCCGGTGCAATCACGCCATTCAACCGGCGCATACAGTTCTTTTTCATCAGGATAAATCATGTTCAACTTCCTTTAAGACAGGTGAATTAATGAACGCCAGCGCCTGACGGGCAAATTCCGCCGGATTGTCACGATGGGCGTTATGCCCGGCATTGGCGACGGTACGCAGTTCGAAACCGGACTGCTGTGCAAGATGGATAAATTTGGTGTCGGCACTGCCACACAGCCACGCCAGTGGACGGGAAAGCAGACGCAGTTCAGGGCGCAAATCCGGCTGCACCGACAGCGACGTGGAGGCCAGCATCGCGGCAACGGCGCGGGAATTATTGCCCTCACGCAATAAAACCAGCCCGGCGCGTTGTTCGTCCGTCAGGCTGGAAAACACCGGCTGCTGATACCAGCTGGCGAGTGTCTGCGGCCAGGATGCTTGCGTGAAACGCGCAGCCCATTGCTGATCGTGATGACGGCGCTGCGCGCGTTCCGCCGGACAGGTCAGCCCGGGATGTGCACCTTCCACCAGCACACCCTGCAAGCCGGACGTGTCGCCGTGACAGGCGTGATACAGGCTGATGCGCCCGCCCAGCGAATAACCGATCAGCCAGTAAGAAGTTATGCCCTGCCCGTTCAGCGTGTCGGTCAGCAACTGACTGACGTCGGCAAAACCAGCGGCGGTAATCGCGGTGGAACGCCCGTGCCCCGGCAAATCCACCCGTAAGCACGGCCATCCGGTCAGCGAAGGCAAAAGCGGCTGCCAGTCTTCCGCACTGCCCAGCAAACCGTGGAGAAAGACCAGCCACGGACGCCCTTCGGCGTCGCCACTGAGCCGCGTGCAGGCCAGCGTCATGATGCGCTGACCTCTCTGACTAAATCACGCAGACACTCAGCGCCTTCCGTTTCACTGACTTTCAGCTCGATAAGTTTTACGCCGCCGTGCTGCCAGCACTGGCTGACGGCGTCGCGTAACGTGCTCATGGAATCCGGGCAGGCGTAATCCAGACCAAACATCGCTGCCGCATGGCTGAATTCAACGTTTTGCGGCATGCAGTAAAAACGCTGACGCTCGGCCTCCGGCGTCGGTAACAAAGAGAAAATCTGCCCGCCGTTGTTGTTCACCACGATGATGACCGTCGGGGCGGAACACTGGCGCATCAGCGCCAACGCGTTTAAATCGTAAAGTGCGGAGATATCGCCGAGAAGCACCAGCGTGGGTTTGCAGGTTGCGCGCTGAACACCGGCGGCTGTTGAAAGCAGGCCGTCAATTCCGCTGGCGCCGCGGTTGGCGAAAACCGGATAACCGGCAGGCAACTGCGCGAAAGCATCCACGAGCCGGACAATCAGGCTGTTGCCAAGAAAAAGCTGACCGTGCTCCGGCAATAAAGCGGGAAGACACCACGCCACCGCGGCCTCACCAAAGGTGCCTTCAAGACGATTTTCCACGGCGTTTAGCGCGCGTTGGGAACACTGTTCCAGCTCTTCTGCCCAGTCCGGCTGAGGCTGCGCAGGGTGCGCCAGAAGCCACTCAGCGACATCGGCCTGAATACGGTGGCCACGGTGCTGCGCCGGATCCTGCCTGCCCGGTAAGGTGTCGATCAGCCAGTATTCCTCCGGCTGGCACGCGGCCTGCCATTGCAGCAAACGCTTACCGGTTAAACCGCCGCCAAACTGAATGACCAGCTGAGTTTTCGACAGCACAGCCTGCGCCTGCGGGGAGGCAAGCCATAAATCGGCACAGGGAAGCGGATTACCGGTTGATGCCTGAACGTCGGTTATCAGCGGCCAGCCAAGCAGTTCTGCCCAGCGGGCGACCAGCTCACTTTCCTGCGCTGAAATACGACCGGCGATAATCACGCCGCGCTTTTGCCGCCATGAAAACCAGTCAGACTGTGCCACCGGATGCTGCACCGGCGAATAAGACAGCCACGGCTGATCTCCCTGCCACCAGTCGCCCAGCGTTTGCAGCCAGACCTGATGTTCACCGTTATCTTCACCATAAAGCGGCTCAGCAAACGGGCAATTTATATGTACCGCGCCATGCGTCTGCTGCGCCAGCGCGTTATCGAGCGCCGACACCAGCCAGCGGGCACTGATTTCCGGCGTCGGACGCGGCAAATCCAGCGTCTGAACCGGATGGCTGGCAAAAATACCGGTCTGGCGGATGGCCTGATTGGCGCCACAGTCAATGAGTTCCGGCGGGCGATCGGCGGTGAGCAGCACCAGTTTTTCGCCGGTCAGCCCGGCTTCGATCAGTGCCGGATAAAGATTGGCGACCGCCGTGCCGGAAGTGACAATCACCGCAACACGTTGCCCGCCGGCTTTTGCCAGGCCGAGCGCCAGATGGCCGAGGCCGCGTTCGTCAAAATGGGTGTGACAGATCAGATACGGATGTGCCGCGGCTGCAAGGGTCAGCGGCGTTGAACGGGAACCGGGAGCAATACAGACATGCTGCACATTATGGCGGGTCAGTGCTTCAAGGATCAGCGTCGCCCAGCGACGGTTAAAGACGGCAACAGACATGATGAACTCACTCCGGCAAAGGATTATCCGGCCTGAACGGCAGGCGTGTAGTGCTCTTCCAGCAAAGTACGCAAACCGGCGGCTTTGTTTTCGATTTCCTGCCATTCCTGTGCAGCGTCAGAACCGGCGACAATCCCCGCCCCGGCGTAAAGTTCCAGCTGTTGCCCTTTTACCGCCGCAGAGCGCAATGCCACGGTAAATTCACTTTGTTCGGTACTGAGATACCCGGCAGAACCGGCGTACCACTGGCGGTCAAATGGCTCATAACGGGCGATAAATTCACGCGCGGCCTGACGCGGTAATCCGGCCACCGCCGCCGTCGGTTGCAGACGTTGCAGGCATCCGGCGTCATCGGCCTCGGCGAGCTCGCCGTGGATGCTGCGGCGCAGATGCTGCACTTTGCGTAACCGCAGAATCTCAGCGGGCATCACGTCCAGAGAATGCGCCCCGCCCTGCAAACGCTGGCAAATATCATCAACCACCAGCAAGTTTTCACGCTGGTTTTTGCCGTCATTCAGCAGCCATTCACCCAGCATTTGTGCTTCACCATCATCAGGATGATTAGCGACAGTGCCCGCCAGCGCTTCGGTGAATAACTCAGTATGGTCGCGCAGGAACAGACGTTCCGGGCTGGATCCCAGAAAAGCCTGTTGCGGCGTGAACGCCAGCATAAAGTGATAACAGCGATGATTGACTTCGCGGCTGGCGGCGAGGAAAGCGCAGGCGTTCAGCGGCTGGCTGAGCGTTAGGGTAGTTTTACGGGCGAGAACGACTTTGTCGAATTGCTGCTGTTCGATACAGGTCAGCGCCTGTGAAATCAGTTCGTTCCACTGCGGCTGAGCGGGCAAATGCTGGTGCTGGATGACGCGGGAAGTGATCGGCGGCAAATCCCGGCTGGCGACCAGCGAACGCAGGAACAACCGGGTCCGGCGCGCTTCATTCCATAACGAAAGGGTGCTGAAAACGGTACAGCGCAGCCAGTAAGTGGTGCCTTTGCGGCAGAGCTCAATGCGTGGCAGGAAGAGAGCGTTGGCCGCAAATGCGGCGTCATCGTTGTCCGCATTAAAGGCGTTCAGGCCCCAGATATGCAGATCGGAAATGTCCTGGTACTCTCGGATAAAATCCTGCGCCTGCGACAGGTTGCCAAACGCATAGGCATCGCCACACACGGCGGCTTCTTCATCGCCATCGCGCTGCTGCCAGTAGAATTTTGGATAGCAAGGTTGTGCGGATAACCATTCAAGCAGGCCGGTGTCAGGCTGTTTTTGCAGAGAATAACTGAACTGTCGGATACCCGCGGTATCAGGCCATTCGCCTGCCAGGGCTGTATCAAGCTGTTCAATGATTGCTGATATTTGTTTCACCGCTACCTCGGGCCATACCGGATGTTTTGTGACGGGCAGAAATACCCTTCTGGATCAAAAAACGGGTTGGATCAATTACGGATGAATTATGCGGCGATACGAAAAATGAAAATATGCGACAGATCAAGCTGAAGTGAGTGACGTTAGCTAAGAAGGAGTATAGGAGGAGAGAAAGGAGTAATCAAACGTGAGGTAGCAGGAGCAGCGAAAACCGCTCCTGCTCAGCGGGATTAGCGACGCAGAAGGAGGCCAACCACCAGACCGACAGCCGCGCCTACACCAACGCCGTGCCATGGGTTTTCGCGCACATAGCTGTCAGTTTGTTCTGCAACTTTGCGGGCTTTTTTGCAGTAAGAGCGAGCCTGAGGATCAATGCGCGATTTGATATCTTTCAGTGCATTTTCTGCACGCGCTTTGATTTGAACATACTTCTCATCGGCTTTATCACCGGAAGATTTCAGCACTTCTTCCAGAGTTTCAGTCAGCATACGCAAATCGTCATCTAACGAGTTCTGCTGTGTCTCAAATTGGTCAGCCATATTTATCTCCTTATGATGTGAAAGTTCACACTGCCTATAACCCTAGCGCAGAACGGGAGTAAATGCCCGCCGGATCCCATAAACTGCCGTAAATTCGGGAGTTTTAAGAACCTTCTGACCCTTTGGTTTTCACAAAAACGACGGATTTTTCCAGCTGCGCACGCGGTTTTTCACGCTGTTTCGCCAGCCATAATCCGCTGTTTTTCATCGCGTAACCGAATACCAGTCCGACCAGCAATGACACCACCACCTGACGCCAGTCGCCCTGCGCGGCAAAAGTCGCACAGGCACCGATAAATGTTCCCGGCACAAAAGCCAGCCACTGTTGCCGGGCCTGAATGCACATCAGGAAAGCGACGACGCCGGTCAGCATGTAACCGAGAATGCTCCATTCGGGGCGCATGGCGCTGCCCGCGATAATGACGACCGCCCAAAAGACACCGCTCATGCAGGTCAGCGTACTGATCAGTAATCCGCGTAGTCCACCCTGCGGACAGGCGAAATATGCCGTGCATCCGAGGAATCCCGCCCAGCTTATCAGCCCAAGGCTGATGGCCACCCAACCCCAGACACCGGAGAGGATGCCGGTGGTTATGGCAATCATCACTAAAACATTCATGGTGTAAATCCATACGAATCTGAACAAGCGCGCAGTGTACGCATTGGCGGGAATAATGGAATGGGCAAGATCACAAAACAAATGTAATATTTGAATGAACGTACATATAAATGTGATTGATATCACAAAAATGCATCGATACGATTAAAAAAGCCGCTCATGAGAGCGGCTATGTCAGCTTTCAGGACTGCGTGTACAGGCTTTATCAGAGCAGCGGTTGCGCCATCTGCACCAGCGAGATCAGCGGTTGCGGGAAGATACCCAGCAGCAGCACGAGAATCGCGGAAATCAGTACAACCACCCCGCCTGCCGTGAGCGCCCAGTTATTAGGCGTATCACGAACCAGCGTTTCAGGCGCGCTCAGATACAGGCTCACCGTTACGCGCAGATAGTAGTAAAGACCAATCGCAGAACCGACAACCACAGCACCGGTCAGCCACCACAGATGCGCGGTCACACCGGTCGCAATCACGTAGAACTTACCGATAAAGCCCAGCGTCATCGGAATGCCGGCGAGTGACAGCATCATCACGGTCATTACCGCAGACAGAATTGGCTTATGCCAGAACAGACCACGGTAGGAGAACAGCGATTCCGCGTCCGGACCTTTGTACGGGCTGGACATCAGGCTGACCACACCGAAAGCACCGAGGCTGCTGAACAGATAACCGGCCAGGTAAACGCCGACAGTTTCCATCGACAACTGATGCGTTTGTACCGCAATCAGCGCCACCAGCAGATAACCAAGGTGAGCGATGGAAGAGTAACCGAGCAGACGTTTGATATTGCTCTGGCTGATTGCCATCAGGTTACCGACCAGAATTGAGCAGAACGCAATAATGCTCAGCACAATCCGGATCGATTCGCTGTCAGCCACCGGCGCGTAGAGGAACAAACGCATCACTACCGCGAAGATTGCGATTTTGCTGGCGGTTGCCAGGAAAGTCGAAACCGGTGCAGGTGCGCCCTGATAAACGTCTGGCGTCCACAGGTGGAACGGAACCAGCGACAGTTTGAACCCCAGACCGACAATCATCATGCCCAGACCGGCCATCAGCAGCGGCTGATGCAGCATCACGCCGTCACCCAGATTTTTGCCCAGAGATGCGAAGGACAAATCACCGGACTGTGCGTACAGCAGTGCCATACCGAACAGCAGGAAAGAAGACGCAGCAGCCGACAGCAGCATGTATTTGATAGCGGCTTCCAGCGAACGTTTCTGGCGGTAGGCGTAACCAATCAGGCCGAACAATGGCAGGGAAATCAGTTCGATCCCGAGGAACATTGACGTCAGATGGTTTGAACATGCCAGCAGAATGCCGCCCATGGCCGCGATGAGAACTAACAGGTAGAACTCTTCACGGTTGTCCGGATAACCGGCCAGCCACGGGTAAGCAAACGTACTGGTGGCCAGACTCGCCAGCAGCACCAGCCCGATGTAGAACATCGAGTAGCCGTCAACGCGCAGCAACGGTGTGACGTCCTGCGGCCCGACCTGCCCGACGTAGTAAAGGGAAAGTAAGGCAACGTTCAGCCCGATGACTGTCAGAGTGGCATTAAGAAAATGGTCGCGTCGCCACGCAATGGACAGCATCACCACCACCACCGTCAATCCGACGATCATCAGCGGTAATAGTGCGATCAGATTTTGAAGTGTAAATGTCATGGCGAATTACGGCCTTGTCGTTGAAATAGTGGAAACTGAAGACCCGAACCAGTGCTGAATGTTGCTCATCGCGGCGCTTGAAGTATCCAGAATTGGCTGCGGGTAGAAGCCCAGCGCCACCAGCAATACTACCAGCAACAAGATGATCGACAGTTCGCGTGAGGTCATGCCCGGCAGCGGTTCGTCAGATTTTGCTTTGCCATAGTAAGCGCGCTGCATCATCACCAGTGAGTAAACCGAAGCGAACACCAGACCAAATGTTGAGATGACAGTGATCACCGGCACAACCGGGTAGCTGCCGAACAGGATCTGGAATTCACCGACGAAGTTACCGGTACCCGGCATCCCCAAGGTGGCGACGGCGAAGAACAGCGACAACGCTGGCAGGTATTTAATCCGGCCCCACAATCCGCCCATCTGGCGCATATCACGGGTATGCAGACGTTCGTAAAGCTGACCACAGATGATGAACATACCGGCTGCGGACAGGCCGTGTGCAATCATCTGAATCACTGCGCCCTGGTATGCCAGCTGGCTGCCGGTGTAGATAGCAATCAGTACGAAGCCCATATGCGAAACTGAGGTGTATGCAATCAGACGTTTAATGTCGGTCTGACAGAACGCCATCCACGCGCCGTAGAAGATACCAATCACACCCAGCCACATGGCAATCGGGGCAAACTGGTGTGACGCTTCCGGGAACAGCGGCAGACAGAAACGCAACATCCCGTAGGCTGCGGTTTTCAGCAAAATACCGGCTAAGTCGACGGAACCGGCGGTCGGTGCCTGACTGTGTGCATCGGGCAACCAGCCGTGCAATGGCACAACCGGCATTTTCACCGCGAACGCGATGAAGAAACCGAGCATCAGCAGGTATTCAACACCGTGCGACATTGGCGTTTTCAGCAGGTCAGCGTAATTGAACGTCCATACACCGGTGGCGTTGTAATGCACAAACACCAGACCGAGGATGGCAATCAACATCACCAGACCGCTGGACTGCGTATAGATGAAGAATTTGGTTGCTGCGCTGATACGCGTTTTACCGTCTGACGCTTTGTGTCCCCACAAGGCAATCAGGAAGTACATCGGCACCAGCATCATTTCCCAGAAGAAGAAGAACAGGAACATGTCGATGGCGAGGAACACGCCGATTACGCCGCCGAGGATCCACAGTAAGTTCAGGTGGAAGAAGCCCTGATACTTCTGGATTTCACGCCACGAACAGAGGATCGCCAGGACACCCAGCAGACCGGTCAGAACCACCATCAGCAGGGACAAACCGTCCAGCGCCAGATGGAAGCTGATGCCAAAACGAGGGATCCACGGCACCGAAAATTCGGATTGCCACTGTGGAATACCCGCAGGCGTCGTTAATGAATATCCTCCCTGCAACCACAATTGCACGGAAAGAGCCAGCGTCAGCCCCATCGCAATCAACGCGATCCAGCGCGGTACTTTGCTCCCAAAGCGCTCAGTCTGCCAGCACAGCAGCCCGCCGATAAAGGGGATAAATATTAGCCAAGGTAATAGCATGGCGTGTCGTTCCCTTCTTTTATGCCCGAAGGCTATTTCACTTGCCGGTCAGTTACACCAACAGACCGGCATTGATAACTACACCCGTAATGCAGGCTTAAATCACCAGCAGCAGCGCCAGAACGACGACCGCACCGAGCCCCATTGACGCGACGTACCAACGTACCTGACCGTTTTCGCTCAGAGTCAGACCACGGTTACCCAGACGGGCAAACAGCGCAGGCAGATTCATCATCGAGTTCAGCGGATCACGTTGCAGGAGTTTCGCGACCAGCAGATAAGGTTTCACGAAAATCATGTCGTACAGCCAGTCGAAGCCCCAGGCATGGAACCACCAGGTCGTGAAGAAACGACCCGGTGCGCTTTTCGCAATGCTGTTGACCAGCGAGCGTTTACCCAGATACAGGGCCGCCGCCAGCAGAATGCCAGCAATTGCAATCACGCCTGATGTGATTTCCAGCGTCAGCACGCTGCCATGCGCCAGCTCAGTGGTATCCGGCAGTACGCCTTTCAGTGGCGGAACAATCATCGCGCCAATGAAGGTGGACAGAACCAGTAACACCAGCAGCGGCAGGTGGTGAGTGATGCCTTTACCCGCATGCGCTTTGATTTTCTCTTCGCCATGGAACACGATGAAGATCATGCGGAAGGTGTACAGCGAGGTCATAAACGCACCGACCAGACCGGCAACCATCAGATTCAGGTGTCCGTTAGCCAGCGCACCCGCGAGGATTTCATCTTTACTGAAGAAGCCCGCAGTGATGATTGGCAAGGCCGACAGCGCCGCACCACCGACCAGGAAGCAGAGATAGACAAGAGGAATGGATTTACGTAATCCACCCATTTTGAAAATGTTCTGTTCGTGGTGGCAGGCCAAAATGACCGAACCGGAAGAAAGGAACAACAGTGCTTTGAAGAATGCGTGCGTCATCAGGTGGAAGATAGCGGCATCCCACGCCTGAACGCCCAGCGCCAGGAACATGTAACCAATCTGGCTCATGGTCGAGTACGCAAGAACGCGTTTGATGTCGGTCTGTACCAGCGCAGCAAAACCTGCCAGAACCAGCGTTACCGCACCAATAATGCCCACCAGATGCAGGATCTCCGGCGCCATCAGGAACAGGCCATGAGTACGTGCAATCAGATAAACACCGGCGGTTACCATGGTCGCGGCGTGGATCAGCGCAGAAACCGGCGTCGGACCAGCCATCGCATCTGCCAGCCAGGTCTGCAAAGGAAGCTGCGCGGATTTACCCACGGCGCCACCCAGTAACATCAGGGTTGCCCAGGTGATTGCCGTGTCGCCCACTGCCAGTTTTTGCGGTGCCAGGATCATCAGTTCGCGGAAGTTCAGCGTACCCAGTTCGCGGTAAAGAATGAACAACGCGAAAGCCAGGAATACGTCACCAACACGGGTCACGATAAAGGCTTTCATCGCCGCCGCACCGTTGGCCGGATGGGTGTAGTAGAAACCGATCAGCAGGTAGCTGCACAGACCCACGCCTTCCCAGCCGAGGTACATCAGCAGCAAGTTGTCAGCCAGTACCAGAACCACCATGCTGGCGATAAACAGGTTGGTGTACGCAAAGAAGCGTGAGTAGCCTTCTTCACCGCGCATGTACCAGGAAGCGAACATGTGGATGAAGAAACCGACGCCGGTTACCACAGACAGCATGGTCATAGACAAACCGTCGAGCGTCAGTGTGACTGGAATATTGAAGTCACCCACCTGCATCCAGTTCCACAGATGCTGGTTGAAGACTTCAACGCCCGCCGCTTTCTGGCTGAAGAAGTTGATGCCCACATAAACGGTGGTCAGTGCTGCCAGACCAATGGAACCCACGCCAATGGTAGCGGAGGTATTTTCAGACCAGCGACCGCGAGAAAAGGCCAGTAACAGGAAGCCAATCAGCGGGAACAGAATAGTTAAATAGAGTAAGTTCATCCGCGCATCTCACTGACAGTATCAATATTGAGAGTGTGGCGACGGCGATACAGTTGCAACAGCAACGCCAGACCAATACTGGCCTCCGCCGCAGCCAGGCTGATGGCCAGAATGTACATCACCTGCCCGTCTGCCTGACCCCAGTAGCTTCCCGCCACAATAAACGCCAGCGCTGCCGCGTTAATCATCACTTCAAGACTGATTAGCATAAACAACAGATTACGACGAACCAGCAGCCCGGTAAGCCCCAAAACAAAGAGGATCGCGGCCAGAATAAGACCATGTTGTAGAGGGATCATGCTCTCTCCTCCGGTTTTCTTTTTGTAGCCATTTCGGTCGTGGCCGGTGCGTCACCGAAGACTTCACCCGGTTTGTGTTCACGACCAACATGGAATGCCACGACCAGACCGGCCAGCAGCAACATTGACGCCAGCTCAACCGCCAGAACGTAAGGCCCGAACAGCGCGATACCCACCGCTTTCGCGTCAATCATGTCGCCTTTGATGCCATGGTCATGCACACCGAGGATAGACAGGATCATCACCACCAGCAGGATGACTGACAAAACTGAAGGCCCGATCCAGGTGGCAGGTTTGAGCCAGGCACGTTCCTGTTCTTCGACATTGCCGAGGTTGAGCATCATCACGACGAAGACGAAGAGCACCATAATGGCGCCCGCGTAAACGATGATCTCCAGTGCACCGGCGAAGTACGCGCCGAGTGAGAAGAAGACCGCAGCAATCGCCAGTAAAGAGACGATCAGATACAGCAGTGCATGCACCGGGTTGGTGTGCGTGATAACACGCAATGTCGCCAACACGGCCACCAGGGCTGCAATATAAAATGCAAATTCCATGCTTGCGGCTCCTTAAGGCAACAGACCTTTGACGTTGATCGGTTTGGCTTCGTTTTCAGCTTCGCCTTTCGACTTGCCGTCAATCGCCATACCGGCCATCCGGTAGAAATTGTATTCCGGATATTTACCCGGCCCAGAAATCAACAGATCTTCTTTTTCGTACACCAGATCCTGGCGTTTGAATTCGCCCAGCTCGAAGTCCGGCGTCAGCTGAATCGCTGTTGTCGGGCAGGCTTCTTCACACAAACCGCAGAAAATGCAGCGTGAGAAGTTGATGCGGAAGAACTCCGGATACCAGCGGCCATCTTTCATTTCTGCTTTTTGCAGAGAAATACAGCCTACCGGACAAGCTACTGCACACAGGTTACAGGCAACGCAGCGCTCTTCGCCGTCCGGGTCGCGCGTCAGCACGATACGGCCACGATAGCGCGGAGGCGGATTGACCGGAACTTCAGGGTACATCTGGGTTTCGCGCTTGGCGAAGGCGTGCATGCCTATCATCCACAAGCTGCGAACCTGGGTACCGAACCCGACCACTATGTCTTTCAATGTCATGGTTTCATTACCCCTTATTGCGCGTTGTACAAGATGACCGCAGCGGTCGCCAGCAGATTAAGCAAGGTCAGTGGCAGGCAAACTTTCCAGCCAAATGACATCACCTGGTCGTAGCGGGGACGCGGCAAAGCAGCACGGATCAAAATGAACATCACCATGAAGAAAGCGGTTTTCAGCGCAAACCAGATAAACGGCGGCAGGAACGGCCCCTGCCAGCCACCGAAGAACAAGGTGACGATCAGCGCAGAGACAGTCACGATACCGATGTATTCCCCGACAAAGAACAGACCGAATTTCATACCGGAATATTCAATGTGGTAACCGTCGGCCAGTTCCTGCTCGGCTTCCGGCTGGTCAAACGGGTGGCGGTGACACACAGCCACACCGGCAATCGCAAAGGTCACGAAGCCAAAGAACTGCGGGATGATGTTCCACACATGTGCCTGAGAATTGACGATGTCTTGCAGATTGAAAGAACCCGCCTGCGCCACGACGCCCATCAGCGATAAGCCGAGGAACACTTCGTAGCTCAGCGTCTGAGCGGATGCACGCATCGCCCCCAGCAGCGAGTATTTGTTGTTACTGGACCAGCCAGCAAACAACACCGCATAGACGGTCAGACCGGCCATCATCAGGAAGAACAAAATACCGATGTTCAGGTCTGCGGCGAACCAGGTCGGGCTGACCGGAACAATCGCAAAGGAGATCAACAGGGATGTAAACGCAATCATCGGCGCCAGCGTAAAGATGGCTTTGTCGGTGAATTTAGGTACCCAGTCTTCCTTGAAGAACATTTTGATCATGTCAGCGACCAGTTGCAGGGAACCGCCCCAGCCGACACGGTTTGGTCCGTATCGGTTCTGGAACAGGCCCAGCAAACGGCGCTCGCCGAAGCTCATGAAGGCCCCGCAGGTCACAACAACCAGCAGGATCACCACCGCCTTCAGAATGGCGATCAACGAATCGATGACTACAGGTGTAAACCAGCTCATTGTGCTGCCTCCCGCAGATTTTCAACCGTTGCGCCAACCAGCACCGGAGGAATGCCCGGCAAGCCCAGCGGCAGGCCAACCTGGCCCTGACTCAATGTTTCACTCAGACGAACGGGCAATCTGAGGGTCTGACCGGCACAGGTGAATTCCACCTGAGAACCTGCATTCACCCCTAACTGCGCAGCATCTGCCGGGTTAACCATCACATACGCTTGTGGCATACGTTGCTGGATAACTTTCGAGCGCTGTGTCATTTCTTCACTGCCGAACAGGTGATAATAAGGCGCTACACGCCAGTTATCGCTCTGTGGAGTAAAGGCCGCCGGAATCGTGGTGAAGTAATCGAGGGTTCCCTCACCGGCTTCAATCAGACGCACACCCGGATCACCGTGGCGCAGACTGCCGCCCACTTCACTCTGGAATTTGTTCCAGGCTTGCGGTGAGTTCCAGCCCGGCGCCCAGGCGAATGGCACCTGGTTGCGGTTGGCTGTCGGGCTGTTGTTCCCTTCCATCGAGAAGGCAAACATGGTGTCTTTATCTTGTGGCTGACGCGGTTCATGAACGCTGATGTTCGCGCGCATAGCGGTACGACCACTTGAACGTGCCGGAGAACGCGCCAGCTTCTGACCACGAATACGGAAGCTGGCGTTTGGCGCCGCTTCTACCATGCCTTTCAGCTGTGGCAGAGCTTCAACACAGGCTTCAATCACGTGATCAAGCTGAGTCCAGTCAACATGACGGCTGTTGATAGTGGAATGCAGCGAGTGCATCCAGCGCCAGCTTTCGAGCATGGCAACCGTTGTGTCGTAGTAAGCCGGGTCATAAACCTGGAAGAAGCGCTGTGCGCGACCTTCCTGATTTACCAGCGTACCGTCGCTTTCGGCAAAACTCGCCGCAGGCAGGATCAGGCTGGCTTTATCCATGATGCGGGTACGCTGATGGTCAACGACCAGCAGGTTCTGCACATTAGCTAATGCTGAATCGACTTTCGCCTCAGGCGCCTGACGGTAAAGGTCATTTTCCATCACAATCGCGCTGTCTGCTTCGCCACGGGTCAGCAACTCAAGTGCTTCATCGAGTGTGCCACCACCAATCATCGAAAGACCGATGCTGTTAGCCGCAGAAGCCACGAACGTAATGCCGACATCACTGCCCGCAATTTTCAGCGCTTTGGCGATATTGGCCGCTGCTTCGATAATGGCGTCAGAGCCGGCGTTAGAACCGGTGATGATCAATGGCTTGCGGGCACCGGTCAGCGCCTGCACGATCACGTCGATTTTCTTGCTCAGGCCATCAGCCAGATCGGTGACCGCTGGCGCAGAATTATCCAGTGCATGAGCGATAGCAAAGCCGAAACGCGCCTGCTCATCGACCGGTGCACGGTAATTGTAGGCCGCGATATCGTCGAGTTTGGTGTTGTCTACGTTGGTCATAAACAGCGGGTGTTTGGCGTGCTGACCGATGTTCTGAACAGCGGCGATTTGCCAGTCGGCAACGCGCTGAGCCGCAGCCATCGCGCGGGCTTTACCTTTAACAGCCTGACGCACAGACAATGCGATACGCGCACCGGTCTGGGTTAAATCTTCGCCCAGCACCAGAACGGCATCGTAATCTTCAATTTCACGCAGCGCCGGTGTGTGAACACCGCTGTTGCGCAGAATGTTCAGCATCAGTTGCAGACGCCCCTGCTCTGCCGCGTTAATTCCGGTATAAAAGTTTTCAGCACCGACCAGTTCACGCAACGCAAAGTTGCTTTCCAGGCTGGCACGCGGAGAACCGATACCGATGGTTTTCTTCGCCTGACGGATAATGTCTGCCGCGCCCTGCATCGCCTGTTCTGCGTTAAGTTCGATCCAGTCATTACCACGCAGCTGCAAAGGTTTCTTCGGACGATCTTTCAGGTTCACATAGCCATAACCGAAACGACCACGGTCGCATAGGAAGTAGTGGTTTACGGTACCGTTATAACGGTTTTCGATACGACGCAGTTCGCCGTAACGCTCACCCGGGCTGGTATTGCAGCCAACAGAACATTGCTGACAGATGCTTGGTGCAAACTGCATGTCCCATTTACGGTTATAGCGTTCGGAGTGCGTTTTATCGGTGAATACGCCGGTCGGACACACTTCTACCAGGTTACCGGAGAACTCGCTTTCCAGCGGGCCATCTTCCGGGCGGCCGAAATAGACGTTGTCGTGTGCGCCATAAACGCCCAGATCAGTACCGTCCGCGTAATCCTTGTAGTAACGGACACAGCGATAACAGGCGATACAGCGGTTCATTTCATGCGAGATGAACGGACCGAGATCCTGGTTGTTATGCGTACGTTTGGTGAAGCGGTAACGGCGCATACTGTGGCCGGTCATCACTGTCATATCCTGCAGGTGACAGTTACCGCCTTCCTCACACACCGGACAATCGTGCGGGTGGTTGGTCATCAGCCATTCCACGACGCTTTCACGGAATTCTTTCGCTTCAGAGTCGTCGATGGAAATGAAGGTGCCATCAGACGCTGGTGTCATACATGACATCACCAGACGACCGCGCGTGTCTTCCGCATTTTGGTATTGCTTAACCGCACATTGGCGGCAAGCGCCGACGCTTCCCAGCGCCGGATGCCAGCAAAAATAAGGAATATCGAGGCCGAGAGAGAGGCAAGCCTGTAACAGGTTGTCCGCTCCGTCTACATCGTATTCTTTGCCGTCTACATGAATCGTAGCCATAGTCAGCATGCTTCCACGTGGCCCGCCTGAGCGGGCGTTAATCAAAAATTCTTGCCGGGTTGGCGTATATCATTCGACAGCGCGTCCCTTGTTCCGGAAATTCGCGCACAGCGGGCTCACGTCCGCTGCCTGTTGCCTTCACTACCAGCGCTCTTTCAGCAGATTGTTTGGCTGAATGCCCGCAATCGCATGTGCGTTGTTGTAATGCTGTTTGGCGATACCCGCCTCAAATTCTTCCCGGAAATATTTAATCGCACTCTGCAATGGCTCCACGGCACCCGGCGCGTGTGCGCAGAAGGTTTTGCCCGGGCCAAGCTGGCGGCAAAGTTGCAGGAGAGTTTCGATATCCCCCGGCTGACCTTCACCCCGTTCCAGCGCACGAAGAATTTTCACACTCCACGGCAGGCCATCGCGGCACGGTGTACACCAGCCACAAGATTCGCGGGCGAAGAACTCTTCCAGGTTGCGTACCAGCGGAACCATGCCGATTTCGTGATCCACGGCCATCGCCAGCGCAGTCCCCAGACGGCTGCCGGCTTTACCAATGCTGGCAAAGTCCATCGGCAGGTCCAGATGATCGGCGGTCAGGAAGTCAGTCCCTGCCCCGCCCGGCTGCCAGGCTTTGAATTTCAGACCATCGCGCATGCCACCGGCATAATCTTCAAGAATTTCACGTGCGGTAGTCCCAAACGGCAGCTCCCAGACGCCCGGATTTTTAACCCGGCCGGAGAAACCCATCAGTTTGGTGCCGGCATCTTCACTTTTGCCCGCAGACATACCTTTGTACCAGTCCACGCCGTGCTCAAGGATCGCTGGCACGTTGCACAGGGTTTCGACGTTATTAACGCAGGTCGGTTTACCCCATGCTCCGGCAGATGCCGGGAACGGTGGCTTGGAACGCGGGTTAGCACGACGGCCTTCCAGCGAGTTAATCAGCGCAGTTTCTTCACCGCAGATGTAACGCCCTGCGCCGGTGTGAACAATCAGTTCAAAATCAAAACCGGTGCCGAGGATGTTTTTACCCAGCAGGCCCGCCTCGGTAGCTTCGGCAATCGCGCGACGTAAGTTAACAGCCGCTTCAATGTATTCGCCGCGCAGGAAGATATAACCACGGTAAGATTTCAGCGCGAATGCCGAGATCAACATGCCTTCCACCAGCAGGTGCGGCATTTGCTCCATCAGCATGCGGTCTTTATACGTACCCGGCTCCATCTCATCGGCGTTACACAGCAGATAGCGGATGTTCATGCTTTCGTCTTTCGGCATCAGACTCCACTTCAGACCGGTGGAGAAACCTGCGCCGCCGCGCCCTTTCAGGCCTGCGTCTTTAACCAGATTGACGATTTCTTCCTGAGCCATGCCTTTGAGGGCTTTTTCTGCACCGACGTAACCGTTTTTGCTGCGGTATTCGTCGAACCAGACAGGCTGTTTATCCTCACGCATACGCCAGGTCAGCGGATGCATCTCCGGTGTGCGTTCGATATGTCTTGGAATGTAGGTCATGCGTAGCGCTCCAGTAGCGAGCCGATCGCTTCCGGCGTCAGGTGGCTGTGCGTGTCCTCGTCAATCATCATTGACGGGCCTTTGTCACAATTACCGAGGCAGCAGGTCGGCAGCAGGGTAAAGCGTCCGTCTTCGGTCGTTTCGCCCGGCTTGATGTGCAACTGTTGTTCCAGAGCAGCCTGGATCCCCTGATAACCGGTGATGTGGCACACCACGCTGTCACAGTAACGGATCACATGACGCCCCACCGGCTGACGGAAGATCTGGCTGTAGAATGTCGCCACACCTTCGACGTCGCTGGCAGGAATGCCCAGAACATCGGAGATCGCGTAGATAGCGCCATCAGGCACCCAGCCACGCGCCTTTTGCACGATCTTCAGCGCTTCGATAGAGGCCGCGCGGGCATCTTCGTAGTGATGTTTTTCGTGCTCAATCGCTTCACGTTCAGCGTCGCTCAGCACAAACACCGGCGGCGCGACGGGCTCGCTGACGTTGATGTACTGAACTTCTGAGTCTTTATTGATATCTGTCATCGTTAGCGGTCCACATCTGACATTACAAAATCGATACTGCCCAGATACACGATCAGGTCGGATACCAGGCTGCCACGGATTACGGACGGGATCTGCTGCAAATGCGGGAAGCTTGGCGTACGGACACGGGTGCGGTAGCTCATGGTGCTGCCGTCACTGGTCAGGTAGTAGCTGTTGATCCCTTTGGTTGCTTCAACCATCTGGAAAGATTCTTGCGCAGGCATGACCGGCCCCCACGACACTTGCAGGAAGTGGGTGATCAGGGTTTCGATGTGTTGCAGCGTGCGCTCTTTCGGTGGCGGCGTGGTCAGCGGGTGATCCGCCTTGAACGGGCCTTCCGGCATGTTTTTGTAGCACTGTTCCAGAATGCGCAGGCTCTGACGCAGTTCTTCTACTTTGAGCATGACGCGGGAATAGCAGTCACTGACGCCATCACCTGTCGGAACTTCAAAGTCAAAGTTTTCATAGCCAGAATAGGGACGCCATTTACGCACGTCGAACGGGATACCCGTTGCGCGCAGGCCAGCACCGGTGGTGCCCCAGGCCAGAGCGTCATCTGCGTTATACGCAGCCACGCCTTTGGAACGGCCAATCAGAATGGTGTTTTTTAGCGCCGCTTTGACGTAGGAATCCAGACGCGCTGGCATCCAGTCAAGGAACTCACGCAGCAGGCGATCCCAGCCTTTCGGCAGGTCATGTGCAACGCCACCAATACGGAACCAGGCCGGGTGCATACGGAAACCGGTGATCGCTTCCACCAGATCGTAGATTTTCTGACGATCGGTAAAGGCAAAGAACACCGGCGTCATCGCGCCCACGTCCTGAATAAACGTAGAGATGTACAGCAGATGGCTGTTGATACGGAACAGTTCAGACAGCATCACGCGGATGGTGTTAACGCGATCCGGCGTTACGATACCGGCCAGTTTTTCAACTGCCAGCACGTAAGGCATTTCGTTAACACAACCGCCAAGATATTCGATACGGTCGGTATACGGGATGTAGCTGTGCCAGGACTGACGTTCGCCCATTTTTTCAGCACCACGGTGGTGGTAACCGACGTCCGGAACGCAGTCGACAATTTCTTCGCCATCAAGCTGCAATACGATACGGAACGCACCGTGCGCGGACGGATGGTTTGGCCCGAGGTTGAGGAACATGAAGTCCTCGTTGTCGGTACCGCGCTTCATGCCCCAGTCCTCCGGCTTGAAGGTCAGCGATTCCATCTCAAGTTCTTCTTTTTGCTTAGTCAGCTCATAAGGGTCGAACTCGGTGGCGCGCGCCGGATAATCTTTACGCAGCGGGTGACCTTCCCAGGTCTGCGGCATCATGATGCGCGTCAGGTGCGGGTGACCATCAAAGGTAATACCGAACATTTCCCAGGTTTCGCGCTCGTACCAGTTGGCGTTCGGGAAAACCTTGGTAACGGTCGGAACATGGAGATCGTTTTCTGACAACGCCACCTTGATCATGATGTCGCGGTTACGCTCGACCGAGATCAGGTGATAGAAAACGGAAAAATCCGCAGCCGGTAAACCGTCGCGGTGAGTACGTAAACGCTCATCAAAGCCATGCAAATCGAAAAGCATGACATAAGGTTTTGGCTGTTTTCGTAAAAAGGTAATCGCTTCCAGTACCTGTTCGCGTTTGAACCACACCACGGGAATTCCGGTGCGGGTCGCCTGAACAGTAAAGGCCTCTGGCCCAAAACGGTTACGCAATTCGCCAATAACCGGATCATCGAGATGATCACGGGTATGCCATGCTGGCAGGGCGGAATCTTGCGTCGTCAAATCTGTCATATTTTTTTCACCACACTAAATGGTCATTTATGCCGTAAGGGGGACACCTCACCCCTCAGGGTTGACTCTCAGACCGCAGTGTTAAATCTCGTCCGGCGAACGCAGATTTGTCACGGCAATACGCTCAGCACGTTTACGCTCTTTTTCAGACTGCATATTCGCGCGGTAAACACCCTGATCGCCGACAACCCATGACAATGGGCGACGTTCTTTACCGATAGACTCCTGCAGTAGCAGTAATGCCTGCATATACGCTTCCGGACGCGGCGGGCAACCCGGGATATACACGTCGACAGGCAGGAATTTATCCACACCCTGCACAACAGAGTAAATATCGTACATGCCGCCGGAATTCGCACAGGCGCCCATCGAAATCACCCATTTTGGTTCCAGCATCTGGTCGTACAGGCGCTGAATAACCGGGGCCATTTTGGTGAAGCAGGTACCTGCAACCACCATGAAGTCAGCCTGACGGGGTGATGCACGCAGAACTTCAGCCCCAAAACGCGCAACGTCATGCACCGCAGTGAATGACGTCACCATTTCGACGTAGCAGCAGGAAAGGCCGAAGTTGTAGGGCCAGAGGGAGTTTTTGCGTCCCCAGTTCACCATGCCGTGCAATGATTCCTGGAGATTCCCCATGAAAACGCTGCGCTTAACCTGCTCCTGAAGAGGATCGCCGACGACCTCCTGGTTTTGCAGGGGGTAACGGTCGTTCTCACCGTCCGGGTCTATGCGGGTGAGCGTATAGTCCATCTTAATGCCTCGCTATGACTGCTTACTGAGGGTGATTGTTGGTATTAATTGCCGGGCTCGGTTTAACAGGTCCTTTCGAACGTGTTGGGGTCCAGTCGAGTGCGCCAATTCGCACCAGATAGAACAAACCGGCCAGCAGTACCAAAATGAAAATGGTGGCTTCAACGAATCCCGTCCAGCCGCTTTCGCGGATTGACGTTGACCATGCATAGAGATACAGGGCTTCAACGTCGAAAATGACGAAAAACATTGCAACCAGATAGAACTTTGCGGAAAGGCGCAGACGGGCAGTGCCCACCGAGGCGATACCTGATTCAAAAGGCGTGTTTTTGTAGCGTGCTCTGGCTCTCCCGCCAAGGAACGCGGCGCCCAGTAACATCAGGCAGCACAGCCCAACGGCAACGATAAGAAAAACGGCGAACGCCCAATGTTGAGCGATGACTTCAGTGGCTGTTGACATACTCATTGCTTACTCATCAAAAGTGGCACTTTGGCATCTGCTCTTAGGGCCGGCAGTTTGCGTACCACATCGATTCAAGGGAAGGATTAATAACCACACAGTTCACGGCTCAACAAGGCATTAAGCCAGTGATTTGTTGTGGGCTTTTTACCCTTTTCTATAACCTTTTGTCAACTTTGACAAAAGTATCTCCACATTAGTTTACATGCTTAGCATTTAATTAACATATCATGCGACGGAACTTAAGCTAAATCGTGTCAGTTAAATACCGTGATAAAGCATGGGCCTGGGATGGGAGTTATTACATCTTTCGGGCTTTCCTATTGTCGCAGGAATAGTCGGCTCTTCCACTCTCTTAATAGGGGTATTTTTTTGATCCATGTCAGAGTTCTGTCAATTTTGAGACAGAAATGGCCACACATTTAACAAGTTTTATTGATTTTCAAAAAATGACAAGTGAATTACGGAGAAATTTGATGCATTCTTTTAACTTAAAAAAGTTCAGGATTTTGCGTCGTTTAGTGAAGTGATAGTCAACGGGAATGACAGTCGTAGCGGGAAAGAAACGGGGTTAATGCAGAAAAAGTCAGGTTTGAGTGGAGTTATTAAATTAAACCGCTAAAAATACAACTTTTGCACCTCTAAAGAGGTAGGAACCTTTACCCCCGCCCCGCTGATCGGAGGCGGAAGGTAAAGCCGGGTTTATTTTTAACTTTGAGAGTCTGCCAGGAACTCATGATCGTCATCCACAACCGGACGCGGACCATAGGCACTGAGAGAATAAGGATCATTCCCTTGCTCAACAGCGTTGAAAATCGCCATCGCCAGTTCATTTTCGCAACGGGCATTTTTGTACAACACGTACTGAGTGTCCGGCAAGCGTGGCAGACCATCCTGCTCACCCAAAACACGCAGTTCCGGGCTCATCATTTCAATCGGCCGCGCAGTCACGCCCAAACCGGCACGAACCGCAGCACGAATGGCAGACAATGTTGATGCCACATACGCAATGCGCCACGGGATCCCCGCCTGGTTGAGATGCTCTATCGCCATCATGCGATACGGGCTGGGTTCATCCAGCACCACCAGCGGCACACTGTCTCCTGACGGATAGGCAAAATCAGCCGAGCAATACCATAATGTTGGCGAAGTCCGCAGGACGATATGCGGATGATCGGTGTTGGTCATCGTCGTGATGGCCAAATCGACTTCCTCACTTTCCAGCATCGACAACATAAACGGGCTGCGTTTCACGCGAACATCAATAGACAACTTTGGATATACCGAAGTCACGCGGCTGAGCAGGAAAGGTAAGATGGTGTCAGCCGTATCGTCTGACGCACCAATCGTTATCCCGCCCTGGACGTTGCTGTACATCAAAGAGGTGCACGCTTCGTCGTTAAAACGAAGAATTTTCCGTGCGTACCCCAATAACTGAATACCATGTTCAGTTAATAATTTATTGCGTCCATGTCTGGCAAACAGTTCTTTTCCAACGAGTTGTTCTAGACGTTGCATCTGTTGGCTGACCGCCGACTGAGTACGACACACGGCAGCAGCTGCCGCAGCGAACGTATTTAAATCGGCAACAGCGACAAATGTCCTCAACAGGTCAAGGTCGAGATTGAGGATTGGACGATTTGCTATTGTCATAGTTTTTCTTCACTTTATAGAATCTAATAACAAGCTACCCTGATGGTGCGTCAAAGTACCCGCAAAAAGCAGAATACCAGATATGGCAGATACTCACTCATTTGATAAGTGAAATTGAGAAATATTTGTGCACGAAAGTTTTCCACTTTGTGAGCATCGAACCTTTTAAAGCACGCACAGTAATTCCGCACAAAGCAGGAATGATTAGAGCGTCTTAATTAATATAGTCCGTCCCGTGAAACCCTTCCACATACCTACATACCGGCCTGCTGCTGACAAAACCCTGACAATCGTTAAATCATCTGGAGAAAAAACATAAGTTAAATTAACGAATAAAAGTAAGATATGGAAATATAACCTATTAAATTCATCGGCTCAAACGAATAACCATTTAATGCCACTGGTCATTAGTTAAATGATCATTAAGATTTTTCTTGTTTTATCAAATTTTGTTTATAGCGATTTTTATTATATATATGCCAGTAAAGCATTCACTTATTCAAAAAAGAATAGGTTTCAGATATTGCCCCGACATGATCATTCATCCAGCATTTACTATTAATCATTAGATAAATAAAACTAATTCTCATCAGACATTTTTCCTTGTTAATCATCCGCACCCGATTTTTTTTCAGAATTTGTCGAGCTTTGGTAAGTTTTCATGATGTTCTGCCCAAAAAGAACACAGCCGCTAAGCTGGAAGGAAGATCGTAGTGCAGCAAAAACAGTGGAATTACCGGTTATAGAATCAGCTATTGCAAAATAAAAAATTACACAAACACCAATTATAAGAATTAAAAACCATTCACCGTCATGCAAGCCATGGGAAAGAACCACCTCCGGTCGCATTACTGCTGTTTTTCACCAAAACGGTGCACAGCCCTTCTCACACCCGCTTCGGGGGAGTAAATTGACCCCTTCGCACTGTTCTACGGTCGCCTGGCGCCAGGGAAGAACAGGCTTTACTGCAAAAGGCTCCTATTTACATGTCCCCGATTGAAAAATCCCACAAACTGGACAACGTCTGCTATGACATTCGCGGCCCGGTGCTCAAAGAAGCAAAACGTCTTGAAGAAGAAGGCAACAAAGTCCTCAAACTGAACATCGGCAACCCTGCCCCGTTCGGTTTCGACGCGCCTGATGAAATCCTGATCGACGTAATCCGCAATTTGCCGACTTCACAGGGCTACTGTGATTCAAAAGGCCTGTTTTCTGCACGTAAAGCGATCATGCAGCACTATCAGGCGCGCGATATGCGCGACATCACGGTTGAAGACATTTACATCGGTAACGGTGTTTCTGAGCTGATCGTTCAGTCAATGCAGGCATTGCTGAACACGGGCGATGAAATGCTGGTGCCTGCGCCCGATTATCCGTTGTGGACCGCCGCAGTTTCCCTGTCTGGCGGTAACGCGGTGCATTACCTGTGTGATGAGGGCGCTGACTGGTTCCCGGATATCGCCGATATTCGTGACAAAATCACGCCGCGTACCCGTGGCATTGTGATCATCAACCCGAACAACCCGACCGGCGCGGTGTACAGCAAGGAATTGCTGATGCAGATCGTCGAGATTGCGCGTGAACACAATCTGATCATTTTTGCCGATGAAATCTACGACAAGATCCTGTACGACGACGCTCAGCACATTTCCATTGCGTCGCTGGCGCCGGATCTTCTGACCGTAACCTTCAATGGTCTGTCAAAAACTTACCGCGTTGCCGGTTTCCGTCAGGGCTGGATGGTACTGAACGGCCCGAAAAAGCACGCCAAAGGCTATATTGAAGGTCTGGAAATGCTGGCCTCGATGCGTTTGTGTGCCAACGTTCCGATGCAGCACGCCATTCAGACGGCGCTGGGCGGTTACCAGAGTATCAGCGAATTCATTCAGCCGGGCGGGCGCCTGGTCGAACAGCGTGACCGCGCGTGGGAACTGATTAATCAGATCCCGGGTGTGTCCTGCGTGAAGCCGAAAGGCGCGCTGTATATGTTCCCGCGAATTGATGCCAAGCGTTTCAATATTCAGGATGACCAGAAAATGGTGCTCGATTTGCTGTTACAGCAAAAAGTCCTGCTGGTTCAGGGTTCCGCCTTTAACTGGCCTTATCCGGACCACGTTCGAATCGTGACGCTTCCGCGCGTAGACGAACTGGAAATGGCAGTGAACAAGTTCGGTCGTTTCCTCGAAACTTACCGTCAGTAATGATCAGGGCGCAGACATCTGCGCCCTTTTTTCTTTCTGCGCATTTCCGCATTTGCATAACGGTTTCGCACTGCTCACAATGGACTCTCATTCACCGTTGTTATTGAGAGTGCTATGAGTCAGAGCCATTTTTTCGCCCACCTTTCCCGTCTTAAACTGATCAGCCGCTGGCCGCTGATGCGCAACGTCCGCACCGAGAATGTGTCCGAACACAGCCTCCAGGTCGCCTTTGTGGCTCATGCTTTAGCCGTGATTAAAAACCGCAAATTTAACGGCAATCTGAGCGCCGAACGCGTTGCCCTTCTGGCGATGTATCATGACGCCAGTGAAGTACTGACCGGCGATATGCCCACACCAATTAAGTATTACAATCCGCAAATTGCTCATGAATACAAAAAGATCGAGAAAATTGCTCAGCAAAAACTGATCGAAATGCTGCCGAAAGAACTGCAGGAGGATTTCCGTCCGCTGATTGACGAGCATTACTATACGGAAGATGAAAAACTGACAGTAAAACAGGCCGATGCCTTGTGCGCATACCTGAAATGCCTGGAAGAATTGTCTGCGGGGAATAACGAGTTTACGCTGGCAAAAGCGCGTCTGGAGAAGACGCTGGCCGACAGAAAAAGCCCGGAAATGGACTACTTCATGGAAGTCTTTATCCCGAGCTTCAGTCTGTCACTGGATGAAATCAGCCTCGATTCTCCGCTCTGATCGCCTCCCGCGCGTCAGAACGGGAAAAGTACCGGCACCAGAAAAATGCTGACGACCATCACCAGCAGCGTAAAAGGCACGCCGATACGGATGAAATCGCCGAACTTGTAGTTACCGGGCACCATCACCAGCGTATTCACCGGTGATGAAACCGGCGTCATAAACGCCGCTGAGGCCGCAATCGCGATAATCATGGTAAACGGGTAAGGCGAAACACCCATCTGATGCGCCGCCGCAATGGCGATCGGCGCCATCAGTACGGCCGTTGCAGTATTGGAAATAAATAACCCTATACCGGCGCAGAGCACAAACAAACTCAGCAGCATCATGTACGGACCGTATCCCCCGCTCACTTCCATCAGGCCTTTCACAATCAGCGCCACCCCGCCGGTTTTTTGCAGCGCCAGCGCGAAAGGCATCATCCCGACGATCAGCAGCAGACTCGGCCAGTGAATGGCTTTATATGCGCCTTCCATCGTGATGCAGCGGAACTTGCCCATCAGCATGCAGGCAATAATGGCCGCGATGGCATTCGGCACGTCGTCGGTAAGCATTAACGCGACCATCAGCGCCAGGCAAAACAGCGCATGGGGTGCCTGGCTGAGTGCAGGCGCGACTTCATCCACTTCTGCGGGCAGATTCAGCACAATGAAATCATGCATTTGCTGTTGTAGCTGGCGGATGAGTTTCCAGTCGCCAATCACCAGCAACATATCGCCCAGTTGTAAAACCTCATCAACAAGTTTGCCGTCGAGCGCTTCGCCCTGCCGGCGAATACCGACCACGTTCAGACCGTAAGTTGAGCGGAAAGCCACGTCGCGCAGCGTTTTACCCAGCAACTCGGAGTCGGGGATCAGAGACACTTCCGCCATTCCGACATCCCGTGACTGCTCGGAAAAATACTCACCGCGTAAAACCATCGGCTCAAGCATTTCATCGGTACAAAACTGGCGGACAGAAACGTCAGGATCAGCCATATCCAGCAGCAGCACATCGCGGGCACACAGCTCGGTGCTCCCGGTTGCACTGACCATCACGCGACGAAATTTGCGCCAGCGTTCAATCCCCACCACGTTTGCGCCATAGCGGGAACGCAGATGCACGTCGTCCAGCGTACGGCCGACCAGCGGAGATCCGGGACGTACCGTCATCCGCCGCGCACGACCGGTCAGATGGTAATCGCGGATAAGATCACGAAAAGTACGACGCTTCCAGCGCTGTTTATCCTGTAAGGCGTCATCGGAAGACAGCCAGCGGCGGGCAAGCAGCATATATCCTACGCCCATTACCAGCACGACCAGCCCCACCGGCGTCACGCCGAAGAAACCAAAACCATCAAATCCTTCACGCAGTAACTCGCTGTTAACCACCATATTGGGCGGGGTCGCGACCAGTGTCATCATGCCGCTGATAAGCCCCGCAAAACTCAGTGGCATCATCAGGCGGGCGGGAGAGGTTTTCATGCGGGCAGAGACACTGATAACAACGGGAATGAAAATCGCGACTACGCCGGTCGAACTCATGAACGCGCCCAGCCCGGCGACGGTCAGCATCAGTAAAACCAGCATACGGGTTTCGCTGTTACCCGCGACTTTCATCAGCCAGTCGCCCACCTGATAAGCCACGCCGGTCCTGACCAGCCCGTGCCCGACAACAAAAAGCGCCGCAATCAGAATCACGTTCGGGTCGCTGAATCCGGCCAGCGCTTCATTGATGGTCAGCGTTCCGCTCAGCACGAAAGCAATGATGACGAGTAACGCCACGATATCCATCCGCAGCGTATTGCGCGCGAACAGCACCATGGCGATCACAAGCAGTATCACTACCCAGATTAATTCACCGGTCAAAACAAACTCCTTTTGCGTTGAGATGGCAGAAATAAGCTCAATGAGGTTATTTGAAGAATAACGGGGTTCAGGATGGCATAAAAAAACCCCGTGGCTGCGGGGTTTATATCAATTAAAAGGCGTTAATTGTACTTTTTATGCGCTTATCGCAGACTGACGGTCACGCCGTTATCGGAAGGATTAAGCAGTAAATCTTTCAGCGAGGAAAGGTCGAAATCTACGTTTTCGATTCCCGGGGTGTCAGACGGCGCGTTAACCGCAATCACTTTACAACCGGCAGCAAGACCGGCCATTACGCCCGCCGCGGCATCTTCCACCACGACACAATCTTCCGGCGCCAGGCCCAGACGTTCTGCACCCAGCAGATAAGCATCTGGCTTAGGCTTGCCGTGTTTAACCTGTTCTGCCGTGATAAACACTTCCGGCTCAGGCAAATTCGCGGCTTTATGACGCGCACTGGCCACCGGCATGGAACCCGAGGTCACAATCGCCCACGGAATATTCATACGGCTGAGTTCACTCAGAATAAGATGAGCGCCCGGCAGCGCCGTAACCCCTTCAGTATCAGTGGCTTCGATCTTTTCCAGTTTATCGAACTCTTCCTGAATCTTTTCTTCGCTTGCGCCTGCCATGAAATGACGTAAAGAAGTGATTGCCTGTTTGCCATGAATAAAGGCCAGAACATCCTGCGGGTTGGCCCCCCAGCTGAGTGCCCAGTTAATCCATGAGCGTTCTACGGCGGGCAGTGAATCCACTAACGTTCCATCAAGGTCGAACAAGAAACCTTTGCACTCCACAGGCAATTCCTCTTTAGTTATCTCAATTTAGGCATTAATGATTTGCGCTATCTCGACGGCGCTCAAATGATACTGACGAGGACAAGATTGCCAGACGGCCAGCATGCGCTGGTATTTATCCCACATTTTGGTCTGTGCGTTAAAGCCGTGCGTCCCCGCATCAAAATCAGTGTAACGTCCTTCGGTGTTTACCATAAAGCGGACATAGCTTAAATAGCGGGATTCTGTTGCAGCATCAAAACCGAGGAAATCAATACGGCGGCGATCCAAATCCTGGGTGTCTTTCAGATTGGTCCATGAAACCTGCATCGCATGATGCATCTCCATAATGTTAATTACGGTGCGGCAGGTTTCTTCCGGCAATTCGCCAAAGTCCCTGTCCAGCTCGCGCATTTGCAAACCAAAACCACGTTCGATCACCGTTTGTAACCGGCGATAACGCTCCGCGTTATCAGGGTCCAGCATGGTCATCATTTTATATTGATTCGACAAAATCAGGCGTTGAGCGTTCGTCATTTCCATCGTGAAAATCCTCATGTCTGCATAATGAGCAAAGCATGGCATAGCGCAAAGTTCTGCGAAATCGCAAGCACACCATTCTTTGATTTGGGTCTGGATCTCATCTGAAATAATCACCGGAGGAGACGTTCCTCCGGTCAAAATGCGGCGTAAAACGATGTTAATGACGGGACGGGCAGAATTACAGATCGTCTAAAAAGGTTTTATCAAGCTGCTTGAAAGCCCGCTTCAGGACATCGGCCAGCGACTGATATGTCGGCGTGCCTTCAATCGGGGCTAATGCCTGCCCGGCTTCGACGAGTTTATTGCGCACATCGTGGAACCAGCTCATCAGCGTCGGCGGCAGCGGCGTCAGGGAACGACGGCCAAGCCACCACAACCCTTGCATCGGCAGGCTACAGGCAAAAATAGCGGTCGCCACGGCCGGGCCCAGTTGTCCGCCCATGGCAATTTGCCAGCTCAGCGTGAAAACGGCCACGGCGGGCATAACGCGTACGGCAAATCGGGTGGCACTGGAAATCCGGTTCTCAGGGAATACCGGAGCCAGACGCTTATCTGACGGCCATGTCTTCATGTAGTGCTGCCCGCGCTGGAAAACCTGAAACCAGCCTACGGAGCCTGTTGGCTTACTCGTCATAGATGCACCTCAACTTCACGTATAAAATTTAAAAAATATTTGTAAAACACAAACTGGAGTTTACCACGATAAAATATATTTTGTTTTTGCTGGCACCTGTCGGTATTCTATCGCAGCCTTGCATACCTCTCAGCCGACAAGGTTAATATAAAGTTGGGGCGGAAACGCGAAATTGCAATGTTTTCTCCCTACATTAAGCATAGTGCCTTGCGTCGGGTGGTTTTGTAATTAGTTATTGTATTTTTTGTTAGTGTTTTTACTTATTAGCAACATTCTGAAGAGGCATAACAGGAACGTTTTCGTCTGCAGGACGGACGTTTCACCGTTATCCGGGAGATTAAAAAATCTGCTCCCAACGATTCTTCAGCTTTTTCATCGTCATGCCTGTTATGGCTCTCTGGCATGATGTTAATCATAATTGTCGCCGCCATTATGCGCTACGCTTGATGTCAGACTGACGATTTATTAACCACGTGTATTGTTTTTTTTAAACAGCACCAACAATAAATAGGTACTTCCATGTCGAGTAAGCTTGTACTGGTTCTTAACTGTGGTAGTTCTTCCCTTAAGTTTGCCATCATTGATGCTGCAAACGGTGAAGAACACATTTCAGGTTTAGCCGAATGTTTCCATCTGCCAGAAGCACGCATTAAATGGAAAATGGACGGTGGCAAAGAAGAAGCCGCTTTAGGTGCGGGTGCCGCACACAGCGAAGCGCTGAAATTCATCGTTAACAATATTCTGAGCAAAAAACCTGAACTGTCTGCTGAGCTGGTAGCAATCGGCCACCGCATCGTTCATGGCGGCGAGAAGCTGACTAAATCCATGCTGATCAACGACGCTGTAATCGAGGGTATCAAAGAATCTATCCCGTTTGCACCGCTGCATAACCCGGCCCACCTGATCGGTATTGATGAAGCACTGAAATCTTTCCCTAAACTGGCTGACAAAAACGTTGCTGTCTTCGACACCGCGTTCCATCAGACCATGCCTGAAGAATCTTACCTCTACGCGCTGCCGTACAGCCTGTATAAAGATCACCACATCCGTCGTTACGGCGCACACGGCACCAGCCACTTCTATGTGACTCAGGAAGCCGCGAAAATGCTGAACAAACCAGTGGAAGAAGTGAACCTGATCACTTGCCACCTGGGTAACGGCGGTTCTGTCAGCGCAATCCGTAACGGTAAATGCGTTGATACTTCTATGGGTCTGACCCCGCTGGAAGGTCTGGTCATGGGTACCCGCAGCGGTGACATCGACCCGGCAATCATCTTCCACCTGCATGATTCTCTGGGCATGAGCGTTGATCAAATCAACAAAATGCTGACCAAAGAATCCGGCCTGCTGGGCCTGACTGAAGTCACCAGCGACTGCCGTTATGTTGAAGACAACTACGCCACCAAAGCTGATGCTAAACGTGCAATGGACGTGTTCTGCCACCGTCTGGCGAAATACATCGGTGCATATACTTCACTGATGGAAGGCCGTCTGGACGCTGTCGTGTTCACCGGTGGTATCGGCGAAAACGCGGCAATGGTTCGCGAACTGTCTCTGGACAAACTGGCTCTGCTGGGCTTTGAAGTTGACCACGAGCGTAACCTGGCTGCACGCTTTGGCAAATCCGGTGCTATCAACAAAGAAGGCACCCGTACCGCGCTGGTTATTCCAACCAATGAAGAGCTGGTCATTGCACAAGACGCCGCGCGCCTGACCGCATAAAAGGACCCTAAACTGCCAGCGAAAGCTGGCAGTCATTTTTCTATTATCATCAAAGGCAAACGCCGCCCGTTTGGACGCACCGCGCAGGATAATCATCGCGCTTATGCTGATCATTATCCCCTCTGCACAAACCTGCGAATGTTCTTGCCTGGCAACCGTCAAAGAGGTTTAGCCGTGTCCCGTACAATTATGTTGATCCCCACAGGCACCAGCGTAGGTCTGACCAGCGTCAGCCTGGGTGTGATCCGTGCCATGGAACAAAAAGGCGTCAGCCTGAGCATCTTCAAGCCTATCGCGCAACCGCGCACCGGCGGCGATGCTCCGGACCAGACCACCACCATCATTCGTGCTAACTCCACCGTGACCGCAGCGGAACCGCTGAAAATGAGCCACGTTGAAACCTTGCTGAGTTCAAACCAGCAAGACGTGCTGATGGAAGAAATCATCGCGCGTTACCACGAAAACACCAAAGACGCTGAAGTCGTTCTGGTTGAAGGCCTGGTTCCTACGCGTAAGCACCAGTTCGCGAACGCCCTGAACTATGAAATCGCCAAAACCCTGAACGCAGAAATCGTCTTCGTTCTGGCACTGGGTAACGATTCTCCGGCACAGCTGAAAGAGCGCATCGAACTGGCGCGCAGCAGCTTCGGCGGCAGCAAAAACAAAAACATCACCGGCGTTATCATCAACAAACTGAACGCACCGGTTGACGATCAGGGTCGTACACGCCCTGACCTGTCTGAAATCTTCGATGATTCCACCAAAGCCAGCGTTGCCAACGTTGATCCGACTCAGCTGTTTGCCAACAGCCCGCTGCCGGTTCTGGGTTGCATTCCTTGGAGCTTCGAGCTGATTGCCACCCGCGCAATCGACATGGCGAAACACCTGAATGCCCGCATCATCAACGAAGGTGATGTCAAAACCCGCCGCGTGAAGTCCGTGACGTTCTGCGCACGCAGCATTCCTCATATGCTGGAACATTTCCGTCCGGGTTCCCTGCTGGTGACGTCCGCAGACCGTCCTGACGTGCTGGTTTCCGCGTGTCTGGCCGCAATGAACGGCGTTGAGATCGGCGCAATCCTGCTGACCGGCGGTTATGAAATTGATGACCGTATCAACCAGTTGTGCGAACGTGCCTTCCAGACTGGCCTGCCGGTCTTCATGGTAGACACCAACACCTGGCAGACTTCCCTGAGCCTCCAAAGCTTCAATCTGGAAGTGCCTGCGGACGACCATCAGCGCGTTGAGAAACTGCAACAATACGTGGCTTCTCACATCAACGCTGACTGGATTAACTCCCTGAGCGCACACTCCGAGCGTTCACGTCGTCTGTCTCCTCCGGCCTTCCGTTATCAGCTGACCGAACTGGCTCGCAAAGCCGGCAAACGTATCGTGCTGCCAGAAGGCGACGAGCCGCGTACCGTGAAAGCCGCAGCGCTGTGTGCTGAACGTGGTATCGCGGAATGCGTTTTGTTGGGTAACCCTGACGAAATCAAACGCGTTGCAGCCGCTCAGGGCGTAACGCTGGGTAAAGGCATCGAAATCGTTGATCCGGTTGCTGTGCGTGAAGAATACGTTGCCCGTCTGGTTGAGCTGCGTAAAAGCAAAGGGATGACCGAAGTGGTTGCCCGCGAACAGCTGGAAGACAACGTGGTTCTGGGCACACTGATGCTCGAACAGGGTAACGTTGACGGCCTGGTTTCCGGTGCTGTTCACACTACCGCAAACACCATCCGTCCTCCGTTGCAGCTGATCAAAACCGCACCGGGAAGCTCACTGGTTTCTTCCGTGTTCTTCATGCTGTTGCCTGACCAGGTTCTGGTTTACGGTGACTGCGCGATCAACCCGGACCCAACGGCTGAACAGCTGTCAGAAATCGCAATCCAGTCTGCGGATTCCGCGGCTGCATTCGGTATCGAACCGCGCGTTGCGATGATCTCCTACTCTACCGGCAACTCCGGTGCAGGCAGCGACGTTGAGAAAGTGCGTGAAGCGACCCGTCTGGCGCAGGAAAAACGTCCTGACCTGATCATCGATGGTCCGCTGCAATACGACGCCGCTATCATGGCTGACGTAGCGAAATCCAAAGCACCAAACTCACCGGTTGCAGGTAAAGCTACCGTGTTCATCTTCCCTGACCTGAACACCGGTAACACCACGTATAAAGCGGTACAGCGTTCTGCGGATCTGGTCTCTATCGGGCCGATGTTGCAGGGCATGCGCAAACCGGTTAACGACCTGTCCCGTGGCGCACTGGTTGACGATATCGTCTACACCGTAGCCCTGACTGCGATTCAGTCTGCTCAGGCAGAAGCGGCGGTTCCGGCTAAATAAGCTGAACCCTCTGAACGTAAAACGCCGGTCTTGATGACCGGCGTTTTTTTTGGCGCAAAGGAAATTACAGCAACGCTTTTGCGGCTTCCAGAATATGCTCTGCCGTCAGGCCATACTCCTGCTGTAAAAATTCCTGTGTTCCCACCTGACCGTAACGCTCTTTCACACCGACACGGCGCATCGGTACAGGGTGATTCTCTACCAGCACTTCAGCTACCGCCGATCCCAGACCGTTATGAATACTGTGGTTCTCACAGGTCACGATTTTGCCAGTTTTCGCGGCGTACTGAATGATGATGTCTTTATCGATAGGTTTGAGTGTAAACATGTCGATCACGGCGGCGCTGACGCCTTCATGCTCCAGCATTTCTGCCGCCTTCAGCGCTTCCGCCACCATAATACCGTTGGCAATCAGCGTCACATCACTGCCGTCGCGCAGCAGATTCGCCTTGCCGATGGTGAACGTCGAACCTTCCTTATAAACCTGCGTGGCCTGTTTGCGGATAGTTCGCACCCAGTAAAACCCTTTCAGATCCATCAGCTGCAACAGGATATTGCGGAACATCACCGCGTCGGTCACTTCCATCACCACCGAGCTTGCCAGCCCGCGCACAATGCCCATATCTTCAAAAGACATATGCGTGCCGCCATTGTGGCAGGCGCTGACGCCCGCATCCGAAGCGATGATTTTGACGTTATTCTTCTGGTAATCCAGCGACATAAACAACTGATCGAAACAGCGGCGGCTGGCAAAAGCGGTAAACGTATGCACAAACGGCACGCGTCCGGTCAGCGATAAACCGGCCGCCACGCCAATCACGTTGGCTTCCATGATGCCGCAGTTAATCACGTGTTCCGGGTGGTCTTTATGCACGCCGTCCATTGCCATTGAGCTCATCAGATCCGCTTCCAGCGCGATAATCGGCGTGTTCTCGACAATCTTCTCGCGAACGGTATTGGCATAGACTTTACGCATCTCAACCGCATCTTTCTGCAATTCCAGCGTGACTTCAAACATGGGCGGCCTCCAGCTCAGCAATAGCGTTTTCAATTTCCAGTTTTACATCCGGCGTTAAGCGCAGGTGATGGGAGTTCGCCAGTTGTTCGAGATACTTCACGCCCTGCCCTTTTATGCTGTCGAGGATCACCACCAGCGGACGCTGCTCTGCATGACGAACCGGCGTAACGGCTTCACTGATAGCCACCACGTCATCGCCTTTAATGGTCTGAACATCAAACCCGAATGCACTGAATTTTCCTGCCAGATCAAACGGCTTAATTACTTCGTCCAGTGTGCCGTCGAGTTGCTGTTTGTTGTAATCGATGAACAGCGTCAGGTTGTGCAGATTGTGGTGCGCTATAAACTGGAAGGCTTCCCAGCACTGGCCTTCGTTGAGTTCGCCATCGCCAAGGATGCAGAAAACGCGGTTGGAACGGCCTGCCAGTTTATGGGAAAGCGCCATGCCCGCCGCGATGGAAACGCCCTGCCCAAGTGATCCGGTTGTGGCATCCACACCCGTGGTGCGCAGACGATCCGGATGGCTCGGCAAACGGGTGCCGTTTTGGTTCAGCGTTTGCAACTCACTGACCGTGAAATAACCTTTCAGCGCCAGTGTGGCGTAAAGCGCCGGGCCCGCGTGGCCTTTGGAAAGCACGAAATAATCGCGCTCCTGCCAGTCCGGTTTATTCGGGTCGATACGCATCACATCACCGTACAAAACAGCCAGCGTTTCCACCACTGACATACTGCCGCCGTAGTGCCCGAACCCCAGACCGGTCAGCATTTTCAGCGTCTCGATGCGGATATGGCGGGCCAGTTCACGAACCTCCTGGACATCTTTCATCTTGATGGGTCCTTATTTTAGTGAGCACTTATCCTGGCCTGTTATTGCTAACAGGCAGGACCGTGTTTCCCGGATGGATTTAAGAAACGTATTGATGCAGGGAATTACTTCTCAGTGACTTCTTTATCAGCCACTGGTTTTTTGCCGAGATAGTTCCAGGCAACCAGTACCGCGAAGATGCCGACAATCAGCGCCATGATGCCTTCCTTCGACATGAAACGGGCCAGATTACCCAGCAGGATGCCGATGACGCCGAAGTCCGCATCTGAGAATGTCGCGTTGGCAAAGCCCAGCGCGCCAAGCACTGGCAACAGCAGAACCGGCAGGAAGGTAATCAGCACGCCGTTGGCAAAAGCACCGACCATCGCGCCGCGGCGACCACCGGTTGCGTTACCAAACACGCCCGCCGTTGCTCCGGTGAAGAAGTGCGGTACAACACCCGGCAGGATCAGCACCAGATGCATCTGGCCTAGCAGGAACAGTCCGACCAGCCCCCCAAGGAAACTGAACAAGAAACCAATCAGCACAGCATTTGGCGCGTACGGATACACAACCGGACAATCCAGCGCCGGGCGGGCATTCGGCACCAGTTTTTCGGAGAAGCCGACGAACGCCGGAACGATTTCAGCCAGAATCAGACGCACACCTTGCAAGATGATGAACACACCGGCCGCAAAGGTAATCGCCATGATGATGGAGTACACCAGATAGTTCTGGCCAGCGCTGTAGGTTTGCTCGACGAAAATCTGCCCGGCAAACACCGCCATAATCAGGTAAATGATGATCATGGTCAGCGAGATGGAGATTGAGCTGTCACGCAGGAAACTGAGGTTTTTAGGCAAGTTCATTTCTTCGGTTGAGCGTGAGCCCTTGCCGACTTTGCTGCCGATCCAGCCCGATAAAACATAACCGATGGTGCCGAAATGGCCGAATGCCACATCGTCGCTGCCGGTGATTTTACGCATATAACGTTGCGCGAGTGCCGGGAAGAACGCCATGATCAGGCCCAGCGTCAGGGAACCGGTGAAAACCAGTGCAACCCCTTCAAAACCGGCAACGGTCAGGATAACGCTGATCATACAGGCCATATAAAACGTGTGATGTCCGGTCAGAAACACATATTTTAGACGGGTAAAGCGCGCCACAACCAGGTTTGCCACCATACCGAACGCCATAATTAATGCCGTCGGTGCACCAAACTTCTCAAGTGCGATGGAAACAATGGCTTCGTTGTTTGGAATAATACCCTGGATATTAAAAGCATGTTCAAACATGCCGCCGAGTGGATTTAATGCGCCCACTAATACGGTGGCACCGCCAGCCAATACTAAAAATCCCAGTATTGTTTTAACGGTTCCCTTGACGACATCTGAAAAGTTTTTCTTTTGCGCAACCAGGCCAATTAATGCAATAAGCCCGACCAGTACAGAAGGCACTTTTAATATATCAACCACAAACTTGAGCGTTTCCTGGATAAACATATCCACCTCGTTTGTCTATTCGTTTTATTTGTAGGGTTATTCAGTGCCGGTCAGGACACTGGGTGTTTTTCAAAATGCGCAATCAGTTTGGTTTCAAGTTCATTAATATCAATAATATTCGTAATGACTACCAGCTGGTTTTCCGGAATACTGGCACTGGCGGCAATGTCCTTCGCCATGACAAAGAGATCCGCTTCACCCGGGATAGCTGATGACAAATCGGAGTGCTGAACATCGGCCTGAATGTTTAATTTCTTCAGGACTTTCTTGATATTCATTTCTACCATAAAGCTGCTGCCTAAACCGGAACCGCAAATCGCCATAATCTTCATAAATTCACCTGATTTTTATCTGTTTTGAAAGGCGTAGGGTACACGTATCCGCTACGCAGGATAATGCATATGAAAAACACTATTTTTCTGAGAGTGAAATCGTCGGCCTGTTAATAATTAAAACAACTCTTAACCTAAATTAATAACGGGCGATGACTTCCTGTATTTCATGTAAGGCTTTGGCATGGAATATTTTCTGCATATCTTCTTCACTGGAGAACAATTCCGCCAGTTCGGAAATAAGCTCAATATGGCTATGCTTATCGGGTGCAGATAACATCACGACCGTATACACCGGGTCGTTATCTGCCGAATTAAACTTCACCCCGTGCGGCAATGTCAGTAAAGACAATCCTAATCCGTTAGCGCCCTCTTCCGGCCTGGCATGTGGCATCGCAATGCCGGGTGCCAGAACAAAATACGGTCCCAGTTTTTCACGCTGAGCAAAAATTGCCGTCAGATAGTCGGGCGTAATCGTCCCTTCTTTCAGCAACGGTTCAGCGCTCACTTCCACAGCCTGACGCCAGTCAGTGATATCTGTTCTGATCTGAATCCTCTCAGAAGTCAGCCAATCATTCAGCATAGTTATGGCTCCGGTTTATTTTTTTAAGATGGCGGGTCGAATTTCCCCCAGACACCACCAACGATCCAGACTCTACTTCAGCGGTAGCGTTAACATCTGTGATACAACTCACAAAGATAGCGCTACCAAACTTCTATCATTGAGATCTGTGATAGCGCTATCAAAAATAGTCCCATTGCGGAACCATCAGCCCGCTGGCCGCACAAATAACGGTATACTTTGTCTGGAAATTGCCGATAATTTACCGAATTCTGCCGTGGTTGCTGTTCGATACCGGTCCTGCTGCGGCCTGTTTTTTTCGCTATGCCTGCGGGTATAATTTGTGCGCAAGATGCGCAGCCAGGATCGTGAATGTCCATTAACAAAAAAAGACGCAGTACCGGAAGAGTGACGCTGGCCGATGTCGCGCAGCTTGCGGGCGTGGGAAGCATGACCGTTTCCCGCGCACTGCGAACGCCGGAACAGGTCTCCGATAAGCTGCGGGAAAAGATTGAAGAAGCGGTCAGTCAGCTGGGATATCTGCCCAATCAGGCCGCGAGTTCGCTGGCCTCAGCGTCCTCCAATACTATTGCGATGATTGTGCCGAGCCTTTCTGAATCCGGTTGCGCCGAGATGTTCGCCGGTCTGCAAAAAGTGCTGCAACCCGCCGGATATCAGATCATGCTCGCCGAGTCCCAGCACCGGATCGAGCGTGAAGAAAAGCTGCTGGAAACCCTGCTCTCTTATAATCTGGCTGCCGCTATTTTGCTGTCGGTCGAACACTCCGCTAACGTGCGTCAGTGGCTGGATAATCTGACTATTCCGGTTCTTGAAATTGGTGCGCTGACTGACTCCCCGATAGACATGAATATTGGGATTGATTACGTTGAAGCCATGTTTCAGCTCACGCAAACCGTGGTGGCAAAGGGTTATCAGAACATCGGTATGCTGTGTGCCAATCAGGAACAGTGGATTTTCCAGCAACACCTGCAAGGCTGGCGCAAGGCGATGCTCAAGGCGCACATGTCGCCGCATCGCGTAATTAACGCGGCTGAACCGGCCTGCTTCTCAACTGGTGCACAGCAGTTACCGGAATTCCTGCTCGCCTGGCCGGAAATTGACGTACTGGTGTGTGTTTCTGACGATCTGGCCTGCGGCGCACTGTACGAATGTCAGCGACGTCGCATCAAAGTGCCGGACGATCTGGCCGTTGTCGGGTTTGGTAACGCAGATGTGAGCAAAGTCTGCCAGCCGCCGCTGACGACGATAGCGATCCCGCATAAAGAAATTGGAATACGCGCCGCGCAGGCACTGCTGGCGAGGATTAACGACGAAGAATGGGAAGAAGTGACGATCGCCTCGTCATTGTGTAAGCGGGACAGTTGCTAGAAAAGCGGCGGACAACTTTACATCGTCCGCCGGCGGCCTTACTCCGCGTCACCTTCAGAGCGCGCGCTGTCTTCATCGTGCACGCTTTCCGGGGCTAACACAGACGGTTCGCGCGTCAGCGGTTTACCGTGTTCTTTTTCGTTGTTGCGCGTCATCCACAGGGACAATGCCTTCAGGGAATCCGGGGTGAATTCGTCACAGCGTGCCGTAATTTCTTCCGGCGTCATCCAGCGGACGGCATCAATCTCTTCTTCCTGCAAAGCGAAAGGCCCGTGTGAAACGCAGCTAAATAGTGCGCCCCAGACGCGGCATTTATTCTCTTCCTCGAAGTAGAACTGCCCGTGTTCAGCAAACGGAACACCGGCAATGCCCAGCTCTTCTTCCGCTTCACGGCGGGCAGAATCAAGGATATTTTCACCGCTTTGTACCACTCCGCCGGCCGTGGCATCGAGCCAGCCCGGGTAGAAGTCTTTAATTTCAGTTCGGCGCTGAACCAAAATATTGCCCATGCCGTCATGAACCACAATATAGCTGGCACGGTGACGCAGGACCTGAGCGCGCATTTGTTGTCGGCTGGCCTGGGCAATGACCTCGTTTTCTTCGTTGACGATATCTACCCATTCATCCGTACTGATGTTTTGCTCTTGTTCTGACATCCGATGAACCTTCTCTTTTAAGCGCTGGTCTGTGCGCAATAAGTCTGTGCGCAGTGATTTTGCAACACGTCGATAATGTTCGGAGATTCTATCTGGGTCTGCGGGGTTGCTTCAATAGCCATGGATGCATTGGTGCATGGTAAAAGCTAAGTTATGGCGCAAAGTTCGCCATCAGACAACTCTGACATAGACTCCTATTTACCCACGTTATGTTACCCTATTAAATCTGATAATAAGCTTGTGATTAGCAGTAACACATAGGCGCATTTCGCCCCGCAAATCGCCAAGAGTGATTAAAACAACGCAGGAGGCAATATGATCGATCTTTATTATGCACCAACACCCAATGGCCATAAAATTTCTCTTTTTCTTGAAGAGAGTGGCCTGCAATACCGGCTCCACCGCATTGATATCAGCGCCGGAGACCAGTTCAAACCTGAATTCCTCGCCCTATCCCCGAACAACAAAATCCCGGCCATCGTCGACAGCCAGCCTGTTGACGGCGGCGCGCCCGTCAGCGTTTTTGAATCCGGCGCCATTTTGCAGTATCTGGCAGAAAAAACCGGGAAATTCCTGAGTAAAGAGCTGCGCGAGCGCACATCCACGCTGGAATGGCTCTACTGGCAGGTGGCCGGATTTGGTCCGATGCTTGGCCAGAACCATCACTTCACGCATTACGCCCCGCAGCCGGTGCCTTACGCCATCGAACGTTTCCTTCAGGAAACCCGGCGTCTGTACGGCGTTCTGAACCGCCAGCTGGAAAAAAATGCCTATATCGCCGGTGACCATTACAGCATTGCGGATATCGCCACGTATCCGTGGGTGGTGGCGCACGAGCGTCAGCGCGTTGATCTGGCTGAATACCCGGCCGTCCGCAACTGGTTTGAACGAGTTAAAGCGCGTCCGGCCACCCAAAAAGCCTACGCGCTGGCCTCTGTGCAATAAGCCTTCCCGCCTCCGGTATCTGCCGGAGGCGTTCTGATTTCCGCTGAATAAATAATTCCTAATTGTGCTCCATATCGCGCGTTAATGGTGATGACTCATCTATGATTAGAGACAGTTCATCCGCGTATTCAGACAGTTAAGGATCACGATATGAAGATCTTGATTACCGGCGCTACCGGGCTTATTGGCCGTAAACTCACGGAACGGCTTCTCGGGCAATCTCATCAGATTACTGCGCTAAGCCGTGCGCCTGAACGTGCGGCAAAACTGCTGGGGCCACAGGTTCAGATCTGGGAAACCCTCGACGGCAAAACATCGCTGGACGATTTTGACGCGGTAATTAATCTGGCGGGCGAGCCGATCGCCGACAAACGCTGGACGAAAGAGCATAAAGCCTTGCTGTGCGAAAGCCGCTGGCAGTTAACGGAAAAGCTGGCGACGCTGATCAACGCCAGCCAGACGCCGCCTTCGGTCTTCATTTCCGGCTCCGCCGTGGGTTATTACGGCGATCAGGGTCAGGCGCTGGTGCCGGAGGATGAACCGCCGAATAAGCAATTTACCTGGCAACTGTGCGCCCGCTGGGAAGCGCTCGCGCTGACTGCCGAAAGCCCGCGCACCCGCGTTTGTCTGCTGCGTACGGGTATCGTTCTGGCTGAAAAAGGCGGCGCGCTGGCCAAAATGGTGCTGCCTTTCCGCGCCGGTCTGGGCGGTCCGCTGGGCGATGGCCAGCAATATATGCCGTGGATCCATATCGATGACATGATTGATGGCATCATTTTCCTGCTGACGCACGAAACGCTCTCCGGCCCGTTCAATATGGTTTCGCCTTATCCTGCCCGCAATGAACAGTTCAGCGCCCTGCTCGGTGAAGTCCTGCACCGCCCGGCGTTTATGCGCGCGCCAGGTCCGGTAGTGCGTTTGCTGATGGGGGAATCCGCCGTACTGGTGCTGGGAGGCCAGCGGGCCGTGCCGCGCAGGCTGGAAGCAGCTGGATTTGTGTTTAAGCATCAGGAATTGAAAGAAGCCCTGGAGGAGTTGCTGGGGTGAATGGGCAAGTCTTGCTCATGCATGTGAAGAAAAACCGTTTTGGCGTTGCTCCTCCCCCTGCAAAGGGGGAGGAGCTGACTACACGGATCGTTTTACTGCTTCACATCCACCTGATAAAAAACATGTTTCCCAAACGGGTCAATCTCATACCCACTCACTTCTTTCCGTACAGGTTCGAAAATCGTCGAGTGCGCGATCATCACCGCAGGTGCCTGATCATGCATCATCTGCTGAGCCTGCTCGTAGAGCGCGACACGCTTCGCATGGTCGGTGGTTTCCTTGGCTTCGGTAATCAGCTGGTCGAACGGCGGATAACACCATTTCGCGGAGTTTGAACCGCCTTTTGCTGCATTACAGGTAAACAGCGGGCCGAAGAAGTTATCCGGGTCGCCGTTGGCCGTTGTCCAGCCCATCAGCGCAGCCATATGTTCGCCGTTACGGATACGGGTCTGATATTCGCCCCACTCATAGCTGATGATGTGCGCTTTCACGCCAATCTTCGCCCAGTCAGCCTGAATCATCTCCGCCATGCGGCGCGCGTTCGGGTTGTACGGACGCTGAACCGGCATCGCCCACAGATCGATATCAAAACCGTTCGGCATCCCGGCTTCTGCCAGCAAGGCTTTGGCTTTCTCCGGCGAATAATCGTAATCCACCAGCTTATCGTTATAACTCCAGACACCCGTTGGCAGCAGCGTTTTGGCGACAGTTCCGGTGCCGTGGAAAACAGCGTCGATGATTTGCGGCTTATTGATCGCCATGCTCAGCGCCTGACGCACTTTCACATTATCAAGCGGTGGCTTCTGGGTGTTGAACGACAGGAAACCGGTGTTCAGGCCGGATTTGCTCATCAGATTAATGTCTTTGTTGGCACGCAGACGATCAAGATCGGCCGGATTCGGGAACGGCATCACCTGACATTCGTTTTTCTCAAGCTTGGCCATGCGCATCGAGGCGTCTGGCGTGATGGTGTACACCAGACGATCGATTTTAGATTTGCCCTGCCAGTAATCCGGGAACGCTTTGTACAGCAGGCGCGTGTCTTTCTGATACTGCACCAGCTCAAACGGACCGGTGCCGATCGGGTTCTGATCCACCTTCTCCGGCGTACCGGCTTTCAGCATCTGATCGGCATATTCTGCCGAGAGGATAGACGCAAAATACCAGGCCAGATCGGCGACAAATGGCGCTTCCGGGCGGGTCAGATTGAAGCGCAAGGTGTAATCATCCACCCGGTCGATACTGCCAATCAGATCACCCAATTTCAGGCTGTCGAAGTTCAGATACGTGCCGCCGGAGATTTTATGGTAAGGATTATTTTCGTCTTTCTGACGCATGAACGAGAAGATAACATCGTCAGCATTAAAGTCGCGGGTCGGCGTGAACAGTTTGCTGCTCTGGAATTTCACGCCTTTGCGCAGATGGAACGTGTAGGTTTTGCCGTCCGGGCTGACATCCCAGCTTTCCGCCAGGCTTGGCACCAGCTCCGTCGTGCCGGTTTTGAAATCCACCAGACGATTGTAAATCGGCACGGCGCTGGCATCCACCGAGGTGCCCGAGGTGTAAAGTTGCGGGTTGAATTGCTCCGGCGAACCCTCAGAGCAGTAAACCAGCGTTTTCGCCGAAGCGCCGCCGGTGAGGGCTAATGCCAGTAAACCTGTGCTTATTTTTAAGATGTTGTGTTTCATTCTTTTCCCTATTTTCCCTGTCCGGAGAGTGTTTAGATCTTCTTCATCGTGGAACATAAAGCAAAAACAGATTAACATCTGGATAACACCTAGTAATGCTTTGTTATATATGAAAATCTTATAACAACACACCTTATTGGCGATCATTCAGAGGTCAAGATGTCGACACAAATCGCAAAACAGCTTACCGAACGTTTCTACCGCTATCTCTCCGTGACGTCACAAAGTGATGCCAGTGCGACTACGCTGCCGAGTACGCCGGGGCAGCATGATATGGCGCGTTTACTGGCCGATGAGCTGCACCAGCTCGGTCTGGAAAACATTCAGATTGACGAACACGCGACCGTTACTGCCGTCAAACCGGGCACGAAAAAAGGTGGCCCGCGCATCGGTTTCATTACGCATATTGATACCGTGGATGTCGGCCTGCGCCCTGACATTCACCCGCAAACGCTGCGTTTCACCGGCGATGATTTGTGTCTCAATAAAGAACAGGATATCTGGCTGCGACCTGCGGAAAGGCCTGAGATTTTACCGTATCTGGGTGAGGAGATTATTTTCAGTGATGGCACCAGCGTACTCGGCGCGGACAATAAAGCGGCCGTCACCGTGGTGATGACGCTGCTGGAAAACCTCGGCGCAGACCAGGAATACGGCGATATCGTGGTAGCGTTTGTCCCTGATGAAGAGATCGGCCTGCGCGGCGCAAAGGCGCTGGATCTCGCCCGTTTTGACGTGGATTTCGCCTACACCATAGACTGCTGCGAGCTTGGCGAAGTGGTATACGAAAACTTCAACGCTGCTGCTGCTGAAATTACCTTTACCGGCGTCACCGCGCATCCGATGTCCGCCAAAGGCGTGCTGGTGAATCCGCTGCTGATGGCACAGGACTTCATCAGTCATTTCGACCGCGCTGAGACGCCGGAAAATACCGAAGGCCGCGAAGGTTATGTGTGGTTTAACGGCATGAGCGCCTCGCAGCAAGGGGCTAAGCTGAACGCGTCAATCCGCGATTTTGACAGCGCCAGTTTTGCTGCACGTAAGCAGAAAATTCACGACGTCGCGAAAGACATTGCCGCGCAATATCCGGCGGCAAAAGTGTCAGTTGAAATCAGCGACACCTACAGCAATATCAGCAGCGCCATCGGCGAAGACCGTCGTGCGATTGATTTGATTTTTGCGGGTCTTAAAGAGATTGGCGTTGAGCCGAAAGTGATCCCGATGCGCGGCGGTACCGACGGCGCAGCGCTGTCAGCGAAAGGTTTGCTGACGCCAAACTACTTCACCGGCGCGCATAATTTCCACTCGAAATATGAGTTCCTGCCGGTGAATTCGTTTGTGAAATCCTATGAACTGACCGTACAGCTTTGCCTGTTGGCTGCGAAAGGCTGATCCTGCTTTAGTTGAGAAAAACCCACACGCCATCCCAGCCTTCCCCTCGTGAGAGGGGAAGGAGCACGGATATCACTTCAATGCACCTGAAAGGAACTGTTGCAGACGGGCACTTTTCGGGTTGCCAAAGACTTCATCAGGATCACCCTGCTCTTCGATAACGCCCTGATGCAGGAAAATCACATGGCTGGAAACGTGACGGGCAAATTCCATTTCGTGTGTGACCACCACCATGGTTTTCCCCTCTTCCGCCAGTTTTTGCATGATGCGCAAGACTTCGCCTACCAGTTCAGGGTCAAGTGCTGACGTCGGTTCATCGAACAGCAGCACTTCCGGTTCCATCGCCAGTGCACGCGCGATAGACACGCGCTGTTGCTGTCCGCCTGACAAGTTTACCGGATATTTCCCCTGCGCACGGGCATCGATGCCCACTTTATCGAGGTATTTCACCGCACGTTCGCGCGCTTCGGCTTTGCTTAATCCCAGCACCTGAACCGGCGCTTCCATCACGTTTTCCAGCACCGTCATGTGGCTCCACAAATTGAAATGCTGGAAGACCATCGTCAGTTTAGTGCGCAGCAGTTGCAGCTGTTTTTTGTCGAAAACTTTCAGTTGCCCGTCGGTGTCGCGCACCATACGGATATCCTGATTATTGACGCTGATCGAACCTTCGCTCGGTTTTTCCAGGAAGTTAATGCAGCGCAAAAAGGTACTTTTTCCGGAACCGGACGAACCGATAATGCTGATGACATCGCCCGCATTTGCAGACAAAGACACACCTTTCAGCACTTCGTGGTCACCGTAGCGTTTGTGTAAGTCGAGAACCGCTAATTTGTTTTCTGGCATAATATTTATATCCGCAATGGTTATTTTTATCAGTGGCTTGACTGAGGCTTCACGTGCGCCAGCCAGCGTTTTTCCGCCTTGCGGAACAGACCAATCAGGACAAAAGAAACACAAAGATAAATCACCGCCGCAATCCCGAATGCGTAAAAAGGCTGATAGGTCGCGGAGTTAATATCACGGGCGATTTTCAGCACATCCGGCACCGTGGCGGTAAAGGCCAGCGCGGTGGAATGCAGCATCAGAATCACTTCATTACTGTACGCAGGCAGCGCGGTGCGCAGAGCCGACGGCAAAATAATGCAGGTATACAGTTTAAAGCGTGAGAAACCGTACGCATTAGCCGCTTCAATTTCACCGTGCGGAACGGAGCGGATCGCGCCGGCAAAAATCTCGGTGGTGTACGCGCAGGTATTGAGCGTCAGCGCCAAAATCGTACAGTTCAGCCCGCTGCGGAAGAAAGCATTGAGGAAGTCTGTGCCACGCACAATTTCCAGGCTGTACATGCCGGAGTAAAACACCAGCAGCTGCACGTAAAGCGGTGTACCGCGAAAAACGTAGGTATAAAGCCAGATTGGATAGCGCAGGAATTTGTTGGAGGAAACGCGGCCAACCGCCATCGGCACCGCCAGTAATCCGCCCATCACGACGGAGCTTATTAACAGCCACAGCGTAATCGCCAGTCCGGTAAAACGGTAACCGTCGCTGTACAGCAAGGACATGCCGTATTGTTGTAAAATTTCGATCATAGGTCCGCCCTCTTCACACCCAGCGAATAACGGCGATCAAGCCAGACCAGCACGCCGTTCGACAGCGTGGTGAAAATCAGATAAACCACACCCGCGACAATCGCGAAGTAGAAAGGCTGATACGTGCCTTTGCCTGCCAGCTGCGTCGCTTTCACCACGTCATTCAGGCCAAGCAGGGACACCAGCGCGGTGGCTTTCAATATAACCTGCCAGTTGTTGGCAATGCCGGGCAGCGCAAAACGCATCATGGCCGGGAATAAAATACGACGAAAAATCTGCGAGCCGCTGAAACCAAACGCCGTCGCGGCTTCAATCTGACCGCGGGGAACCGCCATAAAAGCACCGCGGAACGTCTCGGTAAAATAAGCGCCGTAAATAAAACCCAGGGTAATAATACCCGCGCTCATAGGATCGATATCAATCTGAGAAAAACCTAAGGATTCAGTCAGGCTGTTAAGCGCAATCTGCAATCCGTAGAAAATAAGCAACATTAAAACCAGGTCAGGGACGCCGCGAATAAGCGTGGTGTAACAACCAAAAATACCCGAAATAACCCGGCTTTTTGACAGTTTCCCGCCAGCCCCGATAAGCCCGATCACCAACGCTAAAATCACTGACGAAATCGCCAGCTCCAGTGTCACCAATGTGCCCTGGATAATTACCTGGGAATACCCATACAGCATGTATTTGTCCTGTCTTCAGTGGATCCCGGCGCAGGTTACGCTAACCCTGCGTCAGAACCGCAGGGAGCGGCGAACCGCTCCCTTTGGCACATCTCACAGCGCAAATCAGCCGCCGTAAACGTCAAAATCGAAGTATTTTTTGGCCAGTTTGTCGTAAGTACCGTCTTTACGCATGCTGTCGAATGCTTTGTTTAGCGCAGCCTGCAAATCGGTTTCGTTCTTACGCAGACCCATGCCTGTGCCCACACCGAAGAATTTATCGTCTTTCACGGAAGGACCCGCGAACGCGTAATCTTTACCGGCAGCCTGTTTCAGGAAGCCTTCGCTGCCTGCCACTTCATCCTGGAAAGCCACATCCAGACGACCTGAGGCCAGATCAGCGTAGATCAGATCCTGGTTCTGGTAAGCCACCACGTTGATGCCTTTTGGCTGCCACATTGCGTTGGCATAGGCTTCCTGAGTAGAACCTTGCAGAACACCGACGTTTTTGCCTTTCAGCGCGTCCAGCGTTGGCAGAATTTTAGAACCTTTTGGCGCGATCAGACGGGCGTTAGCCGCGTACAGTTTTTCCGTGAAATCAATTTCCTGCTGACGTTTTTCAGTGATCGACAGGGAAGAGATAATCGCATCAATTTTCTTCGCTTTCAGAGAAGGGATCAGCGCATCAAAGTCACTTTCAACGTAAGTACATTTGATGGCTGCGCGTTTACACATCTCGTTAGCCAGGTCGATATCAAAACCTACCAGCTTGCCGCTGGAGTCTTTTGATTCAAATGGGGCGTAAGTCGGATCAGTACCGATATTAATTGCTTTAGGCGCGGCAGCAAATGCACTACCTGCACTGGCTAAGACCAGAACCAGCGGAAGAACCTTGAACAACTTTTTCATACATTAGCCTCAGTGATTATTCATCTGTTGTGGTTGTGTGTGCGTGAATGAACGTCTTTTTATAGTTTGCTGAACGGCGCAAATGGCTTTTTGCCAGGTTTTCTCATGCACGTTCCGTGCCGTTTCTCCGTAAGGTCATTTTCATCTCATGAAGAACGAAAACCGTTCAAAAAAGCATCGGGATAATGAAAGTTTTCAAAGGTCTGAAGGAAGAATAGCTGAAGCGCCCGTGAACACTGCACCTTAATGAATCAAATTGTGATCATTGTTGGTGCAATGTAACGGTATTGCGCAAAAGAGGTGCGTAACGCGGTGAGAAAGTTTAGTGACTGCCCTGCCATCGAACAAATAAGTCTTGCGGAAGCTCGATATCAAACTGGTCGATCACCCGGTTGACGGTCTGATCGATAATATCTTCCACGGTTGCCGGCCGGTGATAAAACGCCGGAACCGGCGGCATAATAATCGCGCCCAGCTCGGCGGCCTGCGTCATCAGCCGTAAATGCCCCAGATGCAGCGGGGTTTCACGCACGCAAAGTACAAGGCGTCGCCTTTCCTTGAGCACAACATCCGCCGCGCGCGTCAGTAAACCGTCGGTATAACTGTTCACAATGCCGGAAAGGGTTTTGACCGAACAAGGCAAAATCACCATGCCCGTGGTTTTAAATGAGCCGGAGGAGATACTGGCGGCGATATCGCGGGAATCATGCACGACGTCGGCCAGCGCCTGAACATCGCGCAGTGTCAGATCCGTTTCCAGCGTCAGCGTCTGGCGGGCGGCATTGCTCATCACCAGATGGGTTTCAATATCCGGCACGCTCTGCAAAACCTGCAAAAGCCTGACACCATAAATTGCGCCGCTGGCGCCGGAAATACCGACAATAAGTCGTTTCATGAACACTGCCTTAGAAAATGTTACCGGACCTGATGCCGCCAATACTGACATAAATTCAGACATAAAAAAACGCGCCCGCCCGGAGTTCACCGGAGGAGCGCGTTTAAGCGGATGTCAGCAACCGGCTAATCAGCCTTCGTTGTGCATCTCAAGGTTTTCCGCTTCCTGCTGACCACGCAACGCCTGAGCGTCGTCGTTGCGCAGCGCTTCGAGGTATTCCAGATAGTTCTGGTCAACGTCTTTGGTGACGTATACACCGTCGAACACGGAACATTCGAATTTCTCGATGTCGGTATTGTCTTCTTTCACTGCGGCGATAAGGTCGCTCAGGTCCTGGAAGATTAACGCATCGGCACCAATGATCTGGTTGATTTCGCTGACTTCGCGACCATGGGCAATCAGTTCATTTGCGCTTGGCATATCGATGCCGTAAACGTTCGGGAAACGAATTTCCGGCGCCGCAGAGGCCAGATAAACACGTCGTGCACCGGCTTCACGCGCCATCTCAACAATTTGCTGAGAGGTGGTGCCGCGCACGATGGAGTCATCGACCAGCAGCACGTTTTTATCACGGAACTCAGCGCGGTTAGCGTTCAGTTTACGACGTACAGATTTACGGCGTTCCTGCTGGCCCGGCATGATAAAGGTACGGCCTACATAGCGGTTTTTCACAAAACCCTGACGGTACGGTTTATCCAGAATACGCGCGATTTCCAGCGCGATATCGCATGAGGTTTCCGGGATCGGAATGACCACATCGATATCCAGATCTTCCCATTCACGGGCAATTTTTGCGCCCAGCTTTTCACCCATACGGACACGGGCGCTGTAGACGGAAATTTTGTCGATGAAGGAGTCCGGACGCGCGAAATACACATACTCGAACAGGCACGGATTGTACTGAGGATTCTCAGCACACATGCGGGTAAACAGCTGGCCTTTCTCGGTGATGTACACCGCTTCGCCCGGCGCGACGTCACGCAGGAACTCGAAGCCCAGCGTATCAAGCGCTACGCTTTCAGATGCGACCATATACTCGTTGCGGCCATCTTCCAGCGTACGTTTACCGATAACCAGCGGACGGATACCGTGCGGGTCGCGGAACGCCAGCATACCATGGCCGATGATCATCGCCACGCAGGCATAAGCACCACGAATTTTCAGGTTCACGGCAGCCACAGCGGCGAAAATGTTGTCGGCTTCCAGCGGGTAATGCTGGAAACGGTCCAGTTCACTCGCCAGGATATTGAGCAGGATTTCAGAATCGGAAGTCGTGTTCACATGACGGCGCTGGCCTTCGAACAGGTTGCTTCTCAATTCGTGAGCATTGGTCAGGTTACCGTTGTGGGCGAGTGTGATGCCGAACGGAGAGTTGACGTAGAAAGGTTGAGCTTCTGAGGCACTGGAACTGCCAGCCGTTGGATAGCGAACATGGCCGATACCCATGTTGCCTTGTAAGCGTTGCATATGGCGGGCTTCAAAAACATCTTTCACCAGGCCATTGGCTTTCCGTAAACGGAAATTGTTATTGGCATCGATGGTGGTGATGCCAGCAGCATCCTGCCCACGGTGTTGTAGCACCGTTAACGCGTCATAAATCGACTGGTTTACCGGCATGAAACCGGCGATACCGACAATACCGCACATGTTGTCTTTTCCTCTTCAGCGCTGCCAGAACTAAATATGTTTTGGCAAGAAACTCGACGTGCTCTGCAGGTAGTCAAAGAACCACCTGATGATATAACTGAACTGTGGGATCAACTGGGATTGTTTCCAGTCGTCACTTTGCGAAAAACTGGTGAAGGTATCCAGGAAGAACAGCATCGCGGAGACGATAAGTACGCCGCGCAGTGCGCCGAAGCACACACCTAACACCCTGTCAGTGCCGGACAACCCGGTTTTTTCAACCAGTGAACTGATCACATAGTTGACAATTGCACCTACGATCAACGTCGCGATGAACAAGATGGCAATTGCGATCCCGTTTCGAACTAACTCATCTTCGAAACGCGTGAAGTAGATGGCGAGATACGGGTAATAATGACTGGCTACAAAGAAGGCGCAAGCCCAGGTAACCAGTGATAAAGCCTCGCGAACAAAGCCACGGATTAAACTGACTAAAGCAGAAAATCCGATAACCGCAATGATGACGTAATCAATCCAGACCATTAACAATTCCAGTGTCTAATCCAGTCGCGTCTACCCCGGCATCCAAATCGCAGCGAATTCTAACAGAAAAAGAAAACGTTTGCGTAGCGGAAATCAGCCGGTCAGACAAATTAATAATAGCGATTAAAAAAACCTCAACCGCAGCATAAACCTATAAAATCCCAACCCGGCGATCTTATAGAAAAAGGGCACAAATCGCTTGTGCCCTCCCTGGTATTTTTTGTGTTTTTAGTGCCTTCCGGCCTCCCCGCTCTCACGGGGAACCGCAAGATTAGTGCGCCGAATAAGCGCGCACCTGTCCGCCTAACCCGCTGAGCTGTTGCAGCTGAGGGAGTGAAGCTTCCAGTTTTTGTTTTGACGCATCCGGGCCCACATAAAGCCGCGTGATTTGTCCCTGCACCGGCGTCGCCGGAACAGAATAAGCACGGAACCCGGAAAGCCGCAGAGTCGCAACAATCTCGGTCGCTTTCGCCGCATTTTTCAATGCGCCGAGCTGCACAACATAAGACTGACCCGCCGGCGCTTTTTCTTCCGGCGCAGGCTTAGGCTGTTCCACGGCTTTCGGTTGTTCAACCGGTTTCGGCTGTTCAGCGACGACCTTCGGTTGCTCGACCGGCTTCGGCTGTTCGACCGGTTTTGGTTTCACCACCGGTTTGGCTTCCGCCAGCGGTTTAGGTTCAATCGTTTTTGGCTTCTGCTGAACAGGTTTTGCTGGCGCCGTTTGCACCGGTTTCTTCTGCTCAGGCAGCGTCGTGACCGGCGGTGCTTCGACCGTCGTATTCCCCGGCGCTACGTTGCCATGATTAGCGGCATTGGTATTGGTTGCCGCACTGTCGATGTCCTGCGCACCGTTCATAGCCTGATTTGCGCCTTCCGGCGGCTGAGCGGGCAATGACTGCGTGACAGGCGGTACAGAATCCTGTTCCTCAACATCACCCGGTTTTGGCACCAATGGAATAGACGCAAATTCGTCTTCATAATGCTTTTTCTTGCCGTCGAGTAAACCGGGCAAAATGATAACGCCCAGCGCCACCAGAATGACCGTCCCGACCAGACGATTTTGAAACTTACTTGCCACTGGTTTTCCCCGTGTCGATAGCATCCATTACGTGAGCTACGGTGTGGAACGAACCGCAGACAATCACAATATCCTGAGGAGCCGCCTCCTGCATAGCCTGTCTCCAGGCAGACTCCACATCATCAAACCGGCGCGCCTGATGCAGGTGCGAGGCCAGTTCTTCAACGCTGGCGCCACGTGGCCCTTCCAGCGGTGCGCAATACCATTCATCCACCTGAGGCGAAAGACAAGCCAGCGTACCGGCAATATCTTTGTCTTTCAACATTCCCACCACCGCACGCACTTTCCCGCCATGGCGCGGCTGTTCAGCCAGGCGTCCGGCCAGATAAGCCGCGGCGTGCGGGTTGTGCGCGACGTCAAGGATCAGGCGTGGCGATTCACTGACCGTCTGGAAACGCCCCGGCAGCGCAGCACGCTGTAAGCCGCTGCGTAACGCCTCTTCAGGAATATCCAGCGTCGAATAATGCAACGCGGCCAGTGCCGTCGCGGCATTCGGCAGCGGAACATTCGGCAGCGGCAATCCGTCCAGTATGGTGACTTCTTCGCCATCCTGCAAAGCCTCCCAGCGCCAGTTTCCGGCGTTTGCCGCGAAATTCCAGCTCTCACCCCGGCGGTATAAATCTGCATGTTTCTCTTTTGCCACATTGGCAATAGATAGCGGCATATCCGGCTCACCGACTACGGCTGGTTTGCCTGAACGGAAAATACCGGCTTTCTCGCGGCCAATGCTCTCGCGATCTGAGCCGAGCCAGTCAGTATGATCCAGCGCGATGCTGGTGACGACCGATACGTCCGCATCAACGATATTGGTCGCATCCAGACGCCCGCCCAGCCCGACTTCGAGGATAACAATATCCAGCTTCGCCTGTTTGAACAGCTGTAACGCCGACAGCGTGCCGTACTCGAAATAGGTCAGGGAAATATCGCCCCGCCCGGCTTCCAGCAGCGCAAAAGAGGCACAGTGCGCAGACTCAGGCAACTCTGCGCCCTGAATACGGACGCGCTCGGTATAGCGGACAAGGTGCGGGGAACTGTAAACGCCCACACGGTAACCCGCGGCCATCAGAATGGCTTCCAGCGTCGCACAGGTGGTGCCTTTGCCGTTGGTTCCTGCGACGGTAAAGACGCGTGGCGCAGGTGTCAGCAAATCAAGTTTTGTCGCCACCGCTTTGACCCGGTCAAGGCCAAGCTCGATAGCCTGAGAATGGAGGTTTTCAAGATAATAAAGCCACGTGGCCAAAGGCGACGTGGCTTGAGGGATAAGTTGATTTTGCATGAGTCCCGTTCAACCTGAGTTAGGTTCACTTCGACACTACATCACCAGACTGTGATAGCAGGCAATGCCCTCTTTGTCAGAACTGACGAAGAGTAAAAGCACAGCCAGGAGGTGCCGGGCGGCATAAAGCAGGTTACCGCCCGAAAACTGACCGGCTTTTACCTCGTCCGATCAGGCATCCTGATGATGGTCAGCGGCAGAACCGTTGACAGGAACATGGACGTCAACCACATTCGGCTCCGGGTGCCCGGTCAGTTTCGCCAGAACGCTGCCGAGTTTGGCGCGCATATCCGGACGACGCACGATCATATCAATCGCGCCTTTCTCAATCAGGAATTCACTGCGCTGGAAGCCCGGCGGCAGCTTTTCACGAACTGTTTGCTCGATAACACGTGGACCGGCGAAACCGATCAGCGCTTTCGGCTCAGCGACGTTGATGTCGCCCAGCATTGCCAGGCTGGCAGAAACGCCACCCATGGTCGGGTCAGTCAGTACAGAAATGTACGGCAGACCGCGTTCCTGCAATTTCGCCAATGCGGCGCTGGTTTTCGCCATCTGCATCAGCGACATCAGCGCTTCCTGCATACGCGCACCGCCACTGGCAGAGAAGCATACCAGCGGGCAGTTATCTTCCATCGCCTGTTCAACGGCACGCACAAAGCGAGCCCCCACCACCGACGCCATTGAACCGCCCATGAAGGCAAATTCAAAAGAAGCTACCACGATTGGCATACCGAACAGCGTGCCTTTCATGACGATCAGGGCGTCTTTTTCGTTGGTTTCTTTCTGTGCAGCAACCAGACGATCTTTGTATTTTTTGGAATCTTTAAACTTCAGAACATCTTTAGGCTCAAGCTCGCTGCCTAATTCAACCTCACTACCCTCGTCCATGAAAGTGGACAGACGCATACGCGCGGTAAGACGCATATGGTGGTCACACTTAGGGCAAACCATGAGGTTGCGCTCAAGCTCGGCGCGGTAAAGAACCTGCCCGCAGCTGTCACATTTAGTCCAGACGCCCTCAGGAATACTTGCCTTACGGGTTTGCGAGTCAGTGCTCTTACTAAGAATTCGTTCAATCCAGCTCATCGATAACCTTTCTGTTTGAACCCGGCCGAAGCCAGTCCGCTGTTCATGCTGTAACAAGTCCCCTGAAACCTACCCAAATACGCCTGCGCACGGAGTGTCAAAAAACCTCACACACCGCATTGCAGAAGGGTTGTTCGCAGGAACAGACCATAAATTGTCGCTCATTAAACCATAACGGCCAGACACTGTGGATAAAAAACTGGTCCACCCTCTGGTTTAATGTCTTAAATTTTAAAGCGCTTGCGCAAAAAATCGCCGCAGATTAATCCTGCTGACGCTTTTCTTTCGCCGCTGCGCGTTTGTGCCGCCAGACTTCTACCACACCCGGCAGAATAGAAACCACGATGATGGCAACAATCAGTAATTTCAGATTTTCCTGAACAATTGGCAGATCGCCAAACAGGTAGCCCGCGTAGGTAAACAGCAGCACCCAAATCAGCGCACCAATCACGTTATAGGCCGCAAAGTGTCGGTAGGACATATGCCCCATACCCGCTACAAACGGCGCAAAAGTCCGGACGATTGGCACGAAGCGCGCAAGAATAATCGTTTTGCCGCCATGTTTCTCGTAAAACTTGTGCGTTTTGTCTAAATAACTGCGACGGAAAATTTTCGAATCCGGATTGCTGAACAGCCGCTCACCAAACACCCGTCCGATAGTGTAGTTCACCGCATCGCCGAGGATCGCCGCAATTGCCATCAGCAACACCATCACATGTACGTTAATGTCATTACCCGGCAATGCCGCCAGCGCGCCAGCCACAAACAGCAGCGAGTCGCCCGGTAAAAACGGCGTCACCACCAGACCCGTTTCACAAAACAGGATCAGGAACAAAATCCCGTAAACCCAGATGCCATACTGCGCAACCAGCTCCGCTAAATGCACATCAATATGAAGAATAAAATCAATAATAAAGTGGATAAAACTCATTTGATTTACCGTCCCATGTATTCTTAAAAACGTGGCGTAAAAATCACGTGTACTGTTCCCTAATCTTCCAGGAACAAGGGGCCCATACTGACCTGAGGTAATGCAAATTTCTCAGGATAATCAACAGATACCAGATACAACCCTTCCGGTTTTCCGGTCGCCGCAGCCAGATTGCGATCTTTCGCTGCCAGCAATTCTGCCATCCAGCCTACCGGCTGATTTCCTGCACCGATTTCGACCAGGCTGCCAACAATATTTCTCACCATATGATGTACAAAGGCATTCGCCTTGATATCGACCACCACATAATTACCGTGGCGGCTGACATTCAGATGCATCACATAACGCCAGGGCGTGCGCGACTGGCACTGGGACGCACGGAACGACGTAAAATCGTTTTCCCCGAGCAATGCCTGCCCGGCGAGTTGCATTTTTTCCACATCAAGCGGCATGTGGACGTGCGTCACACCGGTATGCAAAATCGCCGAACGGTAGCGATTATTGTAAATTACGTAACGATAACGGCGTGCCGTGGCGCTGAAGCGTGCATGAAAATCTTCAGGAACACTGGCACACCAGCGCACGGCAATATCTTTCGGCAGATGGGTATTGACGCCCATCGTCCATGCGGCATCTTTGCGCAAAACCGGCGTATCGAAATGCACCACCTGCCCGGTGGCACTGACACCCGCGTCGGTACGCCCGGCGCAGAGCACCACAATTGGCGCATCTGCCACGCGGCTCAGGGCTTTTTCCAGGCATTCCTGGACGCTCGCCGCGCCCTGCTGTCTCTGCCAGCCGTAATATTCACTGCCGTTGTACTCAATGCCTAACGCCACGCGACCCGCAACAACCGGAGCCGCGACGTCAGCAATTACATCATCGGACATTATCAGTACCAGTATTCGTTAATCAGTTTTTCTGCGGTCTCAACCGCCATCAGGGCACCGCCGAAACGCACGTTGTCAGCCACTGACCAGAATTGCAGTAATTCAGGCACACCGTAGTCATTGCGGATACAACCGATGCTCAGATTCGCGTTACCGGAAGCGTCGCTGACCTGTGTCGGGAAATCATCTTCTTCGCTGAGGCTGATATCATCGATACGTTCGAGTTCAGTACGCGCCTCTTCCGCAGACAGCGGACGCAAACCTTCAAGATGCACAACCTGCGCATGGCCGTAAAATACCGGTGACTGCACACAGCTGACGGAAATTGGCAGACCGTCATTTTGCAGAACTTTGCGAACCTGATCGACCAGACGACGTTCCTGAAGAACGCTACCCTCTTCGTCACTCACCAGCGGCAACAGGTTAAACGCCAGCTGCTTAGTGAAAATACCTTCTTCTGCCGGGATACCGTTGAGCAGACGGGCGCTTTGCCCGGCCAGATCGTCCACGGCGGCTTTGCCCAGCGCGGAAACAGAGAGCAGAGAAGTGACGTGCAGGCGGGCAAGACCGGCCTGTTCGGTCAGCGGCTTGATCGCCGTCAGAAGCTGGCTGGTCAGGCTGTCAGCAACCGCCACGATATTACGGTTACGATAATGGGACAGCGCGTCCGGGTTCACGCCCGGCACCACCAGCGGAATATCGTTTTCGAGTGAGAACAGACCGCTGCTGTCAATCACCAGACACCCCTGATTGGCGGCTTCTTCGGCATACAACGTCGAGGCTTCGGTACCGGCAACAAAGAACGCCAGCTGAACCTGGGACCAGTCAAACCCGGATGCCAGCTGCACGCGCAGGCTTTTGCCATTAAAGCGCACGGTCTGACCCGCACTGCGGTCGCTGGCCAGCGGGAAGAGCTCACCAACCGGGAACTGACGATCAGCCAATAATTCCAGTAACGCATCACCGACTGCACCCGTCGCGCCAAGCAGCGCAATATTCCAGCCATCAGACATGTTGGTATTCTCCAGAAATAAAAGTACAAAATACAAGGGGCGATGAATAATCACCGCCCTGCTTTCAAATAGTTATCGCGTCACTGTAGGCTAAAAAGCTTAAGGGCGCGTTAAGGCTTAGCCCGTAACGCTGTTAAAGCCCAGTTTTTTCAGCACATCAGCAGTTGCTGCATCGTCGCAAATCACCCGCAAAGAAGACCACTCACGACGTTCTTCGTAGAACTTACGCAGCTTATCGAATTCGCCCGGTTTCCCGGCCACACGGCGCAAAGGCCGGTCATCGCGGCGCACATCATACACTAAGTGGATGAGCCGCAGCAGTTTGGCTTCGCTGAGCGCGCCACTGAGCATCACTTCGGCAAATTCCGGAGCAGGAAGTAAGGATTCCAGCGGCACGGTTTGCGGTTGTCCGATGAACTGGCTGAACGCTTCGAAAACCTGCGTGGTGCCACGTGCTTTGCCTTCCAGACTGTAACCGGCAATGTGCGCCGTCCCGATGGCGACTTTATCCAGCAGCGCCAGCGATAAATCAGGTTCCGGTTCCCAGACATCCAGCACGGCGGTCAGTTTTTTGCTGCCGTTAAGTGCTTCAAGCAGCGCGGCGTTGTCGACAACTTCACCACGGCAGGCGTTAATCAGAATACGGTCACCCGGCAGACGCGCCAGTAAATCCGCGTCGACCAGATGATGCGTGGCATAAGGGCCTGACATGTTCAGCGGAGTATGGAACGTCAGAATATCGGCTTCGGCGACCAGTTTTTCCAGCGGCCAGAATTCACCGGCATCGCCACGATCGGCGCGCGGCGGATCGCAAAGCAGCGTACGGACACCCAGCGCTTCCAGACGGGCGTTCAGGCGCGAACCCACATTACCGACGCCTATGATCCCGACCGTTTTGTCGCGCAGCTGAAAACCATCGCGCTGCGCAAGGATCAGGAGCGAAGAAAAGACATATTCCACTACCGCAATCGCATTGCAACCCGGCGCCGCCGAGAAGCCAATACCCTGCGTGGCAAGCCATGCGTCATCAACGTGATCGGTACCCGCTGTTGCGGTACCTACAAATTTCACCGGTTTTCCTGCCAGCAAACTTTCGTTCACTTTCGTCACGGACCGCACCATAAGCGCGTCAGCATCATTGAGCGCATCTTGTGGAATTGGGCGGCCAGGCACGGCCTGCACGTTCCCCAGCCGGCTAAAAAGCTCGACGGCATACGGCATATTTTCATCAACCAGGATTTTCACGTTTGTCTCCGGCAGCAAGGCCTAAGAAAGAATAGAAAATAAAGAGGACACTGATTTTGCCACGATATGAAATGAGATCCCAACCGGGTTTACCTGTCGTTACGAAAACGTTGTGGCGTGGTGCCGGAAATGTGCTGGAACATGGCAATAAACGCCGACGCCGAGCTATATCCTACATCCAGCGCAATCTCATGTACGGTTTTACCCTGCTCTAACAACGAGATGGCATGCAGAAAGCGCAACCGCTGACGCCACGGCGCAAATCCCATGCCTAACTCCTGCTGGCAGCGGCGCGAAAGCGTCCGTTCGGTGGTATAAACCTGCGTCGCCCATTGCGCCAGCGGCGTATTATCCGCCGGATTTTTTTCCAGCGCACTCAGCACCGGCGAGAGCAATTTATCTTCGGAAGTGGGCAGATAGGTATTCTGACGCGGTGCCAGACTGATTTGATCCAGCAGCACGCGACACATGCGCAGGTCCGCTTCGGTGACCGGCTCCGACATATTGCGCGAAAAGCAGTCATCAGCGATCGCATTGAAAATGGCCGTCGGCGTCAGCAAACACGGCGTGGAAGGCAGATCTTGATTCAGCGCCGGAGCGATATCAATCGCACAAAATCGCGTCGTTTTGCGGTTATAACTGGAATGCTCCACGCCGGCGGGCACCCAGATCGCAAACTCGCGTGGTGCCAGATAGCGCTTCCCCCCGACCAGCATCGCCAGAACGCCGGACTTCACGCAGATAATCTGGCTCCACGGATGTGAATGCTGAACATACTCGGAATTCCCTTCAACAATCTCGCCGCGAAACAACAGTGTCACCGGCACTTTTTCCGGCAACGGCGGATAATAGCGGGGAGACGACGAATGCTGAGATGAAGCACGTGGAGTTGGCATAAAACCCTATTGTCTGTGAGCAATACTGCAATTGTCTTAATTGCGTGAACAGTTGTCTGATTATCGTTATCTCTAACAAATAAGACAATCGTACACTTGCGTTACGATTTACTCAGAGACAATTTCCAATGAATGTACTTTTTCCGCTGCTGGCCGTGCTGATCTGGTCACTGAATGCGGTCGTCAGCAAGGCAGCCTCAGGTACGATAGACCCGGCTGCTATCTCTTTCTACCGCTGGCTTCTGGCGCTGGTGACGCTAACGCCTTTTGTCCTGCCCGGCGTTCTGCGTAACCTGCAAGCCGTCAGACAATACTGGTGGAAACTGCTGATCCTTGGCCTGCTCGGAATGGTGCTTTATCAGAGCCTGGCGTATTACGCCGCGCACAGCGTCAGCGCCCTGTTTATGGGGATCCTTAACTCCCTGATCCCGCTGCTGACCGTTCTGATTAGCTTGTTTATGTTGAGCGTGGTACCGACGGTCGGTGTGGCCGTGGGCAGCATTGTTTCTCTCAGCGGATTAATCTGGCTGGTCAGTGCGGGGGATCCGGCGCAGTTGCTGCAACACGGTATCGGCACCGGTGAGCTGATGATGTTTGCCGCATCGGCGTCCTACGCGCTGTATGGCGTCCTGACCAAACGATGGGCGATCCCGCTGCCGAACTGGCAGTCGTTGTATGTGCAGATAATTTTCGGCGTCTTACTGTTGCTGCCTAACTTCCTGATGGCGAAAGATGTCAGCCTGACCATACACAATATTCCGCTGGTGGTTTTCGCGGGGATCCCCGCGTCAATCATTGCGCCTTTTTTGTGGATACAGGGCGTTATCCGCCTCGGCGCGAACAAAGCCTCTATTTTCATGAACCTGTCACCCATTTTCACAGCAATAATTGCGGTGTTGTTCCTGCATGAACACCTGCAAAGCTACCATCTGATCGGCGGCGGCATCACGCTGGTCGGGGTTATCCTTGCACAGCGTCTGCGTAAGCCTTTGTTTGGCCGCACATCCGGCGAACGGCACAAAGAAACGCGTTAAACCTCTCTGCCATCCCCCGTTCAGGGGGATGGCACCTTCCCCTTTTACGCTTTTGCGTACAGTAAGATGTTTTTACCCACCGTTTTCAGAAACAATATCCTCATGAATGTTCACCGGGCTGCTATTCACGGTGTCGGTTAAAACACTTTGCAGGTATGATGAGGCGCTTCTGCGCTTTGCGCCGCGCTTACTCATCAAGCGACGTTTAAATTTCCAGCGAAGGACGGTGATATGCAACCTTTGAGCGGCCCGGGCATGCCGGTTGGCGACAACAGAACACAGCCCCAGGGTCAGACCGTTCCGGTTAAACCGGGAGGCGAATTACCGCTCACACCGGCACAGCGCACCACGCTGGAAAAGCTGATTGTGAAACTGATGGCGCTGACTCCCATAAAATCTGCTGAGATCTGGGCCAACCTGCGCCACGATCTTTCGCTGCCTCATGGTGCGGAAATCACCTCATCACAATTTCCTCAGGCGCAAACGTTGTTGCAGGGGAAACTGACTCAGGCGCAGGACAGCCACGCGACCCGCCAGCTGATGTTGCAGCTGACCGAGCTGTTGCCGCAGGGCAATAATCGTCAGGCCGTCAGTGATTTTATTCGCCAGAACTTTGGTCATACTGTTCTGAGCCAGCTGACGCATCCGCAGCTTCAGCAAGTGCTGGATCTGATCCAGACACGCCAGATGAATATTCCACAACCTCAGCAGACGCCGGTCACCGATCGCCCCCTGCTGCCTGCGGAACATAACAGCCTGCAACAACTGGTCACACGTCTCAGCGCGGCTACCGGTGAAGCGCCGGTCAAAGTCTGGCAGGAACTGTTCAATCTGGTGGGCGTAAAAGTCGGCGATTCGATCCCGGCTAAGCATTTTCAGCTGTTAAGCCAGTTCATGCAGGTAAAAGCGTCACTCAGCCAGCAAACCACTGCGCCGACGCTGACAACACTGCTGAGTGTACTGAAACAACCGGCCAGCACGCATGAAATACGTCAGCTCACCGAGTATGTCGAAAACCGTTTCAGCGCGACGTTATCCACGCCGCTGACGCCGGTTCAGGTCAGTGACCTGATTGGCGTACTGTTCAGCCAGCGCGTTGACCGCTCCCCGCACGCGGAAGACATCGATGACAGCTTTACCACCGTCTCACGTACCGATCCGCAGCCGATCATGAATCCTTTCGTGGCCATGTTGCCGCCTTCCATGCAAGCGCTCGGCGGCAAACCGTTAGTGTTTATCGCTTTTGTGGTCGTCGTATTGCTACTGTGGGCGGTCTTTTAAGACGCTGCTCACGCACAGCCGCAATCTTCAGGGGCGGAGTCCGCCGGATAAACTCCGCGCGCTTCGCCTTTCTCGACCGGATGCCGGTCACGAGTCCAGAAATCCAGCCCGCCGATCATTTCTTTCACGCGAAACCCCAGCTTCGCCAGTTTGTACGCGCCCTGCGTAGAACCGTTACAGCCAATCCCGTCGCAATACGTCACATACACGACGTCTTTATTTAGGCCGAGGGTGCTTTCTGCCGTCATATTTTTATGCGGAAAACTGACCGCACCGGGCACATGACCGCGCGCATAATGTTCAGCAGAACGGGTATCAATAACCACAATTCCGGTCACGCCATTTTGTAAATCGGCTGCCACATCCGCGGCATCGGTATAAAAGCTCAGTTTTGACTGTAAATAGGCTGCGCTGACTTCGGGAGAAGGCGGTTCGTAAGCCAGAACATAAGACCTCTGTGACATAAAATTTTCCTCTGCAATTTACTGTGTTGAAAACAGGTCCATCATCTCTTGTTTTGGCCTTATGATTAATACCAATTTACGTCCATCAATAAGACCCATTATGACTATCCTGCCTCAACCGTCAGCACTGATTACTCTTTTTGAAAACGCGGGCGAAATGCCCGGTCTGCGCGACCGGCTTTGCACGGTTCTGCGGCAGGCCATTAATACCGGTGCGCTGGCTGTCGGGCAGCGGCTTCCTTCTTCACGAATGCTGGCTGCCGATTTAAAACTCTCACGTATTACAGTGGAAGCAGCCTATGCGCAGATTGAGGCCGAAGGGTATTTGCAGCGCCAGACCGGAAAAGGCACGTTCGTCAGCCAGTCGCTTCCCCGCCCTTCCGCACCGCGTGCGAACGGCAGCGCACCAGCGAAACTTTCCACGCTTTCAGCACGTGGCCGGAATATTGTGGCAACCGGCGGCTGCAACGACCCGCTGTTCCCCAAGGCTTTTGCAGCGGGCTCCCCGGATTTACGCGCGTTTCCCCTGAAAGTCTGGAAGCAAATCACCGCTAAACAGCTGCGCACGCACGGCGAACGTTTGCTGGGTTATGGCGATCCGCAGGGATATTCGCCCCTTCGCCAGGCGATTGCCGGTTATCTGCAACAGTCACGCGGTGTGCGGTGTTCCGCTGATCACATCATGATCACCACCAGTTCCCAGCAGGCGCTGCAACTGCTGTCGATGTTGCTGATTGATCCCAACGATACGGTCTGGCTTGAGGAACCCGGTTATCCGGGAGCGCGTAATGCGTTTACCAGCGCCGGCGCGCGACTTTGTGCAATACCGGTGGATGAACAGGGCATCAATCCTGCTGCCGACTCTCCTTCGCCGCGCCTGATCTATCTCACGCCTTCTCACCATTACCCCACGGGCGTGAGCCTGAGTCTGCCCCGACGCCTGCATTTGCTGGATTACGCCAGACGTCACGAAAGCTGGATCATCGAGGATGATTACGACAGCGAACTGCATTACGACGGACGCCCGCTTCCGGCCATGCAGGGGCTGGATAAGCATCAGCAGGTTATTTATCTGGGCACCTTCTCGAAGGTTTTATTCCCGTCGCTGCGTCTGGCTTATATCGTGCTGCCTCCGTCACTTGTCGCACCGATGGTGACGCTGCGCACCGTCAGTGACGGCCATTCTTCACAGCTCATGCAGGCGGTGACGGCTGAATTTATGCAAAGCGGCCATTTCGCCTCGCACCTGCGTCTTTCCCGTCAGCTTTATCACAGCCGCCGCGATCATCTGCTGGAGCAAATCCGGCAAAAAATTGACTGGCTGACCCCGCAGGTTGCAGCCGGAGGCTTACAGCTTGCGGCGCATTTGCCCGCAGGACAAGAGCAGCGCCTCAGCGCACTGGCCGCAAAAGCGGGGGTTGAAACACCGCGGCTTTCACCGCTGTTTCTCAATCAGAGCGAACCGTATGCGCTGCATCGTGATGGCTGGCTTCTGGGCTTTTCTGCCCTTACGCCCGCTGAAATCACCTTCGCCGTTAACCGGCTGGCCGCTCTCGATACCGGCGCGATCAGCTGACTAACGGAAGCAGGAACCAGCCGGTAAGACCGCTGAAGAGCAGAAACGGGAAAGAGTAAAAGTGAAATTTCAGCCAGATCTTTCGGTCATTCGCCATGCGCAGCGCAATCAGATTAGCCAGCGATCCCATCGCCAGACCAAAGCCACCGGCGTTCACAGCGTAAGCGAGTAACGGGCCGGAAGGCAGATAGTTGATCATCAGGATTGTCGCCGGAACGTTGCTGATCACCTGAGATAAACCGATGCTCAGCAGATAATGTCCGTAATCCGGCAGCCCGTTAATTCGCGCGAAGACCGGCTGTAAAACGTCTAATCCGACAATCAGGCGTACATCGATAAACATCACGATAAACACCAGGATCAGCGGCCAGTCGATCCGCAGCAGGACTTTTCGCGCCAGCAGCAGAAAACACAAAATCACCGCCAGTAAGCCGTACAGCGCCAGCCCCAGATCCACGCAGGCAATAAACACGACATACAGCACGCCGCAGCTGGCTAAAAGGCGTTTCTGAAACGGATAGCCCTGATTGTTCGCCGTTTTTTTAAGGCTGCGCGACGGGAAACAAAAGCCGGTGACAATCAGCAATGCAACCAGCGTTACCAGCGCCAGCGGAGCCATTTGCCCGATAAAATGCAGGAATGACTGGCCGGATTTATTCCATAAGAGGATATTTTGCGGATTGCCAATCGGCGTGAGTAAGGATCCGGCATTCACCGCCAGCGCTTCAAAGATAATCAGCCGCGTAACCGGCAGCGACGTCAGTTTTTTCAACGTGATCGTCAGCGGGATCACGATAAAAAGTGCCACATCGTTGGTCATAAACGTGGAAAGCACCGCCGCCGCCATCACCAGAAACAGTGCCAGCCGGCGTTCATTGTCGATGGCATTGATCATCTTGCGGCCAACAAAATCAAAGTAGCCGCTGACTTCCACGCCTTTGGTCAGCATCAGCAGGCCGAGCAAGGTGATGATGGTGTCCCAGTCCACGAACAGCGGAAACTGCATGATTTTCTCAGTCTGGAACAGCGTCAGGACGACGCCCAGCAACACCAGAAGATGCAAGAATCTGTCGCGTAGAAAGGGTTTAAAAACTGTGCTGAAAGCCGTTATAAGCATGGTTTTTCTTAATTAAAAAGCCGGTTATCCGATGCGCTGACGTTACCCGAAGAAATTAATCGCTGCCACTCCAAAAATGATTTCCCCGAGGCATCACGCAAATAAAAAACCGGCGCTGCAAATATTGCAGCGCCGGAAGAGAATTCGGCTTAAAAAGCCCGAATTCAGCTCAGGGCTGAAGCCGTTTTCAGCGCCTTTTTCTGATGCTGCCAGCGCACGATATCAATCAGCAGGAATATCAGCAGGCTGCCGCCCATGACCGGCAAGGAAATTGCTAAACCCAGAGTGACCAGCGCTATCGGGCATTGCAAGGCAAAAGGCACCCGTTTCCAGGTTTGCAACAAGGTGATGGCCGGGCTGCTGCTGCCGACGTCGCCCTGACGGCGCAGCCACCACAACCGGTATCCCCAGGCAATCATCGTGCAAAGCCCGGTGCCAAAAGCAACCAGAATGACCTGATTCCAGATGCCAAACAGGATGCCCATGTGAGCATCCACGCCCCAGCGCGTGAGTTTCGCCAGCAGAGGGAAGTCCGCAAAACGCACGTGGTCGGTAATCTGTAATGAAACCGGATCGACCGAAACCGCATCAACCTGTGTCGGCCAGCTGCGGTCAACTTCCGTCACCGTCCACGCTTTATCGGCAGTATAAGCCGGGCGGATTTCTATCCGGTGCGCCTCAATACCTGACGCCCTTGCCGCCTTAACAACGCCATCGAAAGTGAGTGCGAAAACCGCCACGGCAGCCGGTAAGGCGGGCATCTTGTCTCCTGACATATTCATGCCAGGCATATCCGGCATCTCATCCATATGCGCATGATGCTCTGCATGTTCATTTGCAGGAGCAGCCACTGACTCAGGAGATAAACTGGTTTTGACCGCCGGTGTCATCCAGCCCATATAGGCACGCAAGACGCCAATATTGTCCCCTGCCCACTGCGACCACGTCAGCCCCGTTGCGGAAAAGAACAACAGTCCTGCCAGCAGAATCACGCCCAGCGTGCTGTGCCAGTGGCGGCTGCGCTGCTGCTTTTCAATTTTTTCGCTCAGTTTGCGTGACGTACGGAGTTTTCGGCGTCCGGTGAACCAGAGCGCGACACCGCCCAGCGCGGCTACCCATAACCATGAGGCGGCCAGTTCACTGTACACGCGGCCAATATCGCCCAGTAACAGCCCGCGATGTAAATCATCCAGCCAGGTGCGGAATGGCAGAATCCCGCTGGTTCCGTAAACTGTCATGTCGCCTTTTACCGCCAGCGTCACCGGGTCGATGAATATTGCCCGGCTTTTGGATGCGCCCAGTTGCGGATCAGAAAACATCACCCGCGTGGTCTCTCCGCGTTCCGGCGCAGGTCTGACGGCATAAATTTTTGGATTTACCCCTGCCACTCTTGTCGCCGACGCGATCTGACGTGAAAGCGGCTGTGATGCGCCCTGTGAATCGGTGAATAGCGCGTCCGCATACAGGTAATTTTCGAGCTGCGGCGTCAGCACATACAGCGTGCCGGTCAGCGCAGCGACGAAAATAAACGGCCCGACAAAGAGGCCTATATAAAAATGCAGACGCCGCAACAAGGCGAGAAACGCGGTTTGCGCAGACAGTTTTTCCCCTGTGTTTGCACGCAGGTTCGCAGGCTGGTTCATAAATCTGATTTCCTGAATTTCAAATAGCACATCGCTAACGCCGAAAAATCGTCGTTAACCTGAAAAGAAATGGCTTAAAAAGGGAAGATCAGAAAACAGGCGGAGCGCGGGGTTGTGAATCGGTAAAGAACAGCGAAGGTACATAACGTTGTTTGAGAGAACGCGGAGGCGCACGGCTGGAAAGCTCCAGCGACCAGAGCATCGACATGGCCTGCAAACCGAGCAGCGGTAAATGCGCCAGCAGCACACAATAACCGCAGGCAGCATCGCTCATGTCGCCGGAAATCAGCCCTTTCACGGTGTCATGTTGCGCCGTTTTACAGGCTTGCGGATGGCAATGTTCACCTGATGTTTCGGTGTCTGCCCCCCCCATATCAGCCATTTCCCCGTCAGGCATGTCCATATCGGACATCACCATTCCGGGCATCATCATGTGCTGCGCACCCTCAGCCACCCGTGATTTAGAAACCACCGGTGCGATAAACAACATCAAAATCGCCACAATACCCAGCCAGGCCGGGAAGTGCCGATGTCGGTGATGAAGGCGTTGGAGTGAGAGCATTATGTCAACAAGGTGAAAATAATAAGCGGCGAAATTGTACCTGAATTGTTGAGATATAACAGAAGGGATAAACAACGGACGTAAAAAAGCCCGCTCGAAAGCAGGCTTTATTTTTAGCTTAACGACAGGAATTATTTGTCGTTTTTCAGCTTACGCATCACCAGAGTGGCGTTGGTGCCACCGAAGCCGAAGCTGTTAGACATCACAGTCGTCAGCTCGCGCTGAGTCGGTTTAGTGATGATGTCCATGCCTTCTGCCTGCTCATCAAGGTTTTCGATGTTGATGCTTGGCGCGATGAAGCCGTGCTCAGCCATCAGCAGGGTGTAGATTGCTTCCTGAACGCCAGCGGCTCCCAGAGAGTGACCGGTCATGGCTTTGGTGGAAGACAGTGCCGGGGTTTTGGAACCGAACACTTCACGGATTGCACCCAGTTCTTTCACGTCGCCGACTGGGGTAGAAGTCCCGTGAACGTTAACGTAATCGATTGGGGTATCCACGCCGTTCATTGCCATTTTCATGCAACGCACTGCGCCTTCGCCAGATGGAGCTACCATGTCTGCGCCGTCAGACGTTGCGCCGTAGCCAACGATTTCTGCGTAAATGTGTGCGCCACGTGCCAGAGCGTGTTCCAGCTCTTCAACCACGACCATACCGCCGCCGCCTGCAATGACGAAACCGTCACGCGCTTTGTCGTAGGTACGGGAAGCTTTTTCAGGGGTTTCGTTGTAGCTGGTGGACAATGCGCCCATCGCGTCAAACTCACACGCCATTTCCCAGCACAGTTCTTCACCGCCACCGGCAAAGACAACGTCCTGTTTGCCGAGCTGAATCATTTCTACCGCGTTACCGATGCAGTGAGCAGAGGTTGCACAGGCAGAGCTGATGGAATAGTTAACGCCACGAATTTTGAACGGAGTTGCCAGGCAGGCAGAAACGCCGGAAGCCATCGCTTTGGTCACCATGTAAGGGCCAACGCCGCGCAGGCCTTTGGCACGCATGCCGTCAGAACCCGCAACCTGATTGCGTGGAGAACCGCCGCCGGAACCTGCAATCAGGCCGGTACGTTCGTTGGAGACCATTTCAGGCGTCAGACCGGAGTCTTCAATCGCCTGTTGCATGGACAGGTAAGCGTAGATCGAGGCATCACTCATGAAACGCACAATCTTACGATCGATAAGGCCTGCGGTGTCTAATTTGACATCACCCCAGACGTGACTACGCATCCCGGCATCTTTCAGCTCTTGCGAGAAGGTGATCCCAGAGCGACCTTCCTGCAGAGATGCAAGAACTTCCTGCTTGTTGTTACCGATGCTCGAGATGATACCCAGGCCAGTAATCACTGCACGTTTCATTTAATACCTCTTGTACTATTCACCATTTGGGATTTCGTCACGCACTCTAGCGTACAGTTGTACGCCGAACAAGTCCGATCAGCAATTCCTTGTGTAAATCGCGGTAAATTTGCGCGAGGTCAAACGCAGCGTTAAACTCCGGCATCGCCTTGAACTGAGAGAGTTTCACGTGAGCCACAGCCCGATCACGCCCGCTGAATTAAGCTGGAACGAACAGGGTACACCTGTTTCCCGACATTTTGATGACGTCTATTTTTCCAATCAGAGCGGCCTGCTGGAAACACGTCATGTTTTTCTCAACGGCAACCATTTTCCGGCGCGTTTTTCCGCCCATCCTCGCCCGCTTTGCATTATTGCCGAAACTGGTTTTGGCACTGGCCTGAACTTTCTGTCACTGTGGCAGGCCTTCGACGCTTTTGGCGAGGAACATCCCGACGCCACCCTGCAACGCCTGCATTTCATCAGCTACGAGAAATTCCCGCTGTCTGCCCGTGATCTGGCGACAGCGCATAGGCAATGGCCTGAACTCGCCGCGTATTCAGCACAACTTTGCGAACAATGGCCGATGGCTTTTTCCGGCTGCCATCGCCTTCTGCTGGCGGACGGACGTATCACCCTCGACCTGTGGTTCGGCGATGTGACTACCCTGCTGCCCGCATGTGACACCAGTATGAATCAGCAGGTCGATGCCTGGTTTCTGGACGGATTTGCGCCATCAAAGAATCCGGACATGTGGACGGAAGAACTTTTCCGTTCGATGGCGAAAATGACTCGTCCGCAAGGCACCTTCGCGACATTTACCGTGGCCGGTTTTGTACGCCGCGGCTTGCAGGACGCCGGTTTCGACATCGCAAAAGTGCCCGGATTCGGTGAAAAGCGGCATATGTTATCCGGCGTTCTGCCTGCAGGAATTGATATTCCTCATCCTGCGCCGTGGTATTTCCGCCCGCCCGCTAAAAATGCCACTGAATTTGCGATTCTTGGCGGCGGCGTCGCCAGCGCCGTACTTTCGCTGGCGCTTTTGCGTCGTGGTTATGCCGTAACGCTGTACTGCGCCGATGAAAAACCGGCGCTTGGCGCATCCGGTAACCGTCAGGGCGCTGTTTATCCGCTGCTCAATGGCCGTGGCGACACACTGGAAAATTTCTTTGCGCACGCCTTCACCTTCGCCCGCCGTCAGTATGCGCAGCTGGAAAAGCAGGATGTACCTTTTGACCACGGCTGGAGCGGCGTGACGCAGCTCGGTTATGACGAAAAAAGTCAGGGCAAAATTGACGGCATACTTAAAGGTGGCTGGCCGGAAGAACTGGCAAAGGGGCTGAGCGAAGAAAATGTAGAAGCGTTATGCGGATTGCCGTGCGGCAGCGGCGGCATCACGTATCCGCTCGGTGCATGGTTGTGTCCGGCGGAACTGACCGCCTCGCTGCTCGCACTGGCGCAAACGCAGGGATTAGCGGTGCATTATCTTCAGCGGGTCACGGCGTTAAGCCGCGATGCAAACGAAAACTGGACGCTGAAGTTTGCTGACGGACATGAAACCCGTCATCAGGCCGTGGTGCTGGCAAACGGCGCGGATATCACTGATTTCACCCAGAGTGAAAAACTCCCGGTTTACGCGGTCAGCGGTCAGGTTTCACATATTCCGACCACACCGGCGCTGAGCAAGCTGAAGCAGGTGCTGTGTTACGACGGTTATATGACGCCAGTCAGCCCGCAGAACCAGCATCATTGCATCGGTGCCAGCTATCATCGCGCCGATAAATGTACGGATTACCGCGAAGACGATCAGCAGGAAAACCGTCAGCGCCTGATTAACTGTCTGCCACAACAGCAATGGCCGCATGACGTGGATGTCCGTGAAGGTGAAGCCCGCAACGGCGTACGCTGTGCAACACGCGATCACCTGCCGATGATTGGTTCCGTGTCTGATTACGACGCGCTGCTGGAAAGCTATCAAAAGCTCGATCTGGATGTTAAGCGCAACCGTCCGGTTGCGCCTGCACCGGTATACGAAAATCTGTTCCTGTTTGGCGCGCTCGGCTCACGCGGACTGAGTTCCGCGCCGCTTGGAGCAGAAATTCTGGCCGCGCAAATCGCCGGTGAGCCCATACCTCTGGACAGCGAAACGCTGGCAGCTCTCAATCCAAACCGTATGTGGGTCAGAAAATTGCTGAAAGGCCGTCCGGTCGAATCGCAATAATTTGCTCTTTCTCAGGCAATAAAAAAGCGCAGCCGGTTAATCCGCTACTGCGCTTATTTTTACTGAAAAAAAGATTAGTTTGGCAGGGAAGCCTGATAGAGATTTTCCCACATCCCCTGCACGAGAAGCTGATCGCGCGGCGAAAGTTCTCCGGCTTTAATGGCTTTATCCAGCCCATCCTGAACACGAATTTTCAGCGCTTCGGCGGTATGTTCGCCATTCTCTTCCGCCTCGGCAACCGCGACGGTCAGATGGCCTCGCAGATAGCCACTGGCAAATAATTCATCGTCGCTGGCGCTTTCGACCATGTCGTCGATCAGCGTTAAAATCCGCGTTTCAAATTCTGCGATCATCACTCTTCCTCTCGTATTCAGTTCTTATTCGACCGGCTGCAATGCAGGGAAATCTGCAGGCGTCAAAGGGGCCGTATTGTAAAACGATTGTAACGCTTTAATAAAGCGCGCCGGTCTTTCAGGAATGCCCTGCTCCAGCATGCGCAGCACTTCTTCGCGGACTTTATTCTGGAAGCCCACGCGATCCGGCTCGCAATCGCCGCTCAGATTGTCACAGCTGACGTTGAAATTAAAACCCGCCGCCGCGCAAAACAGCCATTCATAAGATTGCGGTTTGATTTCCACTTTTTCAAATTCGCTTTGCGTTTGTGCGTCACGACCGTCGGGGCAGTACCAGTAGCCAAAATCGACCAGCTTGCGGCGCTCAGCACCGGCCACGCACCAGTGCGAAATTTCATGCATGCCACTGGCGTAATAACCGTGTGCGAACACAATGCGGTTAAACGGTTCTTGTTCATCAGCAGGCAGATAGATCGGTTCTTCGTCGCCTTTCACTAAGCGAACGTTAAATTCCTCAAAGAAGCAGGAATCAAAAATGTCGATCAATTGATGATAGTTATGTGTTGCAGTCGAATCAGACATAATTGCAGTGAAACTCATTAAAGTAAGATCAGGGGCGACAATATACCCCTGTTTAAACGCGTATTTTCATGACTTCAGGCAAGCATTTTGCTGCTGCTGACATTATAAATGCAGGCTTAACCACTGGTGGATTTCTGCACCATGATTGTCATAAATCAGTTTGCAGCTCATCACCACCGAAACGACCACCACCATCGGGCGGATCATCTTCTGGCCTTTGGTGAGCACCATGCGTGCGCCGAGACGCGCGCCGATAAACTGCCCTGCCATCATCACAAATCCTAATCCCCAGACAACTTTGCCGCCCAGAATGAAGAACAGCAGACCACCAAAGTTTGAGGTGAAGTTCAAAACTTTGGCGTGCGCCGTAGCTTTAGCGAGGTTAAAACCGCATAACGTCACAAAGCCTAATGCGTAGAACGAACCGGCTCCGGGGCCGAAAAAGCCATCATAAAACCCGACGCAGCCGCCACCGACCAGCGCATAAGGCAGCGCAGAAAGACGTCGCTGGCGATCGCTTTCGCCCAGCTTCGGGGTCAGCAGGAAATATAGCCCGATGCAGATGATCAGCAGCGGTAGGATCTGACGCAGCATATCGGCCTGTAAGCGCTGGATCAGGATCGCTCCCAGCACAGACCCCACAAACGTGCAGGCAATGTTGAGCTTCTGATCGTTAAGATCCACCACTTTCCGGCGCACGAAATACAGGCTGGCGGAGAAAGAACCGCCTACCGCCGAAAGCTTGTTGGTTGCAATCGCCTGGGCCGGAGATACCCCGGCTGCCAGCAATGCAGGCAGGCTGATAAGGCCGCCCCCGCCTGCGATTGAGTCAATAAATCCCGCCACTAACGCTACTAAAAACAGAACACCTACTACCCAGGGGGCAACAATCAACCAGTCCATTTTTCTATCAGTCCCGCTTTACGTGGCGAAGAGGTATTGAAACGTTGTTAAAGAACGTGTTTATCCAGCAGCGCCTGACAAGTTGGCGGCAGCGGAGGTGGCTCAGATTTCACCGGTTTACCTGTCGAAGGTTTCGGTGGCAGGAACCAGCTTTGCAGCTCGGCACCACATCCGTCACCCGGAGGAGGCGGAGCCTGATTTTCACATTCGGTGCTCCCCGCAGGGCAACGCAGACGCACATGCATATGCGCACGATGGCCAAACCACGGACGCACTTTGTGCAGCCATTCACGGTCTGCACCCGCATCCTGACAAAGCTGTTGTTTGATCGCCGCATTCACAAAAATACGCACCACGTCTTTATCCTGCGCGGCCATTTTGATCAGCGTTTCGATACGCGGTTGCCACTGGCTCGGCACAATAGATTTGCCATTAGCACTGACCAGATCGATAGGCTGTGGTTTGAGCAGCATCTGCTCGCTCCAGCGCTGACGCGGCAGTTGCAGCCAGATATCCACATCCAGCCCGGACTGATGGCTGGCATGGCCGCTGCTAAAACGCCCGCCCGCAGGCATCGCCATATCGCCGACCAGCATGGTACCCAGCCCTTTTTGCTGTGCCTGAGTACCGAGTCGCGTGATGAACGCCAGTAAATCTGGCTGGCCGAAATAACGACGCTGATCGGTACGCATTACCTGATAATCCGGTGAATTCAGCGGCAAAGGTTGTGCGCCAATCTGACATCCGTTGGCGTAACTTCCCACTGCCTGCGGCGCGCCGGAAATCGGTTGAGTAATTTTCTGCCAGGGCGTTGCCGCCATGGCCGGTGCGCAAAGCGCAAGCGCCAGAAGACTGGCGCAGGCGGTTTTAAACGCAGGAACGTTACGTAAGAATTTCATCGAAGGCTTACCAGCGTGGCACGGTGGAATGAACGTCGCCGTTCTGGGCACGCTGACGCAGCAGGTGATCCATCAGCACAATCGCCATCATGGCTTCGGCGATCGGCACAGCGCGGATCCCCACGCACGGATCGTGACGGCCTTTGGTGATCATCTCAACCTGCTCGCCTTCACGGTTAATAGTGCGTCCCGGAACGGTGATGCTGGACGTCGGTTTCAGCGCCAGATGCGCAACCACCGGCTGGCCGCTGCTGATCCCGCCGAGAATGCCACCTGCATGGTTGCTTTCAAAACCGTTTGGCGTAATTTCGTCACGGTTTTCGCTGCCACGTTTGCTGACTACGGCAAAACCGTCACCGATTTCCACGCCTTTCACGGCGTTAATGCTCATCAGCGCATGCGCCAGATCTGCATCAAGACGGTCGAATACCGGCTCGCCAAGGCCAACCGGAACATGCTCGGCAACCACGGTAATTTTGGCACCAATCGAGTCGCCTTCTTTTTTCAGCGCGCGCATCAGTTCGTCCAGCGCTTCCAGCTTGCTTTCATCCGGGCAGAAGAACGGGTTGGTTTCGACCAGATCCCAGTCTTTCAGTTCACAGTGAATGTCGCCCATCTGGGACATATAGCCGCGCACTTTAACGCCGAATTTTTCGAGCAGGTATTTCTTCGCTACCGCGCCTGCGGCCACGCGCATTGCGGTTTCACGGGCAGAAGAACGCCCGCCGCCGCGATAGTCGCGTACGCCGTATTTTTGTTCGTAGGTGTAATCGGCATGGCCAGGACGGAATACGTCTTTGATCGCGCTGTAATCCTGCGAGCGCTGATCGGTATTCTGGATAATCAGGCCGATGCTGGTGCCCGTCGTCACGCCTTCAAAGACGCCGGACAGGATTTTGACTTCATCCGCTTCACGGCGCTGCGTGGTGTAACGCGAGGTTCCCGGACGACGACGGTCGAGGTCGTGTTGAAGATCTGCTTCTGTCAGCGAGATGCCCGGCGGTACGCCGTCAATGATGCAGCCGAGTGCCACACCGTGAGATTCGCCGAAGGTGGTGACGCGGAAAAACTGCCCAATACTGTTCCCTGCCATCACGGCTCCTTAACCATTAATAAGTTGTTTATTTGCAAAATGACCGGCTGACGAACAGCCGGTCAACAGGGTGTTTAGTCGCGGTAAGCGCGGAACTCTTCTGCACAATCAAGCAGTTGCTGTTTAGTCAGCATGAAGACGCCGTCACCGCCGTTTTCAAACTCCAGCCAGGTGAACGGGATCTCAGGATATTGATCCATCAGATGTACCATGCTGTTGCCCACTTCACAAATCAGCACGCCGTCATCGGTCAGGTAATCCGGCGCGCAGGCCAGAATGCGGCGGGTCAGTTTCAGGCCATCGCTGCCGGAGGCCAGACCGAGCACCGGTTCGTGGCGGTATTCCTGCGGCAAATCGGACATGTCTTCTTCGTCAACGTACGGCGGGTTCGTGACGATCAGGTCGTATTGCAGCGGCGGCAGTTCACGGAACAGGTCAGAACGGATTGGTGTAACCCAGTTCTCGATACCGTGCGTGTCGATATTGCGCTCGGCCACGGCCAGCGCGTCTGCAGAAATATCCACGGCGTCCACTTCCGTTTCCGGGAAAGCATAAGCACAGGCAATCGCAATACAGCCGCTGCCGGTACACATGTCGAGGATGTGCTGAGGTTTGTCGTGCAAAATGCCGGAGAAGCGGTGGCTAATCAGTTCACCAATCGGTGAACGCGGCACCAGAACGCGCTCATCGACATAAAATTCCATGTCGCAGAACCAGGCTTTGTTGGTCAGATAGGCGACCGGAATGCGCTCGTTGACGCGGCGGATCACGCGCTCAACAATACGATGACGCTCACTGGAGGTCAGACGCGCCGTGTGCATGTCTTCAGGAATGTCGAGCGGTAAAAACACGCTTGGCAAAACCAGCTGCACGGCTTCGTCCCACGGATTATCGGTGCCGTGACCGTAATAAACATTGGCCGCATTGAGGCGGCTGACGGTCCAGCGCAGCATGTCCTGAATGGTATGCAGTTCACTGACGGCTTCGTCGACGAAAATTTTGTCCAATTTTGTTCTCCAGGCAGTACAGGGTTTTTAACAGACGTTTAACCCGTAATTTTCCGCATAGTTTGCCACGAAGCCCGCCACAAATCAGTAGCTAGTCAACGCACTTGCGCGACGCCTCGAAGAATTTAACCCTGAGTTTTCTTTAAACCGCAGGGTGGCGGAAGGTACACTGTCGGAATTGAGCGAAAATGACGATAAAAAAATGAAGAAAAAACACCGACTGAGCCCGGAGGAAGCGGCCCTGTTTCGTGAAGCCGTTCCGGGCGTCAAGCGCCTGAAAAACGATACAATTACTCACCGTCCGTTGCGAAAAAAAGTGTCAGAGTTGTCACCAAAAAAGCTGATTCAGGAGCAGGTGGACGCCAGTTATTATTTTTCTGATGAATTCCAGCCGATGCTGCAGGAAGAAGGCCCGGTTCGTCACATCCGGCCAGACGTCAGCCATTTTGAATTGAAGAAATTGCGCCGCGGAGATTATTCCCCCGAGCTGTTTCTTGATTTGCACGGTTTAACGCAGAAAGAAGCCAAGCAGGAATTAGGGGCGCTGATCGCCGCCTGCCGCCGCGAACATGTTCACTGCGCCTGTGTGATGCACGGTCACGGCAAACATATTCTCAAACAGCAAACCCCGCTTTGGCTGGCGCAACATCCGGACGTCGAAGCGTTCCATCAGGCCCCGAAAGAACTGGGTGGCACCGCTGCCCTGCTGGTGCTGGTGGAACTGGACGACAAAATAAGCTGACCCCGTACAAACATCGATTTCAAGAAACGAGAAAGGCACAGCCGAAGCTGTGCCTTTCTTTGTTTAGCTTTCCGTCCCGGAAAACTAAACCTTAGCCATGACCTGGCACGGACTAAACTGCCAGTCAAAGCTGCCCTGCCCGGTTTGCGCATTCAACTCCACACTTGCCATGGCAGAGGTGGCGAACATCGGCGGGCAAACTCCCGGGCACAATTCTGCGACCAGATAGCCGACCAGCGGCAGGTGGGAAACCACCAGCACAGCGCTGACGCCGGTCAGCGCCAGATGTTGCAGTTCACTGGCGACCAGAGCAGGATCACCGCCCGGCGTCAGCTCTTTGAGAATATCAATTTCTACGTTTTCAGGCAGAGACAGACACTGGCGAACTTTTTCAAGCGTCTGCTGCGCACGCAGGTACGGACTGACCAGGACGCGATCTATTTTGACGCCACGACCATTCAGCCAGGCCGCCATATGGACTGATTCGTCACATCCGCATTCGCTTAACGGGCGAACTGAATCGCTGGCAGCTTCGAGAACTGCATCACCGTGACGCATAATTACAACTTGCATATTGCACCGCTTTTGTTAACAAAAATAGCGCTATACAGAAACGCCGTGCGTGCTGTATTACCCATTGCCCAGCTGTTTTTCATCATGTTTAAAATGACCTTTCTCATTACAAGATAGCTGTAAGGCAGTACATCCACTTAACCGGCTGTGCCCACATGCTTTGCATGGTAAGTATCAGCGGTCGGGCATTTTGCCTGAAAGTTCACGTAAAGAAAACGCTGTTTTTTACACCAACACTTACCGCTTGTAAACTATTCAGGCGATTATTTAACCACTCCGGTTGTAGATCAATCGGTTGGGATCGTTTCTGTACAAAGTCAGTCTCACTATAAAAAAGATCCCGCAGGCCTTGTCTGGCCACAAGCAGGATCCATTCCAGATTCCCGCGAAACTCAGTAATAAGCAGTGACCACAGTCACACTTTACTGACCTTTTCGCTGGTGCCCTTCGCTGGATAAAAACGTTCGCCCTGCTCCGCCCTGCGTACCAGAGCGTCGCACGGCGTGAAATGCTCACCGTAACGCTGGGCCAGTTGTTCCAGCGTTTTCACCACGGTGGCAGCACCGAGCGTGTCGATGTAACGGAACGGCCCGCCACGAAACGGCGGAAAACCAATACCAAAGACTGCCCCGAGATCACCATCACGCGCACTGCGGATAACATTTTCATCCAGGCAGCGGACGGCTTCATTCAGCATCAGCATGACGCAGCGCTGTGCGATCTCTTCGCCTGACTGCTGAGCTTTTGGCGTGACATTCAGTAAACGATAGACCGACGGATCGACCTGTTTTTTCTTCGCCCCACGCCCTTTCTGGCCGTAGAGATAAAAACCTTTGCCATTTTTACGGCCTTTGCGGTCATCGTGCAGGACTGCATCAAAGCCGGATGGGGCGGCAAAACGATCGCCAAACGCCTCCACCAGAATCGGGCCAATTTTAGTGCCGACATCAATGCCCACTTCGTCGAGAAGCTGAACTGGCCCGACCGGAAAACCAAAGTTCACCAGCGCATTATCGATGTGATCGACAGGCTCACCAGCCAGCAGGCAGCGTGCCGCTTCGTTGATATAAGGAGCAAGAATGCGGTTTACGTAGAACCCGGCGCTGTCACCGACCACAATTGCCGTTTTCCCCTGTTTCTTCGCCAGCGAGACCGTGGTCGAAATCGTCTGCGCACTGGTGCCCGCATGGGGAATAACTTCCACCAGCGGCATTTTGTCTACCGGGCTAAAATAATGCAGGCCGATAACCTGATCAGGCCTTGTGGCCTTTTCCGCAATCAGATGAATCGGCAAAGAAGAGGTGTTTGAAGCAAATATGGTACGCGGTACCGCATTTTTCTCGATCTCCGCTACCATGGATTGCTTGAGCGCAAGGTCTTCAAATACCGCTTCCACCACAATATCAATCTGCGAAAAACCGCTGTAATCCGTAGTCCCCGAAATCAGCATCATCTGCCGCTGCTGTTCGTTACGGGTGAGCCTGCGGCTGCGGACTTTTTTCTCCAGCAGATCCCAGCTGTATTTCAGCGCATGGCGGATGCCTTCCTGATTAATATCTTTAATCCGCACCGGCAGCCCGGCGCGGGTCGCGGTGACATTCGCAATACCGCCGCCCATCAGCCCGCCACCCAGGATACCGACGCGGTGGACCGGCAACGGCTCAGCGTGAGCGCCTTTTTCTTTTTTCAGCGCCGTCGAGGCAAAGAATAAACCGCGAAGCGCGGCAGATTGCGGCGTCATCACCAGTTCGCCAAACGCCTTGGCTTCGGCCTGATAGCCGTTTCCGCTGCCCTGATCGAGACCGGTTTTCACCACATCAATGATTTTTTCCGTGGCCGGATAATTACCGTGCGTTTTTGCGCGGGTCTGTTTACGCACAAAAGAGAACAACAGGCTTTTTCCCAGCGGACCGCCCGCCAGCCGCGCCTGCCACGGCAAAGGTGGCCGGGATTTGCGACCTTTGGCGACACGTTCCAGCGCCGTTTTCAGCAAAATAGAATAAGGCACGGCGTCGTCCACCAGCCCCATTCTCAGCGCCTGTTTCGCGCGAATGCTGCGCCCGGTGAGCATCATATCCAGCGCTTTCGGCGCACCGATTAACCGCGGCAAACGCTGCGTGCCGCCCGAACCGGGTAACAGCCCGAGCTGAACTTCCGGCAGGCCGAGCTGAGTTTTATCATCAAGGGAACAGACGCGGGAATGGCACGCCAGCGCCAGTTCGAGTCCGCCACCCAGGCAGGCACCGTGAATAGCCGCCACAACCGGCACGGAAAACGAGGCTATCTGCGACATCACCGTCTGGCCTTTTTGCGCCAGTTCGCTGGCTTCAGCCGCCGTTTTGCAGCCGGAAATCATCGTGATGTCGGCACCGGCAATAAATGAATCGCTTTTACCGGAAACCAGCACCAGACCTTTCAGATTCGGATATTGCTGCGCTTTTTGCAAAATAGCGCAGATTTGCTGAGCAAATTCAGCCTTCAGGGTATTCACTTTTTCACCGGGAACATCAATGGTGATGATGCCCACATGTTCTGCCGTAAACATCAGCGAGAATGCAGAAACCGGTTCTGCGGATGACTGTTCTGCCAGCACGGAATTGTCCATGTTGTCCCTCATTGCGCTGCCTCCAGAATCATTGCGGCACCCAGGCCCCCGGCGGCGCAGGCGGTGGTCAGCCCGTATTTTCCGCCGCGACGGCGTAATTCATGCAGCGTTTGCGTGATCATCCGTGCGCCGGTTGCGGCAAACGGATGGCCGTAGGCCAGCGAACCGCCTAAAACGTTGAATTTATCCCAGTCGATTTCGCCAACTGCCTGACTGCGCCCCAGTTTTTCGCGGGCGAATTCATCACTGGCCAGCATTTTGATATTTGCCAGCGTCTGCGCGGCAAAGGCTTCATGCATATCAATCAGATCCAGATCCGCCAGCGTCAGCCCGGCGCGATCTAACGCCAGCGGCGTGGCGTATGCCGGGCCGAGAAGCATGTCTTCCCAGACGTCAATAGCGGAAAACGCAAAGCTCTTCAGATAGCCCAGCGGCTCAAGCCCTAATTCACGGGCGCGGGATTCGCTCATCATCAGAACGGCGGCGGCACCGTCGGTGAGCGGCGTACTGGTTGCCGCCGTCACGGTTCCGTGTTTACGGTCAAATGCCGGACGCAGTTTCGCGTACTGCCCGATTTCTGAATTCAGGCGGATGTTGTTGTCTTTTTGCAGCACTTCACGATAAGGCGGAACCTGCGCCGCCATCACCTGTGAGCTCAGATAACCCTGTTCCCAGGCCAGCGCGGCCAGCGTGTGCGAACGGTGCGCCAGCTCATCCTGCTGTTCGCGGGAAATCCCGTGGCTTTTTGCCATTTGTTCAGCGGTATCACCCATGCGCAGGCCAGTGGAATATTCCGCCACCGCCGGAGGAACCGGCAGCAGATCGCGTAATTTCAGTTTGCTGAAAATCGCAAGACGCTGCGACAGCGTACGCGCTTTATTGACATCAACCAGTGCTCTGGCGAGACGTTTACTGACACCAATCGGCAGCACCGATGAGGAATCAGCCCCGCCCGCAATCCCGACGCGCACTGTGCCGCTGAGAATACTTTCGGCAACGTTCGCCACCGCCTGAAAACTGGTCGCGCAGGCGCGGGAAACGCTGTAGGCGTCGGTCGAAACATTCATTCCGGTGCCGAGCACAATTTCGCGCGCAATATTCGGCGCTTCGGGCATCTGGACAACCTGTCCGAACACCAGCTGATCAATGTCTTTCGGATCGATTCCACTTTTCGCCAGCAGCTCGCTGACCACGGTTTTACCTAAATCCACAGCGGGGATCCCGTGATAGGCGGTGGCCTGCTTGGCAAACGGCGTGCGCAAACCATCAACAATCGCAATGCGATCGCCTTCACGCGTAACCAGTGGAATGACTTTGTTCATACAAGCTCCTGAGTAAATAGGGTCTTAAGAGGTCAGACCTGATAACTCAGTGTTAACTATGTATTTACATTTGGCAAAGTGAAAGGGTTTGAAGTGCGAGCAACAGCAAATTTTTCTGAAATGAGAGTGAGAAGAAAGAAGCTGTAAAAAAATAGCAGACAAAAAAATACCGCTGTCTGGCAGCGGCATTTTAAAAGCAGAATTAATTAACGTAATCCGAGCTGGAAGATCATGGTCTCTGCCTGGCAGGAGAAAGTGAAATCCACTTTCAGCTCAACGCCACCGTCAACTTTTTCAATCTTACTGTTAATTACGCACGGCTCCGATTCAACGCCGCGTGCGCGTTCGGTCAGAGTTTGCAGCATTTCTTTGGCCTGCGCTTCGGTTTCGAAAACGTGCAGGTAAGAAGCGGTGCAATCGGTGTTGTCCATGATGGTACCCACATCAACACAGCAGCAGGCCGCAGTTTCTTCTGCGCCGCATTTGTTAATGGAGTGCAGAGGTTGAGTGGATTTAGAGGACATGGTTACGTCAGACATAATTTTCTCCCCGGCATCAACGGCAACGTCCACCGTCTGGCCTGTTTGCGAATAAAGTTTTATTTCCAGCCTGTATTTTACGCCGCCGTTCTGACAACACACTAGCACTTACTTATTATGTGCCTTTGAAGTGATCCAGATCACGTATATGTAAGTAATCGATTAAAACTACGTCATCGTTATCACTTTAACGTTTCTTAATTGAACTTTTATTGTTGGTTTTTTGTTAAGTGGATCCAATTTCTTGCATCATTTTATAAATATCAATGAAACATTATTGCAACTACACCACAGGTCAGACCTATACTTCGCTCACTGGTCTGATTTGTCAGACTGATAACGAACCCTACAATCCCGCGCTCATTGTTACTTCATGTAACATTGTTTGATAAAAAACATAAAATTGAGGTTTTGGTCATGAACCAGAAAAACCTGTTTAAAAGATCAGCTCTGGCAGCTGCAGTGGCAATTGTTTCCTCCAACGTATACGCAGCAGGTTTTCAGTTAAATGAATATACTGCTGCGGGTTTAGGTCGTTCTTTCTCAGGCGAAGGTGCTATCGCTGACACCGCCGCATCCGGCAGCCGTAACCCGGCAACCATGACCATGTTTAACCGCCCGGCGTTTTCTATGGGCGCGGTTTACGTCGATCCGGACGTCAGTGTGACGGGCAAATCCCCGGTCACCGGGGCCAGTACTGATGCAGGTAACATTGCGCCTAATCAGTGGGTGCCAAATATCCACTTTATTATGCCGCTGGATGACCAGTGGGCGGTCGGCGCATCTGCGACGTCTAACTACGGTCTGGCGACAGAATTTAACGATAGTTATCCGGCAGGCCCGATCGGTGGTGAAACAGACCTCACCACCGTTAACACAAACTTAAGTGTTGCTTACCGTTTGAACCAGAATTTCAGCTTCGGTGTGGGCTTTGATGCCGTCTACGCGAAAGCGAAAATCCGCCGTACTGCGGGCGAACTGGTGCCGCTTAAAACCGGCGGTTTGCTGCCGGCAGATACCGAAGCCGCTAAGCTGAAAGGCAACGAATGGGGCTACGGCTGGAACGCCGGTATCTTGTATGAAGTGGATGATAATAACCGCTACGGTTTCACCTACCGCTCTGAAGTCAAAATCGATTTCGACGGTGAATACCGCAACGGCATTCCGCAAGCGTTAGGCGGCACGGGCGGCCATACCGTTCCGGGTTCCCTGACCCTGAACCTGCCAGAAATGTGGGAACTGTCCGGTTATAACAAAGTGGCACCGAAATGGGCGATTCACTACAGCCTGGCTTACACCAGTTGGAGCCAGTTCCAGGAGCTGAAAGCCACCGGGTCTAACGGCCAGACCCTGTTCCAGAAAGATGAAGGCTACCATGATGCTTACCGCATCGCGTTGGGTACCACCTATTACTACGATGATAACTGGACATTCCGTACCGGTATTGCCTTCGATGACAGCCCGGTTCCGGCAGATAACCGCACCATTTCTATCCCGGATCAGGACCGCTTCTGGATTTCAGCCGGTACCACTTATGCCTTCAATAAAGATGCTTCCGTCGATGTCGGTGTGTCTTACATGCATGGCCAGACTGTGAATATCAGCGAGAAAGTGGCTGACGGCGTGCCTAACTATGAGTTCCAGGCTAAAGGTACCGCGATGTTGTACGGTGCGAACTTTAACTACAGCTTCTAACCGGTTTTCACGACAGAGCACATAAATGAAAAAAGCGCCGAAAGGCGCTTTTTTTGTCTCTGAATCTGAAACGGATAAACTTGATCAGAAGATTACTCTGAATCGATATCCTTCAGATCACCCTGAATCAGTGCAGCATTCGGGTTCACCTGCGGCGTCAGCTGACCGCCTCTCGCCAGGAAGTCATGGCGCTGGAAGTACGCTTCGCGGATCATCAGGTAAGGGTCGGAAGAGTTTCGGATCAGGCCGTCAGAATCGAGCAATTCAGCACGGGTTTCTACGCCCTGCAATACCCACTTACCGGCTGACATCCAGAAGGTCAGATAGCTGAGCATCGGATACAGGTCATCGACCAGATCGCCACCTTCATCACGAATTGTCGCACTGCCGTAAGCTGGCAACATCACGTACGGGCCGTAACCCACCCCGTAATGTCCCAGCGTACTGCCGAATCCTTGCGCTTCTTCGCGTGCCAGTTTCGGGTTCGCCATCGACGCCACATCAATCAGACCGCCCATCCCCAGAAGGGTATTAAGGAAGAAACGGTTGAAGTGGATCGCCGCACGGTACGGATCGCCTTTCAGCAAGGAGTTCACCATGCTGGCCGGTTCATCAAGGTTACTCAGGAAATTACTGGTGCCGTTACGCGCCGGTTGGGGCACGTAATCACGCCAGGCAACAGCCACAGGACGCAGTACATACGGGTCCATGTAGTTAAAGTTGAAGTTAAACATCGCGCGGTTGAAACCTTCCAGCGGATCAGATCGTCCCTGCTGTTCGCTGTCCGATGATCCGGACGTGCCGGCACAACCGACCAGCAAAACTGTCGCAAACGCCAGCCCAGTCAGGCGTAAGTTCATGGATATCTCCCTGTTTTTGATCGTCGGTTCCTGATTAAGGAACCTGCTGATTAATTTCAATGCTGACCTGGCCGTTACCGGCAAAATGGGTCAGCGGACTGTCGCCGTACCAGTCACCTGTGGCCGGTGTTGCCAGGCCGTTTTGTGAAATACGAACGCGTACTTTTAATTGATGCAGCGAAGAAAGCAAGCGTTCCGGCATCATCGCGTTGCTGTCATCCACGGTAATCGCCAGCGGGAAGCGGCTCATCGGCAACTTTTTCACTGCAACCGGCACCGGACTGCTGCCATCAGTCACCGAGATAAAGACCGTGCCATCCTGCGGAAGTTTCTGCTGAGCATCCGCAGAAAGCGTTACGTTTACCGCCAGTTTAACCTGATCGATTCCCGCTTTCTGCTTTGCCTGTTCAATGCTTGCCTGAACCATCTCAAGCCGTTTATCACCCGCAGGCAGAATTTTCAGCATAACTTCCCACGCGCCAATAGCTTGCGGATAGTGACCTTGTTCATATTCATTATAGGCCAGCAAGCTTAATACACGCAGATCACCCTGAGATTTTTCCAGCATACTGCGTAAAAGATTGCCGCCGGTAAGGTTATCTTGCGGATCAGACGAACGGGTTAACACTTCGGCATAACCGAGTTTTACTGACATATCATTCGGGGCCAGTTCATACGCATGGCCGTAAGCCTGCGTGGCCGTAGCGGCGTTATTGAGCGCCATCCCCACGCGGCCAAGCATCACCCAGTCCTGCACATTTTTCGGATCGGCCTGCAAATCGGTCCGTAATCCCAGTCCTAAATCCTGCACATCTCTTGCGGTCAGCGGCGTACCGTGATCATCCGCGATACGATGACGCAAATCAGGCATGTGCTGCATCACCTGATTCCACGCACTCACCTGCCCTAATCCGCCCGCATATAAATAGAGGCCCAGCGTGATGATCACCAGCAAAATCGCACCCGGTACCAGCGTCCAGCGGCCGATCGGTTGTGATGCAGCCGGTGCGTAGCCGTCAGGGATATCAGTCAGCAAGTTTTCCTGCAATTCCTGAATATGCGCCGGACGTTCATCCACCACGCCCTGCGCTTCGTCTTCTTCAAGCTCACTCAAACGGTGATGATAAAACGCTTTGTTCAGCGCATCGCGCGATGTATGTTCCGCGCGATCGCCGCGGATCACCGGCACAATAAACAGTGCCAGCGCGATCACCAGCATCACTAAAATACACAGCCAAAAAATACTCATGATCCTGTCCTGTCGCTGTCTTTAAGTAACTGTGCCAGGCGCTGTCTCTCTTGTTCTGACATTTCTTCGGTCATATTTTTCAAACGCACTTCGCCACGGCGGGAACGCATAAAAATCATCACCGCGCCGATAATGACCACCAGCACCGGCCCGAGCCACAATATAAAGGTGGATGGCGTTACCGGCGGTTCGTAGGTCACAAAATTGCCATAACGCGCGACCATGTAAGCCACGATTTGCTGTTTGTTCTGGCCCTGCTCAAGCAACTGGAAAACTTTGGTACGCATATCCGCCGCGATAATTGAATCGGACGCCGCAATATTGGTGTTCTGGCATTTCGGGCAGCGCAGTTGCGCGGTGATCTCGCGGTAATCCTGCTCCTGCTGTGGCGATTTAAACTGATAGGTATCGATGGCGGCGAAAGCGCTGAAGCTCAGTGCCACACCGAGCATTAACGCAGGCAATGCACGTAAGATTTTCATGCGTTGCCACCGTATTTTTTGTACAACGGCAACACTTCGCTCTGCCAGACTTTCTCATTCAAATCACCCGCATGGCGATAGCGGATAATGCCCTGTCCGTCGATCAGGAAAGTTTCCGGCGCACCGTACACACCGAGATCTAACCCCAGCATTCCGTCGCCGTCGTACAGACTCAGCATGTACGGATTGCCCAGCGTATTCAGCCAGTTCACCGCTTTCTGCCGGTCATCTTTGTAGTTCAGCCCCACCACACGTACGCCTTTCGCCGCCAGGGTATTGAGATAATCATGTTCGGCGCGGCAGGTCGGGCACCACGTCGCCCAGACGTTCAGCAATATCGGTTTGCCGTCACGCAGCACTGACTGATCGTAAGTTTTTCCGGCCTGCGCCAGCGATTCCAGCTTGAATACCGGCACCGGTTTGCCGATCAGGGCAGATTCCAGCAACGTAGGATCATCGCCGTTGGCGTTGCGCGTCAGCTGGACTAAAAATGCCGCCGCCAGCGCCAGAAACAGAACCAGCGGAATAAAAAGAAGTTTACGGTTCATGCTTCAGCCTCCGCCTTGCCTTGTTTCTTCAGTTTTTTGCTCATGCGGTATCGCGGATCGAGAATACACAACACGCCGCCGGCAGCCATAAAGAGCCCGCCCAGCCAGATCCAGCGGACAAACGGTTTGTAGTACAAGCGCACCGCCCACGAGCCGTCATCCAGCTCTTCGCCCAGCGCGGCGTACAAGTCGCGCGCCAGATTACCGTCGATGGCAGCTTCGGTCATCATGCTGCGCGCCACGCTGTAGAAGCGTTTTTCCGCGTGCAGCGTGGTGACTTTTTTGCCGTTCTGCGTGACGTCGATGTTCGCTTCACCGCCGGTATAGTTCGGGCCGGTAATGTCGCGAACGTCACGAAAGACAAAGTGATAATCATGAATATCCACGGTATCACCGGCTTTCATGCGCACATCGCGCTCAACGCTGTAATTCTGGCTGAACGCAATACCAATCACCGTGACTGCCACGCCCAGATGACCGAGCACCATGCCCCAGTGGCTGCGGGAAAGTTTGGTCAGGCCGCGCCAGAACGAATGACGGTGCGTGGCGCGTTCATGCAGCTCCATCAGCGTCAGCACAATCACCCACACCGACATCAGCAGGCCGACAACGGTCATGCCAACAATTTTGTCCTGCAACAACCACGGCAGAAGAATCGACAGAATCAGCGTCACCACCAGCGCAACGCCCAGACGACGCCACATTTTGCTCGGTTCGTCACGACGCCAGCGCACCAGCGGGCCGATGCCTAACAACAGCGCCAGCGGCGCCATCAGCCAGGTAAACATCGTATTAAAGAACGGTTCGCCGATGGAAATGCTGCCCAGCCCGAGCTGTTTATGAATCAGCGGTAACAGCGTGCCGAGCAAAACCACCAGCATGGCGGCGACCAGCAAAACATTATTGCCAAGCAGATAACTTTCGCGCGAATGCAGTTCATGACGGCTCGGTACGCGCACCGAGTTGCCTTTAAAGGCGTACAGCAGCAAGGAGCCGCCGATAACAATCACTAAGTACGCGAGGATAAACATGCCGCGCGCCGGATCTGAGGCGAACGAGTGAACCGATACCAGCACACCGGAACGCACCAGGAAAGTCCCGAGCAGACACAGCGAGAACGCGGTGATCGCCAGCAGAACCGTCCAGGCTTTGAATGTCCCGCGTTTTTCAGTCACGGCGAGCGAGTGAATAAGCGCGGTTCCCGCCAGCCACGGCATAAATGAGGCGTTCTCGACCGGATCCCAGAACCACCAGCCGCCCCAACCTAATTCGTAATATGCCCACGCAGAACCGAGCACGATGCCGATGGTCAGAAACACCCACGCCGCCGTGGTCCACGGACGCGACCAGCGCGCCCACGCGGTATCAAGCCGTCCGGCCATCAGCGAAGCAATCGCAAACGCGAATGCCACCGAGAAACCAACGTAACCCATGTACAGCAATGGCGGATGGAAAATCAGCCCGATATCCTGCAACACCGGATTCAGGTCACTGCCATCCACCGGGAAATTCGGTAAAGAGCGGATAAACGGATTCGACGTCAGCAGAATAAACAGCAGGAAACCGCCGGTGATCATGCCCATCACGGCGAGCACGCGCGCCACGGCATCTTGCGGCATCTGACGGCTGAACAACGCAACGGCCAGCGTCCAGCAACTCAGCAGCAACACCCATAACAGCAGCGATCCTTCGTGCGCGCCCCAGGTGGCCGCCACGCGGTAATACACCGGCAAATGGGTATTGGAATTGTTAGCAACATACGCGACGGTAAAATCATTCACCACAAACGCGTGAACCAGAATCGCAAACGCCAGCACGATGCAGGCGAACATGCCGTACGATAGCGGACGCGCCATCGCCATCATCCGGTTATCCTGTCGCGCCGCGCCCCATTGCGGGTAAATACTCAGTAAAACCGCCAGCCCTAACGCCAGACAGAGTGCAAATGTTCCCAGTTCCGGCATCATGAGCGGTTATTTCCTTTATCGTTACCCACGTAGGCAGAAGCGGGCCCTTTGTGGTTTTCTTTCATGGCGTCGGCAACTTCCGGCGGCACATATTTTTCATCGTGTTTGGCCAGAACCTGAATCGCATTCACGACATTCCCCGGCTCCATCACCCCCTGCGCCACCACACCCTGCCCTTCACGGAACAGGTCCGGGAGAATGCCGTTGTACGTCACCGCAATCGCGCCGCGTGCATCATAAATCTTGAAGCTCACCTGAAGGCTTTTCGGATCCCGTTTTACCGAACCGGGCATCACCATGCCGCCGATGCGCAGGCGCTGGCCGACTTCCGGCATTTCGTGGTTTTCGCCTTTGCCCTGCAAGATTTCACTCGGTGTATAGAACAAATCAATGTTGGAACGCAGCGCATACATCACCAGTGAAATACTCAGGCCGAGGCCGATCAGCACCACCAGCGCCAGCGACAGGCGCTTCTTACGACGTGGATTCACAATAACTTCTCCCCGGATGTGTCCGGTTCCAGCGGTGACGTCTGTGCGCCTTGCTGTTTTTTAGACGTGGACTGATTAATGCGTTTTTCGCGAGCCTGACGGCGTTTCACATCGTCCAGAATCTGACGATGCTGCACGAGGGTATGCACCACCAGCGCAATCAGGGAAATCAGGGTTGCCGCCACCGACAGCCAGACATAAAAGGCATATCCGCCCATGGCGAAAAAATCGTGCCAGCTTGAGAATGCAGGGCTCATCCGCGAGGCTCCTTTTTCAGCAGGCCAGCCACCCACGGACGCAGGCGCTCCTGATTCAGGATCAGGTTGCGTAAACGCATCAGCGTGAGAGTAATAAAGAAGAACAGATAACCGAAAATCGCCCAGCGCAGCGGATAACGCATACTCGGGTCGATAGTTTGCTGCATGTTGGTGGAACCCTGATGCAGCGTGTTCCACCACTGAACGGAGTAATGAATGATAGGAATATTGACCACGCCGACCAGCACCAGAATCCCCGCAGCGCGCCCCGCCAGACGGCGATCGTCAAAGGCGTTATATAATGCAATCACCCCGAGATAGAGGAACAGCAGCACAAGTTCGGATGTCAGACGCGCATCCCAGACCCACCAGGTGCCCCACATCGGCTTGCCCCAGGCCGAGCCGGTAACCAGCGCGATAAACGTGAAAACGGCACCGACCGGCGCCATCGCAGCAACGGCCAGATCTGACATTTTCATCTGCCACACCAGGCCGATGAATGCCGCAATGGCCATTGCGCTGTAAATCCCCATCGACCAGATCGCCGCCGGGACGTGAATGTACATAATCCGGTAGCTGTTACCTTGCTGATAGTCGGGCGGCGCATAGCCAAAACCCCAAACCCAGCCGATCACCAGACAGGCAATACCGATAAGCCCGAGCCACGGAATGAACCGGCCACAGACGTGGTAAAGCCGTTCAGGCCGCGCAAGTTGATGTAACCATTTCCACATTGTTATCGTTGCTCACTTTAAAATGTCACTGTGTGGGTTGCCGTGGAACCTCGGTGGGCTCTTGTGCGGTCGGAAGGAAATTCCCCGCACTTATTGTTGGCATGTCTATTGTTCACTATAGAGAAGTGTGATGTTAGTCAAAGGTTGCGTTTTTTCTTCTCTATTGTAACGGCACGTAAAATAAATCCGCGCCAGCGCACTTACAGACACAAACGGTTAGTGAACGCTGACTCTTAATGCGGCTGCGGTAGCAAACGGCGTAAGCGTCGCACTGCCCGCTAACATCGCACCGAGGATCGCCAGATACCCGCCGATGGGCATCGACATCGACGCGGCATCAATAGCACCGGTGGCAAAAATCAGCACCGGAATATACAACGGCAGAACCAGCAGACTCAGCAACACACCACCCTTGCGCAGCCCGACGGTGAGCGCCACGCCGATGGCGCCGATAAAACTCAGCGTCGGCGTCCCCAGTAAAATCGTCAGCGCGACGGCTTTCCAGGTCTCAAAATCCAGCGAAAGTAACAGGGCAATCAGCGGAGACAGGATCAGTAACGGCAAACCGGTCACCACCCAGTGAGCACATACTTTCCCCAGAACCGTGAGTGCCAGCGGCGAGGGCAATAACAAAAGTTGCTCAAGCGTGCCGTCGAGATAGTCATCGCGAAACAACCTTTCCAGCGCCAGCAGGGACGATAACAGCGCTGCAACCCAGACAATACCGGGGGCGATCCGCGCAAGCAGTTTTGGCTCCGGGCCAATTCCTAACGGAAACAGCGTAATAACAATCAGGAAAAACCACAGCGGGTTGATAATTTCTGCGCTTTTTCGAAAAGCAATTTTCAGTTCGCGGCTCAGAACCTTAGTAAACATTCCGTCTCTTTCCCTTTCGCGTCACGCCAGCTCTGCGCCGGTCAGACGGATTTTCCGCACGTCGCGGTTAACGCCCTGCAAATCCTGATGCGTGGTCAGCAGCACCATTCCGCCCTGCTCCGCATGCTGTTCGAACAGCGCAATCAGCGTCGCAACACCCTGCTTATCAATGGCAGTCAGCGGTTCATCGAGGATCCACAGCGGCGCATTGCTCAGCCATAAACGCGCCAGCGCCACGCGCCGTTGCTGCCCGGCGGACATCTGCGCGACCGTGACATCTTCGTAACCCAGCAGGCCGACATTTTCGAGTGCCTGATAAATAGCTTCCGATGCGGCGTCACCGCGAACAGACGGACTGCTGACAGACAGATAGAAGGCAAGGTTTTCAAACGCAGTAAGCACTGACTTTATGCCGGGCTGATGACCGAGATACAGAAGTTCCTGATGAAAAACATCGCGCTGACGGCGGGTATTGACGCCCTGCCAGCGGACTTCACCGGCGTCCGGAGAGGACAGCCCGGCCAGAATACGCAGCAAACTGGTTTTACCGGCACCGTTCCTGCCTTCAATCTGCACCATTTCGCCCGGTAAAACCGTGAAACTCAAGCCACTAAACAAGGTCCGCTCATCGCGAACGCAGCTCAGGTTAAGGGCTTCAAACATGGAGATGTCTCTTATTTTTCACAAGTCCGCATCATATCACAGGCGTCCGGCACGACGCAGCTTAGGGAGCGGTACGTTATTACATATAAACGCCCGCCAGAAAAGTCTGATATCGCAGACATTGCCCCAAAAATGACCCATAAGGTTCATGGGTTAACGATTTGTAACTTATTTGTATATCTGCTCATAAATTCCCGGCCTCGCCTATGCTTATGCATGACGTACTTTTTTATCACTTTGATTTTTTTTCGGGGGAGAACGATGAGCGACGATAAAAAGCATGAGAGCAGCACCGATGTTGACAGCGAGGAGCATTCGCAGGGCAAGAAAATCGAAACCGGTGAAGAGAATCTGCCCTCCAAAGCGGCCGCCGTGCATGAAGTTATCCGTATGGAAGGCGAGAAAGAGCTGGAACGTGACGGACAGGCGTTGCTCTGGTCAGCGATTGCCGCCGGGCTTTCGATCAGTGCTTCGCTGATGGCGAAAGGCATTCTTCACGCCCGGCTGCCCGATTCGCCCGAACGGTTTTTTATCGAAAACATCGGTTATACCGTCGGGTTCATTATCGTCATCATGGCGCGCCAGCAGCTGTTCACCGAAAACACCGTCACCGCCGTATTGCCCGTCATGCAAAAACTGACCGGCAAAAACGTCGCGCTCTTGCTGCGTTTGTGGGGGCTGGTGCTGATCGGAAATATCATCGGCGGCGGCTTTGCAGCGCTGGCATTTCATCTGGTGCCATTTTTTGATCCGGAGACCGACAAAGCGTTTCACGAGATCAGCATGGAAATTATGGAAAAAGGCCCTGGCGCGATGTTTGTCGGCGGCATGGTTTCCGGCTGGCTGATTGCCACCATGGTCTGGATGATCCCTTCCGCAGGTGCCGCCAAACTGTGGGTAATTATGCTGATGACCTACATGGTGGCGATCGGCGACCTGACACACATCGTGGTCGGCTCAGTGGAAGTCCTCTATCTGGTCTTCTCCGGCGCAATCCCGTGGACTGACTTCATCTGGCCTTTCGCCCTGCCGACGCTGGCCGGAAACATCGCGGGCGGTACCTTTATCTTTGCGCTGATCAGCCACGCACAAATCCGTAACGACATGAGTAATCAGAAGAAAGCCAAAGTTAAAAAGGCAGAACAGGAAGCCGCGAAGAAGGAAGCGGCGAAACCGTGAAGAGAGATAAAAGCGCAGAACTGGCGACGAAACGACCAAACGGCAGGCTAACGCCTTATTATTGAGAGAAAAACGGGTATACTACGCGGGCGCTTTCCACTGGCGTCCGTGTCTCCTTAGTTAAACGGATATAACAAGCCCCTCCTAAGGGCTAGTTACAGGTTCGATTCCTGTAGGGGACACCATTTCACAGTTCATCCCAGTTCTTCTTAGTCCGCTAAAACCCCGCCATACCTGATACCATCTTTGCTAGTAGTCCGCCATAGTTCGCAATGGTTCGTTGACAGCCACACTCTTTAGCGGGTAAAAAACGAGTAAATAAATTTACCCACCGGATTTTTACCCATGCTCACCGTAAAGCAGATAGATGCAGCCAAGTCGAAAGAAAAGCCTTACCGACTGCTCGACAGCAATGGGCTCTATCTCTACATCCCGCCTTCCGGAAAAAAAGTATGGCAGTTGCGCTTCAAACTGGCGGGTAAAGAAAAGATTTTAACCGTGGGTAAATATCCTTACATGACCCTGCAGGAAGCAAGGGACAAGGCATATGAAGCACGGAAGGGATTATCTGAAGGTGTAGACCCAGTAAAGGCCAAGAAGGATAAAGGCGTTACTGATGATTTTGGCTCCATTTACCAAGAGTGGTTCGAACACAAAAGGCAGGTTTGGTCTGAGGGGTATTCTTTAGAGCTTTCAAGGATGTTCGCAGACGACATACTGCCCTATCTTGGCAGCAAGAAGATCACCGACATAGAGCCAATGCAACTTCTGTATGTCATTAGGAGGTTTGAAGAGCGCGGGGCTATGGAAAGGGCTAATAAAGCGAGGAGGAGATGCGGCGAGGTATTCCGATACGCCATTGTTACCGGCAGGGCTAAATACAATCCAGCACCTGACCTTGCCGATGCAATGAAAGGATACCGTAAGCAGAACTATCCATTCCTGCCAGCCGACCAGATACCCGGATTCAATAAAGCACTCCTGGCATTTTCTGGAAGCGTCGTTTCTTTGGCTGCCACTCGGATTTTGCAGTACACGGCACTTAGAACTAAAGAACTCCGGTCAATGCAATGGGAGAACGTCGACTTCGAAACAAGGCTTATATCCATAGATGCCGCAGTGATGAAAACAAGAAAGGCGCATATAGTCCCGATGTCACAGCAGGTTATTGACTTGCTTTTAAAGCTGAAACCAATAACAGAGCCAGTATCTGATTTCGTATTCCCCGGGCGAAACGATAAAAAGAAGCCAATCAGTGAAAACGCAGTGCTATTGGTTATTCGCCAAATAGGATTTGAAGGGCTTGCTAGTGGTCACGGATTCCGGCATCAGTTCAGTACCATTCTAAATGAAAACGAATGGCCTCATGACGCGATAGAACGCCAGTTGGCGCACTCAGACAAGAATTCCATTCGTGGCATATATAACCATGCTCAGTACTTAGATAAACGCCGCGAGATGATGCAGTGGTGGGCTGACTGGATTGATAAGGCTTAATCACTCACTCTTCAGCATGAAAGTTTCCATCCGCTATCGTGCGTCCTACGCAAGCACTGGTTATGCATGCATAATAATCACAGTGTTTTTGGTGAGCATTAAACACCATGAGAGCTTTGGCAGGGGATTGGTGTGATTGACTAATACCATCTGCAATATTAATATCAAGATGTTAATATTGTTAGCATTTCGCTGGCAACTACTAAGGATTTGGTAATGGTGAAGAACCAAAGATATTTATATATTCTCTTTATACTTCTTGCTTTGACAGCTACGGTTGCACTTTATCTAAACGACAACAGAACTCGCCCCGTACCTGATGGTGATATATCATACAGCAATACTGATTTTTCAATGCATGTTGATACGTGCATTATCAGTAAAAGTAATTTATTTGTTAGTGGCTGGGCTGCTATAAAAAACAATACTACTTTAAAACGAATTTATATCACCTCTCCAGGTAATAAAAATGGCTATCATACGCAAAGCTCCCGTGGTTATGATGTTGCCAAAGCCATAGGAGTTCCCGAAAAATCCGTGGCTAGATTCTCATCTAGTCAGGTTCTCAGTAAAGATATTCATGATAAAAAATTTGAAATACAAATAATCGCTGAAAGTGAAAGCGGTAGCTTATTCGGTGGAAAATATGTTTGCAATAATTAACTTTTTTAAGAAAAATATTACCCTATTATCGCTGTTTATTATGGCGGTTTTTTTCTTAAGATTATTTACATCAGTCAATCTTTTACCGACTGATGACGACCAGTATTTTCTGCATGCCCTAGATCAAACGTCATTAGCTGCGTTCCTTCATGATAGATATATGACATGGTCTGGGAGATCTCCAATTGAAGCTATAATGGTGCTAACCATTGGGATGAGTTTGTTTTGGAAGTGCATGATACCAGTATCTGCACTAGTAACGGCTTGGGCTGTCGGGAGAATTGCACTGCCAAAAGGAAATAGATGGATGATAACCATCTGTACTTTGCTGGCAATTTGCACCATTAATAAAAATGTATTCCATGATGCGGCACTTTGGATTGCAGGTTTTTACAACTACCTCCTTCCTATATCGGCGGCAGTGATTTCAATTGTTTTATACTATAAAAGAAAAAAATCATGCTCCATTGCGGCATCCATTCTAATGGCATACTCAGTCTCCAATGAACAGATAGCAGTTTTATTCTTCGTATTTTTTGGTTATGAAATATTAAATGCAATAATAAAAAAAACTAACATCAGGCATCATCTAATCTTTTTTACGTTGCCCATCGCATCTTCTATTGTTTGGCTTTCATCACCAGGGAACGCTTCGAGATTCGAAGTGGAGAAAAACTTCCTTCTTGAGTTCACTGACTTTAGCTTGCTTGACAAGGTCAGCCACGGGTTCGCTACATATGCTAACCACACCCTTGCAGGAAATAACTACTTATTGTTTTTTTCCTGCGTGGCGATAGTCGCATCATCTTTAATTAATAGGAACGTAAATTTTATAAGTGAACGCAGATACGTTTCATTCTTTTTCGCTTTCATGGCTATTTTCTTTGTTGCAAATAAAATCTACCCATTGAATTTCATATTCAATAACACGGATTTTAATGCTTTAACCGTTGACAAAATAGGTGGCATTTCTACTTATGTAAAATACCTGATATCTATGGTTATTGCCGTTACGATTATTTATTACTCTTTTCTTTCTGGGTTTTTCCGTTATGGATTGTTTTGTATTATTGGTGGAATGACTGTTGTTGTCATGGTTGGGCTTTCCCCTGCTATTTATGCAGAGAGACCTAGAGTGTTCTTTATTTCAGACTTATTATTGATAGCTCTGTGCTTAAGATGCTTCAGGAGATAACAGTGGCGGCCAAAGCCGCCATAAAAAAATCAATAGGCCCTAGATATCTCAGCCCACGATCCGTTCTGCATTCTCTTAAGAGTTAATGTACTTCCGGCTTGGGCAACGAATGAACTGTTCATCCCAGCCACATTAATCGTGAGAGCAGACTCAAAGAAAATAGTTAACACTCTCTCTTTGCAGTTTACTGACCCAATAATTACGTTCCCCGAAAATCCAGATCCCGTTGATGATGTTACGCTCACCGAGCTACTGGTGTAACCACTGCCTGGATTATTCACGATGACTGAGACAATAGCACCCCCAGTCCCCCTTCCGATATCGAGGGTTCCTGTAGCACCAGAGCCATCACCGGAGAAACTAACGGTGTCGCTCAGTGAATATCCACTACCCACATTAGTCACTAAAACATCATTTACCTTTCCGGTAAAATCATTCTGGGTCTGTGTTTTTATTGAGGTGATTGAAGTTGATCCGGTTATGTATGCAAATTCTGCATGGTCAGGAACCAATAATGTTGAAGCCGACGCAAGGACCACCCCATTAGAGTAGTTAACAGCGGGCACCGTGATATTCCTAATAGTAACGGGCGTATTGGTATTAATGGTTCTATCCTGAACGGCTGTAGTCGTAGTGAAGCCACTCATGGTTATGTTCTCTATTACACTACAGGCATCCCCGCGCCACGCTCTGATTGCATACTGATTAGAACTACCTTGTAAGAAAAGATTTGTAATTCGGTTAAATCCGCCATTCTGAGTATATGCGTAAGTACCGTCACCTTCTTTCCCCGTGAGAACAATGGCCGTGCAGTTTGAATTGTTAATGCCATTGCCTGCAATAACCCCTCCATCCACGACGCAACCCACGCACCCACCAACATTAAGCGCAATGCAGAAGTCCCCAACGGGATTATTTCCACTAAGGTTTATATTTGTTACGTTGCAGTAAGTGGCACCTCCCATATCAATGCCATACACAGCATTACCAAATGAGTTAATAAGATTATAATTACATTTATAACCATTAATTACCATTCCGGAGCCACCATTCCCTGATGCCTCGATATTATGGTAATTGCATCTTGAGCCTCCTAAAATTGCCCCGGACACATTTTTATCAAGCCTGATGTTTTGAAAAGTTGAATTAGATACCATCTGTTCGGTGAATGTGTAATAAAAATCATCATAGCTCGTACCTCCGGCAAACAAACCGAATGTAAACAAGCCAAACCCATTCGTATTGTCGTGTGCGAACAGCCCATTTATATGTATATCTGAAACGCTGCCAGTTGCAATCGGAGTGCTCCAAATGTAAGGGTCGAAGCTAAAACCATGATTTCCAGCGCTTGCTGATTGCTCGATATTAAAAAAGTCAATCGATGAACATGGAGAGAAGACTACAATACCTTTCCATCCTGTATTAATAACCGTCAGGTTCTCTACCACTCCACGCTTAACTCCTTTTGAGCAATTATAAAACATCGCTCCTAAATTCGGCGCAGTGTTGATCTGAATATTACGTATTTCAAAATCTGTGGCATTTACAACAGAGAGTAGGCCGTTTCTCCAGTCACCATAAATGGTGTTGCCTTTACCTACAAGAGAGATACCATCAACAGAGCAGCCAGAACCTGTGATGGTAATAATTCTAACCTGATTTTCAGTAGCCGCTTTAAGTGTGGTTTTCCCTATACCTCTTCCGATAAAACCAGACCCTGGCATAAATGTCAGAGGGCCAGTAATACCCACGCCTTCTGGGAGTAGAATCTTACGCCCTTCATTCAGAGCTAGTTGAAGCGACGCTGTGTTATCAGTCACTCCGTCAAACTTTACGCCAAAGTATTCTGCATTTATGAACTGGGGTATTTTATTAACATCCACTGACGTTGACCCGTCATTAGTTCTCAGCGTATCGACTACTAATGTACTCATTGTTTATTTCCTTTGCTTAGCGAATGCGACGCGCGCGGATATATCCATCAACTGTTGATGTTCCGGATGCAAATACTGCGAGGGCGACAAGGTATATGGTGGTGCTTGCAGAAACATTAAACCGAACAGATGGGACAGGAGCCTGCTGAGTTGTTGCACTTGTGGGCAAATTTAATTGCACTGCATTAGGAAAGCTTGGTTGTGTGGCGGATGAAGTATTAAGTCCTGCAACAAAAACACTGTAGGGCGCCGACGAAGAGTTAAGCTTAATCACCGCGCCGACATCCCAATCACCAGCCGTCAAAGTTATTTGTGCGGCATTAACCGCTGCCGAGGAAGCATTTGCGGTGGCTGTTGTTGTTACCTGTATAACCTCGCCAACTTCTCCTGTGGACGCACTTGATGCGTCAGTCACGCCCTTCTTGCTCGCTACAATCTGATTGCCGCCTGCTGTAGTACCGTCTCCCGCGTAAAGCTTGTTAGTTGTAGTATCAAGAACCAACTCACCAGATAACGGTGTATAGGCTGATACTTTTGCCGTGACGCCTCTTTTTATCTGAATAGAATTTGCCATGGGCTCACCTTAAGGAAGTACGCCAAGGTCTACTGCTCCAAGAGTCAGTGCGATTGATACGTTTGTAGACCCGTCCACGCTTCCAGATCCAGTTGCTGCCCCTGTGAATGAAAGTGTTCTTGCGGTTGTCCATGTTGCAGCCGATGAAACAGCCAAAGGCTTACCTCCAACGGTTGTCCCATCACCGATAACAAGCCGATAGTTTTCAGTGTCGATTACTACTTCACGAGCGAGCGGTGTGTAAGCTGCGACTTTCGCGGCAGTGCCGCCCTTTAACTGCAATGATGCTGCCATGTTGATTCCTTAAAGTTCGCCGTAGTCGACGTTGGTTCCGGATGCTGACACGAGTTGCCCATCTGCAATCGTCCAGTAGCTATTTTCTGGGATGGTGACCGACTGACCGCTTGATATCGTCATGGTTGGACCGAATGACCAAGCATTCATGTTGTCTGGAATTTCAACGCTGTTATCTATTGTTTGTTTATGCCAAGAGATAGGTGAGAATGCTGATGCCTCCAGAGGAACATTGCCGATAAGTTGCTCTTGGATATTCGCATCTGCATTTTGTCTGGCAGTAGTTTCTTCACTGATTAATTGCTCTAAAGCTAAGTCGCCTGCTTGACGTTCTCCGGCTTCTTCTGCAATTTCGTTATCTACGTAATCCTTGAAATCTGCCACCTGGCTTGCGACGTATCGTTTATTTACCGCATCAGTATCAGTGACTGGGTCCGCGAGGTTACTGATGCGATTATTGAGGGCGTCGTAATAGCTAGCGAAGATGCTGGGTTTTTTCAGAGATAATGTGTCGAAGCGCCAACCATATTCCTGAATTAGCATGGTCAGTTTATCCAGCGCCGCTTCGTGAGAAGAAGCTGGGAATTTGCCGTTCTCGTAGTACTTTGTTTCCTGAGTGACTGGTGGGTTTCGGTAAATTAGGATGGTATTCCCTGTCGCGGAAACAGTGCCGAAAGTGATCGACCCACCTCCGCTGTCTCCTGCCCCAGTGACGGTAAAATCAGTGCCATTAACCGGCTCACTGATATTTCCTGATGAATCGGAGATCATTGCTGAAATGTCGCTGTTAAGCAGGAAATAAAAGGGAATGGTAAAAGCCGTGGTCGTACCGTCTGCGTTATACTCGACGTAACTTTGGGTGGATGAAACAGTCATCTGCCTTTCTCCGGGCGAGCGTGATCACCACAGGTAATCTGCGGTAAGAGGTGTGATGAGAAATATTCAGTCTTCAGATGTAGAGATAACTGCAATTGTTGCGGTAGTTATGTCGCTTATTTCAATTCCATATCTCTACTGGTGGGGGCTTCTGGTGGGGCCTTCGCTGGTATTGCTGTTTGCTTGGGCATATTACTCAATGTCCTTCATTGTCTGGATTGGCGGACATTTAAATAGACTTATCTGCCGAGCATGAATTGTGAAGGGGGGATCAGGAAATCATTACCCTGATTCTTCCTGATGTTCTGCTCATAGCGATTTAGTGATCCCGGCGACATTGACTCCTGAAGCTGGTTAAGGATTAATCCGTTCAGCAGCGGTCGCGCCCAAAACAGGTTTATAAATGGGGTGTGATCAACACCGAACCGGAATGCGTCGCCTGCCTTAGCATCGCCGGAGCGCGCCTTCTGGAACAGTGTCACCAGTTCATCAAGGTTTCCAGCCACTGGACCGGCCAGAGAACTTACTGGCCCATTACCAAAACGGTTAGCCTCGCCAAACATAAAATCACCGAAAATCCCCAAGCCTCCACCCTGAGCTGCCGCAGCAAGGAATGTTTTCCCATCCGCAGGGCGTGGAGTCTGCCCTTTCAGCATTAGCTTCGTCTGCATCGACAGATAACCAAAGGTGGTCATCCAGAGAAACAGATGCGCAAGCCCCACCATTTCACCCTTCCCGCTTTTGAACAGTGCATTTGTCAGACTGCCCCAGCGACTTTGTCCTATTGGTACTGGTGTGTAGCCTCGGCCAAATACCTCACGGCCTAAAGCTTGCTGCATGAATGATGCGGTAAATGACTTGTACTGGCCTATAAACCGAAGCAATTCACCTTCAACGGTTCCAGGCTGAGTTCCCTGTTTCATTAATGCTCGTGTGCGTGCTGTTGGCTCTGTCATGGCAACCATGACGCGGTCAAGCACATAGCCTCGCAACTTGTCGGCAAGCTGTTCCCTGCCTGCCTGTAGGCTTTTTTCATTCACGTTGACGTTGCGATCTGAAACGTATTTGGCAATGACATCATCGGGTATTGAATCGATGCCGTCAGGTGTCATGAACTTACGCCCTTCAGAGCCGTTCAAATCCATCTGCCGGTATATGTTCCACTCGGCCTCACCGATGCCATGAAGGTCGAGCGCTCGTTTCAAATCACCGTTAAGCGTCGCGTGCGGCGACCCTGAGTTGTCAGCAAGCCAATGGGATATCATGGTGGCTGTAGTGTTGCGGGACGCATCAGTCCACCAGTTCAGGCCATTCAACTTGAAAAACTGTCGCTGAAGTCGTGACACTTTCCCCGGCAACGTTACGTCACCAGAGAAGCGCTGAAGAATCTCTTCACGCATTGAGTCAGCATAAACGCCAAGTGAACTTAGAATCTTCTTTTGCTCGGGGGCGGAGTAACGCTTCAGCCTGCCTTGAATAGATTCTGTCAGCGCCTGCGGGAAGCTCTTCCCTTGATAGCGCAACTCCAGCGCATTGCTTGCAAGGTCATTGAATGACGATATAAGCGCACCACCGAGCTTTATCATTGAGTCCACAGCTCGGGTGGTTGATCCGAATCTTGCAAGAGCCGTTGACCCAGGGATATTTGTTGTGCCGGTAACTTCCGCCATCTGGCTTTTGATCTGGCTGCGGCGCGCGTCAGTAAATGCTCTCAGCCCTTTCTCATTGCCGCGCAAATCATTAGAAATGCTATCTGCGAGATAATTGAGCATATTCTCAGGGTTGGTTCCCAGAACGCGCATAAGGCCTGTGTTTCTAGCGGATGATTCCAGTCCGCCAAATATTGCCTCCCTCAGACTACCAACGCCGTATTGCTGGTTGTACTCGTGCCATGCCACTCCATCATTAAAGTGCAGGACGCGCTCCTGACTGGTTCGTCGTGCAATATTCTGTGAGCCTTTAAAGCCTTTCATCCAGTCAGGTTTCTCAGAAGCCAAATGCACCCCAGATGCCAGCCCATCGTAAACGTTACGCAAAAAAGCATCCCTGTCAGCAACGCCGTCGAAAGTTGCTGGATCTAATCTCGGCAGGATAGATTTTTTCCATACATCATAACCGGCAGCGCGAATCTTCATCATGTCGTGGCCTTGGCGGGCGATATACCCTGGCATCTTACGTATCCACGCCCCTGATTTGTTAGCATCTATCCGAGATGACTCCTGCCACTTTGTGATGATTTCAGCAATCTTAACTGACTCAGCACGCAGCCCTGAAGTAGGCTCACCCTTCCCGAGTTTCCACATTGCATCAGCGACTTCTGAATCATTGGTTCCCGCCGCTAAAAACTTCAGAACATCAGCCTGCTCTAAATCGTAATTAAGACCTGAAAGATATTTTGAACGAAGCTGAAATTGCTCTGAAGATACAGATGCGCGGCTGCCAGTTCTGGCCTCGTTGCGCCCAACAAGAATTGCCGATAGCCCGATATCCGGATTGTCAGGGAAGCTGTTGCGCAGAAATGAAAGCCTTTCAGCCGCAATGCGAGTGTTCAAAGCTTTGTTTCTTGCCTCAATTACTGACGCAAGCTTTTCCTGATTACCCAGTTCATTAGCTGCACGCAAGGCAGCATCTTCCAATGAAATGCCTTCATTCTCTGCCCGAATGCGCTTTACTGTGGTCTCCATATCGCGAACCAAAGTTTCCATTTCCTGCTCGGAAAGTTCGCGTCCTGCGGCCTTATTTACTGCCTGTTCGCACTGGGTAAGAAACTGGTTAGCCATTACATTCTCCTGAGCATACAGGCTGCATATTCCTGATACCCTTTAACAAGGCTTTCATCGTTAGCTTGTTTCTGAATTTCTCCCAGCGCCTCACGAAGCTCCGCTGAGTCCAACTCATCAACCCGGCTACGAGCAAGGTTCATTTCTGCTTCGAAGTCTTCCTGAGCATTTTGCAGATCTGCATCTTCACGATTTGTTCTCTGATAATCAGATTCCGCTTCTTTGCTTGCGTTTGCCGTTGATGGCTCTGCATCACTTCTTGGGCCTTTACGAATTTGTTCCATAGAGGATTCGCGAAGCTCCGGAGATGTGAGGTCAAAGAATGGTTCGATGTCTGGCGATTTACCTTGAAGCATGTGAGAGAGTCCGGCACGAAAAGCGTTTTCTCTTTGCACCCAGTTTGCGGAATCAATTTTCTGTGCGGCAGTTTTAACTCCTCTTGCCAGGGATGTTTGCTGAAGCCCTGACTTTATTTGCCCGGCACGCTCATCAATGTTTTTCGCAAGTGCATCGGGTATCTCGCCGCGGTCAATTGCCGCTAACTCACCGGTCGCTTTTTCTGCGGCGGCATTGCCATCCAATTTCTGCTGAATCTCAGCGTTGCGGGAATTTAGCGATTGCTTTTCGCCTTCTATGTCTGACAACGCACGCTGACGCGCCTCGCGGTATTTCAACCTCTGCTGTTGGTATTGTGCTGTTCTCGACTGAAGTGTTGCATCCAACTGACTTGCCGCGTGTTCGTTGGCTGCCATTTCCGATCGAAGGTCGGCAACATTACCAACCTTTCCCTGCTGAAGCTCATTCAAGGACTGCTGATAATCAGGAATGACGTCATCGTATGCTCTGCTGTAGGCATAGTTGTCGGCTTCTTTCGCAATCGTTTCATCAAGGAATGGTGTGGCAGTATCTGATTGTGTAACTTCGCGAGTTAAAGGGGCGGCGTTACTGGAAACTTCAGGCTGATTGCCAATATCATTTCTGGTAGATGTTTCAAGTGGTGACTCGGTAGTTGCAGGAGTGCGCCTCCCGCGAACAATATCAGCGATTACGCCGCCACCGGCATGAAGAGCCCCGCCACCAATGGTGCCATAAATCAGATTCTCCATCGCGTTGCCAAGGGTGAAGTCATCCCCCTCGGCTGCCGCAGCCATGGCCGTGGTTGGCAAGGTTACAGCTGTTTGCAGGCCACCCATTGCGGCACCCTGAATGAAACGCTCGCCAGCCCTTCCGAGCAATGTTGCAGCCTTTGCTTCCCCCGCGAAAGGTACTAACCCGATAGCCAGGTTGCCGGGGTCTGCCATTGCTCCCGCCAGATTAGCCAAAACATTTAGCGGTGTGGCAACAAAACCTGATGGAGCTGCTGAAGCGATCTGTTGCTTTGCTAACGTATCCTTCCTGCTTGAAACAACGTTATCAAGATAGGTCTGAGTAACGCCCTCATCAGGAATGTTGATACTCTTTACGCCGTACTGCTTTAACGTGGCATCAGCTTGTGATTTAGGAACCATGGCTGACGCAGGGTCATTCAACTCACCATAAGCCCTGTTCATTCTCAGTGATGAATTAAATGGCCCCTCGTCTAACCCCTGAACAAACGTAGCGGAGAGCGATTCACCAAGTCCGGATGGGGCGTTACCTATTGGCTGGTTAATCCCCTGCCCGGGGTCTTGTGTGTAAATCGTCAACGCTGCACCCCTTTCTGGAAGTTATCGCCGAACAAAGCGCGCTCTGGCGTCATGCCGCCTTTGTCTGCATCAAATTTTGTCGGCGTAGATAAGAACTTGCCCACAGAGTTAAAGATGCCTCGGTTCTGCTGACCCAGTTTCGAAAGATCATTGAAGTTTTGCGTAATTGGGTTGCCGTTCTTGTCATTAACCACAAGGCCATTGAGCGTAAGTAGAAGCCCTGTCTCATCAGCATTGGTTACCCAATCCGCACTATCTTTGATTCTAGAAAGGCTTTGCTGACGGTTTACCTCGTCGCCCAGCCGTGGATCGCCTTGGAGAGCCATGATTTGATCTGCCTGAATGTTATCCAGATAATGGCTCGCACCATCTCGCACATCACTCAAGTCCAAACCATATTTGACCGGCAAACGCCAGGAGCCTTGCGTTTGGTACTGAGAGCCAAGAACATCCTGATAGGCTTGTTTGGCCGCATCATTTGGACTCATTCCTTTTTGGATATTGAGATACGTTAGTCGCCTACCTTGCTCATTGAAATTATTCCATACCCCAACACCGCCAGGCTGATGAACCATCGTTGAGGCGAAGTCACTCGACTGACCAGCCCACTCGGTATCAGCATTGTCAGATGAACCTTTATTATTCGTGTTGATGGCCTCTTTTAAATCTGCCGTCTTCACGTTACGGTTTTGCCACAACGCATTAGCTGAGCGTGGATTTCCTGTAGCCATAACGACTTGCAGAGCTGGCCCCGCTTTCTTCTGAACTTGCTGCATAACCTGATCCGCATAGGAACCAAACTGACCAGCAACATTCTGAATAGCCGTGACGCTTTGCTCTTTACTGGTGTCGATTTGCTGCAAGATTCCGTCGGCTAATGAGTCTGGGAGTATGTCCTTATTTTTTATTCCTAAGCGCGACTTATCGACCATGATTGCCTGAGCCAACTGAGCGCCCTGAGAAGGGTCTTGCTGATAAACCTGATATGCAGCCTTAACATCTGGAGAGTTCTGAGACAGCCAGCCGCCGGGGTCTTTCTCGCGAGCGCCTATCACTTGCTGATATTTCTGTACGGCTTGCTGATAACGTTGCTGCCTAAAAGCAAAATCGTCTTCAGTTCCGTCTGGCTTTATGCTCTGAACAGAAGCCAGCCCCTCCCCTGCCGACTTTGTATTGATGTCGGAATAAATGGGCTGGAGTTGATTGAGCAATGCATACTGCTGATATTGCTTGTCCAGAAGTGTCAATTCTTCCGGCGTTGCATCATGGGGAGCGGTGCTCATCCATTGCTCATGACCAATAGGGTTTGCTACAGGATTGCCAGACTCAATTAACGCTGAGTCATTTCTCATCTGTTCCTGCATCAGCATGCGGCGCTGCGTGTTCTGCTGGTCAACCTTAGCCTGAGCCTGGTTGATAACGCTGTTCGTCTGTTGCGGGCTTAACTGCCCCCAAGGAACACCCGGTGCTAGTTGGTTGGGGTCTGATTGAGAGTTCCATGCTCTGCCTAATTGATCATCGCTAACCGGTGCGTTATAGCCTTCCTGGTTAGCCATGGCCTTCGCAATGGTTGTCATCTGCTGTGGGTTGTTTGGATCCAACTTCGCATCAACTGGGATCCCGGTCTGTTGACTAACGAATTGCGCATACTGAACTGGATTATTGTTGTCTCCCGCAGGAGACCATTTGTTTATAAGCGAAGATAGAGTGTCATTGCCGTTATTGATGTGGTGGCGCATCAATTTTATTCCGGCGCGAAACCCGTGATCAGCAGTGTCGAATTGCTCAAATCCACTGCCATTATCCCCACCCTTTCCAGCCCAGTTGTTATCTGAGGAGAATCGGATGTTCAGCGGGTTATTCTGCCTGGTAGCCAAATCCCCAGGTGAGTCAGATGGAAGCGTTGACCCGTCAGCCGCACCGGTTGACTGTGCGGCCTGAAACGTGCCGTGCTGGTCAATAACATGTTGTGCATCTTTCTGGATACCATACTGCGCAGCAGACAGCGCCCACATGTTGCGCGACCTGCTTGCTATTTCTGCTTTGGTTGCTGGGTCGAGATCGCTCTGGTCAATGGCTTGCAAGTGAGCAACGGCCAATGACTTGGCGGCGTTAGGGTCTTGGAGGATCGCATTGCCGACTGCTGAAGCGCTGTCATTCAGATTGGAAACTTGAATTTGTTTGGCTTGAGCCTGTCCCCAGTTAATAGCCTGATTCTCAAGCTGACCACGAGACTGAGCCCACCGTAATGTGTAGTCCTGTTTCTCCGTGTCACTAAGCCCGGGATGCTGGGAAAAGAAATCATCCTGATGCTGCTTGATGAGTTGCTGGGCGGCAGGAATGTAATCTATCCCATCTTTTGACTGGTTCTGCGCATTATTCAAATCTTGCCCAAGAGCTGATTGCGAATTGACGAAATCCGTCATGTACTGCGTTCCGCGCACAGAATTCTGCTGCTGCTGAAGCCTGATAGCAGCATCAGCGAAAGAATTAACGCCGCTCTGCAAAAGTTTTGTATCGGTGCTTTCGGTTGGAAGATTGACCGGTGATGGACCGCCAGCGCGAATCCCTACCTGACTTTGATAAACCGGAATCTTTGCCATTATCGCCCTACCGTTTGACTAATGATGAAGTATTGTAATAACTGCCCACTGCGCTATTGACGCCGCCGAGCAAGCTAATGAGACCCGGCTTCTGAGCTTTTGCAGTCGCGCGCAGAGCAGTGGCCTGGTTGTTAATATCCGCGATTTGCAATCGTCCGTTGTAGTCAGCATTCATCGCATCAGTTTCTGTATCAATCGCAGTTGAACGTTGAAGTGCAGCATTGCTTCCGCCAGTTCCCGTTCCGTTATCTGCAAAACCAGCGGACTGGTCAGCAAGGACTTGAGAGCCCTGACGCCTAATCTGGGAGGTCTGCGAACCAGTTTGTAGCGCAACCGTCTTTGCTTGCTGAGTAAGCAATGCAGCGTTGTAGTTGCTGTTGTTCGACGCATTGAACCCCTGAGCAATCGTGCCAGCACTGTTTAGCGCTGATGAAGAAGCGGAAGCCCAAGCGGCGGGATTGTTTGATATTGCCTGTGTAAATTGCATTTAATCCCTCACTATGCTGTACATTTTCGCATCACACCCATCAGGACCAGCACGCCTCATCGTCCCTTCATACTTGAACCCGATAAGCTCAAGCCATCTGTCAGCCTCAGGGAAAGCAGATAGCGTTTCTAACCGGATGTAATCAGTGAGACCTGCGTTAATGAGCCTTCGCGCAGAACGGTACAGCTGAGTCCATTGATGAGGAATGTCGCCAGTAACAATGAGATAGAGATAGGCTCTGATTGGATTAAGCTCAACCAATCCACCAATGGCAACCACTCGCCCATCAATAACACCAGTGAAGCTTTGATATGTCGCAAGTTGTTCTGCGCGCTCCTGAGTCCTTTCCAGAGACTCCTGACTTTTTTGAGGCTCAATTTCAAGAAGGTGCCGGGGTTCGTAGGGGATTATTTTCATTCGCCAGATGTCCATGCTCGTGGATAGATGGCAACTAGTGTCATCGGCAGTGGCTGGTCTTGCACAATCCGGATACAGGCGTTTGTGCTATAGCCACCTGGGAACTCTATATCTCGGTCATCAGTGAATGGTGTTGGCGGGTTGTCCATCAAGTCTGAGTAGTCACGGCTTTCGAGAACATCCAAATCTAAGCCGCCCTCCTGCCCAGTCTTCCCGCCCAACGTGTTAACGAACCGCAAAGTCAGAAGGCTAATCCTCTTGGTTTTACCCTGGGATGTTCCAGAGGTTCCACCGGCTTCCAATGGCAATGTCACAACCTCTGAGGTGTATGGAAGTCCCACGTGAACAATGGAAGACTCCCATTCCAGTGATATGGAGCCGCCACTTACAACCTGATCTGGATGAGCTGCGCCGTCAGTAGTAACTGAAACAGTCATGCCTTCAAGATGCGTTAACCCAGACACGCTTGTGACAGGGATACCATCATATGTAAGCCCACAGTCAACGTAATAAGCCTGAGCAAAACTCTCTGTAGCAGCGTCCCATGCAGCGTGCAGGAACTCTACATAGCGCTTAGTGACGCCGTTGATTGTGCGCCGGACTACAAGCCACAGATCATCGCGAATTCCATTGGGGTCTGGAATGCAAGAAACCGCTTCCACATAACCATCCAGATCGTGACGATGCCATGCCGTGACCTTTTGCTCATCGTTGTAGGTCATCGCCACCAGAGATCCATCTGACAACACAACCCACAGCACGTAATCCGGTTCCTGTTGCCATGCCATATCAACTACACCAGCTCTGGTGATGTGTTCAGCAAGCACTGTTAAATCGCTTGAACTATATGACCCGCTTTCGAAGTCGGCCTGTACAGCTCTCACCTTGCAACCAGCGCGCTGAACAAACATTGAAGTAGAGCCAACCTGAACCGCGTTCACACCAGTAGAGCCGTACACTGACTCTTTGGTTATCTGAATATTGTTCGGGCCAAAGGCCGATGTGGTAGTTGATGGTGAACATGCATGCTCTGCACCGGCAGTGCCAACTAGCAAGGAAGAGCCAGGCGTTAGCCACTGAACTGTATTGGTTGAGTCAGCCTCAATTTGTACGTTGATTGCGTCGTCTGTCTGAACCTCATAGCCATCTGTCATCGGCGTAAAGTTTTCGTAATCAGAGGCAACCGAAAACCAAAGCTTGCCGCGCGCTGCAAACACCAGCCGGTTTTTGTAGAAAGCGACTTTCGTCGGGAACCCCATTTTAGGAGACCAGTCACCGAAAGCGTATTTGAAAGTTTTCCCTGTTGTGCTCAGCACGCTTGGCGGTAACTCAGAAAGTATTTTACCAACAGCGACCGTTGAACTTGTGACGGAGGTGATCTGAATAACTCCCCACCCGCCATTCGAATATCTCCAAAGAGTGTACCCGTCCTGATGCGCACCAGCAGTCCAGTCCGGCTGAGTCGAACCCGTCTTGGTCCCGTCCATGCTCTCGTAATACTTGCCATCACTACGGCAAAATACGCCTGGCTCAAATGTCTCTGTTGTGCCTGCTTGCCATCCGGGTATGTACCCATTGTGCCCCGTGCCGTTATCGGGAACCTTATCGGTACTCGCCTCAATATAAAAAAGTCCGCCGACATGACCAGATTCAAATATGGCTGTGTTGGAAGTGATCGTGCATAAGCTTGTAGTTGTCGGCGTACCGTCTGGCCTGTCTGCACCATCCGATGACCAGATTCTAAACTGGTCCGTATAAACGGTTTTTGTTCTGGATGAGTTGGTGCTGTCGAATGGCCCAAGAGCAGCTGCATAATCAAATGCAGCGAGCGTCCAGTCTGTGTTGGAGTTGCGGCTTAGTTTATATGGCGGCTGATCGCCGGTGTGGCAGCAGATGTAAATGACATCGCCGCTTTGCACCATGGAGAGCCCGAACCCATTATCATCATTTGTCAGGTCATCAGCAGAGTATGGAGTAGATACCTCCAGAGCCCCACCGCCCGAATTCAATGCGACACCGTGATCTGAATAGAAGCGAATGTAATACGGGCCGAACTCAAGGATGAATGCCTGCGTTGTATTGAACTCGAATTTTGCCAACCACACCTTGTTGCCAGAGTCTTTAATCTCACTAACAAAATACGTCCCCGCACGGCGCTCTGCTGGCCCCTGAGAGCGAGGGATAAAATTAAGCATCGACTTAACGCCGGAAGACCATTTCTCAAAGTTGGTCTGCCCCATCATCAGCGGGGAGAATTCACCGGCGTTGAAGCTGTTGATTGATGGAGAAGTAGATGGCATTACAACCTCGACGTGAACCAGGAAGTTTCCTGCTGCTGAATAGGAGGCCGTTCAATTGCGCTCGCAGAACGAGCTGCCTTGATTGCCGCGTCAAAATCTTGCCCTGCCGTTTGCTTCTTGGTGGATGACTGAGTGATTGACTCACACATTTCAAACGCAAGAAGGCACGCGAAAGCCTCAACGAAAGTCGAGTCCCATTGCGATGGGTCAGTGGCATTTGAGCCGTATCTGAGATGTAGCGGAGCTTCGATATTGGTCAGTATCTTCCGGCCTTCAATCTGCCACTGAGGTTCAGCAGACCGCATCCAGTACCAATGCCAAATCGGAAGCATCGACCCATCACGGATTTCATCCATTCGAAGGAAGTCAGAGGGAAGCTGGTATTGCAATGTGTAGCCGAACTCAGGCGCCTCTGCTAATGCTCCGACCTTCACTCGCTTAATGGCGAACGCCCATCGGTAAGTGCGCAGCAGGGTTTCAAGCAAGCCGTCATAAATCGCTTCGACTGTTCGTGCTGCTTTGTTGTTGTCTGTCTCGCTCATCAAGCGCTCAGCACCCAACTTCACCAAAGCTCGGTTTATGACGATTATCTTGGTAGCCATATTTCACCAAATAAAAAAGGGGCCGAAGCCCCTTTGTGATCCAGACGATTAAGCCACGTAGTTTCGTGCGTATGCGCGATACGCTTGAATGTCAGTGGTGAGGAATGCCGAGAATGAGCCAGCCGTTAAAGGACCGGTTGATACGGTGTAGCGCACGCCAACATAACGCAGGTATGTGCCGCTCGGTAACTTTACAGCCACCAGCGTTTTGTTTGCGGTGAGGTCTGTTAACTGCCAGGTTGCACTTGTGTAGTGAACTGTGGAGCTTGTCAGACCAGCGGCAGCGGAAGATTCAAGCGTCAACACAACTGTCGCTGCGCCTGCTGCTGTCGCCGCTGCATCAGCCTGAACAACCAGATAAACGTCCTGCCCAGTGCCAATATCAACGCCGCCGCTATTAATTTTGAATGCTGGATTTAAGTCCATGACGTTCGTTGAAATGGCGGTTGCTGTTACTGCTTGCGAGTCCGAGAACTCAGCATATTTATCTACGTACATTTGTCGCCCCTTAAACGATGCGTGTTTCAGAGTTGGTCAGCGCGTCAACGCGACGGAATGGAACCTCTGCAAACATGGTGACGGGTTTACCGCCAACCATTTCATATTGCAGTGTACCGGCTGCCACTTTGTTCACGTTCTGGCGGCGCAGGAAGCCGCGAATGGTGCGGTTAGCGTAGAACGCAGGGGTTACCCCGGTCAGGCTGTGGATCTTTTCCAATGCCTGAGTCAGCAGGTCGATCAGGTCAGCACCGGCAGATGCGTTCTTGGTCAGCGCTACCGTGTCGATGTTTGCGATACGAACTACATAACGCCAGTCCTTCATCGCAATGCCACACTTCCATTTGTACAGGTCGCCATACGCACGGAAGCGGTTATTGACTGAATCGAACGCATCAATTTTGCCGAGGTCTTCATGGGTCAGGCCAGCAGCAGAACCTTTCGGGAAGATGCCGCATACTGAGTTTTCACCCCAACCGATCAACCACACAGATGTCAGGTTAGTTGTACCGCCTGCATCAATGACGTTGACCTTGGTGGCCGCGCCGGTCGAGTTGGTTGGTGCCGCATTAAAGCGCTTGGACAGGCCAAGGAAACCTTCTGGCGTCACGTCTGTGTCGCCATTCAACACGGTGTTCTGCATCGTCTGGTTCATCGCTTCAATGAAAGCGTTAGCCTGAGACAGCCGGAATGAACTGGTGTTGCCGTTCAGGTCGGCCAAGTCACAGTCAATTTCAGAGCGCCCTTCCAGAATGCCGCATGCTTCATCAAGCTGCGCAGTGGTTGCTTTGCTTGGTGGAACACCGCCATTCAGCTTACGGAAGATGACATCCGGCAGGCCGGTGCGGGTAGTGATGCGGTGACCGGTAGGCAGGTTGCCTTCATACCACGGCATGTCCAAAAGCATTTCATTTTCCTGAGACAGCAGTTCAGCGATAGCCGCCGCCTTACCATCAGGATCAAAGGACTTTGCAACGTCGAGCAAAGTTACCTTGCCAGATAATGTAGCCATTTATAAATCTCCAATATTGATTTGTAGTTCAGCCCCAAAGGCGGTCTGCTATTGATTTCTCACCGCTTTGAGGTGAGCCTTTCTGGTTACTGACAAGTTGATCCTCTGAAATCGCTGAACCGATTTTCAGGAACATCTTTGCAATTGCTGGGTTGTTCACTAAGCCTGATTTATCAATCATTTCGATGAATTCAGGAGGCGCGAATGTTTTGACCGCTTTCTGGATTACAGATGCGTTCTCGTCGAACTTGGCACCCCATTCCTGTTTCATGGATGCAATGTCGTCGCCGATTTGTTTTTCACGCTGAGCACTGAGCGCTTCGGCTTGCTGGGCTTGATGAGCGTTCCACTTGGTAGCGAGCGCCTGAGCTTGTTGTTTGTTCAGGCCAGCTTCATGCATCCAGGTTGATGTCTGTTTTGCGAATTCACCGGTGTCACCTTCTGGCAGAGGAAGTTCATAGCCTTCAGCCGTTTCAGGGCGCCCGAGCTTGGTGTACACGGCATTCCAACCGTCTGCATCGCCTTCTTGTGGCAACGCGGCTAGGAATGGCTCTGCTGCTTGCGTAGTGGTTGTATCTCCGCCAAGCAATGATGTTCCCGCTGCCGATTCAGTAGTTTGCTGCGTGGCTGGCGTCTCTGTTGTGGATGCTGCCGTTTCAATAGTCGCAGCAGCGGTTGTCTCAGTCGTCATGTTTCTCGGCCTCGTTAATGATTCGAATCAGTTCGTCTTGATCCAAATGAATGAATTGTGAAATCCGGTTGAACACCTCACGCCGCCCCTCAGCTACGCATGTAGCCAGCGGGTCTATCTGCTTATGAACCGGCGAGACGATTACGCTGGAGCGGTTAGCGCGACAGAATTCAGCGAGCGCCTTGAGCACCACTTCCTGATCTCTTGTCCTTTCACCGGGCAAGCCGAATACCGCCCGAAAGGCGTGCGTACGCCTCAGAATGAATCTGCTCATTTAGTCGGTTTCTCGTTATTGCGGTGCAGGGAGTGGGGAGTTTGCTTTCTGTTGCGCTGAAGCCATTTTGTCAGCAGCTGTCGCGATATTTGGCGCGGCCTGAACCAGGTTATTGAGCTGAGCTTGTTGAGCTTGAGCCTGTTTCATTTGCTGCTCTTCTTCCTTGTCCAGAAGCAGAGAGCGCGGCATGCCGTTGATATCAGCAAAGTCTCGCAGCACGTCGCCCGTCTTAATCAATCCAAGAACGCTCTGGTCGAACTGTGCCAGCGATGTTGCCAACTGTAGAGTCTGCGCAATACCGGCTCCCTCATCAGCGCGCTGCATTCTCACCAGCGGCGATTTGTAGTCGATATCGAACTCCATCCCAGCATCAATTAATTGCTGAGGAGGTTCAGGGAACAGTCCCATGCGCGCACAAATATCTACTTCGCGCTCAATCATCGGACCGAGCTGCTCAGACATAATGCGCCCCATGGTTGGAGCTAAGATCTGCCCCTTCTCCTGAGCGCGCAGCATAGCCTCCGTGGCCGTCATCTGAGGGTTCTGAACCAGAATCTGAAACAGAGTAACCAGGAAAATGTCGTTAATCAGTTGCCGCTTCTGGTCCATCATCTCAAGGCCGAGATTCGGCTGGGCACCCGTGGCGAATGGAATTGCTAACGCGTTTCCGTTACTACTGACTCCCCCTGAATTGATACTGCCCGGCACGAGAGAGAACGACTCTAACGCACCATCATCAGAAACGAGGACTGGCGGACGGTTGGCAAGTTGCGCACCAACTAACGTTTCCTTGTTCATCTCGTTAAGGACTTTGATGTCTGGTAGAGCCGTCATCCCCGGACCGCGACCGTACACTTCACCAGGCGATTTGTAATAACGCGCGATGCAATACGGCATTGTGTGGTAGCCGCCAGTGCGTACAATCTTTCTGTCCGTCATGCAGATATAGATTGATTTCCACGGCATCCCATCTGGGCCAGCAACTGGTTCGCCGGTAGCTCCGTATTTGACTTCATCGTTAGGGCTAACCCTGTGGATGAAATCAAACTTAGCGAGCGGCGTCTGCTCTGATGCGCGCTGCACGGCGACAGGCAGCTTATCCTTGCCAAACTGCTGCACGGCCTGACGGGCTGTCAATTTGAACTTGCGGTGAACCAAATCAACCACGCCCTGATAGTTCTCTTCGAAAAAGATTTCTCTCAGGTGATAGCAGATGTACCGCATGCCTTTGCCGGGCAACTCATCAACGAATACGCAGCCATTACCGAACGCGCCGATTGAGACATAGTTTTCACTTTGCTGATTGGCGAAGTTGGCGGCAGGTGCATACCTGAGTCGAAACAGGATGCGAGTTAGCTCTTCGTAATATTCCTGCACCTCATTATCATCAGCAAAGCGTTCGTTCTGAAGCCCGTGCCATGTTTGTGTGCGAGGTGTAACTACTGATTCAACAGCGGCAGCGAATCGCTCCAAGGCCAAAATAGGCGTGGAGTCGATAGCCTTCTCTGATTTCTTCTGGCCGTTTCGAATCTCACCAACAAAGTCAGCGCCGCGAGGCAGGCAGCGCTCGGCCACTTCTTGCCAATGCATCTCCCATGGCTTGCGGCAAACTTCCATCGTGGACTGGTCACGCAGTATCTGATTAAGCAGTTCTTCCTGACTCATGTCTTGGTCACTCATTTCAACCGCCTAATAAGCTTTTTTGCCCCGTTGAGGTAGTTCCGGGATTACCTGCACCACTGCTTCCGCTAAGGATATTGGCATTCACACCCTGTCTGGAGCGCTTACGAAGGAGGTCGTCGGCCTGAGTTGTCGCTGCGTCAGTGCCAGGAAGCAGCGCATCTTTCACGCTGGGAGTCTTGTTCTGAGTTGCGGAATAGATAGCAGTACCGGCTCCAACAGCAGAGGCTGCTATGGCTGCGTACGATGCAAGCGCGGCGGTTTCGATACCCATGTCAGTCTCCAAATAGGTTGTATTCAGCCGCGGCGAATTTAACTTTCTCGCGTGGCTTTTTGATTTTGAACATCTGCTTAGCGGCGCGGCGCATCATGTAGGCGTATCGAACGGCTGACAGGACGTCATCATTGATTGCGACTATTTTGCCGTTCTCATCTCGGTGGTACATGCGGAACTCTTCGAAGAACTCAGGGCATGTACTGAACACCTTGAACTTGCCATCCAGCATGCGTTCTCGAATTTCATGAATGCCAGGCTCAACCTTGTAGTTTCCATCAGGCCAAGTTGCGTGCTCACCAAGCATTGAGAACCCTTCAGCCTTGTACTGAAGCTTGAGTTGCTGTCCGCCGCCTTTCTCGTGCTGGTTACCATCGTGAGGCCATGCAACGGGTACGTCTTTCGCCCACGACTTAACAAGCCTCCAGGCTTCGTCAGCTTTCTTCTCTCTGGCTTTCCACGTATGAGCAACGTAGATAACGTCCTCGTCACGATCGTCCCAAAGTTGAATGTGTGCTTGCGGGTGATCCCACCCGAAGTCTTGCCCGTTGATGACGAAGAAGTGATCTGGACAAGCGAAGGGCTGGCACATGATCGCATCGTCTGGCATGTCGTAAATGCGGCCATGTCCAAGCATCGGGATACCCCTTGTTCGCATGTCGCGCTGATGAGCAGGGAAGGAAGCCAGAAGCTCAGCCTTAACCTTTTCATTCAGGTGTGGGGCATCATCCCAGCCGACATTCATGCACGTCTGCGCTGAGCTTGGGTTGTCCATAAAGCCGATGACTAATTCGGTGCGACCGTTCTCAGGAGTGAACGTGAGAATTCCACGGCCACCATTGCCTTTATCACCGGTTGCGGTACGCGTCAGAACCTGAGGGAATATCGCGGGGTCTTTGGGTTCTTCGTCGATGTGAAACCAATCAACGCTATCACCCATCAGTGCGTGCTGGCCTTGTGAGTAAGACCAGAACTGAATCTTTGCAGTGCCGCCTGATTTGTGTTTGATATAGACAGAGCGCACTGCGTTTGGTGTGCCTGTCATTGGCTCAACGTTAACAATCAGTTCAGCAGGGATTAATCCGCCTTCCCATCCGTTGTCAGTCTTGCGTCCAATCAGCGGAGCCTGGAGCAGGTCACGACACTTTTCACCAGAGTATCCCAGCACCCATATCAATGGTGCATGTTCAAACTTGTGTCCAGCCCAGTCGTCAGGGTAATCACCCATCGCATGAATGGCATCGATATAGGTTGCTGTGTCAGTCTTGCCAACGCGGTTTGCTGCTATCAGTGCGACCTGTGAGAACTCTTTGGTATTGGCAATAAAACGTTTCTGCCATGGATATCGCGAACCGTAATAGGTTCGATACCGGTAAACGTTGCTTCTGCGTTTCTTTTCTTCAAGGAGCCTGACAAGCTCAATCTTTTTCTCCCGACTGAGATTGTGCATTGGTTAGCTCCTCGACGCGGCGATCTAACTCTTCATCAGTCAGGTCTGTAATTGTTTTGTGCACTTCTCGCTTATCAGCAAGCCCAAGGTCTCGGGCAATGATGTTGGCGTTCAGAAGGTCAGCAGCTGCTCCGGCGAACTTCTGCGAGTAAATGACCTCTTCCGCTCGCGATGTGACCACCGTAAAACCTTCTTTTGCTCTGTACTGCTGCCATGTGCTTTCGGCAATATCTAGGAACAGGCGCAAGCCAGCGAGAGTCATTGCTCTCATTTTCGCTACAGGCTCTTGAACGACCTCCCCTTGATAAGCGAATGGCTTCATTTCCCATAGTGGGTTTTCTTCCACCCACACAAAGTATTCAGTGCAGGCAGCCCACAACTCATCAGGTGATCCGAATATCGGGTTTCGCCCATGACTACTGCGAGCCTCCCAGAATCGGTTACCTTTTGGAGCGGCCATTTAGAATTTCCTGCTAGTCAGATAGATATAACCCTCGGCAATGGTGAGACCACCAACCGATAATTCAGTGTGTTTATTCTGAAAAGGCCACTCATAGAGAAGCCTTTGCAGAATTTTATAAATCAGGAGATTGCAGCAGCAGTAACCACGCCACCAGAAACTGAAAGTGTCACCGTTCGTGTTGCTGTACCAATTGCTACCAGTATTCCGGCAGTGACAGGAACGGACAGCGCTTGGGTGTTTTTTACTATTGCAGTTGTCGCTGGGAGCGTCGCTCCAGTGATTGCGCTCTGCACTACTGAGATAGTTGCCGTGTCTGTCACTGTGTTTACGCTATTGCGTACGGTGATAGTGGCGTTGTTGGTTGCGACTGCCTGATAGTCGTACATATCCGAGCTATTGCCCTGATACATCATCTGGAAGAAATCGCGGGGTGCGTCAGTGATGCGCATCTGACCCATTGGTTTCCAGCCGTCACTCATTGATGATGTGAGTTGCTGGTTCATTGAGCCGTAATCGCTTGACTGTAAAATCTTGCAGGCACTTATAGGCATTTTGAGACTCCTGTTTGAAAGGATTCTCCCTGGCACTTCAAATTAGAAAGGTTTCTGCTCTCAGAATGTCACGCCCTATTTCCGCGCCGCCTGACGTTTGCAACTATGTCGGGGAAACTCAGCCTTCCGGCCTGAAACCCTGCGTTAGTCATTGCGCTTATCTGATGGGCTTCACGGGAGGATACGCTTCATAGCTAACATCAGGGCGTGACAAGATGACCGGCTTGTTGTTACTTCAGGATAATTTCTTTGCCAGTGCGGCCAGGTCATCGAATACTACGTGTGCCTGAGCGCCCGCTGCTGTAACCAGCTCCTTTAATTTAGCCAGAACCACATCCACTTCTGATTGGGTGGTTTCTTCTGGTGTTGCTGCCAGGTCTGCTGTTGTATCGGTCATTTGAGTGTTCTCTTGGGTTTCGGCTGCTGCCGGTTTGATGTAGATGCTTTTCAGCCATGCGAGGAAACGTTTAATCATTTCTGTCTGGCCTCTTCGATTTTCTTGATGCCTGATATCTGGGTGTTGCAGTTCTGGATGTCTGTCAGCAAGAGTTCGTTCCACATCACTGATGCGCCGTAGGTTAACGGGTCACTTGGTGGAGGCGACGGCTGGCAAGACTGGAGAAGGCTGGCTGGTATCGGAGTTACCGGCACCTGAACGTATTGAGTTGTAGTGTGTGAGCAACTGGTCATTAACGGAAGCAGGAACAACAACCACAGCGCACGGCTCTGTTTGCAGAACCGTTTTAATGATGACCTGACGCGCCTGGCTTGAAGCAACGTTGGTTTTCTGTTCATCCAGAGTTGCTCCGGCGATGGTGTTGAAGATGGTCACAGACAGAGCCTGAGTCTTTGTGATGAACTCGGCCTGATTTTTGGCTTGAGTCGCCACTGAGATTTCTGATTGCTGGCTGATGGTCTTGCCGTAGTAATGGAATGCAGCCCAGAGCAGAACGCCGATCGTGAGAGCAAATGCCGCTGTGATACTGATGCGTAACCAGTTCATGCTCACCCCTTCAGGCACAGAGCCTTTTCTTTCTCACGCCGCGTAACTAGGCCGGACAGTTTTTTTCCATCTGCATAAACCCAGCGCGGGAACTCGTTGCAGGCTTCGATCATCTTGCCTTGCCTGAACTTCCAGAACATCGTGGACTTTTGCATCGCTCCACAGCCGACGTTGAAGGTCACTGATACCGTGGCATCAAACTGGCCTTGGTTCAGCTTCTTCCCGTTTGAGTATTTGTTCACGCAGGATTCAGCCTGGAGAATATTCTTCTCCCAGTCTGCGGCGATCTGCGCATCGGACTTCCTGACTCCGGCTTTAACGCCGTGAGTATTGCCAATGCCATCAGACAGTACGCCTGCTGGGCAAACGTATGGGTCACGCTGGCAGCTCTCCGCGTCACCAATAAGCTCTAGCCCTGCTTCGCTTGTTCTCACTAAACCACTCGAAACAACAATGGCAATGATGGTCATTACTGCACAGCTCGCGCCGGTAATTGCCTTGCCTCTGATGTTCGCCATTTAGTTACCTATATTGTCCATTACGCCTTTAACTTCATCAGCCACACCAGCGGAGCTGATAGCCGAATTGTCTTTTCGACCAGCAAGATAGGAGCGCAAAATCTCAGTGCGCTTCTCATCTTCAATCTGTTTGGCCTTCAGGGATTTCCTGTTATTCAGATATGACGCCAGTGATAACAGCGCGCCAAATACTGCAAGAATGACGTAGATCCATTGTTCAGTTGTAAGCCCTGCCGCACTGAATGTGGCCGTGACAATAGCCCAAAAGTGCGTCCAAAATCCGTCGCTGTTGTTTGGGTTCATTTTCATGATTCCGCTCCCATCGTTTAAATGGGCTGTGTTTCTGTAGTCGCAGGAAGAATAGAGCCTCGACCAACTATGGTCAGAGAGAGTGATAGGCTGATTGGTCGGGCTCTAAAATGATGGCGGGAAAGTTGTACGCCATAAACGCAAAAAGCCCCGACCGGTTAAGGTCAGGGCTTTGAAATTGGGCGGGGTGCTTACCTAAGACATACAAGTGGCACCTTACCCTTAAATAATGGCTCATTGGATCAGCGAAGTCAACACGTTCTATGCAACTTTCTTCAACTTCGTTACGGGTTTGCGGGAGATGAAAGCATTGTAGAGTGGTTGGTAGATCATCCAGAGTGATGCAGTGAGTATTTCATCTACTTCACGTCGGCATGTTACCAGCGAGGGCTTCTTGATTTTACCCCCTCCCCGTCCAGACATTTTGCGGGGAATTGCAGACTTGTGATAGTACGATGCAATTGCTCGCTTAGATGAGTTGTGAGAGTAATAGCTGAGAAGAATACCCATCGCCTTTGTGTCAATGCGGAGGACGGAATCTACGACCTGAGAAATCAACATTCCGTCATCATCATTGCACATCGGGCGATCTGGATAAGACTGAGGTTCCACGGTCGCCATGTACTGGGCTATCACGCTGCTCATGCGCTTTTCCAGTCTCCCCGAATAAACCCATGCGCCCCATAATTCCAACCAGGCATTCAGCCAGTCGTGCTGCTCTTTGGTTAAGCCCATCTCTCTGACGTTCATGCTGCTTCTCCGAGTTGTCTGAGGTCTTTTAGCTTCTGCTGATACTCAGCCTTGATGGCCTTACACTCTTCAATCGTCCAGCGGTGCCGGTCGTGGTTTCCTTCGATGTTTTCCACTTCAGCCAGACCAATGCGCCTGATGAGTTCTGCCCGGTACGGAACCAGATTCCCGCTTTTGTGCTGGTTGCATACGCTGCATTGCTTCCAGATTTGGCGAGGATCGAACCTTAGCTGTGGGGCTGCGGCCGTAGTTCGGTAATGGCCGGCATCCCATTGAGCAGCGCTCAACGTTCCACATGAAACGCAGGGAAGGTTCTTATCTCTTTCACGGATGTAGGCGTTTACGGCTTGCTGGGCTTGCTTGATGAAGTAACTGCGGGGTTGTACTGCGAGCTTTCGAATCTTAAGGTTTCGTCGTTCCTGCTGGGTGGTTTCCTTTCGCTGTCGTTCCTGTTTCTGTATGCGCTTCTGTCTGGCTTCGGTTGCTAACTTGGTGATTAGCTCTTCCTTGTGTTCTTCGTTGCACCACCACTCGTACAGAGTGCTTGGTTTGAAGCGGTTTTTGCATATTTTGCAGTTACGGCTTCTGGGTAATTTCATCACTCTCACTCCTCAGATGTTCAGAAACCTCTACGCCGCCCATTTCGAAGAAGCTCGCGCAATCGTTGCAGCAGTGCGTCTCGTCTTCTGCCAATGCCATGCCGCAAGAAGCGCACGGTGTAGAAGCAGGTTCTTTTCCATCTGTCATATCCGGTTATCTCGTCAGTAATTAGCATGTAATCTATTTCGCACTCTTCACAAGAATGCCCGTAGTAGTCTTGCTCTTCTTGGTTAAGAGGTGCGTGGCAGCGGCAACAGCGGGGGTTGTCAAGCAACGGATTCATCATCGTCTTTACTCCCAACTCGGTCGTAGTATTCGATAATTTGCAGTGCAACAGCTGCTATCTGAACCGCTTCTTCTCGCGCTGTGCCTGCATGACTCCCGCCGAAATCATCGTGGAGAATCGCCTGTGCCAACTCGCCAACCTCTTCGGTCAAAATGGTCTGCCAAACATAGGGATGTTGGTCACGGTCTAAACCCCACCTTGAATCCTGTTTGTCCATTTCCCTGATAACAGATGCGAGCGCTGGGCGCGTTTCATGTATGGATTTGATAATTGATAATTTGGTCATGATTTATCTCCACATAGGGTTCTGCCAGACGTAACTCTGCCTTGGCTCGGATTTGTATTCGGGTAACAAAGCAGATACGTACCAGCCTGTGTAATCGGCGGATAGTTGCTTTGAGGTTTGGATGTTTTGAGAGGTGTATTTCTGGATGAGGGTGTCGGCTTCGAGAGTGGTCATTACTGTGTCGTAGGTGAACCACGTGAGTTTAGCCATAGAACCTCCGAGCCATCACTTTGAGCACTGGGAGAATGGTGCTGTTCTGCCTGCATTCGTCGAAGATGGTGTTGATGCTGTCCGGTCGTTTTCTGCTGAGGAATTTCAATCCGTAGTGCCTTTCCCCTTCGTTACCACGTGAACGCACTACCTGCTCAATATGCGCGGTGCGTCGATTTTGGTCTTCCACTCCAACAGCAAGAAAGTGAGCTTCATCCCTGAAGTAGCGGAGTCCTTTAGAACGCCAGATGTCGCCAAGTTTTTCTGTGCGATTAACGATATCTGCTACTTGGGTGCGGGACAGCCCAATAAGTTTGATGAGTTCGCACATTTTCACGCCGTCTCGCTCTGCTACGTAGTCAGCAATCAGTTGCCTGCGAGCCATGAATCTTTCGGTTCTTATGTCAGCCATTACGCCACCTGCTTAAGTTTGAGTTGGTTGTATTCGCTGTCGTTCGGAACCGTCAACTTGCACCCGATGTTTAGCGCCCAGCCTTCTACCTGGCTGAGGAAATAATGCATGTCGCCGGTATCGAGGTCTGAGGTGTGTCGCAGCGAGCTTTTGACGGTTCTTTCACCCGTCACCACATCGACCATTTCGCGTTCTTCGTATCCGAGGTAAGTGTGCTTCATCGCATCTTTCACCCATTCTGGAGACGCAAAGGGCTTGCCACGCTTGATGAGATAAGCGCTTAGCTCTGCGTACCACATGTGTTGAAGGGAGTTCTGAGGGATGCTGCGCTTGTCACGCCACTCTGAGATTTTTATGCGGTAGCGTTTACCAGTGGAGATGAGATCGAAGAGTTGTTTGGTGAATTGGCCGAGGGTTGATTTGTGAAGACAGAAGTCTGGGATGCTCAAATTAGCCTCCGGAAATTTCTTCCTTTCTGAATGTGAATCCTTTGTGCTGTTTTCTAACACCATGAATGCACTGATAAACACATCCGTTGTTTAACCCAAGACCAACCATGTCCCTTAATCCAATGATTTCAAATTGCTTTCCACTAGAGATATCAGTGGCAATTATTCGCCATTTGATATTTCTAGCCCTGCATCCAAACCGTCTTTCCTTCAACCCGGAGCTCACGGCATGGTGGTTATTTTCCGAACTAGTTACCCATTCAAGGTTACATGCCGATGGATTTGATTTAATTCCATCAATATGATTAACCTGCGGCTTATTTTCTGGATTTGGAATGAAAGCTTCTGCCACCATTCGGTGAACTGTATTTTGTCTACTTTTCCCGTTCTTCGTTAGGCCAAGCACGAGATAGCCGGTACTTGCTAGAGCTGGTTTTAATTTTCTTTCTTTTCTTCTGATTCCGCGGGCATCGACTCGCTCCATGCTAATCACATCACCATTCTGAGTTACCTTGTACAATCCCTCGTAACCAACGACATCTTTCCAGACCTGATAACTCATCATTCACACTCCGGTTTAGGGGAGGCGGCTATTTTTCCGCTGCAATATGGGCAGTAAGTGATTTCGTTTTCTTCGATTCCGCCTTCTGTGAATTGCCATTCGTTACCGCAGCCGGTGGAGTAGACTAAATTTTCATCTGGGTTCCACTGGCACCCATCCTGCTCTGTATGGGCTGGCTGTGGGGTGGTGTAGAGTGGCTGATGGTTGCGTGCCAGCTCTCCATTTTCTGAACAGAATCCCGCTTTTATAGCTTTTTTGTTGCTAAAAACCACTGCGCTGCCAGCAACATCAAAAACCATCTGATTAAAAATTCCAACCGGCTTGGCCTGCTTTGCTGCTAGGGCTATGCGGATTAACGAAATTCCTTCCGATGGCTTTAGGTCTAACCTCGCATTCAACCCTAGGGATTCCAACTCTTTCAGCCTTTCTTCGCTGAACTGCTCTAAATCGTTATTCATGGCTTAACTCCTGCACCTGTAGAGACATAACTCCGGTCATTGTTTTAAGGCTGATGTCACGCTGCGTCATGTGCATGGATAACGGTTTGCCGTAAACATTCTCAATTGATTTCAGTACGGCCAGACCGAAGTTTGCAGCCTCAGCAATATCTCCATCACCAGCGGCGAAGGTATCATCTTGCAATGTGGTGAAAATCTTTCCGTCTTTCGATGAAATCTGAAACTCCAGTGTCCCGAAATGTCTGAGCATCTCTGCTGCGTTCATCACTGCGTTGTCAAAATAGGCGTCAGTCTTCATTCCGTCTTCCCCTTAATTCTGATTCCGTGGGAGGTGGTTAGGCTTGTATTGACGTCACCTTCGAATATCGGCAGAACGCCAACAGCCATAGCCCAGTTCTTTGCCTTCTCAGGGTCTGTCGTCTCTTCGGTATAATCAGCCATTCTCCAGCCAATGAGTAGTTTTTGAGCAGGTTGCTCGATTGCAGCGCGGGATTCTTTCCAGCCTTCCCACATTGCCGCTGCCATCATGAACCAAACCTGACCACAACCAGCCGCCTTCTTATCGAAGAACCAGTTAACAAACTCCATTGTCATGCCGTGTTCTTTTGCAAAAGCTTCTCTGTCAAATGCTGCCTTAGTGTCCATCACTCCATCACCTCTGCTTTGCGGCTTTCGAAAGCCTGCTTTGTGATCCCCTGCTGAATGCAGTTGGCAAATACCAATTCCATATCAAGCGTCAGCACCCATCGCCAGTTCCTGAACATCCTGCCTGATACATTGCGGCTGAGATTTTCCGCGCCTCCTGGCACTTGGCTAGGGAATTCATCGTAGTGGTCAATCAGCCATTCCATCGCGTCGGAGTATTCAACTGCGTCGTTGTAATCCATCAGAATCCACCTTTTTTGTTTATCTGTTGCTTCAACTGTTCGCGCTGTTCTCGCTCCTGACGCGCTGCTACTTGGTCGAGGTCGTAGATTGCACCGTCGCGCTGCTGGCAGAAAATAACGCCTGTCTTCCCGTGGCGGTTGAGTCTCAGGAGCAGTTCTGTTTCTTCCTGATTTAAGCTTTCATCGAATGCACCTTCACGATGGATGCCTACCCAGTAGTCACAGTCCTGTTCGATTTGACCGGTGTCACGGCTGTCGCTTGGTAGTGGTCGTTTGTTTACTCGCTTCTCCAGCTCACGGTTTAACTGGGTCAGCAGGACAACAACGCAGCCAAGCTCTTTGGCGAGATTCTTGAGCCCTTTGGTGATCATGCCGTAAGCCAGATCGTTACGGTCTGCCTTCTCGGCGGTCATCAGTGTCAGGTAATCAACCAGAACCATGCCGACGCTACCCTTCTGACGTTTCACCTTGCGGCTTTCTGCAACGATGTGTGCCAGTGATAATCCCGGAGTGTCGTCAATGTAGAGCAGGTCGAGTTCGCGAAGTCGTGAAGCTGTGTTCATGGCTTTGCTGAAGTCTGCGTCGTAATCACCCTGGTACTCTTCATCGTCGCTGGTGTTCAGATAAAAGATGTTCGGGTTAACGCCGGACTTCTGCCCTACCAGCTTTTCGAGGATCTGGTCATCTGGCATTTCGAGGCTGAAAAGCAGTGCAGGCTTCTTCTCACGAACGGCGCAATTGATAGCCATCTGTGAGTACAAAGTGGTTTTCCCCATCTTAGGCCTAGCACCAATCACGAACAGCGAGCCTTTCACCAGTCCTTTGGGAGAAAGCATTCTATCCAGCGACGGGATTCCACTGCTCAGGCCTCGAGCCTCACCTGATGTCGAGAAGCGCTTATCGAGATCCAACATCCAGTCATCCATCACCTCACCAAATGACCTGAGACCCCGTCGCGTACCGGTTTGAGCGTGATCCGACATTTGGGTGAAGATGGCTTGTGCCGCTTCGTATTTCTGTTCAGCTGTCATGCCGTCGTTGGCGTAGAACAACTCGGTAATTTTGTTGGCCTTCTCAATCCCGTAACGCTTCATGGCTCGGTCGCGAACGATGTTGGCATAGTTCACAATGTTTGCCGCGCTTGGGGTGCTCTTCTGAAGCTCTGCCAGATAACCGAAGCCGCCGACTGATTCCAGCTCACCTTTCGATTCCAACGAGTCAGATACGGTCAGCAGATCGATAGGCTTCTGCTGCCGAGCAAGGCTTCGCAATTCTTCGTAGATGATTTTGTGTTGTCGGCTGTAAAACGACTCAGCGCGGAGAGAGGAAAATACTTTCAGGCAACGGTCGCTGCCGTCATCCAGCATCAGTCCACCCAGAACGCTCTGCTCAGCTTCGATGCTGTGCGGGGGCAATACGATGTTATCGGTCATCCTTGGCTCCTTCCCGAACCTGCAGGTATGTTTCGTCGTTCAGGAAATACTCCAGCCCCTTTTTCTGCCACGTCTTGCCAGAGCGACTATCAGGTCGGTCTTCCAGCATCCAGCGGCAGTTGGTGGATATGTATTTCAGATAGGCTTTCCAGCTGTCCAACGTGAAAGGCTCTTTGTCCAGTTGGCGGGTAATCTTGCTGGCTTTCACCCAGAAGGTTTTTATCTTGTTCCTGCGTGTGTCACTTAGTGCTCTGATGCCTTTCGCTTCAGGCAGAATCTCGTGATAGGCAGAGACAACATCTTCACAACTGAATGACGGTTTTTTCTTTTCAGCTTTAACGATGACTGAGGGACTCTCTATTACGTTAGTAATAGAGTTATTAGTTAATTCTTTAGTTATGGATTTCTCTTGGATTTCCGTTGGATTAACCACCTCTTGCAGCCTTGGTGCGCGCGGCTCTCCGTTGGATTTTCCTTGGATTTCCTTTGGATTAAAAATTGACTGAAATTCGTCGTATTTAACCAGAGTAATGCGGGTGAAATTGCGACCATATGACTCTCTGGTAATCATTCCCATTCGGCAGAATGTGTCGAGAAGGCTTTTCACTTTGTTGTCTGAAATTCCTGTCTCTGTTACCAGAGTTGGCCTGCCAGTAAGGAACTGGCCACGACCAATTACCATTTCTCCAAGATCAGTCTTAATCACCTTGGATTCATAGTTTGCCTTCATGACGCAATGTAGCCACAGGTGTACTGCCTGAGAATCCTTGTACAGCTTGCTGTCCATGAATTGTCTATGCATGAGGGCAAACCCCTTACCGGTTGCCTCCGGCCTTACTGTGTCAGGTTGACGGAATGCCAGTACGTTACTCATCAGGTCGCCCCTTAGGTTTGAAGTTGCGGAAGATCTCAGCAAACCGTTTGCCGGTATCAGGGTGATCCATGCATGTCATAACGAACTCATCTGGAAGCGCAGCCCGCTGCTGAGTTCTTTCTGGGGGCTGGCGTGTCTTTCTCTTTTGGTGCATAATTACTCCTGTTGTTTTGTCCAGTTAAAACGACATTGTGATTTGCTCAGAAGCCTCTGTTACCGCAGGGGCTTTTTGCTTTGTGAATATCTTCGCCACTTCCTTCGCCAGCCGGGCAAGGTCATCGTCAACGACTCCCCACTCCAAAACAGCCAGTAGCATCGACATCCTTGGGATGAACGCTTCTTTCCAGCGAGATACCTGTGACTTATCAACCCCGATAGCGGCTGCAACCTCAGTTACCCCTCTTACTGCAATCTTGTTAAGCAATTGGCTCTCAATGACTCGGGCCTTGTTGCGTGTTGTTGTTACTTCCATGCGTGATACTTCCGTTAGTTAGTTGTGTGTTTACGTGTGCATACCGTGGGGTATGCCACTGTTGTTATTGCTCCTGAGTTCAGAGAGCTGCCAGATTGTTTAAAGAGCGAAATACTTAGGCGGCCTTTTCTGCCGCCGAGATGTAACGTTGCGGGTAGAGAATTTGCATCTCAGTAATCAAGCCTTTGAAGTACTGAGACAGCTTCTCTGCCGTTTCAAGCGAGGTAACCTGAATGCCTCGTTCGATTCGGCTTAGGTTCCCAACATCCAGATTTGTAGCAATTGCTACCTCAGCGATGGTGAGTCCTTTCTCTACACGCATTTTTCTAAGTGGCGTTTGCATATTGACCTCCATTAAATGCGCTATACGCATAATATGCGATGCAAATGATTTGCGCAAGGCGCTTTGCGAGGAACGCATAAAAGGTTTTTAATTAAGCGATGAAAATAGGCGACCGTATTAGACAAATCCGCACTGCACGGAAAATGACATTGCAGCAATTAGCCGACATTATAGATAGCGATGTCGGAAACCTCTCACGCCTTGAGCGAGGAAAGCAGGGGTTTAGCGAAGCGATGCTGCAAAAAGTTGCGGACGCTCTCTCTATTCCTGTTTCTGAGCTATTCTCTGATGAAGACGAAGATGATACTGTACATAAATACAGTGTTAATTCACTCGCCAATTCTAGGAGAGATAATGTGTATAGAGTTGATGTACTTGGTGTATCAGCAAGCGCAGGCGCGGGAAGCAGCTCAGGGGATGTTGTTGAAGTAATCCGATCCATTGAGTATGTGCCGGAATATGCAAAGTCTATGTTTGGCAATCGACCGCAAGGATCGGTGATGCTTATCAACGTGCGCGGCGACTCTATGACAGGAACCCTGGAACCAGGTGATCTCATATTTGTGGATACTGAGGTGACGTTCTTTGACGGGGATGGAATCTACGTCTTTAACTTCAATGGGGACACGTTTGTTAAACGTCTTCAGAAGGTTAAATTTGAACTCAAGGTGATTTCAGATAACAAAACGTATGAGACTTGGGCTTTAACTCAAGAAGAAATGAACATGCTCCATGTTCAAGGGAAGGTTTTAGTCAGCCAATCCCAGCAAATCCGGAAGCATGGGTAGCTAAAACCCCACATAAATTTGCGCTCCTCGCCTAATAACCCGCTTCTTGCGGGTTTTTTGTATCTGCGCATTTCCCACGCAAAAATTAAATTCACTTTCAAAACAAACATATGCGTCGATATGCTCTGATATTTATAAATATGCGTTTGACGCATTTGCGCATAACGCATATATTGAATCCATCGAAACGAAACATCGATACGGCAGAAGGAACTATCAGCCGTGTTGGACAGGAAGTCCGACTGCTTCTTTAACAATATGACTTCTCCTGAACTCAGGAGACCGAAGGAAAGTGCTTCGGGATGTGGTGAATGCGCAGGCTGATGCGCTTGAAGAGGGCATCCTAGCGGTGGGATTTTGCTTGCAGAGCACGGCCCTCTAATAACCGTAAAGCCGGAGTTCAGTACCGGCCACCACATCACCCAAGCACTTACCGAGGAACACATGATGAACAAGCAAGAATTTAAGAAACAGCGTCACGCCTATCGCTCTGCATGCGCTATTGCAGTCAAAAATAGCTGTAAAAAAACATTTTCCAATGTGCAAGAAGAATTTCCACTGATGGTTAGATGCCTTCCGAGCGACCGACCTGTCTCAATAAAAGTGTGGATGAAGCTTTGCAACATGAACGTAGACCAGCTTCGAAACCAGTAATTTTGACCGCTGCCCTTATTCGTGAGGGCTTCGGCAAGACCACTGAGAGGTAACACTCATGAACTCAAAGCAAAGGTATAACGCACGCCGCATGACGGCTCACAACGCAGCGAAAGCAGCTGAGATGAGCAAAGACATCCGGTTAGAAAAGAACGTCGCTCTGAGCCTCTCAGGCTGCTCAGCGAGAGTCTACAAAGCAACTATGTCATTACCGTTGCGCAGTAAAGAACAGGCAAGCGCAGACAATATCTGCCTGCCTCAAGTTGCCATTTTCGCCGCAGGTCATCGCAGCGATAAATACGAGCATCCATATCACGTTATTAAGGGGTGAGAGATGAATCCAAAGAGTTACCCACTTTCGTTAAGTAACGAGCCGCGCGCAGAGCGTGTGAGACTGATGATGAAGAAACTTATCAAAGAAGGCCACTCACGCAAGACGGCATTCCGTAAAGCTAAAGGGCTGGTGAGATAGCCCACGCATGACGCTTGTCAGCAACAGTAACTGCACTATGAGGTGAGAGATGGAAGTATCAGAGTTTATTGGAAAGGTACGGGACTATTACAATGATTGTTATTTGGATTTCCCAACCATTCAGGACGTTCAGGATTCTAAGTTGACCAATCTGGAACGACAGGAAGATACGATTGAAGGGTTCGCCTTTGTTCTCGTAGAGCAGTGGCAGATTGGTCTGGATGGCGATAGTTATAATGGGAATTTCTACTTTCCAGTAAGTGAAAATACTTACATCGTCATTCCGTTCAGCTGCTAACCCCCACCCCGCATCACATAACTAACTGAGACTACCGATATGAGTAAGCCGATTTCACAATTTAAGCCTGACGATGTGGTGTATGTCGTCAAGTTGGGCGTTCAGTTTCCTGAGTTCTACAAAGGGACTGTAGAGAAAGTTACAGCAGCACAGATTCAAATTAAGCGCTCTGGCTCATACGTTAGACCTGAGCGACCTTCAGTCTGCAAATTTTATGATAATTACCCTGACGCAAGGGCTGAGTTTATTAGGAAAAAGATTCAGGCTGACATTGACATAAATGAAAAGCAGATTCAGACCCTGAAAAACAAAATCAAGCAACTACAAGAAGCCACTGACCTTCCAGATAGATTCTACTAAACACCCCACCGGAGTCATCCCCATGAAGCTTGTAAACACTTTAACCGGTGAGCGTCTTTGCGTCGTAAGGATGGCTAACGGCTACGAATATGTACTTAAAAACAAAGCAGAACGCTCATCTGTTCGAATGAGTCATGAGCAGTATGAGAGGTTCTTGCGCAAACCTGAAATTAAGGTTGAGGAGGAAGTATGAGAAAAGAAACTGGCGGTGCAGCGTTCGCGAGAGCTGGTTCTGAGAGGAAAAGTGATTACGGCGACCTAATTAAATCGCTGCCACAAGACGGCATGTCTCTGCGTGACTACTTCGCCGCTAAATTCGCGCCCGCAATAGTCAGTAAATGGAACGGTGCGCATACCTTTGATGAGGGCGGAATTTCCTATAGTGACTGTGCCGAGCAAGCCTATCTTCTGGCTGACGCCATGCTCGTAGCCCGCAATAAGTGAGCCCCTTCCTGCTGCGCATTCACTGAGTGCGCATCGTGATAAGCGCCCCTTATCAACCTTCATGCTGTGAACCACTTCGCCCTGTCACCCCGCAGGGCTTTTTTATACCCGCTGCATCTCAAATATCCCTCTATTCAGGGTTATTCGACATGCAAATTAATCAACTAACGGAGTATCCCATGCATACCTTTTGTATAGCAGGGTGGCCTTGCGTGGGCTGCTCTGAATCACTGCTCGACCGCATCTGCCGTAACGCGAAGAACGCTGCAAAGCGTCTTATCGAAATCCTCAATCAGCCAGGGCATCCGTAATGGACATCAAACGAGCACTTCAGCTACTGGCTGACTTAGCCAAAGAGAAGCATGACGACATGCTTTTCCAGATGGCACGGAATCTGTTTTATCGGAGGCAACCATGAATATTACTTTTGAATGCGCAGACGTGAAGATTTCCGGCGGCACCATGGGGCGCGGCGTAAAACTCACAGTTGAAGGCGCTGAATTGAACTACGTGCTACCAGACAAAGAAATGCTGGCCTTCATGGATGAGGAAAACATTCGCGAATACATGGAGTCTCTCGGCTATCTGGTTGTGATGAAACAGGAGGACGCAGCATGAGATACAGCAGCTACGACTACATCAGAGACCAGCAGGAAGATTTGGACGCTGCAATCGAACGAGTGGAAGAAGACCTTCGCCAACGAACGATGAAGATTGCAGAAACCTACCCCGAAACGCCTCTCGAATTTGCCGATAAGTCAAAACTCACAGCTCAGCAGATTCACGCTCTGGACAATGAATGGGCTCAGGACGAGTACGCAAAGTTCATTGATGCCATTAGTGCGCATCAGGCTCACGGAAGAATTTCGAAAATGGAGAGCGCAGCATGAACCAGCAATTGGTTGAGCAAGTCTTTAACATCGTTAACCCACTCAGGGCTGAGTTCGAACAAGTTTGCTCCGAACCAAGCCTGACATTCAAGCGTGAATCAGAGTTTGCGATGCAGATATTCGCGAACAATGACTATCTGGCAGGCGTGGCAGCCAAGAATGGCGTGTCGACTCGTAGCGCGATTATGAACGTTGCGGCGATTGGCATTTCTCTCAATCCAGCGCAGAAGCTTGCGTATTTAGTGCCACGGAAAGGCGCTATCTGTCTGGACATCAGCTACATGGGGTTGATGCATATTGCCCAGCAGTCAGGAGCAATCAAATGGTGCCAGTCGGCGATCGTCAGGAAGAACGACCGCTTCATGCGAACCAGCATTGATAGACCACCTACTCACGAATTCAACGAGTTTGACACCATCGAGCAGCGCGGTGATGTGGTCGGCGCTTACACGGTAGTTAAGACGGACGAAGGCGACTACCTGACGCACACCATGCGAGCCGAAGATATTTTCTCAATTCGTGACCGGTCAGAAGCATGGAAAAAATACCTCACCGACAACACTAAGCGCTGCCCTTGGGTAACCGACGAAGAGCAGATGATCCTTAAGACAGTCGTAAAGCAGGCCACTAAGTATTGGCCTCGTCGTGAGCGTCTGGATGCGGCTGTTGATTACGTGAATACCGAAGGCGGCGAAGGCATCAACTTTAGCCAGGAACGCGGGCAGGAAAAGGATATATCACCATCCACCGACGACACCATTCAGGCGATTAATGAATTGCTCCTGCAAATGGATAAAACATGGGATGCAGACTTGCTCCCTATTTGCTCGCAGATATTCAAACGCCCTATCTCATCACCGGAACAACTCACCGAACCTGAAGCACTGAAGGTGGTGGACTTCCTGAAGAAGAAGGCAGCCGCATGACACCAGAAATCATCTTGCAGCGGACAGGGATTGACGTCCGCACCACGCAGCAGGGAAGCATTGACTGGTTAAGGCTTAGGCTGGGTGTCATCACGGCATCTGAAGCCGGAAAGGTCATCTCAAAGCCACGCAGCGGCACCAAGTGGACAGATACCAAGCTCACCTACTTCTACACGTTGTTAGGTGAGGTTTGCACAGGGAATGTGGTTGAGGTAAATGCAAAGCCTCTGGCGTGGGGGAAAGAATACGAAGCATCAGCAAGGTCGCTGTTTGAGTTTACCACTGATGTGAAAGTTACCGATGTGCCGATCATATTCAAAGACGAAACACTTCGCTGTGCATGCTCACCTGATGGTGATTGTAGCGACGGGAAAGGCTTGGAATTGAAAAGCCCGTACACCAGCGCAGTGTTCATGAAGTTCAGACTGGGTGGTTTTGACGCCATCAAGGCAGAGTACATGGCACAGATTCAGTACAGCCTCTGGGTCACCGGTAAGGATGCCTGGTACTTCGCAAACTACGACCCACGCATGAAGCGTGAGGGGCTGCACCACGTTGTTGTCGAGCGCGACCAGAAGTTCATGGATGAATTTGACGAGATGGTGCCGGAGTTCATCAGCAAAATGGATGAAGCACTTGCTGAGATTGGGTTTGAGTTCGGAGAGCAATGGAGGTGACCCGTGGCCTACAAATTCTGGCTCACAACAGAGATTAAATTCCTCAGCAAAAACATCAAAACAATGCCGCTTCCTGAGTTAGCAAAGCATCTGAACAGGACAGAGGAAGGGGTAATCAGGAAGGCTTATGAACTTGGCATTCAGCCTACTCAGCCGATGAATCGATGGTCAGCGGAAGACCTGCATATCGCCCAGACACTCCCGCCCGAAGAAGCAGCCGCCAAAACAGGCCGCACTCTGCAATCTATACGCATGAAGCTAAGTCGGCTTAAGGCCGCATAACCCTCTTTCAAGGAACACACATGAATAACGTAACTCGCTATGAATTTGAAGTTTATGAAGGTGGTGGTGAAACCGTAATTTCAGAAACAGGCGGCTTCGTAGATTACGATGACTACCTCTCCCAACTTCAGCAAAAAGACGCCCTGCAAACCTCTCTGAACAACATCATCAACGCTTTCGGCATCAAAGGTGAAGGCGCACACAGCAAGCTGGTCATTGAGTATGTGCATGGGCTGGTGGCTGAGAATGCGGCGCTGAAGAAATGCTGTGAAGCATATGACGCTGATGGCTTGGCTGAATACGGCGACCAATGGGAAGTCACTCCCCTTGAAACACCAGACACCGACGCCGCTATCGCTGAGATTAAGGCACAGGGCGTGGATGAGTTCGCTGAAACTCTCGGCTCTCCTTACGAAGAGCGCGGAGGAAGAACCTATGAAGACGGCTTTACCAGGGCGGTCGAAACTATAAAAGTTATTCGCGCTCCAGTATTTGCCCAGCATCTGCGCTCTGGGAGGAAGGGATGAAAACTCTTGTAATAGACTGGCTGACTCCATGCCCAAACTGCGGAAACAAAACCGCCCACGTTAAAACAGAGCACGGCAGCAATGATTTTCTGTTTGATGGTGATTCCGTTTCCTGCATGTCGGCCTGTGGAATGACGGGTGTCATTGAAATTTTCGATACTGATAGCGCTGACGTGATTTGGGATGAAATCGGATTTGATTTGGGAGCAACCTCATGACTGACACAACAGATATCAAGGCGCTGCTTAATGAGTTAAGGGTTACTTCTACTGAAAAAGCAGGGGAAAGTGAAGTTGCACGGAGAGTGTTGATCCTATTCGACCAGCTCGAAGCAGAACGCCAGCGGGCTGATAACTATGAGCAAATGGCTCATGGTTTAGCGACAGAACTTGAAGCGCTGAAAGGCGATCAGGTGCCGGTGGCTGAAATAGTAGTATCGAAAAACTGGCCTGATGTAGGGCGCAAGGTTATTGATTACTACCTTGAAAAGATACAACACCTGCCAGTGGGTACTCAGCTATTCACCGCCCCGCAAAAGAAAGGTAGTGAAGATGCTAACGATTGAGAAGCTCAAGCAGGTTCTAACCTATCACCCTGAAACTGGTCACTTCATTTGCAATTTATCCAGAGGAAAGCTCAAGAAAGGAGAAGTAGCCGGGTACCAGGATGAGGAGGGTTACATATCACTCTTTGTTGATGGTAAGAAATACAAAGCCCACAGGGCGGCTTGGTTTTACATGACAGGAAGATGGCCAGCGAAAGACATAGACCACATTGATAGGGTAAGAAACAACAATAGATTTTCCAACCTCAGGGAATGCACCAACAGCCAGAACCACATGAATAGGAGGTTTAGGGATAACAATACCAGCGGATATCGCGGTGTTACTTATTCGAAAAAGTATAAGAATTGGGTTGCTAGTATCTGCGTAAATTACATACGGGTTGGGCTCGGTTCTTATCAGGATTTGGAGCTGGCTGCTTTGGTGGCGGAAGAGGCAAGAGCCAAGTGGCATAAGGAATTTGCAGCAGATGATTCGGATGTTCACAGAGAAAAAACAATAGCCGCTTAAAGCGGTTTTTTTACGCCTGCAACATGAGGTATCCCCCGATGATCACAGTCAAATTACCCCGCATGCATTTCTACGCGGGTCGAGTAGACACATCTGAACTTGAAGCGGTGTTGAAACAGGGATTGTGGAGCATGACAGGAGTCGAGCCAGCCGAAGTACGCGTTTCTTTGCACGAAGGGACGAACATTCTTGCTGCCGGCTGTGAAGTCGGGGCGGTTACCAAAATACTTAAAATTGGAGAACACAATGCGCATTGAAATCGACAACAAGTGGGTAATTACCAGCGACAAATTCCAGTTCATTTTGCAGGAAAAAGGCATCGCCAAATCCGGCAAGAACGAAGGCGAAGAAGTGCTGAAGAACGCAAGCTTTCACTCAAAAATGGACTCCCTGCTCCGCTCTCTCATCATGAAAGAAGTCCGTGATTCCGACGTAACTTCGCTGCGGGAAATGGACGCCAAAATCGACCGTGTCTGCATGGAAATCTCCAAGACATTTACCCACCTGACAGCGGAGCAACTCTCTGCGGAGGATGCATAAATGCCGGATGAAATTGATAACGCAGCAGCATTAGAAGAACTGGAACGCGAGATTGCCCTGCTCAACCGGCGGCGTGATTTCTTAAGTTTTACAGGTAAGTGTCACTACTGCGAGCATCCGTTACTGATTGGAAACTTTTGCGACTCAGGGTGCAGGGATGACTACGAGCTTGAGCAGAAACAGAAAGCGCAACGGAGAAATGCAGCATGAATAAGTTTATGGGAACGCCTTATCCATGGAAGTGGTTTACCAGTAATAGCCACAATCGTTTAAGCAGTGAGGTAACCGGCAAAGATGGCGATGTAATTTACGCCTTTAAAGCCTCTGATGGAATGGTCTGCGTCAATGTCAGTCAATGGGATATGCCGGTGATTGCCGCCGCTCCTGAGCTACTGGAAGCACTCATGGATATGGTGGAAATCGTCAAAAAGAACACATACCCGACTCCGGATAAGCCTTCCTCAAACTGGGGGCGCATGGAAGTTGCTGAACAGATTATCGCTAAAGCACTCGGACAATAACCCATGACCGACCCTGACGTGTACATCAAAACCGCTTACATCGGAAGTGAGCATTTCACCGCAGGGAAGTATTACCCAGTCTGGAGCAAGTACGGGATGACTTGCAGGGTATATGACGATGACGGAATTGGAAGATTAGTGATAGCTCCAGGTGGCGGCGCATGTCCGTATCTGGATGGCAAAGGCGAATGGAAATACGTGGGAGTAACGAGATGAATAAACTACCAGTTTGGGCTGTGTGGGCAATCGCTGTGACAGCGTGCGGATTGTTCTGGGTTGCGGTGAGTATTTTTGCTTATGGGGTGTGGAAATGAAATACGAGATTACGAAGGGAAGTGAGAAGGATTTTGAACAAGCTCCCGAGTGGGCAATGGTGCTCCTGAAGCACAGTAACGGGCGTTGCGTTTTTGCAGAAAGCAAATCTAAAGGCGCCAAGCGCACAGAGATGTATAGTGCAGGATACTGCATTATCGTGGCGCCAAATGAATACGAAATCATCGCCGAGCGCAGACCAATCACCGAGCCGGTTTGGGATGGTAAAGGGTTACCGCCGGTTGGAAGCGTTTGTGAGTTTCAAGCGGCGCTTGGTAACTGGGCAGCAATAAGGATTACTGCTCATGGTGAAGATTCAATGCTGATGAAGCAGATTGGCAAGGATAACGAGCAATACATCAGCAAAGATAATAACTTCCGCCCAATCCGCTCACCTGAAGATGTGGCAAGGGATGTGGCAACAAAAGCATTCAATGATATCGGCGTGATGAATCTGATACACGCCAGACAGATTTATGACGCCATCGCAGCAGGAAAAATCCCCGGTGTAAAACTGGAGTAGCTCATGACGCCAGAAGAGGCCGAAAACGCAGTCAGAAGCATCGCAAAGAAACTCCTCACCGAACTCCGCAGTAAAGACAACAACCACACTCTCCGTCAGTTGCTCGATAAATACGCAAACCAAGCTAAGCCACTATGCCCATCAGGTCATGAAGTGTGGCTGTGGCTTTGCGTTTGGGTTCATCGGGTGGCTAAAGGTAAATAGCAGAGGTAAATATGACTCACACAATGAGCCCAGACTCGTTTGTTGATTTGAAGTTCATCATGGCTGATACTGGCTTTGGAAAGACCTTCATCTACGACCGCATTAAAGCCGGTGACCTTCCAAAAGCGATCGTCATTCACGGCAGAGCAAGGTGGTTATATAAAGACCACTGCGAATTCAAAAACCGCCTCATGTTTGCCAATGCTGGGTAAAATCGCGGGTAAAATTACAAAACACATCAAAATAACCCATTCATATCAGTCCCCTGCCTGCCATATTCGATGTATGTAGGGGACACCAAGCATCTCCAACAAAATCCTGTGAATTTACCTGCCTTACTGCAAATTCCCCCATACCCACAAATTCCCAATTTTGAGATCTCGCGCATTTTTTTTGATGAAGAATTTGTTTTACTTACACATGTTAACAAATGTTACGAAAATGAGTTCGTAATGAAAATTCTAATGTCCGTAAGGAAACCTTCATGAAAATTGTAGCTACTTTTTGTCTCGCGGGACTTTTCTCTGTCAATGCTTTTGCCCTGACCGGCAATGATGCGACCACCAAACCAGACTTGTACTATCTGAAAAACGACCAGGCAATCAACAGCCTGGCGCTGCTTCCGCCGCCACCGGCTGTGGGCAGCATTGCGTTTCTCAACGATCAGGCGATGTACGAACAAGGGCGTCTTCTGCGCTCGACGGAACGCGGCAAGCTGGCGGCTGAAGATGCCAACCTGAGTGCGGGCGGCGTTGCGAATGCGTTCTCCACGGCGTTTGGTTCACCGATTACGGCAAAAGACACACCGGAGCTGCATAAGCTGCTGACCAATATGATTGAAGATGCGGGCGATCTTGCGACCCGTTCGGCGAAAGAGAAGTACATGCGCATTCGTCCGTTCGCGTTCTACGGCGTACCGACGTGCAACACGACCGAGCAGGATAAGCTGTCTAAGAATGGATCTTATCCGTCGGGGCACACCTCCATCGGCTGGGCAACGGCGCTGGTATTGACGGAAATTAACCCGCAGCGTCAGGATCAAATCCTTCAGCGCGGTTTCGATTTAGGCCAGAGCCGCGTAATTTGCGGATATCACTGGCAAAGCGATGTCGATGCGGCGCGTATTGTCGGCTCGGCGGTCGTCGCCACGTTGCACACCAACACCGCTTTCCAGCAGCAATTGCAGAAAGCCAAAGACGAGTTTGCGAAACAGCATAAGTCGTAAAATCGTTATCTTGTAAAATACAGAAACGCTTTTGCCTGACGTTGGACTTTCAGGCAAAAGCGTCAAATTTTATTCATCCCTTTAGAGCCTTTTACCAGCCCGGAACTTCGCCACCGTTGAAGATTTTTTCTGCGGCTTTTGCCACTTCCGGCGACTGATAAGATTTCAGAAACTCCTTCACGTTCTCCGCGTCTTTATTGTCTTCGCGCGTCACCAGCAGGTTCACGTAAGGCGAGTTCTTGTCTTCGATAAACACGCTGTCGTGCACCGGCGATAACCCGGTTTGCTGAATGTAAGTGGTGCTGATGATCGCCACATCGACTTTCGGGTCGTCGAGCACACGCGGTAACTGCGCGCCTTCGAGCTCCATAATGTTCAGATGATGTGGGTTCTCAACGATATCCGGCGCCGTCGGCAACAGACCTTTACCCTCTTTCAGAGTGATCAGTTTCTCTTTTTGCAGCAGCAAAAGCGCGCGGCCCAGATTAGTCGGATCGTTGGGGATCGCCACCGTCGCGCCGTCTTTCAGCTGACCGACAGTTTTGATTTTTTTCGAATAACCGGCCATCGGGAACACAAACGTATTACCGACGGCGACGAGATTGTAGCCATGCGCTTTATTGTCCTGATCGAGGAACGGGCGATGCTGGAAAACGTTGGCATCCAGCTCACCGTGCTGCGTGGCGTCGTTCGGCAACAATGAACCACTGAACCCGACCAGCTCGACATCCAGCCCGTATTTCTCTTTCGCGACTTTTTTGGCGACTTCGGCGACATCCTGCTCCGCGCCGTTAATCACACCGACCTTGATGTGCTTCGCATCGCTGCCCTTTTGATCACAACCCGCCAGCACCAATCCTGCGAGTAATATGAAAGCGCCTGTCCGAAAATGAGGCATTGTCAGTTTCACGGTTTTTCCTTAAAAAATAAGCCCTAATCCAAAGTGAAGCTGACTATAGCAGGGTCAGGGTAGCGGCTTAAAAAACGAAAAAAGCATCAATAAGAAGAAAAAAGCATAACCCGTAAATAATGCGCAGCACTCCCCTGCCCGATTCTTTCCGAAACGTGTAGGCTGGAGGAAACTGACTGACGAGAGCCCGGAAGAATGGAAATTATTGAAGCGGACGAACAGCACGTTCCCGAAATGCAGAAAATTTATGCCTGGCATGTTAAACACGGCACCGCGTCCTTTGAAACGGAGCCGCCTTCTGTGGATGAAATGGCCGCGCGCCTGAAGAAAATCAAAGACGCCGGGCTGCTCTGGCTGGTGGTTCTGCATGAAGGGGAAGTGAAAGGCTATTGCTACCTCGGGCGATATCGCGAGCGTTACGCCTACCGGCATACGCTGGAGGATTCTATTTATATTGATCCCGGTTTTCAGAAACGCGGGGCGGGAAAAGCCTTGCTGCGCCGGGCGGTGGACTGGGCGGAAATGCAGGGGTATCGCCAGCTGATTGGCAACGTCGGCGACAGCCAGAATCAGGCGTCCATTCACCTTCATCTGGCGGCCGGTTTTAGTGTTACCGGCACCCTGAAATCCGTCGGTTTTAAACACGGGCGCTGGCTGGATACCGTATTTATGCAGCGCCCGTTAGGCGGCGGCGACCAGACGCCGCCGGAATAACGCCTTTCAGAGCCCGACCGCGTCACCGGGCGCGGGGGCTAATTTTCCTCCGGCGGTTTTGCGCGTCGCACTGCCGCCCCACACTTCCTGATAGTCGTAACCGGTCAGATCCTTGATCACTTTCTGACACTCCGGCGTGCAGTCATTCAGTTCGCCGCCGAGTTTCAGGCGCGCGACTTCTTTGATCAGCGTTCTGTGCGTATCCTGCGTCAGCTTAAATTTAAATGTCATATAGAAACTGACGGCCAGCAGGATGCCGGTAGCAAAAACCATCAGCCCGATAATCGCGTGCAGCGCGCTTTCCGGCTGAATACCCTGGCCTTTAACGAAACCGCTTTCTTCCAGCACCACACCAATCAGCATAATCGCCAGCGCGACCGTGCTTTTTCGCGTTAATACCATTACACCGGCAAATATCCCTTCGCGGCGTTTTTTGGTGACGATTTCATCTACGTCCGGAATAAAGCTGTAGATATTCCACGGAATATAATAAAGACCGGCGCGTGCGAAACCGAATATGGCAAAGACCGCTGAGAACAGCAGCAGGGAAACCGCCATTTCGGTGATATAGACATAGAACAGGAAAGCCAGTACGCAGAATATAATGCCGTACGCCAGCCGCAGTGCACCCGAAGGCGACATATTTAATTTTTCAAGCAACATCATAAATATAAACGTCGAAGGTACGGAAGCCAGCGCCGCCACACTTAAATACCCTGAAACCGACGAGGCACTTTGATGCAATCCGTAAACCACATAATAGGTGAATACGGCACCAAAAACGTCCAGTGCGGTAAACGAGAAGATATAGATAATAATATGCTGGCGGAACATGCGTATTCTGAACGAGGAAAAAAGATCTAATACCAGGCTTTTTAAATGGTGCCACAAACTGCCGCCACCGGCGGTGACCGGCTCCGGTTCAAACTCTTCACGCACGTCTTTCGCTTCCCACGTACACATCCAGGTGGTGAATACCGCCACGCAGAAGATGCAGGCAAAAATGATACCGGTGTAGGTGTACGTCAGGGAATTATCTTTGCCGGTGAACTGCATCAGTATGCCCGGAATCGACACCGCCAGCAGACCGCCGAGCTGGGAACAAATCATGCGTACGCCCGAAAGACGGGTGCGTTCGCTGAACCGGTTGGTCATTTCCGCCGACAGTGTTTCCCACGGCACCAGCACCATCGCGGACAGCAATTCAATAGAAAGATAGGTACCGAGGTAGTACCAGTAGCTCATATCTGTGACCCAGACCAGCGCGTAAAGGAACATCAAAGGAGCGCTGATCAGCAGGAAAAAACGGCGGCGGCCAAATTTTTTCCCCAGCCAGGTGTTGCCGAAATTATCGGTGATATAGCCCATAATCGGGCTTAATATCGCATCGATAACGCGGGCAATAGCGAAAATAGAACCGGCTTCAAAAACAGATAATCCGCAATAAGTGGTATAGAAGAATAATAGCCAGGTACCAATAACGGCAAAAGCGCCGCCACCAAATAAATCGGTCACGCCATACCCGATGGCCGTGCCATAACCGACTCTGCGCTCAGTTGGTTTCATTTTTATTATCCTGTCAGTGTAGGGTTATTATTAAAATTATTTAATCGGTAAGCGTTATCCATTTCCGCAACTGAGATGACCGGTAAATAGCCCCGACAATATTCAGGGATATTTCGGCGTCATAAATATCGGTATAGTTTTTGTTTTGGGTATAAAGAGTATTCCCTGAATGACGAACTGACAGGTAGAAATTAAATACCGCCTGTCGATGGCTGTCACCCCAGTAGCTTTTAGCATTGCCCGACGGATTTTCATCGCTGATTAACAGCGTTTTGTTTTCCCCGTCAATCAGCCAGAGCGTGTTGTGATGCAGCTGCAACAGCCCTTTTTCGCAATGAATTTCCAGCAGCAGCGGGGAATCCGTGCTGTGGCAGTTGGTCGCATAGAACAGCCCGCGTGCGCCGTTACCGAGTTTAAAACTGGCCATCGCGGTATCTTCATTTTCGGTGAGTTCGCTGAGAAAACTGCTCTCCACCACGCCTTTCACCGCCAGCACGCCGCCGCCAAACCACTGCATAAGATCCAGCGTATGAATGGCCTGGTTGATCAGCAAACTGCCACCTTCTGTTTCGAAACGACCGCGCCACGGGCTTTCGGTGTAATACGTGCCGCTGCGCGACCATGTCAGCACGGCTTTAATACTGAGCATTTTGCCGAGCTGCCCGCTTTCGAGCAGCGCTTTAATTTCACGGCTCGTCGGGTTTAGCCGGTTCTGATAACAGACACCCAGCCGGGCGTCTGTTTCCGTCAAGGCCTGCCTGATGGCGGCGACTTCCCCGGAATTCAGTGCCACCGGTTTTTCGGTGAACACATGTTTTCCGGCGGCCAGTGCGGCAAGAATGGCTTCCTGATGCAGATGATGCGGCAGACAAATATGCACAACATCAATCTGCGGGTCGCGCAGCATTTCATGATAATCGGCATAAAAATCGCAGTTATACCACTGCGCCAGCGCACGCCCTTTTTCAACATCAATTTCTGCAATCGCCCGCAGCGTGCTCGCAGGTTCCTGTTCTATCGCCGCCACGTGGCAGGAATGGATGGCACCACAGCCAATGACGGCGGCATTAATCATATTCATCATGCCTCCCGTTTCAGCGTGTCCCGTTCGCCAGCATCTGCGCCCGCACGCAAAGCTCTGCGGCTTTAAACGCATGCACCTGCGTCATGGCGTTTTCAGTGCGGTTCAGACAATCGAGGATCAGTTGCCCGAAGAACGGGAATCCGACCTGTCCGGAAACCGGATAACGGAATTCGCCTTCCTTATTCACCAGGTACACCACGTCCTGTTCGCCACGTGTGATATCGACATATTTGCGCACCTCAATGTAACCTTCAGTGCCCAGCAGCGTCAGACGCCCGTCGCCCCAGGTGCTGAGCCCTTCCGGCGTAAACCAATCGCAGCGAAAATATCCACGTGCGCCGTTTTCACCTTCCAGCATCGTGTCGCCAAAATCTTCAAAGTTCGGGTATTGCGGATGGTTGAAATTCAGCGCCTGCGCCGCGACCACGCGGGCATTGCCGTTGCCGGTATAAAACAGAAACTGCTCAATCTGATGACTGCCGATGTCGCACAGGATCCCGCCAAATTTCTCCCTTTCGTAAAACCAGTCAGGCCGCCCTTCACCCTCGCGGTGCGGGCCGGTACCGAGCGTCTGAACCACGCGACCAATCGCCCCTTCCTGCACCAGTTGCCCGGCAAATACTGCGCTTTCCACATGCAGACGTTCGCTGTAATACACCGCATATTTACGCCCGGTTTTCGCCGCCTTTTCTTTTGCTGCCGCCAGCTGTTGCAGCGTGGTGAGCGGCGCTTTGTCGGTGAAATAATCCTTTCCGGCGTCCATCACTTTCAGCCCGAGCGCGCAGCGTTCCGACGGAATTCCCGCGCCAGCCACCAGTTGCACCTCTTTATCATCGAGAATCGCGCTCAGCGATGGAGCGACCGTCACCTGCGGATACTGGCTGACGAACTTCGCCACTTTTGCCGGATCCGGATCGTAAACCCATTTCAGGCTGGCACCGGCTTCAATCAGCCCGTTGCACATGCCGTAAATATGCCCGTGATCGAGCGCGGCGGCGGCAATCACGAATTCGCCCGGTTTCACCACCGGCTGCGGTTTCCCGACAGGTGCATAGTTCATTCCGTCTTTGATGCTCATATTTACGCTCCTGTATCCATGTTTTTACCCAGCGGGATTGCCTCTTCGTTAGCGAAGTTTTCCACGGAAGCCGATTTCTCGTAAAAGTGCGGGGCCAGCGAAACCAGCCCGCCGGTCTGATAGAAAGGATCAGTCTGAACCAGCGGCAGCGTCACAATGCTGCGCGTAATGGCCGATTTATAAATCGCGGCAATCAGTTCCAGCGAACGCTTGCCCTGAACGCCGTCGATCAGCGGGGCGCTTTTCGTTTCCAGCGCGGTGAGGAAGTTGTCTATCTGGCCGGTGTGCAGGGTATAAGTGAGTTTGGGAATGGACTGATACACATCCTCGAGGCGGTTTTCACGCGCGGTATCACGCTCTTCCACCGGAAAACCGTTCGGGGCAGAAATGCTGGCGAATTTATCCCATGGTGCAGAAACCCGGGCTTTTTCGCCCTGAATGACAATTTTCTGATCTTCACCGTGATGCACTACGGAAGCCGTCAGCTGCGTCAGCGCACCAGTGTCATATTTGAAAATCGCCGCCGAAAGGTCTTCCACTTCGGCATTATCGTGAGCGGCGTTGGTGATCATCGACACCACTTCGGAAGGGAAACCGAGCATCCACTGAATGGCGTCAATATGGTGCACCGCGTGATTGAGGGTGCAGCCGCCCGCCTCTTTTTCCCAGGTTCCGCGCCACCACAAATCGTAATAGGAATGGCCGCGCCACCAGAACGAATCCACCTGCGCGTGGCAAACTTTTCCCGCCTCGCCGGAATCGAGCACCTGTTTCAGCCGCCAGAACGCATCGGTAAAACGGTTTTGCGCAATGATGGAAAGCGTTTTACCGCTTTCCTGCGCGGCGCGGATCATCGCGTCACACTCCTGCAAGGAAGCGGCCATCGGTTTTTCACAGAGCACATGCTTTCCGGCGTTCAGCGCGTCAACAGAGATTTCGGCATGCACATACGGCGGTGTGCAGACGTCAAAAACGTCAATGTCCGAATCATTAAGAATATCCTGATGACTGGCGTAAACCTTCGCGTCAGTGAGCCCGTAATGCCGTTTTTTCTCTTCCGCTTTCTCCGGATAAATATCCACCAGCGCGACCACCTGGCAGCGATCGGCAAACTGCAAATATCCCTGAATATGGTTATGTGAAATATTACCCGTACCAATAATGGCTATTTTAAGCATTATCCTACTCCCGATAAAAACCTAAGGGCGATCGTCACCTTGCTGAATTTATTAATAATTCAGGGCAGGCAAATACGATATTTTTTCTCTGACGTTGTTATTCAGGAGAGTAGTAACGACTTTTTTTTCCAACAACCGCTATTTGTGACAGGAATTGCAGTGCGGCAGAATGGTTTTGCTATGATTGCGAATAGCTTAAGAATTACAACCAGTTAACCGTGGTAATAAGTCCATACTCTAATGAGGCGTTGATCACACAATGACGGGAAAATTAAAAATCAGGCAAATTGCGGAGCTCACCGGGCTTTCTCCGAGCACTGTTTCCCGTGTCCTTGCTGGTAAAGCGAATGTCAGCCCGCGGGCAAAAGAAAAGGTATTTACCCATGCAAGAACTATGGGTATTTTGCGCGACATTCCCGCCAGCCGTTTGTTAATGAATACCCTGTTAATTTGCGCGCCGCCTGCGGCATTTTCCCAGCGTGAAGATCTCTATTATTACGAAGCCATTCAGGAAATTACCGCTGAAGTGGCGCGCTTTGATATTCACATCCGTAAATGCGCGTTGTCGGTAAACGACCCCGATATCGCGGTTTTTATGCAGGCGCTGAATCTGTCCGACGTGGACGGCGTCGTTATCATCGGAATTGATGACGTGATGCTTTATCGTCTGGCGGCGGAATCGAATAAACCGGTGGTGATGCTGAATGCGAAAGACAGCGAAATGCGCCTTGATTGCGTGTCAGCGGATCACTATTCGATCGGTTATTGCGCGGCGAATTTCCTTTTCCAGAAAGGCCACCGGCCGGTATTGCTCTTCACTGACCTGCGCCGCGAAACCATGATGCAAAGGCTGGACGGCTTCAAACGCGCCTGTCTTGAGCATCACGTCATTTTTGACGAAGCGACACATCTGCTGATCAATCACGGCAACGGCAAAGAGCAGGCGCGCAAATGCTTCGATAAATACCTGAAAGAGCGCAACCGCGAATGCCTGCCGTCAGCCATTATCTGCGGCAGCACGCCGATTGCGCACGCCACCGTGGAAGCGTTGCGGGATCAGGGCATCCAGGTGCCGGAAGACATTTCCGTCATGAGCATGGATTTCGAGCACGACATGAAACTCACCTCGCCGATGAATTTCACCTCCGTCCTTCTGCCCTGCCGCGAGCTGGGCAGCGAGGCCGTGTACATCCTGCAAAGCCGCCTGACGCGGCCATCAGGCGCGAAATTTAACCTGTTGTTGCAGGGCAAAATCCACACCGGACAATCAGTTGCGGATGTAAAATGGAAGCGTAAAGGGTTATATCCGCAGCCTTCCGGTTTATAATCAGACGATGATGATCAGTTGCGACCAGCCATCACCCCGCCGTCAATATCCCAGATTGCGCCGGTGACCCAGCCCGCTTTTTCGCTCAGCAGAAACGCGACGGTTTCAGCGATATAACGCGGCTTACCGACGCGGCCAATCGGGTGGAAACTGTTGAAGCTGTTCATCACACCTTCCACTTCATCTTTCGCGATAAAACCTTCATAAATGGGCGTCTGCACCACCGCCGGAGACACGGCGTTGACACGGATGCCGTGACCGCCCAACTCAATCGCCATGTTTTTGGTCAGCGCATGCAGCCCGGCTTTAGCCATTGAATAGGCGGAAGAAGGCGTGGCACCGATGGCCTGCTGCGCCCACATCGACCCGATATTCACCACCGAACCGCGCGTTCCGGCTGCCAGCATATTTTTCACCACATCACGGGTGATAAAAAACGTCGCGCGGTTAATGTTCATATACATGTCGTAATCGGCTTCTTCATGCTCCGCAAAAGGTTTCGGGAAAAACACACCCGCGGCATTCACCAGCAGACTGATATCCTGATGCTCCGCGTTAATCGCGTAACGGATGTGATTCATGCCCTGCTCCGTCATCAGATCCCCCACCAGCACGGAAACCGGACCGAGTGCGGAAAGCTCACGCTGCGCGGCGTCGGCTTTTTCCTGACGGTTACCGACCAGCACCACACTGCCGCCCTGCTCCAGCATCAGACGCGCGGTTTCCAGCCCCATGCCACTTGTACCACCAACAACCAGTAATTTTTTACCGCTGAATGTGTTGCTCATCATTTTTATCTCCGCAATATTTTCTTTGTCTGTGTAACCGGAGCAGTTCCTCGATCCGGCTGATGAGGTCATCATGCCAGCCATGCGCACCGCCAGCGACGCATAAGAAATAAGTCATCGACAAAGAAAAACTATCTCATTACTGTGCGCTGGTACTTTGCAAAAAATTTCCCCGACGATGAGAACATCATGCGAACCCTCAACAGACTGAAATGGTTGCAGGCTTTTGAAGCCACCGCGCGACACGGCAGTTTTACCGGCGCGGCGAATGAGCTGGGCGTAACACCCGCTGCGGTCGGCCAGCTGGTGCGGGCGCTGGAAGAATGGGTCGGACATCCGCTGCTTACGCGCAGCCGCTCCGGCAGTGAACGCCTCACGCTGCTCAGCGATGTGCATGATGCGCTCGATGACATCTCGCTCGGGCTGGATAAACTGGAAAGCGGCCTGACAAAACTTCGCGGGCGCAGTGCGCGCTCAGTGGTGGTGGTCACCGCCTCGCAGGTGCTGGTGATGAACTGGCTGATGCCGCGGCTTAATCGTTTTTCAGAACGCCATCAGAATATTGATATCCGTCTGGACGTCGCAGACCGGCTCACCGATCTTGCGCACGGTGAAGCCGATATTGGTATCCGCTGCGGGCCGGGAAACTGGTCAGGTTTACACGCTACCTGGCTGATGGATGAAGAAGTGGTGATGGTGTGCAGCCCGTCTCTGCTGCCCGCCGATAAGAACATCAGCCACAACTGGCTTTATGAACAAAAGCTTATCCACGACGACACGCCGCACCCCGGCGCGAATTTCCCGCTGTGGGAAAGCGTACTGAAAAAATGCGGGCTGGACGGCGTGCGTCAGTCTCATCAGCATATCAATTCCACCGCCGCGGTGATCCAGGCCGTGCTCAGTGGTCAGGGCATCACGCTGGTACGCAAAGCGCTGGTGCAGCAGGATTTAGATATTCACCGGCTGGTACAGTTATTCCCGCAAATGACGCTGCCAATCACCTGGTCTTATTATCTCGTCAGGTCTGCAAAATCCTTACAACGCCCGGAAGTGAAGGCATTTCACGACTGGATGGTGGAGGAAATTCAGTAAGATGTTACGATTATCGCGCCAGCCCTCCCCTGAAACTCACTGCTGAGACTCCGATGAACAAACTCACTTCTTCCGTTTCTGAATCCATTACCCGTGATCTGGCGCTGCGCATTATTCGCGGCGAACTGGCTGTCGGGTTACCGATCCCGGGGGAAAACGAGCTGGCGCAGCAGTATGAGGCATCGCGTACGTCGGTGCGAAATGCGCTTCAGGTGCTCGGGGCGAAAGGCATGTTACTGATCCAGGCCAAGAGACGCAGTATCGTTACACCGCGCGAGCAGTGGAGTTTTCTGGATGCAGAAGTGTTGTCGTGGCTCGAAGATGTCGGTATCGAATCGGAACTGGTAGAACAACTGATGCTCACGCGCCTGATTTTTGAGCCAGACGTCGCGGCCATGGCGGCGCTCAATGCTACCGGTCATGATCTGGCCGCGATTGAAGATGCGCTGGCGACCATGCAGTCCGGCCAGAAAAACAATTCTGCTGCAGAATTCGAACAAGGCGATCTGGCATTTCACACCGCCGTTTTGCAGTCGTGCCATAACCCTTTTCTGGCGTCAGTCGGTAACGCGCTGTCGGCAGCTATGCTTCTGTCTTTCAAGCAAACCCTCGAAGCTGACCTGCAACTCACGCAGGAAGCCGTACAGCAGCACCGCGACTTACTGGAAGCGATCCGCCTTAAACAAGCTGATTCCGCACGTAAATGTATGCGCCACATCCTATTGAGCGCCGCCCACAAACACATCTGGCGCGAAATCCCCGAAAAGTATCAGCACTTCTTTTAACGATCTTTTTTATCCCCGTTAGCTAACTTTGGATCTCCATCACAGTTATAAGGTTATTTTTTCCTCATCATTCTTGTCATACAAGATCTTACTGGTTGTAACTCAAGAATGAAAAATTACTGGATTGCCATCGACTGGGGAACCTCGAATTTTCGGGCGTTCCTGATGAAAGAACATCAATGCCTCGACACTGTCAGCGCGCAGTGCGGCTTGCTGCATGTGCCCGACCGCCAGTTTGCCGCTGCGCTTAAACCGCTGATCGCCCGCTGGCTGGCGCTGCATCCACAACTGCCTCTGCTGATGGCGGGCATGGTGGGCTCGCAGCAGGGCTGGCAGGAAGTGCCGTATATCGCGCTGCCCGCCAGTTCGCGGCAGCTGGCGCAATGTACCGCCTCGCTGAAAACACCGTGGGGAAGCCCGTGCCAGATTGTCGCGGGTGTCAGCGGGAAGAATGAATTCGGTTTACCGGACGTCATGCGCGGCGAAGAAATTCAGCTGCTCGGGCTGGCGGCGCTGCATCCCGATCCGCAAAACAGCCAGTACGTGATCCTGCCCGGCACGCACAGCAAACACGCCGAACTGCATAACGGTGAGATCCTGCGGTTCAGCACATTCATGACCGGTGAGATTTATTCGGTAATGCTCAGCCATTCATTGCTGGGGCGTGATGTACCGGAATCGCCAGAAGATCCCCGGGCTTTTGCTCTTGGCGTCACCAACGCACTGCACGCGCCACACCTGAGCAATGCGCTGTTTTCAGCCCGCACTTTGCGGCTGAACGGCGAACTCACTCCCGCGCAGGTCGCCAGCTATCTTTCCGGTTTACTGATTGGCGCGGAATTATATGCCGTTGCGGGCAAAGAAGCGTGGATCGTCGGTTCGCCCGCCTTAACGGAACGCTATACCCGCGCCGCAAAACAGCTCGGGATCACCCTCACTTCTGCCGACGGCAATGCGTGCTTCATTCAGGGCATGACGCAGATTTATCAGTGTCTTCACGGAGAGTCGTCATGAATTACCTGAATTTTTCCCGCCGCTGGCAGGAATGCACGTTGCCGCTGATTGCTATTTTGCGCGGCATCACGCCGGAGGAAGCGCAGGGCGTGGCGCAAACGCTGCTCGAATGCGGCTTTACCTATCTGGAAGTGCCGCTCAACAGCCCGCGTCCGCTGGAATCCATCACCATCATGGCGAACAGTGTCGGCGACAAAGGTTATGTCGGCGCAGGAACCGTGCTGACAGAACATCAGGTGCATCAGGTCGCAGAGGCTGGCGGACAGCTGATTATCTCCCCGAACATGGAGCCGTCGGTGATCCGCGCCACTCTTGAACTCGGGCTGCTGAGTTTGCCGGGCATCGCCACGCCGGGTGAAGCTTTTACGGCGCTGCGGTCGGGTGCCAGCGCGCTGAAATTTTTCCCTGCCGAGTTAATTACACCTGCCGTCACCAGGGCAATGCGTGCGGTTTTACCGGCGGAAGTGGTTTGCCTGCCGGTTGGCGGCGTGAATGCCGATGCCGGGCAAATGCGCGCCTATCTGCAAGCGGGCGCAAACGGATTTGGTCTGGGCGGTGGGCTGTATCAGCCGGGCATTACACTGTCTGCCCTTCGCGAACGGGCGCTGGCGTATCAGGCGACATGGCAGCTGGCAGCGCAAAAATGAAAAACCCTCTGCCGAAAAGCTCTGCGCTGAAAAATTTATCAGTTATCGGTGATTACCGTGCCGAGCTGGGCGAGACGCCGGTCTGGTGTTTCAGCTCACAGTCGCTGATTTGGGTCGATATTGTGCAGCGGCGGTTACTGCGTTACTGGCCGGAGCAGGACGATCGTTTTGAAATCCACACCTTACCTTCTGTGTGCAGCGCGGTATTACTGACCGACCGACCGGAGCATTTTTTGCTCGTCACCGGCGAAGGCATCCTGCTGTATGACTATCACAGCATGACCCGTTATCCGCTGTGCGGCTGGCCGGAAACCGCCGCCACGCGCCCGAACGAAGCGGCCGTCGCGCCGGACGGTTCCGTGTGGTTCAGCACAATGGACACCACCGCCAGAAACGCACTCGGCAGCTGGTATCGCTTCGCCACTGGCGACGCGCAGCCGGTGAAAATGCTCGGCGATCAGCATGTGCCTAACACGCTGGTATGGCACGGCGGCCACGCCTGGTTTATCGATACTTTTGCGCACTGCTTTTACCAAAGCCCGGCCAGCCTTATCACACATCCGACGCTGCGCACCTGGCCGCTGCCGGACGATGTTTTTGCCGACGGTTCTGCCGTAACCAATACAGGCCTGTTGCTTAATGCCCGCTGGGGCGGGGCTTGTCTGGCGGCTTATCAGCTTAATGATTATGCCCCGCAATTTCTCACGACGTTGCCTTTGCCCGTCATGCAGCCATCGAGCTGCGCTTTCGGCGGCAGGAATTTTCAGGATTTGTACATCACTTCGGCGCGCGACGGGCTCAGAATGCCGTCCGCCACGGACGGCGCTTTGCTGCGCTACGAAACGCCCTACACAGGACAGCGGGCCTCCCTGTTCACCCTGTAAAACCCCATAAAATCAAAATAATCTCAAAGGTGACTTATGACGACGAATATCATTCCCCGGGCGGTGCCGCACACCAACCGGCAGACCCTGCTGGTCTGTTTATTGGCCGCGCTGGCGGGCCTGCTGTTCGGGCTGGATATGGGCGTGATTGCGGGCGCGTTACCGTTTCTGGCGCAGGAATTCGGCCTGAGCAGCCATCAGCAGGAAATGGTGGTCAGCGTGATGATGCTCGGCGCGGCGCTCGGTGCGCTATGCAGCGGGCCACTGTGCTCTCGCATCGGACGTAAAAAAACGCTTCTGATTGGCGCAGCACTTTTTGTTGCTGGCTCAATCGGCTGTGCCTTTGCGCCTGATTTGCAGATCCTTATCGTCTCGCGTTTCCTGCTGGGCGCAGCGGTCGGCGTGGCCTCATTTGTGGCACCGCTTTATCTCTCCGAAATCGCGCCCGAACACATCCGTGGCAGCATGATTTCCCTGTATCAGCTGATGATCACCATCGGGATCCTGGCGGCATTTCTGTCTGATACTGCGTTCAGTAACAGCGGCAACTGGCGCTGGATGCTGGGCATTATTACGTTCCCCGCACTGATTCTGTTTGCCGGTGTTTTAACGCTGCCCGAAAGCCCGCGCTGGCTGATGATGAAAAACAAAAGTGAGCTGGCGGAAAAAGTGTTGCTGTTGCTGCGCTCAACAAAATCCGAAGCGCACATCGAACTGGAAGCCATCCGCCAGAGCGTGCAGATGAAACAACGCGGCTGGCACTTATTCCGCGCTAACAGCAATTTTCGCCGCACCACCTGTCTCGGCGTGCTGTTGCAGTTCATGCAGCAGTTCACCGGCATGACCGTCATCATGTATTACGCCCCGAAAATCTTCGCAATTGCCGGTTTCGCTTCCACGCAGCAACAAATGTGGGGAACGGTGATTGCCGGATTAACCAACGTGCTGGCGACCTTTATCGCCATCGGTCTGGTCGATCGCTGGGGACGTAAACCGATTCTTAAACTGGGTTTCAGCGTAATGGCAATTTGTATGGCGCTGATGGGCTGGATGTTCTTCACCGGCATCACCAGCCTGACCCAACAATACGTGGCCGTCACGCTGCTGCTGATTTTCATCGTCGGATTTGCCATGAGCGCCGGGCCGCTGATCTGGGTGTTGTGCTCTGAAATCCAGCCACTGGCAGGCCGCGATTTTGGCGTCACCTGCTCCACGATGGCGAACTGGATTGCCAACATGATCATCGGCGCGACATTCCTGACGCTCATCGACACCGTCGGCAGCGCGGGCACGTTCTGGCTATACGCCGCACTTAACGTCGTCTGCATCGTCCTGACCCTGATTTTTGTACCTGAAACTAAAAACATCTCGCTTGAAAACATCGAGAAAAACCTGATGGCCGGTCTGCCGCTGAGAAGCATCGGCAGCTCACGCTGATTAACCCTTCCCCTCCACCCGGAGGGGATATTAAGAGGTCAGAAAAATGGCATCTTTAAAATCTGAGAGTAAGGTCAGTGCGGTCTATAGCAAGATTACCCGACGCCTGATCCCCTTTTTGATCCTGTGTTATTTCTTTGCTTATCTGGATCGTGTCAACATCGGGTTTGCCAAACTGCACATGCAGGATGCGCTGAATTTCAGCGATACGGTTTACGGCCTCGGTGCCGGGATCTTCTTCATCGGCTATTTCCTGTTTGAACTGCCGAGCAACCTGATGATGCAGCGTTTCGGCCCGCGTTTCTGGATTGCGCGCATCATGATCAGCTGGGCCGTCTTATCCGCAGCGATGATCTTCGTAAAAACACCCACTCAGTTTTACGTGCTGCGTTTTCTGCTCGGCGTGGCCGAAGCCGGTTTTTTCCCCGGCATCGTGTTCTATCTGACACTGTGGTTCCCGTCATGGCGTTCGGCGCGCACGCTGGGGTTATTCATTCTGGTCACCCCGCTTTCCACCATTGTGGGCAGCCCGCTGTCCGGCTATATCCTCAAAGCTTTTGAAGGCGTCGATGGCCTGCACAACTGGCAATGGCTGTTTCTGGTCGAAGCCATTCCCTCTTTCCTGCTGGCGTTTGTAGTCCTGAAATTTCTCGATAATGACGTTAAATCAGCCCGCTGGCTGACAGACGAAGAAAAAAAGATTGTGGCAGCCGATCTGGAAACCGACCGTCAGCGCAGTCTGGACGCCAATGCCGGTAAGCCGCCGCAAAGCCTGAAACTGATGTTTAAGAACGGCTATGTCTGGCTGCTGGCGCTGATCTTCTTCAGCTTCAACATCGGTTATTACGGCATTAATTTCTGGCTGCCGTCGATTATCAAAACTTCCGGCGTCACCGATGATTTTCACATCGGCCTGCTGGCTGCCCTGCCCTATGTTTTCGGCGCACTGTTTATGGTGTGGAACAGCCGACATTCCGATTTACGCTGCGAACGCCGCTGGCACATCGCCATCCCGGCCATTATCGGTGCGGTGGGTCTGAGCCTGAGCGCCTGGTGCAGCGGCTCCACGGTGTGGATGATGACCTGGATTTGCCTGGCGATGTCCGGAACGCTGGCCCTGATCCCGACTTATATCAGCCTGCCCGGAACGTTGCTGTCGGGGACGGCCGCTGCGGCCGGGATAGCGCTGGTCAACTCGGTCGGCAATCTGGCCGGATTCTTTGGCCCGACCGTTCTTGGCTGGCTGAAAGACAACACCGGCAGCACCAATACCGGCCTGTATATCCTGGCCGCGTTCCTGCTGCTGTGCGCCCCCCTGATATTTTTATTACCAGCAAGACTGGTTAACCCTCGTCGCAGCCCTGAAAAAACGGCGGAACGCGACGCAGAACCATCATTAAAACGAGGCAGCTTATGAGTGGATGTGGCAACGGATGTGGTAACGGATGTGGAGGCGGTGACGGGCACTTCAATCCGGTACTGAGCGGAGATGACGGCGCGCTGAAACGTGCGCTGTACAAATCCATGGGGCATACCGACGAACAGTTGCGCCGTCCGGTGATAGCCGTCGTGAACAGTTACACCAACGCCACCGCAGGTCATGTCAATCTTAATGAACTGACCGCGGAAGTCCTGAAAGGAATCGACGAAGCCGGTGGCGTCGGCATGGTATTCGGCACTATCGCGCCGTGCGACGGCATCGCCGAAGGCCATCTGGGGATGCGCTATATCCTGGCTGCCCGCGAAGTGATCACCAGTTCTATTGAGGTCATGATGCGCGCCCACCGTTTCGACGGTATGGTGCTGCTCGGCTCCTGCGACAAAATTGTCCCGGCCATGCTGATGGCGGCGGCGCGTCTGGATATTCCGGCCATTATGGTCAATGGCGGCCCGATGTATCCGGCGCACTATAAAGGCAAAGACTGGGACGGCAACATCGTGACGGAAGCCATTGGCTGGAAACGACGCGGTGAAATTGATGAAGCGGAATTCCGTCACATCGAAGACATCGCCGAGCCGGGTCCGGGCTCCTGTACCATGTACGGTACGGCCAACACCATGTGCTGTATTGCCGAAGTGCTGGGCATGAGTTTACCGGGCAGCAGTACGTTACCGGCCATTTCGAAAGAACGCCGCGAATGTGCTTATGCCACCGGTCAGAAGGCTGTAGATCTGGTGATACGCGGAGTGAACGCGCGCCAGATAATCACACCGGAATCCATCCGTAACGCCATGATTTATCTGCTGGCGACCGGGGGTTCCACCAACGCCATTCTGCATTTACAGGCCATTCACTACGAAGCGGAATATGGCCATCTGCCGCTGCTGGAGTTCGACAAACTCAGCCATCATGTCCCTCTGGTGGCCGCCCTCTATCCGGCTTCTGAATACGACATGATTGATTTTTGGGAAGCCGGTGGCGTGCCTGCGGTAGAAAAAGAAATCAGTTCGCTGATGGATCTCAGCGCCCTGACGGTCAGCGGCAAAACCAAAGCCGAATGGCTGGCAAAAGCACCAAAAACCCGTCGCCCGGAAGTGATCCACACGCTGGCTATTCCCGTGCGTAACGAAGCGGGAGTGGCCGTTTTGCATGGCAATATTTCGCCGCTTGGTTGTGTGGTGAAACCGGCTGCCGTACCGGAAAACCTGATGATTTTCAGCGGTCCGGCGGTGGTATTTAACAGCGAACAGGAATCCGTAGATGCCATTCTTTCCGGCGAAATTGCACCGGGCAGCACGCTGGTGCTGCGTTATGAAGGGCCGAAAGGCGGACCGGGCATGCCGGAAATGTACAAGCCGATGAAATGTCTGGAAGGTATGGGGTTGTCTGACAGCTGCGCGCTGATCACTGACGGACGTTTTTCCGGTTCCAACCGCGGCTTATTCGTCGGGCATATTTCGCCAGAAGCCAGCGACGGCGGCGATCTGGCGCTGGTCGAAAACGGCGACATCATCACCATCAATATTCCCACCCGCGAACTGACGCTCAACGTCAGCGCGGACATTCTGGCCGAACGCCGTAAGCATTGGGTACCGGTCGAAAAACAGGTGCCACGGGGATTCCTGCGTTTATACCGCCGCTGGGCGCTGCCCGCGGCGCAAGGTGCGGTGTTAGCTGACCGCGACGAGGAGTAATCATGTACACATCTTCTGATATTTGCGGCGTTAACCCGATTGCCGCCCTGCCCTTCACGGCACAGGGCGAGCCGGATTACACCAGTTTCAGCCGCTTGCTGGAACACCTGGCGGCTACCGGCATTCAGGGACTGACGCTATTTGGCATCGCCAGCGAATTCCCAAAACTCGACGACAGCGAGCGGCTGTTGCTGGCCGATTGTTTTCTCTCAGACCTGAAAGGCAGCGGCATTTTTCGCGCGATGTCTGTGACCGACCACAGCACCGAAGTGGCGGTGAAACGCGCGCGGGATTATCAGAAGCGTGGCGCTGATGCCCTGATGCTGCTGCCGCCGTTCTTTTTGCAACCCGACGCCGACGCGATTTCGCACCACATTTTCTCGGTGCTGGAAGCCGTCGATATTCCGGTGATGGTGCAATACGCGCCGGGGGAAACGGGTCTGGCCATCACGCCTGAACAACTGAGCGAGGTGGCGGCCCGTTATCCGCATGCGGTCTTTAAAATCGAATGCAATCCGCCGGTGGATTACACCCGTGAATTTCTAAAACGTGCGCCACAGGCCAGTGTTCTCAACGGCTACGCCGGTCTGTATATGCTGGAAATGCTGGCAGCGGGCGGAAAAGGCGTCATGCCGGGATGCTCTTTCAGTGAAATTTATGTGCAGATTTACCGGCTCTGGCAGGCGGAAAAACAGCATGAAGCACAGGAACTGCACGGGAAGCTGTTGCCGTGGATCCGCCGCTGGATGACCCATTGTGAATATATTATTCAGGTGGAGAAAACCATTTTGCACAAACGCGGGATCATCGCGACAGATTACTGCCGCCATCCGGGCTGGACGCTGACCGCCGAAGACCATCAGATGATCGACACGTTCATCACCACTTTCGCGCTTTAATTCAGGGATAAATTATGACTACTTCTGACCACTCTCCCCGTGTCGTTATTGTTACCGGCGCCAGCCAGGGCATCGGCCACGCTATCGCGCAGACATTTTTGAACCATGGCGATATTGTGATCGGTTGTGCGTTTTCATCCCCGGAAAATGCACCTCACGCGCAGGAACTGCTGGCACAATATCCCGACAAATTCTTCTATTTTTCTGTGGATATCACCCAAACCGAAAGCATCGCCGGGTTTATCAGTGACGTCGAATCCCGCTTTGGACGCCTTGACGTACTGGTATCCAATGCCGGCAAAAACGTATTCAAAGGCATTGATTGCGAACTGGAAGACTGGCATCACAACCTCGATCTGAACCTGCGCTCGCACTGGTACATTGCCAAATGCTGCCGTGAGATGCTGGAAAAATCCAAAGGCGTCATTCTGGTGATGACCTCCAACCACGCCTTTTCCACTATGCCGGGCTGCGCACCGTACAACATCACCAAACGCGCCCTGCTCTCGCTGGTACAAAGCCTGACCATCGAATGGGGCCCGGCCATCCGAACCGTCGGCATTGCCCCCGGTTTTATCGATACCGCCGGAAACCAGGTGTGGTTTGACTCGCACGAAGACGGCGAAAAGTCGCGTCAGGACACCATCCGTAAACACCCGGTCGGACGCATCGGCACATCAGAAGAAGTGGGCGAACTTTGTCTGTATCTGGCCAGTCCGGTCGCCGGTTTTATTGCCGGCACCACCATCGTTATGGATGGCGGACGCAGTGCCTTAATGCAGGATTAATCCTCTTCGTGCCCTGATTTCGTCAGGGCACATTCTCAGCGTCATCGTTGATTATCTCCTGCTAAACTTTTGAGTCTTAACCTCAAAAAAACGCTGCGGAGAATGTCATGTCAGAACAGTATCAGCCACCAAAAGTCTGGACCTGGAATAAAGACGAAGTCAGCAAGTTCTCAAACATCAACCGCCCGATCGCAGGCCCGACTCACGAGAAAACCTTGCCGGTCGGCAAACATCCGTTGCAACTTTATTCTCTGGGTACACCGAACGGCCAGAAAGTGACGATCCTTCTGGAAGAGTTGCTGGCGCTGGGCGAAAGCGGTGCAGAGTACGACGCACATTTGATCCGCATTAACGAAGGCGATCAGTTCTCCAGCGGCTTTGTTGATGTGAACCCGAATTCGAAGATCCCTGCACTGCTGGACAACTCGGCCAAACCGCCAATCCGCGTGTTTGAATCCGGCAACATCCTGCTGTATCTGGCGGAAAAATTCGGTCAATTCCTGCCGAAAGACCTCGCGGGACGCACTGAAACCCTGAACTGGCTGTTCTGGCTGCAAGGCTCAGCGCCGTATCTTGGCGGCGGTTTCGGGCACTTTTATCACTACGCGCCGGTCAAAATCGAATACGCAATCAACCGTTTCACGATGGAAGCCAAGCGTCAGCTCGACGTACTGGACAGACAGTTAGCCGGTCACCGCTTTATTGCCGGTGAAGAATACACGATTGCCGATATCGCCATTTTCACCTGGTACGGCAGCCTCGCGCAGGGCGGTCTGTACGATTCCGCCGAGTTCCTGGATATCCAGTCCTACAAAAACTTCCAGCGCTGGGCGGCGGAAGTGGCGGATCGTCCGGCGGTCAAACGCGGCCGTATTGTTAACCGCACCTGGGGCGAGCCGGATCAGCAACTGGCAGAACGCCATGACGCGTCAGATTTTGATGACAAACTGAAATCCTGATCCATACCGGATTGAGTCAGAATGCAAAAAGAGCAGGATTCGATCCTGCTCTTTTCATTTATGCCGTTTCAGTTTGCGGGTCGAGGTACTTTTTAAACCAGGCGATGGTGCGATCCCACGCCAGATCGGCTGCCGCTTTATCATAGCGCGGCGTCGAATCGTTGTGGAATCCGTGGTTTACGCCGGGATATACATACCCTTGATACACTTTATCATTCGCCTTGAGCGCAGCCTCATAAGCGGGCCAGCCGTCGGTAATCGGCTTATCCAGTTCGGCGTAGTGCAGCAATAACGGTGCTTTGATGCGCGGCACGTCTTCGGCTTTTGGCTGACGTCCGTAAAATGGCACCGCCGCCGCCAGTTCCGGGTATGCCACCGCAGCCGCATTCGCCACGCCGCCGCCATAACAGAAACCGGTAATGCCCACTTTTCCGGTTCCCGTTTCGTGGTGCATCAGAAACTCCACGGCGGCAAAAAAGTCATTCATCAGCCTGGCCGGATCCACTTTCTGCTGAAGCTCGCGGCCTTTCTCATCGTTCCCCGGATAACCGCCGACAGAACTCAGGCCGTCCGGTGCCAGCGCCACAAATCCGGCTTTCGCCACGCGGCGCGCGACGTCTTCGATATACGGATTAAGGCCCCGGTTTTCATGCACCACGACCACGCCCGGGACTTTTCCCGTGGCTTTGGCCGGACGCACAAGATAGGCTTTTACGCTACCGTGCCCTTGCGGCGACGGATACTGAATGTATTCCGCCACAATATCGGGGTCGGTAAATTGCACCTGTTCAGCGTAGGCATAGTTGGGCGTCATCAGCGTGGAGAGCGCCGCCAGCGACAGGCCACCCGCCACAAATTTTGCCGAGAGATCGAGAAACTCGCGTTTTGTCATTTTGCCATGAACATAAAAATCAAAGTATTCGAGCAGTTCTGGCGGAAAATCTTTGGCTGTCATTCGCGTCATCGTCAGGCTCCGTTTCAGAAATTCGAAGCCTAAATAATGGTCTGATTTTGACTATTTTGTAAACTAATTGTGAAATTGGATTTCAATACGACGCGCACCACCGCCTTTTGCCCGCCGACAGTGCTAAACTGCGTTCAGTCAAAAGGAGACGCTATGAATAATAATCTCGCAGGTCTTACCCAGGAAGAAATGGAAAAAGTGAGCGCCGGGCTGGCAGCCGGAACCGTCGCCGTACGCGAGCGCAATAACCTTCCCGTCAACGCGGAAGCCGTTGAGATGGAACAGCCGGAGCATCTGCGTGCATACTTTCGCGAACGACTTGAACACTACCGCAGCCAGCCCGCCAGAAAGTAAAACCCGTTACTGCCCGGTGGCGAAAAAACCGGTGATGGCATCAGTCAGATACGTCGCCGGTTCGCCCGGCTGCATCTGGCTCTGATGAAGAGTAATACCGATTTCGCCCGGCGCGGGTAAATCCTCCAGAACCTTCAGGGCTGCCGGTCTGCCAAAGTCCGTCCGTAAAGTAATCCCCAAACCGGCGGACAGCGCCGCCCAAATCCCGCCCAGGCTGCGGCTGGTGAAAGCAATCCGCCACGGGATCCCCGCTTTATCCAGCGCCGCCGTTGCGGCACTTCGCATCAGACACGGCGCTTCAAAAACCATTAAAGGCAGCGGTTCGCCGGTTTCCAGATAATGCGCCAGTGAGAAATTCTGCGGCCCAATCCAGCGCAGCGGAATGCGGCCCAGCGCCCGGCTGGTCGGGAAAAGCGGAATATCATCCGCCTGCCAGCACACCGCCAGATCGAATTCGTTATGCCGGATCCCGTCGAGCAATTGCTGATTGCGCGTGATGCTGGCGGATAACTGCACCTGCGGATGTGCACGGGTAAACGTGCCGAGAATGGCCGGTAACAGCGCCTCGCCGAAATCTTCCTGCATACCGAGATTAATGCTGCCACTCAGCGTGCTGGTTGATAACGCCGCGCTGGCTTCATCGTTGAGACTCAAAATCCGTCGCGCATAACTGAGCATCACTTCGCCCTGCGCAGTCAGAATCAGATGCCTTCCGGCTTTTTGTACCAGCTCCGTACCTGCCTGCTGTTCCAGCTTTTTCAGCTGTGCGCTGACCGCCGACGTCGAGCGCCCGAGGCGATCAGCCGCCAGCACAAAACTTCCCAGTTCGATGCCGGTGACAAAACTGCGCAGCGCTTCTGCATCAAAAGTTACCGGTCGTTTAGCCACGTTTAATCATCCCGTTTTTATGGATTAATACTGCTGATATTTTCGATATTAAGGATAATCATAACGCCTTATGCTCATTTTCACACCCGCGAAAAGGAACCTGACATGAGCATCAAGACCCCCTCCCCTCTGCTGCCGCCTGAAGCTATGACGCGCCTGACGCCAAAACTCGCGCAGGTGACTGAACAGGTTTTATTTGGTGACCTGTGGCAACGAAGCGAGCTGCCTGCACGCGACCGCAGCCTGATTACCGTCGCCGCACTGATTGCGCTGAACCGCAGCGAACAGCTGCCGTTTCATCTGGATCTGGCGGTTAAAAATGGAGTGACGCACAGCGAACTGAGCGAAGTGATCACGCATCTGGCGTTTTATGCCGGATGGCCCGCCGCCGCTTCCGCACTGACCCGTTTCGCAGCGCTCGACCCGCAATAACAGAGGAAAATCATCATGCCGTTTACCCGAATTTCAATTCCTGAACACCGCCTTGAAGGCTGGAAAAACATGATTTCTACTGTTTTGCAGGACGCGCTGGTCACTACGTTTTCCGTTCCCAAAGACGACTGTTTCCAGCTGTTTGAACCGGCAAGCCACGGCCAGCGGATAATCAACCCGACGTATCTGGCAGGCCCGGACAGCCGTCGTTCAGACGATTTTCTGCTGTTCCACATCACAGCCGGGAAGCCCCGAAATATCGAACAGAAAGCCGCGCTGTATCGTTATTTGAATGAAAGATTGCACACGGAGATCGCCATCGATCCGGCGGATATCATGGTAGTGGTGAATTTCACCCAGCCGGAAGACTGGTCGTTCAGCCACGGTGACGTCTTTCGCGTAACAGATAAATAAGTGACTGAGGTTTTTTGCAGAAATAAAAAAGCCCTGAATCTGTCTCAGGGCTTTGTTATTTATGCCGTTCAAAGAGGGTCAGTGCGCTGCAATGCCTAATTTTTTCATGCGCGACAGCAAGGTGGTGCGTTTTAATCCCAGACGCTGCGCGGCACCATGCGGCCCGGCGACCACACCGTTGGTTTCTTTCAATACTGCGATAATACGCTCGCGCTCGTCGTCTGCGTTCACCGGCGGCGCAGGTTCAGAGAATGCCGGTGCGGCAACCGGTGCCACCGGCAACGGGTAATTCAGCTCGGGAAGTTGCAGATCCAATACCGTTCCGCGTGTCAGAAGCACCGCCCGTTCGATGACGTTTTCCAGCTCACGGACATTCCCCGGCCACGGCATGCGGCTCAGCAGACGCAGCGTTTCCGCCGGAATGCTGTCGATGGTGCGTTTCATTCGCTTGGCGATTTTGTAGGTCAGAAATTTCACCAGTTGTGGAATATCTTCCGGTCGTTCGCGCAGCGGTGGGATCACAATCGGGAAGACGTTCAGCCGGTAATACAAGTCACTGCGGAATTCTTTGTCGGCCACCATTTGCCGCAGGTCACGGTTGGTCGCGGCGATCATGCGCACGTTCACTGAGATCAGCTTGTTGCCGCCTACCCTTTCGAATTCACGTTCCTGCAAAATACGCAGCAGTTTAGGTTGCAGCTCCAGCGGGATTTCCCCGACTTCATCGAGGAAGAGCGTGCCCTGATCCGCCAGTTCAAAACGCCCCATACGCTGGGCGGTCGCGCCGGTGAACGAGCCTTTTTCATGACCAAACAGGTCACTTTCCATCAGCCCGGCGGGCATTGCCGCGCAATTCATTTTGACCATCCGCTGATCACGGCGATCGCCGAGGTTATGAATCGCTCTGGCGATCAGTTCTTTGCCGGTGCCTGTTTCCCCGAGGATTAGCACGGAACAGTCGCTTTTCGCCACGATCTCTACCTGTTTAAGCACAGCAGACATGCCCGGACTGCGTCCGACGATGTCGCTGAAATCCGGGTTATTGCTGTTAATCTGCTCGGTCAGATAGAGGTTTTCGTGTTGCAGTTTTTCCTTCAGGCTTTTGATTTCCTGATAGGCCAGCGCGTTGTCCACCGCAATGGCAATTCGCTCGGCGATTTGCTGCAAAACCCGCAGGTTGGCAGAATTGAAATTATCCGGCTGGCACTGCGCCAGTTTGAGAACGCCCAGCGTTTTATGCCCGAAACGCAGCGGCAGAATGCACAGCGTTTTGGTCTGATCGCGCCACAACAACTGGAACAGCGTACTCTCGTCGTCGTCCGGTTCTTCGGAAGGCCGCGCGTTGGTCAGCAACATTTCGCCGTTTTTCATCACCTGCTGTTCCAGCGATCCCGCCAGCGTCATGCGCGATTGTTCGCGTTCGGCAACATGCGTTTGTATATAATGCGTGGCGTAAACGCTGGCCTGTTCGCTGTCTTTGTCGGCGTCGCACAGCACGATGCTGATGGCGTTGATGTGGAAAAAGTGATGAATGGTTTTAGCGATTTCGCCAGTCAGTTCGTCGAGATCCAGCTTGGAAAGCACCGCATTGGTGATGTCCACCAGAATGCGGAAATCGTCACGTTCGTGGCGCAACAACGATTGCTGAAGCAGCGCGTTTTCGCGCAGTTTAATCTGTTCAACCGCAATCGCCGCCAGCATACAGAGTTCGTGCAGCCCGTTTTTATCTTCTTCGCTGAACGTTGCCGCGTGCTGACGGGTAAATTCACAACCGCCCAGCAGGCCGGAAGCCGCCAACAACGGAACCAGACAGTAATCGGTAAACGCCGGATACAGGTTGAGCGCGGCCAGTTGCGGGTAACGCAAATGCAGCGCATCGCTGCGCCAGACCTGCGTTTTCGGATTGCTGAGCAGCGCATGCACCGGCCCGGTGGCGAGCAGGGTTTCGTCTTCGTAACTCACCGGCTGATGATGCGGATCGATGCCGTAAAAACTGACGCGTTCGCTGGTGCTGTCAAACAACACCAGCGTCACCGATTCTGCAATGCCGGCACTCTGTACCACCTGGGTCAGAGTTTCCAGCAGCGAGGTCATGGTCTGTTGCAGCAGCAGTGTGCGCGTCAGTTCCAGCAATCCTTTGTGTTTTGTCGTGCTCATGGTTGCACTCTGCATAGCGTTAGCTCTGGATAACGTAGTTTCTGAAAAAAGGGCAATACGGAAAAGTCTACCCCTTTCGTGGGACTCAGCCCCCCTGATGAGATCAACAAATGCGGGGTAAAGGTTCGGTATGTGGCAGCATCAGCTGCCGGGAGACACCCAGCGCGCCGCGCAGACAGACCTGCGGATTTTCGGTGACCTCGCCGATCGTCGTGGCGTCCGCGCCCAGCGGATGCTTTCGCAATAGATTCAGTACCCTTTCTTCCGCCTGCGCAGAAACCACTGCCACCAGTTTGCCTTCATTGGCAAAATTTAGCGGCTCCAGCCCCAGCAGTTCACAAATTCCCCGTACCGCAGATTTGACCGGTAGCGCATTTTCATCAATGGAAATACCGAAACCGCTGGCCTCGCTGAACTCATGCAAAATCGCGTTAACCCCGCCGCGCGTCGCATCGCGCAGGGCGTGGACGCCGGAAACGAGGCGCAGCGGCGCAACCATTGGCGCCAGCACGGCGCAGTCACTCTGAATACCGAGATCCATTCCCAGCTGCTCGCGGAGATTGAGAATGGTGGCGCCGTGATCCCCCAGCGTGCCGCTGACGATCACTTTATCTCCGCACTGAATCTGCCCCGCCCCCCACGCCACATCACCAGGGATCACGCCGATCCCGGCGGTGTTAATGAAAATTTTATCGGCTGCGCCACGCTGCACGACTTTGGTGTCGCCGGTGACAATGGCGATCCCCGCCTCGCGCGCGGTTTGCGCCATCAGGCTGACAATTTTCTGCAAATCGTCCATCGGCAACCCCTCTTCCAGAATGAATCCGCAGGAGAGATACGCCGGTATTGCACCGCTGACGGACAAATCGTTTGCCGTGCCGCACACCGCCAGTTTGCCGATATTACCGCCGGGAAAGAAAATCGGATCAATGACATAGCTGTCGGTGGTAAAGGCCAGACGATCGCCCTGCTCGCTCATCGCGGCCAGCGATAACCGCGCGCCGTCTTCGCGTTCGTTGAGCCACGGATTATCAAATGCGCTGAGAAACATACTTTCAATCATCTGCTGCATCGCGCGACCACCGCTTCCGTGCGCCATCGTCACTACGTCATTGCGCTCGCTCATCCTGCCACCTTCTGTTTCATCTCTTGCTGTTCCTGTGCGGGTTCATTTTCCAGATACCGGTACTGATACCAGGCGGCGCAGGCACCTTCTGAGGAGACCATCAGCGCGCCAAACGCGTTATGCGGCGTGCAGCCGGTGCCAAACAACGGGCATTCATGCGGCTTGCAGCGCCCTGTCAGCACGTCGCCGCAGCGCGAACGCGGATCATCGGCCACCGATTGTGTCTGCGGCCTGAAACGGCGTTCGGCATCGAAGGCAGAATAGGTTTCCGTCAGGGAAATTCCCGACGCCTCAATAAGGCCCAGCCCGCGCCATTCGCTGCTGCCGGAAAGCTGAAAGACTTCGCGGATCGCGTTTTGTGCCAGCACATTACCCTCTTCGGGCACGATGCGCCGGTATTGGTTTTCGGTTTTACACGATGCCTCGCAAACTTGTTCTACGAGCATTAAAACGCTTTGCAGCATGTCCAGCGGTTCAAACCCGCTGACCACCAGCGGTTTGCCGAATTGCGTATTAATGAAATGGTACGGCGCGGTGCCGATCACCATGCTGACGTGGCCGGGCGCGAGAAAAGCGTCGATGCGGACATCGTCTTGCTGCAGCAAACTGCGCAACGTCGGGATCAGGCTGATGTGCTGGCAAAAGACGCTGAAATTGGTCAGCCCTTCGCGCCGCGCCTGTTGCAGTGTGACCGCCGTTACCGGCAGCGTAGTTTCAAAACCGAGCGCGAAAAATACCACCTGCCGCTGCGGGTTCTCCCGCGCCAGTTTCAGGGCATCGAGCGGCGAATAGACCACCCGCACATCCGCGCCGCGTTCGCGTGCATTCAGCAGCGAACCCTGTTTTCCCGGCACCCGCAGCGCATCGCCAAAGGTGCAGAAAATCACGTCCGGGTGCGCCGCAATTTCGCAGCAGGCGTCAATCCGCCCCATCGGCAACACGCACACCGGGCAGCCAGGGCCGTGGATAAATTCCAGCTGCGGAGGCAGCAGTTTATCCAGACCAAATTTGAAAATAGCGTGCGTATGACCGCCGCAGACTTCCATAATTTGCATCGGCTTTTCAGCGGTATACGGCAGTTGTGCCGCCCGTTTATGCAGGCGTTCAATCAGCGTTTTCGCCAGCTTCGGGTCGCGGAATTCATCGACAAAACGCATTATCTGGCCTCCCCCGCGCCGAGAAACAGCGCGACATCGGCTTCCACTTCTTCCATGGCGTGCAGTGCCGCCAGCGTTTCCTGCGCTTCGTGCTCGTCGAGACGGCTCAGCGCAAACCCGACGTGAATTAACACCCAGCCGCCAATCAGCTGTTCGCGTTCGCTGATGCCTTCACAGACCAGCGCGATATTCACCTCACGTCGCAAGCCGCAAACTTCTGCCCACGCGTGATCGGGCTGTTGCTCATGCAGCGCAACGATTTGCCCCGGAATGCCTATGCACATCGCTGCTGCTCCAGCCACGCCAGCCACTCGTCCATGCCTTCGCCGGTGGTGGCGGAAAGGCGGATCACTTCAATTTCCGGGTTGACCTGCCGCGCATTGGCGATGCAGGTTTCGACGTCAAAACTGACGTACGGCAACAGGTCGATTTTATTGAGGATCATCAGGCGCGAGGCCGCAAACATATGCGCATATTTCAACGGTTTGTCTTCGCCTTCAGTGACGGAAAGCACCGCCACTTTATGCCGTTCGCCGAGATCAAAACTGGCAGGACACACCAGATTGCCGACGTTTTCTATAAACAGCAGGCTGTTATTGTTCGGCGACAGCTGATGTACCGCGTCATGCACCATCTGCGCATCGAGATGGCAACCTTTGCCGGTATTCACCTGAATCGCCGGAACGCCGGTCGCCCGGATACGATCCGCATCGTTGGTGGTTTGCTGATCGCCTTCCACCACTGCGCAGTCGAAATACGGCGCAAGACGGGTCAGCGTGCTGGTCAGTAGCGTCGTTTTGCCGGAACCGGGGCTGGAGACCAGATTCAGCGCCAGAATGGCGGCCTGCGCAAAATGCTCGCGGTTATGCGCGGCGATATGATTGTTCTTCGCCAGCACATCCATTTCGATATCCACCAGCCGACGCGGCGCAAACGGCAAACCGTGCGAATGGCCGTGCTCATGTGGATGCGAATGATCGTGGTGAGAATGTTCACTGCTGACGCCTTCAATCCGAAGCTCGCCGCTGGCACAACCGCAGGTACTGCACATAGTTTTCTCCCCCGGGTTTCTGATACCCGTTATTCGATTTCAATACGTTTAATTTTCATACCGTCGTCAGCGATTACCCGTACATTGCGGCCGCCGCATTCCGGGCAAAGCAGCACGTCGGGGCGGAACAGGCGGATATCTTTCTGGCAATCGTGACACCAGCTTTGCGCCGCGGGCGTATCGAGATGCAACGCGCAGCCTTCGGCCAGTGTTTTCCGACACGCCAGCTCAAAACAAAATTGCAGCGCTTCCGGCTCGACGCAGGAAAAAGCCCCAATTTCCATCCATACTGCGGTTATTCTCCGCGCATTATTTTGCTGACCAAATTCCTGCATTATTTCCACGGCATTCTGGCACAACGTTATTTCGTGCATGATTTACCCTCCCGATGGAGTCAGATAAAAGGACTTCTGCAATATTAATGCCAGATTTCATGACGCTTATTAAAAGGCCGGGCTTTTCCGGTGACGGAATTAGTGCGTCATAACTGTCGAAATAACGTGTCATCGACACACCCTTTATTCGTCCGCGTTGAGCCACGAACGGGCGAAAAACACCTAATTCACTGATTTATAATCATTAATAAAATAAATATCGAAACTGGCACGTTTTATGCCCTTAGAGGGTTATGCGCCATTTTTAAGTCGTCACGGGGCGATGAAAAATGACACTCACGCACAACACAATAACAGGGTATGACATGAGCACTCTCAGCGAACTGACCACGAAGGCCGATTATATTGCCAGCAAAAACAGCCATCTGAAATCACAGTGGCGCGCTTACCAGAACAGCCTGATTCAGGCGGTAACCCATTCAAATAAGAAGATTAATCACGAGTTCTCCTGTGGCGAAGATCAGGATATCCGCTTCACGCTGTTCAACTATTTCACCGTCAGCATTCACCTGAGCGATGACTTCTACAGTCAGGACATCGTGTACAGCCTGAACATGGCGCACAACGGTGAAGAGCCTGATTTCAAAACCTTTGCCCACGCCGCGCTGAGCGAAGAAGGTAAGATCGACGGCACTGTGGATATCCACGATAAAAACGCCGTTCTGGAACATTATTTAAATAAGATTTCCGCAATTTATCAGTGTATTTACGACTCCCTGCACAACAATCGGCCTATTGCGGCGCAATTAGAAAAATTACTTAGCCACGCCTGATTCATATGCAGAAATACATTATTACGCCGGTCTGACGGAAATATTTTCCCGCGTCATTTGATTACCGGTTTTTACGGGGATTAATTCCGACATAAATGTCGAAATGTCAATTTAAGTGCCGATTTCGTCACCTTTGACGAAATGAAAAGGAGACTTCATGAGTCGCGTCGCCGCCATGAATCAATATGTGATAGCCGATCCGAAATTGTGTATCGGCTGCAACACCTGTATGGCCAGCTGTTCGCAGGAACATCAGCTGCACGGCTTGCAGTCTGCGCCCCGTTTGCAGGTGATGCGCAACCGGCTGGATTCCGCGCCGGTCATGTGCCACCAGTGTGAAGATGCGCCGTGTGCGCAAGTCTGCCCGGTCAATGCCATCACCCGTCAGGACGAGGCCATTCACCTCAACGAAAGCCTGTGCGTGAGCTGCAAACTGTGCGGAATTGCCTGCCCGTTTGGCGCGATCACCTTTTCCGGCAGTTCGCCGCTGGATATTCCGCACAACTGCAATACCTCAAAAGCGCTGCCCGCCCCGCGAGCGCCGCGCGCCGTCAGCCCGTTCCTGGATTGCGTACCCGGATTACGCGCCGTGGCGGTGAAATGCGATTTATGCAGCTTTAGCCCGGACGGACCGGCGTGCATCAAAACCTGCCCGACGCAGGCCATCACGCTGGTTACCGCCAGTCTGGCCGAACACAGCAGCCAGCAAAAACGCCTGAATGCGATGAATGCTTTCCCTGACGGTTATTCCACTTTCACCACGCCTGACGCGGGGGCCAAATAATGACGGCTTTGTTTGCTTTAGAACCCGCCTCTTTGCTGGCGCTGGCGCTACTTATCTGGCTGGTGAGCGGCGTGGCGGGCTGGGTATTTTCGGCCATCGCACGGCTCAGCAGCCTGCTTTCCGGGCTGGGCGGCATGCTGGCTTCTGCGGCGGTCATCGTCGCGGCTTTTGAGACCGTTCACCGCGGCACCGCGGTGCAGACAGTCGCGTTGCCCGCGCTGCCTTTCACCGCTGAACTCAGCCCGCTGAACGGATTATTATTGCTGGCAATGTCAGTCACGGCGCTGTTTTGCAGCCTGTACGCCTGGGCGTGGCTGGCGGGAACGACGTCACGAAAACGCGGCCGCACCGGCTTGTTGTGCAACTTCCTGACGGCGGCGCTGACGGCGGCGGCAGTCGCGAATAACGCCATTGAACTGCTGGTGATGATGGAACTGGCCGCGCTGTGCGCCTACTTCCTGATCGTACAAACCGACGATGTGAAAAGCCGCCGTGCGGGTCTGAATCAGTTTTTATCCGGCCGCCTCGGCACGGTTTGCCTGATGCTGGCGTTCACGGTTTTACATCACGTCAGCGGAAGTCTGGATTTTGACGTTCTGCGCCACACCGCCTTCCCGGCGGGCGCAAAATCGCTGGCCTTCCTGCTGGCGCTGGCGGGCTTCGGGCTTTACGCCGGGATTATTCCGCTGCACGCCTGGGTGCCGCAGTCTCATTCCAGCGCACCGGCGCATGCCGCAGCGCTGTTCTCTTCCGTACTGATGAAAATCGGCATTATTGGCATCGTAAAAGTCGGTCTGGATTTGCTCGGCGCACCGCCACTCTGGTGGGGCCTGCTGGTGTTGTTGCTGGCAATCCTGACCGCGTTTATTGGCGGGCTGTACGCGCTGATGGAACACGATATCCGCCGTCTGCTGGCCTATCACACGCTGGAAAACGTGGGGATTATTCTGCTTGGCGTCGGCGGTGCGATGACCGGCGTGGCGCTGAATATGCCGGAACTGGCGGCGCTGGCGCTGCTGGCCGGATTGTTCCATCTGTTCAACCACGGTCTGTTTAAAACCGCGCTGTTCCTCGGTGCCGGTGAAATTGAAATGCAGACCGGCATAAAGGATATGGAAAAGCTCGGCGGTATCGCCCGTCTGATGCCGTGGACCGCCGTGGCGATGCTTGTCGCGCTGATGTCGATGGCCGCGCTGCCGCCGCTTAACGGCTTTGCCAGCGAATGGCTGCTGTATCAGTCACTGTTCCAGCTGAGCGCCGCGCCGCTGTTTATCGCACGTCTGCTCGGCCCGCTGCTGGCCGTCGGGCTGGCGCTCACCGGCGCGCTGGCCCTGATGTGCGTGGCGAAAGTTTTCGGCGTGACGTTTCTTGGCGCGCCGCGCAGCAAGGCGGCAGAAGATGCGACGCCTGCCCCGCTGGCTATGACGCTGAGCAGCGTTTTGCTGGCACTGCTGTGCGTCATTTTCGGTGTCGCCTCACCGTGGATTATTCCGCACTTCGCCGCCGTTGCCGCTTCCGTTCTGAACACGCCTGTTTTGCAAACCGCGCAGCACGGTGCGGTGTTCTCCCCGACTTCCGCTGTTTCCGCCCCGATGGTGGCGCTCCTGCTTTTGGGGATGCCTTTATTGCCGTGGATTATTGCCGCCGTTCTGCGCGGTGCCCGCATGCCGAACCGTTTGCGCGGCGAGGCCTGGGCCTGTGGTTACGGGCATTCCGCTGAAATGGTGGTCACTGCGACCGGTTTTACCCAGCCACTGCGCGTGATGTTTGGCCCGCTGTACCGCCTGCGCCAGTATGTCATGCCCGCAAAACTGGTGAGCACGCTGCATCAGGGCTGGCTCGGGGCTTTCTGCCGTCGTCTGGCTTTCATCGAACTGGCCGTGTTGCTGGTCGTGGCTTTTGCCTGAGGAACTGACTATGAATTTTCCCTTTTTGCTGAACGGTTCTCTGTGGCCGCTGGCGCTGATTCAGGCCTTCTCGCTGCTGGCGGTGGCTCCGCTGTTTGCCGGATTCAGCCGCGTCATGCGCGCCCGGATGCACAACCGTCGCGGCCCGGGGGTATTACAGGAATACCGTGATATCGCCAAATTACTCAAACGCCAGAGTGTGGCACCGGCGGCATCCGGCCCGGCGTTTCGCAGCATGCCGTATCTGCTGACCGGCGGATTGCTGGTTATCGCCACCGCCCTGCCGGTGGTGACGCTGGCTTCGCCGATGGGCGCAGCAGGTGACCTGATTACCGTGATTTATCTGTTTGCCGTGGTGCGCTTTGTGTTTGCCATCGCCGGGCTGGATACCGGCAGCACGTTCACCGGCATCGGCGCCAGCCGTGAAGCAGTGTTGGGCGTGCTGGTCGAACCGATCCTGCTGCTCGGCCTGTGGGTCGCCGCGCTGGTGGCGGGTTCCACCTCGCTCGGCGCGATTGCCACCCGCGTGCTGCACTGGCCGGTGTCATCTTCCCTGACGCTCATTCTGGCCGGTCTGGCCTGCGCGTTTGCCACGTATATCGAAATGGGCAAATTGCCGTTTGATATGGCCGAAGCCGAGCAGGAATTACAGGAAGGCCCGCTGACCGAATATTCCGGTGCCGCGCTGGGCGTGCTGAAAATCGGCATCAGCCTGAAACAGCTGGTGGTGTTGCAGCTTTTTCTCGGCCTGTTCTTCCCGTTCGGGCAGGTGGATCACATCACGCCGGTGGCATTGCTGACTGCCGTGGTGCTGAGCCTGGTGAAACTGCTGATCGCCGTTTTTCTGGTGGCACTTGTCGAGAACAGCGTCGCCCGTCTGCGTTTTCTCAAAACCTCCCGCACCACATGGGCGGGCTTCGGGCTGGCATTTTTGGCGCTGGTTTCCTGGCTGGTCGCAGGCTGACCTGACATTTTTTCTTATCCCGCCACGGCGGGAAGAGGCTTTGCAATGAGTGAGTTCAATACCGCATTAAATCAAAACCCGGTCGGCAAACATTATCTTGCTGCGCTGGCGAAGCAGTTCCCGGCGGCCATTTCAGGCAGCGAATGGCAGACCGATACGCAGGCGACGGTGACTATCAAGCTGAACGCGCTGCCGGAAGTGGTCGAGTGGTTGTATTACCAGCAAGGCGGCTGGCTTTCCGTGTTATTCGGCAATGATGAACGCACGCTGTGCGGCAACTATGCGCTGTATTACGTGCTGTCGATGGAAAAAGGCGTGAAGTGCTGGATCACCGTGCGCGCCGAAGTGGATCCGGTTTCGCTGGAATTCCCGTCCGTGACGCCGCGCGTGCCCGCGGCAGTCTGGGGTGAACGCGAAGTTCGTGATATGTATGGTTTACGCCCGGTCGGGTTGCCGGACGAGCGTCGTCTGGTGCTGCCGGACGACTGGCCGGATGATTTATATCCGCTGCGCAAAGATTCAATGGATTACCGTCAGCGCCCGGCACCGACGACCGACGACGAAACCTATCCGTTTATTTCGCAAGCCAAAGAAGGCAGCAAAATTGTGCCGATTGGCCCGCTGCACGTCACTTCTGACGAACCCGGACATTTTCGTCTGTTTGTCGATGGCGAAGACATTATCGACGCGGATTACCGTCTGTTTTACGTCCACCGCGGGATGGAAAAACTGGCCGAGACCCGCATGGGCTATAACGAAGTCACGTTCCTTTCTGACCGCGTGTGCGGCATCTGCGGTTTTACCCACAGCGTGGCGTATACCTCATCGGTGGAAAATGCGATGGGGATTGTGGTGCCGGAACGTGCCCAGATGATCCGCTCAATACTGCTGGAAGTGGAACGTCTGCACAGCCATTTGCTGAACCTCGGGCTGGCCTGCCATTTCGTCGGTTTTGACTCCGGCTTTATGCAGTTTTTCCGCATCCGCGAACAGTCCATGAAAATGGCCGAAATCCTGACCGGCGCTCGCAAAACCTACGGCATGAACCTGATCGGCGGGATCCGCCGCGACATCTTAAAAGACGACATGATCCAGACCATTGCGCTGGCGGGCAGCATGCGTCGTGACCTCGGTGAGCTGGTGGATATTCTGCTCAGCACGCCGAATACCGAACAACGCAGCGTCGGCGTCGGCATTCTGGATCCGCAGGTCGCGCGTGATTTCAGCAACGTCGGCCCGATGGTGCGCGGCAGCGGCCACCGCCGGGATATGCGTCAGGATCATCCTTATGCCGGTTACGCCAAACTGCCGTTTGAGATTTGTAGCGAAACCGGCAACGACGTCTATTCCCGTCTTAAAGTCCGCATCCACGAAGTTTATAACGCCCTGAATATGATTGAGTTTGGCCTGCAAAGCCTGCCGGGCGGCCCGCTGGCGGTGGAAGGGTTTACCTATATTCCGCACCGCTTTGCCCTCGGTTTTGCCGAAGCCCCGCGCGGCGATGACATCCACTGGAGCATGACCGGCGACAACCAGAAGCTTTTCCGCTGGCGATGCCGTGCGGCGACGTACGCCAACTGGCCGACGCTGCGCTATATGCTGCGTGGCAATACCGTCTCCGACGCTCCGCTGATTATCGGCAGTCTCGATCCTTGTTATTCCTGCACCGACCGCATGACCGTGGTCGATGTGCGTAAGAAAACGACCATCGTCGTGCCTTATAAAGAGATCGAACGTTACGGCATCGAACGCAAAAACTCGCCGCTTTAAGGAATCACTTAAATCATGCTGAAACTGATTAAAAAAGTGCTGAAAACGGGCACAGCCACCGTGGGTTATCCGTTCACGCCGCTGGATTTGGCACCGAATTTTCGCGGAAAGCCGCAATACACCGCGCAGCAGTGTATAGCCTGCGGGGCCTGCGCCAACGCCTGCCCGTCTAACGCGCTGACCATGACCACGGCGGAAGACGGTGAAACCCTGCGCTGGCAACTGTTTTTAGGCCGCTGCATTTTCTGCGCCCGCTGCGAGGAAGTCTGCCCGACGGCGGCCATCAAACTATCGCAGGAATTTGAACTGGCGGTATGGCGCAAAGAAGATTTGTACGAAACAGCGGATTTCCCCATCTGCCATTGCCGTGAATGCGGCAAACCTTACGCCGTGCAAAAGGAAATCGACTTCGCGCTCAGCCTCTTGCAGGAAAGCGCCGCGCTGAGTGACCGGCAAATCGCCGACCGCCGCGTGCAGTACGAAACCTGTCCGTCATGCAAGAAAATGCACAGTCTTTCTTCCACCGACCGTATTGATATCGGCCGCCATATGACCACGGAGGCCCGTTCATGAGTCATAACCCGATTGCACCGCGCGACGAAAATGGCCTGCCGGTGCCCGTCACGCTTGATGAAAGCATCGCAAAACTGAAATCCACCCTGCTGCACAGCATCCGCCGCTCCGCCTACGTTTACCGCGTGGACTGCGGCGGCTGTAACGGCTGCGAGATTGAGATTTTCGCGGCGATTTCACCGCTGTTCGACGCCGAACGTTTTGGCATCAAAGTCGTCCCGTCACCGCGCCATGCCGACATTCTGCTGTTCACCGGCGCGGTCACCCGCGCCATGCGTATGCCCGCACTGCGCGCCTGGGATTCCGCACCGGATCCGAAAATCTGCATTTCTTACGGAGCTTGTGGCAACAGCGGCGGCATTTTCCACGACCTTTACTGCGTCTGGGGCGGCACTGACAAAATCGTACCGGTCGACGTGTATATTCCGGGCTGCCCGCCGACACCGGCGGCCACCATTTACGGCTTCGCGATGGCGCTCGGTTTGCTGGATCAGAAAATCAAAGGACAGCAGCACGACGACGCCGCAGCGACACCGGCGGAATTACTGCATCCGGATCTGCCGCAGCCGTTGCGCGTTTTACTCGACCGCGAAGCGCGCCGCATGGCCGGTTACCGTTATGGCCGCCAGATTGCCGATGAGTTTATGAATATCGTGGCCGCGCCCGGCCTTCAGCCGGTGGAACAGCGCGTTTCAACCTACCTCAGTGAACGCGGCGACCTGCGGCTCACTGAAATTATCGGCAACCTGCAACAAATTTATCAACAGGTTCTGCGCGGGGAGGTGCGTCTGTGATGACATCCGGAAACGACCAGCGCTACGCGCAGCATCAGCCTTTTTCCGGTCATCAGGCCGAGAAGAACAAAGTGATTTTTTACTCACTGAGCAGCAAATTTGTCGACGAGAAAAGTGCGCAAAAGCGCAGCTCGCAGAAAGTGCAGGAAGTGGTGTATTACAGCCTGGCGATCGGCCACCACCTCGGGGTGATCGACTGCCTGAAATCCCGCCTCGAATGCCCGCTGACCGGTTACCAGCAATGGGTCAGCTGCCTGCCAGAACAGGGGGAAGCTTACCGAAAACTGGCGGGTGTACAGCGTTTTGGCGAAATCAATATCGACAGCAGCCACACCCATTTACTGGCGCTGGCGCTGCGCGATGCCCGCCCGCAGATGAATGAAGAACAGCAGGGCTGGAGCAACCAGCTCATCGCCCTGCTCGGACAAATCGAAAGTGACCCCGCGATGTACCTGATGGTCAGGAGATACGATGCCTGATTCCACTTCCCGCTACGCGCTGCTTTGTGTGGGCAACAGCATGATGGGCGATGACGGGGCCGGGCCCCGGCTGGCAGAACTGTGTGCAGAAAAACCGCTCAGCGGCTGGACAGTCGTTGACGGCGGTGCCGCGCCGGAAAACGACATCGGCTATTTACGCGAGCTGCACCCGGCGCATCTGGTGATCGTGGACGCCACCGACATGGGGCTGATGCCCGGTGAGATGCGCATTCTCGAAGAAAGCGACATCAGCGAAATGTTCATGATGACCACCCACAATTTGCCGCTGACGTTTCTCATGCAGCAGCTGCGTGAGGATATCCCGCAAATCACGTTTGTCGGCATTCAGCCGGACGTCGTCGCGTTTTATTACCCGATGAGCGACGCCGTGGAACAGGCCGTCATCCGTTTGCATCAGCTGTTACCGGCGCTGGAACAGGGCATGGGCATCGCGCCTTTTCAGGCAGAAACCGCCTGACCTTGCTGTCGACATAACTGTCGATGTGGTGACGACGCGGACATGACGTCAGTGACACGCGTTGTCATCGGCAGGCAAGAGAATCATTAACTCATTGAAAGACAAGTATAAAAATAAAACCATAAAACTGGCATGGTTTATGTATAGCAGTAGATGAAAACTTTTAACCACTTCAATTTAAGTACACAGAAATCCCCTAAGGCACTGGCATTGCAGGAAGGCGGCAAGCGAAGGAGTCCCGATGAGCTGACATGCGTCAGTGATTCGGTCGGGTGAACGCAGCCAACGCACCTGCGGTGCCAGGGACGACGGGGATTTGGAGAGTAGACATGAACCGGTTCATTATCGCCGACCCTAAAAAATGCATCGGCTGCCGTACCTGTGAAATTGCCTGCGTCATGGCGCACAGCGATTCTCAGGATATCTCGCTGCTGAACGCCGCCACGTTCGCCCCGCGCCTGCACGTCATTAAAGGCGTGAATCTCAGTACGCCGGTGATGTGCCGCCAGTGCGAAGACGCGCCCTGCGCCAACGTCTGCCCGAATGGCGCGATCCTGCGCACCGGCGACCACGTTCAGGTGATGCAGGAACGCTGCATCGGCTGCAAAACCTGCGTTGTCGCCTGCCCGTATGGCGCGATGGAAGTGGTCACCAAACCGATTTTCCGCCAGAACGGTGCCGCAATGGTTGCCACGTCCGACAAAGCTGAAGCGCATAAATGCGACCTGTGCCACACCCGCGCAGAAGGCCCGGCGTGCATGGAAATCTGCCCGACCAAGGCGCTTTACGCCATCGACCGTAATCACTTACAGGAAATGAACGCAGAAAAACGCCGCCGCGCTGCGCTCGACAGCACATCTCCCCTGCTGTTTTAACTCCGGATAGAGGAAGTAATCACATGAAAAAAATCACCACCGTCTGCCCGTATTGCGGGGCCGGCTGTAAATTGAATCTGGTTGTGGATAATGGAAAAATCATTCGCGCCGAAGCCGCCAATGGCGTCACTAATCAGGGTGAACTCTGTCTGAAAGGTTATTACGGCTGGGATTTCCTTAACGATACCAAACTGCTGACCCCGCGCCTGACGCAGCCAATGATCCGCCGTCAGAAAGGCGGAAAATTTGAAGCCGTCAGTTGGGATGAAGCCATTCGCTATACCGCGCAGCGCCTGAAAGAAATCAAACAAAAACATGGCCCGCGCGCCATCATGCATACCGGTTCTTCCCGCGGTACCGGCAACGAAACCAACTATGTGATGCAAAAGTTTGCCCGTGCGGTCATCGGTACCAACAACGTCGACTGCTGCGCCCGCGTGTGCCACGGCCCGTCCGTTGCCGGTTTGCAGGCAACGCTCGGTAACGGCGCAATGAGTAACTCCATCGGCGATATCGAGAATTCAAAATGCCTGCTGGTAATCGGCTATAACTGCGCGGACTCCCACCCGATCGTCGCGCGCCGCGTGATCAAAGCCAAAGAAAAAGGCGCACAGATTATCGTCTGTGATCCGCGCCGCATCGAAACCGCGCGCATTGCGGATCAGCATCTGCAAATCAAAAACGGCTGTAACATGGCGCTGGTGAACGCGTTCGCCCATGTGCTGATCGAAGAAAACCTGTATGACCACGACTACGTGGCGAAATACACCGAAGGCTTCGAGGAATACCGCAAAAACGTTGCCGATTATTCACCGGAAGCAGTCGCCGAACAGACCGGCGTTTCTGCACAGCAAATCCGTCAGGCGATGCGCACTTACGCCGCCGCCCCTTCTGCCACTATCATGTGGGGCATGGGCGTGACTCAGTTTGGTCAGGCTGTAGACGTGGTGAAAGGGCTGGCCGGGCTGGCGCTGCTGACCGGTAATCTGGGCCGCGCCAACGTCGGTGTCGGGCCGGTTCGCGGACAAAATAATGTGCAGGGTGCCTGTGATATGGGCGTTCTGCCGAATGAATTCCCCGGCTATCAGGCCGTCACCGACGCAAAAGTTCGTGCGAAATTCGCCGATGCGTGGGGCATTGACGTTAACCAGATGGACGCTGAAGTCGGCCACCGCATCACCGAAATCCCGCACCTGGCGATTGAAGGCCACGTGAAAGCCTACTACATCATGGGCGAAGATCCGTTGCAGACTGAGGCCGATTTGGGTCTGGTGCGCAAAGGCTTCGAGGCGCTGGAATTTGTCGTTGTGCAGGACATATTCATGACCAAAACCGCTGAACAGGCCGACGTCATTCTGCCTGCCACGTCGTGGGGCGAACACGGCGGTGTGTTCTCTTGTGCTGACCGCGGCTTCCAGCGTTTCGAAAAAGCCATCGAACCGAAATACAACGTCAAACGCGACTGGGAAATCATCAGTCTGCTGGCGACAGAACTCGGTTATCCGATGCATTACAACGATAACCAGGAAATCTGGGACGAAATGCGTGAGCTGTGCCCGCTGTTCTACGGCGCAACCTACGAAAAAATGGGCGAACTTGGGCACGTTCAGTGGCCTTGCACCACCCTCGAAAGCCCGGGGACGCAGTACCTTTACGCCGACAACCGATTCGATACGCCAACCGGCAAAGGCCAGCTGTTTGCCGCACCGTGGCGCGCACCGGCAGAAGTGCCGGATGAGAGTTATCCGCTGGTGCTGTGTACCGTCCGCGAAGTCGGCCACTATTCCTGCCGCTCAATGACCGGCAACTGCGCCGCTTTGCAAACACTGGCCGACGAACCGGGCTTTGTGCAGATGCACCCGCAGGACGCCGAAGCGCTCGGCATCCGCGACCAGCAACTGGTCTGGGTCGCCTCGCGCCGTGGCAAAGTCATTTCACGCGCCAACTTCAATGAACGTATCAATATCGGCGCGGTGTACATGACCTATCAGTGGTGGATTGGTGCCTGTAACGAACTGACGCAGGATAATCTGGATCCGGTCTCTAAAACGCCGGAAACCAAGTATTGCGCCGTTAACGTTCAGCAGATTGCCGACCAGCGCTGGGCGGAAAACTACGCACAGCAAACCTACAGCGACATGAAAGCGCGTCTGCGCAGCGCCGTTGAGGATGTGATCCCGGTGATAGAGGTTTAGTTTTTTTAGCTCCCAAAATAGAGGGTTTTAAGCTCCTTCCCCTTCGCGGGGGGAGGATCACACCCAAAATCCCAAGAGGCTGTATGTTTGATTCTCACGTGATCCGTATCTGCGGCAAGGTTCAGGGCGTCGGTTTCCGGCCTTTTATCTGGCAACTGGCAGAACGGATGCAGCTTCGCGGCGAGGTGTGTAATGACAGTGCGGGCGTGGAAATCAGACTTTTTCAGCCGGGCGATATCGACGCGTTTATCGCTCAGGTAAAACGCGATTGTCCGCCGCTGGCGCGCATCGACAGTATCCGTTTCGACCCTTTCGACTGGCAAACGCCTCCTGAGGATTTCACCATCACGCCCAGCCGCCAGAGCCAGATGGACACGCAAGTGGCACCCGATGCGGCGACCTGTCCGGAATGTCTGAAGGAAATCACCCGCCGCGGCGACCGCCGTTTCGGCTATGCCTTTACCAACTGCACGCACTGCGGTCCGCGTTTTACGCTGATCCGTGCCATGCCTTACGACCGTCCTTCCACCAGCATGGCGGAATTCATGCTCTGCCCGGAATGTCAGCGGGAATATCAAAACCCGGCCGACCGGCGCTTTCACGCACAACCGGTCGCCTGCCCGGACTGCGGGCCACAAGTGCGCGCCACGCGGCAAAACGGCGAAACGCGGGTGCAGGGAAATGCAGCGCTCAGCTACGCCGTGGCCGCATTGCAGGCGGGTGAAATTGTTGCGATCAAAGGGCTGGGCGGTTTTCATCTGGCATGCGATGCCACGCAACAGAATGCAGTTATGCGGCTGCGGGAACGCAAAAATCGCCCGTCAAAACCGCTGGCGGTAATGCTGCCGGATATCGGCTGGCTGGCGCAATGCAGTGACGACAGTCCGCAGTTTGCGTTGCGGGAGCTTCTGAGTTCGCCTGCCGCGCCGATTGTGCTGACGGCAAAAAGCGTCACGTCGCCTTTGTGCGCGGCGGTGTCGCCGGAGCTGGATGAAGTCGGGCTGATGCTGCCATTTACGCCGTTGCATCATTTGCTGATGCAGGCCTGCGGCACGCCGCTGGTGATGACGTCGGGGAATGCGGCGGGGCGTGCACCGGTTTTGAATAATGACGATGCACTTCGTCAGCTCGGCAAAATTGCCGACGTCTTCCTGTTGCATAACCGCGACATCGTTCAGCGCGCCGACGATTCGCTGGTTCGCGTGACACCGCAGGGCACTGAAGTTCTGCGTCGTGCGCGAGGTTTTGTGCCGGATGCGCTGCCGCTGCCCGCCGGTTTCAACACCCAGCCGCCAGTGCTGGCGCTGGGCGGCGACCTCAAAAATACGTTTTGTCTGGTACGCGGCAATCAGGCCATTCTCAGCGCGCATTTCGGATCGCTGGCTGACGGCGATATTGCCCGCCAGCAACAGCAGGCCATGGAGCATTTCCGGCAGCTTTATGAATGCACGCCGGTGGCGATTGCCCGCGATGCGCACCCTGCTTATGTCAGCCACGTTCAGGCAGAAAGCCACGGAATACGGGTGGTTGATGTATTTCACCATCACGCGCATCTCGCGGCGTGTCTGGCAGAAAACGGCTGGCCGCTGGACGGCGGAAAAGTCATCGGGCTGGCGCTGGACGGGCTGGGTTACGGCATTCCGGCAGGCAAAACCGGCGCGCTGTGGGGCGGTGAATGTTTGCAGGTGGATTATCTGCATTGCGAACATTTAGGAGGTTTACCTGCCGTAGCGCTGCCCGGCGGCGACCGCGCGGCGCGTGAACCGTGGCGCAATCTGCTGGCGCAGTGGCAGGCTTTCGTGCCCGGCTGGCAGTCGCTGCACGAATCGCGCGTGCTGGATGAACACCCGTGGCTGCCGTTGTCGAAAGCCATCGCCGCCGGAGTGAATTCGCCGCTGGCGTCTTCCTGCGGGCGACTGTTTGATGCCGTCGCTGCCGCGCTCGGCTGTGCACCGGCGCAGCTGAGTTGGGAAGGCGAAGCCGCCTGCCGGCTTGAAGCACTGGCTCACCGCGCGGAAGGCATTTCGCATCCGGTTACGCTCCCGTTGCGCCATACATCCGGTGGCATATTTCTGGATTTAGCCACTTTCTGGCAGCAGTGGCTCGCCTGGCAGGCACCGCCTGCTGCACGGGCTTTCGCTTTTCATGACGCCCTCGCGCAGGGTTTTGCCGCCCTCGCCCGTTTTCATTGTGCCCGCACCGGTATCCGTACCGTTGCACTCGGCGGCGGTGTTTTGCATAACCGCCTGCTGCGCCAGCGTTTGCACCATCATCTGTCGCCCTTGCGGGTGCTGATGCCGCAAAACGTCCCGGCCGGTGACGGCGGGCTGGCGCTGGGTCAGGCTGTGGTCGCCTGTGCGCGCCTTCAGTTCTCTTCTTTTATTTCTGCTTCTGTTTCAGCTTCTGTTTCAACTTCTTTATCAAAACAATAAGGATCCCCATGATTAGCCGTGACATTTTCCACACACACCGCCGCGCTTCCTGGCTTTTAACCGGTCTGGTGGCTATTAATTTACTGGCCTGGGCCTGGGCATTTCTGGTGTTTCGCCATCATGCGGCACTGATGGCAGCGGCGTTGCTGGCTTACGGCTATGGCTTGCGGCACGCGGTCGATGCGGATCACATTGCGGCTATCGATAACGTGACCCGCAAGCTGATGCAACAGGGACAGCGGCCGGTGGCGGTCGGGGCATTTTTCTCACTCGGGCATTCCAGCATTGTGGTGCTGGCCTGTGTGGCGATCGCCGCCACATCGCTGGTTTTCGGCAATAAAATCGGCTGGCTGCATGATTATGGCGGCACCCTCGGCACGCTGATTTCTGCACTGTTTTTACTGATGATGGCGCTGCTGAATGCGTTGATTTTGCGGGATGTATATCGTCGTTTTCAGAAAGTTAAACAAGGGCAGACTTTCTCAGATAAAGAAGAGCTGAATCAGGTTCAGGGCGGCATCATGAGCCGGATTTTCAGTTTCGCATTTAATCTGGTGAATAAAAGCTGGCAGATGTATCTGGTCGGATTTTTGTTCGGGCTGGGGTTTGATACCGCCACGGAAATCGGTCTGCTGGGCATTTCCGCGGCGGGCGCGTCTTCCGGGATGTCCGTCTGGAGTATTTTGATTTTCCCGGCGCTGTTCGCCAGCGGCATGGCACTTGTCGACTCGCTCGACAATTTTGTCATGGTGGGCGCGTACGGCTGGGCGTTTGATAAACCGGTTCGCAAGCTCTATTACAATATGACCATTACGGCCACCAGCGTATTTATCGCCCTGTTTATCGGCGGGCTGGAAGCGCTCGGGCTGATGGCAGACAAGCTGGATTTGCACGGCGCATTCTGGCGCGTTGTCGGAGAACTCAATGACAATATGGGCAGCGTCGGGTATGCCGCCGTGGCAATTTTTGTGGTGTTCTGGGGCATTTCCGCCCTCAATTATCGCCGCAAAGGCTACGACAGTCTGGCGGTCTGACTCGTTTAAACGCCGTCTGCTCTATATGTTAACCGTTATGCATCATTGGGCAGCGTTAGCTGTTTTTCCAGCCGCAGTTTATCGCCGTCCGTAACCGTAATCATGATTTGCGTTTTCCCACCGGGTCTGACGGCAAAACGCATTTGCCCGAGCGGTTGCGCCTGGCTGGCGGCGAGATTCATGTTCTGGCTCTGGCGGCTGGTGCTGGTTCCGGCGGTGCTTTCCTGCGAAACGGACACCGCTACCTGACAAGCGCAGGCTTTGGTGAGGCTGACCATCGGCGTTACCGTGTAGGTTTGGGCGTCATTATGGGTATCAAACCAGAGCTGGTTGGACATTACGGCGGCAATCAGAAGTAAGTGCATCACATTTATCCTCTGGATCCAGTCGAAAAAAAACAGGGCTCGTGCCCTGTTTTTCATTTCGCGCGCAGGCTTAGTGCTGGTTAGTATAAGCCACGTTTGAAGTGCCTACCTGAGTCACACTGGTCAGGCTGCCATTGGCACTCTGACTGTTCTGAGACAAGTTGGCCCAGCCAGACTGAGATACCAGAACCTGGCTCTGATCGGCGCTTTGGTTCACGTTAGCCGTGTTAAGACCGCCATTTTTCTGAATAATGCTGATCAGGCTCTTATCACCGGTTTGAGACGTGGTTGCGGCATTTTTGTAGCCATTCTGATTAATAGCGGTCAGTGAATTCTTAACCCCGCTTTGGTCAGCATTGGCATAGTTACCGTTACCTTCCTGATAGATCTGGATTTCAGAGTTCCACTGAGTCGTCGAGAATGTGGGTACTGTTGACGGAGGAGTGGACGGACCGGATGGGCCAGAACCGCCCCCACCGTACCCACCACCTGCAAATGCACTGCCACTGACGACTAAAGCGGAGACTGCCACAATTTTCCAAAGTTTCATGATGCTACCCCATTGGTTTAATATCGGATGTCATGTCATAAGAACGTATGTTTGTTAATGCTGTGTCACTCTAATCGCCATTCCTGACGAGTTTTGTACGACACCGCTGCTCTGGTTCGTACCATTCTGGCGAATTTCCGTCACACTCCGGCCTTTTTGCAGAATGTAAGCCGTATTGCCAAAATTTTGTTGCGTAATGGATGCATCCCCGCCGCCGCTTTGCGATATGTAAGCAAAATTATCGCTGCCGCTTTGGGAAATATCAGCGTTATTCCCATTACCTCTCTGATTTACCACCGCGGTATTTTCTGTACCTATCTGACGAATAACGCTTGAACTGCCGGAACTCGTCTGATTCGTATAGGCCACATTACTGTTACCGTTCTGGTAAATCGTTGATGAATTCCCTGATGAATTTCTCGCGCCAGCAAAATACTGATCCGGACTGTCAGAATTTAAATCTGAGTAACCCATGTCAGATTGTTGTGCGTGAACGACCCAGGATATGGAAAGTAACGCCAGGGTCAGTAATGTCTTCTTCATTTCGTCACCTTTTTAAACCCGACGCCTGATAATAAGCTCGCCGGTTTTATTGCTGCTGACGAATTGATTATGGTGTTTCATCCGAATAAGAAACTCACCCGCACGTCGTATTTTAATTTCCAGCTTCATCAAAAAGTATGAGGATGCACTTCTCATGCGGATTGACCAGAACATTTAAGTAAAAGGTCAGCGCGGCTAATCTACCCCATGGCATTAATCCTAAAGTGCTAAAAAATAGCCGGCCAAATAATCACACAAATGCAACTATTCTTAATAAAATACTGACACGCATTCGGCCATAAAAGAGATCTTTCGCACATTTCCAACCCTTAACATTGCCCGTAAAGCTCCTGTTCAGCTTGCTTCACCCCGCGTTATCTGGCCGCAAAAGGGCTTTTGCACGGCCTCACCTAAGCTAAATCAAATGTATGAGAGGCTGATAATGGGTTTATTCACGATGAATCATGCAGACCGTTGCAGTTTCCGGAGGGATATTTGCGTTAAGTAATCCTTAAATTCGCAGCCTTAACAAGGACGAACGTTAAGATTGTGTAAGTTCATTACTTAAATTCCCTTTAAGCTGGGCGCTGAAAAATTAATGCAATACATTAAGAAAATTTTATACATTTTACGTTACATTTTGAAACATAAATAAGCCTTGCGTAAGGGAAACCAAAAGCTAAATTGAGTCTGTACCGCACATAAAACGACCTGAAATATTATGTGCCTCAGGTTGCGTATATTTTCAGTTTTCAGATATACACAGCAAACATACAGCTATAGATTTAGCAAAATAAAATCACAGTCTATTTTATGCCTGTTTTAATTGTCAGGCATTGGCCGGCTGTGGCGATAATAAATCAGGGCAGGGTTTCATTATGAGTAATGAAGCAGCAATCAATAATAATATTCTTTTATTAGTGACCAAACCATCATTACAAGCCAGCGCTTTATTGCAGCAATTAAAACAACAACTTTACGTTAATACCCGGTTGCACAATATTCATAAGTCTCTGGACGATCAATATCTTCAGGAGACATTAATTCTCTTCGATATGATGGAAGCGGACCGCAGGACCATTGAATCCTGGCAGTCAGCCATTAACCGGTATCACAGCAGCGTAAAGTTACTGCTGCTGAATACGCCCGATAATTATCATTTCCGTGAAATCGAAACCTGGCCACGGATCAGCGCCGTTTTTTATCTTTCGACCGATGAAGAGCATCTGGTGGAAGGTATCAGAAGCGTGATCCGCGGGGAATGCTATTTCTCTCAGGGGTTCGCCAGCTATCTGATCAATCAGTCCGGCGCTTTCCGCCATCTTCACAGTGAAGACACCGGTCTGACCCACCGTGAAAAAGAGATCCTGAATAAGTTACGTGTTGGCGCGTCGAACACGGAAATCGCACGTCTGCTGTTTATCAGCGAGAACACCGTCAAAACGCATCTTTATAATTTATTTAGGAAAATTTCCGTCAAGAACCGTACTCAGGCGGCTTCCTGGGCTAACGACAATCTCAAGCGCTGACATCATGACTCCTTGTATGAAATCGTTCTGGCTCTGGCTGGCGCTGCTTTGTGCTACCTGCGTGCATGTCCAGGCCGCTGATGTACGGGATCCGGGGTTGATTACCGATCGCACGGTGACGTCGGTGGGTCACGATTTTTACCGTGGTTTTACCGACCGCTGGGATCAGAACTACCCGGAAACGATCACTATTTCAGAAAGACCCAGCGCCCGCTGGGGCAGTTGGATCACCATAAAAATAGGTCAGGACACCTTGTATCAGACTCTGCTGTTTCCGAACCGTCGCAATTTTAATAAGGACATCGATACCGCCATTGCCGGGGTCACGGAAGCCTTATCACGGCGGCAGCTAGACAAAGCACTACTTGGTACCGGGGATCTTGCCCATGACGAATTTTAATGCACAGCCTCTTTTAAGGAGAGCATCGTGAATATTCCAGTCTCTGTCCCGCGTTCGGTGATGCTGCTGGCATTGCTGACGGCGTCCCCGTTGTCCTGGGGCGGCAATATGGTTTTCCAGTTCATCAACCCGAATTTCGGCGGCAACCCGAATAATGGCGCGTTTCTGCTCAATGAGGCGCAGGCGCAAAACTCGTATAAAGACCCCGATGCGTATGATTTCGGCACGTCCAGTACTTCAGCGCTGGATAACTTTACCGCGTCTATCCAGTCGCAATTACTGGGCAGCCTGATGGGTAACGTGAATCAGGGGAAACCGGGGCGGCTGGTGACACAGGACTTTATTGTGGATATCCAGAATACCGACGGGCAGCTGGTGATGAATGTCACTGACCGCAAAACCGGCAAAATTTCCACTATTCAGGTTCAGGGTTTGTCTGCAACGACTAACTGATTCCGATGACCAATAAAAACAGGAACAACATCATGCGCAGCTATTTATTACTCATCGCAGTTTTTGTGCTGAGCGGGTGCCTCACAGCAGCACCGAAAGAAGCCGCCAAACCCACGTTATTGCCGAGAGCACAAAGTTATACAGATCTGACGCATCTCCCGTCACCCCAAGGGCGAATTTTTGTCTCGGTTTACAATATTCAGGATGAAACGGGCCAGTTCAAACCGTATCCGGCGAGTAACTTCTCGACGGCAGTACCGCAGAGCGCCACGGCCATGCTGGTTTCCGCATTGAAAGATTCGAAATGGTTTATTCCTCTGGAACGTCAGGGTCTGCAAAACCTGCTCAATGAACGCAAAATTATCCGTGCCGCACAGGATAACGGCAGCGTCGCCATCAATAACCAGCGCCCGCTTTCCTCTCTGGTGGCCGCGAATATCCTGATCGAAGGCTCGATTATTGGCTATGAAAGCAATGTGAAATCAGGCGGGATCGGGGCACGTTATTTCGGCATTGGCGCCAGCACGCAGTATCAGCTGGATCAGATTGCGGTGAACCTGCGCGCGGTCGACGTCAATACCGGGGAAGTGTTGTCATCGGTAAATACCAGCAAGACAATCCTGTCGTATGAAGTGCAGGCCGGGGTGTTCCGCTTTATCGATTACCAGCGTCTGCTGGAAGGCGAACTCGGTTACACCACCAACGAACCGGTGATGTTGTGCCTGATGTCGGCCATTGAGTCGGGTGTAATTTATCTGGTGAATGATGGTATCGACCGCAATCTGTGGCAGTTGCAGAATCCTTCGGATATCAATTCTCCGATCCTGCAACGCTACAAAAACAGCGTTGTCCCCACCGATTCCTGATAATGGAGGGGAGTTGCGAAGGGAAGTGGCGGGTTGAAGCCACTTCCCTTCTTTTTTAAGATGGTTCAGCTTTCACTGTCTGGCGGTAATTGCTGACGCGCTTTTTGTCCTCAAGATTAAAGTCCGGATCCAGATAAATACTGACCCGTTTTATCAGCAAATCCTCGAACACAAACACCGTGCAGAAATGATGGCGCCCCGCTTCTGACGTTGGCCAGCGGTCGCCGTTTTGCATCACGCCGCGCATCTGTCCTTCCAGCACAATCGTGTCGCCATCACTCAGAAAGGCGAAAGCATCCTGAATATGCTGAATTTTGTCTATCTCCAGCGCAAAACGTTTGCCCAGCTCTCCCAATGACGATTTACCCTGGGCGGTACCAAATTTCGGGAAGAACAGCACGACGTCTTCAGCAAAGAGATCTAACAATGAAGCATCCGCCTGATCCAGTTTGGCGTAGAAATTCTTAACGATTTCAATGCGTTTTTCTTTCAGTTCGTGTTCAGCCATTTTCACCTCGAAATTCTCCATCCAATATTTAAGCCTAGTGACTGCCGCTGATTTTGCCAGTTATGCGGTGAGGCTCACAAAATTGCCAGTACCGTCCGGAGAAGAGTTTTCTGCACTCAGCCGCGGAATTCTCTACACTGACAAGAATTTTCTGATCATGTCCCCTTACACTTTGGAGAGTCACGGATGCCTCAGTTCAACCGGGCAGGAAGCGCAATGCCCCCAGTTCCTTCGCCCGCACGTGCTTTTATCATGGCGATATGCCTGTTGCAGGGCCTGTTGCTGTATTTCTTTTTCTCTGCCCCGGAAACGCCCGCGCTGATTCGCTTTACGCATAATATTTACGGACAAACTATGGCACTGGTATTACCGGTGCTGATTTCGCTGGCGGTTACGCGGCTGAAAGACGGCCGGGTCTGGGCAAGTATTATCGTCTTCACCCTGCTGCTGGCCGGGCTGGCGGCATGGGCAAAAAGTAATATTTTTGCAAATATGACGGACAGCATTCTTGTTCCGTTCCAGCTGTCGCTGGGGTTACTGACGTTCTTTATTTTGCCGTGGCTTCAGGTTCAGGCTTTCCCGCCGGAGACGCGCTACCGCTACATCCATCTGGCGGCCTGTTACAGCCAGAATATTCTGTGCGTGATGTTAACGGTGTTGCTGATGCTGCTGGCCGTTGCGGTGGTCGCGCTTTGGGCGGCACTGTTCCGGCTGATCGGCATCGAATACTTCCACCAGTTGTTTTACGATACGCCGCTGGTCGGCTGGCTGCTTTACGGCGTGCTTCTGGGCATCAGCATTGTCACCTGCCGCACCCAGCCTTCGCTGATGAACACGACGCGCAACATCATCCGTTTTATCCTGAAAGGTCTGTTGCCGCTGGTGGCGTTTATCGCGCTGATTTTCCTGTTTGCGCTGCCGTTTACCGGGCTGAACGCGCTGTCTCAGGCGTGGTCGGCGGCAAGTCTGCTGACCACCATGGCGCTGAGCGTGCTGATCCTGGTAAATGTGGTGCGGGAAACGGACAGCCCGGTGAAGCCTTATCCGCGAGCCATCCGCCTGATGGTCAACGCCGCGATTTTGCTGCTGCCGGTGTATGCCGCGCTGGCGCTGTACGCCACCGGTCTGCGCGTGTCGCAATACGGCTGGACGCCGTCGCGGATCTGGGCGATGCAGATTATTGTCGTCACGCTGATCGCGTCGGTTTGCTACAGTTTTTCCGTTATCGATAAGCGCCCGGACTGGTTGCCGCGCATTACGCAGTTCAACAAACCACTGTCGCTGCTGGTGGTTTTACTGGTGATTGCCTGCAACAGCCCGCTGCTGGATCCTTACCGCATCAGCGTGAATAGCCAGATTGCGCGGCTGGACAGCGGGAAAACGCAGGCTAAAGATCTCTCGCTGAATCTGCTGCGTTTCGACACCGGCCGACGGGGGAATGAGGCGCTGGTGAAACTCCAGGAGAATCCGGCGTTCACCCAGGATCCACGATTGCAGGCGTCATTGAAAAACATGCTGGCGCAAACTTCCCGCTGGGGTGCTTACAGCGTTAAAGAGGCTGAAAACGCCGCGAAAAACTACCGCATTGAAGACGCGAAAAAACAGATCCTCCTGGCCAAAGGCGCATCGCAGCCGGATGACTCCTGGTGGAAAAGCCTGCCTGAGCTGGAGAATTACCGAAGTACCCTGCGTGATTGTCTGAGTTTAGAAGGCGCATGCATCATCAATACGCTGGATCTGAACAACGATAAGCAGAAAGAAATTTTCTTCTGTAATACGTTTGATACGCCGTCCATCAACTGCCGGATTTTCGCCCGTCAGGCCGGAAAATGGGCACAAACCGGAGAGCTTTATCTGTATGAAGGGAAGGATAAAGACGCGCTGATTCAGGCGCTGCGCAACGGTGAGGTCAGGCCTGTACAACGGAAATGGGCAGACGTGCAGATCGACGGCAAGCGTCGGGTGATCCACTACAACAGCGATAACGACTGATTGATTTCTTCACCGGCAGACGCCCTGCCGGTGAAGCTTCCTGCATTTGCATTCCCCCGGACTATTTTCCCGGCAGCATCCGCGTAAAGGTATCGTCTTTGCGAAAATAGTGATGATAAATCGCCGCCAGCGCGTGTAAGCCAATCAGGTAATACCCGCAGTTTGCCAGGAATTCATGGGCCGTGCGCACCGTGCGGCGCGCAGAAGGGTCCGGCGAGATAAACTGCGGCACCTGCCAGCCAAACAAAACCCAGTCGCGCCCGCCAAATTCCAGCGTCAGCACGCCGAGCACCGGCAGCGAAAGAAACAGCAGATACAAAACAGCGTGTACGGCGTGAGACGCCGCAATCTGCCAGCGCGGCAGCGGCGGCGTGATGGCCGGCGTGGTATTTCGCGTGCGCAGGAAAATGCGCACCCACATCAGCAGCCAGACGCAAATCCCGAAATTGAAATGCAGCAATCTCACCAGCGGCTGATTATCTTCCGGGAAATAATCGCGGGTCAGCATGGCGGCGTAGGTCAGAATAATCATCAGTAACGTCGCCCAGTGCAGGCTTATCTGGGAAAGCGAATAACGGGTTTTCATAAATCGTTTCCTGTCCGGAGATAAGTATCAGGGAACCATCGGTACGAAAAATGAGTATAGGAAATAAATACGCAGACTTTATGAAGACCGCAGGACTCACCCTTCCGGTCATTATGACGGGAAAAGTGAATAATCTGACGGGATATGTCATCCTGCCGCAAGCGCATCGCGATAGAATCTCTCCATACCCCAGTCCAATGACATGCAGAGGATTTTCCAATGAAATTGATCAGTCAGAATTTTGAGAACGGCGCACCGATGCCGGGCGAGCTGGCATTTGCCGTTCAGGATGCACAAAACCACCTGGCGCTTTCCTCCAACCGTAACCCGCACTTAGCCTGGAGCGACGTACCGGAAAACACCCGTTCGTTTGCGCTGGTTTGTGTGGATCCGCATGTGCCGGGCCGTCCGGACGACGTGAATCAGGAAGGCAAGGTGGTTTCCGCATCATTGCCGCGTATCGATCTGTTCCACTGGCTGCTGGTGGATATTCCTGCTGATACCCGTGAGATTGCCGAAGGCAGCCACAGCGACAGCGTGACGCCAAAAGGTAAACCGGCGTTGCCCGCTGAAGCCGGAATGCGTCATGGCATCAACGGTTATACCGCGTGGTTTGGCGACGACGAAAATATGGGCGGCGATTACTACGGTTACGACGGTGCCTGCCCGCCGTGGAATGATGAAATTGCGCACGACTACGTGTTTACGCTGTATGCACTGGATATTCCTTCACTGGAGTTACAGGATAAATTCTACGGCCCGGATGTGCTGGCCGCTATCGAAGGCCACGTTCTGGCACAGGCCAGCCTGACAGGGACTTACACCTTAAATCCGGACGTGAAGTAATGCCCTCTGGCAGGAGAAACTATGCCCTCTGAAGGTCGCAGCAATGCAGAAAATCTTCTGCCAAACCAACTGCCGGTCATCCACGACCGGCTTTTTTCGCTGGCGCGGCCTTATCTGCAACAGCCGCATCAGGTGTCCAGTTTCCGGTTTTTCGAGCCATCGCTGCTGCGGGTGAATTCCGGGCAACTGACGCTGAGTCAGGAGCACGACGCGCCGGTGAAGCTGGGAAACACGCCGCATCTGATGGTGATTTCGCAACATACGCAGGCGCACGTCAGCAAAACCGTCAGCGCAGAAAGCGGGATTTTCTCGTCGCTGTTTCTCGGGTTTTCGCCTGCGCTGATCGCCGGGTTTTACCGCGATAACGCCCCGCTGCTGTCGCCCCTCACGCCGCTTAACGGCTTTCAGATCGTACCGCTGGACGATGAATTACAGGAAACGCTGGATTATTGTCTGCACGGTCTGAAAAATCCGGCCAGCACGGCGGTGCAGCAAAACCGTCTGACCGGCGTGCTGATCGCACTGGCGGAGCGCGGAATTTTATTCATGCCGCGCGCCGGTGAACCGCTGGGCACCCGGCTGACCACGCTGCTGGCTTCCGCGCCGGAATTTGCCTGGACCGCCGCCAGCGCCAGCCAGCAACTGGCTATGAGTGAAGCCACGCTGCGGCGGCGGCTGGTGGAAGAGCAAATCAGCTTCCGGACATTGTTGCAGGATATCCGCATGCATCACGCCATGACCCTGCTGCAAACCACGCGCTGGAGCCTGTCACAAATCGCCGATGCGTGCGGCTATCGCGCCAGTTCGCGGTTTTCCCTGCGTTTTCGCGAGCGGTTTGGCTGTTCACCTGCTGACATCCGTTAAACAAAGAGCCGTTAATAAAAAGAGTGAATAAAAAAGCCAGTCACCTCAGATGACTGGCTTTGATGTTTTCCGCTTTTAACGCGTCAGAAAATTATTCAGATTCAGCCGGTGGTTCGTTACCGTTTTTTTTCGGTGCCAGCAGGCCATCGGCGCGGAACATCGCTTTAATGCCGCGCACCGCCTGACGGATGCGATCCTGATTTTCGATTAACGCGAAACGCACATGGGTATCGCCGTAATCACCGAAACCAATGCCCGGCGACACGCAGACTTTCGCATCCGCCAGCAGACGTTTGGCGAATTCCAGCGAGCCTAAGTGGGCATACGCAGGCGGGATTTTCGCCCAGACGTACATCGACGCTTTCGGATTTTCCACCATCCAGCCCGCCTCGTGCAGCCCGCGCACCAGCACGTTTCGGCGCTGACGATATTGTTCGGCAATGTCTTTCACGCATTGCTGGTCGCCTTCCAGCGCCGCAATCGCCGCCACCTGCAACGGGGTAAATGTGCCGTAATCGTGATAACTCTTGATACGCGCCAGCGCGCTGACCAGCTCAGGATTGCCGACCATAAAGCCGATACGCCAGCCCGCCATGTTGTAGCTTTTGGACAGTGTGAAGAATTCCACCGCGATGTCTTTTGCGCCCGGCACCTGCATGATCGACGGTGCTTTCCAGCCGTCATACACGATATCGGCATACGCCAGGTCGTGGATCACCAGTACGTTGTATTGTTTCGCCAGCGCCACCACGCGCTCGAAGAAATCCAGTTCCACGCATTGCGCCGTCGGGTTCGACGGGAAACCGAGGATCATCATTTTCGGTCGCGGAATGGTTTCGCGAATGGCTTTTTCCAGCTCGGCAAAGAAATCCACACCTTCCGCCAGCGGCACGGAGCGTACCTGCGCACCGGCAATCACTGCGCCGTAGATGTGGATCGGATAACTTGGGTTTGGCACCAGAACGGTATCACCGTGATCGAGCGTCGCCAGCATCAGATGCGCCAGCCCTTCTTTCGACCCGATGGTGACGATAGCTTCGCTTTCCGGATCGATTTCAACCTGATAGCGGTCGGCATACCAGCGGGAAATCGCCCGGCGAAGACGCGGAATGCCGCGGGATGTCGAGTAACCGTGCGTGTCTTCACGCTGTGCAACCTGCACCAGCTTTTCCACGATGTGCGGCGGTGTCGGGCCATCAGGATTCCCCATACTGAAATCGATAATGTCCTCGCCACGGTGGCGTGCAGCCATTTTCAGCTCAGCAGTAATGTTGAAAACATAAGGGGGAAGACGATCAATGCGCGAAAAACGACGGGGTGAACTGGAATCAGCCATAATTTCCTCTGGGATACGTAAGCGCCCGGACCGTCCGAGCGACGCTGGCCGCGTTGCGGCCTTCAACGAACATATCGCAGAGGAAAAAATCTGTCGAGAGATTGAGCAACATTTTTTTAACTAAAGTTTTTAGCTAAGATCTTTAACTAAAGGCGCGTATCGCTGGCAAGCAGCCCCAGCAGCCAGTCATTTTTCCATTCGTTGCCAATGCGGTAGCTGTCACGCAGCCTGCCTTCATACTGAAAACCACATTTCTCCAGCACGCGTCGCGATGCGTCGTTACCTTCCAGCACGTTGGCCTGCAAACGGTGGAATCCGCACTGATCGAAAGCAAAATTTAATACTTCGCGTAATGACTCGACCGCATAGCCTTTGCGCTGATGTTCCGGTGCCAGAATGAAGCCCACTTCGCCCTGCTGATACGGACGCCAGTCGGGGAAAAAACCGGTCAGCCCCACCGCCGCGCCGGTTTCTTTTTCGCGGATCAGCAGGCAGAGCCAGAAATCGCAGTAGCGATCCCAGTTGCCAAGACGCTGCTCAAAACGGCTGTGAACCTGCGCGGGCGTTTCGATATCGCCGATAAAACGCATGACTTCCGGCGTCTGGTACAACCGCAAAAAGAACGCCCAGTCGTCAGTCTGGATTGGCTGCATGATAAGCCGCGGCGTTGATAACGAGATCATTTCTGGCTGTTCTCCATTTTTAGATAGCGTTTTGGACCTGAACCGGACCGCATTCCGTCCTTTGGTGGTGAATCTCTGACCTTTTATTTATAATAACGGCTGAATCCATTTGGCACAGATATGTATTACTGTGCAGAGAAATCACCATGCCTCACATGTTTGATATGCTGCTGGCGGTCTTTGACCGTGCGGCGCTGATGCTCATCTGTCTGTTCTTCCTCACGCGTACCCCGCTGTTCCGAAAACTGCTGCACAAAGAAAATGATAATCATACGGCGCTGGAACTGGCGGCGGTCACCGCGATTTTCTCGCTGTTTGCGATTTTCGGCACACTTTCGGGGATAAACGTTGAAGGCTCGCTGATTAACGTGCGGACTATCGCCATTATGTCCGGCGGCATTCTGTTCGGGCCGTGGGTCGGTATTATTACCGGCGTGATTTCGGGTACTCACCGTTTTCTTATCGACATTCACGGGCCGACGTCCATTCCGTGTCTGATCACCAGTATTACCGCCGGTTTTCTTTCTGGCTATATCAATAAAAAAGTCAAAAAAGCGCTGCATTGGAAAGTCGGTATTCTGGCCGGCATGCTGTGCGAAACGCTGACCATGATCCTGATTTTACTGATGGCCCGCCCGTTTTCGCTCGGGCTGGATATCGTGATGAATATCGCCGCGCCGCTGATCCTCGGTGCCAGTTCGATTGGCCTTATCGTGATTCTGGTGCAAAGCGTCGAGGATGAAAAAGAAGTTATTGCTGCCCGGCAGGCGCGGCTCGCGCTGGATATCGCCAATAAAACGCTGCCCTACTTCAGGAATATCAACGCTGAATCGTTAGACAGCATTTGCCGGATTATCCGCGATGATATCGACGCCGATGCCGTCGCCATTACCGATACCAGGAACATTCTTGCGTACGTCGGCACGGGCGCGGAAGAATACAATATCGGCCACGAAGCGCTCAGCGAGATCACCAAGGCTACGCTGGAAAGCGGCCAGATTACCGTCAAAAATAACGACGAGATGCACCGCACACCACAAATTCACTCGCTGATTATTATCCCGCTGTGGGAAAAAGGCGAAGTGACCGGTTCCCTGAAAATCTATTATTGCGACCCGCACCGAATAACCTATTCCCTGAAAGTCATGGCGATCGGGCTGTCGCAAATTATGTCGACGCAGATGGAAGTTTCGCGCACCGAGCAGCTGCGTGAGATGGCGAATAAAGCTGAAATGCGCGCCCTGCAAAGTAAAATTAACCCGCATTTTCTGTTTAACGCATTGAATGCCATATCGTCTTCAATTCGCGCCCGCCCTGACGTCGCACGGCAGCTGATCATCAATCTCTCCCGCTATTTGCGCTATAACCTGGAACTGAACGATGAGCTGATTGATCTGCGCAAGGAACTGCATCAGGTGCAGGATTACATCGCCATCGAGCAGGCGCGGTTTGGCAGCAAGCTGACGGTGATTTATGACATTGATGACGATATTTCGGTGAAAATCCCCAGCCTGCTGATCCAGCCGCTGGTGGAGAATGCTATCGTCCACGGGATCCAGAAGTGCAGCGGAAAAGGTGTGGTGGTGATTTCAGTGAAGCATCAGCCTGACGGCGTGAAGGTTTCTGTGAAAGACACTGGCCACGGCATCAATCAGGAAACCATTGACCGCGTTGAGCGCAACGAAATGCCGGGCAATAAAATCGGCCTGCTAAATGTGCATCACCGCGTTTCGCTGTTATACGGCCGGGGGCTGACAATCCGCCGCCTTGAACCGGGGACGGATATTTCATTTTTAATCACCAAGGCCTCTTCCGCAGTGGCAAATGCCCTTGAGAGCAAAATAGCCTGAAGCGGAAGACCCGTGCAGTTACTGTTCGCTAATTATCATTTTTTGAAGCATTTAACCTGCCGCCCGCGTTTCGGGCGAACGCATCGGGGAATATTCCATGAAAGCCATTATCGTCGAAGATGAAATACCGGCTCAGGAAGAACTGAGTTATCTGATTAATACGCACAGCAGCATCAAAATTGAAGCGATATTCGATGACGGCCTGGATGTGCTGAAATATCTGCAAACGAATGAAGTCGATGCGATTTTCCTCGATATCAGCATTCCTTCGCTCGACGGCGTTTTGCTGGCGCAAAATATCAGTAAATTTGCGCATAAGCCTTACATTGTCTTTATCACCGCCTACAAAGAACACGCCGCCGAAGCCTTTGAAATCGAAGCGTTTGACTACATTCTCAAGCCGTATCACGAATCCCGTATCGTCACGATGCTGCAAAAACTCGAATCGCATTTTCAGCGTGACAGCCAGGATAAGCAGGAAGCTTCCGCGCCCGCGCCGAGTAACGCGCCGCGCGTCAGCCACAGCATTAATCTCATCAAAGATGAGCGCATTATCGTGACGGACATTAACGATATTTATTACGCAGCCGCGCAGGAAAAGGTGACGCAGGTGTATACCCGCAAAGAAGAATTCACCATGCCGATGAATATCACCGAACTGTGCAACCGCCTGCCGGAAGAGCATTTTTTCCGCTGCCACCGTTCGTATTGCGTGAATTTATCGAAGATCCGCGAGATTGTGCCGTGGTTTAACAACACCTACATTTTGCGGTTAAGTGATCTGGATTTCGAAGTGCCGGTCAGCCGGAGCAAGGTAAAGGAATTCAGGCAGTTAATGCGGTTCTGATGTTACGGCCTCCCCTTTACAAGGGAGGCCGTAAACATTAAATCGTCAAACCAATCGACTGACGCAAATAGGCACCTGCGCCCAGTAATCCCGGCTGATCGTGGGTGATCAGAAACACCGGAATATCCATCAGGTAATCTTTGAAACGCCCTTTATCTTCGAACGCCGCACGGAAACCGGAGGCTTTGAAAAATTCCAGGAAGCGCGGCACAATCCCGCCCGCGATGTACACACCGCCAAACGTCCCCATGTTCAGCGCCAGATTGCCGCCAAAACGCCCCATGATGACGCAGAATAACGACAGCGCACGACGGCAGTCGACGTTTTCGTCTGACAGCGCCAGCTCGGTGACATCTTTAGGTTTGAAGTTTTCCGGTACGCGGTTATCGGATTTCACAATAGCGCGATACAGATTCACCAGCCCCGGTCCTGACAGAATGCGTTCCGCAGAAACGTGGCCCATTTCGGTGCGCAGCTGTTCCAGAATAATGTCTTCTTCTTCGCTGTTTGGTGCGAAATCAACGTGACCGCCCTCGCCCGGCAAACTCATCCACTGTTTGTTGGCGTGGATCAGATGCGCAACCCCAAGACCGGTGCCCGCGCCGTAAATCACCGCCGGTTTGCCGTCCTGCGCTTTTTTGCCACCAAACTGCAGCAAATCCGCTTCTTTGAGCATCGGGATCGCCATGGAAACGGCGGTGAAATCGTTAATCACTTCCAGATGTTTCAACCCGAGGCTTTTCTTCATCTCCGCAATGGAGAAGGCCCAGGTGTGGTTAGTCATCGCAACCCAGTCGCCGGTAATCGGGCAGGCAATCGCGATACATGCATCCTCAACTTCCTGTTGCTGCTGCGAAAGATACTCACGAACCGTGGCTTCGAGGCTGTCATATTCCAGCCCGGAAAAGGTCTTCGACTGAGAAATCTCACCGCTGTCCAAAGCGCAAAGCGCCAGGCGGCAGTTGGTGCCCCCGACATCGCCCACCAGGGAGTATTTGGTCATGTTATTCTCCACAAAAAGTAAATTCGTTATGCTGCGCACCCGCGCAAAAGTTGCTGTGCTAAAGAGTACGCTGCCGGGCGCGCTGATGTAAGCTGCACATCACTTAACGACCGGCGAAAGCCTGCCAGCGGGGCAAAGCTTACAGATTCGTGTGGGCAAAATAGCGGTAATTGCTATACGCTGCAACGCAGTTTTGAACCAACGCACATTTATGCGGCATGTCACACAAAATAATGTCGACCGCCGGTAAACAGACCTTGCTGAGTTTCATCTAAGCTATTAGGGCAAACAAAACTATAAAATAAGGAAATACTTGCATGTTTCATCCCCGCGCCAGACTCATGCTGGCCTTTGCGCTGCCTGCGATCATTATCGGCGTGCTGTCGAGCCTGATTCTGGTCGCCATTATGATGCTTGCCGGTGCGTTACAAACTTTGCTTTGGCAAAACATTCCCGCGGTTTTAAATGTGAATACTCAGTCCTCCAGCTGGACGCTGTTCATGCTGACGCTGACCGGGGTCGGCGTGGGCGCATTAATTAAATATATGCCGGGCCACGCGGGGCCGGATCCGGCGACCGAATCGCTGATCGGCGCGCCGGTTGCAGTCAGTTCACTGACCGGTCTGGCGTTAGCCTTAATGCTCGGGCTGGCCGGGGGCGTCAGTCTCGGTCCTGAATATCCGATTACCGTGATTAACATTGCGCTGGCCGCCGCGTTTGGCGCGCGGTTTATGCCGAAAGTACCGACCACCGACTGGGTGATTCTGGCTGCCGCCGGAACCATCGGCGCGTTGTTTGGTACACCGATTGCCGCCGCGCTGATTTTCTCGCAAACGCTGGGCACCAATAAAGATGTGCCGCTGTGGGACCGGCTTTTCGCGCCGCTGCTCGCCGCGGGTGCGGGGGCGATTACCACCGATCAGTTTTTCCAGCCTGACTTCTCGCTGACCATTCCGGCTTATGACAGCTCACGGCTGATTGATATTTTCAGCGGTTCGGTGGTGGTGTTAATTGCGATTGCGCTGGGGATGCTCGCCGTCTGGCTCTTTCCGCATATGCACCGGTTGTTTAACAGTATCCAGAATCCTGTGCTGCGGCTGGGTCTCGGCGGGTTTGTGCTCGGGCTGCTGGCGCTGATTGGCGGAGAAATCACGCTGTTCAAAGGGCTTGATGAGATGAAGGAGCTGGCGCATTCGAATCAGCTGTTTGAGATGGGGCCGCTGCTGGCGATCACGCTCACCAAGCTGGCGGCGTTAGTGGTCGCGGCGGCCTGCGGTTTTCGTGGCGGGCGTATTTTCCCGGCGGTGTTCGTCGGGGTTTCACTGGGTCTGATGTTGCATCAGTATGCCCCGGATGTGCCGGCAGCGGTCACCGTTTCCTGCGCCGTGATGGGCATGGTTTTAGTGGTCACGCGCGATGGCTGGCTCAGCCTGTTTATGGCTGCCGCCGTGGTACCGGGGCTTAAATTGCTGCCGCTGCTGTGTATCGTGATGTTACCAGCCTGGCTGATGCTGGCCGGTAAACCGATGATGCTGGTGGCGAAACAGTCATTACGCCGTCAGGATCCTGACGCCGGTTAATGGTCTTTCAGGGCGAACTCGGCCGCTGCCAGCGCGTGAATGGCAGTGGTATCGAAAACGGGAACGTCCGCGTCTTCAGCGCCGACCAGCAGGGTGATTTCGGTACAGCCGAAAATAATGCCTTCCACGCCCCGCTGTTCCAGGCTGGCAATAATCCGCCGGTATTCCTCGCGTGAGTCGTCCCGGATAATCCCCAGACAGAGCTCTTCGTAGATGATCCGATGGATGATTTCGCGGTCACCGGCATCCGGCGTCACGACATCAATCTGATGCAGTTCCTGTAAACGTCCGCGGTAAAAATCCTGTTCCATGGTGAAACGCGTGCCCAGCAGGCCAATTTTCTTCAGCCCGTGCGCTTTGATTTTTCCGGCGGTAGCATCGGCAATGTGCAGCAACGGCAGGCCGCCAATCCGCTCAATATCACCGGCCACTTTATGCATCGTATTCGTGCAGACCACAATGACATCAGCCCCGGCGCGCGCCAGCGAGCGGGCCGCGTTGCCAAGAAGTTCGCCCGCCTGCTGCCAGTCACCGGCCATTTGCAGCTTTTCAATCTCGTAGAAATCGACGCTGTAGAGGAACAGTTTGGCCGAGTGTAATCCGCCCAACTGTTGTTTTATGTGTTCGTTAATCATCCGGTAATACGGCACGGTGGATTCCCAGCTCATGCCGCCAATCAGCCCTAACGTTTTCATTTCTGCTTCCCTTTTGTCTGCGTGACAAAACCATAACCGACAAAAAGCCCGCAAACAAAGAAAATGTCTGCGGGCTTTTTCCGGACGAAGGTCAGCGGGAATTAATGCTTCGCCGGGCAATCCTGAACCATTTCGCGGCGCTGCATCCAGCGCTGGCGCAGCGTGTCGTACAGCCAGTTATACGCCACGGTGTACGGCAGGAAGAACAGGAAGAACCCGATTTCCAGCATAAACGCATCGAGCAGGCCGATACCCAGCCACAGCGCGGCAATCGGCAGGCCAATCAGAATGAACCCGCCCTCGAAACCCAGCGCGTGAGCAATACGGATTTTCAGCGTTCGCACCACGCGGGTCACCGGCCAGAATTTGTCGAAGAAGGTGTTGTAAATGATGTTCCACACCATTGCCGTCGTCGACAACATGATAGCCAGCGCGCCCATTTCCCAGATCGGTTTATTCAGCGCCCATGCGGCGACCGGGGCGGAGATCAGGACGGCCAGCGTCTCGAAGCCGACGGCATGAAAGATGCGTTCGCCCAATGTTTTCTGAGATGAATTGCGTGTTTGCTTAGACATAAAAACCTGCCTGATTCCTGATAATTAATGGGTGACGGTTGTCACAGGCGGGCATTATCATCACTAAATAAGATGGATGAAAGATAGTAAGTATCGATAAAATAGATGGATTGAAATCACAGGAGAGTTGTTTATGCGCTATTCACCGGAAGCCCTGACGGCGTTTGTAGAGGCGGCCGACGCCGGATCTTTCTCCGCCGCCGCGCGCAAATTGCGCAAAAGCCAGTCGACGGTCAGCACGGCGATTGCCAATCTGGAAGTGGATTTAGGCGTAACGTTGTTTGATCGCCAGAGCCGCCATCCGGTGCTTACGCCCGCCGGACAGCGCGTTCTGAGCCACGTTCAGGCCATTCTGGCCGCCAGCGAGCGCCTTGATGAGCTGGCCGTGCGGTTATCCACGCAGCCAGAAACCCGCCTGACGTTTGTGCTTTCCGATACCTATCAGCCGACCCACCATGAAGCGCTGCTGCGCCGGTTTGAGCAGCGTTATCCGGATATCGAATTTGAATGTCAGATTGCCGAAGATCAGGACGTCATCGAGCTGTTGCAGTCAGGTCGCGCGCATATCGGCATGGTGGAAGCGCAGGCAAGTTATCCGCCGGATATTGGCGCGGCGCGTCTGCCCGAGCAGACGGATATGTCGATTTTTTGCAGCCGTGAACACCCGCTGGCGAAAATGGAGAGCCTGCAACCCGAGCAGTTACACACGTTTCGAGAGCTGTGTTTACAGCCATACAGCCGTCGCGAAATGCCGCGCGCGCAGGGTCAGGTGTGGTCAGCGCCCAGTTATCTGATGCTTTTGGAAATGGCGGAGCAGGGATTTGGCTGGGCGACGCTGCCCCACTGGCTGGTGAAACAGTTCGGGCATGACAAACTGATGACGCTGCCGTTGCGCGGCTGGCCGAAAAAGATTTCCGTGGATGCGGTGTGGAGTAAAAATAATCAGCCCGGCCCGGCGGGAAGCTGGTTCATCGACCAGCTGATTGACCCGCCGGAAACGGACGACGATTTATTGCCCTGAGTTACGTTTCGCCAGCGATTTTGTCACCGAGCTTAACAGTTCGGGGATATCCATTTTCGGCAGAACCACTTCAATCCAGGCCATCTGGCGATGCGCACCGGCTTTTTCGATCGCCTCTTTCAGCGCCTGCGGAGAATCGGCCCGCGCGGTGAAAACATCATTGCCGCCAAACGCCGACGGGAACTGCGTCCAGTTCCACTGCGCAATGTCGTTGTAGCGCTGCGTTTCGCCGTGGATCGCCCGCTCAACCGTATAGCCGTCATTATTAATGACGAAAATCACTGGCGGCAAACCATAGCGGATCGCCGCGCCCAGCCCCTGCAGGGTCAGTTGTGCAGAACCGTCGCCGATGAGCAACACCACGCGGCGCGCGGGAGCCGCAATCTGTACGCCAAACGCGGCGGGCAGCGTGAAACCAATCGAGCCCCACAATGGCTGGACGACAAACTGGCAATCTTCCGGCAGGTTCAGCGCCGCCGCGCCGAAACATGCGGTGCCCTGCTCGGCGACCAGAATATCGCCTGGTTGCAGGAAATCCTGAATCTGCTGCCAGAATTCGTATTGCCCGAAATGTCCTTCGTGCGAGGCAGGCAGCGCCGTGCGTTTCACCGGGTAGGGTTGCCAGCCGGAAGCGAGTTCCGCGGTCAGGCGATGCAGGACGCTGACGGTTTTAGCCATCGGTAACTGGTGGAAAATCTGATCGCCCACGCGGGCAGAAAATGGCTGGAGATCAATGCATTTGCCGTCGGGGAGTTGCTGGGTAAATCCGGCGGTGATCGTGTCGGTAAATTTCACCCCGACGTTAATCACCACATCCGCGCCTTCAATGGCCTCGCGGGTTGACGCCGCGCTGCCTGCGCCGGAATAGGTTCCGGCGAAATTCGTTTGCTGCTCGTTAAACAGCCCTTTGCCCATCAGCAAGGTGGCGTGCGGCAGCGGCACTTCTTCCATCCACTCTTCCAGCGCGGCTTTGACGTCAAAGCGGTCGGCAAGGAAATCTGCCAGCAGCGAAACGCGTCTTGCATCGCGCAACTGAGTTTCAGCGGCGGCAACAAAAGCTTCCAGAGAAGATGGCGAAAATGGCGGCTGACGCGCCGGGAGCGCGTGGGCTCGGGTTGTGACCGGCAACGCAGCGACGTCACTGGGCAGCAAAATATAGCCCGGACGTGAGTGGTAGATCACTTCTTCAATCACGCGGTCGATTTCAGACAGCGCATTTTCCGGCGTCAGCGCGGCTTGCGCGACGCTCACCGGTTGCGACATCCGCATGAAGTGGCCGAAATTGCCGTCGCCCAGCGTGTGGTGCATCAGTTCGCCTTTGCGCTGCGAGGTCAGCGCCGGTGATCCGACAATGTGGATCACCGGAACATATTCGGCAAAGCTGCCCGCAACGCCATTGAGCGCGCTCAGTTCGCCCACGCCAAAGGTCGTCAGGAGCGCGCCGATGCCTTTGGTACGCGCATATCCGTCTGCACCATACGCGGCGTTAAGTTCATTAGTGCAGCCGACCCAGGTGATTTGCTGATGATTAATCACGCTGTCGAGGAATTTCAGGTTGTAATCCCCCGGCACGCCAAACAGTTCGGAGATCCCGCTAAATGATAAGCGGTCTAAGAGATAGTCACCTACGGTATAGATATTATCCATGACGATCCTCTGTTAAAAATAGAGTAAACAGTTAATCCCACTAGCCTAAGTATTACTCCAAACAGGGGAATAGGATATTTATTATTCGAAATAGAATGTGGAAACGCAGAGTTACAGCATTGCACTGAGATCACGCAGGCGTCTTTGTTCAGCAGTTACGGTAATAGAAAAAGAATCCGGGATTTAAGCTGCTGCGCCTTTATTCATGCAAATAAGCGCTACGTAAACAGGAAATAAGGATTGTTCCGGATGTGATCTGAATATCTGGAAATGCTTGTGAAAGCGCATACACTAAAAGGGCTTTTTACCTCATTCTTACATGATTCATACAATTTAAAAGAAAGGTCTCTATGCCGTATTTAGCGAGTCCCAATCGTTACGAGAAAATGGAATACCGCCGCTGTGGCCAGAGCGGGCTAAAACTCCCTGTCGTTTCCCTTGGCCTCTGGCACAATTTCGGGGATAACGCTCACTTTGAGAATGGCCGGAAGCTTATCCGCCACGCTTTCGACCACGGGATCACCCACTTTGACCTCGCCAATAACTACGGCCCGCCTCCGGGTTCTGCCGAGCAGCATTTTGGCCGTATTTTGCAGGAAGATTTGCTGCCGTATCGCGACGAGCTGATCATCTCTTCGAAAGCCGGTTACACCATGTGGGACGGCCCTTACGGCGACTGGGGATCGAAAAAATATCTGGTTGCCAGCCTGAATCAAAGCCTGAAACGCATGGGGCTGGATTACGTGGATGTCTTCTATCATCACCGCCCGGATCCGGACACACCGCTGGAAGAAACCATGGCGGCGCTGGATTTGATCGTGCGTCAGGGCAAAGCGCTGTACGTCGGCTTATCCAATTATCCCGCTGCGCGCGCCAAAGAAGCCTTTGAGATCCTCAAACAGCTCGGTACGCCGTGCCTGATTCACCAGCCGAAATACTCGATGTTTGAACGTTGGGTTGAAGCCGATTTACTCGATACGCTGGCGGATTACGGCGTGGGCTCGATTGCCTTTTCGCCACTGGCGGGCGGCGTGCTGACGGACCGCTATCTGGCGGGCATTCCTGAAGATTCCCGCGCGGCCAGCGACAGTAAATTCCTGACCGCCGAACAGCTGACGGAAGAAAAACTGGCGAAAGTGCGTAAGCTGAATGACATTGCGCAGGCGCGCGGGCAGAAACTTTCCCAGATGGCACTGGCCTGGGTGCTGCGCGGCGATCGCGTGACGTCTGTGCTGATTGGCGCCAGCAAAACCGGGCAAATTGATGATGCGGTTGGCATGATGGCTAACCGTCATTTCAGCCCGGAAGAACTGGCGACCATCGAAGCGATTTTAGTGTAAACGGTTACCCACCTGCTTAATAAACGCGCCTTTATGGAGTTTCCGTAAGGTTTCCGTTAAGGCGCGTAAATCAATCAAAACAGGATTGTAAGCAATAGAACCCACCCCCTCTTCCCCTTATAACTGTCAGCATAAATTATAAGGAATCTGGGGCAGTCTATGATTAAGCCAATACTTCTCGGAACATTGCTGTTTGCTTTGCTGCCTGCCGCAGCGCCTGCTGTACAGGCCAGCAACTTTAGTCTCAATACACCCGGTCTTTCCATCAGCATTGGCGACCGTGACCGTCGCGGTTATTACTGGGATGGGTACGACTGGCGCAACCCGAGCTGGTGGAACAGTTACCGTGGTCACAATTATGGTCATCGTGGCCCGCGCGGGGATTACTGGGACGGCTACCGCTGGCGCGATCAGGGCTGGTGGAATCATCGCCATCCACCACGTCGTCCGATGCCGCCGCCGCGTTATTATCATGGCGACCACGGACGTCCGCATTATGACCACGGCCGTGGGCCGGATCGCGGTCACGGACACGACCGGGATCACCGCGGCGGGCATGGCGATCATCGCCATTAATTCAGTGAATGACACAAACAAAAACGGGACAGCGCAAACTGTCCCGTTTTTTATGGCCTGAATCTTTCAGCCGGATATTATTTCAGCATACCGATCAGCAGATAAAGGTTGAGGCTGACGACAATCAGCACGATGATGCGCCCCGCCCACTGCACGGTTTTGGTATTCACCATTTCGCCCATGAGGCTGCGGTTACCGGTAAACGCCAGCAGCGGCAGCAACGCCAGCGCAATCCCGAAACTCAGGAGTACCTGGCTCATGACCAGAATTCGCGTGGCATCCAGCCCCATCAGAATCACGATAAAAGACGGCATCATAGTGACCGTACGGCGCACCCACAGCGGAATGTAGAATTTAACAAAGCCCTGCATCACCACCTGACCGGCCAGTGTACCCACCACGGTTGAGGATAAACCGGCAGCGACCAGGCTCAGGCCAAATGTCGTCGCAGCGGCGTGGCCGAGCAGCGGTTGCAGCGTCAGATAAGCTTCATCGAGTTCACTGATCCCGCTGTGTCCGCTGAAATGGAACGCAGCGGCGGCGGTCGCCATCATCGCCAGATTAACGAAACCGGCGATAGTCATCGCGATACCGACATCCAGTTTTGTCGCGGAATAACGCTGCTCTTTCGATGCCTTACCGCCTCGCTGAGTCAGCGAAGAGTGAAGATAAATGACGTGCGGCATGATGGTCGCGCCCAACACACCGGCGGCCAGATAGACGGAATCGCTGGTGGGCAGTGCAGGGATCAGCATGCCTTTGCCCAGCGCCACCATGCTTGGCTGAGAGAAAAACAGCTCGACAATATAGGCGGCGGCCACGAACAGCAACAAACCGGCGATAACCAGTTCCAGCGGTTTTTGCCCGCGTTTTTGCAGACCCAGGATAATAAAGGTGGCAATCCCGGTGAGCACGGCGCCCTGAAGCAGGGTAACCCCGAGAAGTAATTTGAAGCCGATCGCCGCACCGATAAACTCAGCGAGGTCGGTCGCCATCGCGATGATTTCTGCCTGCACCCAGTAAGCCCAGACGGCAGGACGCGGGAAACGGTCACGGATGTGTTCGGCGAGGTTTTTCCCGGTGGCAATACCCAGTTTGGCAGACAAGAGCTGGATCAGCATCGCCATGACATTGGCCCAGACCACCACCCACAGCAACTGATAACCATACGAGGCACCGGCCTGAATGTTAGTCGCAAAGTTGCCCGGATCGATGTAACCGATGGCGGCAATAAACGCCGGTCCCATCAGTGAAAGCTTCATCTTTCTGGCTGCGCGGCCTGTAGATTCGGCCCGGCTGTTCAGCATAGTCAGTTAACCCTTACGATTGTTACGCTTACATAAATCATAGCTAATTGATAATGATTATCAAGTGCATTTAGAATGATCTGAGTAATTACTTTGATAGGCAGTAGCGTAAGCGGCAAAGTGTGAACTGAGTGGTTAATCATTCTGTGAGCTTTCATAAAGACTTACAGAACGCTTTTTCCTAAAACAGACATTTACTGGCCAGATTCAGAACGCATTACGGCACATGATAAAACTAGCACAAGAATGCTAACTGTGCTTAGTTTTATTAACATCTTGATTTTTTGTGTGATAGGCCTCGATTTGTTGCAATTCGTGTCTGTAATTTCTATATTTGCAAGCGACTTCACGTTTTAAATGTACGCGTTACATAAAATGTCCGTCGAAATATAGCCTGCCTCTAATTTGGAGCACCCATGTCCCGAATATTGCACTTTGTATTAGCGTTGGCCGTTGTCGCTGCACTCGCTTTACTGGTGAGCCGTGACCGGAAGAATATCCGTTTACGTTTCATTGTTCAGCTGTTGGTCATCGAAGTCTTATTAGCCTATTTCTTCCTGAACTCTTCAATCGGTTTAGGTTTTGTGAAAGGCTTCTCAGACTTGTTTGAGAAATTATTAGGATTCGCTGCGGAAGGGACCGGCTTCGTATTTGGAGGCATGAGCGATAAAGGATTAGCGTTCTTCTTCTTGAAAGTCTTGTGTCCGATCGTGTTTATTTCCGCACTGATCGGTATTTTACAACACATTCGGGTACTGCCTTTCGTCATCCGTATCATCGGTACAGTCTTGTCGAAAATTAATGGCATGGGAAAACTGGAATCTTTCAACGCCATCAGCTCCCTGATTTTGGGTCAGTCAGAAAACTTTATCGCGTATAAAGATATTCTGGGCAAAATGTCTGAAAAACGTATGTACACCATGGCAGCCACAGCTATGTCGACCGTTTCTATGTCGATTGTGGGTGCGTACATGACCATGCTGGAACCGCGCTTCGTTGTTGCTGCGCTGGTGCTTAACATGTTCAGTACCTTCATCGTACTGTCGTTAATTAACCCTTATAAAGTTGATTCAGAAGAAGACCTGCAAATCGGTAACACGCACCAGGGTCAGAGCTTCTTTGAAATGCTGGGTGAATACATCCTGGCCGGTTTCAAAGTCGCGATCATCGTTGCAGCCATGCTGATTGGTTTCATCGCTCTGATTTCCTGCCTGAATGCGCTGTTCGATGTGGTGTTCGGTATCACCTTCCAGGGCGTGCTGGGTTATGTCTTCTATCCATTCGCATGGATGATGGGCGTGCCAAGTCACGAAGCGTTGCAGGTCGGCAGTATCATGGCAACCAAACTGGTTTCCAATGAATTCGTTGCGATGCTGGATCTGCAAAAAGTGGCGACCGAACTTTCACCACGCGGCGTGGGCATCTTGTCCGTGTTCCTGGTGTCTTTCGCCAACTTCTCGTCTATCGGTATCGTTGCCGGCGCTATCAAAGGCCTGAACGAACACCAGGGCAACGTAGTTTCACGCTTCGGCCTGAAACTGCTGTACGGCTCAACGCTGGTCAGCGTGTTGTCAGCTTCTATCGCGGGTCTGGTACTGGCGTAGTAAGTAGCAACAGAACGACAAAGAAAGGCGCTCCGGCGCCTTTTTTTATGCCTGCAATTCAGGGAACCGAAAGGGATATAGCAGAAAACAAAAAACCCGCCGAAGCGGGTTTCTTTAATATTTGGTGGAGATAAGCGGGATCGAACCGCTGACCTCTTGCATGCCATGCAAGCGCTCTCCCAGCTGAGCTATACCCCCACACGAGGTCGTCCACATTGTACTTCTTGTGTTCCCTTTTAAGGAACTCACCCACTCACTCTGGTAAGTAAGTTGGTGGAGATAAGCGGGATCGAACCGCTGACCTCTTGCATGCCATGCAAGCGCTCTCCCAGCTGAGCTATACCCCCAATTCGTGCCCGTAAAAACGGGTGAACGGGGCGCATAATATGAAACGTCGCTAACCCTGTCAACGGCTAAATCCGTTTCTCAATTCAAGCGCTGAAAAAGCCGCCAAATACCCCATTTTGCAGGGAAAAAACCTCTGCCCTCACCGAAATTTTTGGTGTGATGAATTGTTTTACAATTTGCCCGCCAGCCCGCGTGGTGACTAGCTTTATGATCTGCCTAAGCATTTTCTTAACATCTATGTCTGAATGATTAATGAAATGTTAGCAGACTATGAAGATCGGCTTGTTTTGAGATAATTCTAAGAATAGACTGCTCGCGCAATAATCATAACTTACTACTTCGAGCAATCTCATGTCCTTGTATTCACCTAAAGAAATCGCATCCATCGCTGTCACGGCAGGCGTTAATAAAAGCCATGCTTCCGTGTTGAATTTGTTAATTTTGGGCTTTCTGGCCGGCGCATTCATCGCCACCGGTTTCCTGCTGGATCTGCACGTAATAGGGACGTTACCTGCATCCTGGGGATCATTCAGTAACTTACTGGGCGCCGCCGTGTTCCCGGTAGGGATTATTCTGACCGTTTTAGCAGGGGGAGAACTGCTGACAGGTAATATGATGACCTTACCTATCGCCTGGTTCGCGCGTCAGATCAGCCTTTACGCTGTTCTGCGCAACTGGTTCTGGGTGACCCTCGCTAACCTGCTGGGCAGTCTGGCCGTGGCCTATTTCTTCGGCCACGTTCTGGGGCTGACCGAAGGCGCTTTCCTGAGCAAAACCGTCGCCACCGCCACCGCAAAAGTGAATGCAGACTTTATGCATGCCTTCATTTCCGGTATTGGCTGCAACTGGCTGGTGTGTCTGGCGATCTGGCTGGCGTTCGCCAGTAAAGAAGTCGGCGGCAAAGTGATCGGGATGTGGTTCCCGGTGATGGCATTCGTGGCTATCGGCTTCCAGCACGTCGTTGCAAACATGTTCATCGTGCCTGCGGCAATCTTTGCCGGTGCATTGAGCTGGTCACAGTACTTCCCGAACTTCGCAGCCGTGTTCCTCGGCAACGCGGTCGGTGGCGCGGGCTTCGTGGGCCTGATGTATTTCCTGGCCTACCGTCCTACCGTTGCAGCACCTGCGACTGAACAACGTTAATTAAGACGTTTTCAGGCAAGCGTTTCACAGAAAGCAAAAAAGCCAGCCGGTTTCCCGCGCTGGCTTTTTTTATCACTATTTAACAGCGATTACTGCGCTTGTGTTTCACGTTCAGCAATGAAGGCTAACGCCATATCGATACGCGCCAGTACACGGCTCTGACCGATTGCATGAACGGTCACGTCCACGCCCGGAGACTGACCCGCGCCTGTGACAGCAACGCGCAGTGGCATCCCGACTTTACCCATCCCGACTTCCAGCTCATCCGCCGTGCCCTGAATCGCATGGTGAATATTCTCAGCCGTCCAGTCAGTAATGGCAGCCAGTTTCGCGCGAACCACTTCCAGCGGCTGACGTGCAACCGGACGCAAGTGTTTCTTCGCCGCATCGGCATCGAACTCTGCGAAATCTTCGTAGAAGTAACGGCAGGACTCCGCCATTTCTTTCAGAGTTTTGCAACGTTCGCCCAGCAAAGTAACGATTTCGAACAGCTGCGGGCCGTTGCGGGTTTCGATACCGGCCTGCTCCACGTGCCACAGCAGATGGGTCGCCACATACTGCGGATCCATCGTATTGATATAGTGGTGGTTCAGCCATTGCAGTTTTTCAGTGTTGAACGCACTGGCAGATTTGCTGACGTTTTCCAGTGAGAACAGCGCTTTCATTTCGTCACGGCTGAAAATTTCCTGATCGCCATGGGACCAGCCCAGACGCACCAGATAGTTCAGCAGCGCTTCCGGCAGATAACCGTCATCACGGTACTGCATGACGCCAACCGCGCCGTGACGTTTAGACAGTTTTTTACCGTCGTCGCCCAAAATCATAGAAACGTGCGCGTAAACCGGTACCGGTGCGCCCAGCGCTTTCAGGATGTTGATCTGACGCGGAGTGTTGTTGATATGATCTTCGCCACGGATAACGTGAGTGATTTCCATATCCCAGTCATCCACCACCACGCAGAAGTTATAGGTCGGGGAACCGTCGGTACGGCGGATGATCAGATCATCAAGCTCGTCATTGCTGAATTCGATCGGGCCGCGGATCTGGTCATCAAAGATGACCGAACCTTCCTGCGGGTTACGAAAACGCACCACGCAAGGTTCATCAGCGGCGTGATGTTCGTGGCTGTCGCGGCAACGACCGTCATAACGAGGCTTTTCGTTATTGGCCATCTGATGTTCACGCAGCGCTTCCAGACGCTCTTTAGAGCAATAGCATTTATACGCTGTGCCGTTTTCCAGCATTTCATCAATCACCGCGTTATAACGGTCAAAGCGTTTGGTCTGGAAATACGGGCCTTCATCCCAGTCCAGATTCAGCCAGTTCATGCCATCCATAATCGCGTCAATTGCAGCCTGAGTGGAACGTTCGAGATCGGTGTCTTCGATACGCAGCACAAACTCGCCGCCCAGGTTGCGGGCAAAAAGCCAGGAATAAAGCGCGGTACGGGCGCCACCGACGTGCAGATAGCCGGTCGGGCTTGGGGCAAAACGGGTTTTGATTTTCATCTGGGTGCAACCTTAATAACGCAACGCCGTAAAACGTCGCTATCAATTAACAAAAAGTGGCTGACATTCTACCACTCTGCCCTGATTCCTCAACGCTGATGCAAGGGCAGTAACCTTGTTTAAGGCCATGAATGCGTAAAGAATCGACTACGCGGGCGAGAAACGCGTCAGGTTGACTAAAAATAAGCCGAACGATCATTTTTGTTTTTAAAAAGCGTTGACGTAATTTCAAGTATCCCTATAATGCGACTCCATCACGACGGGGGCGATTAGCTCAGTTGGTAGAGCATCTCCTTTACACGGAGGGGGTCGGCGGTTCGAGCCCGTCATCGCCCACCACTCTTTAAGAGTGCCGCGTTGTGATAAGTAGGAAGAATTGAGAAATGGGCGATTAGCTCAGTTGGTAGAGCATCTCCTTTACACGGAGGGGGTCGGCGGTTCGAGCCCGTCATCGCCCACCATTTCTCAGCACGTTTCTTCTTACATGGGGAAGTACCCAGAAGTGGGCGATTAGCTCAGTTGGTAGAGCATCTCCTTTACACGGAGGGGGTCGGCGGTTCGAGCCCGTCATCGCCCACCACTTCTGCGGGCCGTTAGCTCAGTTGGTAGAGCAGTTGACTTTTAATCAATTGGTCGCTGGTTCGAATCCAGCACGGCCCACCAATTCAGAGAAAAGCGCCTTTAGGCGCTTTTTTCGTTTCTGTCATCCGGAAGTTAACCGTGATGGAGGCGAACCCGCTGCTGGTTCCCTTTTAATCTCTCCCCCTACTCCAGCTTAAACATCGGCACCACTTTATTGTGCAGCGCCGGGTTATCGCTTTCATCCTTCAGGTTCACGCCCGATAATTTGCGCTGAAACGATTGTTCGAGCAGCCATGCCAGCTTAAAAGCCGCCTGCGGATAGTTCAGTCCTTCCGGGCGCACATTCGAAATACAATTGCGTTCTGATTCCAGCCTTTTGGTGTGCGGCCCCCAGGTCATGTAAATCCCGAGACTGTCCGGTGAAGATAAACCCGGACGTTCTCCAATCAGAATCGCCACCGCTCTGGCTTTCATTGCCTGCGCGATGTCATCACCCAGCGCGACCCTCGACTGATGTGCCAGCACCACCGGTCCTAATTTCAGCTCAAGGGTACGCAGATACGGCAATAACGCCGCAATCAGCGGCACAGCCTGCCGGTGAACAGCTTTTGATGACAACCCGTCGGCAATCACCAGTACCACGTCGGCGGGCTCCGCCGTCAGCCGCTGCAAAGCTTGACGGCTATTTTCGGACAATCTGCGCCCGAGATCTGGCCGGCACAGATACGTTGCCCTGTCAGGCGCGGCGCTGGCGACAGTCAGGGTTTCCAGTCCCAGTGCAAATAATTCCGGCTCGAGCGACTGGCTGTCGAACGGCTGATGCACCGCGTCTCGCGCCTGCGCGTGAGCCAGACCAAAACGCAGCAGTTCATCCGTCGGCAGACTCGAACCGGTTCGTCCCAGCGCAATACGTGCGGCGGTAAACTGGCGCAATGTCTCCCACGGGTTGTTATGCACCAGCGGCGATAACCCCTGCTCTTTTTCTTTCTTCATCAGCGCAGACCTCAGTTGAGTTGCGGTAACTGGCGCAGTAAAGGATGCGATGCGCGGGTATCCTGCAACGCGCCCTGCGGATCGATTATTTTCATTTTCTCCAGCCAGACGGCAAATTCCGGCGCATGTTTCAGCCCGAGTAATTCGCGGATGTACAGCGCGTCATGGAAAGAGGTGCTCTGATAGTTAAGCATGATGTCATCCGCGCCCGGCACGCCAATCAGGAACGTCAGCCCGGCGGCGCCCAGCAGCGTCAGCAAAGTGTCCATATCGTCCTGATCGGCTTCGGCGTGGTTGGTGTAACACACATCGCAGCCGAGCGGCACGCCCAGCAATTTTCCGCAGAAATGGTCTTCCAGACCGGCGCGGATAATTTGTTTGCCGTCATACAGATATTCCGGCCCGATAAAACCGACCACGGTGTTAATCAGCAACGGGGAAAAATGGCGGGCGATGGCGTAGGCGCGCGCCTCGCAGGTTTGCTGGTCGACCCCGAAATGCGCATTGGCGGATAAACAGCTACCCTGCCCGGTTTCGAAATACATCACGTTGTCACCCAGCGTGCCACGTTTCAGGCTGAGCGCCGCCTGCTGGGCTTCTGCCAGCAGCGCCAGATTGATGCCAAAACCGCTGTTCGCCGCTTCCGTTCCCGCTATCGACTGAAAGACCAGATCGACCGGTGCGCCGCGCTCCACCAGTTTGATGGTATTGGTGACGTGCGTCAGCACACAAGACTGCGTGGGAATTTCAAAGCGAGTGATGATGTCATCCAGCATGTAATTGAGATTTTCCAGCAACGGCAAACTATCACTGGCGGGATTGATACCAATCACCGCGTCGCCGGAGCCGTACAGCAAACCGTCGAGCATGCTGGCCGCAATGCCCTGCAAATTATCGGTAGGATGATTGGGTTGCAGCCGCACGCTCATATGACCCGGCAGCCCGATGGTATTGCGGAATTTGGTGATCACCCGGCATTTTTTTGCCACCAGGATCAGGTCCTGATTGCGCATCAGCTTACTGACCGCCGCCGCCATTTCCGGCGTAATGCCCTTTGCTACGGCGGCCAGCGTGAAGCTGTCGGTTTTTTCACTGAGCAGCCAGTCACGGAAATCGCCCACGGTCAGATGGGAAATCGCGGCAAACGCCGTGACGTCGTGCGTATCAATAATCAGCCGGGTGACTTCATCCTCTTCATAAGGCACCAGCAGTTGTTGCAGGAACGTCTTGAGCGGAACCTCCGCCAGCGCCATTTTTGCCGCCATACGCTCTTCCGCGCTGGCGGCCGCCACTTCGGCCAGATAATCCCCCGACCGCGCGGGGGACGCTTTTGCCATCAGTTCGCGTAAATCCGCAAACTGATAGCGGCGGTGGCTCAATGTCGTCTGAAACATAGCACTCCTTAGCAGGCCGGATTATTTGCCATTTTTGGCCGGAACCGGCTGTAGCCCGCGTAATTGCAGATCTTCAGAGGCATCAGCGCGAGCCTGATGGGTCAGGCGGAACCAGGCGTAAGCCAGCAACATCATGGCGGCGAAGATCATAAACAATAAGGTGTTGTAGTAGATCATAGCGATAAGACAGACTACCGCCAGCACCAGCGCCAGTGCTGGCGCAAAAGGATAGAGTGGCGCACGGAACGGACGGATCAGGTTCGGTTCGCTGCGACGCAGTTTGAACAGCGCCGCCATCGAAATGATATACATCACAATCGCGCCAAACACCGACATTGTCACGATATTCGCCGTCAGCGGTTGCCCGCCAATCACAATCAGGGAATCAGAGAAAATCGCTGCAATCCCGACAATACCACCGGCAATAATGCCCAGATGCGGCGTCTGGAAACGCGCATTCACGCTCGACAGCCGTTTAGGCAGATAACCCGCCCGCGCCAGCGCAAAAATCTGCCGTGAATACCCCATGATGATGCCGTGGAATGACGCGATCAGGCCGAACAGCCCCAGCCAGACCAGCATGTGTAACCAGCCACTGTTGCTGCCGACAATCAGTTTCATCGCCTGCGGTAACGGGTCGTTGATGTTCGAAAGTTTGGTCCAGTCGCCCACGCCACCGGCAAACAGCATGACGCCCAGCGCGAGAACGGTCAGGGTCAGGATCCCGCCGATAAACGCTTTCGGAATGGTACGCTGCGGATCCTTGGCTTCTTCTGCGGCCATCGACGCGCCTTCAATTGCCAGAAAGAACCAGATGGCAAAAGGAATGGCGGCGAAAATGCCGGAGAATGCCGCCGGGCTGAAGGTATCGCTGCCCGCCCAGCCGCCGTGTACAAAGTTCGATATCTCAAAACCCGGTGCAACGACGCCCATAAAGACCAGCAATTCGAATATTGCCAGTAACGTCACCAGCAATTCGAACGTTGCCGCAATGCTGACGCCCAGTATGTTGAGCACCATAAAGACAATGTACGCGCCGACCGCCACCCATTTCGGTTCAATCGCCGGAAACTGCACGTTGAGATAGGCCCCAATCGCCATGGCTATCGCGGGCGGCGCAAAAACAAATTCCACCAGCGTGGCAAATCCGGCGACAAAACCGCCCGTCGGGCCGAATGCGCGGTAAGCGTAAGCGAAAGGCCCGCCCGCATGCGGAATCGATGTGGTGAGTTCAGTGAAACTAAAGATAAAGGCGCAATACATGGCGGCAATCACCAGCGCGGTAATAAGAAATCCCAGCGTGCCCGCCTGCGCCCAGCCGTAACTCCAGCCAAAATATTCGCCCGAAATAACCAGTCCGACGGCAATGCCCCAAAGTTTAAAACTGCCCAGCGTACGCTTTAAAACAGGTGTGACTTTCGTGGTTTGCATATGTGATCCCCTGCCCGGTGATAATGCAATTATTGTTCGAAGAGTATTTCAGCTGTTTTGCCCGCAGGGGATATTGCAAAGGCTGTACCACTTAAGAAAGGCAGAGCCGGCGCGGCCTGTAGCCTGGCCACGGGGCGGCTTGCTTCATTTTGGCGCGCCGAAGTAAAGGGATTGCCCGAAACGGTGCGTGGGAAAATGTCATCCACAGACGCTACAATTTGAGCTCAACAAAACGGGAGGTTTCGCGTGACGGAAATGGAACAACAAATTACAACCTGGCTGGCAGAGGAGCCGCTGCACCTGAAAGCACTTTTGCAGGTCAGGGAGCTGGAACTCAATGATGCGTGGCTGGCGGCGGGATTCGTCCGCAATCTGGTCTGGGACCGGCTGCATGGCCACGCGCAAGCCACGCCGCTCAATGACATCGACGTGGTGTATTTCAATCGCGAGGATTGCAGCGCGCAGGCTGACGAACGCTACGAACAGCGTCTGATGAAAGATTCGCCCGAATTACCCTGGTCGGTGAAAAATCAGGCGCGGATGCATGAGCGTCACGGGCACGCGCCCTATTCTTCCAGCGCAGAAGCGATGAGTCATTGGGTGGAAGTGGAAACCGCCATCGGCGCGAGAATTAACGCCGACGGGCAAATTGAACTGATCGCGCCTTTAGGGCTGGAAGCGCTGTTTGCCTTTAGTATCACGCCGAATCCGCGCCACGCCATCCCTTCTGTTTTCGCGCAACGCGTGAATGACAAAGGCTGGCTGGCGTTATGGCCGGAGCTGAGAGTGCAAGAAATGCGTTAACACTGTAAGGAATATGAAAACTCAGTAAAGCCGGGCTGATGGCTGCCGATACCTGTTAAGCACTTTTACGTGCAAAATTTTATGGCAGCACCGTTATGACAATACAGTGAGGTATTATGACTACTATCAGCGCCACCAGCAGTTCGGTGAGCTCGGCGTCCACCAGTGACTCCGGCAGCTCAAGCCAGATTGCTCAGTTAACCAAACAGATTGCGAAGCTGACTGAACAGGTCAAAAACCTGAGCAGCTCAGGCGGCAGCACTGAAGATGTTCAGCAACAACAGGAACTTCTGCAACAACAGATCGAATTGCTGCAACAGCAAATTGCGCAAATCGAACAGCAGCAAGCTCAGAAAGCGCTTCAGCAACAGCAACAGCAACAAGCCGCCGCTGAAACGAAGAAAGAAGGCGTGAACAAACCGTCCGACACGAACGCCATCGATATCTACGTCTGATCGCAGTAAATATCCAAACAGCCAGCAAGACGTCAGAAGCTGTAAACGCCCTGCTGGCTGCGTTTTTCCCTCAGTAAATCCGCCTGTTCTTTCACGACCTGCCAGATGGCCTGCGCCGCCGGCGAGAGCGAACGGTTTTTGCGTTTAACCAGCATCAGTACGCGGTTAATTTCCGGCACCAGCGGTTTTATGACCAGACGGCTGCCCTCCGGCATCGGCAGCGCCAGTGCGGGCAACACGCTGATTCCAATGCCTGCTTCAACCATCGGGAATAACGTGGCCGGATGACCAATTTCCTGCACGATTTCCGCCTTCACTTTCTGCGCTTTCAGCGCGCCGTCGATGAGTATCCGGCTACCTGACGCGTAGTCCTGCAACACCAGTTTGCAACCGTTAAGCGACGGCCAGCCGACAGCCGTTTGTTCGGCAAAAGGATGATCCTCGCGGCACAACAGCAAAAAAGGCTCATGCAAGATCGGCTCACAGTCGAGATCCGTGCTCTCACCGGGGTCGATCACAATGCCGAAATCCACTTCCGCATTTCTCACACTGCTCAGCACCAGCTGCTGCGCCTGGTCGCGCAGCAAAATGCGAATATCGGGATATTGTGCCTGCCCGCTGGCGATACATTGCGGCATCAGTTGCGCGGAAATGGTCTGGCTGGAGGCGATTCTGACGCGGCCATTGTGCTGTGTTCCGAAGCTCCGGGTATCGAGCAGCATTGCGTGCAGTTCGTCGAGCAACGGCTCCACCCGCTTTGACAAACTCAGCCCCGCGCTGGTCAGCACAACTTCCCGCGTTGTGCGGTCCAGCAACCGGACGCTCATTTCGGCTTCCAGCTCTTTCATACTGTGGCTGACGGCAGACTGTGAAAGACCGATCGCTTCCCCTGCCCGGCTGAAACTGCCATAGCGCGCTACCGCAACAAAAACCCGAAGCTGCCTGAGAGAGTAATTCATGAATTTTCCACATCAATGGATTAAATAAATCAATTTTTTAATTGTATCGCAAGCGCTCAAAATAGCGGAATTCCATTACGACTTTTCAGAGAATCTGCATGCGCTTCTTACCCGATCGTTTCACCTTAACGCTGATCGCCACCGTTTTACTCGCCACATTCTTTCCTGCCAGCGGGATGTTTGTCGCCTTTTTCAACAATCTGACTATTTTCGCCATCGGCTTGTTGTTCTTTATGCACGGCGCCAAGCTGTCGCGCGAAGCCATTTTTCAGGGCAGCAATAACTGGCGGCTGCATTTGTGGGTGATGTTCAGCACGTTCATTCTGTTCCCGATCCTCGGCCTGCTGTTCCAGTGGTGGCATCCGGTCGATGTCAGCCCGCAGATTTACAGCGGATTTGTGTATCTGTGTATTTTGCCAGCGACCGTTCAGTCAGCTATCGCATTTACCTCTCTGGCGGGCGGAAACGTCGCGGCGGCGGTGTGCAGCGCGTCGGCGTCCAGCCTGCTGGGGATATTTGTATCGCCGCTGCTGGTCAGTTTGCTGATGCACGTTCAGGGCGAAACCGGTAATGGTCTGGCGCAGGTCGGGCATATCGTTCTGCAACTGCTGGTGCCGTTTATTGCCGGGCATTTGCTGCGTCCGCTGATCGGTGGCTTTGTGGAACGTCACCGTAAGATAATCGGTAAAACCGACCAGACGTCGATCCTTCTGGTGGTGTACTCCGCGTTCAGTGAAGCCGTCACGCAGGGGATCTGGCATCAGGTGGGCCTCGGTTCGCTGCTGTTTATCGTGGTATTCAGTCTGGTGCTGCTGGCCATTATTCTGGTGATCAATACCTACGCCGCACGCTGGCTGGGGTTCAGTAAACCGGATGAAATTACCATTGTGTTCTGTGGTTCCAAAAAGAGCCTGGCGAACGGTATTCCGATGGCCAATATCCTCTTCCCGGTCAGTGCGATTGGCATGATGGTTCTGCCGCTGATGATTTTCCATCAGGTGCAACTGATGACCTGTGCGGTGCTGGCGAAACGCTATCAGAGAAAGCAAAAGGAAGTGGCGCTCAGACAGGCGCAGGTGGCGGAGTAATGGCAAAAAAAAGGCGCTGAAATCAGCGCCTTTAGCATCAGCATGAAACGTTGTTATTCGTCCGTACCGCCCAAGCCCGGCCCGTTACGGCGCAGCGGATTAATCAGGCTTTGCAGCCCTTCGCTTTTAATCGCCAACGTCAGTTGCATCAGCTCGCCGAGTTTCCCCTCCGGAAATTCATCTTTGCGGGCGAACCACAGCAGATATTCCTCGGGCAAATCAATCAGCACCCTTCCGGCATATTTGCCAAAAGGCATCACTGTATTGGCGATTTTAATCAGATCTTCTTTTTCCATTTTAGTCGCCCAGCAGGCGGATCATCTCCGCTTCGTCGATGACTTCGATGCCAAGTTCCTGCGCTTTCGCCAGTTTTGATCCCGCCGCTTCACCGGCGATCACCAGATCGGTTTTCTTCGACACGCTGCCGGACACTTTTGCCCCCAGCGCAGTCAGACGATCTTTCGCTTCATCGCGCGACAAAATGGACAGCGATCCTGTCAGCACCACGGTTTTACCGGCAAACGGACTGTCGATTTCTTCCGGCACAATCACCTGCACTTCCGGCCAGTGAATGTTGATTTCGGGGCTTAACAGCTCATCAATCACCTGCTGGTTATGCTCTTCCGACAGGAAATTCACCACGTGTTTCGCGACCACTTCACCGACATCCTGCACGGTTTTCAGCGATTCAATATCTGCAGCCCGCAAGGCTTCCACCGAACCGTAATGCGCTGCCAGATTGGCCGCAGTGGCTTCGCCGACTTCACGAATACCGAGCGCGTAGAGGAATCGCGCCAGCGTAGTTTCTTTGGCTTTTTCCAGCGCATTCACTACATTTTGGGCAGATTTAGGCCCCATGCGATCCAGCCCGGTGAGCTTTCCTGCGGTCAGACGGAACAGATCCGCCGGGTTTTTGACGTACTCTTTTTCCACCAGCTGATCGATAATTTTGTCGCCCATACCGTCAACGTCCAGCGCGCGGCGGGAAACGAAATGCTTCAGCGCCTCTTTGCGCTGCGCGCCACAAATCAGGCCAGCGGTACAACGCGCTACGGCTTCGCCTTCGACACGCTCAACGTCTGAATGACAGACCGGGCAATGCGTCGGAAAAACCACTTCACGGGCATCCTCAGGACGTTCATCCAGCACGACACCCACCACCTGCGGGATAACATCACCGGCACGGCGGACAATCACAGTATCGCCGATACGCAGACCCAGCCGCTCGATTTCATCCGCATTATGCAGTGTGGCGTTACTGACCATCACGCCCGCGACCAGCACCGGCTCCAGACGTGCCACCGGCGTGATCGCGCCGGTACGCCCGACCTGAAACTCCACGTCTTTCACCAGCGTAATCTGTTCCTGCGCCGGGAATTTAAACGCCGTTGCCCAGCGCGGTGCACGCGCCACAAAGCCCAGCGTTTCCTGAATATCCAGGGAATCAATTTTGACCACCACGCCGTCGATATCAAAACCGAGCGACGGGCGATCGGCTTCAACCTGACGGTAAAACGCCAGCACATCATCGCTGCCGGTGCACACACGGACACGGTCGCTGACCGGTAATCCCCAGGCTTTGAATTGTTGCAGGCGTTCATAGTGGCTGCGTGGTAGTTCACCGCCTTCCAGCAGGCCAACACCGTAGCAGAAGAAGGTCAGCGGGCGTTTAGCCGTGATACGCGGATCGAGCTGGCGCAAAGAACCTGCCGCCGCATTACGCGGGTTCGCGAACACTTTCCCGCCGGTGCGCCGTGCTTCTTCATTCATCGCTTCAAAGCCCGGCTGCGGCATAAAGACTTCGCCACGCACTTCCAGACGCTCAGGAATATTGTCACCGTGCAGACGCAGCGGAATGGCGCGGATAGTGCGCACATTGGCCGTGATTTTCTCGCCTGTTGTGCCGTCACCCCGCGTTGCCGCCTGCACCAGTTCGCCATTCTCATACAGCAAACTGACCGCCAGGCCGTCGAGCTTCAGCTCACAGCAGAATGTCAGCGGTTCAGCGGTTTTCAGCCGGTCCTGAACGCGTTTATAAAACGCCAGATAGCTTTCTTCATCGAAAACGTTGTCCAGCGACAGCATCGGCACACGGTGTTTCACCTGCTCGAAAGCAGATAGCGGCGCGGCGCCCACGCGCTGAGTCGGCGAGTCAGTAGTAATCAGCTCAGGATGCGCGGTTTCCAGCTCGCGCAGTTCGCGCATTAAGCGGTCATATTCGGCATCCGGCACTTCCGGGGCATCCAGAACGTGATACTGATATTCGTGATGACGCAGCTGAGTGCGTAAATGATTGATCTGTTCTTCGATAGTGGCCATGACTCACCGTGGAGATAAAAAACCCCCGGCAAGCGGGGGTTTGGGGAATGGGTGTTTCACGAACGCCAGAATCAGGCGGTCGCCTCGAGGACCTCACGGATCCGCGCTTTGTACGTTTCAAGCTTCTGCGGCGTAATCATACGACGCTCATCATCAAGCACCATCGCACCGACATCATCGGCAATACGCTGGGCTGACTGCAGCAGCAATTTGAAGTTCTGATGCGCATCGCCGTAGCAAGGCACCATCATGAACAACGTAACGCCAGGGGTGGAGAAGTCGGACATATTGTCAGGATCAAACGACCCCGGTTTGACCATATTGGCCAGACTGAACAATACCGGACCGCTGCCAGCAGGGCTGACGTGACGATGGAAAATATTCATAGCGCCAAACTGGAAGCCGGACTGAAGCACGCTGTTAAGCAACACTTCTCCGCCAATCACGCCGCCCTGATGCGCTGCAACGTGCAGAACAAGAACGGTTTCTTTCAGTTTAGCTTTCTCTGCCGGCGCTTCTTCAGCAGGCGCAAAAGGCGCTGGCTGAGGTTCTGCTTTCGCCGCCGGTGCGGCCTCGGCATGAATCTCCTGCGGTGGAACCGGCGCGTGCGGTTTTACCTCGGGGGTAAAATCAGCGACAGGTTCGCGACGCGTTGCCTCAGGTTCAGCGGCGGAATAGCCACTGAGCAACGGGTCCTCCTGCACAGCATGTTGCTGCGGGCGAACCGGTTGTTGAGGACGGGCAACAGGCGCTGGCTGCGCAGGTGGAACCTGCGGCTGACGTGGCGGTGCAGTCTGTTCCGGCTCGTCGTCATATTGACCGAAAGTCGGTTCATCCTGAGGATAAGCAGGACGCACGCGCACTTCACCCACTCCATCGACAAAATCGTCAGACGGAGATTGCTCCCGTTCTTTTTTCACACGTTTAGCTGGGCGATCACGAAAAAGCGAAGAGCGTTCTTTACGGCTGGTCCACAAACCGTGTAACAACAACGCTATTATGGCGATCGCGCCAACAACGATTAATATCAGACGCAAATCCTGCATCATTGCTATCTCTGTTGTTCTAATTCATTGCCACCACGGCAAACATTCACAATATTAACTCTATTTGCCCACGTAGATAAGTGCAAGTCTCGACTCTACTTTCTGCTAATAAATAGGGTAGTTGCACCTTTTTTTGCTGTTTTTTCAGCCAATCCACCGCTAGCCAGTGGAAAATCATACCGATATGATAGCCCATGTCATTCAACTCAGAGAGAAAATTTCGTTTATGACTTCATCGCAAACCGCCAGACAGGAAAACGGCGTGCATTATTTCAGGCAGGGCTGGACGCTCATTTCCTTACCCGGGATACGACGTTTTGTGATTTTACCGCTGGCCGTGAACGTTGTCCTGATGGGCGGCGCGTTCTGGTGGCTGTTTACCAAATTGGGAGAGTGGATCCCGGCGATGATGAGTAAAGTCCCGGCCTGGCTCAGCTGGCTGGATTATCTGGTCTGGCCGATCGTCGTGCTTTCGGTGCTGCTGGTGTTCAGCTACTTCTTCAGCACGATTGCTAACTGGATAGCCGCGCCGTTCAGCGGATTACTCGCGGAACAGCTCGAAGCGCACCTGACCGGCAAACCGCTGCCTGACAGCGGTATCTGGGACATCATGAAAGATCTGCCGCGCATCATGAAACGCGAATGGCAGAAACTGGCGTATTATCTGCCCCGCGCCGTGCTGTTGTTTGCATTGTATTTCATTCCGGTGATTGGCCAGACCATCGCGCCGGTGCTGTGGTTCTTCTTCAGCGCGTGGATGGTGGTGATTCAGTATTGCGACTACCCGTTCGATAACCATAAAGTCAGCTTTGCCGATATGCGCCGCTCGCTCGGCAGCAACAAAATCGACAACATGCAGTTTGGATCGCTGGTCAGCCTGTTCACCATGATTCCTGTGCTGAATCTGGTGATCCTGCCCGTCGCCGTTTGCGGGGCCACTGCCATGTGGTGCGACCGTTACCGCGTGGTGTATGTAAAAAATAATATCGACGTCAATACCACGCGAAAATAGCGGCACAATCCGCACTTCAACTGTATTTTTTCCTCAACAGCCGCCTCCGTGCGGCTGTTTACTATGCTTGACTTTTTTATCCCAAACTTATTTCTTAATAACGGATCGGTATAGCAAATACCAAAACCTTACTTCACTCGGAAAGCCGTTCGCGTATGCTTTTCTGATTCCCACTAATTTCATAGTGTTGAAAGCTTCACACCGTGAATATTTCATACAGTTAAAGGACGGGTTATGAGCAAGATCTATGAAGACAATTCATTAACAATTGGCCATACGCCACTGGTTCGCCTGAACCGTATCGGTAATGGTCGTATTCTGGCTAAGGTCGAGTCACGTAACCCGAGCTTCAGCGTGAAATGTCGCATCGGCGCGAACATGATTTGGGATGCTGAAAAACGCGGCATTCTGACCAAAGATATCGAACTGGTTGAACCGACCAGCGGGAACACCGGGATTGCGCTGGCGTACGTCGCAGCCGCGCGCGGGTATAAACTCACGCTGACCATGCCGGAAACCATGAGCGTTGAACGCCGTAAGCTGCTGAAAGCGCTGGGTGCAAACCTGGTTCTGACAGAAGGCGCGAAAGGCATGAAAGGCGCGATTGCGAAAGCCGAAGAAATTCAGGCCAGCGATCCGGATCGTTACCTCATCCTTCAGCAGTTCAGCAACCCGGCAAACCCGGCGATCCACGAACAAACCACCGGCCCGGAAATCTGGGAAGATACCGATGGCGCGGTTGACGTGCTGATTGCAGGTGTCGGCACCGGCGGCACGATCACAGGTACTGGCCGTTATCTGAAAAGTAAAAAAAGCAGCGTCACGCTGGTAGCCGTTGAGCCAACCGATTCTCCGGTAATTACTCAAACACTGAATGGCGAAGAAGTAAAACCAGGCCCGCACAAAATTCAGGGTATCGGTGCCGGTTTTATTCCGGGCAACCTGGATCTGGAATTGCTGGATCGCGTCACGCTGATCACTAATGACGAATCAATCCACATGGCACGTCGCCTGATGGAAGAAGAAGGCATACTGGCGGGGATTTCTTCCGGTGCAGCCGTTGAAGCCGCCGTGAAATTGTCAAAAGAACCGGAATTTGCCGATAAGACTATCGTCGTTATCCTGCCATCCTCCGGCGAACGCTATCTGAGTACCGCATTGTTTGCAGATTTGTTTACGGAAAAAGAATTGCAACAATAATGCCACATCCTTAAAAGCGATTAAAAAAGCACCTTTCGGGGTGCTTTTTTGTGGGCTACGTCAAAGTTTATACCACTCCATCATTGATTTTACGCGCCAGGTTTAGTATTTAACCGGACAATTATTTCGCTGCGTGAAATTAATCGCATCCATGACGCCGCCCGCTGAATCGATTTACCGATTTGTTACATGAGGGAAAAAAACGGCATAATGGCGGAATAACAGGAAAGCTTGGATCTAGGGCAAAGTGTTTTATCGCTGAGTGCGCTATTTTCTCTTTTCTGTTGCATCTGAACCTGCCCCTGAACCATAGTCAGGCGCTAATCTCTACAGGCTAAAGTGAAGCCTATAAGCTAAACTTTAGTCCCACAACATTACTTTAATAAGTTGGGGAAACAACAATGTTCCAGCAAGAAGTTACTATTACCGCTCCTAATGGTCTGCACACTCGCCCTGCTGCACAGTTCGTGAAAGAAGCCAAAGGTTTTGCTTCTGACATCACCGTGACTTCAAACGGTAAAAGCGCCAGTGCTAAAAGCCTGTTCAAACTGCAAACTCTGGGCCTGACCCAAGGTACCGTTGTGACCCTCTCAGCTGAAGGTGAAGACGAGCAAAAAGCCGTTGAACACTTGGTAAAACTGATGGCAGAGCTCGAGTAACAACAGCCGCTCTTATATAGTTTAAACCAGTCAAGAGAAAGGTAGGGTTATGATTTCAGGCATTTTAGTATCTCCCGGTATCGCTTTCGGCAAAGCACTTCTGTTGAAAGAAGATGAAATTGTCATCAACCGGAAAAAAATCTCTCCTGATCAGGTTGATCAGGAAGTTGAACGTTTCCTTGCTGGCCGTGCGAAAGCATCAGCCCAGCTGGAAGTGATCAAGACCAAAGCCGGTGAGACCTTCGGTGAAGAGAAAGAAGCCATCTTCGAAGGCCACATCATGTTGTTGGAAGACGAAGAGCTTGAACAGGAAATCATAGCCCTCATCAAAGACGAGCACGCTTCTGCGGATGCGGCGGCTTACTCTGTCATTGAAGGTCAGGCGAAAGCCCTGGAAGAGCTTGATGATGAATACCTGAAAGAACGTGCGGCTGACGTGCGTGACATTGGTAAACGTCTTCTGCGCAACATTCTCGACATGACCATCGTTGATCTGAGCTCAATCCAGGACGAAGTTATCCTGGTAGCGACCGATCTGACGCCGTCAGAAACCGCGCAGCTGAACCTGAACAAGGTTCTGGGTTTCATTACCGATTTGGGTGGCCGTACTTCTCACACCTCGATCATGGCGCGTTCCCTGGAATTACCTGCAATCGTAGGAACCAGCGACGTGACCAAACAAGTCAAAAATGATGACTATCTGATCCTCGACGCTGTAAACAATAAAATCTATGTCAACCCGACAGCAGACGTTATTGATGAGCTGAAAGCCGTTCAGAACCAGTACATTTCAGAAAAAGACGAACTGACTAAACTGAAAGATTTGCCAGCGATTACGCTGGATGGTCATCAGGTTGAAGTTTGTGCCAACATCGGTACCGTGCGCGACGTCGCCGGTGCAGAGCGCAATGGCGCTGAAGGTGTCGGCCTGTATCGTACAGAATTCCTGTTCATGGACCGTGACAGCCTGCCTACCGAAGAAGAGCAATTCCAGGCATATAAAGCCGTTGCTGAAGCGATGGGCTCACAGGCTGTTATCGTACGTACCATGGACATCGGCGGTGACAAAGACCTGCCGTACATGAACCTGCCAAAAGAAGAAAACCCGTTCCTGGGCTGGCGTGCAATTCGTATCTGTCTGGACCGTAAAGAAATTCTTCACGACCAGCTGAAAGGTATTCTGCGTGCTTCTGCGTTCGGCAAACTGCGCATCATGTTCCCGATGATCATTTCTGTTGAAGAAGTGCGTGAACTGAAAGCAGAACTCGAAATGCTGAAAGCTGAACTGCGCGAAAAAGGCCAGGCATTCGATGAAACGATCGAAGTGGGCGTGATGGTTGAGACTCCGGCTGCGGCTGTGATTGCTCATCATCTGGCGAAAGAAGTCGATTTCTTCAGTATTGGTACAAACGATCTTACTCAGTATACTTTGGCTGTGGATCGCGGTAATGAGCTGATTTCTCATCTTTACAACCCAATGTCTCCGTCAGTACTTGGTTTAATTAAGCAAGTTATTGACGCATCTCATGCTGCTGGTAAATGGACAGGGATGTGCGGCGAGCTAGCCGGTGACGAACGTGCTACACTTCTTCTATTGGGCATGGGGTTAGATGAGTTCAGCATGAGTGCTATCTCTATCCCACGCATCAAGAAAATTATTCGCAATACAAACTTCGAAGATGTGAAAGCGCTGGCAGATCAGGCCCTGGCCCAACCTACGGCGCAAGAGTTGATGAACCTGGTTAACAAGTTCATTGAAGAAAAAACACTCTGCTAATTGCGCGATGCTGGTATAGCTGCCCAAATTAATGCTTAGGAGAAGATCATGGGTTTGTTCGATAAACTGAAATCATTGGTTTCGGATGATAAAAAAGACGTTGGCATCATTGAAATCGTGGCGCCGCTGTCTGGTGAAATTGTCAACATAGAAGACGTGCCTGACGTTGTTTTCGCTGAGAAAATCGTAGGCGACGGTATTGCTATCAAACCTGCGGGCAACAAAATGGTTGCTCCGGTTGACGGGACTATCGGTAAAATCTTCGAAACTAACCATGCTTTCTCAATCGAATCCGACAGTGGCATTGAACTGTTTGTTCACTTCGGTATCGACACCGTTGAACTGAAAGGCGAAGGCTTCAAACGTATCGCCGAAGAAGGTCAGCGCGTCAAGAAAGGCGATTTGGTAATCGAATTTGATCTGGCCCTGCTGGAAGAGAAAGCGAAGTCTACACTGACTCCGGTTGTTATCTCTAACATGGACGAGATCAAAGAGCTGATTAAACTGACGGGTAGCGTGACTGTGGGCGAAACCCCAATCATCCGCATCAAGAAGTAATTCGTTCAGCGAGAAGTTAAAAACGGCGCCTAATCAGCGCCGTTTTTTATTGCCTGTTACTAACTGAATCTCTGCGGCTCGAATTATTAAGCGGATTTCCAGTGCGGCACCATCAGGCTGATCACCAGCCCGTGAGGTTGCGCATTACGGGCATCCACTTTGCCATCATGTGCCAGCATCACTTTGCGGGTAATCGCCAGCCCCAGGCCGTAACCTTTGCCAGACAGCGGTGATTTCACGCGTACGAACGGGTCAAAGATACTCGACAGCTTATCCTCTTCAACGCCCGGCCCCTGATCTGCCACTTCAATCTGTAAATACTCTTCAACCTGTGCAAGAGAAACGCCGATGGTCTGCCCGCGCGCGGAAAAACGCAGGGCATTACGCACCACATTATCGACCGCGCGCCGCATCAGCTCAGCATTGCCCTTCACGGTATAATCCATTTCATCCGGAACTTCCGGGTGCATCGTGATATTCACGCCCGGCAATTGTGCTTCGTAACGGGCGTCATTGACGACCGCTTCCACCAGCCCGTACATATCAAAATACTCTTCGTCCGGGATTTCGCTGTTTTCCGTTCGCGACAGCGCAAGCAGTTCGCCAATCATCTTATCCAGACGCCCCGCTTCGTGCTCAATACGGCTGAGAGAGGTTTCAACGTTAGACGGGTTTTGCCGCGCCAGACCAATCGCCAGCTGCAAACGGGCCAGAGGAGAACGCAGTTCATGCGAAACATCGTGCAACAGCTCTTCACGCGCTTTAACCAGCACCTGCAGGCGTTCTGCCATCGAGTCGAAATCACGCGCCACCTCGGACAACTCATCGTGCCGTTTGCCCATACTGGAAAACAGACGCACCGATAAATCGCCCTGTGCAACCCGCCCGAACGCTTTACGCATTTGCAGCATCGGCCTTGTCAGATTCCAGGCCAGAACCGCACTGAATAACAGACCGCCTAACCCGCCCAGCCACAGCAACGGCGGCGGCATGTTTAGCAATTCCCGGTGTCTTCTTGGCCGGTACTCGTCCATCAGCCCGGCGACGTCGTAACGAAGCCTGTAACCTTGACCGTCCGGCCCTTGCACGAACTCCACCACTTCATGTGGTATCTTACCCGGCTCCAGATCCTGTATCGTGCTGCCTTGCGCAGGAAGCAGTGAAGGCGTTACCGAGAAGAATTGACGATCATCTTCCGGCCAGTCGGCCATCATGGCGTTTAGCGCGGGCAGGCCCCCGGAATGGAGCGTGGAAACTGCCGAGGTAATCTGTAGCTTTACAAAGCGCCGGGCAATGCCACTTTCCGGCGGTTCATGCGGATTATAGAAAGCAAAAACCACCCAGAGCCCCTGAGTGATTGCCACGAAGGTAAACCAGAATCCCAGGAGGATTTTCCAGAACAACCTTCCGCGCAGACGTTTAGCGGATTCGATAGCCAATGCTTCGCACCGTTTCAATAGTCAGAATATCGCCACCTTCCAGTGACCCCAGTTTCTGACGGATGTTACTGATATGCACATCAATACTGCGGTCGTAAGCTTCACGCGGACGCCCTAAACCTTTTTCCGACAGCTCATCTTTTGACACCACGCGTTCAGGCGAACGCAACAGCAGTTCCAGCAGATTGAATTCTGAAGCCGTCAGGTCAAACGGAACACCGCGCCATTCGCTGCTGCGGGTCGCCGGATTCAGCGTCAGGTCGCCGTAGTTAACCGATGAGGAATCAGAATGCGACTCCTGCTGCTCTTCAACACGACGCAGCACCGCACGCAGGCGCGCCACCAGTTCACGCGGATAGCACGGTTTTGGCATATAATCGTCAGCGCCCATTTCCAGGCCGATCACGCGGTCAATATTGTCGCCTTTGGCCGTCAGCATGATAATCGGCAGACGGCTGTTTTTGCGCACCTGACGCAGTACATCAATACCACTCATATCCGGCAGCATAATGTCGAGGATCATTGCGGTATATTCGCCAGACATCGCGCCTTCCACGCCCGCTTTACCGGTCAGCACCAGAGAGGCGTCAAAACCTTCTGCGATCAGGTATTCACTGAGCATGGTGCCTAATTCAAGATCGTCATCGACTAACAAAATTTTCATTCTTTATTTCCGCCTGGCTAAAATTTTGGTCATTTTTACCACTAAGCCTGCATTACGCAGCCGCTTTTACTCTTTTTTTACACAGTCTCTGACAGAATTTCATCCCGCAGAAACCCGAGTGTAAGGAATAAAGGTAACGTGTTTTACGCTATCACTATTATAGAAGATTAAAATCAATCTGTTAGCGTTTAACAGAAAGCAAAAGGCAGGCGCAAAGGCCTGCCTGTTAAATGTGACCACGCTTTACGTCAGGAGTTCTTAGTCAGAAAAAACGCCCGTCGAGAGATAACGGTCGCCGCGATCGCAGATTATCGCGACCACCACGCTGCCCGGATGGCTTCTGGCAACGCGCAGCGCGCCTGCTACAGCGCCGCCGGAACTCACGCCGCAAAAGAGCCCTTCCTCACGCGCCAGTGCGCGCATCGTGTCTTCTGCTTCGCCCTGCCCCATGTCCATCACTTCATCCACCAGCTCAGGATTGAAAATGCCGGGCAGATACGCCTGCGGCCAGCGGCGGATGCCCGGAATGCTGCTGCCTTCCGCCGGTTGCAGACCAATAATCTGCACGCCCGCATGCTGGCTGCGCAAAAAGCGGCTGACGCCGGTGATTGTGCCCGTAGTGCCCATGCTGGAAACAAAATGCGTGACGCGCCCGTGTGTTTGTTGCCAGATTTCCGGGCCGGTGGTGGTGAAATGCGCCAGCGGGTTATCCGGATTATTAAACTGATCCAGCACCTTACCCAGACCCTGCTTTTCCATTTCCAGCGCCAGATCGCGTGCGCCTTCCATGCCCTGCGCACGACTGACCAGCAAAAGCTCTGCGCCATAGGCGCGCATTGACGCCTGCCGTTCCAGGCTCATATTTTCCGGCATCAGCAATTTCAGCTTATAACCTTTGAGCGCGGCAATCATGGCCAGCGCGATCCCGGTATTTCCGCTGGTCGCTTCAATCAGCGTATCGCCCGGACGGATTTCACCACGCTTTTCTGCCTGTTCAATCATAAACAGTGCAGCGCGATCCTTGACCGAACCGGCAGGATTATTGCCTTCCAGCTTGACCCAAATTTCACTGTCCAGATCTTTGGGTAATCGCTGTAATCTCACCAGCGGTGTATTACCGATGTAATGTTCGAGCGTACTCACGGGGCTTGCCTTATATCAAAACGAACTATGAACTGATAAAAACTACATAAAGAGATATCAGACGATAAAAAGGACGGCTCAGAGACCGCCCGGAGAAACCTGCTGATTAAAAAATATCAGGCGCTCTTCGCTAACGCAACGGGTTGTAGCGGCTGATCGCCCGCATACAGGCGTCCGTTCAGCCCGCCGACATAAAAACGATCGCCGCGCTGCGGAGCCGCGTTGCCGTGAGTATCAGAAAGTACCACGGAAAGCGGTTCGTCATGCCAGCCTTCGGCCTGCACAATCAGTTGCCAGAAGTGACCACGCGGGCTGACTTCCAGCACTTTTACCGGCAGCGGGCAACGTGGCGTACTCTGGGCGGTAATTTCCATCTCCCACGGACGCAGGAACAAATCCACCGCGCCCTGATGCAGCGGCGGGTTCTCCAGCGGCCAGTGATGTGCGCCCACATACAGCTGTGAGCCACGAATGTCGCCGCTGATTTTATTCACTTCGCCCATGAATTCCAGCACGAAGCGGGTCGCCGGTTCACGCCAGATTTCCTGCGGCGCGCCTACCTGCTCAATATTGCCCTGGCTCATCACCACGACGCGATCCGCCACTTCCATGGCTTCTTCCTGATCGTGAGTCACGAACACGCTGGTGAATTTCAGCTCTTCATGTAACTGACGCAGCCAGCGGCGCAGTTCTTTACGCACCTGCGCATCGAGCGCGCCAAACGGTTCATCGAGCAGCAGAATTTGCGGTTCCACGGCCAGCGCACGCGCCAGCGCAACACGCTGTTTCTGACCACCGGAAAGCTGCGCCGGATAGCGGTTTGCCAGATGGCTTAACTGCACCATCTCCAGCAATTTTGTCACTTTCTGCTTAATCGCTTCGGCGTTCGGACGCTCGCGACGCGGCAAAACAGTCAGGCCAAAGGCAATATTGTCGAACACCGTCATGTGGCGGAACAGTGCGTAATGCTGGAACACAAAACCGACCTGACGATCGCGGGCATGCACGCGGGTCACGTCTTTGTCATGGAAACTCAGGCGACCGGCGCTCTGGTTCTCCAGACCGGCGATAATGCGCAGCAGCGTCGTTTTGCCGGAACCGGATGGCCCGAGCAGCGCAACCATCTCACCGGAAGCAATATCGAGCGAAATATCATTGAGCACCTTCGTGCGGCCAAAGTATTTGTTGATACCGTTAATTTCAATGCTCATGATTTTCCTCCCGCTCAAGACGGTCGTTGTGGCGCTTCAGACGCCATTGCAGGCCGCTTTTCAGAAACAGTGTGACAATCGCCATCAGGGTCAGCAGCGCGGCGGCAGTAAACGCGCCCGCGGTGTTATAGTCCTGATGCAGTAATTCAACCTGTAAAGGCAACGTGTAGGTTTCGCCACGGATAGAACCGGACACTACCGACACGGCACCGAACTCGCCAATCGCACGGGCATTGGTCAGCACCACGCCGTACAGCAAAGCCCAGCGGATATTGGGTAACGTCACGCGGCGGAACATCTGCCAGCCGGACGCCCCGAGCAACACCGCAGCCTCATCTTCGTGGCTGCCCTGGCTCAGCATCACCGGCACCAGCTCACGGATAACAAACGGACAGGTCACGAAAATCGTCACCATCACCATGCCCGGCCACGCGAACATAAACTGAATGTTGTGCGCATCGAGCCAGCCGCCGAGCGGGCCGTTGGTGCCGTAGAACAGCAGATATAGCAAACCGGCCACCACAGGCGAGACGGCAAACGGGATGTCGATCAGCGTCAGAAGCAACTGACGCCCCGGGAAGTTAAACCGCGCCACCAGCCAGGCCAGCAGCGTGCCGAAAATCAGGTTAACCGGCACGGTGATCAGCGCCATCAGCACGGTCAGCCAGATGGAATGCAACATGTCGGAATCTGACAAATTCTTCCAGACCGCCGCGATGCCGTCCGAAAACGCCAGCACAAAAATGCTGATCATCGGGATCACCAGCAGCAGAACACAAATCAGCACGCCGGTGCCGATAAGCAGCCATTTCACCCAGTCGATACGCTGGCGGGTTTCGCCTGCAAAAGCCGGAATATCAGACATTACTGGCCTCCCAGACGACGGCCATAACGGCTCTGTAAGGTGTTAATCGCAAACAGCAACAGCAGCGACGCCGCAAGGATCACCGACGCAATGGCGCTGGCCGCCGGATAATCAAATTCCTGCAAGCGGATGAAAATCATCAGCGAGGTCACTTCGGTCTTCCAGGCAATGTTCCCGGCGATGAAAATGACTGCACCAAATTCCCCCAGACTGCGGGTGAACGACAGCGCTGTGCCCGCCAGCAGTGAAGGCATGACTTCCGGCAACACTACGCGGCGAAAACTCTGCCAGCGTGATGCGCCCAGTGTCTCGGCCGCTTCTTCATATTCCGGCCCCAGTTCTTCCAGAACCGGCTGCACGGTGCGCACCACAAACGGAATGCTGGTAAATGACATTGCCACGGCGATACCCAGCCAGGTGTAGGCCACTTTGATATCAAAATGCGCCAGCCACTGGCCGTAAAAACCGGTGGTGGAAAACAGCCCGGCCAGCGTCAGACCGGCCACGGCGGTCGGTAACGCAAACGGCAAATCCATCAGGCCATCAATCAGGCTTTTGCCCGGAAACTCATAACGCGTCAGGATCCAGGCCATCAGCATGCCGAATAAGCCGTTGAAAATACTCGCTACGCCCGCCGCCAGCAGCGTGACTTTATACGCCGCCACCACCTGACCATTGGTAATGACATCCCAGTATTGCGCCAGCGTCATTTGGGAAAGCTGCATCACCAGCGCACTCAGAGGCAGCAATAACACCAGACAGACGAACAGCAGGCTGCTGCCGAGGCTCAGGGTAAATCCGGGTAATACGCGTTTGCTCGTCAACAACATTACTGGTGACCTTGCTCTAACAGTTTGTCCAGCTCACCGCCGGTACTGAAATGGGTTTCCATCACTTGTGGCCAGCCGCCGAACTGGTCTTCAACCTTGAACAGTTTGGTGTCCGGGAACTGCCCTTTTGCCGCCGACATCGCCGTTTTGTCATACACGCGGTAATTAAAACTGGTGATGATTTTTTGCGCCTGAGGGCTCCACAAGTAATTCAGATAATCTTTTGCTGCCTTCTCCGTGCCGTTTTTCTCGACATTTTTGTCGACCCAGGCCACCGGGAACTCCGCCAGAATGTCGACCTTCGGCACAATGACTTCGTATTTGTCATCGCCATACTGCTTGCGGATGTTGTTCACTTCGGATTCGAAGCTGATTAACACATCGCCCAGACCGCGCTCCACAAACGTCGTTGTTGCACCGCGACCGCCGGTATCAAACACCTGCACGTTTTTGAGGAAATTCGCCATTTTCGCGCGGGTTTGTGCGGTATTTTTGTTGTCTTCAATATTGTAAGCGCCCCATGCACCGAGATAGGTATAACGGCCATTGCCGGACGTTTTCGGATTCGGGAACACCAGAGCGACGCCGGGACGGGCTAAATCATCCCAGCTGTGGATGTTTTTGGGATTTCCCTTGCGCACCAGAAACGCCATGGTGGAATAAAACGGGGAACTGTTATTCGGCAGACGGCTTTGCCAGTCAGCGGGGATCAGATTGCCTTTGTCATGCAGGATCTGGACGTCCGTCACCTGGTTGTAAGTCACAACGTCGGCTTTCAGACCCTGCAAAATGGCCAGCGCCTGTTTGGATGAACCGGCATGCGACTGTTTGATTTCCAGCTTGTCGCCGTTGTTCTGATCTGCCCACTGTTTCTGAAAAGGCGGATTCAGCGCGGCAAAAAGTTCGCGGGAAACGTCGTAAGAACTGTTCAGCAATTCGGTGGCAGACGCCGCCCCGCTGGTCAGCAACAATGCAGCCAGCGAACCTTTCAGCAAATTTCCAGCAAAATCCGTCGTTTTCATGCTCAGCCTCAGGTGAATGAACCGATATGCGGCGTCAAAAAAGCCGCTCAATATCACACAGTGTATTTATAACTGAGGTTCAGGCTGTAACGGTTTTATATACCATTTGGTGATTTTCAAGCATGAAAAGCTATAAGGCATTAACAAACGCAGGGAGAAACACGAAGGGAAGGAATAAAGCGCGCCCGGGAACGGACGCGCTGAACGCATATTTTTTACAGCACAGAGAGCTTACGGCAAAGAGAACTTACAGTGCAGCCAGACGGGTCAGGGACGGCGCGAAGAAATAGCTGCCGGTCACCGGACGGGTGAAACGCAGCATCGCGTCACGTTTGCCATCCAGATCGCCAAACATACTGAGCAGCTGTTTCTCAATGTTCCATAAACGCGCGGCATAGCTGATGAAATACAGGCCGTGCTCGCCGCTGGCGGTGCCATAAGGCAGGCTCTGGCGGAGTATTTTCAGGCCTTTGCCGTCTTCTTTCAGATCCACACGGCTGACGTGGGAAGTTTCAGGGCGCGTTTCCGGATCCAATTCTTCGTCGGTGTCCTTCGTGCGGCCAATCACTTCTTCCTGCTGCTGCACGGAGAAACGTTCCCATTGCACCAGATTATGTTTCCAGCGCTGAACCATCACGTAGCTGCCACCTGCATCCACAGAACCTTCAGGAATGATGGCAACCTGAGCGCGGGCGTCGGCTTTCGGGTTTTCAGTGCCGTCGACAAAACCGCTAAGGTCACGTTCTTCGAGGGCCCGGAAACCATGAGTTTCTTCCTGCACCGCAATCGCACCGCCAAACGCTTTCAGGGCGGCCTGTGCGAGTGCGAAGTTAACATCATGGCGCAATGACTGAATGTGCAGCAGCATGTCGCGCTGCGTGGCCGGAGCCAGCCCTTTGCCCAGCGGCTCAAAGTTTTTCAGCTCGTCTGCGCCCTGATTACCGGACAGGTCGCGCCAGACGTCGTGACCAAAAGCCACGACCGCACCCACATGTTCAGCGGGGAATTTTTGCTGCATATCGTTTAATGCGGCCACAAATGCACGGCAGCCCTGCCTGAGCGCATCCAGGTCGCCCTGAGCTTTCGCTTCAATGTAAATGGCGAAACGGCAATGTTCGGGCAAAATGCCGCTCTGAACCTGAGTCATTTTTCTCATCCTCGTTAAATTGACCGGCGCCATCATACCGGATGTCAATAAAAATGCCTTGCGCGAAGGCAAGGCATTGAGGACTTCTTTTGCAGGCTAAAGCGCCGGGAAGGGAAAAGCGGCGTTACTGCGCCTGACCGGTTTGCAGCGGATTCGCGCGCCAGACGATTTTGCTGACTTTCCAGTCTTTCAGGGCGTCGTCAGAAGGCATCAGGGATTCAGGGCCGTGCCAGATCCCGCTAAACACATAGGTGACATGCGCGCTTTGCGGCGCTTTACACTCCACGTTCTGCGCATCGTCGCCTTCACCTTTCACGCACGAATCAAACGCTTTGGTATAGAGATCGCTGAACGACGTGCCAATTTTCACGCCCCACTCGCTCGCCACTTCAGGATCCATCACATCCACCCGCTGCACGTTACCTTTCGGCTCGCCGCTGACGGACAATTTCACGTCTTTGCCGTCCATCGCCTGGAAGAAGCTCAGCATTTTGCCATCACTCATCGACATACCGCTGCGCAGGGAATAGTTACCGTTGAGCCCGTCTTTGATGGCGGTTTCCGTCAGTGGCGTGCTGGCCGTGATACCGCCAACGCCCTGATCGGTCACGGTCAGGCTGCTGCCAAACCAGTTAAGCGGGTTCAGACCTGACCATGACATATGCGGCATGGACGGCATTGACGAGCAACCGGCGAGAAAAAGCGGTAACGCCAGCAACATCGGGCGGGCCCGTAAGCGAACAGTCATTCGGTACACTCCTTTCCTGCAAATTTCCGCAAACCGGGGCGGCCTGACGGATAAATCAGCAGCATATTTATTATTTGGAAATCGTTGTTAAGCGCCAGTTCGAGTACTTTCTTTCCGAAAAAGTTCAGCGCGGGCCGGGAAATGGCATCAGGCCAGACGGCGCGCGGCATCGAAACAGGCGCGCAAACGGCGGCTGAGCAACCAGTACGCCAGCGCGGCCGCATCGAGCAGCGCCAGTATGATATCCACCGCCGACAGAGTATCGGTACTTTGCCACACGCCTAAACCCTGCAAGGCAAAGGTCGCGAACATCCCCGCCAGCAATAGCCAGTAACCCGCCTGCCAGGTGCGTGGCCACAGATGCCGGCGTCCGCTCAGCAGGAAAACCAATGCGGGCGGTAAACCCAGCAACATGCCGGACCAGAAACTCTGCGGATCAGGGTAAAACAGCGCCAGCATATCACTGCCCTGCTGGCGCGAGGCACCCGCCATGACGAACAGCAGCCACGTGCGGGCCTGCAAAATCAGGATTGTCCAGAACCACAGAGGTAACCGCAACATACCGTGATCGTTATAATCATCCGGATTCATAAACGTGAAACACATTCCTTCAAACAAAGTGAAATTGAACAATAATCAACGCAGCTTAAGAAACTGTTAAGAACAATCTGCTTTACTGTTTCTCAACGCGGCAACAGGCTTTAAAAATCTCACTGTTGCCGGAATGTACTCTGGAAACGTTAAATTAAGGACGACCTATTATGATGAAGAAGATCACTCTGGCAACCCTCATTACACTTTGTTCAGCGACAGCGTTCGCACAACAAACAGGCGGGTTCAGCGGCCCTTCCGCGCAGGAAGCCCAAACACAACCGGCGGCGCAGGGTGGATTCACCGGCACTACCGCGCTCAGCACAGTGAAAGATGTGCAGACGATGAAAGACGATCAGTGGGTGATGCTCGAAGGCTTCCTCGATCAGCGCGTCGATCACGACAAATATATTTTCCGCGACAGCACCGGTACGCTCAACGTGGAGATCGACGGTAAACGCTGGCAGGGTCAGAACGTCTCGCCAAAAGATAAAATCCGCATTGAAGGTAAAGTCGATAAAGACTGGAACTCTGTGGAAGTGGACGTCAAAAGCGTAAAAGTGATCAATTAATCGCTCGTTAAGCATTTGACGTAAAAAAGCCCCGGCGGTGAGTCATCCGGCGGGGCTTTTTATTATCTGTTATTGCCGGAATTCAACGGGGTTTCAGTATTCCTGATCTTCAATCAGACGCTTGCCGAGCAATAACGTATCTGAAATCTCGTAACCCAGTTTTTCATACATGCTGACTACCGCATCATTTTCGGCACGCACCATTAAATTCATTTTCGGGCAGCCGCGCGCAATCAGTTTCTTTTCGAGACGATTCACCAGCGCGTTCGCAATCCCGCGCCCGCGATAATCCGGGTGAACTCCCAGATAATTCGCCGAGCCACGATGGCCGTCGTAGCCACCCATCAGCGTACCTACCACTTCACCACCGACTTCCGCCACCAGGAAAAACTCCGGGCTGTGGTTAATTTTGCGTTCAATATCCAGTTCAGGATCATTCCACGGACGCAGCAGATCGCAGCGCTCCCATAAGGTCAGAACTTCTTCGAAATCTTCTTGACGGTATACGCGAATTTCCATCACTGTTCGCCGCTGTTAATGAGGGTTTATTTAATTATCGCGTGATCTGCTTGATACGCAACATCAAAATCACAATCTGGAGGATAAACGACCGTATTTTATCGATGAATTTCACCGGTTATGGATCTTATAAGCCATTCACTGAACAGATATTTATTCGTCGAAATATTCATTCGCGACACATTATTCATAAAAAGTAATAGTTCTCAGATCGAAACTATAAAATAGATACTCTATAACATAAGGCATTCTGCTTTTTTCTGACGGTAATGGACTGATGTTAAACCCCCTGAACAAATTTTTGCATTTCCAGCCTCTTCCCGCTGCCGCCACCCGTCGCCAATTGTTGCTGTCCGGCCTGGGGCTTGCGATTGCCGCGTTTGGTTCCCGTTCCGCCAGCGCCGCGCAGCAGGAACACATCACGAAATCCGCCCCGGCACCGAAACCGCCAGGCGCTAAAAAGCTGGTGATGATTGACCCCGGCCACGGCGGGATTGATTCCGGTGCTGTCGGCCATGAAGGCTCAGAAGAAAAGCATGTGGTGCTGGAAATCGCCAACTACGTGCGTGAATTCCTCGGCGATCAGAGCCACATTGAGGTCCGGCTGACGCGCGATTCAGACCACTTCATTCCGCTTTATCAGCGTGTGGAATTGGCACATCAGCATCAGGCTGATTTATTTGTCTCGATTCATGCCGACGGTTACACCAGCCCGAGCGCTTCCGGTGCATCGGTATTTGCGCTGTCAAACCGCGGTGCGAGCAGCGCTATGGCACGGTATATGTCGAAAAAAGAGAACGATGCCGATCTGGTTGCGGGCGCGAAATACGCCAAAGAAGACAATAACTATCTGCAACAGGTGCTTTTCGATCTGGTCCAGACCGACACCATTAAAAACAGTCTGACGCTCGGCCATCACGTTCTCGAAAGGATCCGTCCAATCCACCATCTGCACAGCCAGCAGACAGAACAGGCGGCGTTCGCCGTGCTGAAATCCCCGTCAATTCCGTCGATTCTGGTAGAAACCTCGTTCATCACCAATCATCAGGAAGAACAGCTGCTCAGCACCACCGCGTTCCGCCGTGAAATCGCGCAGGCCATTTCTCAGGGAATTGTGAATTTCTTCAGCTATTTCGACGCCAACGAACGTAAGCCACGATAACCTTCCTGCTTCGCGCCGCAGATGCGCGGGTTGTTCTGGGCGATCCGACAGGTTTTGGGGTTATAATAACCACCACTTTTTTATCATTCAGCGCCCGCAAGGCGCTGAATGTCTTTTCAGTCAACGTCTGTGAGTTTGCCCGTGAGCCAATCGATCCCCGACATACAACAAGTCAAAACCTTCCTGCTCAAGCTTCAGGACCACATCTGCCAGCAGCTGGCTGCCGCCGATGGCAAAGGCCAGTTCGCGCAAGACCAGTGGGTTCGCGAAGAAGGCGGTGGCGGCCAGAGCCGGGTATTGACCAACGGCGCAGTCTTCGAACAGGCGGGGGTGAATTTCTCGCACGTTTCCGGTGCCACATTGCCCGCATCAGCCACCGCGCATCGTCCTGAGCTGGCAGGTCGCAGTTTCCAGGCAATGGGCGTTTCGCTGGTTATTCATCCGCTCAATCCTTACGTGCCCACCAGCCACGCCAACGTGCGTTTCTTCATTGCGGAAAAGCCCGGTGAAGCGCCGGTGTGGTGGTTCGGTGGCGGTTTTGACCTCACGCCTTACTACGGTTTTGAAGAAGATGCCCGCCACTGGCATCAGACCGCACAACAACTATGTCAGCCGTTCGGCGACGACGTGTATCCGAAATACAAAAAATGGTGTGACGATTACTTCTTTATCAAACACCGCAATGAAGCGCGCGGCATCGGAGGATTATTCTTTGATGACCTGAATACGCCAGATTTTGACACCTGCTTTGCGTTCATGCAGGCGGTGGGCAACGGCTTCACCGACGCTTATCTGCCGGTCGTCGAAAAACGCAAAGCGATGCCGTGGGGAGAACGTGAACGCCAGTTCCAGCTTTACCGCCGTGGCCGCTATGTGGAATTCAATCTGGTGTGGGATCGTGGCACGTTGTTCGGCCTGCAAACCGGAGGCCGCACGGAGTCAATTCTGATGTCCATGCCGCCGCTGGTTCGCTGGGAATATAGTTATCAGCCGGAAGCAGGCAGCCCGGAAGCCGCGCTGTACACCTATTTCCTGCCGGTTCGCGACTGGCTGAACGGGGAGAAACGCTGATGCAAATCTGGGTTGATGCAGATGCCTGTCCGAACGTAATCAAAGAAGTGTTGTTCCGCGCCGCCGAACGCACCGGCATGATGGTGACGCTGGTGGCGAACCAGACGATCCGCACGCCACCGTCGAAATTCCTGCGAACCCTGCGCGTCGAAGCAGGTTTTGACGTCGCCGATAACGAAATCGTCAAACGCACCGAACCCGGTGATCTGGTGGTCACTGCGGATATTCCGCTGGCGGCGGAAGTCATCGAAAAAGGGGGCGTTGCGCTGAACCCGCGTGGCGAGCGTTACACCACTGAAACCATTAAAGAACGCCTGAACATGCGCGATTTTATGGACACCATGCGCGCCAGCGGCGTGCAAACCGGCGGACCGCCTGCGCTTAATCAGCGTGACCGCCAGCAATTCGCCAATGAACTGGATAAGTGGCTGCAACAGGCCAAACGCTAAAATCCGGTCAGAGGAACCTGCTGTACCACTACATTTAAAGGAATAATAAAAATGGTCAAAAAGATCATACTGGATTGCGATCCGGGGCACGACGATGCCATCGCGATGTTACTCGCCCACGGGAATCCCGATATCGAACTGCTCGCCGTCACCACCGTGGTCGGCAATCAGACGCTGGAAAAAGTCACCCGTAATGCGCTGGCCGTTGCCCGCGTCATCAACCTGACCGGCGTCCCGTTTGCCGCCGGAGCCACCCGCCCGCTGGTGCGGCAAATCGAAGTGGCCGACGAAATCCATGGAGAATCCGGCCTTGACGGCCCGGTTTTACCGGAAGCGGCCATCACGCTTGAACCCGTTCATGCCATCGACCTGATCATTGATTTGATCATGTCGCATCCGCCCAAAACCATCACGCTGGTCCCGACCGGCGGCCTGACCAATATCGCCATGGCCGTGCGAAAAGAACCGCGCATCGCCGAACGCGTGAAAGAAGTCGTACTGATGGGCGGCGGTTACCATGTGGGTAACTGGAGCGCCGTGGCTGAATTCAATATCAAGATTGATCCCGAAGCCGCGCACATTGTTTTCAACGAAAAATGGCCGCTGACCATGGTCGGGCTAGACCTCACGCATCAGGCATTAGCCACACCAGAAGTGGCCGCACGAATCGCCGCTGTCGGCACACAACCGGCGAAATTTGTCGGTGAGCTGCTCGATTTCTTCGGCCTGAGCTACAAAGATCGCCAGGGCTTTGACTCCCCGCCGGTTCATGATCCGTGCGCCGTGGCCTACGTCATCGACCCGAACGTAATGACCGTACAAAAAGTCCCGGTAGACATTGAGCTAACCGGCACCTTAACGCTCGGCATGACGGTTGCTGACTTCCGTTCACCGCCGCCGCCCGATTGCCATACGCAGGTCGCGGTAAAACTCGACCATCAGCGTTTCTGGGATTTAATCGTTGATGCGCTCGAGCGTATCGGCGAAGTGAAATACTGATTTACTTAGGAAGAAAGGCTTTCCCCTAAATCATTCGTGCTGCAAAAAGGCGGCAATTGAGCAAACCCGATGAGCTGACACAGGTCAGTGATTCGGGTTCACGAGTGCAGCCAACGCATCTGCAGCGCGAAGGATGACGGGGAAATTAAAGAGGCTCGGTTTGCGCTTCCACTACCGCTAAAGCCACCATATTCACAATGCGTCTGACCGAAGCGATCGGCGTCAGAATATGCACCGGTTTCGCCACGCCCATTAACACCGGCCCTACCGTGACCCCTTCCGAACTCGACACCCGCAGCAAGTTATAGCTGATACGCGCCGATTCCATGTTTGGCATGATCAGGATATTCGCCGCCCCTTTTAACGGGCTGTCCGGCATGATGTCCTGCCGGATACTTTCGACCAGCGCTGCGTCGCCGTGCATCTCGCCGTCTATTTCAAGCAAAGGTTCACGCGCATTCACCAGCTCCAGCGTCCGCCGCATTTTGAGCGCTGCCGGGCTGTCAGAAGTGCCAAAACTGGAATGCGACAGCAGAGCCACTTTTGGTTCGATACCAAACCGCCGTACCGTTTCCGCCGCCATTAGCGTGATTTCGGCCAGCTGTTCTGCAGTCGGATCATCATTGACGTAAGTGTCCGCAATAAACGTATTCCCGCTCGGCAGCAGCAACGCATTCATCGCGCCGGCAACGTGTGCGCCCTCGCGGAACCCGAACACTTTTTCAACGATATCGTAATGCTCGTGATAGGTACCGACCGTTCCGCAAATCATTGCGTCAGCCTCGCCGCGCAGCAGCATGATGGCGGAAATCAGCGTCGGATTGCCGATAACCGCCCGCCGCGCCTGCTCCTGCGACACGCCGCGCCGTTTCATCAGCTCATAGTATTCACGCCAGTATTCGTTGAAACGCGGATCTGATTCGTTATTCACCACTTCAAAATCCCGGCCAGCTTCAATCTGCAAACCGAGTTTCTTGATACGCATCTCGATCACGCTTGGCCGCCCGACCAGAATTGGTTTTGCCAATCCCAGAGAAATCAGCTCCTGCGTCGCCTGCAAAACGCGCTCCTCTTCCCCTTCGGCCATCACCACCCGACGGGCGTCTTTTTTGGCCTGAGAGAAAATCGGCTTCATAAACAGATTGGTTTTGTAGACAAACTCCGACAGCTTTTCGACATAAGCATCGAAGTCCGGAATCGGCCGCGTTGCCACGCCGGAATCCATCGCCGCTTTCGCTACCGCAGGCGCAATTTTCACAATCAGGCGCGGGTCAAAAGGTTTGGGAATGATGTAATCCGGGCCAAATGAAAGCTCTTCTTCCCCGTAAGCCGACGCGACCACATCGCTTTGCTCCGCCATCGCCAGATCGGCAATCGCGTGCACGCAGGCCAGCTTCATTTCCTCGTTGATGGTCGTAGCCCCGACGTCCAGCGCACCGCGGAAAATGAACGGGAAGCACAGGACATTGTTCACCTGATTCGGGTAATCCGAACGACCCGTGCAGATAATCGCATCCGGGCGCACCGCTTTCGCCAGCGGCGGCAGGATTTCTGGTTCGGGGTTTGCCAGCGCCAGAATCAGCGGGGATTTCGCCATGGTTTTCACCATGTCCTGCGTCAGTACGCCAGGACCGGAACAGCCGAGGAAAATATCCGCACCCGGTATCGCATCCGCCAGCGTGCGCTGCCCGTTGTCCTCAATGGCATAGGCCGCTTTGGTTTCGGCCATGTTCTCTTCGCGGCCCTGATAAATCACGCCGCGGGAATCACAGGCCGTGATGTTGTGGCGTTTCAGCCCGAGCGCTACCAGCAAATTCAGGCAGGCAATGGCCGACGCACCGGCACCGGACACCACCAGCCGCACATCCGAAATATCTTTCCCGACCACACGTAAACCGTTGAGCACCGCCGCCGTACAGATGATTGCCGTCCCGTGCTGATCGTCGTGAAATACCGGAATATTCATTCGCTCACGCAGTTTGCTCTCAATGTAAAAACACTCAGGCGCTTTGATGTCTTCGAGATTGATACCGCCAAACGTCGGTTCAAGCGCGGCGATCACTTCGATCAGTTTGTCGGGATCAAGCTCGTCCACCTCGATATCAAAAACATCAATACCGGCAAATTTCTTGAACAAAACGCCCTTACCTTCCATCACCGGTTTTCCGGCCAGCGCCCCGATATTGCCCAGCCCGAGTACCGCGGTGCCGTTGGAAATCACCGCTACCAGATTTCCGCGTGCGGTGTATTTATAGGCCGCAAGCGGATCTTTGGCGATTTCCAGACAGGGCGCCGCCACGCCCGGAGAGTACGCCAGCGCCAGATCGCGCTGCGTGGCCAGAGGCTTGGTTGGCGAAACCTGAATTTTTCCGGGCACCGGAAACTCATGAAAATCGAGTGCGCTTTGCTTGAGTTGTTCGTCCATCGTAGGGTCCTTTTTTGTTTCTTATATTTTGTAGAGACAGCAGGAAACGGATGCAACATCACCATCAGTTTTACCCGATGACAGTATAGATAACCTGCCACGATAAACGCCGGATAACGACCAAAACTTAGCCGTTACATTGTTTGCTTTTCGTTCACGGAAGACGTCTCGCAAATTTCGACTAAGCTTAAAGTTTGACCTTGCGCTTTCCTCTCTCGCCCCGCAGTCTGAGCTGCGACGAGGGCTGCCATTGTTATGACCCATCGCAACAATCAGAAAAAGCGCATTCAGTTTGTTAACCGAATGATGCAGGGTAGGAGCCCAACGAAATAGAGTCGTACGACCTTATTGCTGTATCGTTTTTTTCGCCAAGGAGCTAAGAGATGAACCAGTTAGACGCACTTAAAAAGGTAACGACTGTCGTTGCCGACAGTGGTGATATTGAATCTATCCGTCATTTCGAGCCTCAGGATGCGACCACCAATCCTTCGCTGATCCTCAAAGCCGCAGACCTGCCGCAATACCAAAATCTGATCAAAGACGCCGTCGCTTATGCCCGTAAACAAGGGGGCAGCAAAGACGATCAGGTGATTAACGCCACCGATAAGCTGGCCGTGAACATCGGCGCAGAAATTCTGAAAAGCGTGCCGGGGCGCATCTCGACCGAAGTCGATGCCCGCCTGTCATTTGACACCGAAAAATGCATTGCCAAAGCCCGTAAGCTGATCGGTCTTTATCAGGGACAAGGCATCGATAAATCGCGCATCCTGATCAAACTGGCTTCCACGTGGGAAGGTATCAAAGCCGCCGAAGCGCTGGAAAAAGAAGGTATCAACTGTAACCTGACGCTACTTTTCTCCTTTGCTCAGGCGCGTGCCTGTGCCGAAGCGGGGGTTTATCTGATTTCGCCGTTCGTGGGTCGCATCTATGACTGGTACAAAGCCAAAGAGCCGAACGCCGCGTATGACGTTGAGAAAGATCCGGGCGTGAAATCGGTCCGTGAGATTTACGAATACTATAAAGCGCATGACTACAAGACCGTGATCATGGGCGCCAGCTTCCGTAAAGTGGAACAAATTCTGGCGCTGGCCGGTTGTGATCGCCTGACCATTTCACCAAACCTGCTTGAAGAGCTTAAAGCCAGCAGCGCGCCGGTTGAACGCAAGCTACAACCTTCGTCGCAGGGCAGTAAAAAGCCTGCGCCGCTGACTCAGGCTGAATTCCTCTGGGAACATCATCAGGACGCCATGGCCGTCGAGAAACTGGCCGAAGGCATCCGCCTGTTCGCCGTCGACCAGAAGAAACTCGAAGACATGTTGTCCGCTCAACTGTAATTTCATCCCCCCTTTTTTCGATGGTCGCTGCACAGAATCAGCGACCATTAACCGGAGAAAAATATGCCTTCTCGCAGAGAGCTAGCCAATGCTATCCGTGCACTGAGCATGGACGCCGTCCAGAAAGCAAACAGCGGTCACCCGGGTGCCCCGATGGGCATGGCGGACATCGCTGAAGTGCTGTGGCGTGATTACATGAATCACAACCCGGCCAACCCGAAATGGGCAGACCGCGACCGTTTCATTTTGTCCAACGGCCACGGTTCGATGCTGATTTACAGCCTGCTGCATCTCACCGGCTATGACCTGCCGATGACAGAGCTGGAAAACTTCCGCCAGCTGCATTCCAAAACGCCGGGCCACCCGGAATACGGCTACACGCCGGGCGTTGAAACCACCACCGGCCCGCTGGGTCAGGGCATTGCCAACGCCGTCGGTTTTGCGATTGCAGAACGCACGCTTGCCGCTCAGTTTAACCGTGATAATCACGACATTGTGAACCACCACACCTATGCCTTTATGGGCGACGGTTGCATGATGGAAGGCATTTCCCATGAAGCCTGCTCGCTGGCTGGCACCATGAAACTCGGCAAACTGACCGCGTTTTATGATGACAACGGCATCTCCATCGACGGCCACGTTGAAGGCTGGTTCACCGATGACACAGCTAAACGTTTTGAAGCCTATGGCTGGCACGTGATCCGGGGCGTTGACGGCCACAATTCAGATGCCATTAAAGCGGCGATTGAAGAATCCCATAAAGTCACCGACCGGCCTTCCCTGCTGATGTGCAAAACTGTGATCGGCTTTGGTTCCCCGCATAAAGCCGGTACACACGATGCGCACGGCGCGGCGCTGGGCGCAGACGAAGTGGCGGCAACCCGCAAGGCGCTGGGCTGGAATTATCCGGCGTTTGAAATCCCTCAGGATATTTATGCCGCATGGGATGCCAAAGAAGCCGGTAAAGCCAAAGAAAAAGCGTGGAATGATAAATTCGCGGCTTATGCCAAAGATCATCCTGAACTGGCGGCTGAATTTGAACGTCGCGTCAGCGGCGAACTGCCGGCTAACTGGGAAACCGAAGCGCAGAAATTTATCGAAGAATTGCAGGCTAATCCGGCGAATATCGCCAGCCGTAAAGCTTCCCAAAATACGCTGGAACGCTTTGGCAAAATTCTGCCTGAGTTCCTTGGCGGCTCCGCTGACCTGGCTCCGAGCAACCTGACCATGTGGTCCGGTTCAAAATCGCTCGGTGACGATCTGGCCGGTAACTACATTCATTACGGCGTTCGCGAGTTCGGGATGACCGCAATTTCCAACGGTATCACCCTGCACGGCGGTTTCCTGCCTTATTCCGCAACCTTCCTGATGTTCGTCGAATATGCCCGTAACGCGGTACGTATGGCGGCACTGATGAAAATCCGCAACATATTCGTGTATACCCATGACTCCATCGGTCTGGGCGAAGACGGCCCGACGCACCAGCCGGTTGAACAAATGGCCAGCCTGCGTGTGACGCCGAACATGAGCCTGTGGCGTCCTGCGGATCAGGTCGAATCCGCCATCGCCTGGAAAACTGCGATTGAGCGTAAAGACGGCCCGTCAGCACTGATCTTCTCCCGCCAGAACCTGACGCAACAACCGCGTACTGCCGGACAGCTGGCAAACGTGGCGCGCGGCGGTTATGTGCTGAAAGATTCCGATGGCACGCCGGAAATCATCCTGATTGCGACCGGTTCGGAAGTGGGCATTACGGTTGAAGCAGCGGACAAACTGACGGCAGCGGGCACCAAAGTGCGCGTGGTTTCCATCCCGTCGACCGATGTCTTCGACAAACAAGACGCGGCGTATCGCGAATCCGTACTGCCAAAAGCCGTGACCGCGCGTCTGGCGGTCGAAGCGGGTATTGCAGATTACTGGTACAAGTATGTCGGCCTGAACGGCGACGTTGTCGGTATGACCACCTTCGGCGAATCCGCTCCGGCAGAACTGCTGTTCAAAGAGTTCGGTTTTACCGTGGATAACGTGGTCGCAAAAGCACAGGCACTGCTGAAGTAATCTCCGGTACATTTCCCTCTCTGTAAAAAGAGGGGGAAATGCTGGCTAAAAATCTCACATCGGCCCCCTTCCTGCTTGATGAATCAGCCCCTCTCCGGTAAAGTCCCGTCCCTTCTTTGGCATGGGGATCAATAATGTTTATTGGATTTGACTACGGTACAGCGAATTGCTCAGTCGCAGTGATGCGCGATAATAACGCCCAACTTCTGGCGTTAGAAAATAATGATCCTTATTTACCCTCCATGCTCTGTGCGCCATCCCGTGAAGCTGTCAGCGAATGGCTGAACCGCCACGGACAGGTGCCGACAGGCAGTGATGAAAATCTGGCGCTGCTGCGTCGTAGTATCAGCTTTAACCGCGAGGAAGATATTCCGGTTAACGCCAACAGCGTGAACTTTGGTTTGCAGGCGCTGGCGACCTACATGGAAGATCCGGAAGAAGTGTATTTCGTTCGTTCTCCGAAATCGTTTCTTGGCGCAAACGGCCTGAAGCCACAGCAGATTGCCCTGTTCGAAGATCTGGTTTGCGCGATGATGTATCACATCAAACGTCAGGCAGAATCTGTTTTGCAGGAAAGCATTGAGCAGACGGTAATTGGCCGTCCGATCAACTTCCAGGGCATGGGCGGTGAGGAAGCGAACAGTCAGGCGCAGGGGATTTTACAGCGCGCCGCTGAACGTGCCGGTTTCCGTGATATTGCTTTCCAGTTTGAGCCGGTAGCGGCAGGTCTGGATTTTGAAGCCACCCTGACAGATGAGAAAACAGTGCTGGTCGTCGATATCGGCGGCGGAACGACCGACTGTTCCGTTCTGCTGATGGGCCCGCAGTGGCGCGATAAAGCGGAACGCCAGAACAGCCTGCTCGGCCACAGTGGTTGCCGCGTCGGCGGTAACGATCTGGACATCATGACCGCGTTTAAACAACTGACGCCTCAGTTCGGCATGGGCAGCGAAACGCAAAAAGGTATCGCGATCCCGGCATTACCTTACTGGAATGCGGTTGCAACCAATGATGTTCCTGCACAGCTGGATTTCTACAGCGTGGCGAATGGCCGCATGTTGCGTGATTTGATCCGCGACGCCGCGCAGCCGGATCTCATTAAGCGCCTGCTGAAAGTACAACAACAGCGCCTGAGCTACCGCCTGGTACGTGCTGCCGAAGAAAGTAAAATTGCCCTCTCCGAGCGCGAAAGCGTGACGGCGGCAATGGACTTCATTGAATCCGGTCTGGCAGAAACCATCAGCCAGCAGCAGCTGAGTGACGCGATTTCTCAGCCGCTGGAACGCATTCAGGAACAGGTTGCTCTGGCACTGGCCAGCAGCGAAATTAAACCGGATGTGATTTATCTGACCGGTGGCAGCGCCCGTTCTCCACTTTTACGTGCCGCATTGCAGGCACAGTTGCCGGGGATCCCGCTGGTCGGGGGCAATGATTTTGGCTCGGTCACTGCCGGTCTGGCGCGCTGGGCACAAACGCTGTTCCGTTAATTAACGGCTTCACAAAAACAAAAACCGCCTGATGTTAAGGCGGTTTTTTTGTTTATGGCGATACGGCAAATTACGTTTTACAAAGACTTGGTTACCATGCGCTGGCGTCGTTAAGCGTACGGATATCGGCATCATCGAGTTTCAGCGTAGCGGCCTGCGCCAGTTCATTGATCTGTTGCAGCGAGGTCGCGCTGACAATCGGGGACGTGATGCTCGGACGGGCGATTTGCCAGGCCAGCGCAACCTGACCCGGCTGTGCGCCGTGTTTTTCTGCGACCTGATCCAGCCCCTGCAACACTTTCAGGCCACGTTCGTTCAGGCAACGTGCAACCACGTTTTCGCCACGTTTACTTTTGCTGGCGTCGGCTTTCGTACGGTATTTCCCGGTCAGGAATCCGGCAGCCAGCCCATAGAAATTGATCACGCCAAGGCCATTGTCCGTCACGACTTTTTCCAGCGCTTCTTCATACACTTTGCGGTCGTAAAGATTGTACTGAGGTTGCAGCGTTTCATAACGCGCCAGCCCGTTTTCCTTGCTGACTTTCAGCGCTTCGGCCAGACGTGGCGCGCTGTAGTTGGATGCGCCGATAGCGCGCACCTTGCCTTCTTTGATCAGCGCATCAAACGCGGCCAGACTTTCTGCCAGCGGCGTATCCGCATCATCGTCATGTGACTGATACAAATCGATATAGTCGGTTTGCAGGCGTTTCAAAGAAGCTTCCACCGCTTCTTTGATATAACGTGGCGACAGGCCAACTTTCCCTTCACCCATCGGTTTACCGACTTTTGTCGCCAGAATGATCTGGTCGCGCTTGCCGGTTTTTTTCAGCCAGTTGCCGATAATGGTTTCCGACTCGCCACCGTGGTTGCCTTCGACCCAGCTCGAATACACATCAGCGGTGTCGATAAAGTTAAGTTTATGATCCAGAAGAGCATCGAGCAGATTAAAGGATGCTGCCTGATCGACAGTCCAGCCAAACACATTGCCGCCGAAAGTCAGCAACGGCACCTGAATTCCTGAACGGCCCAGTTCTCTTTTACTCATCATTCTCTCCCTTTGAGAAGGTCAGATTAAACATGCTTTGCGTGCGAACGATTCGTGATCAAAGGTCAACCTTAGCATTTTGATATAAAATGTCAGGCTTAAACTCTATTCTTTATTGTCAGAAGAATTGTCAAAAAATGGGAAAGACTCTCCTTATTTCCTCCATTTTCTGCTGAAGCATTCTGGCTACACTGTAAGCCTGGTCTGAAGGTGGTACTCCCCCTGAAATGCCGCGACAATGATTGTGCTGATGCGAACCCATGAAATCTGAAAACACTGACACCTTACCGCCTCCCGCCCCGCTGCCACCGTCGGTACGCTGGCAATTGTGGATTGTCGCCTTTGGCTTTTTTATGCAGGCGCTCGACACTACGATTGTGAATACTGCGTTACCGTCAATGGCCCGCAGCCTGGGTGAAAATCCTCTGCATATGCATTCGGTGGTGGTCGCTTATGTGCTGACCGTCGCAGTGATGTTGCCCGCCAGCGGCTGGCTGGCGGATAAAGTCGGGGTGAAATGGGTCTTCTTTTCCGCCATCGTTTTGTTCACCGTCGGTTCACTACTCTGCGCGCAGTCCGAAAGTCTGCGCGAACTGGTACTGTCACGTATCGTTCAGGGGATTGGCGGCGCGATGATGGTGCCCGTCGGGCGGCTGACGGTGTTGAAAATCGTTCCGCGCAGCGAATACATGGCCGCCATGACCATGGTCACCCTGCCCGGCCAGGTCGGCCCGCTGCTCGGCCCGGCGCTGGGTGGTTTTCTGGTGCAGTACGCCAGCTGGCACTGGATTTTCCTGATCAATCTGCCTGTCGGTCTGGCCGGTTGTATTGCCACGCTGATGATTATGCCGAATTACAAAATGCAGACACGGCGCTTTGATATCAGCGGCTTTGTCATGCTGGCGGTTTGTATGGCGACGCTCACGCTGGCGCTGGAAGGCAGCCGCAGCATGGGCCTTAGCGCGCTTGAATTAGTGCTGCTGGTGGTCGTCGGTTTAGGCGCGTTAGGCATTTACTGGATGCACGCCCGCGGCAATCTTTCCGCGCTGTTTTCTCTGCGCCTGTTCCACACACCAACGTTTAAAATCGGCCTGATCGGCAGCCTGTTAGGCCGCATCGGCAGCGGAATGTTGCCGTTTATGACGCCGGTATTTTTACAGCTGGGGATGGGCTTTACGCCATTCCACGCCGGGCTGATGATGATCCCGATGGTGCTTGGCAGCATGGGGATGAAGCGCGTGGTCGTGCGGCTGGTGAATCAGCTCGGGTATCGCGCCGCGCTGGTGAGCGCCACTTTACTGCTCGCGCTGATTACGCTTATCTTCCCGCTGGTGGCGATTTACGGCGCTGTGTGGATGATTCCGGTGGTGCTGTTCTTCCAGGGCATGGTGAACTCCCTGCGCTTCTCCTCCATGAATACGCTGACGCTGAAAGATTTACCGCCGCGTCTGGCCAGCAGCGGCAACAGCCTGCTGTCGATGATTATGCAGTTGTCGATGAGTCTCGGGGTCAGCGTCGCCGGTTTGCTGATTGGCCTCTTCGCGCATCAGCAGGCCATAACGCCTGACAGCAGCACCATGCACACTGCTTTCCTGTATTGCTATATGTCGATGGCGCTGGTGATCGCCCTGCCCGCCTGGGTCTTTTCGAAAGTGCCGCCGGACATGCAGAAAAATGCCGTTATCGATCGCCGCCGTGCCGCGGCCGGATCTCCCGACCCGATGAGAAAATCATGAAACCAGGTATTACCGCCAAACTGTTTATGGCTATTTTCTGCACCTGCGCACTGGTGTTAATCACCATGAACTGGGGCGTGCGGATGAGCTTCGAACGGGGCTTTATCGATTACATACGCCAGAGTAATGAATCGCGCGTTGAGCTGCTGGCCGACACCTTGCAAGAGCAGTACAAACTGCACGGCAACTGGGATTTTCTGGAAAAAAATGACCGCCTGATTTATCAGCTGATGCGCTCATTTGATCAGAACAGCAGCCAGAAAATGCCGCCGCAGGGATGGCGGACAAAGTTCTGGATCCTCGACAGCCATGACCGTCGCATCGGCGGTTACGATCAACCGGTTCCTGCTGATCTTCAGGGGCCGCGCCGCGTGATGACCGTTGACGGTGTGATGATAGGCTCGGTGATTTCCACGCCTGCCGAGCGCCTGACCCGCGACGCAGACATCAATTTCGAGCACCAGCAAAGCCGCACCAGCTGGATTATCACGGCGTTTACCGCCCTGCTGGCAGCCGCCGTGACCTGGGTACTTTCGCGGGGAATGCTCGCGCCGGTTAAGCGTCTGGTCAACGGCACGCATCAGCTGGCCGCCGGGGATTTCAGCACGCGCGTTGAAGTCGACAGCGAAGACGAACTGGGCAAACTGGCGCAGGACTTTAACCAGCTGGCGATGACGCTGGAAAAAAACGAGCAGATGCGCCGCGCCTTTATGGCTGATATTTCCCACGAACTGCGCACGCCGCTGGCGGTATTGCGCGGCGAGCTGGAAGCGATGCAGGACGGCGTGCGCAAAATGACGATGGGTTCGCTGGAATCCCTGCAATCTGAAGTCTCGATCCTCACGAAACTGGTGGATGACTTGCACCAGCTTTCGCTGTCGGATGCCGGTGCGCTGGCGTACCGCAAAGTCGAAACGGACGTGGTACATCTGATTCAGCTGGCGGAAGCCGGTTCACGCGACCGCTTCCACAGTAAACAGCTAACCCTGACCAGCCATCTGCCGGAAAGCGCCGAAGTCTTTGGGGACCCGCAGCGTCTGTCGCAGCTCTTCAATAATTTGCTGGAAAACAGCCTGCGCTATACTGACCCCAACGGCGGCCTGGAAATTCTCGGCGAAATCCGTGATAAATCGCTGCATCTGAATTTCCAGGACAGCGCACCTGGCATCAGTGATGAACAGCTGGTACGAATCTTCGAGCGTTTTTATCGCACCGAAGGCTCGCGCAATCGCGCCAGCGGTGGTTCTGGTTTAGGTCTGGCAATTTGCCAGAATATTGTCGAAGCGCACGGTGGGCAGATAAGCGCCAGCCACTCTCCGGCGGGTGGCGTTCGCATAACGATTGTCCTGCCGCTTTCCATTCCACATGGCCCGAGAAACTGAATGAACGACTCTGTATTGTCCGGCCCTGCGCCGTTAAAAATTCTGATCGTGGAAGATGAACCGAAACTTGCCCAACTGCTGATCGACTATCTCGAAGCGGCGGGTTACGCGACACAATGGTTGCCCGACGGCCATGAAGTGATCGCGCAGGTGAAAACCAATCCCCCGGCGCTGATCCTGCTGGATCTGATGTTGCCGGGGAGCAGCGGCTTATCCATCTGCCGCGATATCCGTCAGTTTTCCGATGTGCCAATCATGATGGTCACGGCAAAAACAGAAGAAATCGACCGCCTGCTCGGGCTGGAAATTGGTGCCGATGATTACATCTGCAAACCTTACAGCCCGCGTGAAGTGGTTGCGCGCGTGAAAGTGATCCTGCGCCGCTGCGTGCGTCCTGACGAACATGTGACCAAAGAGACCGGCCTGCATATTGATGAAGCCCGTTTTCAGGCGACATTCCAGGGGCATGAGCTTGAGCTGACGCCAGCGGAATTTCGTCTGCTGAAAACGCTGTCGGTCAAGCCCGGCTATGTCTTCACCCGTGAAATCCTGCTTAATAACCTGTATGACGATTACCGCGTGGTAACGGATCGCACCATTGACAGCCACATTAAAAACCTGCGGCGGAAACTCGAATCGCTGGACGGCGAGAAGGCGTTTATCCGCGCCGTCTACGGCGTGGGTTATCGCTGGGAAGCAGAGCCCTGCCATCTGGTGTAACGCGCAGGGTTGAATACCTGAAAGGCCGGCAGTGCAGATTTGTAAAGTTACTGAAAGTCTGTCGGCCAGTTCACATTTAATGTCTTAAATACTCCCTTTCCCCGCGAAAAAGTTTCCCTTAACTACACTTATCTCTGGAAAAAACCCTTCTACTGGAGATTACCTTTATGGCTAACGGTCACTATGATCTGAAAAAAGCGAAGAATGGACAGTTTCACTTTAACCTGAAGGCGGGGAACGGAGAGATTATTCTCACCAGCGAGATGTATGCCAGTAAAGCGTCGGCGGAAAATGGCATTTCGTCGGTGCAGGCTAACGCGCCGCATGAGGCTCAATACGAAGTGAAACCGTCAAAAGACGGGCAATTTTATTTTGTGCTGAAAGCGAAAAACCACCAGGTTATCGGTGTGAGTGAAATGTACACCACGGAAAGCGCCGCGAAAAAAGGCATCCTGTCGGTTGTGAAAAACGGGCCAACGGCCGATATCCGCGATCTCACCCAGCAAACTGCCTGATTCCTTCTTTGCGGAGGTTGCGGCATTCTGCGCTGCAACCTCCCGATTCAAAAATTGATCTGACCCCATAAAAGCTGAAATACCCACACTAACCGGCTGCTTTTGATCAACTCAGACGTTACAATTCTGACCTTTCGTCGCCCCGCATCCGGGACGGCCCTGACCTGTGATCAGACTGAGATTGACTATGTTTACCCCCGATTCTTTTGTTCCGGAACTGCTTTCCCCTGCCGGCTCCCTGAAAAATATGCGTTACGCGTTCGCCTATGGCGCAGATGCCGTTTACGCCGGACAGCCGCGCTACAGCCTGCGTGTGCGCAATAACGAATTTAACCACCAGAATCTGGAAATCGGCATTAACGAAGCCCATGCTCTCGGTAAAAAATTCTATGTCGTGGTGAATATCGCGCCGCATAACGCCAAACTTAAAACCTTCATCCGCGATTTACAGCCGGTCATCGACATGGGGCCGGACGCGCTGATCATGTCCGATCCGGGCCTGATCATGATGGTTCGCGAAGCTTTCCCGCAGATGGATATTCATCTGTCGGTGCAGGCAAACGCGGTGAACTGGGCGACGGTGAAGTTCTGGAAGCAAATGGGGCTGACGCGCGTGATTTTGTCCCGCGAGTTGTCGCTGGAAGAGATTGCGGAAATCCGCACGCAGGTGCCGGACATGGAAATCGAGATTTTCGTCCACGGCGCGCTGTGTATGGCGTATTCCGGCCGCTGCCTGCTCTCCGGTTACATCAACAAACGCGATCCGAATCAGGGAACCTGTACCAACGCCTGCCGCTGGGAATATAAAGTTCAGGAAGGCAAAGAAGACGCCATCGGCAATATCGTGCATCAGTACGAACCGATCCCGGTTCAGCAGGTCGACGCGCCGGAACCGACGCTCGGCATCGGTCAGCCGACGGATAAAGTGTTTATGCTCGAAGAAGCCATGCGTCCCGGCGAATACATGAGTGCATTCGAAGATGAACACGGCACGTACATCATGAATTCCAAAGACTTGCGCGCCATTCAGCATGTTGAAGCGCTGACCAAAATGGGTGTGCATTCCCTGAAAATTGAAGGCCGCACCAAGTCATTTTATTACTGCGCGCGTACCGCACAGGTTTACCGCCGCGCCATCGACGACGCCGTTTCCGGAAAACCTTTCGACCCGACGCTGCTTTCCACCCTCGAAGGGCTGGCGCATCGCGGCTATACCGAAGGTTTCCTGCGCCGCCATACCCATGACGCGCAGCAAAACTACGAATACGGTTTTTCCGTCAGCGACCGTCAGCAATTTGTCGGCGAATTCACCGGCAACCGCGTGGACGGTTGGGCTGAAATCGACGTGAAAAATAAATTCAGCGTTGGCGATAGCGTGGAAATGATGACGCCACAGGGTAATATTCAGTTCAAGCTTGAAGCGCTGCGCAACAAGAAAGGCCAGCCGACGGAAGTCGCGCCGGGTAACGGGCATATTGTGTATGTCGCCCTGCCGGAAGACATCAGCCTGGAATTCGCCATTCTGCTGCGAAATCTGGAAGAAACGGATACACGCAATCCGCACCTGAAATAAGGCTTTTAGTGAAAATAAGAATCCGGTCACAACTCTTTTAATTTAAGTTGGCTAATATGCATTCGCAATTTACTTCGAATGCAAAATAATGCACCGGACTACACTAGGAACCACCTCCTTGGCCAGCTCAATCTCCCTTGAGCTGGCTTTTCTTTTTGTATTCAATCTCTTTCTTTTCTCCTGTTATTGAGAAGAATAACGTTTTACTTTCCCTTCACTTTAATTAACTCCCGCCCGATAAATACGCCATTTTTTGAATTAATTTAACCGAAATTATTTAACAGGCGATTAAATTATTAAGTGATTAATCCGATAGCCAAATACAGTCATTATCATCTATTGTTAAAGCCTATGAATGATAAGGAGATGATATGAAGGACACGGGCGCTGCACTGCTGATCTTAAACGGAAAAGGGGCAGGGAATGAAGAACTGCGGGAAGCCGTCGGTGCGCTGCGTGAAGAAGGCGTGAAACTCAGCGTGCGCGTCACCTGGGAATACGGAGACGCCGCGCGCTATGTGGCAGAAGCCGTAGATCTGGGCTGCGAGACGGTGATTGCCGGTGGCGGTGATGGCACGATCAACGAAGTCGCGGGCGCGCTGGCCCAGCTTGGCGCAGATGCACCGGCACTCGGTATTATCCCGCTGGGCACGGCCAATGATTTCGCGACAGGCTGTAATATTCCGCTCTCACCGGAACAGGCGCTTCAGCTGGCGGTGAAAGGCCGCGTCGTGGATATCGATCTGGCGAAAGTAAACGACCAGCACTTCTTTATTAACATGGCGACCGGCGGATTTGGCACGCGGATCACCACCGAAACGCCGGAAAAACTGAAAGCCGCACTGGGTGGCGTTTCCTATTTTATTCACGGACTTTTACGTCTTGATACGCTGAAAGCGGACAGCTGCGAAATCAAAGGGCCGGATTTCAGCTGGCAGGGCGACGCGCTGGTCATCGGTATCGGCAATGGCCGCCAGGCCGGTGGCGGGCAGCAAATTTGCCCGGACGCGCTGATTAACGACGGTCTGTTGCAGCTGCGTTTGCTGACCTCCGAAGAGCTGTTGCCCTCTTTCCTGCGCAGCCTGATCAACAACGAAGAGAATAAGAACATCGTTTCCGCCAGTCTGCCGTGGCTGGAAATCAACGCGCCGCACGACATGACGTTCAATCTCGACGGCGAGCCGCTGACCGGAAAACGGTTCCGCATCGAAGTTCTTCCCAACGCGATTCAGTGCCGTCTGCCGCCAAACTGCGAGTTACTCGGCTAATTCCCCGAACTTCCCCTGCCCTGACTGTTCATTCTCTGTACTGTGATCAGCCTTACAGTACAGAGGAAATTTGCGTTTATTTTTGTGATCCCTTCCTATAAATCCTGATCCACATACTTGTATGGTAGATGCCAGTTGCCTAGTTTTATTCTGCTGACGCCAACGGATTTCTTATTCCTGAACGTCTGCGGCATCCCAATAAGTTTGTTTTCACGACTCTTACTTATCCGATATCGCCAAAAATAATACGGAACACAGGGGTATTATGATTAATCATCATAAAGAAAGACCGATATCACTCAAAAATATGCTGGCCTATGGCGGAGGAGATTTCTTCGGCGGTGGTTGTTTTGCGGTATTAGGTTTATGGATTATGTTTTTCTATACCACCTACGCCGGATTAAGCCCGGCGGAGGCCGGTGCTGTTATTGCTTCTGCCCGGTTGCTGGATGCATTTTTCGATCCTCTGATGGGATATGTGACCGATAATTTTTACCGTAATCCTCTGGGTAAAAAGTATGGCCGCCGCGGGTTCTTCTTCTTATTTGGCGCTCCGCTGATTATGGTGACCTACATTATTATGTGGATCAGCGGCATGGGATTCTGGTATTACCTGCTGACGTATATTTTATTTTACGCAGCTTACACGCTGGCGATTGTGCCTTATGAAACGCTGGCGGCTGAAATGACCTCCAGTTTTAAAATGCGCACCAAACTCACCGGCGTCAGAATGTTCTTTTCAACCGGCGCTGCAATATTAGCCGCCTGGCTTCCGGGACGAATTATTGCGTATCTCGGAGAAGATTCGTCTTCATCATTTCTGATTATGGGCGTGATATTTGGCGTGCTGTTCGCCGTGGTGATCCTGCTGCTCTATTTCTACACCTGGGAACGCCCGATCCCCGTTGATGTGGCCACGCCGAAATTGTCTTTCCGCCGCGACATGAAGCACCTGTTTAAATCCCTGGTTTCCACCATGAAAGTGCGGACTTTTCGCCAGCACGTCGGGATGTATCTGGGCGGTTATGTCGCGCTGGATGTCCTCGGTGCCGTTCTCGCTTACTACATTATTTTTGTCCTCGGGCAAAATGCCGTAACGGCGTCCAATGCGATGACGCTTATGACGCTGATTCAGTTTGTCTGCGTGGCCTTATTTATTTTCCTGTGTATGAAATTAGGTAACGGCTCAGCGTATCGGATTGCACAACTCTTTATGCTGGCGAGCGTCGGGTTATTTTTATCTATTCATCTGCTGCAACTGCCTTTTAATATGGCACTGATTTATCTCTCCGTTATTTTAATGGGCGTCGGACGTTCCGGGACCAGTTATGTCTGCTGGAATATCTACAGTTTTATTCCTGATGTCGATGAAATGCTGACAGGGAAACGCCGAGAAGGTATTTTCGCCGGCGTGATGACTTTTGTGCGTAAAGCCGTTCAGGCCGTGGCGTTATTTACCGTAGGCCTGTTATTACAACATTACGGATTTACGCCGAAAAGCGCGACACAACCCGCGGAAGCGGTGTACGGAATTACGCTGGTATTTGGCACTGGCTCGGTGGTCTTTCTGCTGATTGGCCTTTACAGCTCCATGAAGTTTCGCCTTACCCGCCATAACCATTCCCTGCTGGTCAATGAAATTGAACGGCTGAAAGCCGGTGGCAGTAAATATGATGTGGCACCGGAAACCCGTTTAATCGCCGAGCAACTGACCGGCTGGCCTTACGAAAAATGTTGGGGTAATAACAATATTCTTAGCCAGACAGAAGACTATTCCCCGCTGACCTCACCTGAACTTTCTACCGGAGCCGATAATGCAAAGAATTGAATTCAGCCTGATGCAAGAAACCATCCAGCGCGCCTTGCTCAAAGCGGGGCTGGATGAAGAAAGCGCGCGGACGTGTGCGCGGATCCACACCGAATCAAGCTGCGACGGCATTGCTTCGCACGGCCTGAACCGGGTGGCACGCTTTGTCGATTACGTTCAGAAAGGCTGGATCAATATTCACGCCAAACCCGTGCAGGAAAAATCGCTTGGCGCCATTGCCATTTATAACGGCAACCGTGGGATCGGCATCACCAATGCACTGTTTGCCGTCGAAAAAGCCGCCGAAATGGCAAGAGAATACGGCGTCGGGATTGTGGCAATGAAAAACAGCAGCCACTGGATGCGCGGCGGAAGTTATGGCTGGCACGCCGCCACACGCGGGCTGGCTGCTATTTGCTGGACGAACACCGAATCGTGCATGCCCGCCTGGGGCGGCAAAAATACCCGCATCGGCAATAACCCGTTTGTGATGGCGGTACCGAGAGCCAAAGGCCCGATCGTGCTGGATATGGCGATGTCGCAATATTCCTACGGCAAGTTGCAGGTGACGCGGCTCAAAAATGAAAAATTGCCGTATCCCGGCGGCTATGACAGCCAGGGAAATCTCACTGACGATCCCGGCCCGATAGAGGCTTCCATGCGTATTTTGCCCGCCGGTTACTGGAAAGGTTCCGGACTGGCGATTGTGCTCGACGCCATGGCCGCACTGCTCTCCGCCGGTTCACCGACCAATGAAATCGATAAAATTGGCGAAGGCAGTTGCACCGGCGCGAGCCAGATTTTCATGGTCTTCGACCCGGTGCAGCTTGGCGGTACGCAATTCACCGAACACATGGCCGACAGCGTGGCGGATTACGTGAATCAGTCAGAGCCCGCCGAAAACAACCGCGATGTACGCTATCCCGGCCAGACGGCGGCGTTAAATCGCGAACAAAACCGCCGTCTTGGTATACCCGTCGACGATGCCGTCTGGGATGAAGTGATGAGGCTGGCCGAATAGTCTTTTCCTGCTCACCCTCTGAAACGCCTGCCTGTTGCAGGCGTTTTCATTTCTGCCTGGCGGAGTTTTTCCGCATAAATCTCCGCTCAAAATGTGATCACCTCCGGCAAAAACAAATTTACATACTTGTATGGTAGTTAGCTTAAGGCGTATTTATAACCAAAGAAAATGCATCTAACTTTACTGCAAAAGGTCGTAACCGATGAAAATCGTGAATGCTGAAGTCTTTGTCACTTGCCCGGGTCGCAACTTTGTGACGTTAAAAATCACTACCGACAGCGGTCTGACCGGTATCGGCGATGCCACCCTGAACGGCCGGGAGCTGCCGGTCGCATCTTATCTGAAAGATCACGTTTGCCCGCAGCTTATCGGGCGCGACGCGCATCAGATTGAAGACATCTGGCAGTTCTTCTACAAAGGCGCGTACTGGCGTCGCGGTCCGGTCACGATGTCGGCCATTTCGGCGGTCGATATGGCGCTGTGGGATATCAAAGCAAAAGCCGCCAATATGCCGTTGTATCAGTTGCTCGGCGGCGCATCCCGCACCGGCGTGATGGTTTACTGCCACACCACCGGTCATTCCATCGACGAAGTGCTCGATGATTATGCCAAACACAAAGAGCTGGGCTTTAAGGCGATCCGCGCCCAGTGCGGCGTGCCGGGTATGAAAACTACTTACGGCATGGCGAAAGGCAAAGGTCTGGCGTACGAGCCCGCCACCAAAGGCAACTGGCCGGAAGAGCAGCTGTGGTCCACGGAAAAATACCTCGATTTCACGCCAAAACTCTTTGAAGCCGTGCGCAACAAATTCGGTTTTGACGAACATCTGCTGCATGACATGCATCACCGCCTGACGCCCATCGAAGCCGCGCGTTTTGGCAAAAGCATCGAAGAATATCGCCTGTTCTGGATGGAAGATCCGACGCCTGCCGAGAATCAGGAATGTTTCCGCCTGATCCGCCAGCACACGGTCACACCCATTGCCGTCGGCGAGGTCTTCAACAGTATCTGGGATTGCAAACAGCTTATTGAAGAACAGCTGATCGACTATATCCGTACCACGCTGACCCACGCGGGCGGCATTACGGGGATGCGCCGCATCGCCGATTTCGCGTCGCTTTATCAGGTGCGAACCGGTTCGCACGGCCCGTCTGACCTCTCGCCAGTCTGCATGGCGGCTGCCCTGCACTTCGATCTGTGGGTACCGAACTTTGGCGTGCAGGAATACATGGGCTATTCCGAACAGATGCTGGAAGTGTTTCCGCATAACTGGACCTTCGATAACGGCTACATGCATCCTGGCGAAAAACCCGGGCTGGGCATTGAGTTTGACGAAAAACTCGCCGCGAAATATCCGTATGAACCGGCCTATTTGCCGGTGGCCCGTCTTGAAGACGGCACTTTGTGGAACTGGTGAGGGAACGAAAAATGAACAGCGTCGTGATACAAGAACCGGGAAAATTAGTCATCGAGCAACGTGCTTTGCCGGTACCTGCCGCCGGCGAGGTACGAGTTCGGGTGAGTTACGCAGGCATCTGCGGCTCTGATGTCCACATTTATCACGGCCACAATCCGTTCGCGAAATACCCGCGCGTTATCGGCCATGAGTTCTTCGGCCATATCGACAGCGTCGGTGAAGGCGTTGATACGGCACGCATCGGCGAACGTGTGGTCATTGACCCGGTGGTAAGCTGCGGACATTGCTATCCGTGCTCCGTCGGGCGGCCTAATGTCTGCAACGAGTTACAGGTGATCGGCGTTCACCGCGACGGCGGTTTCAGCGATTACGCCTGCGCCCCGGCGAAAAACGCCTATAACGTCCCGGCATCCATTCCTGACAAACTCGCCAGCATGGTCGAACCTTTCACCATTGCCGCCAATATCACGGCATTTTTGAAACCGACTCCGCAGGATACCGCGCTGGTGTACGGCGCAGGCCCGATGGGGCTGACGGTGATTCAGGTGCTGAAAGGTGTGTACGGCGTTAAGAATGTGATCGTCACCGATCGCATTGAAGAACGTCTGCATATGGCACTCGACAGCGGTGCCGACTGGACCATCAATAACAGCGAACGCAATGTGGCTGAGGTGCTGTCCGCTGAAGGCGTGCGCCCGACGATTATCGTTGATGCTGCCTGCCATCCGGCGATTTTGCAGGAAGCCATTTTGCTGGCTTCACCGGCCGCGCGTATCGGCATGATGGGCTTCTCTGGCGAGCCGAGCACCATCACGCAGCAAAGTATTACCAGCAAAGAGATTTCGCTGTTCTCTTCGCGCCTGAACAGTCACCGGTTCCCGCAGGTCATTGAATGGATGGAACAGGGAAAAATCACGCCTGAAAAACTGGTGACGCACTGGATGCCCGCCGGAGATGTGGAAGCTGCACTGACGCTGTTTGAAAAAGATCAACGTTCCTGCTGCAAAGTTCTGCTGACGTTCTGAAGACCGTTTTTATTTTAATTGTTTGAAACTGCGGGAGGATTTTTAAATCTTTCCGCAAACCGTACCTCATATTCTACCTACAAAGAACGCAACACTATTAAAACAACACCAAGTGGAGCACCTTACCTATGTTTAAGAACCTACGCTGGATCATCGTATTCCTGCTGTTCATGGTTTATATGATCAACTATCTCGACCGTGTAGCGTTGTCTATTACGGTACCGATGATAGAAAAAGAACTGACCATTAATCCTGAGCAGTTCGGGATAATATTCGGCAGTTTCTTCTTTGGTTATGCCATATTCAATTTCATTGGTGGTCTGGCCGTCGATAAATTCGGGCCAACGGTCGTGATGGGATTAGCCGTCGGGCTGTGGTCTCTATTTTGCGGAATGACTGCCATCGCCACCGGCTTTTATTCCATGCTGATATTGCGGGTATTATTCGGTATGGCCGAAGGCCCGATCTGCGCTTCCGCCAATAAGATGATTAACGGCTGGTTCCCGAAGAAAAAAGCCGCCACCGCGGTAGGGCTTCTCAGCGCCGGTTCGCCTCTGGGCGGCGCCGTTGCCGGGCCGATCGTCGGCTATCTTGCGCTGTCTTTTGGCTGGCGTCCGGCCTTTATGGTGATTGCCGCCATCGGGATTGTGTGGATGGCAATCTGGTTCTTTACCGTGGCGGATAATCCGCTGAAAAGTAAACGCGTCTCGCCGGAAGAATTACGTTTAGTCGATGAGATGAAGAATGAAAATATCAGCGAAGAAGACGATCTGGCGCACGCCGCGCATGGTCTGGGATATTATTTACGCCAGCCAATTATTCTGGTCACGGCGTTTGCCTTCTTCTGCTACAACTATATTTTGTTCTTCTTCCTCAGCTGGTTCCCGTCTTATCTGGTTCAGGCACACGGCCTGAATATTAAAGAAATGAGCCTGACTACCGTGATCCCGTGGATTGTCGGATTCGTCGGTCTGGCGCTGGGCGGTTATATCTCCGATAAGATTTTCAATATTACCGGCCGCTTACTGCTGTCGCGCAAAATTATTCTGGTCTTCAGCCTGTCTGCCGCCGCTATTTGCGTCGCACTGGCCGGTATCGTCACCAGCGTGGTTCCTGCCGTGGTACTGATGTCTGTTTCTATTTTCTTCCTGTATACCACCGGCGCAATTTACTGGGCGATTATTCAGGACGTCGTGCATAAATCCCGCGTTGGCGGCACGAGCGGCTTTATCCATCTGGTCGGCAGCGTTTCAGGTATCGTCGGGCCGGTCGTAACAGGCTTTATTGTGCAAAACACCGGTCATTTCGACAGCGCCTTTATTCTCGCAGGCGGCGTCGCCGCACTCGGCGCGATTCTGGTGTTCTTTGTGATTAAAGCCCCAAAGCATTCACCAGCCACTAAATTATCCCACGGCTAACGTTCTGAATGAAAATGCCGCGCGTGACTAAAAGGCGCGGCATTTTGCCGACACTGTTGCTGTTTATCCGGAGTATTTCACCATGTCACAGATTTCATCGCAGCCTCTCTCTGAAGCTGCCGAAAAAGAACAGCGTGGATTATTAAGACGCGTCGCAGCCGCTTCCGCTATCGGCACCGCTGCCGAATATTACGACTTTTTTGCCTACGGCACGGCGGCCGTTCTGTTTTTCGGTCAGCTGTTTTTCCCGAGCCACGACCCGCTGATCAGCACGCTGGCCGCTTTCGCCACGTACGCCGTCGGGTTTCTTGCCCGTCCGTTAGGCGGCATTGTTTTTGGCCATATTGGCGACAAAGTCGGACGCAAAAAAGCGCTGGTGATCACTATTCTGATTGTCGGTTTAGGGACTTTCTGCATCGGCCTGCTGCCGACTTACGAAAAAATCGGGTTCTGGGCACCGGTTCTGCTGATTTTAATCCGCGTATTGCAGGGGTTTGGCGTGGGCGGAGAACAAGCAGGCGCCGTGCTGATGACTGCCGAATATTCCCCGCCGGGACGCCGGGGCTTTTTTGCCAGCTGGGTACAAATCGGCGCACCGCTGGGCTTTCTTCTGCCGTCGGCCTTATTTGCGCTGCTGACATCGCAGTTATCTGCCGCACAAATGCTTGACTGGGGCTGGCGTATTCCCTTCCTGCTCAGCCTGTTGCTGGTGATCGTCGGGCTGTTCATCCGTCTGCGGATTGATGAATCGCCGGTGTTTACTGAAATTCGTAAAACCAAAGCGGTGGAATCGCGTCCGGTCGTGGAAGTCATCAAATTGTATCCGGGGATCATCGTCAAAGGCGTGTGCGCCAAACTGATCGAAGCCTGCGCATTCGCCATGTTCACGGTCATTGTGCTGGCATTCGGTAAGGCCAATCATCTGAGCGAAAGTATCCTGCTGCAAACCATGATTGTAGCCGTCATTCTGGAGATATTCGCCATCCCGATGATGGGCAAACTCTCCGATCATATTGGCCGTAAGCCGGTGTATATGGCCGGCGCGGTGCTGCTGGCGGTGGGAATCATTCCCTTCTTTCTGGCCCTGAAAATGGACACGTTCTGGATAACACAGATTGCCATGATCCTCGCGCTGACTTTCGGCCACAGCATGTGTTACGCGCCGCAGGCCTCATATTTCCCTGAATTGTTCCCGACGCGGATCCGTTGCAGTGGCATTGCGTTAATCTGGCAGATCGGATCACTCATCGGCAGCGGAATTCTCGGGCTGGTGGCGGTGAAAATCCTGCAAATGACCGGCGGCGATTATCACGGGCTGGCGATATATATGATTGTTCTCGGCGCCATCTCAGTGATCGGCCTTGCCCTGCTGCCGGAAACCGCGCCCGGCAGAAGAAAGAGTGAATACCACAGCTGGAAACAGTAATCCCGCACGGATCACTTCAGGCTGCCCGAAACGGCAGCCTGAAGGATGTCGGGTTACGCCTCATCAACCCAGACGCGCATCTCCCCTTCTCCGCGGTTTGCCCAGGTAAAGTACGGCACGAACGTCATGGTTTGCGGCACCGCCTCTTCAGTGGCCGGGTTGAAACGGTAAAGCGGTTGCTGCTCTGCGTGGTTTGATGTCCTTCGCTCACCCTGCGTTTGTAAAAGCGTTTTACCGGCAAATATTCCGCTGCCCGCAATCAGGCGGAACTGCGCATGTTGCGGCAAACAGATGTTATGCAATTCACTGCCGTTGTCGGCCTGCTCGAGGCAGTAAACCAGCGGCCCGCGCTGCACCGCGACTTTCCCGGCGACATGCCGCAACAGCGCATTGCCTTTCACACGCGTGACCGGCATCGGTAACGTCATCTCAATGCGATCCCCTTTTTGCCATTCCTGCGTCAGACGCAAATATCCACGCGAAGTACGGGCGGCGACGTCCAGCGGCTTGCCGTTAAGCGTCACCTGCGGGCTGGCGCACCAGTCGGGTAAACGCAGCGCCAGCGTGGCGTCGAGCGGTTCACCGGTATCGACTTCAATCAGCACATTTTCAGCCCACGGATAGCCGCCGGATTGTTTGAGGCGCAGCGGCTTACCGCCAATCATGGCTTCGACATCGCTGCCGATGTAGAGATTGATGTCCACGCCGTCCGGTCGCTGGGTGTATATGTAATGACCGAGAGACGCCAGCAGCCGCGCAATATTGGGCGGGCAACAGGCGCAGCCAAACCAGCGCTGACGGACCGGTTTTACATGGTCATAAATATGGTTGAAGGGAATGCTTTTCGGGTGGACTTCCAGTGGATTGACGTAGAAGAAATGTTTGCCATCGAGCGCCATGCCGGCAAGCACCGTGTTGTAAAGCGCGCGCTCCATGACATCGCCGTAACGGCTGTCGGCGTCGAGCTGCAACATGCGGTTGGCAAACATCATCAGGCCAATCGACGCGCAGGTTTCGGTATACGCCGTATCGTTAGGCAAATCATAATCCGATGAAAACGCTTCGCCGCTGCTTTGCGAGCCGATAGAACCGGTGATGTACATCTGCCGCTGCGTCATGTTTTCCCATAAGCGCTGACAGACTTCGCGTTTTTCCTGATCCTGACTCAGCCGCGCCAGATGCGCGACGCCAGCGTATAAATACACAAACCGCACGGCATGCCCGATAGCCGTGGTCTGCAATGCCACCGGCAAATGTGCCTGGCTGTAGGCTTTATCCTTCACCATCCACGCCGGACCGTAGGTATTCCAGTGCGACGTTCTGCCGCGTCTTTCATACTCGATATCGTAGAAATGCGGCTGCGCACCGCGCTGTTCGACGAAATAACGCGTGAGTTCGAGATAGCGCGTTTCGCCGGTTTCTTCGTATAAACGCATCAATGCCAGCTCGATTTCCGGGTGACCGGGATAGCCGTGCAGCTGCTTCTCGCCCGGCCCGAAAACGTCACCAATATGGTCGGCAAGCTTACACACGATTTCCAGCAAACGCGTTTTTCCGGTGGCCTGCGCGTAGGCGACGCCTGCTTCAATCAGATGTCCGGCGCAGTAAAGCTCGTGACATTCCGCCAGATTTGTCCAGCGCTGCTGCGGCTCCTTAACCGTGAAATAGGTATTCAGATAACCGTCCGGTTGCTGCACCGCACCGACCAGCTCAATGACGCGGTCAGCGGTTTCTTCAAGCTCCGGATCCGGCGTTTTCGCCAGCAAATAGCCCACGGCTTCCAGCCATTTAGCGACATCGCTGTCCTGAAAAACCATCCCATAAAATTCGCCATCGCTCTGCCCTGCCGCGATACGGAAATTTTCAATGGCGTGGCTCGGCTCCGCATCCGCCACTTCATCGTTCAACGCTTTCCACTGATACGGCACGACCACATCTTTCACCAGACGCTGGTATTCCAGCCAGAACGCATCGGAAATATTCACCTTGTGCAAAGGCACTTCTAAAGAATCAACCGGAGAAAAAGACATACAACCTCCTGAATCGTTATTGTCATTTAAATTTTGGCCGCCAGCCCACGCGACATGCGCGTCAGCAATGTGTTGTTGAGCTTGCAGAAAATCAGAGTGCCCGCCAGCAGCAAATGCATCGCCGCAGGCAGCAGGGTTTCGAGAAGTGTGATACCGCCGAGCGAGGCTGCGGTCTGGTGATCTGCACCGGCCTGATAAGAAACCAGCACGAAGACCAGGCTGATGATCCCGGCGCTGGATGCCCACGCAAGTTTGATGAAGAAAAGGTTGAAGGCGAAGTTCATGCCGGAAGAACGGATGCCGTTTTTCCAGTGGCCGTAGTCGTCGGCAAACGCCATCAGTGAAAAGTGCAGCGGCAGCGTAAAGCCAAGAATGACGCAATGGACGAAAATGATGCCCAGCCAGAGGGTCTGCCACTGTTCGCCCACTGGCACGAACCACAACAGCAGGGAAAACACCGCCAGCACCAGATTGGTCAGCATGTAGAGACGCACGCTGTCGATGAACTTTGTCAGTTGATTGACGATCACCGCCCCGAGAATCGACGCCAGCGTCACCATACCGAAGAACATCGAGGCGTAACCTGCGCCGCCTTTCAGCACGTACGTGATGAAGTACATATAACCGCCGCCGCGCAGATTGAACACGTTGATCAGCAGGAAAGACATCAACAATACCAGCAAAAGCTGGTCATTTTTCAGCATTCCGCGAATGTGCTCACGGACGCTGAACTGCCCGAGCAGCGCCAGCGGCAGGCGTTCCCGCACGGCAAAGAAGCACCACAGGAACATCACCACGGCAACCGCACACAGCAAACCTACGCCCTGCTGATAACCCACCGCCGCATTGCCTTTTCCCAGCACCTGCACCAGCCACGGCAATCCGACCGACACCAGAAAACCAGCCACACCGCACAAGACAAAGCGCCAGGACTGACAGGACATCACCTCGCGGTGATCCGTCGTCATGGTGTTGATCAGAGCGCAATACGGCACGTTAATCGCGGTGTAAGAAATGGATAACAGAAAATAGGTGAAAAACGCATAGGCAATTTTGGCGTCACCACTGAAACCCGGCACCGTAAACGTCAGAAAACCGACCACGCCGATCGGCAGCGCAATCCACAACTGCCACGGGCGAAAACGGCCCCAGCGGCTTTGCGTCCGGTCGGCCAGAACCCCCATTAACGGATCGGAAATTGCATCAATGACGCGCAGTGAAATAAACAGTGTGCCGACAATAGCAGGCGTCAGCCCGAATACGTCGGTATAGAAAAAGGTGAGAAAACTGCCAATGAGACAGGTAATTATCGTGCCTCCGGCATCACCTAATCCATAGCCGATTTTCTCACTGACCGAAAGTTTGGTGTTTGCAGACACAATGACGTCAGTGCCTCGTACCGGCGATGAGCCGGTATTTATAGAATCGGTTGGCATTGTATTTTCCTCGCTTTTATATCGTTATTTATAAGCTTCAGGAACGTGTTAAATAAGGCTGAAATTGAATATCAGTCGGGAGATAAATAAGGTACGCCTTCAATCTGGCACAGGGCTCTCAAACCAACAAGAGGAGGATAAAGTAGTTAAACGGGACAATTCCGACTCACAGACAGAATCTGTGAAGCAGATCAAACCCTCCAGTCTGCCTGCTGGCAGAGCGCGTCCGCTGTGCTAATGTCAGGCATGACCTGCCCGATGAGTGCCTGAAATGCTTTCATTTTCCGTTAATTATCCGGTTAAAGTTCAGAATGGCGGTTTGTTTATTTCCCGCGGAATGGGGACACATCCGACCCGGCAACTCAGTTCGCACGAGCTGATTTACGTTGTGCGTGGCACACTTTCCCTTCAGGAAGAAAATACCCGTTTTGATTTACATGAAGGAGAAAGTTTACTGTTATTTCCCGGCAGGGAACATAAAGGCGTGACGACGTTTGATCCTGAGTTAAAGTTTTATTGGCTGCACTTTGATATTGTGAAAAATACGACAATAATTAAATCACAGCAAATTAATCCCTCTTTACAGCTGGATATTCCACAACACTGTAAGGTCAGAGACACCGAAACATTGTTAACCCTGTTCAGATTATTTTTATATGAGCAGGAGCGCGGCGGAAATTCGCTGGAGCTGTTTCTGATTTTATTGTTGCAGGAAGTCTCCCGCGCCTGGCCTGAAAATCTGGAACCCGGCGGTCCGGGTGTCGCGCTGGCGTACAAGGCACGTGAGCTGATTACCACCCAGTATCATCTGCCGCTCGGGGCCTCTGAGCTGGCAGACCGATTACACTGCAACGCTGATTATCTCGGGCGGGTTTTCCGCCTGACATTTCAGATGACGCTGACGGATGCGTTGCATAAACACCGGGTTGCGGCGGCCGAAAAACTACTGCTAAGTAATACCGGCAATGTTGCGGATGTTGCCCGGCAGACAGGGTTTAACGACGTGGCCTATTTTCGTCGGGTTTTTCGCAAGCTGCTGGGGATTACGCCAGCGGCCTATAAAAAACTCTATTGCCGCGAGCATATTAATTCCCAATAATTTGATAAAACCTTGCGCTAACAATCTCAAAATCCTGAGAAAACTCATGTTAGTATTATCTTCTCCTGATTCTGAAGACAAATTTAGCCCATGACAGACTCCTTTGAATTTCTCAGTAATGTGCCGGTAAATCAGCAGATTTACCGCACCTTGCGTCAGGACATTGTCACCTGTGCCATCGCACCGGGGGCGTTCCTGTCGGAGAAAGAAATTTCCACGCGTTTTAATGTTTCCCGCCAGCCGGTTCGCGAAGCCTTTATTAAACTGGCTGAAGCCGGGCTGGTACAGGTTCTGCCACAGCGCGGCACTTACGTGATGAAAATTTCTTCCAAACGGGTGGCCGACGGCCGTTTTATTCGTGAAGCCGTTGAAACCGCCGTCGTCCGCCGCGCCGCCATGGTCGCGACGGATAAAGATCTCGCGCTGCTGGAGCACAATCTTGAACGGCAGACGCTGGCGGCAAAAAGCCAGCAAACACAGGAATTCCTGTTACTCGACGATGAATTTCACCGCACCATCGCGCAGATTATTGACTGCCGCCTGGCGTGGGAAACCGTCGAGCACATTAAAGCCACGATGGATCGCGTACGGTTTCTGACGCTCAGTAAAGTGTCGCCGCCGGAAAATCTCATCGCGCAGCACTACGCCATTTTTGACGGACTGAAAGCGCACGATCCGGACGCGGCCGAAAAAGCCATCCGCATCCATTTGCAGGAGATGATTTCCACCATCACGCCCATTGCTGAGCAAAACAGCGACTGGTTTGATGCGGAATAGATCTGGAAAAACAGTTTTCCCCGCGTTTTAGCGCAATGCCAGCGGGCGGGGTACAACGCGTTTCAGGGAAGTTTGGTCCAGTCCTTCTGCGGATGGTAGAAGGCTTCCGGCGGACCAAATGCGCCAAGTTTATCGTCATCCAGACTGCTGTAGTTCTCTCCACAATATCTCAAATAGCCAACGCGCATATCCACCAGCTCTAGCTCGCGTGGTGTTAACTGAACGGGCTTACCCATAAACTTTTCCTTGTATTCAGACGGTGTAATACGAGACGCCTCGGAAAATTTCGTCATCATGGCTAACGTAATCCGAAAAAGATGCCCGTTTTGCGGCGTAGCCCCAAAATTTGTATGACAACTTGGTGTAAGCTGTAAACCACATCAATATCGTGGATACTTTTATGCCTTCTGCATCCCCCCTGAAAAAAAGCTACTACAGCGCAGATCAGTCGCTGTCCTTATCGCAGCTCGATGTCGAGAAAATCAGCCAGGTCGTGCGCGATCTGGACGTGGCTGAAAGCGAAAAAGAGCACTACGTCACGGGCTGGATGGGTCAGAACAGTGTGGTACTGGTGAGGAATTATCAGGACAAACGCGGGACGTCTAACGGAATTGTCATGTCACGCGGCAACCGCTATAAACTGACCATTCAGGCCATTACCTTCCGCATTCCCAAATTTCTGTTGTGGATTACGTTTCGCCGCAAGCCACGTACCATGACCGTAATTGCTTACAACAAGCTGGGTGAACAGGCTACCGGTCTGCAACAGTTTATGCATATTCAGGAACCTGAGCTGAAAGAGCAGCTGGAAAGCGACTGGCGTGAGCTGAATGATTATCTCGGCATGGCTTGCTGGCAGATGGAGAATAACCAGCCACTGTGGCGCAAGCTGCGTGAAGAAATCACGCCACAGTCGCTGCTGATGCAGGCAGAATCCGCGTGGTTCAGCGGCAAGAAGCTGCAAAAAGACGGTGAATGCGAAGGATTGTGGCTGCACGAACAGTTTATCGGGCGTCGTACCGGTGAGCACGCGGCGCTGTTGCTGTCGTGGAAAGATGAGGAAAATCAGGATATTGCCAGCTACCGGTTTGAGCGTGTTTCGGCCACGAAGATCCGTGTAATGCTGCGACCGCGCAAAGAAGCGAAATTCTACCCGCTAAACCCGTTTGACGCCGTGCATCTGCAACAGGCGCTGACGATGTATCACCAGGCAGAAGAGGCGCTGAGCGAAACCCAGCGCCGCGCCTGAGCGGTTTTACCACCAGCGGTGGAAATGATGCACAGGCCCGATGCCGTGGCCGACTTCCAGTGAGTCGGCCTGCATCAGTGCCTGCTGGAGATAATCTTTTGCTTCGCGTATGGTATCGGCCCAGTTGTTATGCCGCGGTCGCAGTGCCGCCAGCGCGGCCGATAATGTACACCCCGTTCCGTGCGTGTGCCGGGTATTCACGCGCGGTGCGGTAAACCGCTCGCGTGAACCGGTCATAAACAACCAGTCCGGGCTTTCTTCATCACGCAGATGACCGCCTTTCATCAGCACCGCTTCACATCCCATCGCCAGTAACGCTTCGCCCTGTTCACGCATTTCTGCTTCAGTCAGCGCCACCGGGCATTCCAGTAACGCAGCGGCTTCCGGCAGATTGGGGGTAATAATTGAAACCTGCGGAATCAGCAAACGGCGCACGGCGTCAACGGCCTCCGGCAACAGCAGCGGATCGCCACTTTTCGCCAGCATGACGGTATCAAGCACCACAAAAGGCGGCTGATAATACTTAAGCCTTTCAGCGACCGCTTCAACAATCTGGCTGTTCGCCAGCATGCCGATTTTAGTGCTGTCGATTCGCACGTCGCTGAGTACGGAATCGAGCTGCGCGGCCACGAAATCCGGCTCAATGTTGTAAACAGACTGCACGCCACGGGTATTTTGCGCCACCAGCGCCGTGATAACGCTCGTGCCATACGCGCCAAGCGCCGAGAAGGTTTTGAGATCTGCCTGGATCCCCGCGCCGCCGCTCGGGTCAGTACCTGCTATGGTCAGGGCATTGATTCTTTTCATCCGATTTTTTCCCCGTTCAGCCACTCTTCGCGCATCAAATACAGGTTATCGAGAAACTCTGGTGTGAAGCTGCCCGGCCCTTTCACCACTGCGCAGGCACGCTCACCGGCACAAGACATGACGCGACATGCCGCGGCAACGTTATCCAGACGTTTGCCGGGCAATGCGGCAAACGCCGCAACAACCGCTGATAACGAACAACCGGTGCCGACGATGCGGGTCATCATCAGATGTCCGCCGGGAACAGACCAGCTGCGTTCGCCGTCGGTGACGTAATCAGTTTCACCGGTGACAGCCACCACCGCGCCGGTTTCCAGCGCCAGTTGCTGTGCAGCCGGTAAGGCAGACAGCGAATCATCGCCGCTGTCTACGCCACGCCCGGACGCACTCAGGCCGCTAAGCGCACGGATTTCAGAGGCGTTTCCGCGGATGGCGGCGGGTGTAAGTTTGATGAGTTCAAGGCAAAACTCCTTGCGCCAGCTCAGGCCGCCGACGGCAACCGGATCCAGCACCCAGGGTTTTCCGGCCTGATTTGCTGCGTGAATCGCTGCCAGCATCGCCTCAGCATGAGGACGGGTCAGCGTGCCGACATTCACCAGTAAGGCATCGGCCACCGCGCTGAACTGCGCGGCTTCAGCCGGGTCAGTCACCATTGCCGGTGAGGCACCGAGCGCCAGTAGAACATTGGCCGTAAAGGATTGCACCACATCGTTGGTCAGGCAGTGAACCAGCGGCGCGGAGGCACGAAGTTGTCGTAAAGAAGCGGCGGCTGTTGCGCCGGGAAACACGGAAGGTCGGGTATTCATAGTTCTCCCCACCGGCGCTAAAGAAGGCGGTATCGGGAGAGATACCTGACTTCCCTACGCTGGCATAATCCAGATCAGGTAATACGGGTAAAATCTCAGCCGTTCTTTTGCAAGAGCGGCACCCCGAGTCAAGGAAGCATTATTGGTGGCGAGCCTGAGAAGGTCAATCAGGATTTTTCGTACAGCGTGTTATTTCGCCGCCGACGCAATAAGGTTAATTTCCAGTAAAACATCGACCAGAAGTTCCACGCAAACTGTTGTCCGGGCAGGATATGGCGCGTTGAAATGTTTTACATACGCCTCGTTAAAGGCTTTGAAATCTTTCTTATCGGTCAGGTAAATATTCACGGAAACAGCATCATCGAGTGTCAGGTTATATTCTTTAAGCGATCCGGCTATTTTCGAAAATACCAAATGGGTCTGCGCTTCAATTCCGGCGGGCGTTGTGCCTTCCGCGGTAATCGGTACTTCGCCGGAAACAAAATAAAGATTGCCGCTTTTACGGACTTTGGGAAAAGGTAAGGTCCCTGTGAGCATAATGAATTCCTCGATTCAGACGTAAAATCAGAAGTTTGATATCAGCAACATGCCGTAGAAAATTAAGACAGCCGCCAGCGTGATATAAACTATCCGTGAATCACGGGGATCCACCGGTTTGTTTTTCTCTGTCATATAAACAACTTAGCTATTGGAAAAAAATTAATTGAGAGGACTTAAGCGATAGATTTTAATTAAGATAAATAGTACCTCGCATATACAGCGCCGCTTTGCCGCTGATAATCACCCGATCATTTCCGCTCATTTCACATTGCAGTTCGCCTTTACGCGCACCGCCCTGCCGGGCGTTCATCTGCGTTTTATTCAGACGTTTCGACCAATACGGTGCCAGCGAGGTGTGGGCTGAACCGGTAACCGGATCTTCATTCACCGCCACGCGAGGCCCGAACCAGCGGGAGACAAAATCAAAATTACTGCCCGCAGCGGTGACCACCACGCCACGGGTATCAAAAGCATTGAGCGCTGCGAAATCCGGCGCGAGGGCTTCCAGTGCGGCAGCATCTTCAATCACAATGATAATATCATCGGTTTTAAGCACCGCGGTGATCGGTGCTGTCAGCCCAAGTGCCTGAGTGAGTCCGTCTGGCAGCGTGAAAGACACCGGAGATTTCACCGGGAAATCCATGTGGAAAACCTCATCCTGGCAGGTCACCCATAAATCTCCGCTGCGGGTAGAAAACCGCAACGATGCGGATTTATCGCCCAGCGCCTGGCTTATCACCCACGCCGTCGCCAGCGTGGCATGACCGCATAAATCCACTTCGGTGCCCGGCGTGAACCAGCGCAGCTCATAATGGTCGCCGTTTTTGACGAAGAAAGCCGTTTCGGAAAGATTATTTTCACGGGCAATATTGCTTAAAACGCTGTCATCCAGCCAGTGAGGCAACGGGCAAACGGCCGCCGGATTTCCACTAAAACTTTGCGATGCAAACGCATCGACCTGATAAATTGATATTTCCATTTCAGACTCCTCACTGTAAGTGACCACTATTCATCGCCACCGGATTTCTTAATTTCATCCAGATAGTTGTAGATGGTGTAGCGGGTAACGCCCAATTTGCTGGCCGCCTTTTCAACGCCGCCTTTGACGATAAACATCCCGCGATCCTGCATAACTCTGACGGCTTCGAGTTTCTCTTTTTTATTCATCGGTTTACCCGCTCGCCCCGACTGAGACAGGGAAGAATCAATGATTTCTTCCATCATGGACTCGAGATCGGTTTGGGAATTTTGCGGCGTATTTTCTGAAGAATACTGTCTGAGCAGGCGCCCGAGCGCCGCATGCGCAATTTCAACTTCACTGAGATCAACGTTGATACACAGGCTGGCAAATGCGACGCCCTCCGCGTCGCGATAAACCGTCGTGGCGCTTTTCAGTTTTGTTCCTTTCGCGGTCACTGTTGTGTAATCCGCAATAACCAGCGGTTCTGAGGATGGAGAAGCCGCATTCCGGGCGTTGAGAAGACCGGCGAATCCTAAATCACCGTCCGGGCCGCTGAACATGGAATCCCCTACCGCCCGGCCAGAAACGTGACCATTGGCAATTTTCAGCACGGAAGACGACGGATTTGTCAGGTCATGAACTACGATTTCAGTATTGTTGCCGATGGCCGCCGCGAGAGCCTCCACGGAGGCGAAGAGCGTTTTCAGAACGAGTGCTCTTTCGGCTGTGGCGTCTGGTGGAATTTTGGGCATGGGTGTTGTAGTCCGCCATTGCATTAGATGCAAACACAATATCAACCGAATGTTGAAATATCAATTTTTTGTTGATTAAATCACACGTGTACCACAAACCAAATTGAACTCCCGCAAAGTCGCTGGCAGTATGACTCAGTGAAGTGAACGTTCTCTGCCCTCATATTTTCAAAGGAATTCACTCTTTGACATCCCCACTTAACATCCGGCCTTATGAAGAAGCCGATCGCCCCTTTTTGCGCACGCTGTACTTGGCTTCACGCAAACAGACCTGGACATGGCTGGAAGACGATTTTCAGCTGGAAGATTTTGACCGTGCGGTCATCGGCGAAAAGATTCTGGTCGCTGAACGGGACGGGCATCTGCTGGGATTTGCCTCTGTTTTTACACAGGAGAATTTCCTGCATAACCTGTTTATCGATCCGCAGTTTCAGGGGACCGGTGCAGGCTCGGCTTTGTTGCACGCCGCCGAGACCACCTTTACCCGCAGAGGCTCTCTGAAATGTCTGGTAAAGAGTAAAAATTCAGTTGGTTTTTATCTGTCAAAAGGCTGGATCATTATCTCTACCGGCGAAAGTCCGAAAGGTGAGTATTATCTATTTCATTCACCTTGCAAATAATTGGATCATTAATCATTTGTGCGTATGGCCATTTTTTCGCGATCCTGACTAACATCAATTTTTCTTTGTAGTTAAGAGGTTAAATTCCACAGCGGTGCTATACATACTCTGTCTTCCTTAAAATTTCCGAGGGTACGAATGAAAAAAATAAAACTGATGCAGGCCGCACTGGTGACCGGCGCCCTGTTCCTTGCAGGCTGTACCAGCCATGTAACCCAGAGCGAAAAATTCTCTGGCTTCCTCGGCGATTACTCCAACCTTAAAGAAACCAAAACTGCATCAGGCACACCTGTGCTGCGCTGGATTGATCCTTCCTTTAAAGCGTCAAATTATTCTTACCTGATGTATGAGCCGATCAAATTCTATCCGGAACCACAACCGACTCCACAAATCAGTAAAGAAACGCTGCAGGGTGTGCTGGATTACGCCAACAGCCGCCTGAAACCGGCCATGGGAGAACGCCTGCAACTGACCGATCATGCAGGTCCGCGCACTTTGATTTTCAAAGGTGCGATTACCGGTGTGAATACATCAGCGGAAGGCCTGCAATTCTATGAAGTGATCCCGGTGGCACTGGTGATTGCCGGGGCTGAAACCGCCAGCGGACACCGTACCCGCGATACCGAAGTATTCTTTGAAGGCGAGCTGATCGACGCGAGCACCGGTAAACCGGTCATGAAAGTTGTCCGTAAAGGGTTTGGTAAACAAGTCTCCAACGACACCCAGAAAGTGACCGCCAATGATCTGAAAGTTGTCGTCGATGGCCTGGCGACCGACACCAAATTGTTCCAGTCAAACTAAGTCAGGCGCGTTAGTCAGCATTTTTGAGAGGCAGCCAGAGGGCTGCCTTTTTTATTGATAAGAATACTTTTTGATATCAAATAATGATATCATTTTCATGTTCTGGCGACTCAGCCATTATCGAAGGATCGACTAATCATGAACATGCTTAATAGCGGACACCTGAAAACGTTACATCTCATTTTTTCCTTGCCTACATCTTCAGCGGTGGAATGGAGAAAAATGGAAGTTTTGTTTATCGCCTTAGGTGCCAAAGTTAGTGAAGGAAAAGGGTCGCGGGTTCGTTTTGAAATCAATAATGTTGTTGCCTCTTTTCATCGACCGCACCCGGAGAAAGAAGCAAAAATTTATCAGGTACGTGATGCCAAAACATTCCTTGAGGCTATAGGAGTAAAACCATGAGTACTATGACCTATCAGGGGTATGCTGCAAAAATTGAATACAGCGATGAAGACAAATGTCTCGTCGGTCGTATAGCCGGAATTCAGGATGTCATCGGTTTTCACGCTGATAATGTCACGGACCTTAGGCTTGCTTTCGAAGACGCCGTGGAGGATTACCTGAGCTATTGTTCAGAGCAAGGTCGCGAACCTCAGCGTCCGGCCAGCGGGAAAATAAGCCTGCGTATTCAGCCGGAAGTCCATGCAGCAATCAATGTCGCCGCAGAAGTATCAGGTAAAAGTGTCAATCAATGGATTAACGACACGTTGATTCAGGCGGTTGACGACTAAAGCTGTGCGTTGAACATCTTTTTCCTGGCAGCCAGAGGGCTGCCTTTTTTATTTTCTTTATGCCGCTTTCTTCACACCGCACTGCTCATGAATTCCCTTAACCAGATATGCGCCGGGTCGCGGTGCGAGCGTTCGTGCCAGTACATGTGCATCTCAAAACCGGGAACTTTCACGGGCGGTTCGGTAAGGTGCAACGCGGGGTTGCCACGCACCAGACGCTCGGGAAGCATGGAGACTAAATCGGTGGTCAGCAGAACCTGAATGACAAACAGGAAATGCGGCACGGAGAGCACCACGCGCCGCGATAATCCGGTTTCTGCCAGCGAGCTGTCGGTTATGCCCTGAAATCCGCCACCATCAGGCGAAACGATCACATGTTCAAGCGAGCAAAACACCGGCATAGTGACGGGCTTCGCGAGCTGCGGATGTCCTTTCCTGCCGACCAGCACATAACGTTCGGAAAACAATAACGTGCTGTGTAAATCCTTGAGCACCGCTTCCCCCGTATGAAATGCCAGATCCAGTTCTCCTCGCTGCATTTTCCGCATAATCCGCACCGGTGATGTCTCAAAAATCGCCAGTTTTGTTCCGGGCGCTACAGCGCGGAATGCCTGGAGCACAGGCAATACAACGGTGGATTCGCCATAATCCGCCGCGCCCAGATTCCAGGTATTCTCTGCCTTCGACGGATCGAAAACGTCACCGGCAGAAACCGCAGACGCCAGAGCAGCCAGCGCCTGTTGCAGAGGTTCCCGTAACTCATCAGCCCGCGCTGTCGGATGCATGCCCCGCGGGCCCGGCAGCAGTAACGGATCGTCAAAAAACTCACGTAATTTAGCCAGCTGAACACTGATTGAAGGTTGCGAAAGGTTCAGCCGCTGCGCCGCCCGCGTGACATTGTGCTCCGCCAGCAGGACATCCAGCGTGAGCAACAAGTTGAGATCCAGACGTCCGAAATTATTCATAACTATACCTGGTATATTTTAAATTCATTTTAACTATACCTGACGGCGGCCTACTCTGCTTTCATCACTTAACGGAGAGTTAGCCATGAAAATTTTAATCGTCTACGCCCATCCGGAACCAAAATCTCTGAACGGTTCGCTGAAAGATTTCGCAGTAAAACACCTGGAGGCCGCCGGTCATAGCGTGCAGATTTCTGACCTGTACGCCATGCAATGGAAAGCTCCGCTGGACGCCGCTGACAACACATCGCCTTCGACGGACACGCCTTTCAATCCTTCGCAGGATTCACAGCGGGCATTCAAAAACGGGACGCAAAGTCCGGACATCGCCGCCGAGCAGGAAAAGTTAATGTGGGCGGATTCGGTGATTTTTCAGTTTCCGCTGTGGTGGTTCTCAATGCCGGCGATTATGAAAGGCTGGGTGGAACGCGTTTATGCCTATGGATTTGCTTACGGCGTCGGTGAGCATTCCGACACACACTGGGGGGACCGTTACGGAGAAGGTAAAATGGCCGGTAAACGCGCCATGCTGATGGTCACTACCGGCGGCTGGGAACCACATTACAGTGCACGAGGTATCAACGGTTCCATAGACGATTTACTGTTCCCCATCCATCATGGGATCCTGCATTATCCGGGCTTTACCGTGCTCCCGCCACTGGTCTTCTACCGCACAGGCCGCACGGATGAAGCACGCTTTCATCAGCTTTGCGATGAACTGGCGACCCGGCTGGATACGCTGGAAACCACAACACCAATCGCCTTCCGTCAGCAAAATGGTGGCGACTATGATATTCCTTCACTGACGCTTAAAGCTGAAATCACGCCGGAGAAAAGCGGGTTTGCGGCGCATTTGAAATAACATTCTGAGAGTTTCAGACATAAATAAACGCCAGCCGATCTTGCGATCCTGCTGGCGTTTTTGTTGCGCTAAATTTTAGATTTCTCTAAAACTTATTCCCACTCAATCGTCGCCGGTGGTTTACCGGAGATGTCATAAACAACGCGGGAAATGCCGTTAACTTCGTTGATGATGCGGTTAGAGCAGCGGCCGAGGAAATCGTACGGCAGATGCGCCCAGTGCGCGGTCATGAAGTCGATGGTTTCTACTGCGCGCAGGGAAACCACCCAGTCGTATTTACGGCCATCGCCCATCACGCCAACGGAACGGACTGGCAGGAAGACGGTAAACGCCTGGCTGACTTTGTTGTACAGGTCGGCTTTGTGCAGTTCTTCGATGAAGATAGCATCGGCGCGACGCAACAGGTCACAGTACTCTTTCTTCACTTCGCCCAGTACGCGAACACCTAAGCCCGGGCCCGGGAACGGGTGACGGTAAAGCATGTCGTACGGCAGGCCGAGTTCCAGACCGATTTTGCGCACTTCGTCTTTGAACAGCTCTTTCAGCGGCTCAACCAGACCCAGTTTCATTTCTTTCGGCAGACCGCCCACGTTGTGGTGCGATTTGATGACGTGTGCTTTACCGGTGGCAGAAGCGGCAGATTCAATAACGTCAGGGTAGATGGTGCCCTGCGCCAGCCATTTCACTTCATCCTGCTTACAGGCTTCTTCGTCGAAGACTTCAACGAACACGCGACCGATAATTTTACGTTTGGCTTCAGGTTCATCAACACCGGCCAGCGCAGACAGGAAACGGTCTTCCGCAGCAACGTGAACGATGTTCAGACCGAAACGGTCACCGAACATTTCCAGCACCTGATCCGCTTCGTTAAGACGCAGCAGGCCGTTATCCACGAACACGCAGGTCAGACGGTCGCCAATGGCGCGGTGCAGCAACATCGCGGTGACGGAGGAGTCAACGCCGCCGGACAGGCCGAGGATCACGTGGTCGTCGCCAATCTGCACACGCAGACGTTCAACGGCGTCTTCGATAATTTTCGCTGGCGTCCACAGAGCTTCACACTCGCAGATATCCATCACGAAGCGCTCGAGCAGTCGCAGGCCCTGACGGGTGTGCGTCACTTCCGGGTGGAACTGCACACCGTAGAAGCGTTTTTCTTCGTTGGCCATAATGGCAAACGGGCACGTCTCGGTGCTGGCAACGGTCACGAAATCAGACGGGATTTCGGTGACTTTATCGCCATGGCTCATCCAGACGTCGAGCAGCGGTTTATTGTTTTCGCTCAGGGCATCCTGAATGTCGCGGATCAGCGCGCTTTCAGTCTGAACTTCAACCTGCGCATAACCAAATTCGCGCTCGTTTGAGCCTTCAACATGGCCGCCTAACTGCATTGCCATGGTTTGCATGCCGTAGCAGACGCCCAGAACCGGTACGCCGGCTTCAAAGACGTAATCAGGGGCGCGCGGGCTGTCATGCTCGGTGGTACTTTCCGGGCCGCCGGACAGGATGATCCCGTTCGGGTTGAATTCGCGGATTTGGGCTTCGGTTACGTCCCAGGCCCAGAGTTCGCAATAGACACCCAGTTCACGCACGCGGCGCGCAACAAGTTGGGTGTACTGGGAGCCGAAATCGAGGATCAGGATACGGTGCTTGTGAATATTTTCGCTCATGAGGGGGCGTTTTCCAGAAAGCAATAAAAGCGTTAAAACGGAATATTAATCAGCCCGGAAATATCGGGCTGGGTATAAATTTGTAGTGACTCGATCCAGGCGCTCGCGAGCGAAGGTGAGGCAAGGAGGAAGCTGGCGAAAAAGCGCAGTTTACATGACGTAAATGAGCATTTTGAGCCAGCTTCCAACGCCGGCTCGCCGACGCGCAGCAGCGACTATGGGATTAAGAACCCATGCGGTAGTTCGGTGACTCTTTGGTAATCGTCACGTCGTGCACGTGGCTTTCCTGGATCCCTGCACCGCTGATGCGGACAAACTCAGCCTTGGTGCGCAGGTCGTCGATGGTAGCACAACCGGTCAGCCCCATACAGGAGCGCAGACCGCCCATTTGCTGATGGATGATTTCTTTCAGACGGCCTTTATACGCGACGCGACCTTCGATACCTTCCGGAACCAGTTTGTCAGCGGCGTTATCAGTCTGGAAGTAACGGTCAGAAGAGCCTTTGGACATCGCGCCCAGGGATCCCATGCCGCGGTAAGATTTGTATGAACGCCCCTGATACAGTTCGATTTCGCCAGGAGATTCTTCGGTACCAGCCAGCATACCGCCGACCATCACGCAACTTGCGCCGGCAGCGATAGCTTTTGCGATATCGCCGGAGAAGCGGATACCGCCATCAGCGATAACCGGAATACCGGTGCCTTCCAGCGCTTCAACCGCGTCAGAAACGGCAGTGATTTGCGGAACACCGACGCCGGTGACGATACGGGTGGTACAGATTGAACCAGGGCCGATACCGACTTTAACCGCGCTCACGCCAGCTTTAGCCAGTGCCAGAGCACCTGCGCCCGTCGCGACGTTACCGCCGATGATTTGCAGATCCGGGTATTTTGCACGGGTGGCGCGGATACGTTCCAGAACGCCTTCAGAATGGCCGTGTGAGGAATCGATCAGCAGAACGTCAACACCGGCCGCAACCAGCGCATCGACACGCTCTTCGTTGCCAGCGCCTGCGCCAACCGCAGCACCGACCCGCAGGCTGCCCTGCTCATCTTTACAGGCGTTTGGTTTACGTTCGGCTTTCTGGAAGTCTTTTACGGTGATCATACCGAGCAGATGGAATTGCGCGTCAACAACCAGCGCTTTCTCTACGCGTTTTTCGTGCATTTTTTGCAGGACGACTTCACGGGCTTCGCCTTCTTTCACGGTAACCAGACGTTCTTTCGGCGTCATTACCGCGGTCACAGGCTGTTCCAGATCGGTCACGAAGCGCACGTCACGACCGGTAATAATACCGACCAGTTCGTTTTCTTCGGTCACAACCGGGTAACCGGCAAAACCGTTAATTTCAGTGAGTTCTTTAACCTGACGTAAAGTGGTCGCCGGAGTCACCGTTTTAGGGTCAGCAACAACGCCGCTTTCATGCTTCTTCACGCGACGGACTTCTTCCGCCTGACGCTCAATAGACATGTTCTTGTGAATGAAACCAAGGCCGCCTTCCTGCGCCAGAGCAATCGCCAGATTCGCTTCAGTCACGGTATCCATTGCTGCGGACAGCATAGGGATATTCAGACGGATTTTAGCGGTCAGTTGAGTACCGAGGTCGGCAGTATTGGGCAGAACTGTGGAGTGAGCTGGAACAAGGAGAACGTCGTCGAACGTTAGTGCTTCTTTTGCGATACGTAGCATGGGCAATATCTCACCAAGGTGGATGCGGAAAAGATAAAATATTGCAGCGGGAGTATACAGGTGAGTGCGCATCCCGACCAGCACTATTTGAAAAAACTTCTTGATTACCTTTTTAGGGTATGTAGTATCAGTCGATTAAGTCTCTGTTTTTGAATTTGATCTGGATCACATGCCACTACCTTCTTCGCCTCCTATTTTTACCGTAAGCCGCCTGAATCAGACGGTCCGACAGTTGCTGGAAAACGAAATGGGTCAGGTCTGGCTCTCCGGTGAGATTTCAAACTTCTCTCAGCCATCCTCCGGCCACTGGTATTTTACGCTCAAAGATGACCGTGCTCAGGTCAAATGCGCGATGTTCCGCAATTCCAATCGACGCACCACGTTTCGTCCGCAAAACGGTCAGCAGGTTCTGGTCCGCGCGACCATTACGTTGTATGAACCACGCGGCGATTATCAGCTGATTGCCGAGAGTATGCAGGAAGCCGGTGACGGTTTATTGCAGCAGAAATTCGATTTACTGAAACAGCAGCTGGCCGCCGAAGGGTTGTTCGATGCGCAGTTCAAACAGCCGCTGCCCTCGCCTGCGAAATGTGTCGGGGTCATTACTTCGGCCAGCGGTGCCGCGCTGCACGATGTGCTGAACGTGCTCAAACGCCGTGATCCTTCCCTGCCCGTCATTATCTATCCGACCTCCGTTCAGGGTGCAGATGCGCCGGGGCAAATTGTCCGCGCCATTGCGCTCGCCAATGCCCGCGAAGAAGTCGATGTACTGATTGTCGGGCGTGGTGGCGGTTCGCTGGAAGATTTGTGGAGCTTTAACGATGAGCGCGTGGCGCGGGCGATTTTCGCCAGCCGCATTCCCATCGTCAGCGCCGTCGGCCATGAAACTGACGTAACAATTGCCGATTTTGTGGCAGATTTACGCGCCCCGACGCCGTCGGCCGCCGCAGAGTTGATCAGCCGCAATCAGCTGGAGTTGCTGCGCCAGATTCAGTCACAGCAGCAGCGTCTTGAAATGGCGATGGATTATTATCTCGCACAACTGGCGCAGCGTTTTTCGCGCCTGAATCACCGCCTCCAACAACAGCATCCGCATTTACGTCTCGCGCGACAGCAGACCGCGCTGTTCAAACTGCACCGCCGTCTGGATGAAGCGATGCAAAACCAGCTGCGCCAGATGCTGCGCCGTACTGACAGGCTGCAACAGCGTCTGAATCAGCAACAACCCCAGCCCCGAATTCACCGCGCCCAGCAACGGGTTCAGCAGCTGCAATACCGGCTGCAACAGGCGATGTCATCGCAGCTGGCGGAAAGTCGTCAGCGTTTTGGCACCGCCTGCACGCAACTTGAAAGCGTCAGTCCGCTGGCGACCCTTGCCCGCGGCTATAGCGTAACCACTACGCCACAGGGTGCGCTTTTGAAGAAAACTACGCAGACCGCTCCGGGCGATACGCTGAAAACACGTCTGGCCGATGGCTGGATTGAAAGTGAAGTGAAATCGATTGTGCTGGAGAAGAAAGCGCGGAAACGTGCGGTTAAATAAGTATCAGATTTGAAACCTCCCCCTTAACGCAGGGGGAGGCGTTTGAAAAGCTTACAGATTATAGCTATTTGTCTTCACGCCATTTACCCAAAGCTCACGCACTTCGCTTTCCGGCAGCACGATACTCAGGGTTTTCCAGGCGGGTTTGAAATCGCCACGCTGAGTCAGCGTGAGATCAATACGTTGCGCGTTACTGGTAATTTCCCAGTTCACCCACAGCGCATGATTTTGCTCCCAGCGATGGCTTTCGCCATCATCCTCAAACAACAAACCGCTCGATTTCGCCTGGCCTGCGGCCGGATAAACATGCAATTCACGCAACATATCGCGGCTGGCGTCAACGTGCGCCAGACGGGAAGATTGCGGCAGCGCAGCACCGGCGCGCACCAGCAGCGGCAGGCGATCCAGCGGCGCATCGCGCGTGATTGTCTGACCACCGGCAAACCATTCGCCAGTATAGAAATCACACCAGCCGATACCGTTATCCGGCAAATAAACGCGGCGTTCGCGCTGGCCTTCTTCGACAACGCTGGCAACCAGCAAGTCGCGCCCCATCAGGAAATCATCGGTTTCAGCGAATGTATTTTTATCATGCTCGTGATCGAGGAACGTCGGACGCAGCATCGGTTCGTCTTCCGCATGCGCCTGCCACAGCAACGTGTAGAAATACGGCAACAGACGGTAACGCAGGCGGATTGCATCGCGGATCAGTGGCGTCACCTGCGGATACATCCACGGCTCATTCACGGTGTTATCGTCATTCCATGAGTGAATAGTGAAGCGCGGATGCATCACGCCGTTTTGTACCCAGCGGACAAACAGCTCTGCTTCCGGTTTATCGCCGGAGAACCCGCCGACGTCGTGCCCGACATTGTACAAACCCGACAAACTCATCCCGATGCCCATCCGTGTGTTGTAACGCAGCGTCTGCCAGTTAGTGCGGTTATCGCCGCTCCACGTCTGCACATAACGCTGCATGCCCGCACAGCCGGAACGCGAAATAAGGTACGGACGGGTTTCCGGCGCAAAGTTTTGCTGCGCTTCAAATGACGCACGCATCATCAGCAACGGCATAACCGGGCGGATGTGTTTGATGGCGATCGATTTGCCGAAACCGTGGCAGCGCGCGTCGCTGTCCCAGACTTCGTATTCGTTGTTGTCGTTCCAGGTCGAGCCGATGCCTTTTTCCAGTAACTGCTGCGTCACGCCTTTTTGCCACCAGCGTACGGCGGACGGATGTGTAAAATCGAGATGCGATCCTTCGTCATCCCAGAAAACCGAGCGCTCAGGCACGTTGCTTTCGCTATCGCGAATGAACAAGCCTTGCTCCGCCACCTGCCCGTACTGCGGGTGATCCTGCAATAAGCAAGGTTTGATGTTGGCGGCCAGACGAATACCCGCGTCGAGAAACGCTTTCGACATCACTTCCGGCTCAGGCACTTTGTCGTAGTTCCAGTTGAACACGTAACGTTTGTTGCCAATCGACGTGTAACCCGATGAAAGCTGGAAGGAATCGCACGGTATTTCATGCTGCTGGCACAGCGTGATGAATTTCATCAGCTGTTGCTGGGCATCCGGTGCGTCGGTGTAATACATCGTCGAGCCGCTGTAACCGAGGCTCCATTTCGGGCCAAACGTGGTTTTACCGGTCAGCTTCACCAGTTTCTTGGTGACGTCCAGTGACGTCGGCCCGATAAACAGGTAGTAATCAAGATCGCCCGCTTCCGCGCTGAAACGGCGATATGGCAAATGGTAGTTATCCAGCTCATTTCCCAGATCCAGCCAGACATTGCTGAGATTGTCGTAGAACAGACCAAAACTGACGTCATTCCGGCGGGTCATCGTGAATGGAATATGTTTGTACAGCGGATCAGTGCTGGCGGCGTTGTAGCCCATCGCATCCAGATTGCGCATTTCAAAACGGCGGCCGCTGCGGTTGAGATCACCGGCTTTTTCGCCCAGCCCGTAAACGCCATCCTGCGCCTCGCGTAGCTGATAATGCGCCGACGCTTCGTTTTTAACACCGAGCATATATGCGCCGGTTTTACGGTCTTTCACCAGCGGCAGCCACGCGCCAGTGTCATTTTTGTATTCCCACTCCAGCCACAGCGGCTGATGAACCGTGACGCGCAGCGCCTCAGTGGCTAAAGTCAGCGAGTTTTCATCTTGCGACAGCTGGTAGCCCGGCTGCGAAAAACCTTCGTTGCTCAGGCGGTCACGCCCTTCCCACGGCACATCGTTTTGTGGCGCGATGCTCCAGGTTCTGTCCAGCGCCAGTTCGCCGTTGCGCTGAATAAAGACGCGAATCAGCCCCTCTTCAAGCACCCGCAGACAAAACAGATGCTTACCTTCGACCCGCAGATCGACGCCTGCGTTATCCTGCCCGGCAAGCTCCCAGTGTTTTAACGTTTTCATACACTCTCCCTTTTTGCCGGATTGCGGCGTTCTGCGATCAGGGCAATCAGGAAGACTGCGCCAATCAAATCAAAGAATCCCATAGCGATAAACAGCGGATTAAAACCTATCGAATCAGCCACTGCGCCAATCAGCAGTGAGAACAGGAAGCTGGCGATCCATGCGGAAGAACCGCGCATTCCGTTGACGGTCGCAACCTGGCTTTTATCAAATGTTTCAACGACAACCGCACTGAGCATGCAGGAAATGACCTGATGACCAAAACCACCGATGGAGATCAGCGCAATCGCGGCGTACGGACTTTGTGTGACTGCGACCAGCGCCAGAGAAAGCATCATGAATGCACCGGTGACAGAGCTTGCGACAATCGAGTTAATGCGGGTGCAACCAAACACTTTGCGGTACAGCGTGGTGAGATAACCGCTGGCAATACTGCCCAGATCGGCGGCCAGGAACGGCAGCCAGGCAAACATCACGATGTGTTTTAAATCCATGCCGCGTTCGTTGGCCAGATACAGCGGAACCCAGAAACTGAAGACGGCCCACGCCGGTTCGGCCAGAAATGCCGGGATGGCGATACCGTAGAATTTCTTGTTCTTACAAACAATTTTCAGGGATTTAATGAAAGGCAGGCGTTCCTGCTGGGGTTCGTTATCCTGACGGATCAGTGCCAGTTCGTCCTTACTCAGGTTCGGATGCGTCTCCGGAGAATGGTAGAATTTCCACCACAGCAGAACCCACAGCATCGACAGCACGCCGCAAAACAAGAAGGCGCCACGCCAGCCAAATGATATGTGCGCCACCAGAATAATTGGCGGTGCCAGCATCGCCCCGATGGAGAAACCGACTCCCGCCCAGCCCGCCGCAACTGGACGTTCCTTACGCGGGAACCAGTCAGAAATCGCTTTCGCATTGGCTGGTGTGGCCGCCGCTTCGGCGCTCCCCATGAAGAAACGCAAAACAGCAAGCTGGATCCAGCTGCCCGCCCCCGCGTGCAACATACAGACTACGGCCCAGATTGACGCACAAATCAGAAAGCCGAGTTTCAGCCCGATGACGTCAATCAGCCAGCCGCACAACGGCTGGAATATCGTATAGGCCGCCTGAAACGCCGCCACGATGTAGGAATATTGTTCGGTCGTCATGTTCAGGCTGGTTTTAAGTTCAGCAGCCAGTAAACCCAGGGAATTTCGGGTGACGTAGTTAACCGTCACGCCGAGGAGGAACAGCGCCAGCATCCACCAGCGTAACGCTTTTATTTTTCGACGCCCTGTCACGGCGGCCGTCTCGGTGTTGATTTGAATTGTCATGCCTGTTCTCCCATCCGTCGGCCGTTGCCGCAGATGATGTGTTATTTGAGGGACTTCCGCAGAGTAGGCAGACGGATTTGTGAGCGAAACGTGATTTTTTGCAAAAGCTTTCACGCTATAACTTCGTGGCGAAACGGGAGCTGGCAAAAGCTTATGGGGTAGCCATCTTCCTGGGTGAAAAATTTTGCAGGAGCGATTTTGAAGGAGATCACAGTTTGAAAGGAAAGTTAAATATCCAGCAAATTGCCGACCAGACGGGGCTGTCGATCAGCACGGTTTCGCGTGTTCTGGCAGGAAAAAATAACACCAGCACCAAAGCCCGTGACCTTGTGCTTAAATGTGCCAAATCGCAGGGCGTTTTTGACGAACTGTCCACCGGCAGGCTGATGCTCAACAATCTCATCATTTTCGCCCCGGCCCGCGCCTTTGATGTACGCAGTGATATTTTTTACTACAAAGTGATCCAGGGCATTCTGGCGTCTACGGCCAGTCACGAAGTGCGTGTCCGCTATTGTCCGATGGAAGAAGAAAACGCCGACGCCGCACTTTTCATCGCCAAAATGACCGATCCGCTGACTGAAGCCGTTTTACTGGTCGGCATCGACGACCCGCATATTCATCAGCTGGCGGCAGAAATGGCAAAACCCTGTGTGCTGGTCAATTGCCATGACCGGCATATGCGTCACGACAGCGTCAGCCCCGATCACCAGACGATGGGCGATTTCGCCTGCGACTATCTGTTCGCGCAGGGTCATACCCATATCGTGACAGTGCAATGTCTGCGCCGTCATACCATGGAGCTGCGCCTGACCGGCATTAAACAGGCGTTCGCCCGCCATCATCAGACGTTCAGCGACAGCCAGCATTTGCTGAATACGTCAGGATTTGGCGCACAGGAAAGTGAACAGGCGCTGCTGGAATACTTCGATTCACTGCCACCGGAACAGCCGTTGCCAACCGCTATTTTGGCCGGTGGCGACTTTATGGCGTCAGGCGTGGTAGCCGCGCTGGCGAAAAGAGGGTTATCAGTGCCCGGCGATATCAGCGTCATCAGCACCGACGGATTTAATCTGGCCGAAATTCACGATGTTCCGCTGACCGCCGTTCACGTTCCGCGTGACGAACTGGGCGCGGAAGCCATCGCCCTGCTGCAACGCAGAATGTTGCGTCCGGATGCGCCTCACACCACTCAGCTTTTGCAGGGAAAACTGGTGGTGCGCAATTCGGTGCGCAAAGCCACCGGCCGTGCCGTGACTCCACGCCCGCATCTTTTGTATGACCCTCTGCCGGACAGATAAATCTCATCTTTCACGGACATCACGCAGCGCAGTCCTATACTGACAGGAGACGGCTAATCATTAGCCTCCTTTCAGTATCAGGCAGTCAGAACGCCTTTCTTTCACCCACGGGTGGCACTTGATAAGGAGATTCACGATGAATCACAGTTCAGCGAAGCGTTACAACAGCGTTATCCCTCCGTATATGCTTAACCGTATTATCGAGCACGGCTCAGAACCTCAGCGCCGGTGCGCGAAACAAACGCTCGTCCACGTCAATACGTTAATGGCGCAGCCTTATGCGAAACCCCAAAAGATTGTGACCGCCAAAGCGGGTCAGGTTGAGCGTGATATTTATGACGCTAAGAACACCACAAAACTGCCGGGTGAATCGGTACGTAAAGAAGGTGAGGCCAGTAACGGCGATGTGGCTGTTGATGAAGCCTATGATTATCTCGGTGTAACCTATGATTTCTTCTGGCAGGCGTATCAGCGTAATTCCCTGGACAATAAAGGGCTGGCGTTGCTGGGCACCGTTCACTACGACAAAGGCTATCAGAACGCTTTCTGGAACGGTCAGCAGATGGTGTTTGGCGACGGCGACGGTGAGATTTTTAACAGGTTCACCATTGCGATTGACGTTGTGGGTCACGAACTTTCCCACGGCGTGACCGAAAGCGAGGCGGGTCTGGATTATAACGGGCAATCGGGTGCGCTGAATGAATCCCTGTCGGATGTGTTCGGCTCGCTGGTGAAGCAGTTTCATCTGAAGCAGACGGCAGATAAAGCCGACTGGATTATCGGCGAAGGCCTGCTGGCAAAAGGCATTCACGGCACCGGCTTACGTTCAATGTCACACCCGGGAACGGCCTACGATGACCCGCTGCTCGGTAAAGACCCGCAGCCAGCCGACATGAAAGGGTATGTGAATACCCGCGACGATAATGGCGGCGTACATATCAATTCAGGGATCCCTAACCGCGCATTTTATCTGGCTGCCACTAAACTGGGAGGCAATGCCTGGGAGCGCGCGGGGTATGTCTGGTACGACACGGTCTGCGATAAATCTCTGGCGAAAGATGCTGACTTTGTCGCCTTCGCACAGCTGACGGTCAAAAATGCGGGCAAACGCTTTGACGATTCGGTTGCGCAAGCGGTTCGTGAAGCCTGGGAGCAGGTTGGAGTGATGTAAATGAAACCTTTAGATTCGCTGGAAAGTAATACGGTAATTGAAATCTACCGTGAGGGCGGGGTCGCGTTTATCCCCAAACTCAGCGGACCGCGACGGGTTGAGCTTTCAGGCATGAGTGATGACAAACGGCGGGAAATTTGCCAGCTCATCAATAAAGCCCTGCCTTATGCTCAGGAAAAAGAAAACGCTGGTCGGGGTGACCAGCGTTATTTCCGTCTCGAAATTTATTACACGTCAGCAGAGCACTCCACCAGTCTGGTCGTCATTATTCCTGAAACAGAGACACCTGAAGAACTGGTCGATTTATGGAAACAGGCTCAGCCCGACGATCACTCTTCTGAATAAAGTGAACAGGTAAAAATCACCCGTTTTTTCGAAATCATGCCATGCCCGTTTTGGCAGAAGTAATCGACCGCACCGCAGGCTTTCAGTTCCTGCAACGGTTGCTGACAATCCGGGCATAACGCCGTTTGTGTGTAACTTGTCTGGCAGGTGTCACAGTGAAAGTGACCACTTACCCAGCTCATCGGCTGACCGCAGACCGGACAGAGCGCATCCATCGTATATCTCCTCTAAATGACGCCAAGTGTGCGCAGTAAATACAGCCCCAGCGCCGTCGTGAAAAATGATCCCAGCGTTGTGACGGCGATAATATTGGCCGCCAGCGTGGCGTTACCGCCCATCGCGCGCGTCATCACATAGCTACCAGCCGCCGTCGGTGTGCATGAAAAGAGAAAAATCACACCCAGCGCGGCGCCACGAAAACCGAACAGCCATGCGCCGAACGTCATCAGCGCAGGGACAAAAATAACACGCGACGCCGAAGACCAGGCCGCCACGTTAGAACTGCGGAACATCGCGCGCCAGTCCAGACTTGCACCGGCGCACAGCATCGCCAGCGGCAGCGCCATGCCGGAAATAAAATCACCTGTGCTGGCAATCGTCGCCGGCATCGGTAAATGGCTGTATTGAAATGCCAGGCCAAGAACCAGACCAATAATCAGCGGGTTAGTTACTATTCCGTGCAAAATCGGCTTCATCCCGATCCGTTTCCCCTGCCCGCCTTTCAGGTTGCGGGTCAGCGTAATAACGGACAGCACGTTGAACAGAATCACCGTCACCGCCAGATACATCGATCCTAAGGCAATGCCTTCATTACCAAATGCCAGCGAGGCGTACGCAAGACCGGCGATACCGGTATTGGCGCGGAATCCTCCCTGCACAAAGATGCCGCGTTCGCGGGGATCTTTCACCAGCTTAAGGGCGACCAGCTCCAGCAGTAAAAATGAAACGACGGTGGCGATCCCGCCGTAAAGCGCCAGCGGCAGGTTTGAGCCGGAGGAGTCGTGCCCCTGCGCAACGCTGAAAAAGAGCAGGCAAGGCAGCGCAATGTTAAACACTAACCGGCTGGCTTTCTCGTTGAAATTGTCGTCCATCAGGCCTGTGCGGCGCAGCATCACGCCCAGCAGTAAGATCAGTAAATTCGGAACAGTAACGCCAAACGCAAAACTCCAGGTCTGCCAGAACATCCAGCCAGCTCCTTGCAGGGTAAAAAGAGATAAAAAAAAATGGGGCGCATTTTCATGCACCCCGTAAATCATTATTTGCTTTTTTTCAGGTGAGACATCAGACGCTTACGCTTACGCATCTGGTTAGGCGTCAGGGTATTACGCTTGCCTTCAAACGGGTTCTCACCCTCTTTGAACTGAATACGTATTGGCGTACCCATCACTTTCAGTGAGCGACGGAAGTAGTTCATCAGGTAGCGTTTGTAGGAATCAGCCAGATCTTTCACCTGGTTACCGTGAATTACCACGATTGGCGGGTTATACCCCCCCGCGTGCGCATATTTCAGCTTAACGCGACGGCCATTGACCAGCGGTGGCTGGTGATCGTCTGCCGCCATTTGCATGATACGTGTCAGTAAGGAAGTGCTCACACGCGTAGTCGCGCAGGTGTACGCTTCAATCACGGATTCGAACAGGTTACCCACGCCGCTGCCGTGCAGGGCTGAGATGAAGTGGATACGCGCGAAGTCAACGAAACCGAGGCGCAGATCTAACTGGTCTTTCACCTGAGCACGCGCTTCTTCGCTCATTCCATCCCACTTGTTCACCACAATCAGCAGTGAACGCCCGCTGTTGAGGATGAAGCCCAGCAGTGACAAATCCTGATCTGAGATACCGTCACGGGCATCAATAACCAGCATCACGACGTTCGCGTCTTCAATCGCCTTCAGTGTTTTGATAACGGAGAATTTCTCAACCGTTTCAGTAACTTTACCGCGTTTGCGCACACCGGCGGTGTCGATAAGAACGTATTCGCGTTCGTCGCGCACCATCGGAATATAAATACTGTCGCGCGTGGTGCCCGGCATGTCGTAAACCACGACGCGCTCTTCACCCAGAATGCGGTTAGTCAGTGTGGACTTACCTACGTTCGGACGCCCGACGATAGCCAGTTTGATAGGCAATGTTGTCGGGTCGAAATTATCTTCTTCGTCTTCCGGGATTTCATCACCGGTTGCTTCCTGTTCAGCCCAGTAAGCGGCGTTGGCTTCTTCTTCACTCAGCTCAACTTCTAGAGGTTTTTCACCAACAAACGGCACCAGAACGTGTTCAATCAGTTGTGCTACACCACGGCCGTGGGAAGCGGCAATCGCGTATACTTCGCCCAGACCGAGGGAATAGAAATCGCCGGTGGCGCTATCAGGGTCTAAACCGTCAGTTTTGTTGGCGACCAGGAACGTCGCTTTTTCACGGCTGCGCAGATGCTGGGCAATGCCCTGATCGGCAGGCATCAGGCCCGCGCGCGCATCCACCATGAACAAGACGATGTCGGCTTCTTCGATTGCCAGCAGTGACTGCCCGGCCATACGGGTTTCAACGCCATCTTCGGTACCGTCGATACCGCCGGTATCAACGATGATGAATTCATTACCCTCAATTTCTGCACGACCATACTTGCGGTCACGCGTAAGCCCCGGGAAATCCGCAACCAGCGCATCACGCGTCTTGGTTAAACGGTTAAATAAAGTGGATTTACCCACATTCGGGCGCCCAACAAGCGCAACGACAGGTATCATTTTGAAGCCTCAGTTTTTATATATAGAGCTAAACGCAAATAGACGGCACGCCTGTAAATTCAGACAAACCGCTATAATTCAATTTCTTAAGCTGTAATTCTCAATGAGTCATTACGCTGTTTTCAGAATACGAAACGGCCCCTGAGCAATTCAGGAGCCGTTTTAAAGGCCGGGATCAAGCGATCTCAAAGCCAGACGCGGGTCGCGATATCAGCGTGTAAAGGAGTAAACTTCGCCGCCTTTCGCCTGCACAACCAGCTTGTCGCTTGCCACAATCGGCGCACTCAGGAAGCCATCGCTGTCAACTTTCTGCTGAGCAACAAAACGGCCATCCGTGGTGTTGATCCAGTGCAGATAACCTTCGGAATCACCGACCACAAGGTAACCATTATACAGCACAGGTGCCGTCAGGTTACGGTGCAGCAATTCACTTTGACGCCACAGGCTCACGCCGCCCTGGGTGTCGAGGGCCATAACGCGGTCATCCTGATCGACCAGATAAATACGGCCAGCATCAACGATGATGTCATTCACGGAACCCACATCACGTTTCCACGCAATCTGACCAGAACGCAGATCCATCGCCACCAGATTGCCGTTATAAGCCAGCGTATACACAACGCCATCAACGATAACCGGCGTAGTATCCACATCGCTAAGACGATCGATTTCAGTCGTTCCGGTAGTCTGAGAAATACGTTGCTGCCAGATCAACTGGCCTTCTTTCATCAGCACGGCGCTTACGCGACCGTTATCACCGCCGACGATAGCCGCACCAAACGCAACCGCAGGCGCAGATTCACCACGCAGAGAGAGCGTTGGCATATCAAGGTTAGCGGTCCACTGGATTGTACCATCGGACTCACTCAGACCCTGCAACATACCGTTGCCAGTGTGAACCAGAACCAGACCATCGCTGACTACCGGGCGGGATAACGCTTCACCCGCCACTTTAGTCTGCCATGCCACGGTACCATCTGCCGTGTTCAATGCGTAAACCACAGCTTTTTCGCTGCCGACGTAAACATGATCACCGGAAACTGTCAGGCCACCGGAAAGCTGAGCCGAGATATTGCTGGAGAAGAAACCGGTTTTTTCAGACAGGTTAACACTCCATTTTTCCTTCCCGCTGTCCGCATCCAGCGCTTTCACCACACCAAAGCGGTCGGCGGCATAGATGGTGCTGTCCTGCCAGGCAGGATGCAGGTTGGAATAGTATTCGCCTACGCCATTGCCGACAGACTTGCTCCAGACTTTCGTCGGAGTGAACTGGTTTTCAACTTTTGGCAGCGGAGACATTTTCACAACGTCTTCTTCGCTGTTAAACAATGAACAGCCACTCAGCAGGGCAACAGAAACCCATCCTACCAAGAGTGTTTTACGCAATTGCATCGGGGTTCCCCTTAGCTGGCTAAGTTGTTCAATTTCATACGCAGCATGGTTTGCAGCGTTTGAGAGGGTTTAGAATCAATTCCTTTGCTGTAGGCTTCGCGAGCGCCTTTTGCATCGCCTTTTGCCAGCAGAACATCACCGCGGATGCCTTGCTGCATTGCCACCCAGCCTTGACCCTTCACGCCGTCTAACGTTTTGAGTGCATCATCAAATTTGCCTTGCTGCATCTGGACACGAGCCAGACGTAAATTCACCAGCGAATGTAAATTATCTTCTTTTGCAAAGCCTTGTGCCTGCGCCAGCTGCTTTTCAGCATTCGCGAAATCTTTCGCTTCCACGAAATGATCGGCCAGTTGCAGGGCAGCAAACACCCCGTAATTGTTGTCATTGCTCTGCGCAAATTTTTCGAGGTCAGCAACACCCTGAGCGCTATTCGCGGTCAGCGACTGATTAGCTTTCTGGAAAGAGGCAGAGGCTTCCGTCAAGGCTGAGTCCTGATGGCTCTGCCAGAAACGCCAGCCACTCAGGGCTGCAATCCCCAGAACCACGCCGATGGCCAGCGCTTTACCGTTCTCGGCAAAGAAGCGACGTACAGCATCAACCTGTTCATTCTCAGTGGTATAGACTTCCACAGTGTCCTTCTCCTTAACCCAACATCGAAGCCAGACGCGCGGCGAGTTCGCTTTGCGCCAGCGTTTCTTGCGTTCCACTTTGCAGATCTTTTACAACAACCTGCAGGTTTGCGACTTCATCTTCACCCAGCACCAGGGCAATGCGAGCACCCCATTTGTCAGCACGGGCAAATTGCTTTTTGAAGTTACCGCCACCGTAGTTAGTCATCACTTTCAGTTCAGGCAGTGCATCACGCAGCGTTTCAGCCAGTTGCATCGCCGCACTTTGCGTACCCGCACCAGAAGAAATCACATAAGCATCTACCGTCGCAGGTGCTTTGAAATCTGGATTTACAGCCTGAACCAGTAAGACCAGGCGCTCCAGTCCCATAGCAAAACCGACGGCAGGTGTTGCACGACCACCCAATTGTTCTACCAGCCCGTCATAACGGCCACCAGCACACACGGTGCCCTGCGCCCCCAGGCTGCTGGTTACCCACTCGAACACGGTGCGGTTGTAATAATCCAGACCGCGCACAAGTCGCTGATTAACCGTATATGGGATACCAGACTGCTCTAAAAGTTCACACAGACCTGCAAAGTGTTCTCTTGATTCATCATCAAGATAATCACCGAGCTTCGGCGCATCATTTAATAACGCCTGAATATCCGGATTTTTAGAGTCCAGAACGCGCAGCGGATTGCTGTACATGCGGCGTTTACAGTCTTCATCCAGCTTGTCTTTATGCTGCTCAAGGAAAGCCACCAGCGCATCACGATAATTGGCGCGGGCTTCCAGAGAGCCGATAGAGTTCAGCTCAAGCGTAACGTGTTCAGCGATACCCAGCGCACGCCACCAGCGGGCACTCAGGAGGATCAGTTCGGCATCAACATCCGGGCCTTGCAGGCCAAAGACTTCCACACCGAGCTGATTAAACTGACGATAGCGGCCTTTTTGCGGGCGCTCGTAGCGGAACATCGGGCCGATGTACCACAGACGTTGTTCCTGATTGTACAGCAGACCATGTTCGATGCCGGCACGGACGCAGCCAGCCGTACCTTCAGGACGCAGCGTCAGGCTTTCACCGTTGCGGTCTTCAAAGGTATACATTTCTTTTTCCACGACATCGGTCACTTCACCGATAGCGCGCTTAAACAATGGGGTCTGCTCTACAATCGGCATACGGATCTCACTGTAGCCGTAACCGCCGAGCACTTGTTTCAACGTACCTTCGATACGCTGCCATAATGCCGTGTCTTCAGGCAGATAGTCGTTCATGCCGCGAATGGCCTGGATATTCTTTGCCACGTCAGTTCTCTATCGTTTTATAAAAAATGAACCCGATTATAGGGGTTTTGTGCCCTACGGTTCAACGCGCAGACACTATCCCCTACCGGGTTCAATATAATGCAGGCGTCCGCAGACGCCCGCAACCGATGTTACTTTTCAAGATGATTGATAACGATACGTTTACTCTCATCCATAATCGCCGCTTTGGCGCGAATTTTTGCTTCTAACTGGTCGATCATATCTGTGTTGTCAAAACGCTCTCTCTGACGAACACCATCTTCGTAGAAACCGCTTTTATTATGACCGCCCGTAACACCAATCGTGGAGACCAGCGCTTCTCCCGGGCCATTCACCACGCAACCGATGATCGAAACATCCATTGGCGTAATGAGATCTTCCAGACGCTGTTCCAGCGCATTCACCGTACCGATGACATCAAATTCCTGACGTGAACAGGTCGGGCAGGCAATGAAGTTGATCCCACGGGAACGGATACGCAATGATTTCAGGATATCAAAACCGACTTTCACTTCTTCGACAGGATCGGCCGCCAATGAGATACGCAGCGTGTCGCCGATACCTTCTGACAGCAGTAAACCCAGCCCGATAGCCGACTTGACGGAACCGGCGCGTAGACCGCCCGCCTCCGTAATCCCAAGGTGCAATGGCTGAACAATTTGTTTGGCCAGCAGGCGATAAGACTCAACGGCCAGAAAAACGTCGGACGCTTTCACGCTGACTTTAAACTGATCAAAGTTGAGGCGATCGAGAATATCGACGTGACGCATCGCAGATTCCAACAGCGCTTGCGGCGTAGGTTCGCCGTACTTTTCCTGGATATCTTTTTCCAGAGAGCCGCCGTTCACACCGATACGGATAGGAATATTTTTGTCGCGGGCGCAATCCACTACGGAGCGGATGCGGGATTCGTTACCGATATTGCCCGGGTTAATACGCAGGCAATCCACGCCGTATTCTGCTACTTGCAGCGCGATGCGGTAATCAAAATGGATATCAGCGACCAGCGGGACATTAACCTGCTGCTTGATAAGTTTGAACGCCTCAGCGGCATCCATTGTAGGCACAGAAACGCGGACAATGTCGACACCAACGCGTTCCAGTGATTTGATTTGTGCGACTGTCGCCGCTACGTCTGTGGTGCGGGTGTTGGTCATCGATTGCACTGCAATCGGCGCGCCGTCACCTACAGGCACCTTGCCGACATAAATCCGGGTTGATTTGCGACGGGTAATGGGTGCTTGGTTATGCATTACTTCACTCTCCATCGTTACAAGCGTCTGACAAACTGCCGATTACTCGGCAGCTAAGGTCAGGCGTGCAACACGGCTTGATTTTACAAAACGACTTAAATCAACCGGTTTGCCCTGGAATTGGATATCCACCGCACCCGGAGCACCGATTTTCAGCTTATACGGCGCAGTGCCCTTAACGCTGAGTGACTCGCCGCCTTTTTTAATGCCGCTGAACAGGGTTTTACCTGATGCGTCATCGATTTGTAACCAGCAGTCAGCCTTAAAAGTCAAAGCAACCGCTTGTGGATCTGCACCTGCTGCTGCCGCAGTTTGTGCGTCACCCGTAGGCAGACCATTCTCAGCCGTTGTTGCTGGCTGGCTGGTAGAAACCGCTGCCGGTTCCTGTGAACCCGTTACAGCCGGTGTAGTGCCTGCGGTGGTAGCAGGAGCCGGTGTGGTATTCAGCGGAATACTGTTTTGTGGCTGCGGCTCGGTCGCCTGCGCAGAAGACGTATCTTCTGTGGTCGGCGCAGAGTTCGCGTTATCACCCAGAGGAACCGCTTGACCCTGACCATTATCCTGATTCAGTTGCGCAGAAGACTGGTCAGCCATGGTGGCGATTTCTTGCTGCTGCGCCTGATGATTTTGCCACCACCACGCACCGGTCAGACCGATCACCACAAACACTACAAGCCAGGTAAAGCCCATCAGCCAGCCATCGCGTTTTTTGCGAGACTTACCCAGGGAAAAACCCTGCATTGAAGCAACTTTCGGCACTTTAATGGGAGCTTGTTTACCAATCAGACCTAACAGTTCCTCTTCAGGAACGTGCACCAGCTTGGCGTAAGAGCGCAGATAACCACGCAGGAAAGTCGGCGCAAGATCGGCCGGCGTCGTTTCTTCTTCGATTTGGCGAATAGTTGAGACTTTCAGACACAGGCGTTCTGCAACGGCCTGATGACTGAGACCTAACTGTTCACGAGCCTGACGCAGACGTTCGCCTGTGGTCAGTTTTGCATTATTTTCTTGGGAGGCTTCAGTATTCATTAGCTAAGAACTGCTGGTACTGTTTAGATTGTGGATAACTACGCGCAAGCTGCTTACCGTAGCGTTGAACGCTATCCGGATTGCCCGCTAACGCAGCGAATCGAATTTGTAACATGATACTTTCAGCAGTGGCTGGCAGAACATGTTGATATACATCCAGTAATAGTTTCGCCTGAGCGCGGTTCCCTTCCCCAAATTCTTTGGTTGCCTCAGTCAGCAAGGGTGCGCCTTTATCGGGATCAACTTTTAATACCCGGCTTAGTAACACTCGCGCTTCCTCATTCTGATTGGCCTTCAGAAAACAGTAGCCTGCATTTTCCAGGCTGTCAGCTACCTGACCGTAATCAGGTGCATTAGCTGCGGCGCTAAACTGCTGTTGTGCGGGTACATACTGCCCTAAACTACACAAAAACGCACCGTAATTATTCATCACAGTGCCATTTTGCGGTGCCAGCTTCAGCGCTTGCTGGTAGCGGCTTTGCGCAGCATTCTGATCGCCGTTTTTTTGCTCGTAAAGCGCCATTCCGAGCTGAGTGCGATAATCATCCGGCGCGCCATCCACGGCTTTCTGTAAATTTTGCTTCGCCGCGTCCATATTGCCCTGAGAAAGATATTCCATCCCCAGCTCCAGACGCGTTTGCGCTGCGCCCGTGGCCTGTTGCGTTTCTTTCGGCGTACCGGAACAACCCGCCAGCAGCGCAACAGAAATTCCCGCTACAATCAGCAACTTCACACTGCCATTCATTGTCATGCTTAATTCCCTTTATCTTGCCATCGACAACAAAACGGGGGGCTTACCCGCACTGCACAGTGCCCCCTCGTACACCTTACGGCTTATGGCGACTACACGGCTTTTACGGAAATCTGCTGCTCGCCTGCCATTTTTTTCTTCAACGTACGTTTAGTACGGTCGATTACGTCACCCGCCAGCTGCCCACATGCGGCATCAATGTCGTCGCCACGGGTTTTACGTACTATCACCGTGAAACCGTAATCCATCAGCACTTTCGAGAAACGGTCAATACGGCTGTTGGAGCTGCGGCCATACGGTGCGCCCGGGAAGGGGTTCCATGGGATCAGGTTAATCTTGCAAGGCGTATTTTTCAGGCGTTCTGCCAGCTCATGCGCATGTTCAGTGCCATCGTTGATATGGTCGAGCATGACGTATTCGATGGTCACGCGGCCCTGATTGGCGTTGGATTTACCGATATAACGCTCAACAGCGGCAAGGAAAGTATCGATATTGTATTTGCGGTTAATCGGGACGATTTCGTCGCGGATGGCGTCATTTGGCGCGTGCAGAGAAATGGCCAGAGCCACGTCAATCATATCGCCGAGTTTATCCAGCGCAGGCACAACACCTGAGGTGGAGAGCGTAACGCGACGTTTTGACAGACCAAACCCGAAATCGTCGAGCATGATTTCCATTGCCGGAACCACGTTGTTCAGGTTCAGCAAAGGTTCGCCCATGCCCATCATCACCACGTTGGTGATAGGTCGTGTACCGGCCACTTTTGCGGCACCGATAATTTTTGCCGCACGCCATACCTGGCCGATAATCTCGGACACGCGCAGGTTACGGTTAAAGCCCTGCTGGGCGGTTGAGCAGAAAGTACATTCCAGCGCACAACCTACCTGAGAAGAAACGCAAAGCGTCGCACGGTCGCCGTCCGGGATATACACGGTTTCGACCAACTGTCCGCCTACCTGAATAGCCCATTTAATGGTGCCATCGGTTGAGCGTTGTTCGGACGCCACTTCAGGCGCACGAATTTCTGCAACGCGGGCCAGTTTTTCACGCAGTGGCTTATTGATATCGGTCATTTGCTCGAAATCATCGCTGCAATAATGGTACATCCACTTCATGACCTGATCAGCACGGAACGGTTTCTCGCCCATGTTGAGGAAGAACTCGCGCATTTGTTTGCGGTTGAGATCAAGAAGGTTAATTTTTGCGGCAGCAGGGGGCACAACAGTGTTCACGGCTTCTGCGGATAAGGGAGTGTTCTCAGACAAGATATGCTCGGGCGTGTTTGATTCTAACATGATGAAAAATGGCCTCGTTGTTACACGTTATGGCGTATTGGAAGTGCAGAGCCGGCACTTTTTCGGAAACTGGCGGCCTGCAAATAAATTGCGCCCCGACGAGGCTGGCTCATTCGGGGCGCAACATTGTACAAATTTTAGGGCACAGTTGCCATATTTGGAAAGTGACTGTTACAAAATTCTTGCGAATTTGCGGCACATCTTCCAGCAAAGCTTGCCCAAAGATCTTAACGCGGGCAGATTTCGCTTTCGGTGAAGAAGTAAGCGATTTCGCGTTGTGCAGATTCTACAGCGTCAGAACCGTGAACCGCATTAGCTGTGAAGCTGTCAGCGAAGTCTGCACGCAGGGTACCTGCCAGTGCGTTGTCCGGGTTAGTTGCGCCCATGATGTCACGGTTACGCTGAACAGCGTTTTCGCCTTCCAGAACCTGAACCATGATCGGGCCAGAGGTCATGAACTCAACCAGACCGTCGAAGAAAGGACGGCCTTTATGTTCTGCGTAGAAGCCTTCAGCTTGTTCTTTAGTCAGTTTCAGCATTTTAGACGCGATGATGGTGAAACCCGCGCGTTCGAAACGTGCGTAGATAGCCCCGATGTCGTTGTTCGCTACGGAGTTTGGCTTGATGATGGAGAAAGTACGTTCGATAGTCATGAAAAAACCTCTGTCTGACTTTTATAGGTAGGGCCGGTTAATTTAATGTTATACCTGCCGTAAAATGGCGGTGATTATAGGGAGCGAAGTTAAGATTGCCTACCCGAATCACAACATTTAATTAAAAAAATGTGTGATTGATTCACTATCGCACCCAAACCGCGCATTTCCCTTAAACAAAACGGGGGCAAAACGATGCTCTGCCCTGCTTTATCCGCAAATTTATGCCTGGCCCGACGACGGAATAATGTTCCGTAACCAGCTTCCCCACTTGCGCTGATAAAAAGGCTGAGTGTGACTGATCAGATAATGGCTGATACCGCGTTCCTTTTCAGAAACTATGCAGAAATCCACCGGGCGATCGTCGGGAGAGGTTTCACTCGCCACATTGCCCGCCTCACGGATCAGCGCATCGATTTCCTGCTCGTCACCATCCGCTTCCAAACCAATCAGCAGGTTCGGCTGGTCGTCCACCGCTTTATCGTGGATCAGCGCCATAAATGCCCGGCGCACCGGTTTTTTCTGGGTAAACAGCGTCGTTAGCGCATCAATCATTGCTGAAGGATATTCTTCCGGCTGACCAATCAGTAACTGACTCTCTTTGTCCAGCACCAGCTCTGACGGCGCATGCAATCCGCCGTTGCTCAGCAGCAGCGTGACTTCGTTTGGCGTGAATTCCTTTCCGTATTCGGATTTAGGATTCAGAAATAGCTCATCGCCCTGCGTCATTTCAAATAACACACGGGCAGGCAACGCAACAAACGCCTGCTCGTCGGGGCTTTCGCCCGCGCTGGCTTTTTCAAGCACATCAACTGACGAGAAGAAAGGAATGATCGAACTGCCGTCCTGCTTCTCCCAATGCAAAATATTCAGTTCACTGCCAGCGGTGATCGCCACACTGCCCTGCTTTTCAGCCTCATCCTGCCCTGCATCGCCCAGCACAAAAACGGTAGATTCCAGCAAGGTTTGGTAAAACGCCGGACGCCAGGCCGGTGCGGTCACCGACAGACGAAGCAGCCGCTCCAGCTCGTTTTCACCGTCAGTCGCCGCTGCGCCAGCAGGAAGATGATCGTGTGGGACACTCATGATTCTTAACTCCGCTAATAGTATAAAACGGGGCGCCGTTAAGCGCCCCGTTGTGCATCATGCATTCATTACTTTCTGAAACTTACTTCGCTTTGGCTAACAATAAGTTAGCAACGGTACGCACGCCCAGACCGGTTGCACCGGCAGACCACTGATCCGCCGCGCTTTTACGGTAAGTGGCGGAACAGTCGATGTGCAGCCAGCCTTTCTTATATTCAGTCACGAAATGAGACAGGAAGGCTGCCGCCGTGCTCGCGCCCGCAGTGTGCGCAGGGCCGGCAATGTTGTTCAGCTCGGCAAAGTTAGACGGCAGATGTGAACGGTGGAACTCTTCCAGCGGCAGACGCCAGAACGGTTCGTGTTCAGCTTTCGCGCTTTCCAGCAGTTCGCCTGCCAGTGCATCGTCAAAGCTGAACAGCGCATGGTAATCGTTACCCAGCGCCGTTTTAGCCGCGCCGGTCAGCGTTGCCGCATCAATAATCAGTTCCGGGTTTTGCGCAGACGCGTCGATCAGGCCATCGGCCAGCACCAGACGGCCTTCGGCATCAGTGTTCATGACTTCAACAGTTTTGCCATTACGGTAACGGATAATATCGCCAAGTTTCAGTGCGTTACCGCTGACCATATTATCCGCACAGCAAAGATACAGTTTTACACGTTTGTTCAGGCCATTTGCCGCCGCCAGCGCCAGTGCGCCAGTCAGGGTGGCGGCACCGCCCATATCGGCTTTCATGGAATCCATGGAAGCGCTCGGTTTCAGGCTGTAACCACCGGTGTCGAAGGTAATCCCTTTGCCGACCAGACAGGCATACACCGGGGCATCCGCGTCACCGCTCGGGTTGTAATCCAGTGCCAGCAGGACCGGCGGACGGTCAGAGCCACGGCCCACAGTGTGGATACCCATATAGCTTTGCTGGCGCAGATCCTCGCCTTTGGTGATGCGGTAGCTGACTTTCTCGTTGCCAAACTCACACATTAAATCTACGGCGCGGGTGGCCAGTTGTTCAGGAGATAAATCTTCCGCCGGGGTATTAATCGTGTTACGCACCCAGTCGATGATTTTGAGGCGTTGTTTCAGCGTGTTCGCGTCATCTTCAGACAATTCGGCCCATTCAACATTGCGGGTGCCTTTCGGACCACGAAAGCCCTGCCAGAATGCCCAGCTGTTTTCCAGATCCCAGCCCTCACCCGCCAGTTTGACGTTTTTCACGCCCTGACCGTCGATGCGGCGTGCAGCACGTGAGATAGCCGTCAGCGCGTCACCGTCTTTCAGATGAATGGTCATACCGGCGGAATCCGTGCTCAGGATTGCCTTTTCGCCCCAGCGCGCATCAGCGGGCTCAGACGAAAGGAAAACGGACATCGCTTCATTGGTCGTTACTTCGGAACTCATAACAGGACTCCTGATTGTTTTTATCTTCAATGAATATTCTTTATCAATGACAGGCAAATCACCCTTTCAGCGGGTGGCACTTCATTTCGTATAAACAGGGGGCAATTCACGCAGGCGGCGGACTGATTTCACCACCAGCGCAACCGCATAATCAATTTCTTCTTCCGTCGTCCAGCGCCCGAGAGAAAAACGGATTGAGCCGTGTGCCAGCTCTTCGCTTAGTCCCAGCGCGCGCAGCACGTAAGAGGGTTCAAGGCTGGCGGACGTACAGGCTGAGCCAGACGACACCGCCAGATCCTTAAGCGCCATAATCAGGGATTCACCTTCAACATCGGCAAAACTGACGTTGAGAATATTTGGCGCAGCATGTTCCGGTGCGCCATTGAGAAACACCTGATCAAGCTGCTGAATACCTTTCCACAGGCGATCGCGCAGTGCGGTCAGACGCACCACTTCAGCGGCCATTTCTTCTTTTGCGATACGATACGCTTCGCCCATTCCGACAATCTGATGTACCGGCAATGTACCTGAACGCATACCGCGCTCATGACCGCCGCCGTGGATTTGTGCTTCGATGCGGACTTTCGGTTTGCGACGCACATACAACGCGCCGATGCCTTTCGGGCCATAAATCTTGTGCGCGGAAAACGACATCAAATCGACCGGCAACTCGCTGAGATCTATATTAATTTTCCCCACACTCTGGGTCGCATCCACGTGGAACAACACGCCACGGCTGCGGCACAGTTCGCCAATGGTCGCGATATCCTGCACCACGCCGATTTCGTTATTCACCTGCATGATAGATACCAGGATCGTATCCGGACGCATCGCGGCTTCGATCGCCACCGGCGCGATAAAACCGTCAGCCTGGGGTGCCAGATACGTAACGTCAAAACCTTCAGTTTCCAGCTGATAGCAGGTATCAAGCACCGCTTTATGCTCAGTCTGGCTGGTAATAATGTGTTTGCCTTTTTCGCGTTGCGCGTGCGCGGCACCTTTGATCGCCAGATTATCGGATTCTGTCGCACCAGAAGTGAATACGATTTCACGCGGATCGGCATTGATCAGCTCGGCAATCTGGTTGCGCGCCACATCCACCGCCTCTTCTGCCTGCCAGCCAAAACGGTGAGAACGGGAAGCCGGATTACCGAAAGTACCGTCCAGTGTCAGACACTGCATCATTTTCTCAGCGACGCGCGGATCAACCGGCGTAGTGGCAGAGTAATCGAGATAAATAGGTAATTTCATGGCAGGCAAGCTCCGGACTGCGCGTTCTGTTGCGAACGAAAGAATTAAAAAAACGACACCCAGTTTAAAACGGCTTCACGAATTCTTAAAAGGGAAATGACGTTTTGCGGGCACTAAACGGTAAGTATTGGCGTCTGAAAATGCAAAAGCCCGCGGAAATGTGAATTCCCACGGGCTTTTATAACTATCGATCAAATGTAAATGAAGAGATTACGCTCTGAGATTTACGTTGATCGTCTCCATCTGACGGCCATTTGGCTGACGACGGATTTCACCGTTCTGACGGTCGGCCACTTCCAGGATTTCCTGGTTGTTGACCAGCTCTGCCAGTGTGATGTTGTTGAGGAAACCGCTGATGCGCTCGCTCAGATCACGCCACAATGTGTGTGTCAGGCAACGTTCGCCGTTCTGGCATCCTTCTTTACCCTGACAACGGGTCGCATCGACAGATTCGTCAACGGCAGTAATCACCGCGCCAACGGCGATATCACCGGAATCTTTACCCAGCAGATAACCACCGCCCGGACCACGAACACTGGCAACCAAACCATTTTTACGTAAACGCGAGAACAACTGCTCCAGATAAGAAAGAGAAATACCCTGACGCTCAGAAATATCAGCCAGGGGTACTGGTCCTTCCTGTGAATGCAGTGCAACGTCGAGCATAGCGGTCACGGCATAACGGCCTTTGGATGTCAGTCTCATAGCATGGTTACCTGTTTTAAATGTCTTTTAAAAACGCACGAATGCGGTTGATGCAAATGAGTCTGACATTCCCGAGTAAATCAGTCAACTATTTAACCGAGTAATTTACTCAAGTATTACACTGAGGAAAAACAGGCGTTTTTGCCTCCAAAAGTAATGGCACCGCAACACAATGATTCACATAACAAAAAGTCGCCTTAATAACCCCAAAAACAGGCTTATTCTTTGTTGTTATGAGTCTTTTCAATCGACGTCAGAATGCCGCGCAGGATGTTTAACTCCTGAGATTCAGGTCGCGCACGGGTGAATAAACGGCGTAATTTGCTCATCACCTGCCCTGGATGAGCCTGGCGAATGAAGCCGGTTTCCAGAAGTGTCTGTTCCAGATGCTGATAAAAACGCTCCAGATCGTCGACCAGCGGATACGGCGACTCTTCGTATTCCACCTGTGGTTTTGCGGCTTCGAGTAAAGCCAGATGAGCCACGCGCACTTCATACGCAATAATCTGCACGGCCATCGCCAGATTCAGCGAGCTGTATTCAGGATTCGCCGGAATACAGACGTGGTAGTTACATTTTTGCAGCTCTTCATTAGTCAGCCCGACGCGTTCGCGCCCGAAGACCAGCGCAACCGGCGCGGTTTGTGCCGCTTTGGCACTGTGCTCACCGCATTCACGCGGCTCAAGCATCGGCCACGGCAGTGTGCGGGAACGCGCACTGGTACCGATAACCAGACTACAACCGGAAAGAGCTTCGTCCAGGGAATCAACGATGGTGGCGTTGCCGATCACATCGCTGGCACCGGCAGACAAAGAGATAGCCTGAGAGTCAGGTTTTACCAGCGGATTAACCAGGTAAAGACTTGATAAACCCATGGTTTTCATGGCGCGGGCAGTAGAGCCCATATTGCCAGTGTGGGACGTTTCTACTAATACAATGCGGATATTGGGCAGCATAGGAACTCTTACCAGACGGAAAATCACAACAGCCTAACACAACGGTAGTTAATTTTCAGAACCCCTGCTATACTGCGCGCCGTTTCCCGTATTCCCGTTCTTTAACATCCTAGTTGGAAGATATCCATGCATCCGATGCTCACCATCGCCGTGCGCGCTGCGCGCAAGGCCGGTAACCTGATTGCCAAACATTACGAAACGCCAGACTCTGTAGAATCTACCCAAAAAGGTACCAACGATTTTGTTACCAATGTAGACCGCGATGCAGAGCACATGATTATCGATGTCATTCGCAAATCCTATCCAAAACACACCATCATCAGTGAAGAGTGTGGCGAACTGGAAGGCGAAGACAAAGACGTACAATGGATTATCGACCCGCTGGATGGCACCACCAACTTCGTTAAACGCTTCCCACATTTCGCTGTTTCTATCGCCGTGCGCATCAAAGGCCGCACTGAAGTCGCGGTAGTTTACGATCCAATGCGTAACGAACTGTTCACCGCGACCCGCGGTCAGGGCGCACAGCTGAACGGTTACCGTCTGCGCGGCACTAACGCGAAAGATCTCGACGGCACCATTCTGGCGACCGGTTTCCCGTTCAAGGCCAAACAACACGCAAAAAGCTACATGAACGTGGTGGGCAAACTGTTCACCGAATGTGCTGATTTCCGTCGCACCGGTTCTGCTGCGTTGGATCTGGCTTACGTAGCTGCTGGCCGCGTCGACGGCTTCTTCGAAATCGCCCTGAAACCATGGGATTTCGCCGGTGGCGAGCTGCTGGTTCGTGAATCAGGCGGCGTTGTGACTGACTTCGTTGGCGGCCATAACCATTTCTCTTCCGGTAACATCGTTGCCGGTAACCCACGCGTCGTTAAAGGTATTCTGATGACCATGCGTGATGAACTGAGCGAAGCGCTGAAGCGTTAATTTCGCCGGTTTCGGATCGTAAGATCCAAAAAAAACGGACGTCCATCGGGCGTCCGTTTTTTTATGCCTGCGATTTCTGCGGCGAAAGTTATCCCCTGAAGGGACCGCCGGTGATCGGCGAAACGTCTCCGCCGCCGGTGCTGAAGAGTAAAATCCCTGCCACCAGCAACACAATCCCGCCGGTGAGCGCCAGCAGCGACCAGGTGATCCGCTGCCAGGCCGCAGGGGTGCGCGTTGCGCTCAGCTTCACCGCCAGCGAACGGCTGTAAAATACCAGTACGCCGACGAGCGACACGGTCAGCGACGTGCCGATAGCCATCGTGATGGCAGAAATCACGCCCCAGCTGTAAACGCCGATCACTTTGGAGAACAGCAGAACCATGATCGCGCCGGAGCACGGACGCAGCCCCATCGCCAGCACAATCGCGATTTGCGTACGTAAATCGCCGCCCGCCTGAAGCTGCTGATCGCTCGGGACATGCTGATGCCCGCAGCCACAGTGCTCGTCATGAACGTGCGGCTGAGTGTCCAGCAGAGAAAGGCTGTGGATACGCATGGCCGGTGCTGGCTGCAAACTTTTTATCGTCTGCCAGACCCTTTTAAGCGCCCGCCAGCACAGCAATAATCCGAGAAGAATCACCAGAATGAAACTGCCCCGCTCCATCCAGAAGCTGCTCTGATGCAGCTGACGCGAAGAAAGCTGTAAAACACCAAGCACCACACTGACCAGCAAAATCGCCACCAGTCCCTGAACGATCGCCGAGGCAAACGTCAGTTTCAGGCTGTTTTTCAGGCGTGACGGATGCGTCGCCAGATAGGTCGTGATAACGATTTTTCCGTGCCCCGGCCCGATGGCGTGGATCACGCCATAAATCAGACTGAAACCTGCGAGCGTCATGCCTGCCTGTAACGGATTTTCTTTCACCTGCCGCAAAAGCCCGGCCAGTTCCTGATGCAGTTCGCGCTGCCAGATAATGCTGCTGAGCAGAATTCGCGGCCAGTAATGAAACAGAGCAAACGCCCCGCCCGTCAGCAGGATCAGAAATACCGCCAGCGGCCATAAATCCCGCCAGGAAAAGGTTTTCGATGGCGCTGAAATTAATGACATTCGAGTGTGACCTTCTGGGCAAATTGCTGACCAAGATCCATATCTTCCGGCGGCGCATCAGCCTTATCCAGAGACAGCGCATAGTTTTGCAGCGAGGCATTGGGTTTTGGCGTAAACAACGCCAGCGTGCAGCGTTTTTCCAGCTCAGGCGGCAGATGCAGCGCGGTGTTGTCTTTATACGTCATATCCACAAAATACGAAGGATCAAAGGTGGAGAATTCCATCGGTTTGCCTTGCAGCACTTGCGGTTTTGCCAGCGGCAACACAAATTCCAGCACCGCCTGATCGCCTTTACGCGACAGCTGATACTCGCTCGGTAAATCGAGGTATTTCACTGGTTTTCCTTCACGATAAAAATCCGTGAAGTAGTGCTGGCTGAGCACCCTTGCCATCACTTCAGCCGCCAGTTTCTTCCAGATATCGGAACCGGGTTTGGCGTTCTGCGCATCGTAAAGCAAATCTGCCGAGGTGATTTCGTCCATCGTCCATACCATTTTCAACCCGGTCAGCGAGGTTTCATTGGCCACCAGAGTCGTCTGCATATCAATAAAGCTGTGCGGGTGCGCCATGACACTGGCAGGCAGGCAAAAAAGCGCTAATCCCAGCCATTTTGCATGACGTTTTGCATTACGAAAAAGGGGCCGGTTCCTGTTCGGATTCAAAGTCACATCCCTATAAAGTGCCATGATATTGTTACTTAGTAACACTATTTTGCTGTGCAATTAAGCAGTCGTCAAAAATATCTGTGATCTGAGTTGTAAGCCGGAGTAAAACCCAATCCCGCGGCCTTATTGCGGGCATCCGCTTTGCTATGCTTGACTAATAATTTCAGGCGATACCTTTTTGGCAGGTGATATGAATCCAGAAAAACAGCCCTCCCCTGCGCTTTCCGCTACGCAACGCCGCTGCCACGTGTTGCTGATGCTGTACGCGCCGCTGACGGCGGTTCAGCTGGAGATCATCAGTGAAATTAACGGCGTCGGATTGGCCACAACCTGGGAAGATCTGGCGGAAGTGACCTGTGAAATTCAGCGCATCCATCACCTGGATGTGTTGCAGTACAGTGAAAAACAGTGCCGTATTCAGGGTGACAGTCTCGCCCAGCGTCTGTGTTTATTTCAGGGCTTACGCCGCACCTTACGTATTTCACCGGATTTCGTCTCCCGCCACTTTATTCCCTGGCTGCACATCGCGTTTGAGGGCCAGACCTGCCCGAAGGCCGCGCTGCGCACCGACATTCTGGGCATGATCCTGGAAGATTGCGGCGCGCTGTTGCCCAAACCGCTCAGCGGGCACGATCGCCAGCTGATGCAGATTTGCCTCCAGTATTGTTTATGGCAAAACGACCGCCCCACCGGCTTAAATTTCACGGAACAACAGCGCCGCTGGCTGCGGGAAAAACCGGAATACGCAGCAGCGCGTGAAATTTATGTTCAGCTGCAAAGCCTCAGTAACGGATTGCTGGATGACTGCGAGTGCGAATTTTTTACCCTGATGCTGCGCATGTTAAAAAACCACAGTTACCAGAGTTCCGGTTCGACGGAAGATCAGCGTCTGCTGCTGGAAATTGAAAATATGGTGGCGCGCTTTCAGGAAATCGCCGGCATGAAATTCAGCAGCTACGAAGGGCTGGTCGGCCAGCTTTTCGCGCATCTCGGCCCGGCCATTGAGCGCTGCCATTTCGGTATTGGTATCGATAATCTGATGCAGGAAGAAGTGAACAGGATGTATCCGCGTCTGGTACGCACCACGCGCGAAGCGCTGAAAGGGTTTGAACACGAATACCTGATCAGTCTTTCAGAAGATGAAATCGGGCTGGTGGCGATTACGTTTGGCGCCTGGCTGATGCAGGGAAATGCCTTGCAGGAAAAACAGATTTTGCTGCTGACGCATAACAATCCGCAGCTGGAAGAAGCAGTCGAGCAGCAATTGCGCGAAGCCACGCTGCTGCCGCTCAATATCAAGTATCAGACGCTGGCAGATTTTTATCAGTTCGGCGCGCCGGGCGGCGTGGCGATGATTGTCACACCTTACGCCATCCGCAGCACCGACGCCGATCCTTTAGTCATCCACACTCAACTGCCGCTGGCGAAAGAGCAGCGAAAACGTATCCGCTCGCTGCTCGAAGCGCCCTAGCTGGCTGACGCCTCCGGTGCGGACGGCGTGACCTGCGGACGCAGGAAAATCGCCGGTACCGCCAGCAGCGCCATCACCCAGAATAATCCGGCGTGAAGATGCTCGAACAGGAAGCCGGAAACCATCGTCATCACCGCCACGCCGCCGCCCATCGCCAGCGCGGAATACACCGATTGCAGACGGATCACCTGATCACGCGGACGCGCCGCGATAAACCGCATTCCCGCCAGATGGCAGACAGTGAAGGTACCGCAATGCAAAATCTGAATCATAATCAGCCACGGCAGCCCGGTGAACGCGCCCATCATTCCCCAGCGCACCACGCCGCAGATGGCGGAAAGTAACAACAGATCCCGCGCCGACCAGCGGCTGAAAAGCTGTTTGCTGAAGGTAAAGACCAGCACTTCCGCCACTACGCCCAGCGACCACAAATAGCCGATGGTGGTAGAGGAATAGCCGACATCCTGCCAGTAAATCGCACTGAAACCATAGTAAGCGGCATGTGCGCCCTGCAATAACGTCACGCATAACAGGAACCGCCAGACCGGTTTTTCGCCGAGCAATGCTTTCCATGAAATGGCCGGTGCGCCGCTGGTTCGTGGTTCACCGACCGGTTTCACACTCGGGCGCAGCAACATCCCCAGTAGCATGGCCGCCACGCCAGCCGTCAGCGTATATAAAATCGCGTTGTGGCCGTAAACCTCGACCAGTTTGCCGGTGACCGCCGAGCCAATCACAAACGCAATCGAGCCCCAGACGCGTACTTTGCCGTAATCCATATTGATCTGGCGTTGCAGCGTGCCCGCCAGCGCATCGGTCAGCGGCACCAGCGGCCCGAAGAACAGGCTGAAACCGGCGATGTTGATCATCAGCCATGCCCAGCCGTTGCCGAACCAAAAGCCGACCGCAAACGCCAGCGTGAGCAACGCCAGGATCCGCAAACCGGTGATGAGATGCGAAGGGTCTTTGATGGAAGGCGAAATGATTAACGTGCCGAGAAAACGGGCGACTAAACCAGCGCCAAGCAACAGGCCGATGCTTTCGGAGGAAATGCCCTCGCCCTTTAGCCACAAACCCCAGAAGGGAAGGAAAATACCGTAACTGAAAAAATAGGTGAAATAACTGAGTGCAAGCCAGCGCGTGGAACGCAATTCCATAAATCCTCCGGTGTGAGGCCAATACTTTGACAAAGCTCACAATCGCTAGCAATCCGCAGACGCTTTCTTACTCCAGTAATGTCTGCCAGCTCACAAATTCTGATACATGCCCATAAAAAAACCCGCCGGAGCGGGTTTTAGCAGCTTTACGGCTTCGCAAATATTACGCGTAAACCGGGAAGCGTGCACAGATGTCGAGAACTTTCTGTTTAACGCGTTCGATAGTGGCTTCATCGTTCACGTTGTCCAGCACGTCGCAGATCCAGCCAGCCAGTTCACGCGCTTCAGCTTCTTTAAAGCCACGACGGGTGATAGCCGGAGTACCGATTCGCACGCCTGAAGTCACGAACGGGCTCTTCGGATCGTTTGGCACGCTGTTTTTGTTGACGGTGATATTAGCGCGACCCAGTGCAGCATCGGCTTCTTTACCGGTCAGGTTTTTATCAACCAGATCCATCAGGAACAGGTGGTTGTGCGTGCCGCCGGAAACCACTTTGTAGCCACGATCCAGAACCACAGCCACCATTGCCTGGGCGTTTTTAGCCACTTGCTGCTGGTAAGTTTTGAACTCAGGTTCCATCGCTTCTTTCAGTGCTACCGCTTTACCGGCAATCACGTGCATCAGCGGTCCGCCCTGGCCGCCAGGGAAGACGGCGGAGTTCAGTTTTTTGTAGAACTCTTCGTCACCGCCTTTCGCCAGAATCAGACCGCCGCGCGGGCCAGCCAGCGTTTTGTGCGTAGTGGTGGTCACGATGTGCGCGTGCGGAACCGGGTTCGGGTAAACGCCCGCCGCAATCAGACCGGCAACGTGTGCCATATCGACGAAGAAGTACGCGCCAACGCTGTCTGCGATTTCGCGCATTTTTGCCCAGTCAACGATACCGGAGAAGGCTGAGAAGCCGCCGATGATCATTTTTGGTTTGTGTGTTTCGGCCTGACGCTTAACGTCGTCATAGTCGATGTCGCCGCTTTCGTCGATGCCGTAAGGCACTACGTTATACAGTTTACCGGACAGGTTGACCGGTGAACCGTGTGTCAGGTGACCGCCATGGCCGAGGTTCATCCCCAGAATGGTGTCGCCCGGTTGCAGCAATGCGGTGTAAACCGCGAAGTTCGCCTGTGAGCCGGAGTGTGGCTGAACGTTAGCGAAATCTGCACCGAACAATTCTTTTGCGCGGTCGATAGCCAGTTGTTCAACGATGTCGACGTACTCACAACCACCGTAATAACGTTTGCCCGGATAGCCTTCGGCATATTTGTTGGTCAGCTGCGAACCCTGAGCCTGCATAACGCGCGGGCTGGTATAGTTTTCTGACGCAATCAGCTCGATATGTTCTTCCTGGCGAACAACTTCTTTTTCCATTGCTGCCCACAGCTCAGCATCATAATCGGCAATGTTCATTTCACGCTTTAACATCCGCATCTCCTGACTCAACAAACTAAAAATAAACGCCCCTTCCGGGTTCTGCGCAACAGTGTAAATGTTTAGGCCGCCTTCGGATAGGGTCAGTTTCAGGTTTTTAAGCAAACGATTGGCTCCAGATACAGCAAGGCTTTGATCTGCGAACCTCAACCCATAATCAAGGGATAAATTTTCAACTGAACATGCTCAAATTTCAGCTTTGTGACTCAGCCCTCACCGCACACGTCACCTTAAAAAGCCCTTACCCCTTTAGGGGGTGTTTACAGAAATTGTGGATTTATATAAGATGCATTTAAAATACATGTTTAATGAAATTTAAAAAGACACGGAGTTCACTATGCTTGATTCAGCCACTATCGCTACCGTTAAATCCACCCTTCCTTTGCTTGCGGCAACCGGCCCGAAACTGACCGCACACTTCTATGACCGCATGTTCGAACACAATCCCGAGCTTAAAGACATCTTCAATATGAGCAACCAGCGCAACGGCGATCAGCGTCAGGCGCTGTTTGATGCCATCTGCGCCTATGCCACCAATATTGAAAATCTGGCTGCACTGTTACCGGCGGTTGAACGTATCGCGCAAAAACATACCAGTTTCATGATCCGGCCTGAGCAATACGATATTGTCGGCGGTCATCTGGTGGCGACTCTGGATGAAATGTTCAGTCCGGGTCAGGAAGTGCTGGATGCGTGGGGCAAAGCCTACGGCGTTCTGGCGGGCGTATTTATCAATCGTGAAGCAGAAATCTATAAAGAAAGCGCCGAAAAAACCGGTGGCTGGAGCGGCACCCGTGAATTCCGTATTGTGGAAAAACAGCCGCAAAGCGAACTGATTACCTCTTTCCTGCTGGAACCTGTAGACGGATTGCCGGTAGTGGATTTCCAGCCGGGACAATATCTGGCGGTGTATATCCGCGATGCTTCCCTGGAAAATCAGGAAATCCGTCAGTATTCCCTGACGCAGGCACCGAACGGCAAAACGTACCGCATCGCGGTAAAACGTGAAGGTCAGGGCGCGGTGTCCAACTTCCTGCATCACTTTGCGCAGCCGGGCGACATCATTCATGTTGCCGCACCGCACGGCGATTTCTTTATGGATGTCGGCGAGGCCACACCGGTCGCGCTGATTTCCGCCGGTGTCGGTCAGACACCGATGTTAGGCATGCTCAACACGCTGGCGCAGCGTGGCCATAAAGCGCCTGTTCAGTGGCTTCACGCCGCCGAAAATGGCGCGGTTCATGCATTTGCCGGTGAAGTGAAAAGCGCGCAGACTCATCTGCCGCAACTGGAAAGCCATGTCTGGTATAACCAGCCCCGGACGAATGACTTGCCAGGCGAAGATTTTCAATACCAAGGCTTTATGGATCTGAGCAAAGTCAGCGATAAAATCAGTGATCCGGCGATGCACTTCTACCTGTGCGGTCCGGTGGGCTTCATGCAGTTTGCCGCAAAACAACTGCTGGCACTGGGCATTGCCGAAGCCAACATTCACTACGAATGTTTCGGCCCGCATAAAGTCATCTGACTTTGAGAATACCCGCACTGAAAAGCAAAAAGGCTGACGCAATGTCAGCCTTTTCTGTTTCAGACGCGCAATGAAATCAGATAGCTTCTTCGTCCTGCTCGCCGGTGCGGATTCGCACTACGCGCGCCACGTCGAACACGAAGATTTTGCCATCGCCGATTTTGCCGGTCTGCGCGGTAGTCATGATAGTTTCAACACAGGTATCCACGATGTCATCTGCCACCACAATCTCGATTTTTACTTTTGGCAGGAAATCGACCATGTATTCCGCACCACGGTACAGTTCGGTATGACCTTTCTGACGACCAAAACCCTTCACTTCGGTCACGGTCATCCCGGTGATCCCAACTTCAGCCAGTGCTTCGCGGACGTCGTCGAGTTTGAACGGCTTGATAATCGCATCAATCTTTTTCATGGCGGACCCTTATAATCATTCGTTTGCTCTCCGCCTTCCTGAGCGGCAGCATGGTTCACAGTCTGGTTTCGGATGCCGTAGCATGCGAAGGCGCTAAAGGTATCATAGTTCAGCGGCAGGAATGTACCCGATGCCGCTGAAAGTAAATTCCCGTTACTCTTTAAAATCCGTGGCTTCCAGCTCGTGGCGGGAAAGCAACTTGTAAAATTCGGTGCGGTTACGCCCGGCAATACGGGCGGCCTGCGTCACATTGCCTTTGGTAATTTGCAGCAACTTACGCAGATAATTCAGTTCGAACTGATTACGCGCATCGGCAAACGTCGGCAGCGCAGTGTTCTCGCCTTCCAGCGCCTGCTGAACCAGCGCTTCGCTGATGACCGGCGCAGAAGTCAGCGCAACACATTGCTCAATCACGTTCACCAACTGACGCACATTGCCAGGCCAGCTCGCCGCCATCAGCCGTTTCAGCGCATCGGTGGAAAAACTGCGGACGAACGGCTTGTGCCGCTGCGCCGCCACGCGAAGCAGGTGATTTGCCAGTAGCGGAATGTCTTCCGCCCTTTCGCTCAGCGTTGGCAATTTCAGGCTCACGACGTTCAGACGATAAAACAGATCTTCGCGGAACTCGCCTTTTTCCATCGCTTTAGGCAAATCGCGGTGCGTGGCAGAAATAATCCGCACATCGACGTCGATATCCTGATTGCTGCCCAGCGGGCGGACTTTACGCTCCTGCAAAACGCGCAGCAGTTTGACCTGCAATGACAGCGGCATATCGCCGATTTCATCGAGGAACAACGTACCGCCGTTGGCTGCCTGGAACAGCCCTTCACGGCTGCTGACCGCACCGGTAAACGCGCCTTTGGCGTGGCCGAATAATTCAGATTCCAGCAACTGTTCCGGCAGCGCGCCGCAGTTGATGGCGATAAATGCGTTCTTTCCGCGCGGGCTGGCGCCGTGGATCGCCTGTGCCAGCACTTCTTTACCCGTTCCACTCTGGCCGTTGATCAGCACGCTGACGTCAGACTGCGCGACCATATTGGCCTGCTCCAGCAAACGCAACATCAACGGGCTGCGGGTTACAATCGACTCGCGCCAGCTTTCATCCACCGACGGGCTGGACTGTGCCAGTGCTTCATCAATGGCTCTATACAGCGCATCGCGGTCGACCGGTTTGGTGAGAAACCCGAAAACGCCCTGCTGTGTGGCGGCAACCGCGTCGGGAATCGAGCCGTGCGCCGTCAGAATAATGACCGGCATTCCCGGCTGGAATTTCTGGATTTCAGCGAACAACGCCATGCCATCCATTTCATCCATGCGTAAATCGCTCAGCACCAGATCGATTCGTTCACGGTGCAATACGCGCAACGCTTCAGCACCGCTTTCAGCGGTTGTGACACGAAAACCTTCACTGGTCAGACGCATGCCCAGCAGCTTTAACAGGCTGGGATCGTCGTCCACCAGCAACAGGCTGGCTGCTTTACGTATCGTCATTTTGCGTTCGATTCCTTTGGAGGCGGCACGTAGGTTTCTGCCGGTTTCACCGTGGATCCGGTGGCCGGTTTTGACGACGAGGTCGCGTCGTTGTCCGGCAGATCGCCCTGGATCTGCTTACGCGAGGAAAGCTGACGCTCGATATCGGTCAGGTTTTCCAGCTTGCGGCGGGTATCGGCTAAATTATTTTCCAGCACCAGTTGTTCGGCAGTCATCAGCTGAAGTTTGTCTTCATTGACAGTCTGCTGGCGTGCGTTGCGGGCTTTTTCATCACCGAGCACAACTTGCAGATTCTGACGCTCACGCCACAACTGCACCAGAGGACGAATGGATCCCGGCATCTGACCACGGAATTCGCTCACTTTAGCCAGCAATGCGCGGCGCTGTTGTTGATCCGGTTCAGCACCTGACAGCAGAATGCTTTGTTTGAAAGCCTGCTGCCAGTTGGTCGCCGAAATTTGCTGCGCCTGGAAACGCGCCTGTGCATCGCTCATACGATCGGCGCAATCCATCGCCCGCAGCCAGTACAGTGAGTTGGTCATCGCTTCGCTGTCATCAAGCGCCCAGAGGGTTTCGCAGGGTGCGATGCGGAAGTCGATCACTTTGCTGTCAGGGACAATCTGGTCGGAAACTTGCTGGTAATAACGGTTATCGGCGGAATGTTGCACACAGCCCGCCAGCGCCAGTGGCGCACTCAGAAGGAGAACCCGGCGGCGAGCGACGGCGCGCACCAGACGGGAAACGAATTTCGACATAAAGGTTAATGCGTTCATTGGCCGCACCAGCCTGCAAATAGGATCATTATCAATTTTTCTCAGCCGTCAGGGGCAATTCAATGCGAAAACAAACGTCCGCACCTTCAACGGCAACCAGTTGCAGCTCTCCATGCATGCGGCGAATGCAGTCCTGAGCAATGCTCAATCCCAGACCGCTGCCTTTTACAGCCCCTTTTCGTTGCTGGCTACCCTGGTAAAAAGGTTCAAAAATCATCGCGCGCTCGGCTTCGGGGATCGGGGTTCCGGTGTTTGCCACCTCAATAACCACCCGCCCTGCTTCTTCCCGGCTACGGACCCAAATAGTACCGGATTCAGCCCCGTAGTGCACCGCATTGGAATAGAGATTATCCAGCACGCGCTTAAGCAGTGTAGGTTCCGCCAGACATTGTGACGCTTCGATAACGACTTCGCTGCGGATCTTTTTGGCGCGCGCGGGCAGACTGTTCGCTATCACGACGTCATTCACTAAGGTTTTCAGATCGACAGCCACGCTCAGCGCGGGCGCATCCGCCAGTTTGCGGTTGTAATCGAGCAATTGTTCGATCAGCGTTTGCAGGTGACGGCTGCTGCTGTTGAGTATCGCCACCACGTCTTTTTGATCCGGCGTCAACGGTCCGGCGACTTCATCGGCCAGTAGCTCCGTGCCTTCGCGCATGCTGGCGAGCGGCGTTTTGAGCTCATGGGAAATGTGACGTAAAAATTCGTGTCGCTGTGATTCCAGCCACGCCAGACGTTCACTCAGCCAGACGATACGCTGCACCAGAGAACGGATTTCGCGCGGGCCTTTAAACCGCGTGACATCCCCCAAATTACGCCCTTCGCCCAGCCGGTTGATCATTCTCTCCACGCCCTTCACCGGCCCGATAATCATACGGGTAAACAGCACCACCAGCGCGCCGCTGAGCAGAAACAGCACCAGCGCCTGCCAGCCAAAGAACTGGCCGCGTTCGGCAATCGCACGCTGAAGTTGCTGGCCGCGGGAAAAGACTACTTCACGGGTCGCCTGAACCATTTCGGCATTCGTGCGCGAAAAATTTTCCAGCCGCGCGGAAGAGTCATTATCCGGCGCATTATTGTGGCAGATGGGTTCGGTCAGCTGCGTCAGCAATGTGCGCAGCGTCTGGTAGTAACGTAAATCCGGCAGAACAGAGGCGTGCGCATCCAGCAGCTGCGAATATTGTTTATGCTGATTCTGATAAAGGCGGGAAAGCGTCGGATCGTCGAGAACGCAATACTGGCGGTAGCTGCGTTCCATTTCCAGCGCGATGCTGGACATGGATTCGCTGCGGCGCGCATCGCTTAATGTCGTGCGGTTAATATGCGCCGCCTGACGGCTGAGCTGGTCGAGGCTGTCATAAGCCTGCCAGGCCAGCACCAGTAACGGCAACAGAACTAACAGGAACGCCATCAATACCAGCTGACGTAAAGAACCGGGGAATAAACGTCCTCTTTTCAACGCATTCATCTCATTTTCCACAGATAAAGCATGCTAACTGACAACGGTTTGAACAGCCAGTGCGTCACAGAGATTGTGAAAGAGGATTTGAAAGAAACAGGAAGCATCCGAAGGAGTGGTATTGCTGGATATCCTGATGGATATCCAGCAAACCGGAAGAGGTGGTGCCTCACTCAACGTGTCGTTCGATGCTTGATAACGTGCTTACGCAACGATTATCGGTCGGGTGAACGATAGGCACCGTTTCTTTGGCGTCATTCGGGCATTATGAGCATATCAACGCTTTCGCGTGAGCAAGTCATAATCAGGTGAATGAGCAACTGCCAGAATATAGCACGAAGCGTGCCAGTTATAATATTTAAATTACATGTAACTGATAGTTAACAACTTTTATTTATCAGTGAAGATCTCATTCAAAAAATGGCTGCGATCTTTGCATAAAAATCACGCTTGCTGTCGTCATTTCCCAACATGTTTTTTACTTAAATATAAAGTTGTTTTTAATCATTTGCTTAAATGTCGCCAAATGGCGACACAACAAACTGCATCTGTCGCCATTTAATGACATCACGTTATCAGTGATTGATTAAGAGCCTGTCAGTGCTCGCTGAACCCCAGTGAATTCGGGGTTGGTACCGGTTGTTCGCAGTCTGCCGGATTGTCTGCTTTCGCCGGGTCACACATCGTGGCCTGCGGCGGCAGGAAGATATGGTCAAGAATGGCGCGCGCCGTCGGCCCGGCGACCACGCCATCGCCCCCACCGTTCTCCATAATAAGCGCCATCACTACTGTAGGATGTTTATAGGGCGCAAATGCCGTATAGAAAATATGGTCGCGCAGGCGGACAGGCGTCATTTTGGCGTTATAGACCTGATTCTCGCGCAGGCTGAATACCTGAGACGTCCCTGATTTTGCGGCTATCTGATAAGGCGCAGTGTGGAAGAGTTTATAACCTGTACCGTTCGGGAAATTCGCCATTCCGAACATACCGTTTTTCACTATTCCCCAGATTGGCGATTTGCCATCGGCAATTTGCTGCGTCGGCGGCATTTTATAGGGCGTAATCACTTTGCCGCTTTTTGAAGAATAGAGCAGATGCGGCGTTTCGAGTTTGCCGTTATTCACCAGCGCGCTGAGCGCACGCACCATCTGGATTGGCGTCGCAACCCAATAACCCTGGCCGATACCCACCGAAACGGTATCTCCCTGATACCAGCCTTTTTTATGAACCTTCATCTTCCATTCGCGGCTTGGCAGAACACCATTATATTGCTCGTCGAGATCGATACCGGTGGACTGCCCGTAACCGAACTTGCTCAGCCAGGTATGAATGCGGTCGATGCCCATTTCATACGCCACCTGATAGAAGAACGTATCGGCGGATTCTTCGATAGCTTTGGTGACATTCAGCAGGCCGTGGCCGGTTTTCAGCCAGTCGCGGTAATGACGCTCGGTGCCCGGCAGCGTCCAGGTCGGTGCGCCGAAGAAAGTGGTTTGCGGTGTAATCACCCCTTCAAATAAGGCAGACGTTGCCATGAACGGTTTCACCGTCGAGGCCGGAGGATACAGTCCCTGTGTCACGCGGTTAATCAGTGGCAGATCCGGGTTTTTCAGCAACGCGCTGTATTCTTTACTGGAAATTCCGTTCACAAACGGATTCGGATCATAACTCGGGCTCGAGACCATTGCTTTGATGCCACCATCCCGCGGATCCATCACCACCACGGCGGCGCGTTGCCCTTTCAGGACTTTTTCAATGTACTGCTGTAAACCAAGATCCAGCGTCAGGTAGATATTTTGCCCGGCCTGCGGTGGCACTTCTTTGAGAAGGCGCACGACGTGCCCGTGGTTATCCACTTCCACTTCCTGATAACCCGTGCGGCCATGCAGAATATTCTCGTAATACTTTTCAACGCCCTGCTTACCAATATCGTGGTCAGCCGCGTAGTTCTCCGCAATTCCTTCTTCATCGAGGCGTTTCGCGTCTTTATCGTTGATTTTCGACACATAACCGACGACATGCGCCAGCTCCGCACCGTACGGATAACGACGCTGCTGATAAGTACTGATTGAAACACCGGGGAAATCAAACTGGTTCACAGAAAAACGGGCGACTTCGACGTCGGTCAGCGCCAGTTTTAACGGTATTTGCGCGAAGTGACGGCCATGAATCATCGCGTCATGGAAGCTGTCCAGATCGTCCTGCGTCAGATCGACAATGGGTTTGAGTGCATTCAGGGTTGCTTTAAGATCCGGCACTTTTCCGGGGATCACCTGAATCTGGTAAAGCGTAATATTTTGCGCCAGCACCACGCCATTGCGGTCCATGATCAACCCGCGGCTCGGGGCAATCGGCAGCATTTTGATGTCATTCTGATTCGAGCGGGTCTGGTAAAAATCATGCATTCCGACCTGCAAATGATACAGATTGAAGACCAGAGCGGCAGACATTAAGGCCACAACCAGAAACGCGATCACGGCGCGACGAACGAAAAGGACGGACTCTGCGGTATGGTCGCGGATTTCGTCGTTAAGTAAGGCCATAAGCGGGCAAATACCTTTATTGTCTGCTTCTTAAAGCGGGCGAAAAAAAGAAAAATTCGGGGCTGGAAAAGTGCGCAAGGATAGCCCGTCGGGAAACGGGCGACTATAAGAAGTGTGCTAATGAAGTGGCAGGAGTGTTTCTATTTATTAACGACAGGTTATTCCGGCGAAATATGCCGCGCATCACTTCGCCGTGTTGACCTTGCAGTCGCCATAAACATAACCTTCGGTTTGCGTCGCAACCACGAAGCTGTCTTTTACATGGATATACATCAGGTTATCCTGCGCACCGGCTTTCATCGGCTGATTGTCTTTACCGATAATGTCCGTCAGTTCAGGACTGGTCACCATTTTGCTGCCGTCCGGGGAAAAACTGAACGTATTTCCGGCGTCATAAACACGCGCATCTTTATTCACAACTTCAGAAACATCATTGCCGTCATCCGACTGCGTATGATGCGTTAAAACACATTGATACTGCGTGACAGCCGATGCTGAAAACGACGCCAGCGCCAAGACAACCGCCACACAACCGCCTAACCTGACCATCAGATAAATCCATAAAGTGAGCAAGAGTTCCATGCTATCACTTGGCTGCCCGATGAAAAGAGCCCGCAAAAGATATTTTCACGGGCTAAATACTTTAAGCCAAATTCGGGACTGTACGCGGTATGAACGGCGTTTTTTTAGACAAATATGAAGCTACATGCAGAGGATCCGCTGACGATTATCGCTACTGATTACCCCGCCGGAGGCGGTCGGGAATATTCCAAAATTTAACTGAAACAGAAATCTGATAAATGAATGCGTGAACACTTCGAAGTAAAACGGATGGCTCTGTTCGTTTACTTGTTTTTTGTACTGCTGCTCAGAAGAATCCTGCCTATAATCCGCAGATTGCACTTGAGCAGTTAACAAAGGATTGAGATGAAATCTTTCAAAGTACCCGGAACGGAAATGGTCTTACGTTTCCATGAGTTGTCAGGTCTGGGCGTCCCGCTGGTCTTTATCCACGGTCTGGGATGCGCGGCATCCTGCGATTTCCCACGCGTCGCGACCGATGCATCACTGCGCCCGCGCCGTTCGTTCCTGCTGGATTTAGCCGGTTCCGGTTTCAGTGATAAACCGCAGGATTTCAGCTACAGCCTGCAGGATCATACGCTGTGCGTCATCGCATTACTGGAAAGCCTCGGCGTACCGCAGGTCAATTTAATCGGCCACAGCATGGGCGGCAGTATTGCCATCATGGTAGCGGCGCAGCGGCCTGACCTGATTCAGCGCCTGATTGTTGCTGAACCCAATCTCGATGCAGGCGGCGGAATATTCAGCCGCGCAGTCGCGGAATATTCAGAAGAAGACTATCTGGCTAAAGGCCACGCGCATCTGATTAATGTCGCCGTGCGCAGCAATGATCCCGTCTGGGCGGGATCGATGAGCGTGGCGTCTCCGCTGGCCATTCACCGCCAAGCCGTCGGGCTGGTCAATGGCGAACCGACGTCGTGGCGCGAACAGCTCTACAACCTGGAAATGCCGGCCACCGTTTTGTTTGGCGAGTTTTCACTGCCAGAACCTGATGTCGCGATTTTGCCTCAGCATGGTGTGCATACCACCGTGGTACCGCAGGCAGGTCATTCGATGATGTGGGAAAATCCCACCGGCGTCGCGGCGGCAATCAATGCGGCGCTGAATGCAGAAGTTTTATAAGTACGTATTACAAATCAGTCATTTCATTCTGATGCTCAAGCAGGTGTGCAAATTGCTTAACCTGTTTGGGCTCAGAAGAAGAACGTAACTGTAGCGCCAGATTGATATTTTCCAGGATGCGGGAACCTTCCACACGATGATCTCCGGCGGGTAATCTTCCCTCTGCGACCAGCCAATCCACCACACTCTTCCAGCGCCAGAGCGGTGAGTTTCCTTTGAGCCGCTGAACAGGGTTAGGGAAATTACGGGATCCGCGAGATCCGTCTTTCAATAATGCCACCGACTGGCGGGTCAGCCCGGTCAGCTCCGCAATATCGCTGAGCCCGACCAGCGCCGAATCGACCGACTCGACACGTGCATTCAGGCCCGCAGATTCAATATCCCGGATCGCCGTCAGCAGCGCTTTCGCGAATGAAGTGCTTTCCCGGTCAAATTCCAGATAGACCGACGTTCCATAGAAAGAAATCAGCGCGTCATCGCAGCCGCTCTCAAAGAGCGCATCTTCCAGTTTTTCTGTATCAGATGTAACGCCTGAAAGCGTCAGCGTGAAGTTAAAAGGTGCCACAAAACCTCGTTGTCCGGATAATTGCTAAAAAGGCGGTTTCCCGCCTGAGTGTTATGTCTTATCAGGAGAACAATGATCAACCCTTCTGATAATTTGCACGGCATGGTTTTCCGGATTTCGCGGGGTAGACCAGATGCTCATCATATGTTCGCGATGTGCAGGAATACCGCAACGAACCCGTCCGAAACAGTGTGAACTGCTGCCGCCAGCGACAAAATGCCAGCCTTTAGAAATGGCATATTCAACGGCTGCGTGAATATGCTTATTAGGATGCGCCTTCATTGGCCTCCTGTGGCTGTAGTATAATCACCCGTTGACATTCGTCAACAGCCATATGCATACGTCCTCATGCACGCCGGAAGTGTATCCCCGCATCAGTGGCGAAAACCTTGAAAAAATGACATTAGGAAAAATATATATCCTCGCCTGATTTCGCCCTCAAAACTCTCCTGCGATAATCTCCTCCGCTTCCCCTGGCGTCAGCGGATAATCGAAGAACCGGCGGTAGAAATCCTGCGTCGCTTTCACAATATCCAGCGTCGGGAAAAGCTGCGGATGCAGTTTTTGTGCAACCCACTGGATCTGTAATGCCGTTTCGGTACCGTAGCGATCCCACGGGAAAACACCTGCCGGATTTCGCCACACACGCCCCGCTTTCACTGCGTCCAGCAATGCAAACTGGCTGGCATAAGCGGAGGTTGAGATATCCCCGGCGCTGGCCGCCAGAATGATCACATCCGGTTGCCACGCCAGCAGTTGCTCGGCAGAAACCGGCTGCATGTTGCCCTTCAGCCCTTCGGCGGCATTCCGGCCACCGGCGACGCGGATCCACTGGTCAATCAGCGTATCGCTGCCATCGACTTTCAGCGGATTAAGTGACTGAATGTGCAGCACTCGCGGGCGTTGCTGTTGGGTCAGACTTGCCGTTTTTGCGCTGATGGCCTGAAGATTGTCGTCAAGATAATGAATGTAATCTCCGGCACGCTGCGCCGCCTGAGGCGTTCCCAGCACCTGCGCGGTTGTACGCAGGGAATGTTTCATTGAATCAAAATCGGTAAATTTCATTTCGATAACGGGTAAACCCGCCTGCCGCAAGGCCACCGCATCCCGGTTGCCCGCGCTGACAAACACCACATCCACTTTTTCCGCCAGCAAACTTTCGGCATTAAACGTGGTGCCTTTTACCGACAACGCCTGATTCAGCGAAGGCTGAACGCGGAACATCCACGGCTGACTTTCCGGATGATTGACCGTCGCCACAATCTTGCCGCCCGCGCCCAGCGTCATCAGCAAAGAATGATGTGCGTACCAGGCGTCGGCGATCCGGTCAGTTTTCGCGGGCAGAATAACCTGATGGCCCGCATCATCAGTCACTTCGCGGGTGGCGCTGTAGCCGCTCAGGCTTAGCAGGCTCAGCGCGCCCGCCAGAATCAAACGTGTCGGTAATTTCATTTTATCCTCAGAACTCGAGCTGCATGGAAACCTGCGCCATACGCGGTGCACCCAGTTGTGCGGACGCATTGCCCGCGCCGCTGTAACCGTTCAGGCCGCCCGGCACGATGTTGGTCCAGTAATGGCGGTTAGTCAGGTTGGTCAGGTCAAACCGGAACGTGGTGTTGGTATTGAACAGGCGCGTGCGGTAGCTGCTGCCGGCGTCAAAGACGGCGTAACTGCCGACCCAGTTGTCGTTGGCATTGTCTGTCGGACGTTTGCCGACGTAATGCACGTTGGTATCCAGATCCAGACCTTCGACGGCTGGCACACTCCAGACGGTCAGCAGGTTTGCGGTCACGCGGGATAACCCGACGATCTGTTTGTTATCGCTGGAAGAGGACGCCGTATCGCGCAGTTTCGGATCGAGGATCGTCACGCCGCCGTAAATATGCACGTCGCGGCTGACGTTGCCGTCGGCCATCAGCTCAAGGCCGCGGTTACGCTGATTGCCGTCGTTGGCGAATTCGCCGTCTTCCAGCGTGTACGCAAACGGGCGATCAATCTGGAACAGCGCCGCCGACAGATTGGTCTTGCCGACGCGCAGTTTGCTGCCGACTTCAATCTGTTTGCTGCGGTAAGGCGCGGTGATTTGCCCGGCGTTGGTCGAACCAGCCGGAGCTGTATCGCCCTGTTGCAGGCTGTCGGCATAGGTTGTATAGAGCGTCAGGTTTTCAACCGGCTTATACATCAGGCTGGCTGAACCGCTGAAACCGCTGTCGTTCGAATCGCTGGTGCGCTGACGGGTTTTGGCGTAGTTGGCAGAGGTGAGGAAACTTTCGCTGCCCGACACCAGCAGGCTCCATTTTGGCGAGAAGGTCAGCGTATCACCGACGGAAAACGCCTGCTGAGTGCTGGTTGCAGACTGATAACGGTTAGAGAAGTCCGGATATGCGGGTTCAGGGAAACTTTGCAGATTATTAATGTTTCCGCTGCCCAGCGTCGCCGTACCACCGTTGATCGGGTTATAGTTTTTCCACACAAAACCGCGCATACCGAAAGATAAATCATGCTGTAGCCAGCCGGTATTCAGTGAACCGTTCAACGTCGCCATATAACTGTTGATCACAAAACGGGTCGCCGTGGCGCTGGATACCGTAGTTTTGTAATCCCCTTTATTGTTGACCAGCGTATTGGTCACCGCCGTGGACTGACGGTCAGCCACCTGATGCAGGAAACCGATATCAGACTGCCAGTTGCCATCAAAATCATGTTTAAGATGAGCGCTGTAAGTGCTGGTGTGGTTGTCATTCCCGGCATACGTTTGCCCCAGGTTACGCTGCGTCGGGTTCATGGCTTTCGGGAAGGCTACGCCACTTGCCAGCGCAAACGTGCCCGGCAAGCCTTTTTCCTCATAACGGTAATAGCTAAAATTGGTTTCCAGCACGGTTTGATCCGTCAGCTGAAAATCCAGCGCCAGGCTGGCGAGCTGACGTTTCTTGCGGCTGCCGGAGGTATAGCTGCCGCCCTGATCGTTAAGCAGATTCAGCCGGTAACGAACACGTTCGCCATCATCAAGCGGACCGCTTAAATCCAGAGCACCCAGACCGGAAATCCCGGTGCCCATTCCCAGCGTAATGCTGTTTTTGGTGGTATATCCCGGGCGTTTGGAAACGAAGTTAAACATCCCTGCCGGGTTTGCCGGGCCGTAAAGCGATCCCGCCAGCCCGTTCAGCACTTCAATCTGCTGGAACTGCTCGGCCGGATAATCTGTGGTGGAGACGACGTTCAGGCCGTCGATCATAGAGTTTTGCACCACACTGCCCTGGATCCCGCGCGTCTGCGGGCGGGCGCCGTCACCCTGCACGGACGGCAGATATTTATAAACGTCTTTGACGCTTTTTACCTGCTGGCGGGTAATGATACTTTCCGGCACAGAATGCACGGAGTACGGCGTATTCAGCACATCACGTTTGCCCAGAACGCCGACGGTCGCGGTTTGTGAATCTGAGGCCGAAGGGTCACCCGACGCCGTTTCACCATTTTTCACATTGCCATTCACAGTCATCGTGTCGGTCGTTACTGCGGCCAGCGCAGTACCTGCAGACAATAGAAGACCACAGGCGCCAGCCACTAACGGCGCTTTTATTTTTCTTTGCATTTGTAATCAATCCCTTAAGGAATAAAAAAACGATGTCCGCTGTTCAGGTCGATTTGTTGTACCTGTGCCTGATAAATGCGGGAAATCAGCGCACTATCCACGACATCGGATGGCACACCGTCGGCTATCAGCCGACCTTCATGCAGCACTAATGCCCGGCTGGCGGCCATCAGTGCGTGTTCAGGTTGATGGGTAATCATCAGCAACGTGTAGCCCTGCGAGGCGAGGGTCTTAAGTTGCGAAAGCAGATGCAGCTGGTGGCCATAATCGAGGCCATTCACCGGTTCATCGAGCAAAATCACCGGCGTGTCCTGCACTAATGCGCGGGTGATCAGCACGCGCTGGCGCTCACCGCCGGAAAGATGGGTGTAAATCCGCGAAGCCAGATGCGCAATACCGTTCTCTTCAAACGCATTTTCAACGCGGGAAATGTCCCGTGGCGAAGGGCTGCGAGCCAGGCCGTTCACCGGCAACCTGCCCTGCATCACGACCTGCCAGGCGGTAAACGGAAAATGCGGCTGATGATGTTGCGGCACATAAGCGATATGCCGGGCGATTTCGCGGCGTTTCATGGTTTCCAGCGGTTTTCCCGCCAGCCGGAGACTGCCGCTTTCCGGTGACAAGAGCCGCAAAAGCAGCTTCAGCAGCGTGCTTTTCCCGGCACCGTTAGCACCGAGCAGCGCCACGCATTCCCCGGCATAAAGATCAAACGAGATATCGCTGAGCAGCGGGCGCTGAGGCAGTGAATAGCAGAGATCGCGGGCGGAGATAATCATAGCCAGCCCCCGCGGACGTATTTCAGCAAAGCAATAAACGCCAGTGCGCCGAGTAATTCGGTAATGATCCCCAGCGGAATTTCCCCAGGAGCCAGCGTGCGTGCGAGCCCGTCACACAACAGCAAAAAACAGCCGCCGAGACACACTGAAACCGGCAACAGCCAGACATTACTCGCACCCACCAGCAGCCGTGCCAGATGCGGGATCAGCAATCCGACCCAGCCGACCATGCCCGCAATGCTGACAGTCAGGGCAGATATCAGCGTCGCCAGCACGATAATGCCGTAGCGATAAAAACGAACCGGAATACCGAGGCTGTAAGCTTCATCTTCGCTGAGCGTCATGACGTCCAGCACCCGTCCGAGCCCCGCCAGCAGCGCAATCGCGATAACCAGCACCGGGGCTGTCACCCACAACGCATGATTGTCTACCGCACTCAGACTGCCCAACATCCAGTAAATAATGGTTGGCAACTGATCCTGCGGATCGGCGACATATTTGACGATCGACAGCAATCCGGTGAACAGCGCACTACTGATAATGCCGCCCAGAATCAGCATAAGAATGGACGGTGAAGCAAACAGGCTGGCAATCGCCACGCCGAGTACGACCGCCAGTAAACCGGCCAAACAGGCCAGCGCGGGGATCCACAAACCGTTCAGCCCGGACACAATGCTGAGCGATGCACCAAACGCGCAGCCGCTCAGCACGCCGAGTAAACCGGGCGACACCAGAGGATTGCGGAATACGGCCTGATAAGCCGCGCCGGAAACGGACAAACCGGCACCGACCAGCACCGCGGCCAGAATGCGCGGCAGGCGTGAATCGATAATGATGTTGTGCAACAGCCCATATCGCGGTGCTGACGCATCTGCATGGAAAAAACCAATCAGCTCAGCAAATGAAATCGGATATCGGCCAATCGTCAGTGAATACATGATTCCGCCCAGTAACAGCAGCAGGCTGAGAATAAAAATCCGCGATGGCGTCAGAATACGGGCACGTTGAAAATGTGACGCGCGCGCCCGTTCCGCTGAAGAAGTCATTTAATTAGCACTGAAAGTAAAAAGAGGAAGTGCCGGAAGGGTACGACCAAATGACCGTGAGCACAACGTTATGTACCAAATGATACAACGAAAGGTTTGTAACAAAACTTGTGAGAATGCACGAAAAGGTTAATTGAAGGATTAGTGATCCAGATCAACTAAAACCCGCGCCCCGCAAGGGCTGCAGCCACGTTTTAAGTCCAATTTCAGGGTGTTTTTGAAGCCAAAATGGCGACTCATGCCTCGTGAGATGCATTTCATTCCACAACTCATGCATCTCACGCCGCAAATGAACTGCGTTTATTCACGAGGACTATCATAGCGACAGTTAATTGAATCTACTTCGCTCGGGAGAACCCGCTATGAGTGACAAATCTGGCATGCAGAACACCAACCGTACCCGCTGGCTGACACTGGTCGGTACCATTCTTACTCAGCTTGCTCTGGGTTCCGTTTACACCTGGAGCCTGTTCAACGGCCAGTTGTCCGAGAAGCTGGGCGAACCTATCAGCAGCGTGGCACTGACTTTCGGGATCCTGAGCTTGTGTCTGGCTCTCGCCTCTTCCGTCGCCGGTAAACTTCAGGAACGTTTCGGTGTACGTACCGTGACTATCGCCGCCGGTTTACTAATGGCCGCCGGGTTCTTCCTGACCGCGCATTCTGACAACGTGATCATGTTGTACATCAGCGCCGGTGTGCTGGTCGGCCTGGCGGATGGCGCCGGTTACCTGCTGACACTGACCAACTGCGTAAAATGGTTCCCTGAACGCAAAGGCCTGATTTCAGCCTGTTCAATCGGTGCTTACGGTTTAGGCAGCCTGTTATTCAAATTCGTTTGCGGGCATTTACTGGCAACCGAAGGCCTGCAAAACACCTTCATGATTTGGGGTGGCGTGGCGATGGTGATGGTGATTGTCGGTGCGATGATGATGAAAGATGCGCCGAAACAGCAAACCGCCGATGTGACCCGCGAAGAAAACAGCCTGAACGATAGCAGCAATGACAGCCGTGATTTCACGCTGGCTGAAGCGGTGCGCGCTCCGCAATACTGGATGCTGGCGCTGATGTTCCTGACAGCCTGCATGAGCGGCTTGTACGTGATTGGTGTGGCAAAAGATATCGGCCAGAGTTTGGTTAAACTCGACGCACTGACCGCCGCGAACGCCGTGACCGTGATAGCGATTGCTAACCTGAGCGGCCGTCTGGTTCTGGGCGTTCTGTCTGACAAAATGCAGCGTATCCGCGTTATCTCCATCGCACAGATCGTTTCCCTGGCCGGTATGAGCATGATGTTGTTCACCCACATGAACGAAACGATGTTCTTCATCTCCGTTGCCTGTGTGGCCTTCAGCTTCGGCGGTACCATCACCGTGTATCCTTCACTGGTCAGCGATTTCTTCGGCCTGAACAACATGACCAAAAACTACGGTCTTCTTTACCTCGGCTTCGGTATCGGCAGCATCTTCGCTTCTCTGGTGGCGTCTTTGTTCGGCGGCTTCGCAGTAACGTTTAGCATCATCACCGCACTATTGATCGTATCACTGATTCTTTCTGCCACGATTCGCTTACCGAATAAATCAGAAGCCGGTCATAATACGCTCCAGCACGTGTAAAGCAGCAGCTGTACGCATCATAAATGATGAACGGGAGCATAATTTGCTCCCGTTTCTTATGAGTGAAGCATATAAAGCCGGTTGCTGATTCACGAAAATCCTATGAACAAATGTGAACAGACCGGACACCCGTTAATGAAACGCACCACCCTCGCTCTTTTCAGTCTTATGCTGGCGATGACCGCCATGAACAGTTTTGCCGTGGTTTACCCTTCCAGCGCACAGGAAGTGGCTTCTGAACTTAGCCGCAAAGCCAGCGAAAGCGGTTCCCGCCCGTCCACCACACTGGACTCCAGCGCACACAGCAAACTGACTTCCCGCAGCGACTATCTGAAATAAGATCACAAAAGCCACCCTTACTCCGGTAAAGTGTCTAAAATTAGAACGGATAATTATCCATACGGATTATATGTTTGTTATAATCACGTCCTGAAATCGATCATTCGGGCGATTTGTCCCGCAACACGCACAAGGAGTGTGAAATGAAGGCAACAGCATTTTGGTTAATCATGGCGGGCGGTTCTGTAGGAATCGGCTACGTGATGGCACTGATGATGGAACTTTTCTAATCCAGCAACGTTGAACACCACGGATAAATAAGGATATTTTTATGGCATTTTACAGCCCCAAACGCATCATCCTCTACACCGCTGCGGCGATTGCGCTGCTGGTCATCGTCGGCCTGGTCACTTACTTCACCGTCGGCCACTTAGGCGCTTAACGCCTTTTCATTGTTTTGCCCTGCCCGGTGGCGATACTTTGCGTATCGCCGCATAATGCTGCCATTCACTGTGACAAACGGAAGGGAAAATCATGACCTGGAAAGGATTAATGATTGTTGCTGCGGTTATTGTGCTGGCGAGTATCGGCTCTGAGTCTTTGATACAGAAGGGAATTGCGATGGCTGACGCCAAAATAGATCAGATCATTGGTCATTACGCAGACAAATAAGGCTTACATCTACTGGAGTAACATTACCGGACAATGACAAAACCATACACAGCGTTTGTTATCTTAAATCCATCAAATGTTGTGTGATGTTCCTGTGTTAAGTCCCTGTGTAATACCCCTGTAGAACCCTGTTATTTTGCCCGCCGTGTGCGGGCTTTTTTTTGGCTTTTTTTCAGGAAATTTTTAGATTTTGAAACACAGACACCGTAGCCAATTCCCGAAATCATTTGGGTGGGAGCAAGGCGGCAACGGAGCGAATCCCCGGGAGCATACAATAAGTATGTGACTGGGGTGAGTGAAGGCAGCCAACGCAGAGCCAGCCAAAAGGATGAAGGGAATTTGCCGGTGCTTTCCCGGCTGTCACATTATGGCGTAAGCGTTCATCGTACACTCCAACATTACGCGGCCTGAGCACGGCCTTGTCACAACAGAAAAAACGGCTAAACGAATAAAATATGCTAACCGGCTTTTCTGTTGTGGCTCCCGAAATAATTCTGGAAGCTTTTAAATAATAAACCCCGGCGTTGGCCAGGGCTTATTTTTGTCATTATTCATGTCGATACTGAATTAATTATTCTGGCTGCTCCGGGTTTGCCCCATCTTCGCTATTGCAGAGTGATTACTTTCAATATCTGGCGACATTACAGAACGACAACGTTACCGGCTGATGGGCCTTTCTGGCCTTGTTCGATGGTGAACTCAACGTTCTGACCTTCGTCCAGGGTTTTGAAATCATTGCTCTGAATTGCAGAGAAGTGAACAAACACGTCTTTGCTGCCGTCTGCAGGGCTGATGAAACCGAAACCTTTACCAGCGTCGAACCATTTTACTAAACCAGTCATTTTAGTAGACATAGGAAATACCTTCTTCGTTTTTATTTTATGATGCCATAGGGCAATAGGGGTCTGTTTTTATTTGAAATACTTATGGATGCATCAGAGAAGGAAATTCGTCGGAGAAAGGATTTGCTATATCACTTGAACCAGGAACTACTTTACTAAAATGTCTTACATAAATAGGTCTTAACTACAAACCGTTGACGCTATTTACACACAGGGGGATTTATTAAGCAAGCTTTTATTTCATCGCTATTATATTGACGCAATTTATATTCGTTGGGAAATAACGCGCAACCCGCCGCTGACGGTGGCTACAGGCTGATGATAAAACCTAAAGCCTGCTGAAAATCAGCGGGCTTTAGGAATATTCCCTCCAGTGGATTACCCGGCAGATGCGCGTTTCATGCAATCCGCGCGGCGTCCGTCTACCCGCTTTGCGAACCACGCGGTGGTCAGCTTGCGGGTGATTTTCGGGCTTTCGAGCGTAATCCCCGGCAACAACTCGCGGGGTTGACGCTTACCGGTGGTTTTATCCGCCAGCGCATAAACCTGTTTGTACAAGTTGGTTTCCTCAAACTCCGGCTGCTCGCCCTTCTCCAGCGCTTTACGTATGGCGGAATGACTGATGTCCAGCCGCTTCGACAGCGTTCTCACCGCCAGCTCCGTGCCACCCGGTTTATCGGTGCCGTAGTTAATCAGATCACCGTCCAGCGCCAGCGGAATTCCCGTCACCTTGCTCACCGCGCTCTGGAAAGCCGCGTTCCGGCTGGCGTACCACCCGGCATTAAAATCAGCAAAACGGTACAGCGGCTGGGAATAACTGGCCGGATACCCCAGCAGATGCTTCACGCCGAAATAGACGCCGCCGCGACGGCTGAACACTTCATTGCGGATTGTGCCGTCAATTGTGTACGGGTAGCCTTTGGCATGTTCTTCGGCAAACGCGATGCTGACCTGCATCGGCCCGCCGGTATGCACCGGATTCAGATTCCCGAACAACTTCTGCCCCATCGGCACCATGTTGATGAAGTCATCAAAAATGGCGCTGAGCTGCTTCTCGGTTTTTACGTTATCCAGCCGCTCGCTGTAGGACTTTCCGTTCGGAGATTTAATCAGCAGCGCGGTGTGAACCAGGAAATTCGGCACATGAACCGCATCCGCGCGACGATCGATTTCTTTCCACGCGATTTTTCCCAGCCCCGGTACCGGCGCATCAGCATTGAAATTCGATTCCTGCTGCGCCACCGCCAGCACCGAACAGATATTTTCCGTCGTCGCCGGAATACCCTGCGCGGTGAAAGCGGCGGTAATGTCCGTCGCCCAGCCTTTTCTGTCCGGTGCGGAAGACGGCATCAGCCGCACGATATCGGCTTTGACGTCACGCGGATTCTGCACTGGCGCTTCGGTTTTCTTTCCCGTTGTACATCCGGCGAGGATCATCACAGCCAGCATCACGGCAGATCGGTTAATTGAAAATCGCTTTACGTTCAACGTTAAACATTCCCTGAATCAATGGCTTTGCCGAAGACGTTAACGAAGATATCGGCAACTATCTAGCAAAAAATAGCCTTTCTCAGTAAGGTTAGGATCCAGATAACGGAGCTTAGGGAGCAAGGAATTTATGCAGAACTCACACTTTAGCCGCGCATTTTTGATGCCTTTTATGCTGCTGCTGATGATTTTTGTGGTCAGCGGATGCGGCGACAAAGAACCGGCCCAGCGCAAAGCCTTCATGGATTTTCTCCAGTCCCGCATTCTGGACAAGCCGGTTTTAGCCGTCCCTCAACTGACGCAGGCACAAATCAAAGAGTTTGGCGATTACAGCAAAGATTACGCGATCATTACCGGCTTCCATCATCAGATGAATATCGAGCTGGATTCCTCGCTGGTGCCGGTTTTTGCCGGAATGAACGGCGTTAACAGTGTGAATAACCTGCTTGATCAACGCGACGACCTGAAAAAAATGGCCGACAGCAGCGCGAACTGGAAAGAGAAAATCGTGCTGCTCAAAACGCAGGCCGACACGCAGCACGCGGCGCTCAGGCAGCCGAATGACCTGAAAAAAGTGTACGACCTGGCCTATGAGAAAACGATAAGCAAACCGGCGGCCGTCACCGAACAAGTCTTTGATTTGCTGCCCCAGGTGCTCAACCTGATTGTGGCAAAAGCCGACTTCATCAAAAGCCAGGGGAAAAATGTCACCATTACCGGGAATCGCCTGCAATTTGCCAACCAGAAACAGCTGGATAAATACAACGCCATCCAGCAGCAACTGGTGCCGCTGAATGCGCAGCTGATGCAACTGAGCCGCCAGATGCAGCAAATGGTGCGTTAAACCGGAAGACGTCCCCATCGCCGCCGCAAGGTGGTTTTTTCATGCCGGTGCTTTTGCTATGGTGTGCGGCAATTAAATAAGGAGACACCCATGAACGACGAAACCCTGACGAAACGTGTAGACCAGCTTGAACGCGTAAACCGTGAACTGCTGGTGCAGATTTCCGCCATGCGCCTGCTGTTCGGCAGCGTGGGCAACGTGCTGAACGCCAGTCAGGAAAATGCCTTTACGGTGGCCGTCAATCAGGCGCTGGAAGCTAACCGTGCCGACGTCGCCAATCAGGCCGATCTGGACGACGCCTCGCGGAAATTCCGTGAAGATGTCTTCAAATGTACAGAATCGTTGCTGCCCGGCAGCCGCTAAGCGATACGCATTACAAAAGGCCAGGTCAAAAACCGGGCCTTTTTACAGTAACCTTACGATAACTCTCTTCAACGCATTAACGGCTCACCACGCGGTTCCGCCCGTCATTTTTCGCCTGATACAAAGCCTTGTCTGCCGATTTCAGCGCGCTGTCGATGTTCACTTTTGCGGGATTAAAATGGGTTACGCCCAGCGAAATCGTCACGTTTCCTGCACCTTCAAAATTCTGCCCGGCGACCTGACGCCGCAACCGTTCCGCCAGCTGAACCGCCCGCGTCAGCGAGGTGCCCGGCAGCAGCAACAGAAACTCTTCCCCGCCCATGCGACACAGCAAATCGTCATCGCGCGAGTTTCCCAAAATAAGACGCGAAAGCTGCGTAATCACTGCGTCTCCCACGTCATGCCCGAACGTATCGTTGATCACCTTAAAGTGATCGATATCGAGGGTGATCACCCCGATCTGCGACTCCTCGCCGAGCAACTTATCCACCTGTTCATACAACCCGCGCCGGTTCAGCAGGCCGGTCATCGGGTCGGTATGCGCCTGCGTACTGAGCTTCTCAATGCGCTGATGTAACAGGCGGATGCCCTGCAACATCACGCTTTTCAGCTTCGACGCTTCATAATACCAGGCGTTAATTTGCTGAATTTCTGCCGACACATCTTGTGAATCCATGGTGTCGGCTTTCGACGCGAGCTGGCGCAGCGGACGGGAAATGTAGCGCGCCAGCAGCCAGATCACGATAAACACCAGAATGACAAATGGCAGCGTATAAATCAGAACCTGCAACATCACCTGATACAGCAGCACGACGTCAGCCCGCGCCGGATGCAGCACCAGCACCGTCCAGCCTGAGATTTCCATCGTGGAGAACCCGGCCAGAGAATCTTCGCCCTGCAAATTTTTCATGTGCAGGAAACCCTGATCGCGGCCTTCGAGCAGCGCTTTGTTCACGTTTCCCTGAGGCGTACTTTCCGTCCAGCCGTCAGCGGCGCGGTACAACACGTCGCCTTCGTTGTCGATCACGTAGATATACGCGTCCTTGCGGTAATTCCGGGCGTTGATCAGCGAATCAATAATGCCGCCCTGTTGCAGGGTAATTTCCGCCACCAGGTAGCCGAGATACTTTCCCCGCGTATTACGGATGGGTACTGACATGGCAATAATGTGATTATTTTGTGCGGTGCGGAAAGGGGAACTGATCACCGGATTTTGCGTGGTCAGCGCCTGCGTGTTGGCGTCTGACACCAGCCTGAGACCGGTCATATTGGCGGAGTTTCTCGACGCCGCGCGAACCACGCCGGATTTGTCCACCACCAGAACAGAACTGTAGCGCTTGCTCTGGATCTGCAAACGGTCCGCTTCTTCGGCGACGGCATAGAGATTATCGAACTCTTCGCCCAGCAAACCGGCGCTGAAGACCAGCTGTTTTTGCGCCGCATTGAAGAAAAGATCGGCCGTCAGGGACAGTCGCGCCGCGTAGGACTGACTGGCGCGCAGCGAGGAATCGATAAGAAGTTTTCTCTCGACCTGAAAAATAGCCAGATAGCTGCTGAGCAAAATGATGAGCGTACTCACCAGAGCCAGAAGCAATATCAGTCTTTTAAGAGTAAATGCAAACCGCCGGGGCTGATCCATTCTCTGTCCGTTGAGCTGATAACCATGAATACTACAGAGGATAGCAGCATGTTCAGCCGGAAATTTGATATGTCTCAGTCAGGGCGGTCTTCTTTGAATTTGCAGGCAGCACTCTGTCCTAATTATGACGCCCGCACATCACGGCTTGCGGATCAGTTTCTGTAAACGCGCTTTTTGCCAGCGTTCGACGGAGCCGCGGAACACAAAAATCCCCAGTCCGCGGATCAGCAAAATGCCGCCCCAGATACACAGCGGCCAGACGAACCAGAGGGTATCAGGCGAGGTGTAATGATTAATCGCAAACAAACCGATATTGATCACCGCCCAGAAGACCACCGAACGGTAAAACCCGCTTTCTTCCTCAACCTGCTTTCTGGCTTTTTCGATTTGACCGTCCAGCGCCTGTTCGGGCGTCGCCCCAAATTGCGGATCGTTTTCTGTCAGTTCTGAAACCTTGATATCAAACGCTGCCGCAATCGCACCGAGCGTTTCAAGGCTCGCCTGTTCGCCGTTTTCGATACGCTGAACGGTGCGCACGCTGAGTGAAGAAAGTTCTGCCAGCTGTTCCTGCGACCACGCGCGGGAGATCCTGAGTTGTCTGATTTTGCTCTGATTCATATTCTTACCTTTACGTGAATGTTGAACACAGAAACAGCATGCAAGACGTGACCGGCAATCAACACGTCAGCAACCTGACATCTACACGACAGCTTAGTGACAACTTTTACAATCAGAAAGTTAGCTTATAGAACTTGCTGTCTACAGCCATCCGTGGGAAAGCTTGCGGCAGTTCAGGTACTGTCACTTCCTCAAATCCGTTTTTTTCGTAAAAGCGATGCGCGGCCAGAAACTTGTCGGTTGTACCCAGAAAAATGTCCCTGACGTTTTCAGACTGCGCATGTTGCAACAACGTATTCAGCAGCAATGCAGCCACCCCAAATTCCCGACCACGGTAGGACGCACTGACAAACATTTTGCGCAACGCCGCCTGTGCATTACCGATATCCTTCAGCCCCAGCGTACCCACCACTTTTCCGCAACTTTTGGCCACCCAGAAATCGCCGGAACCTTGTTGATAAAACTGCGGAATATCGCTCAGATCTGGCTGCTGGTGTTCAGTGATCGGAATACCAAACTCCTGATTCTGAATAGGCAAAATTACCTCTACCACGCCGCGCTGGTCAGCGGCAGAAAAGCGTTCAATTACAACAGTGTTGTTCATCAAAAAACTCCCTACATTACAGATACGGTTAATTAGGACAGAGTAAAGCCAGTTCCGGGATTTCAGGGAAAACCCGCTCGCTGAGAAAGTCGATCAGCACCCGCAGTTTCGGCGTCATATACCTACCCGACGGCCAGAGAATGAAAAAGTCGGCGCTGCGGCTGACATACTCATTGAGCACGGTGACCAGTTGCCCCTTTGCCAGCTCTTTGCGGATACTGAAATCCGGCAGACACGTGATGCCCAGGCCCTGCAACGCAAAACACTGGCGCGTCTCGATATTATTACAAACCATCGAAACCGGAAGAGCCAGATCCTGATATCCCGAAAGCGGCCAGGTTTCCAGCTTTCCGCTGTTTGGGAAACGAAAATGCAGGCACCGGTGGTTCAGCAAATCGGGCGGCGAAACCGGAACGCCATACTCTTTGAAATACGCCGGTGAACCCACCAGTAAATGGCGAAACGTCCCCAGTTTACGCATCGACAGGCGCGAATCCGCCATCTGACCGGTGCGCACCACGGCGTCAAACCCTTCGTCCACCACATCCACAATGCGATCGGTGAAATCAAGATCCAGTTCGATATCCGGGTAACGCCGCATAAATTCGCCCAGCACCGGCAACAGCAGCGTGCTGACCTGCGGCAGGCTCAGCCGCAAACGACCACGCGGGGATTCGGAAAGCTGCAACAACTCGCTTTCCGCCGCTTCCAGTTCAGCAACAATCCGGCGGCTGCGCTCGAGAAACAGCGCGCCCTCTGCCGTCAGCGTCACGCTGCGGGTGTTGCGGTGAAACAAGCGAACATTCAGCTTGGCTTCCATGCGCGCAATAGTTTTGCCTACCGCCGAGGCAGAAACGCCCAGCAGGCGACCGGCCGCAACAAAACTGCGGGTTTCCGCGACGTGTACAAACACATTCAGGCTGCTCAGACTTTCCACTGCCACCTCTCATTGCGGACATTAGTGTCCGTATATTCTGGAAATCTACCCTACTTTTTCCGTACTGAGGAGTTCTCTATCGTGATTTAACACATTCAGAAACTGAGATAACACCATGAATTCCTCCACGCTGAAATCCCGCCTCGACCTCGTCATTGAAACGGCGATCGCCTCACAACGCCTTGTGGGTGCCGTTGTGCTGGTCGCTAAACAAGGCGAGCTGATTTATCACCACGCCGCCGGGCTGGCTGACCGCGAGGCCGGGCGGCCAATGACAGAAAATACGCTGTTCCGTCTGGCGTCAGTCAGCAAACCCATCGTATCTACCGTCGCGATGATCTTAGTTTCACAAGGTAAACTGGCGCTCGATGACAATATTCAGACATGGCTGCCGGAATTTTCCCCTTCCCTTGCCGGTGGCCAGCCCGCGCAGATCACCGTGCGAAATTTATTAAGCCACACAGCCGGGCTGAGTTACCGCTTTTTCGAGCCTGATGAGCAGGGTCCGTATGCACTTGCCGGTGTTTCTGACGGCATGGATAACAGCGGGATTTCGCTGGAGGAAAACCTGCGTCGTCTGGCCGCTGTCCCTTTATTGTATGCGCCTGGCACCTCATGGGGATATTCCCTTGCTGTAGACGTGCTTGGTGCAATGCTTGAACAGGTTTGTCAGCAACCGCTCGGCGACGTGGTGAAAAACCTGCTGACCGGCCCGCTGGACATGAACGACACCGCGTTTTATACCGCCAATCCGGCGCGACTGGCGACGCCGTATGTCAGCGATTCCCCCGTGCCTCACCGCTTGCAGGAAGGCGAAAAGGTCGCCGCCTTCGAAGACACCGTGGGCATCGCGTATTCGCCTCTCAGGGCGCTGGATGCAAAGGCTTTCCCGTCTGCCGGAGCCGGAATGATCAGCGGCGCGCACGACGTGATGAAAATGCTGGAAATGCTTCGTCAGGGTGGATACCCGTTACTGACACCGGTGCAGGTGGATGAAATGGGTCGCGACCAGACCGGCGGCCTTGAACTGCCGGACATGCCGGGCACCGGTTTCGGACTGGGCTTTTCCGTCCTGCGCGATCCGCAGGCAGCTGCGTCGCCGGAATCCTCCGGCACCTGGCGCTGGGGCGGCGCTTACGGTCATTCCTGGTTTGTCGATCGCGCCGCCGGGCTGAGCGTTGTCGCCTTCACCAACACATTGTACGAAGGGATGTCGGGTGCTTTTGTAAATGAATTACGCGATGCGGTATATGGAGTGAAGTCATGAATCAGACACCGAAAAAGACGCCGCTTCCGCTCTCCGCCTTGCTGGCGATGGCGCTGACCGGTTTTATTGCCATCATGACGGAAACGCTGCCCGCAGGATTACTGCCGCAAATTGCCGATGGCCTTGACGTGTCGCAGGCCATGGCAGGTCAGATGATTACCGCGTATGCCGCCGGTTCCCTGATGGCCGTGCTGCCGCTGGTTGCCCTGACGCGGGGCTGGAACCGCCGCACGGCGCTGCTGACGGCCATCGCCGGTTTCCTGATTTTCAACACGCTGACCACGTTCTCAACGAATTTTGCCCTGACGCTGTTTGCCCGCTGGATGGCCGGTGCCGCCGCCGGACTGGCGTGGGGATTACTGGCCAGCTACGCGCGTCGCATGGTACCCGCACATCAGCAGGGGCGCGCGCTGTCAGTCGCCATGGTGGGCACGCCGGTGGCACTGTCGGTTGGCGTGCCGCTGGGAACCTGGATGGGTACGCTGCTCGGCTGGCGGATGGCCTTCGGAGTGATGTCTGCGATGACGTTACTGCTGGTGGTCTGGGTGCTGCGCAAGGTGCCGGATTATCCCGGTCAGGAAGCCGGAGAGCGACAGTCGCTGCGACAGGTCATTCAGATGCCGGGCGTGCGCAGCATTCTGGCGGTGATCCTGCTGTGGATGCTGACCCACAACCTGCTTTATACCTACATCGTGCCGTTCCTTCGGCTCTCCGGTCTGGCCGGTCATGCGGATCAAATCCTGCTGGTGTTTGGCATTGGCGCACTGGGGGGAATCGGGCTGACCGGCATGCTGGTGGATAAACGTCTGCGCCAGACATTGCTCACCAGCCTGGCGCTGTTTGCGGTGACCTCACTGGTGCTGGCGCTCAGCAGCCACTCCGCGCTCATCGTGACGCTGTGTGTTGCGGTTTGGGGGCTGACGTTCGGCGGCGCGGCGACGTTACTGCAAACAGCGATTGCCGATGCCACAGGTGAACACGCAGACATGGCGCAATCGATGGTCGTGGTGGCCTGGAATCTGGCCATTGCGGGCGGCAGTTTGTCCGGCGGAATACTGCTGGAAACCGCCGGGATTGGTGTCTTCCCGTGGGCAATGCAGATTCTGCTGGTCGCCGGTTTACTGATTGCCTGGTGTGCCAGAAAACAAGGCTTCAGGCCCGGCCCGCGGCATTCTCACGCGCATCAGGCGCAGGATCAAAGTTTCGGAAAGGCACAAAAGGTATAATTTCTTAAACCTTTCCCGAACCAGACGCCTGAATTCTTCCCGGATCCCGGCCTGTTCTGGTAGAGTAAAAAACAGGCAAATTAGAAATAATGAGATCCATGGAAGCGCGTAAAAAAGCGGGTTTGTTCTTAACCGTTCTGGCCACAGCAGCCCTGCTGCTGATGGCCTTCGAATGGCTCGCCGATCAGACGGTGCCAGAACTCAAAGAACATGTTGTTCACTATGTCGATCAGCATATGGCGGGCTAAATGCCCCCCAAAACAGGGAGGAAAAATGGTGACAAAACGGATGATGGCCAAACACTGGAAAATGGTGGTGGTGCTTCTTTGCATCTGTGGTGCGCTGATGCTCCTCCGCTGGGCCGCCATGATCTGGGGATAATCTCCCCGGACGGGTTGTCCACACTATCAATTTGAGTTAAGTTATTTCCCGTGTGAATACAAGGAGGTAACACGGCATGTTCCGTGTGACAGAAGTTCTGTTAGTCCTGATCATGATTGTCTGGGGAATGGTTTTGTTTGATATCGGCAGTATCAGCCTGCGGATCAGCCAGTTCTTCATCTTTCTGGAAGAAATGCGCCGCCCCTGACTTTATCCCGTATTTCAGTTTTCACTCCGCCCTTCCTGCCCAAATATCTTGCCCTGATTCAGGCTAACCGCTGCGGTACTGAACGTCTGTTGGTCTCGTCTTGCTGATTAAATAATCAACAAATCGGCCAGCGGGCTTGAAACCTGGTGCCGTGCAGGCGAAAATATACCCCGTGATGTTTAAGAGCCTGACCGTCTGCTTATGAATAACCGCAAACCGCGTCGTCCGCACGGGCGATGGACCTATTACATTATGTTCGAAGACATTCTGTGGCCCTGCCCGGTTCGCTGGGAGTGGGAGAATGGCTACGGCGGCTGGCTGCCTTTTTACTACTCGCCGACGCTGGAGTTTGTTGCGGGCGATCCGCACAAAGCCACGAAAGTCGCGGGCCAGAAAGCCCGCCCGCTGCGTAAACCGGCAAAAATGCACGAATACGAGTTTTAATTAATCAGCCCGCTGGCGCGCAGCACCCTGCGCTGAACGGCTTCCGGCAGCACCGCGTTAACTCCCCCCACACATCCCAGACTGAACCAATGACGCGCGCGGGTAATACCGGTGTAAATCAGCTCGCGTGTCAGGATCGGGCTGAGATTGTCCGGCAGCAGCAGCGCAGTATGGGTAAATTCAGAACCCTGCGATTTATGCACTGTCATGGCAAACACCGTTTCGACTGCCTGCAACCGCCCCGGCATCACCCAGCGGATATCCTGAGTGCCGTCGCCGGTCAGAAATGCCACGCGCAGCACCGGCACCACGGAACCGTCCACCAGCCGGTGAGGAATTTCCAGCGTGATACCGATATCGCCGTTCATCAGCCGCTGGCTGTAATCATTGCGCGTCACCAGCACCGGACGCCCCGGGAACCAACCGACCGATGCTTTCAGCAGCCCGTCTTTATACAGAATTTCCGCGATCCGCAGGTTCAGCCCTTCCACGCCCCAGCGTCCGCCACGCAAAGCGCACAACAGCTGAAACTGACTGTACGCCAGCAGCACTTTCGCCGCCCAGGCGCTGAACGCTTCCAGCGGCGCATCATCGGCCGGACGTTCATCTGTCATCACGTTCAGATAATGGCGGTAACCGACTGGTGGCTCGACGCCTTTGCGACTTTGTGCAGCCGGAAACTGCCCCGCCGCGCCGTTAATGACCCAGTCACGCAGTTCGGTATCGTCATCCGCGTTAAGCGTAAGCTGAGCAAGATCGGCATAGCCCTGTTTCCAGACCTGTTTCAGTGCTTTGACATCGCCGTCGTTGACCGCTTCCGCCAGCTGTCCGATGCCGCTTTGCGCATCAAAACGGTAGCTGTGGCGCAGCATCACCACGGCCTGATCCATCGCCGTTCCCGCCGGATCGACCAGCGCATCCGGGATTTTTTCCCCCGTCACGCTTTGCAGCCAGTCACGAGTTTGTGGCAGATAGTGCCCGCTGCCGGCGCGCTGACATAACTCGCTGAGCAGCGCACCGGCTTCCACCGAGGCCAGCTGATCTTTATCGCCGAGCAGGATCAGGCGCGCATTCTGCGGCAGTGCGGCCAGCAGTGCTGCCATCATTTCCAGATCGACCATCGACGCTTCGTCCACCACCAGCACGTCGAGCATCAGCGGATTGCCCGCATGATGCCGGAAATGCCGGGTATCCGGTCTGCTGCCGAGCAGACGGTGAAGCGTCACCACGTCGGTATTAATGCTGTCGCGCACCGCATCGCCGTTGTTCAGCGCGTGCAGATCTAACCGGGAAACCGCGCCGGCCACCGATTCGTTCAGACGAGCCGCCGCTTTACCGGTCGGCGCAGCCAGCCGGATACGCAGCGGCTGGCCGTTTTCTTCCAGCGCCAGCGCCTGCAATAACGCCAGCAGACGCACAACCGTGGTGGTTTTCCCGGTGCCGGGGCCGCCGGTAATAATGCTGAACGCACTCCCCGCCGCCAGCCCGCATGCCAGTTTCTGCCAGTTCACCTGCCCTGCATTTCCGGCCTGCGGGAACAGGGCATCGAGTGACATGCGCAGCGATTCAGTAGGCAGCGCATTAAGCTGCGTGCGGCTCAGGCGGTGTTCAACGGCCTCGCGCACATTCTGCTCGTACTGCCAGTAACGCCGCAGATACAGGCGATGTCCGGCGAGCACCAGCGGCGAATCGCCATCGCCGCTGCCCACCAGTTGCAGGTTCACCAGCGCCGCCATCCACTCTTCCAGGCTCAGATCGTCAAGCACCGCCGACGGACGGGAAATCGCGCCATCGGAGTGATCGCCATCGGGCGGAAGCGAGAGCGAAAACGCGCTGTCCGCCAGCGTGGCCTGTAAATCCAGACACACATGGCCGCGCCCCAGCTGGTAGCTGGTCAGCGCCGTCGCCAGTAATAAAAGCGGGTGTGCATCCGGCACTTCCTTTGCCAGAAAGGTCACCAGCGCGCGATCCAGTTCACGCAGCCAGCCGCACTCCACCCAGCTGGCCAGCAGTTTTAAAATATCTTCACGGCTGTTGATTTTCATGCGCGTTCCTCAGTGCGGCTGAAAAGAACGTCGAGTTCTTCCATTAATGCTTTATCCGGCCGCTGGACGCAGACCCCGTTGCCCGGCGCGTGGCTGCCGCGCAGGAATAAATACACCGCACCGCCGATATGGCGATCGTAGTCGTAATCTGGCAAACGGGATTTCAGCAAGCGATGCAGCGCAAACAAATAGAGCGTGAACTGCAAATCGTAACGGTGATCTCGCATCGACTGCGTCATGGCCGTCTGGTCATAACCGGTGGCATCATCGCCAAGCCAGTTGGATTTGTAATCCAGCACGTAATAACGCCCGTTGTGCTCAAATACCAGATCGATAAAACCTTTCAGCATGCCGTTAAGCTCTTCCGCCAGCAGCGGTGCGCGCTCTGCGCCCTCAAGTGTGAAGTGCTGAACAACAGTATCAAGACGCCGCGTGGACACCTGCGATAGCGAGAACCAGAACTCCATTTCCACCTGATATGGCGGCAGTGCGGCCAGCGTGAAACTCTCTCCGCCCGGCAACGCCAGCGGCTGTGTCAGCAACGCGGTCAGCCAGCCGGTCAGCGGAACAATCCACTGCTCCCAGCCACGCGTATTACAGCGCCGCGCCACCTGATCGGCGATTCGCTCCGGGTTTTCCGCCAGTGCGGCAAAACCTTCATCGCCCGCCCATTCCAGCAAACCGTGCAGGAAATTACCCGGCGCAGGCCCGCGCGGGAAAGCATATAAATTCTCACCGGTCATCGGCTGCAAAAGCCCGTCGGCAGGCTCTTTGTTCCCTGACTTTTTATCTTCTAAATAGCTGTCCTGCGCGGCACTTTCGATTTCAACCGGCGGTTCACGGTTCAGCGCTTCCGGCACAATATAAGTACCGGCCGGCGCGATTTGCAGGCCGGAAAAACTCGATACCCACCAGCGCGGGCCTTTGTGCGTGCGCAACGGCGGACGCGGCCCGAGCTCCGGCAACGCCTGCTCGCTGCGGTACACCACGCCGACCGGCACCGGCAGCGGCCACGCCTGAATATTTTCCGTTTCCAGCGCCTGCAAACTGGCGGGCAACTCTTCAGCCTCAACCGGTTCGCCGCCGTGAAAAAGGTAACCCGGCGCGCTTTTCTCAAACTCTTTCAGCGGCGCCATGCCGAGCCACAGCGCGTAACGCGAGCGGGTCAGCGCCACGTAGAATTTACGCAGATCCTCGCCCAGACGTTCGCGGTCTGCCAGCTCGCGCAGCTCTTCCGTGGCGCTCAGCGCAATTTCAAGTTCACCTTCCGGCGTATGCCATTTCAGCGGCGAATCCTGTTTTTTCACCGCGCGGAATGCGCAGGCAAACGGCAGGAACACCAGCGGATATTCCAGCCCTTTGGATTTATGTACGGTAACCACTTTCACCAGCGCTGCGTCACTTTCCAGACGCAGCTTGCGCGCATCGCCGCCCTGATTTTCATCCTGACACTGCTCCGCCAGCCAGCGGATCAATGCATGTTCGCCATCAAGCTGCACGCTGGCCTGTTGCAGCAATTCGGAAAGGTGCAGCAAATCGGTCAGCGCCCTTTCGTCGCCGTGCGCGAGCAGATGACGCGGTACGTCAAACTCCCACATCAGACGCCGCAGCATTGGCAAAATGCCCTGTTTGCGCCAGCACAGACGCAGTTGCTGAAACTGCTGAACGTAGCGTTCCCACTCGTTTTCATCCTGATTCAGGCGATCCAGCGCTTCCCAGCTTAAATGCAGCGAAGGCGTGCCCAGCGCGGCGCGCAGAAGACGATCGTTTTCCGGTGCGGCGCAGGCCGCCAGCCAGAACTGCAATTCGCCCGCCTGCGCACTTTGAAAAATGGATTCTTTGTCAGAAAGGTACACACTGCGCACGCCGCGTTTGGACAGTGCCGTGCGGATCGCCGTCGCTTCCCGCCCGGTATTTACCAGCACGGCAATGTCTCCCGGCTCGACCGGTTTAAACGGTTTTTCCGGCTGGCTGAAACCGGCCGCGCCCTGCTGCCCGAGGCGCAGCAAACGGACAATTTCCGTCGCGCAGCCTTCAGCCATCAGCTGGGCGTATTGCGTTTTCGGCAGCGCGTCGGTCTGATTTTCCGGATACCACAAGGTCATGGCCGCGGCTTCTTTTCCGTCAATCTCCCAGGTTTCTTTGCGTCCCTGAGCGTCCACCGGCAGGAACGGCACCTGATTTTCATCGCCACGGCGGAACAGGAATGCACCTTCTCCGGCAGTACGGTCTTCGGCCAGCGAAAATACGCTGTTAACTGATGCCACCATCGCACGGGTAGAACGGAAGTTAGTCGCCAGCGTGTAGTGACGCCCACCGGTGTCACGACGGGCGCGCAGATAAGTATAAATGTCGGCACCGCGGAAGGCATAAATCGCCTGTTTCGGGTCGCCGATCAGGATCAGCCCCTGCTCCGGCGCGTTTCCGGCCACGCGGTAAACGGTGTCGAAAATCCGGTATTGCAGCGGATCGGTATCCTGAAATTCGTCGATCATCGCCACCGGGAATTGCGTGCGGATAATCTCCGCCAGCCGTTCGCCGTTATCGCTGCGCAGCGCGGCGTCAAGGCGGGTCAGCAAATCGTTGAAGCCCATCTGCGCCCGTTTTTTCTGTTCGACGTCAAAACGGTTTTCAATCCAGCGGCAGGCATGTTGCAGCAGGCCGCTGCGGGCATCGGGCAACGTTTCCAGACGCGCTTTCAGCGTTTCCATTGCCGTCAGCGCCGGATGCGCAGGCGGTTCGCCCTTCCACGCATCTTTAAGACCCGCATTAGTTAACCGCTCCCAGCCTCTATTTAACTCAGGTTTGATTTCATCTGAAGTAGCCCAACTATGGAGCTTGTCGAACCATGGATCATAATAGGCAGGCCGGAGTTTGGTCCCATTTAACAATTTTTTAGCAGACGCATCATCTAAGAGGACTTTCAACTCCTTTATCCATTGCACCCAGCCCGCTTTCAGCTCGCTCAGCTCTGCGGCTTTTTGCTGCTTCACTGTCTCAAAAATGACAGCAGGGGTTTCGTCGGTACCCAGCATCTCAGCGTATTCCAGCAGCGGAGAGACATTCTTGTGCAGGTCTTCCGGCGAACGCCACCACGCGCGCAGCGTCCTGATGTCAGGTTCCGGCAGGGAAAAATAGAAGCTGCGCCAGTAATCGCGCACCACGTTCATCAGCAGTTCGGTCTGGTCAGTTTCCAGCGTCTGGGTAAACAGGCTGTCGCTGTCAAAAGCATGTTCACCGAGCATGCGGTTACACCAGCCGTGAATGGTGGAGACCGCTGATTCATCCATCCATTCCGCCGCCAGTTGCAGCTTACGCGCGCATCCCGCCCACTCTTCCGGCGGATATTCCGCACGCAGATTCAGCAAAAATTCGTCGCCTGCCGACGGTTGGTCCGGATCCTCCAGAAAGCACGCCGCCGCTCTGGACAAGCGTTCGCGGATCCTGTCGCGCAGCTCTTTGGTCGCGGCATCAGTAAACGTCACCACCAAAATTTCTGGCGGTGTCAGCGGGCGGCCGAACGCGTTCCCGCCACCGTGACCAAGCACCAGCCGCACATACAGTGCGGCGATGGTGAAGGTCTTACCCGTCCCTGCGCTGGCCTCAATCAGGCGGCTGCCTGTCAGCGGGAAATTCAGTACATTCAGCGCAGAGGGAAAAATGCGTTCCTTCATTCTTTCGCTCCTTTTTTGCTGCTGCGGGAAAGATGATTTTTCAGCGGTGCCAGCAGTTTATCCGCCAGTTCGGCGAATTCGCCGCCGGACCACAGCGTGGCGAAATCCGGCCACGCGCGTGCCAGATACGGATTGCTGTCGCGTTCACCAAATTTCATATTGGCGGGATCGTGATTTTCATAGGCGTCGCGGGCCGCAAGCCCGGCAACGCTCTCCGGCAGGCTTTGCGCGGTGCCGTCTTTTTTCAGCCAGACAAAGGCCGTTTTGACCGCCAGCGGCAACGGCCTTAATTGTCCCTGTTGCCAGGTTTCGATCAGTTGCTCCCAGAGCGCCTGCGCGTCGGCAATCTCCAGCGGCGGTAATTCTGCCGTCCCGTTTTTACTGATAATAATGCTGTGCATCGGCTGTCCGCCGAGGTGTCCGGCCAGATGCGCGACCCAATAAGGAAGCAAACGGTCAAGGCGGTAATTGCGGTCTTTGATGATGCCAATGCTTTCCAGCACCACGCGGGCGCGATCCCCGCAGGCGTTCGCACGTAAATCACCGAGCCAGTCCGAGACAATCACGCCTGCGGTTTCAGCGCTCAGCGCTTCATTCGCCAGCGTCTGCGGCCATTCATCAAGCACGCTCTGATAACTGGCGAACAGCGTCTCCATCGGCTCGGCGAGATCTTCACTCAGCACGGCGGCGAATTCGCCCGGTGCCAGTTCACCGCGCCGTTCGATGCGTTCAAGCTGCTGACGCAAAATATCCTGACGCGACTCTCCGGCCTCCAGCGCCCATTTCTGCGCGCGGATCAGTTCATCCTGCAAACGCCAGTTTTCCAGCGCATTGATATCAAACGGCTCCTGATCTTCACTTCCCGCATCTTCCAGTTCGAAGTAAATATTCAGCCGCTGGCGGAAGAAACTGCGCACCGGATCGGACAGAAAATCCGCCAGCTGACGCAGCGTAAGCGCCCCTTCCTGACCGACCGGCGGCAATGGCTGCGGCGCATCAGCGCTGATATCCGCGTCCATTCCGGCGCGCCATTCGTGGGCGTAGCTGAAAAGCTCACTGCCCTTGCTGAAGTAATCACGGTTAAAGGGTTGCAGGCGATGTTCGGCGGTGAGCGCATGAATCAGATCACTGTCGTTCTGTGCTTTCCAGCCCGAGGCCAGATGGTCGCGCAGTTGCGCCACCAGCACCGACGGCGGACGTTCGGTATTATCGTGAATGCTGCGCCCGACCCAGCTGATATGCAGGCGTTCGCGCGCCGACAGCAATGCTTCGAGGAACAGATAACGGTCATCCTCACGGCGCGAACGGTCTCCCGGCCGGTAATCACGCCCCATCAGGTCAAAATCCATCGGCACGCGGTTGCGCGGGTAATCACCGTCGTTCATCCCCAGCAGGTAGACATGGCGGAACGGAATAGCGCGCATCGGCATCAGTGTGGCAAACGTAACGGCGCCGCCAAAGAATGGCTGCGTCAGGCCGGACTGGTCGAACTGCGCCAGCCAGTGTTCGCGCACGACAGACAGCGGCAATTCGGCCTGAAGATTGACGCTTTCACAGGCCTGAAGCCAGGTTTCCAGCTCGGTATGCAGACGCACTAAAATAAAGCCGTCGTCGCCGTCATCTTCGGCAAAATAACCGCTCAGCAACGCCTGCAAACGTTCGCCCCACACCTGCGGCGGCGCAGGTTCAGACAGCTGACGCCAGGTTTCATCCAGGCAATTTAAAAGATGCGAGAGCGGACCAATCAGCGCCGCTTCCAGCCCGCCGATTTCGTCCAGCGGTTCAATGCCCTGCCAGGCGTCACCGCTGCCGACGGCGTAACCGAGCAGCATTCGTTGCAGACCGAAGAACCAGCTGTTTTGCTCCGGCGATAGCGGCAGTTCCAGACTCTGACGCTGTTCCGCATGCAGCCCCCAGCGTACGTTGGCGGCGCTTATCCAGCGGTGGAGCAGCGGCAACTGTTCTTCGCCGATGCCAAATCGCTGACGCACCGACGGCACATCGAGTAAATCCAGTAAATCGCTGACGGCAAAACGCGACTGCGGCAACGTCAGCAGGCTTTCGAGCGCACCGAGCAGCGGGTTATTCTGACGCGGCCCCTGATCGGCCACGGTGAACGGGATATAGCGCGGATCGCTGCGTTCCATCAGGCCAAATACCGCCTGAATGTGCGGCGCATAGCCATTAATGTCCGGCACCATCACGATGATATCGCGCGCTTTCAGGGTCGGATCGGCGGCCAGCGCGGCCAGCAGGCGGTCGTGCAACACTTCCACTTCTCGCTGGGCACTGTGCGTAATCGAAAAACGCAGGGATTCGTCTTTCAGCGTATCAATCTCCGGCCATTTTTCCTGCGTTTCCGCCAGCGGCCGCAGTTGCAGAATATCTTCCTGCAACTGATGCAATAAAGTGTCTTCGCCGTTGGAGGTGAACAGGTCAATGCGCGGGATCACCGGCGCGAGCGTGGACGCGTAGGATTCATGGTTGTCATATTCATTGAGCAGGCCGATGTAATCGCGCCCCTGCTTGCCCCACGCCGCCAGCAGCGGATGTGCATGCTGGTGTAAATCGCCTTCGGCAATCACCTGCGGCATGCCCGGTTTGCGTCGCTGACGCGCACGTTCCGCGCGCAGCAGATCTTTATCGGCAATAATATCGCTCCAGTCGTGTTCGCACGGGTTATGCACACACATAAAGATGTGCGTCCAGCGGCCCAGCACGGCCAGAACTTCTAATGATTGTTGCGGCAGCGAAGAGATCCCGAAGACAATCAGACGCGCAGGCAGACCGGACGGACGCTCGTCTTCAGGAATGGTTTGGGCATGTTGCAGAAAACGCTGATGCAGCGCGGCGCGGCTGGTCCCCCGTTCGCTTTCAGGCACATCGGCCAGCAAAGCGCGCCACAATTGCGGCTGCCACAGCAGGTTTTCCGGCAACGGCTCACTGCCTTTGCGGCTGGTGCGCAGCACGTCCAGCCCGTTGCCCCAGTCTTCCAGCCAGTCGGCGCGATAAACCTGATACTGATCGAACAAATCCGCCAGACGCTGTGCCAGCTGATGCAGCTTACGCATATCACCGTCGTCTTTTAAGAAACGCGCCAGCGGAGCAAAAACCGGTTCAGGCAGTAATTCCGGCAACAGACGGATCAGCCGCCAGGTCAGCAGCGGGCGGTCAAACGGCGACGAATCCGGCACCTGATCTTTGCCCAGCACCGCGCGGTAAACCTGCCAGAAAAAGCGCGCAGGCAGTTTAATATCCAGCGCCGCCGCGATCCCGCAGCCGCCTTCGGACACATCGCGCGCCAGCGCCAGTTTCAGCCACTGATTAATCCCGTTGCTTTGCACCAGGATCACTTCGTTTTCCAGCGGAGACAGCGGATGCGCCGCCATCCACGACACCAGAATATCCCTCAGCGCCTCTGAGTGATTTCCGTGTAACACCATCAAACCTGAATTCACGCCCGCATCCCTTATTGTCGCCGCTCAAGAAGACAGATTTTGCGTTGATTTGGAAAGGATTGAAAGAATTGAAAAGAAAAGAGGCAGACCCTGCGGCCTGCCCCGAAACAAAATGTAATTCTTTGAAAATCAGCCACGCATTTTGCGAGCCGCGCCGATCATCCCATCCAGCCATTCCTGATGGCCGTTAATCATCGGGTTCGGGCGTGTATTCGCGAGTTCACGGGCGGGTTTACCGTTTTGCGTTTCCTGCGTCAGGATGCGGACGCGACCGCCGGAGAGTTCTTCGAAAAGCCAGGCGTGATGGACGTCAAGCCGGGTTTCGGTGTCGCCTTCTGCCCAGCCGTGCCACGCCATGCGTGCGGGCTGGCCTTTTACCGGTGGTACGTATTCATTGACCTGCGCTTCGACCGGAAAACCGAACGTGCAGAAGCGGAAACGTGCGCCGTCGCTCAGGCCCGGACCGGTGCCGTCGTGGAAAAAGATATCCGATGCGTTGCTGTAATACACCGGCCATGCGGCGGTGTTGTCGAGTTGCGCCCACAGATCTTCCACGGTCAGGCCGGTGATGATCATTTCGTTAGACGCGAAGTTGTCGGTTTCGCCGGGGATAAAACCTTCCGGCCAGAGTATTGCGTTCATGTTGAGCTCCTTAGTATTAAGCGTCCGGCCCGCAGGCTGGCGTTGAGCACAAGATACCTAATGGCGAGATATTACTGAAATCATCACTTGTGATGATAAACATCGATTATTTATATATCTGGATGACACACAAAAAAAACAGGCAGAAGGATCGCTTCTGCCTGCTGTGATCACCGCTATTTTACGCGGATGTTATCACTGAAGTTTTAGCTGATGCTGTAACGCTCAAGCCAGTGGGCGTAAGGCGCGGGCAGGACCCAGGACGGATTTTCCACACCCAGCTCTTTCGCCAGCGCATACGGATAATGCGGGTTGGCGAGCATTGCGCGGCCAATCATCACCAGATCCATGTCTTCTTCGCTGATGCAGCGTTCGGCGACGTCCGCAGACGCCACGCCCCAGGAACTGGCGACCGGCAAACCGGCTTCTTTGCGCACGCGGCGCGAAACCGGAGCCAGGAAGCCTGCGCCCCACGGGATTTGCGCTTCCCAGGTGGAGAATCCGACGCTGACGTTGAGCAGATCCAGCCCTTTCTCACGCAGAATACGCGTCAGTTCGATGGACTCGGACAACGTTTCTTCGTCGCGGCCATCGTATTCAATCACGCCAAAACGCGCGGTGACCGGCAGGTTTTTCGGCCAGACCGCGTTGACGGCGTCGAAGGTTTCAATCAGGAAACGGCTGCGACCGGCGAAATCACCGCCGTATTCATCAGTACGGGTGTTGGAATGCACGGAAAAGAAACTCTGCGCCAGATAGCCGTGGGCAAAATGCAGTTCCAGCCATTCAAAACCGGCATCGCGCGCGCGTTGGGCTGCCGCGACGAAATCCGCCATAACACGCCGGATATCCGCTTTTGTCATCTCTTTCGGCACTTTTGGCAGATGTTTGCCGAACGCAACCGCAGAAGGTGCGATAGTCGCCCAGCCGCGCGGATCGCCTTCTGGAATATGATCATCGCCTTCCCACGGCAGATTGGCGCTGGCTTTGCGGCCTGCGTGACCAATCTGGATCCCCGGAACAGCCCCGGCGGCTTTGATGGATTTGGCGATTTTTGCCAGTTCAGCGGCCTGCGCGTCGTTCCAGATCCCCAGACATCCCGGGGTGATGCGGCCTTCAGGCGAAACGGCAGTCGCCTCGACGATAACCAGGCTTGCGCCACCGCGCGCAAGCGTTGCGTAATGCACCTGATGCCAGTCGTTCGGCACGCCGTCAGTGGCGGAATACTGGCACATCGGCGGAACAGCGATACGGTTTTTTAACGTGACGTCTTTCAGCGTAAACGGCGTAAAGAGTGCGGACATAATTTTTTTCCCGGTGAGTTTGGCATCCGGCGATCAGAGTGCCGTCGGACAGCTATATGCGGAAGTGAAGAAATATTATAGTGCACATAATATTTCGTTATAACTCAAAGAGTGCCCTGCCGATGCGCAACCTTAAAAGTCTCGACCTCAACCTGTTAAAGACTTTCGACGCACTGCTCGACGAGCGGAATGTCACCCGCGCCGCCGAGCGACTTTCCCTGACGCAGCCTGCCGTCAGCAGTATGCTGACACGTCTGCGTGACAGTTTTGATGATCCGCTTTTTGTCCGTTCACGTTACGGCATTGTGCCGACGGAGCGCGCACTGGCGCTGGCAAAACCGGTAAAACGGGTCATGGCGCAGATTGAAGCGCTGCTGGAGCCGGAAGCCTTTATTCCTTCAAAATGCGAAATGACATTCACGCTGGCGGCCACGGATTACGCAATGAGTGTGATTATCGTGCCGTTCTTTTCCCTGCTGCAACAGCTTGCGCCGGGCATTCATCTGTCGGTACAGCGCGCCGAAGAGGCCACGGTTCAGGGGCGACTGGAACGTGGCGAAATCGACCTTGCGCTGCTGACGCCGGATACCACGCCACCTGATTTACACATTCGCCATCTGTACGACGAACGTTATGTTTATACGCTGCGCAAAGGCCATCCGGCGCTGATAAACGGCGCAATTTCTCTCGATACGTTCTGCCGGTACGATCACGCGCTGGTGTCGCTGAGCGGCGAGAATTTCGAAGGCGTGACCGATAAGGCGCTCCAGGCGTTGGGAAAAAAACGTAACGTCGTGCTGTCGGTGAACAGTTTTCTGGTGCTGCCGCCGGTGTTGCAAACCACTGACCTGATTGCCGTGGTGCCGGAGCGTCTGGTGCGCAACGTCGCAGGGCTTGAGGTATTGCCGCCACCACTGACGATCCCCGGTTTTACCAAAGTCGCTGCGTGGCACGAGCGCTCGCATTTATCGGCGGCGCATCAGTGGCTGCGTCAGCTTCTGGCACAGGCGTGCAGCGGGGAGTAAATCGCGCCACATCATGATATTTTAAAGGCTTCATCTGCTTTTCACATGTTAAAAAATGCGGCAATAAAACCGCGCACAGAAGGGTTATTCCATGGAAAAACGTCCGGCAGTGACCATCACTTATTGTTCCCAGTGCAACTGGCTGTTGCGTGCCGCGTGGATGGCACAGGAACTGTTGAATTCGTTCAGCACCGATCTGGCGTCCGTCACGCTGGTGCCGGGAACGGGTGGAATTTACGAGATTAAGGTCGATGACGAGCTTATCTGGGAACGCAAAAGAGACGGCGGTTTTCCGGACGCCGCTTTGCTTAAACAGCGCGTGCGCGATATCTGCTTCCCCGACCGGGATTTGGGGCATGTGGATAAGAAGAAAATACCTGAGGCGGGAACGGATTCTGCGGAATAAATGAATAAGGCAGAGATCTCCCTGCCTTATTTTTTACCCCAACACTACTCTTTACGTGAAACGTGCTCGGCGGCGGCGCGGTTGGCTTTTGCCACGGAATCGGCCAGCGTTTTGCCCTGCAAGAGTGACGTACACAGCATGCCCATAAAGCAGTCGCCTGCGCCGTGCGTGCTGATCAGTTCGACTTTTTCGGCGGGCATAGACTGGCTGCGTTCACCGGTTTCGCACCACGCGACGCCGTGTTCACCTGCCGTGACGACCACAGCCGGATAATGGCCGCCGAGCCATTCGGCGGCGGCGCGGGCGTCGGATAAAGTATTCACAGCAATTCCGCTCAGGTCGCGGGCTTCTACTCCGTTGACCACCAGCAAGCCGACGGCGGATTGCATCGCGCTGCACATCGCACGCGCCGGGGCGGCGTTCAGGCAGACGCGGATGCCGCGCTGTTTTGCCGCTTCGGCTGCCGCCAGATTGACCGCTTCCGGCACTTCGTTTTGCAGCAGCAACATCTCAACCTGTTGCCAGACGGCGTCGTGGCCAAATTGCGTGGCGTCCACCCGGTTGTTGGCGTTGGAGACAACGACCGCGCCGTAATCCCCTTCCGCGTCCATCAGCGCCACGCTCATGCCCGACGGCACGTCTGCACTGACGGCCACAAAATCCGTATTCACGCCGTTTTCTTCGAGCACGGAACGCAGGAAGTCGCCCTGTGTATCTGCGCCAACAGCACCGGCAAAGCTGACCTGCGCGCCCGCTTTCGCAGCGGATACCGCCTGATTGCCACCTTTGCCGCCAAATTTGTACGAACAGCCGCTGCCCATCACCGTTTCACCTTTTTCAGGGCGGTGATGCGCATGGATCACGATGTCGTAATGAAGGCTGCCCGTGACTAAAATTTTACCCATTCTAGTATTCCCGAAGGTCCTGAACCGCCTGCTGGGTTTTCATCAGGTTTTTCTCCGCTGTCTTCAAATCCTTCTGCGCAATCGCCACAAATAAGGCATCCAGAATATTTAACTGGGCGATGCGGGCAGCAGCGTTTTCCCCGAGCAAGTGCGATCCCTGAGAGGTTGAATTGAGAACCACATGCGCATTGCGCGCAATAGGCGACTCGGCGTAATTGGTGATGGCGATAACTTTGGCGCCGTTGCGCGCCGCCAGTTTAATCGGGTCATTCACCGCACGGGTGGCGCCGGAATGGCTGATAGCGACCACCGCATCATCGTCCGACAAGACTGCTGCTGACATCAGCATAATATGGGCATCATCGTAGACCGTCGTTTTGATCCCGATTTTCAGGAGCTTATGCGACAAATCTCTGGCGACGGCGGCAGAACCCCCGACGGCATATAAATCGATGTGCCTGGCTTTAAAAAGAATGTCAGCGGCGCGGTTAAATTCCGACACATCGACAATAGATAATGTTTCTTCTATTGCCTGAATAGATGTGCGAAATACCTTTTCAAGTAATTGCTCCGACGAGTCTCCCGGCTCAATTTCCGCATGTAAATTTGCCACTTCAGAATAGTTGTAATAAATCAAACTGCTTCTGAAATCTCTAAATCCTGAGAAATTCAATTTCTTCGTCAATTTAACAATCATCGCCTCAGAAACATTATTTTCCAGCGCAATTTCTTTTAAAGAAGTTTGCTCAGAAAAATCAGTTTTGGACGTGATTGCGTCGACGACTTTTCTTTCCAGTGGCGTCAGATGTGGCAATTTCATACGAATTTGAGCGCCTATGGCTCGCGGATCCTGATTCATTACTTGCCTCGTGTCGCCCGGTCAATCAACATCGCTATGATAATAATAAGGCCGGTGGCAAGCAATTGATAAAACGCCTGAATATTGAGAAGTGTCAAGCCATTTCGTAATGAACCCAAAATAACAGCGCCAATCAGCGTACCGATGACACTCCCTTTGCCGCCCATCAGCGAAGCTCCGCCAATGGCCGCTGCGGCAATCGCATCCAGCTCCCATAAATTCCCCATTGTCGGCTCGGCAGCGCCCAGGCGACCAATCAGAATCAGTGAGGCCAGAGACGCCAGCACGCCGGAGATCACAAACACCGTCACTTTGGTTCTTTTGACCGGCACACCGGCAACGCGCGCGGCTTCTTCGTTACCGCCGACGGCCAGGATGTATTCGCCCAGCGGCGTTTTATTCATGACCACCCACAGGATTGCCGCGATGGCGATAACAATCACAATCGGTACCGGAACCCCGAACACCGTGCTGTTGATGACGGTCCGGAACTCCATCGGGATGCCGAAAATCGGGTTACCGTTGGTGAAAATCAGCGCCAGCGCACGGAACAGCGACAGGCCGCCGAGGGTGACGATAAAGGGCTGTAAACCGGCATAGGCGACTAACATTCCGCTGAAAACGCCGCACAGCGCGCCGACGCCCAGCGTTGCCATAATTGCCAGCGGAACCGGCACGCCCGCCACCATCAGCGTCGCGCCGAGTACCGCAGAAAGCGCCGCCGTTGGCCCGACGGACAAGTCGATGCCACCGGAAATAATCACCAGGGTCATCCCCAGCGCAATAATTCCGTTAATCGAAGACTGTTGCAAAATATTCAGCAGGTTCGGCAGCGTAAAAAATACCGGCGACAGAAAAGAGAACGTGATCACAATAATCAGTAAACCAATCAGCGTACCGGCATCGCGAACATTGAATTTAAATAATGCCAGAGGGAAAGCCTTTGGCTGAACATTACCTTGAGTCGTCATAATAATGGCCTTAAAAATCGGTAGGTGTCGGAAAGTATCGTTAAATTCAGACGGCTTTTTTCACATCATTAATGGCATAACGCGCGATATTTTCTTCGGTGATATCGTCGCCGTTAAGTTCTTTCGTTATTTGCCCTTCCCGCATGACCAGAACCCTGTCTGAGATACGAATGATTTCCGGCATTTCGGAAGAAACCACCACTATGGCTTTTCCCTGCTGCGCGAGTTTTTCAATCAGATTATAAATTTCAGACTTGGCACCGATATCAATTCCACGGGTCGGTTCATCAAAAAGAAACACCTTATTATCGGCGGCCACCCAGCGGCCAATAATCACTTTTTGCTGATTCCCGCCGCTCAGCGTGCCAATGGTTTTTTCGATATTGAGCGGACGTAACCGCAAATCCGTCATCACATCCAGCGCGGTCTGGTTCAGCTGACTTTTTTTGAGCAGACCAAAACGGGTAAAGCGCGCCATCGACGGCAGGGCCATATTCATTTTGACGGCGCGTTCTTTAATGATGCCTTCTTTTTTGCGGTCTTCCGGCACCAGGCCAATCCCCGCGCGAATGGCGGAACTGACGTTATGTTTTTTCACCGCGACGCCTTCCACTTCAATGTTGCCGCCGGTTTTGGCATCGATGCCGGCAATCAGTTTCAGCAACTCGGTGCGACCGGAGCCCACCAGCCCGGCGATGCCCAGCACTTCGCCGGCTTTAACGCTGAACGTGGCGTTACGCACGGCTTTATCGCGGCTCAAATCTTCCACGCTCAGCACGATGCGTTCGGTGGCATACGAATGATGCTGCACTTTTTCGATTTTGCGACCGACCATTTTGGTCACGATCGTTTCTTCGGTTTCGTCGCAGATGTTCACCACGCCGACCTGTTTGCCATCGCGCAAAATCGTGGCGCGGTCGCAGACTTTGAAGATTTCATTCATCTTGTGCGAGACGTAAATCAGCGAGACATTCATCGATTTCAGATCAGAAATCAGTTCAGCCAGGCGCTCAAATTCTGTCGGCGTCAGGCTCGACGTCGGTTCATCCATCGCAATAATTTTGGCTTCATCGAGCAGCGCACGGGCGATCTCGACGATCTGCTGCTGCGAGACTTTCAGGTTTTTGATCGGCTCATCCGGGTTAATGCTCGGATCCAGACGGCGCAGGATCGCCACCGCCCGTTTGTACTGCGCCTTTCGGTCAACAAACAGCCCTTTCATTTTGGTCAGGGGCCGCCCGAGAAACATATTCTGGGCGACGGAGAGTTCAGGAACGTGTTGCAACTCCTGATGAATCATTGCGATACCGGCATGGCGTGCAGACAGCGGGTTTTTCATCTGAATCACCTGCCCTTCCACCAGGATCTCGCCGGAATCGGCGGCCCGGACGCCTGACAGGATATTGAGCAACGTCGATTTTCCGGCGCCGTTTTCACCGATCAGCGCGTGGACTTCGCCCGGCCTGACGGAGAAATCAACCCCCTGAACCGCTGCCACGCCGCTGTAGCTTTTGCTGATGCCGCGCATCGTCAAACAATACTGTTCCATAAACTCTCCTCGCCCTGTTCTCTGACGCCAGACTTATTGTTGCTGCGCCAGCAACTGGCGAATCTTCGCGTTATCTTTGGTGGAGAACGCGTCGGCGTTGTCTTTGGTGATCAGCGCCTGCGGAGTGGACACCACGCGGGAGATTTTCTGACCATTAATCAGGCGGACAACCACTTCCATCGCCACTTCCCCCGTCAGCACCGGGAAGCTGTCAACCGTACCGGTCAGCTCGCCGCGTTTGATTGACGCATACGCATCGGAAATCCCGTCGGTGCCAAAGACGGCAACCTGTTTCGATTTTCCGGCAGCTGCAACGGCTTCCACCACGCCCAGTGCCATGCCGTCGTTATTGGCATAGAAGCCAATCAGATCAGGATGTTGCTGTAAAATTGTCGCTGCGGCGTTGTACGCATTTTCGCGGCTCCAGTTGGCCGGAACGCTGGCGACCACGGTGAATTTCCCGCTGGCCTGAATCGTTTCTTTAAAGCCTTTGGTGCGCTGCGTTGCCGCATACACGCCCGGCTGGCCTTCGATGACCGCGACCTTGCCGCCTTCAGGGTGTTTTTTGATAAACCAGCCCGCCACGCGAACGCCGTTATCTTTCTGCACGTTACCGACGTAATACGCTGCATTTGGCATCACGGCGTCATTGACGTTCACCACGGCAATGTTTTTGCTTTTGGCAGATTCATACGCCGGTTGCAGGTTTGCGTCGGTTTGCGGCGATACCAGCAAGCCGTTGAAGCCTTGCGAAATCATCGTTTCGGCGATAGATAACTGGCCAAGCTGGTCGTCTTCATTGGCGGCGGCCTGATATTCCACGGTGAAGCCGTGTTTATCAGCAAAGTTTTTATAGCCCTGGCCGAGGGAACGCCAGTATTCGTTGGTCAGCGTTTTCGATACTCCGCCGATTTTCAGCGATTTATCGATAGCCGGTAACGGGCCATATTTGGCGGTCAGTTGTGTCCAGTCAGTGCGATCCGGTTCGGTGTCGGATTGCAGGGGCGGTAAATCCGCCGCATAAAGGCTGGAGCAAAACAGTGTAGAGGTGAGTACAGACAGTAAGAGTTTTTTCATCATCTGGCCTTCGGATTGTTATTTTTATGGTTATCACAGCGACTCGCGCTGTGGCGGTCGCTTTTATTATTGCGCCAGCATCACGTTGTTCACGATTTGCTGAGAGGCGACGGCATCCTGCCTGCTGATGGCTTCATTCAGCGCCGGGTTGTTTTCGAGCTTTTCACACAGTTTCAGTAAACGGATCACGGTCGCGATATTGGTTTCCGCTTCGCGAACCGGATCCAGGCCACTGGCGTCCGGGAACGTATCGAAGTAATACGCACCTTTATAGCCGTCACGTTTCATTTGCAGCAGGAATTCCAGCGTGGCGCGCGGGTTCACTGAGCCAACCATCAGGCCGTCGTCGCGTTTGCCCCAGCCATCGTTGAGATCCAGCCCGAGCAGGCGTGAACGGCGCGCCACCATCGCCGCGGCAAACGCCGGGACTTCATTGGCAAACAGCACGTGCGCGAAATCCAGCGTGATCCCTAAATTCTTGCAACCGGCTTCTTCCACCGCCAGCAGACAGGTGGTCGCGTTCGGGAAGATGCTGTAAGCGCGCGGTTCGTTGGGTTTGTATTCAATGCTGACGTCGATGTCCGGCGCATATTCCGCCACTTCGCGCACTGCGCTGACCGCGTCTTCCCACATTTTTTTGTAGTCAGCCTGGAAGCAGTAATCGAAACCGTCCTGCCCCATCCACAGGGTCATGATGCTGGCACCGAATTCCCGCCCGGCGTCGATGCCGCGTTTGGTTAATTCAATCGCCTGACGACGAATTTTGGGATCCGGGTTAGTGAATGCGCCGATTTTAAATTCCGGAGCATCCCAGCGCATTTGCATCCCGTTGACCGCCAGCCCGACTTCTTCAATTTTCTGACGCATGGTTTTAACGTCATCAGTCATGTGCTGAGGATAATTCAGGTCCAGATGTGTCAATCCTTTAACCGTAGCTGCACGTTCGATCATTTGCAGCACTGAAGGTTTGCCTTTCAGTTCCGGCCAGTAAAGATAAGCCCCCGAGGCAAACGAGTTCAGACGTGTGGCAAATTTAAGTTCTGACATGGGGTGTCCTTTGTAAACTGATTCGTGATGTACTTTCTTTCTTCACATTATTTCGTGAAGTAGTGCATTACTATCACCAGACGAAAAAACCCGCAAGATCCCCTGCAGGTTTTGTGATCAGATTTGAGAGGAGTTTCACGAAATGAGCTGCAAATAATCAGCGTCAGGCGGATGAAAGGGTGCCGGTTATCCGGCTTTGAGCATATCGAAAATGATCTTTGCATAGCCTTTCGAGACGGCAGGGTTGGAGAGATATTGCATCATTATGTTCTGCTGCGCGGCATTACTGTCCATCACCGCTTCATCAGCTGCTTTGATGAAATCGCCCAGCATCGCCTGCTCCGGCGTGTTATTGGCAATCTGCTTCATGACCTTTTTATTTTCAGAAATTTTGCCGCACGTCGCGTGCAAGCTGCTGATCAGATCTTTGTCAGTCAGGTTGTCAGTGATAAACAGCTCATTTAGCCTTCCCAAAACCTGCGACATAAACTCCTCTTTCCTGTCTTTCGGTTTTGCCGTTCCGACATCGTTGCCCGGCTGTAAACCGTCACCCTCGTTTCCCGCTTTCAGTCTGATATGTTGCTCGCGGATCTTCGACAGCCGGTAATGGCTCATGACGACGTTATTCAAATCGACGTCGTCTTCCTGCACTTTCAGATCCCTGAGCAGCGGGCGCAGATGGCGGGCGAACAGGCTGAGTTTTTCGAGATCTTTATTGTCGTAATCAACAATCTGCGAAATGAATTCATAGAAACGCACAAAGCTGCCCAGATCCTTTCTGAAAATCTCCAGCCGGTCTTTTTCCTGTTTGCACTCTTTAAACGCATTTTCCGCATTGGCGATCAGCACCGGATCCTGCGTTTTTTGGGTGCGCTCAAACATCTTTTTAGCCAGCAGATAGGCGTCCGTCGCCGAGAGATAGCGCTGATCCCAGCGGTTCACGGCGGGTTTGCAAATGTTGCTCAGCGCCGCGCTGGATTTATTCTGCGTGTAGAACGCCGTGCAAAACTGTTCTACCTCGCTCCAGTTAAAAATTCCGCTGGTGCGCAGCTTTTCGAACAGCTCGAACACCAGTGCCGGGTCGCTGATATCGAGCAGTTCGGCAGTCTGATAATAGGGCTGGAATGCCTGCAAAATATCATCGGGCTGGTTGTAGAAATCGAGAATAAACGTGCCTGATTCTGCTTTACCGGGATATGTGCGGTTCAGCCGTGACAAGGTTTGCACACATTCGACGCCGCCGAGCGGTTTATCAACGTACATCGCGCACAGCTTCGGCTGATCAAAACCGGTCTGGAATTTGTTCGCCACCAGCATCACCTGATAATCATCGCTGTCGAACGCCTTGCGCATATCGCGCCCTTTCAGGCCGGGATTCATGTTCATTTCGGTGAATTTTTGGTTGAGGTACGCCGCGCTGTCCGGATCGCTTTCGCGAAATTCCACTTCACCGGTGAACGCCACCATCGCACTGATTTTGCCGCAATGGTTTTCACTGATGTATTTATCGAAGGCCAGTTTGTAGCGCACCGCTTCCTTGCGCGAACGGGTCACGACCATGGCTTTCGCCTGCCCGCCGAGCAGGTGCATGACGTGATTTTTGTAGTGTTCAGCGATCACTTTCACCTTCTGAGAGATGTTGTAATCGTGCAGGCGCACCCACTGGCTGAGGCGGGTTTTCGCCCGTTTGCTGTCGACCTCTTTATCGGCGTTGGCCTGCTTTTGCGCCAGTTTGTATGCCACGGAATAGGTGACGTAATTCTTCAACACATCGAGGATAAAACCTTCTTCAATCGCCTGACGCATGGAATAAACGTGGAAAGCCGCCGGTTTATTGGTTTTTGACGCCGGTGCATTCGGGTCGGGTAACCGGCCGAACAGCTCGAGGGTTTTAGCTTTCGGCGTGGCGGTAAACGCGTAGTAATTGAGATGATTACTGCCGCGACGCGCGGCCATGGTGGCGTCCATAATGTCTTCGGATGACAACTCAGCGTCGTCGTCCGTGGCTTCGAGCATCAGCACTTCTTTCAGCTGCCGCGCGGTCGACCCGCTTTGCGACGAATGCGCCTCATCGGCAATCACTGCGTACTGACGCTGTTTCAGGCTCAGGCTGTTTTCAATGGCTTTGAGCACAAACGGGAAAGTCTGGATCGTCACGATAATGATCGGCTGCGAGCTTTCCAGCGCAGCCGCCAGTTTGTCGGCTTTCGAACCGTCACCGATTTTGTTGCTGATCCGCCCGACCACGCCGTCGGCATGTTCAAACTGATCGATGGTGTCCTGAAGCTGATCGTCGAGCACCGTGCGGTCGGTGACAACAATCACCGAGTGAAACTGTTTTTCACCGTTGGCGGCATACAGCCGGGAAAGCTGGTGCGTCACCCAGGCAATTGAATTGGATTTCCCGGAACCGGCGCTGTGCTGAATCAGGTATTTATGCCCGCAGCCCTCTTGCGTCGCGGCGCGCACCAGTTTGCTCACCACATCCCACTGATGATAGCGCGGGAAAATCAGCGTCTCTTTTTTGAATTTCAGCCCCTGCCAGTCTTCTTTTTCTTCGATTTGCAGATGGACGTAGCATTCCAGGATCGTCAGCAAATTATCCGGCAGCAGCACTTCGTTCCACAGATACGCGGTCGCGTAGGTATTGGTGTCCGCTGACGCCGGATTGCCTTTTGCACCTTCCGCTGTGCCTTTGTTGAACGGCAGAAATAACGTCTCACCGCCCGCCAGCCGGGTGGTCATAAACACGTCAAACTGACTGACGGCAAAATGCACCAGCGCGCCGCGTTTAAACGTCAGCAGCGGTTCGGGCTTTTTGGTTTGCGGATCTTTTGGCAGGCGCGTCGTTTTGTACTGTGAAATCGCACTTTGCACCGACTGTTTGAATTCGGATTTCAGCTCCAGCGTCGCAACCGGCAGGCCGTTGACGAACAACACCAGATCGATACGCCAGTTTTTAGCTTTACTGCCGGTGGCCGCAAAATGTTCCGCGCTGGCATACGGGCTGTAAATCAGCTCCGGCACCACGCGGCAGATATTTTGCTGATACCGCGCCAGCGTGTCGGGGTTCAGCCCGTGCTCCGGTTTGAACTGGCACAGTTTAAAACTGGCGTTACGGATATTGAGGGGATGCCGCAACACGCCAAGCGTACCGAACGTGCGCGAATGTTTGTCGGTGTCATTTTCACCGGCTTTTTGCAGCCGCGCGACCAGTGCATCGAGGAAATACCGTTCAGCCTCCTGCGGATACACCCGCGCCAGCTTCTCCCACTCTTTCGGCTGCGTGGTTTGCACAAAAGCCAGCACATCCTGCGTGTACAGCGCCCGCACGCGATCGTAGCCCTCGCCTTTGCCGGTTTTCCAGCCGCTGGCAACCATCTGCGCAACCATTTCATCCTGAAAAATCCGCTCTCTGGTAGGATCCGACATCATGCCATCACCTCGTCGGATTCAGTTTGCGTGACAGGAACCTGCCAGTCACGCACGTCGATTTTGCCGGTGACAGCGGCGGAAATCAGGGCGGTGCGACGTTCTTTAAGGAGTTCTATTTGTAGCAGTTGCAGGTCGATCAATTTGTCGATTTTGGCGGTTTCGTGATCGAGGAAGGCGGCGATTTGAGTTTGTTCTTTAAATTTTGGTGAAGCATAGGAAAAATTAACAAAAGTATCTTGATATAAATGAACGATTGTACTGCCAGTTTTATTGTAATCTACGAAATCAGTAAATACTCTCGACTGTAATAACCAAAAATAAAATCCAGATAAAAAATTACTTTCTAATGGTCTAACAACAAAAACACCACTATTTAAAGTAGCTTTCTCATTAATAGCTAATTGTTGTACTAATGCAACTTTACCTATAGTTCCATCTTTAGTAATTAAGAGATCACCATTTTTAAGTTGGATATAAGGATCTTGTTCATAACGTTTCAAGTCGCAATGGTAACAGTCACTCCAACTAATATTGGTAGATTTGAAATCACTACCGGTAACTAAATATGGCCCTTCATCAGTAAAATCATCTGATTTTAATCCATGCCAACCCACTCTCGCCTTTACATAAGCTTCATATTTGACTTGTGTTAAATTCCATCGCGATGGATAAGCTCCAATCCACATAATATTTGAATCTACGTAATTATTACTATTAGGGAGTTTGCTCATGAATGCACCTCCTGCAACAACTTCATGATTTCGGCGCTGATGGCATCAAGGTCGGCGTCGATCTCTTTCAGATCGCGTGGCGGCTGATAGACATAGAAGTGGCGGTTGAACGGGATCTCGTAACCGACGACGCCGATCTCGTTATCTTTGGCATCGCGTTTGTCGGCGTTGATCCAGGCGTCGGGGACGTGCGGTTTTACCTCACGTTCGAAATAGCTTTCGACAAGCAGGCTGGTGGGGATGGCAGGATTGAGCGGGACGTTTTCGTTATCGCGTAAATCGCCATCCGGCTCAAATTCCACCACTTTACCTTTGTAGCGAAACGCGCCGTACAACGGCTGTTCACTCTCTTTCAGGACTTTCTTCACCACCGGTTCGGCTGAAGGATTTTTGGTAGTCACGGCATCAATCAATTGCTTTTTCTCTCTGGTATCCAGCTTTACGCAAGCGATACTGATTGCCGTTTTCAGTGAGCTCTCAAACTGATTAAAATTATTGCTGGCGTTGTGTTTACCGCCTTCGGTAACACCAAACGCGCTCTGGATCTGACGGGCTTTCTCCATCAGCGTGCGTTGCGCCAGCCACAGGTTGGGATCGAGAAGATCTTTAATCTGTTTCTCTTTCAGCTCGGGGAAATCGGCTTTGATAATGGCGCGGGCTTCGGTTTCCACATCGCTAAAATCGCCGTAAGTCTGCGCATTCCACGGCGCGGCGAAATCCTGATACAACCGTTCCATCGGCGCGTTCAGCGGCTTTGGCGCGAAACGCAGCGCGGCAATGGCGTCGTCGGTAATCTGCGACGTCAGGCGCAGCGGGCGTTCAATGGTCAGGCGGCGGTAACCGAAATCCGTACTCGCGAAGATTTTGCTGGCGAAGGTTTTCGGTGCGTCTTTTTTGCTGCTGGCGGACTGACGCCCCCGGCCAGATTTTTGCTCCGGCGCTTTCTCCAGCCCCAGCTCGTGTAACGGCGTCGGGCCGGTGGCGCTGAAATCGCCGAATGTGCGGGTGATCAGCGCGATATCGTCCGCGCCCATCAGGTTGCGTTTGGAACCGAGGGATTTGCGCATTTTGCCACACAAGTTCGAGCCGTCGATCAGCTGAACTTTGCCTTTGCGCGCCACGTCTTTGTGGTTCGACAGGATCCACACATAGGTGGAAATGCCGGTGTTGTAGAACATGTCGGTCGGCAGCGCGATGATGCCCTCGAGCAGATCGGCTTCAAGAATATGGCGGCGGATTTCGCTTTCGCCGCTCCCTGCGCCGCCGGTAAACAGCGGCGAACCGTTGAGGATAATCCCGATGCGGCTGCCCGCCGCGCTGCCGTTATCGCGCATTTTGCTGATGAGGTGCAGGAGGAATAACAGCGAGCCGTCGGAGACGCGTGGCAGCCCGGCGCCGAAACGGCCATCAAAGCCTTTCACAGAATGCTCGTCACTGATGTCGCTTTCGATTTTCTTCCAGTCCACGCCGAACGGCGGGTTGGAGAGCATGTAATCGAATTTTTCTGCCGGCAGCTGATCGTTAGAGAGCGTATTGCCGAGTTTAATCAGGCTGACGTCCTGCCCTTTGATCAGCATGTCGGCTTTGCAGATGGCGTAGGATTCGGGGTTCAGTTCCTGGCCGAAGGCGCGCATCACGGCGTTCGGATTCAGCTCGTTAACGTATTCCATGCCCGCCGACAAAAAGCCGCCGGTTCCCGCCGTCGGATCATAAATCGTGAGGATAATCCCGTCGCGCGTCAGCCCTTCGTCGTCCTTCATAAACACCAGCGCAGTGGTCAGGCGCACGATGTCGCGCGGCGTAAAGTGCTCACCGGCGGTGTCGTTCGAGCCTTCGGCGAAGCGGCGGATCAGCTCTTCAAACACAAATCCCATGTCATGATTGGACACGGCAGCGGGGCTTAAATCGGTGGTGGCAAACTTCTGTACGACTTTGAACAGCAGATTGGCTTCGTCCAGCAGGCTGACAAACTCGCTGAATTTGAAATACTCGAAGATTTCGCGGGCATCCTGCGAGAAGCTCTGGACGTAGTTTTCGAGATTATCGCGGATGCCGTTTTGCCCGAGTTTACTGAGGCTCATCGGCGAGGTGTTAAAAAACGACAAACCGTCTGCGGCGCGCAAAATCAGCTTTTCCTGCGCCTCTTGCGGCAGGTTCATGCTTTTGATTTTTCCGGCCTGCGCCACCACCGCGTCTTTGCTTTTTTCCAGCACACATTCGAGGCGGCGAAGTAAGGTAAACGGCAAAATCACGCGGCCATACTGGGATTGCTTAAAATCACCGCGCAGCAAATCAGCCACCGACCAGATAAAGGCGGCTGTTTGCGAAAAGTCCATTTTAGTCATGATGTGTTCCGTGAGATCGAATAAAAACCGCATACAAAAAAGGGGTTTTAATTAGACGCCAAAATCACACGAAACTCAATAATTCGATCTAAATCAATATGTTAGGAACATTTTTAAAACAAATACCTTACGACTACAGCTATCACACCTTCATTCCTCATCCATTATTTTTTGTGACACACCTCAAGTTTTTCGCCTTTCTGCCGTTATCTAAATCTTAAGATTCCTTCCAGGGAAACGCCCATGTTAAAGACCATCCGTTCGCGCATTATTACAGCCTGCATCGCCATTGTGGCCTGCTCGCTGGTGATCAATACCTTCCTCAGTTACACCGTTGCAGCTAAATACAACAGTCAGGCGACAGATACCACGCTGAACGCCCTGACCTCCAGCCACACGCAAGGGATCAGCGATTGGGTCAGTTCAAAAACAGGGATGATTGTTTCACTTCAGTCAGTTGCGTTAACGGAAGATCCGGTTCCGGTACTTAAACAAATTGCCAGCGCGGGCGGGTTTACTAACGTCTACGTCGGTTATGCAAATAAAACCGCAAAATTCTCCGATCCGACCGGCGTGCCGTCCGATTACGATCCGACCGGCCGCCCGTGGTACAGGCAGGCAGCCGAAGCCGGGCATCCGGTCGCCACGCCGCCGTATATTGATGCCGGCACCGGTAAGTTAGTGGTCACATTCGCCGTACCCGTGATGGACGGCGGCACGCTGAAAGCCATTGTCGCCGGTGATGTCTCGATGGACAGCGTGGTGAATAACGTCAATACCCTCCATCCGACGCCCGGCAGTTTCGGGATGCTGGTGGATAAGTCCGGTGTCATCATCGCGCACCCGGACGATAAGCTGGCCCTGAAACCGTTCAGCTCGCTGGCGGAAGGCGTGAATTTGCAGGATTTATTCGCAGCGAAAACGCCGGTGGATATTCAGCTGAATGGCGCAACAAAGCGCGTTCGGGCTCTGCCGGTCGCGGGCACCGAATGGTACACGCTTGTATTGCAGGACAAGAGGGAGTCAACGGCGGGTATGCGTTCGCTGCTGACCTCTTCGGTGATTACGCTGATTGTGATCGTGCTGATTTCGGCCGCCGTGATTGGCCTGATCATCACCCGATCGTTCCGCCGTTTGTCGGTGGTGCGCGATACGCTTAACGCCATCAGCTCCGGTGAGGACGATCTGACCCAGCGCTTACCGACCGACGGCCACGACGAGGTGACGCAAATCGCCCATGCGTTCAATACGTTCGTGGATAAACTCAGCAAGGTGATGTCCGAAATCCGCACCACCAGCGAATCCGTTAAAATTGCCGCCGACGAAATTGCCGCCGGGAATAACGATTTGTCGGGCCGTACCGAATCCGCGGCAGCCAGCCTGCAACAAACCGCCGCGTCGCTGGAGCAGATCACCGCTACGGTTTCTCAGTCTGCCAGTTCCGCTAAACAGGCCAGCGCGACGGCGAAATCCGCCTCAGAAGCCGCCACACGTGGCGACGAAGTGGTGACGAAAGTCATTACGACGATGGAAACGATTGAAAGCGCGTCGTCAAAAATCGGCGATATCACTGGTGTCATCGACGGCATTGCGTTCCAGACCAACATTCTGGCGCTGAACGCCGCGGTTGAAGCCGCGCGTGCAGGGGAACAGGGGCGTGGATTTGCCGTGGTCGCCAGCGAAGTGCGCAGTCTGGCACAGCGCAGCGCGCAGGCAGCAAAAGAAATTAAAGTGCTGATTGAATCGACGGTGAGCAGCGTGGCGTCGGGTTCCGCGCAGGTGCGGCTGGCCAGCGACAGCATGAGTGAAATCGTCAGTAACGTCTCGAACGTCAGCAGCGTGATGATGGAAATCACCCACGCGTCCGAAGAACAGATGCTGAGCATTCATGAAATCAACAAGGCGATTACCCAGCTTGATGGCATGGTGCAGCAGAATGCGGCGATGGTTCAGGAATCTACCGGCGCGGCGTCAGCCTTGCAGGAACAGGCCACCGGTCTGGCACTCGCCGTCGGGCATTTCCGCGTGTAAGTCTTATTGATGAAATCAGAAGGTCAGACGCTGTCACACGTCTGGCCTATTTTACGCCCTGCCGCCCTGTTTACGGGCAAAACTGGCCGACAGCCGGTCCAGCAAAATCGCCATCAGCACCACCACAATTCCACTTTGTAACCCGAGTCCGATATCCAGCTGCTGAATACTGCTGAGAATATCATTTCCCAGACCACCGGCTCCGACCATCGAGGCGATAATCACCATCGACATTGCCATCATAATCGTCTGGTTCACGCCCGCCATAATTGCCGGTTGCGCGGCAGGTAGCTGCACTTTCCACAGCAACTGCCACGGCGTACAGCCAAACGCCAGCCCGGCTTCGATACGCGCCTGACTCACCTGGCGGATCCCCAGATCCGTGAGGCGCACCACCGGCGGCATGGAAAATAAGATGGTGGCAAAAATGCCCGGCGGACGCCCGAGGCCAAACAAAATGGTCGCGGGGATCAGATAAACAAATGCGGGCATGGTCTGCATGAAGTCCATCAGCGTGCGCACGACACTGCCGACGGTGGCGCGGCGTGCGCTCCAGATCCCCAGCGGAATGCCAAACAGCAGGCTGAAAAATGTCGAGGAAAGCGTCAGCGCCAGCGTGATGGACGCGTGATCGCTGTAGCCGCTGTAAACGATGTAAAGCGTGGCGAGCAATGCAAACAGCGCGAAGCCTTTGCCAATACGCCAGAAGCCAATCGCGACGGCCAGAAACACCAACCCCCACGGCGAGAGCCAGCCGGTCAGGGTTTCGAGGCCGCCGGCAACGGCGTCGATGCCAGCCGAAAGGCCATCAAAAAAACCACCGGCATGCACCAGCAGTGCGTGAATGGCGCTGTCGATCTGACGGCTAAAATCTAAGGGATAGGCCATAACGTTCTCTGCATAAAAGACTTAAAGAGTCGGCTGCCAGACATCGGCGAAAGATTCTGCCAGCTGCCAGCGCGAGGTATCCACGCCGGAGAAGAAGTGTCGGACGTAAGGCGACGCCGGAGCGTTAATGATGTTTTCCGGCGTTCCGACCTGCACCAGTTTGCCCTCTTCCATAATCGCAATGCGCGTCCCCAGACGCAGCGCTTCTTCCATATCGTGGGTAACGAAAACCACCGTGCGCTGTTGTTCTGCCTGAAGCACCAGCAGCAATGACTGCATATCACGGCGGATAATCGGATCCAGCGCCGAGAACGCCTCATCCATCAGCAACACCGCAGGGTTCACCACCAGCGCCCGCGCCAGCCCGACGCGCTGCTGCATGCCGCCGGAAAGCTGATGCGGATACTGCGCGGCAACGTGCGCCAGCCCGACCTTTTCCAGCATCGCGTGCGCCCGTTTGTGCCGTTCGTCACGGCTGACGCCCGACACTTCCAGCCCGAACGCCACGTTATCGAGCACGGTGCGTTCGTCAAACAGCGCAAACGACTGAAAAACCATGCCAATCTGGCTGCGGCGCAGTTCAATCATTTCGCGGGCATTCAGGCTGCCCAGCGCCTGCCCCTGAAACAGGACATCGCCGGAACCCGGCTGAATGAGAAAATTGAGCGTGCGCAGCAGCGTCGATTTCCCCGAGCCGGAAAGCCCGACAATAACAAAAATCTCACCGGCTGTTATTTGCAAACTAATATCGTCCAGCGCATTGACCGGCGGTTTATTCTCCTCGCGGGAAAACAGTTTCTTTCCGGTAGAGGGAGAATAACTTTTAAAAACACGACGTAACTCGATGATGGATTGCGTCATAATGGTTTCGCACTCTGTTAATTATCCTGACACGCTAACTCAAAATAATAAAATAAGTGATGTCTTTTGGGATTCTATATAGAGTTATTTCGCATTAGCTTATGACCATTTGTGAAATACACTCTATTTCTGCCGGGAAACAGGGGCGGAATGATGATGAAAATTCCATGCTTCATTTAACAGCCAGCGGGTCACTTTTTCCTGCTGTACGGACGCCGGTTTACTGCCGGAAGAGATGAGATAATAGCCCCGTTCTGTGCGCACTTCCGGCCCGCAAACGAACAACTGACGGCTTTCCAGCAGCGCCGAAATCAGCGGCCGCCAGCCGAGCGCAATCCCCTGTCCTTCGACCGCGGCCTGGATCACCAGCGAGTACGCATTAAAGGTGCGCGATCCGGCGTGATGCTGTGCAGGCAAGCCCTGCGAATGGAACCAGTCTTCCCACGTCAGCCAGCGCTGCGGACGGGTTTCCGGCAGCTTCAGCAGCGGGAAATTCATCAGTTTTTCCGGCAGCGGATTATCGCCAAGTTTATCCATAACCACCTGATTACAGACAGGAATAACATCCTCGGGAAACAGCTTTTGCGCATGCGTCCCCGGCCAGTTACCGTTGCCAAAATAGATCGCCAGATGGGCGTTGTTATCACGAAAATTATAGTCATTCGGCGAAGTCGACACCTGCACTTCCACACCCGGGATCAGTGCCTGAATCGCGTTCATCCGCGGCATCAGCCAGTAGGTGGCGAAGCCCATATCGGTGTCAATCCGCAGCGTACTGCGCTGATATCGCGTGCGTTCTATCTGCTCGCTGATGTCGCTCAGGCTGGCGCGGACAATCTGGTAAAGCGCACTGCCCGATTCGGTCAGTTGCACGCCCCGGTGACGCCGTTCAAACAGCGGTCCGTTGAGCAGATTTTCCAGCATCTGAATACGCTGACTGACCGCCGGTTGCGAAAGTCCGAGCTCATTTCCCGCTGCGGTAAAATTACCGTGTCGCGCGGCCGCTTCAAATACCACTAAAACCTGCAACGGAGGCAATTCTAATTTTCCTGCCATAAACCCACCTTATGCCATGATAATTTAATAACCTCTTCACAGAATTAAAAAGGCATGCGATAAAAATATCACGATTTGCTAATTAATTTTTCTTTCAGGCTAACTATGCTTATAAATAAACCGAATATCGTTATTCTCATGGCCGATCAGTTAACCGCCGGGGCATTACGCACCTACGGAAATAATGTCAGCCTGACGCCCAATATCGACAAACTGGCCGACGAAGGCGTGGTCTTTGAATCCGCCTACTGCAACAGCCCGCTGTGCGCCCCTTCCCGTGCGGCGCTGATGACCGGCCAGTTTTTGTCAAACAACGGTGTCTACGACAACGCCGCTGAATTTCGCGCCGACTCGCCGACCTTCTGCCATTACCTGCGCGAACAGGGTTACCAGACCTGGCTTTCCGGCAAGATGCATTTTTGCGGCCCGGATCAGTTGCACGGTTTTGACGAGCGCCTGACCACCGATATTTATCCGGCAGATTTTGGCTGGACGCCGGACTGGGCAAACCCGGAACGCCGTCTGGACTGGTTCCACAACATGAGTTCAGTGCTGGAAGCCGGTGAGTGTGTACGTACTAACCAGCTGGATTTCGATGATGAAGCGCTGTTTATGGCGCGCCAGCGGTTGTACGACGCAGCACGGAAACCGGACGATAAGCCGTTTCTGCTCCTGCTTTCACTGACGCATCCGCATGATCCGTTTGCCATTCCGCGCCGTTATCTCGACCGCTTCAACGCGGAAGATATCGACCTGCCGAAAACCGGCGCGGGCGATGTGGAAGACGACGCGCACTCGCAGCGCCTGCGCGCCATGTATCAGCTCGAAGACGGTTTGCTCAGCGACGAACAAATCCGCCGCGCCCGTCACGCCTATTACGGCTCAATTGCCTACGTGGATGACTGTTTTGGTGAAGTGGTCCGCACGCTTGAAGAAACCGGTCAGGCAGAAAACACTGTGGTATTTGTGATTGCCGACCACGGCGAAATGCTGGGTGAACGCGGGCTATGGTACAAAATGACCTTCTTCGAAGGTGCCGTGCGCGTACCGCTGATTGTCCATAATCCGAAACGCTTTGCGCCCCGCCGCGTCGGCGGCAACGTCTCTCTGGTGGATTTACTGCCGACGTTCACCGAACTGGCGGGCGGCGCGGAACGCCTTGAGCACCCGGTTGCACCGCTCGACGGCCACAGTCTGGTGCCACATCTTAACGGCCAGCCGGGGCCGGACGAAGCCTGCGCTGAATATCTGGCGGAAGGCGCGATTGAGCCGATGGTGATGATCCGCCGCGGGCCGTGGAAATACATTCATTCGCTGACTGAAGCGCCACATTTGTACCAGCTTGAGCAGGATCCGTTTGAGCTGAAAAACCTCGCAGCGCTGGCCGAACATAGCGATACCGTCGCGGCGTTTGCGGCCGAAATCGCCGCCCGCTGGGATTTAAATACCCTGAATAAACAGGTTCGCGCCAGCCAGTTAAAACGGCTGTATCTGACCGAAATCGCCGGGCGGGATGCCATTCCGCAATGGGATTTCCAGCCGCATCAGGCCGCTTCGCACCGTTTTATCCGTAACCACCAGACGCTGGACGAGCAGGAAGCTTTTGCCCGTTACCCGCGCCCTAATAAACACCCGACCGGGGAATAAGATGATGATAAAAAGACTCACCACGCTGATGCTTCTGGCCAGTGCCAGCCTGCTGCCGCAGAGCAGTTTCGCCGCTGACGACGCCCGATGTGTCACCGTTAATCAGTCCGACCCCGGCTGGACGGATATTGCGGCGACCAACGCCGTGTCCGGCGTGGTGCTGAACGCGCTGGGTTATCAGCAAAAAGTGCAAAACCTTTCCGTCGCGCTGGCATTTCAGGGATTGAAAACCGGCCAGCTGGATGTGTTTTTAGGTAACTGGATGCCCGCACAGGCACCGGTTATCGCGAAATTCACCGATGACATCAGCGTCATCGGCGCTAATTTACCGGCGGCCAAATTTACGCTGGCCGTACCGGATTACGTGGCAAAAGCGGGCGTGAAGGATTTCGCCGATCTGGAGAAATACGCGGATAAGTTTGATCACAAGATCTACGGCATCGCGCCGGGCGCACCGGCAAATCAGAACATTAAGAAGATGATCGACCAGCATGATTTTGGTTTGCAAAACTGGAATCTGGTGGAGTCGAGCGAAAGCGGCATGCTGGCGCAGGTAACGCGGGCAGTGGATCGCAAGCAATGGATTGTGTTTCTCGGCTGGGAACCGCATGCCATGAACACGCGCTTTAAGCTGACGTATCTGAGCGGTGGCGATAAATGGTTTGGTGCGAACTATGGCAGTGCGACGGTGAACACCGTGACGCGCAAAGGTTTTGCCGGACAGTGCCCGAATCTCAACCGTTTCTTCACGCAGCTGAAATTTAACGTACCGCTGGAAAACGCCATCATCACCCGCGTGCTCGATGACAAGCAAAGCCCGGAAGACGCCGCCCGCGCCGAACTGGCGAAACATCCGGAACTGCTGACCGGCTGGCTGAACGGCGTGACCACCCGCGACGGTCAACCGGCAGAAAGCACGGTGAAAAAAGCGCTGGGGATCTGATCGCCCGGAGTAAACACAAAAAAAGCCAGGCAACTTATGTGCCTGGCTTTTTTGTGTCGGACGTTTATCAGTCCGTCGTCCGCCGTTTAAGCGTCTGCATCTTTCAGCTGTCTTTCCACCAGAGTTACCCAGATGCCGATGCCCAGAGGAATGAGATCATCATTAAAATCGAAACGGGCATTGTGCAGCGACGCGGAAGGTTCTGCGCCGTCGGCACCCAGCCAGAAATAAGCCCCGGGACATCGCTCAAGCAAATACGCAAAATCTTCTGCCGCCATCGAGGGCGGATTATTGAAATGCACTTTTGTTACGCCCGGCGAGTGCTCTGCGGCTTCGCGCACATTTTCGGCCTGCGCCGGATGGTTTTTCGTGACCGGATAACCGAACTCCCAGCGAACTTCGCCTGTAACACCAAACGGCAGCGGCACGGACTTGACGTATTCTTCAATCAACCGCCAGCAGGTCATGCGCGTTTCATTGCTCTGGCAGCGCAGCGTGCCGGACATGTGCAGCGTTTCCGGGATCACGTTGATTGCCTCGCCCGCCTGTAATTGCGTCAGGCTGATCACCGTTTGTTCCAGCGGCGACAAGCGACGTGAAATCAGACTTTGCAGCGACAAAATCAGCTGCGCGCCGGCCACCACCGGATCCGCACCCAGTTCCGGCATCGCCGCATGGCAGCCTTTGCCGGTGAGCGTGATGTGAAAATTATCCTGCGACGCCATCATCGCGCCCTGGCTGACCGCCACTTCACCGACCGGCAGGCCGGGCCAGTTATGCAGCGCGTACACTTCCTGCATCGGAAAATGTTCAAACAGCCCTTCATTAACCATCATCTGGCCGCCCCCGGCATTCTCTTCCGCCGGCTGGAAAATGAAATGTACCGTGCCACGAAAATGGCGGTTTTCACTGAGATGTCGCGCCGCGCCGAGTAACGTCGCCGTATGGCCATCGTGGCCACAGGCATGCATCAGGCCGGGATTTTGCGAGACGTGTTCGAAATCATTGAGTTCCTGAATCGGCAGCGCATCGATATCCGCGCGCAGGCCGATTGAAGGCCCGTCGCCGTTGCGCAGGGTCGCGACAATACCTGTTCCGGCGAGTCCGGTGTGGACGTCCAGGCCGAAAGACAGCAGCAGTTCACTGATTTTTCGCGAAGTATGATGTTCATTCAGACCCAGCTCTGGCCGGGTGTGGAGTTCACGGCGTAACTGTTTGGCTTGTTTAATAATCTGCTCGGAAATGACCGCCATAAACCCTCTGTGCTGATCTGAATTCAGTGCGGCGGGCCTGACCCGCGGGCACATTGTTAATTTAAAGTATCACATTCAGAACGATTGGGTTAAACGTCAAATAAGGCCCCCATCGCTGGTCAGAGGATGCGGATTTGCCCGCCTTGCGCATTTTCAGAATTTGCCCAGTATTTGCCGGATCATTCAGTTGTGCTTGAATGAAAAACGCCCCTGAAATCGTACTTTTATTGCGCGCAATCGTTATTCAGAATTGCTAAGTTATATTACCGCTCCCTCCTGCATGAAATTTGCCTTAATACAGTTTTTTATCTTTATCAACATTAAAACTTTCATTCCACATAAAAATTACATTTATATTAATTCAACAATAAAATTAACCTTTAATATTATCTCACGCCACCAACCTGGTTTTGTAATTTAAATATTTCTGGTCAGTAACAATGAATCATTGCATAGTAGTTTCGTCATGGAGTGTGCTAACAATCATTTGGACGTTATAACCAGGTCATAACACAGCAAATCAACAATATAACAACGTTATTAAATATTATTTAATAACACAGAGGTTCCTCATGCGCGTAAACATGCCAGTGACACAACGGGAATATGATTTAGATCCCGACACCACATTAATGTCCACGACGGATGTCAACAGCCGGATTATTTATGCGAACTCCGCGTTTATCAATGTCAGCGGATTCTCCGAAGACGAACTGATCTTCAAACCCCACAATTTAGTCCGACATCCGGACATGCCAGTCGAAGCCTTTGCCGACATGTGGTTTACCCTGCAACAGGGCGACAGCTGGACGGGGCTGGTGAAGAACCGCCGTAAAAATGGCGACCACTATTGGGTTCGCGCCAACGTCACGCCGGTACATCATCAGGATAAACTGACGGGATATATTTCCGTGCGCAATAAACCCACAGAGCACGAAATTAAAACCGCAGAAGAATTATACAAATTAGTTAAAGATAAAAATGCCGGAAGCCGGAAGTTTTATAAAGGTCTGGTGGTGCGCACCGGTGTATTTTCACTCGTTTCGGTATTACAAAAACTGCCGGTAGGCTGGCGTTTACGTTTACCGTTATTTATCGCGGGCATTTTCCCGCTGTTATTTCCGCTGACGGGGACCAGTCAGACATGGGTAGCTATTTCAACTATGGTCCTGTTACTGCTCGCCGATCTCTTTTTGCAAACACAAATCCGCAATCCGATAAAAACGATTCTGGGTCAGGCGCAGCAGGTAGTCTCGGGGAAAAAAGCCGATTCCGTGCATTTTAACCGCGTCGATGAAATTGGTTTGCTGATGCGTTCAGTGAATCAGTTTGGCCTGAATCTGCATTCTCTGGTGGAAGATGTCGGGGCGCAGGTCGGCGGGATTTCAAATATCAGCAATCTGATGTCAAAAAACAGCACGGCGCTCAGCGCACGTACCGAAGAAACGGCGGCCAATCTTCAGCAAACCGCTGCGGCGATAGAAGAGATTGCCGGTGCCGTCGGGCAAAGCGCCGACACCGTGATTCAGGCCAGCAAACTGGCGGACAGCGCCGCATCCGTGGCGAAGAAAGGCGGCGAAATCATGCAGGACACTATCGGCATGATGCAGTCAATTTCGCAGGCCAGCAGCAAAGTCGTGGACATTATTTCCGTGATTGACGGCATTGCCTTCCAGACCAACATTCTGGCGCTCAATGCCGCCGTGGAAGCCGCCCGCGCCGGAACCGAAGGCCGCGGATTTGCCGTGGTCGCCGCGGAAGTACGCGTGCTGGCGCAACGTTCTGCTACCGCTGCCAAAGAAATCAAAGCACTGATCGAAGCGAATATGCACAGCGTTGAAACCGGCGGTCAGATGGTAGAAAGCGCCGGTCAACAGATCAGCGAAATTATCGGTGAAGTGGTGCAGATGTCGGGGCTGATTAAAGAAATCAGTCACGCCACCCGCGAGCAGACATCGGCGCTTTCACTGATTAATACGTCGCTGGCGCAGATTGAAACCATGACACAAGACAATGCCGGGATGGTGGCACAATCTTCTGAATCGGCTGAAACGCTGAACTATCAGGCGATGCGGCTGAAAAGCGCCATCGACGTGTATGGCGGTCAGATGACAAAAATGGAGAGCCGATCTGCGCTGCTGACTGGTTTCGAAAAAACCACCGTCAGTTAAGAAATATTCAGAAACTCGCGCGGGCACTCATCTGTTCGTTCTGCCCGCGTCAGAAACCAGGAGTACAGCCGTATTCATTCTGAAAATGACGGATGAAATGGGCGCAGTCGCGGAGACGCTGTCTCTTCTCTTTCCGGCGCGGTATATCCGCATGGGTGATATCCTTCCGGGCACCGCTAACGCACTGGCCGGAAGGATGTTTCCCTATCAGTTAGTGAACGCTTACAACGCATCCATAAAAAAGGCTTTCCTCTTTCAGGGAAAGCCTTTCGCGGAGCTAAGAATCCTGCCCTAGCGGTGGTCGTGGCGGTACAGCTCCCATTCGTCGATGTGTCTGCCATCAGGAAATACACAATCTGTCCTGACGCCCTGCTGCGTTTCAATATTCACCGATCTGCCGCCTCTTTCATGGCAATAAACCGCCGCCGGATTCGCCATTCCGGTCTGACGTCTTTGCGGTTCGTGATGATGATTCACACAGCCCGAAAGCGCTGTTACCATGATGATGAATAAGAGTTTTTTCATTCTGAACCTTCGTGGAAAGAGTAAGACAACGCGGCGATTCTATTCCCCAACGCTTTCGGTTATCTACTCATGGTTTCCTAAAAATGCGCCTCGTTTGGCCTGCGTTTTGATTTACAGCGGAACATTGACCGGGGTTATCGCTGAGGGCTTTTTTTGCGTATAAACTTTGCCGGTCATTTCACTTCCGGTTAATCGCTATGTCATTTTCGCAGTTTGTTCATCGGGTTCCCGTCAGTTTTTTCGGGATGGTTCTGGGGGTTTTCGGGCTGGGCAGCGCCTGGCGCTATGCCGCCACGCTGGGACTGGGGCCTGCCTGGCTGGGTGAAATGCTCATTTTTGCCGGAAGTTCTATCTGGCTGACGCTGACGGTGATTTACGTCGGTCGCTGCCTGGCCGAACCGAAAGCCGTGCGCGAAGAGTTTCTCAATAATAACCAGTTCAGTTTCATCAGCTTACTGCCCGCGGGCGGCGTGCTGGTTTCGACAGGCTTGCATCCGTACAACCTGCTGCTGGCGAACACGCTGATGACCGCCGGTGCCACCGGGCAACTGATATTTTCCGCCTGGCGCTGCGCCCCGCTCTGGCGCGGCGAATTTGCTTCAGAAGCCACCACCCCCGGTTTTTATCTGCCAACGGTTGCCGCCAACTTTATCTGCGCCATGGCCTTCGGCACGGCCGGACATCAGGATATCGGCGCGCTGTTTCTCGGCGCAGGGCTGATTTCATGGCTGACGCTTGAACCGGCGATCATCCACCGTTTGCGCACGCAGAAAGAACTTTCCGGCCCGGCGCGCGGCGTGATTGGCGTCCAGCTCGCACCAGCATTTGTCGCCTGTTATGCGTGGCTGTGCGTGAACGGCAATCATTTTGATATGTTCGCCCTGCTGTTGCTCGGCTACGGTTTGCTGCAACTCTTTTTTATGCTCCGGCTTGTGCGATGGTTTTTTGCCGGCGGATTCAGCCCGTCGATGTGGGCCTTTTCGTTCGGTCTTTCGGCTATGGCAAACGCCTCTTTACGGCTGGCGCACAGCCGGCAAGTCATCGATATGCAGATATTGTCGTGGATTTTATTTTCGCTCGCCAATCTTCTGCTGGCCGGGCTTATCGTGAAAACGCTGTTGTTGCTGATGAGCGGCAGATTGTTGCCGGGGAAATAAGACAGCGGACGAATGCGGGAAGTGAGCTTCCCGTTTCAGGGTGCGGCATCATGGAAGAACCGCATCCCAGATCAGATATCAATGGTTTTGCCTTTCGGGTAATGCAGTATTTTTTTAATTGTGATCAACACTTGGTTAGGGTTCATGAGCAGTGAACTGATCCTGACGTTGATCACCCGGCAGCCGGTAAACCGGTCAGGGTTATCAATGACAATATCGGCGGCGATAATGACAAGATCGGTGGTTTCAATGTCCTTTTCGGACAATTTATTTTTAATCCCCAATACTCCCTGTGTTTCAATCTTGACGCCAAAATCATACTCCCTGGCAAGCTTTTCGAGCTTTTCTGCGGCCATGTAGGTATGCGCGACGCCAGTAGTGCAGGCGGTGATCGCGAGGATATTAATTTTTGAGGTTCCTGTTTTTAACGACATATCGCCTCCTTATTTAAGGTTTATTCGTGAATGAGTGATTGCGGTTGATTTTTCTGTATTCAAGAGGCGTGCACTCGTTGATTTCTTTAAAAACCTTACAGAAATAATTGTTGTCCGTGAACCCGCTTTTCACAGAAATTTCCCGTATCTTCAGCGTGGTATTCGTCAGTAACAGCCTGGATTTAGCGATACGTGTCTGCGTAAGATATGCACTAAATTTACAGTCTGAGGATTTTGCAAAGAGCCGTGAAAGATAGCTGGGAGAGATATTAAAGAATGCGGCGACAGAATCCCGATTAACGCCACTGTCATAATTATTGTCGATATACCGTTTAATATCTTCTATCAGTGAAGAATTGGGCGTTGCAGAAGGCGAATGATTAAGCTGGTCATAAATATTATTGACCAGCGCCAGCACCAGATGAGAAAAGGTTTCCGTCGTGGAATCCTGCTCCCAGGCAAGTTCTTCGATGAGCTGAAGAATAGGTTCGCGAATATTCACACTGGCATTTTGTAAGGCAAATTTCTCGACCTCTTTGAACTGATGTCCATCCCAATTAATGATGCTAAAACCAATATCCTGCCGTGAGAATACCAGTGACAATGAAATCACCGGAGTTGACCAGTCAGGAAGATTCCAGCCATTGGCCGGAATATACGTCATGGTCCCCACTGGCTGTTCAAATTTAATAATTTTGTCAGAGCCTTTGGCCACCAACATGTTCATTACCCCTTTCACCGTAAGTTCGAGGCGAGGCAAATGCAGGCGATATGCCATTCCCGGCGGTTCAGCACGGCCGTTCGCGACGAATACCGAACTGGCATTCGCGTAAATGCTGCTGAATTCACTGAGTATCGATTGAATAAATGCGCTCATGGCGTCTCAAATCCTGCATCTGCCGGGTAACTCCTCACTATTACATAATCATTAACATAACGTTATTGTGTTTTACTCAAGCTTTACGACACGACTCACAGAAGTTCAGCGTTCGGAGGCATCAGGCCAGATAACGCTCTGCTTTACGGTGGGAAACGCGCCTGAGCGCTCAAACAATACCGAGATTCTCAGCGATTTTTACCATGATCTTATCCGCGTGCCGCACGGCCGTATTGGAACCTACGCGGACTATTTTTTTATGCGTAAAACGGTTTTCATTTTTAATGCTGACATCATTAGTCAATATAACCATATCTGCATTTTCAATATCAGAAGAATTTAATTCATTCTCCACGCCACTGGCTCCCTGGGTTTCTACTTTAATTGACCACCCCTTTTTCTGCGCAGCAGTCAATAATGCTTCCGCCGCCATATAAGTGTGCGCAACCCCTGTAGGGCATGCCGTTACAGCAATTAACAGAGTCATATTTTAAATCCTGAAAGGATACAACGTGTAAATTACGCCTTACATACGCGACTTGTCAGCCCTGGCATATTAAAGCATTCGGCTTCATTCTGGATAACATCTTTAATTTTATTCACCACATAACGCTGTGGCTCTATACCGAAACGTGAAAGATTAGAAAACATTTTTTTCATTTCGGCGACAACATCATTTTTCTCGTAATTATAATGCCCACTAAGTTCGAGAATTTCTTTTAATAAATCCGGCTCATTGAATATCTGCTCCTCAGATTTATTTTTATGTTCATCAGTGATCCATTTTTCCCATTTGTGGCTCAGCACACAGGCTCGGGTCAGCACCGTTTTGAAATTCGACGCAGCCGGGATCAGAGATTTGGACGCGAGATCTTTCTCCACTTCATGCAGTGTCAGATACGCGCGGGTTTCCCAGGTGCCATAAGCCGGAGCTACGTTCATGGCCGTAATACCCAACCCCGGATGTTTGAGCAGAATATCATCCGGCAAATAATCACCGTTATGCTCTTTCAAGCCGACACCGTAGCGGTTACTAATGTCCGACAACTGGTTGGCCTGAACATCATTAAAATGACCGACGTTACGCGTCAGGCGTGTCAGGGTGCCCGTCTGGCCCACGATAAATAGCGGGCGTGGCAAACCGGCCACATCAAGACGCGTATTGAGTTCGATAATAAACTCTTCAAACGCGTCAATGGATGTCAGCCCACCATTGGTCTCTTCGGTTCCTACTTCATAATAAAACTGCTTAAGCCCTTTTTTCTGACGATAATCTTCACAGAACTGAATGAGTTCCACTGTGCGTTGCAGAACAATTTCGATATCAATGGCTTTGCCAACGACATACGGATCTTTCGTCGGGTCAATGTGTAGCAGATCGAAACCGGCATCCATATCCACTTCGTAAGAACGGCGCGCCAGTACCATGGCTTCACTTTCGGGAATATGATCTTTACGTTCTTTATCACGCTGCCAAGGGCCTCCATGGTCGCGGCACAGGAAGTAATCGCCGTCGAAGCCCACTTTCTCCGCGACCGCTTTCAGATCGGCGGCAAAACGGAACTGATCCCAGTTATTCACGTACCCGGCACCGAACTCATCGGCATCCACCTGGTTGCGGCTGGCAATAAACATCAGGGGTAAATCTTTCTCTTTACCCAGTTCGAAACAGGCCTGAATCAGTGCAGGTGACATCGGCCCAATCCCGAGCATTGAGGATTTCCCGCCTTTAACGATGTAGTCAACATACTGCTTGAGTGTGTTTTTCATAGTTTCTCCAGTTATTAATCAATCGAAAGAAATATCGAGTTCTTTCTCTGTTTTAAACTTCGGTTTCATTAAGGTTTTCAAAACTTTGACGGCGATTGCTGTTGCGACTGAACCACAAATCACGGCGATAACATAGCCCACTGGATTGCCGATAATTGGCAGAACGATTAACCCGCCCCAGGGCGCGGCATTGGTTGCCCCAAACCACAATGAGATGATGGATCCGACGGCTCCGCCGAACATATTGGCCGGAATGACGCGCATCGGGTCAGCGGCGGCGAAGGGAATGGCGCCTTCACTGATGCCGATAAGCCCCATGACGAAAGCAGGCTTGCCCGCTTCACGCTCTTCATCATTAAAAATGCCTTTAAAGAAGAATGTCGCCAGCGCAAGGCCAAGCGGAGGCGTGCAGACCGGAACCGCGACAGCGGCCATGAGTTGTGGATTGGTGGTGATGAGCGCTACGGCAAAGAAGAAGGCGGTTTTATTGACCGGCCCGCCCATGTCGAAGGTGATCATGCATCCAAGAATAATCCCCAGAACCACAAAGGATGCACCTTGCATTCCTGCCAGCCAGATGCTCAATGATTTCATGATCCAGGCCACCGGATCCCCGACTACGTAATAAATCGCGATGCCGGTAATAAAGGTACCGACCAGAGGGATCACGAAAATCGGCAGAACCATACGCAGGAAATCAGGCACTTTCAGGCGGGCAATTATTTGCAGCAACATCCAGACCACCAGCCCGGCGATTATCCCCGCCAGCATGCCACCGAGAAATCCTGCGCCCATCTGGTTCGCCAGATAACCGCCGATAGCTCCCGGCGCGATACCCGGTTTTTCCACCATTGAGTAGGCGATAAATCCAGCCAGAATAGGGATAAACAGGCTCAGGCCTGCGATGCCAATAACCGACATGGCTTTAAGAAAACCCTGATCAGGTACGGCGGCCTTCCCGTTCAACATCACCGACAATGCCAGCAACACTCCTCCGGCAACCACGAAGGGGATCATGTATGAAACGCCGGTCATAAAATGACGCTTGGTATTTTTCAATAAACTGAGCATAGAGACCTCATGTAGGGTGAGAGGTAATGATTATTTTAATAATTAGAATTCAACGTCTATTGCCTGAGAGACTGCCTTATAAATTTCACTGGCCGTTTCACTGCGGCTTATTTCATTTAGGAAATCCTCATTCATTATTTTTCGGGCGAGCCGGGAGAAATATTTCATATGGTCATTGTCGGTGCTGTCTTTGCGAATAGTCAGCATAATGACAATATTCACGGACTGTTCTGCCCACTGAACGGACTCCTGTAATTTGGCAATACTGATGGTTGAGTGAGAAATAAAATCTGACTTCGTATGCGGTATTGCAAAACCAAATCCCACGGCCGTAGGGAATGAATCCTCACGCTTCCAGATATCTTCAGCCAGTTTTTCACGATTCGCCGTTCTGCCCTGCAACCAGAGGTTGTCCGTTAATGTTTTAATCACTTCATTACGGCTGCCGGCCGCAACGTTATGCAAAATACAGTCATGTGTCAGAATTGCGCGGGGAATATCCACAGCCACATCCGGGCTGATGAGAAGAGATTTCACTTCAGAGGAATTCCCGGCGGCCAAAACTTTCGCCACCAGCGACCGACATTTCACCAGGCTCAGCCCTGAAATATCATTTTTAATCGCGGGGATCGCCGAAGCGCTCATACTTAATTCGTCGAATCCGAGCCCGGCCAGCACGGGCAATAAAAGGGGATCCGCCGCCAGCTCACCGCAAATGCCTATCCATCGTCCTTCCCGGTGTACGCCATCCACAGCAAATTTAAGGGCACGAAGGAAAGCCGGAGAATAATGGTCATAAACCTTCTCAACCCGCGTATTTCCACGATCGGCGGCAAAAAGATATTGGGTAAGATCATTACTGCCAACACTGAAAAAATCGGCATGTCGGGCAATTTCGGTAACGGCAAACAACACGGAAGGCACTTCGAGCATGACGCCCATTTCGATGGCATCGTTAAATGGCAGAGCGCGCAATTTCAGTTCTGCTTTGACCTCTTCCAGCACGCTGCGACACCAGATGACTTCCTCAACAGAAGCAATCATCGGGATCATTATTTTTGCATTCCCCTCTGCCGAGGCGCGCAAAATAGCCGCCAACTGCGTCCTGTACAGACCGATAAACTCTGGATAAATACGGATCGCCCGATAACCGAGAAAAGGATTTTCTTCTTCTGGAATATTCAGATACTCAACCGGTTTATCCCCGCCGATGTCAATCGTACGAAATATCACAGGCTTTCCATTTGCCCTTTGCAGCACTTTGCTGTAATGCCAGAACAGCTCTTCTTCCGAAGGAGGCTGCGGGCGATCCATGAAAACCATTTCAGTCCGGTATAACCCGATCCCTTCAGCGCCAAAGCGAAAAATGTTTTCCACTTCAGCGCTGCTGCCAATATTGGCCAGCACTTCCAGACGATGGCCATCAGCGGTCAGTGCAGGCTCAGACACCTTTGCCAGCATTTGTTGCTGCTTTACCGCAGACACCGCAAGTTCGCTTTCGTAATAACGGAGAACGGCCGCATCCGGTGCGGGAATAAGCAAGCCGAGGTTGCCATCAAGCACCATGACCTGCCGTGTGTCACCCGCCAGAAGCGCATCATCAAGGTCAGTGATAGTCGGGATCCCCAAAGAACGGGCCAGAATTGCGGTATGTGATGTTTTGCCGGTATGAGAGAGCACCAATCCCGCCAGAAATGATTTATCGAGCGCTAAAAATTTTCCCGGTGTCAGCCGGTCGGCAATAAGAAGAGTGGGTTCTGTAAGACGGAGATCTGAGTGTGGCAAAACCAGTTCAGCGTGAATTTTCATCAGGATCTGCTGGGTAATATCCATAACATCCAGCACGCGCTCGCGGATATATTTACTGGCGGAACGACTGAGAATTTCACTGAACACACTTGCGGCAGAAACTACGGCAGAATAAGCATTCAGATGCTGATGGATATTATCTTCAACCTGTGTTGAAAACGTAATATCGTTAATCACAGACAAATGAGCCTCAACAATATCGCGCTCCACGCCTGAAATATTTTCCAGACGCAGGATTTTTTCTTTTTTCAGCATATTGATCCCCGTGCGGAAACGTAATATTTCTTCTTTTTCCCCGAGGAATTCTTTAGGAGCCTGATTTTCAAGTTGAGCAAAACTTATGCTCTGACAAATCAACGGACGCGCAATCGCAACCCCACCACAGATCCGGGTACCGTGAAAACAAGCCGGATGCAATTCACGCAGAGTACGTGGCACCGGTGACGCCGTTATCGGGGAGTCTTCCTGCACCGCCTCTTCCAGAAACAATAATTTTTCCATTAAGTCAGAAAGTTGCAGGCTGGCATCAAACTCATCTTCACCACAAAAAGCAATCTCACAGAGATCGTTCAATAGCGTATCTGTACCCACAAGCGCCAGCGCACTTTTTGCATTGGCGGTTATCCCGGTACGGGAGTTTTTCCAGAAAACCTCCGCGCGAAAGGTATTGCACAAGCGCTCAATATGTCCGGCAGGACGGGCATGGATCCCCTCGTTCAATTTACAGCGATAAATTAATTGCTCAGCCATATCTACTCCGCGTTGAGAATATTTGACGACATTTTATTATTTGCCATCCATGACTCTATCCTCGTGGGAGAATGCAAGCCTGAATATAGTAATTTTGTATCCTTTGCTGTAGCTGAATTTCATCGTTGTAAAAGTGTGATTGTCATCCCAATTTAATCTTTTAGAATTACACGCTTAATACTATGATTTTTAAGAAATAATTTATAAATTTATTCTCCGATCATTTTTTGGGATCTTCATCACAGGTTGTAAAAAACACAGAGAGGTCATTTTATTTATATAAAGGCCGTTTTATTACTATTTTAATTGTCATATTGCTCACTAAGATAAGGTCAGACATTTTTCAACGGAGTGGCAATATGCACTGCAACGCGCTGATGTTTGATCTGGATGGAACACTCGTGACTTCTCTCGATTTTGTCGAACACTCATGGAATCGTTGGGCTGCGCAATACGGACTCGATATCGAAGAATTGCGCCGCTTTTTGCACGGAAAACCAGCGATGGCGACGTTAAGACATTTTCTTCCGGATGCCGGAGAAGCCCAGTTGCAGGATATTTTCCTGACACTGGAAGATTATGAAGCGACGCATACCGAAGGTATTACCGCATTGCCCGGCGCCAGGGAATTTCTTGCGCAATTAAATACATTGGGTGTGCCGTGGGGGATCGTGACTTCAGGATCATTCAACGTCGCATCTGCACGGATCGCCTGTTCAGCTCTGCCTTCCCCGCCAATTCTGATCACCAGTGAAAACATCACCTGGGGAAAACCTCATCCACAGCCATTTTTGCTGGGTGCCAGCCGCCTCGGCGTTGAGCCGTCAGAATGTATCGGGTTTGAAGATTCAATCGCAGGATTAACGTCAGTTCAGGCCGCAGGATGTCAGGTGGTGGAAGTCAAAACGCCGCATTCCGGACACCACAATCTGCGGATAAAGCCCGTCATTGAGGATTACCGCAGATTGCGGATAAAGGCGTTATACGATCATTTTTACCTGAGCTTTCATTAAACCTCAGGCCGTCAGTTTCCGGATACTGACCACAGAGACGGCTTAAGCAGATTCGACCTCCCGCAAACATCCGATACATTTAAAAAAGCCGAGTGGCTCACATAAACGGAAAAAGTTCGTGGATAAGATAATTTGGCTTAAATCGAATGTCACTGGCAGGGAGGTGGGAATGGAAAGGTACCAAAATCGTGGAGGTAATTCGGGTATCGTCGCTTTTTTAACAACGGAAGATTCAATTACGGTGAAGTTTAAAGATGGCTGGCATTACATCTACAACTCCATTCGCCCCGGTCTGGCAGATGTGGACCGCATGAAAGCGATGGCGAAAGCAGGCAGCGGCCTCCATGGCTTTATCAACCGCAAGATCCGCAATAACTATTTCCACAAGTATCATTGAGCACGGCATGATTTCGTAAATTGCAGACACGAAAAAGGCGGCAACCGCCGCCTCTTATGCTTATTACTGTGACATCTTATTTATACAGTTCAGCGGTACCGTACATCTGGTTATTACCGGAAGCACCGATGATGCGGTATGAACTTGCACCGGCTTGTTCAGCTTTGGCATTCAGTTGTGATTGCAGGCTTGGCAGTGAACCGTATGTTGATGCGCTGACCACACCTATGGTTTGCTGACCGGCAGGTGCGGACTGAACCTCAGTTGCTGCCAGAGTGGTGAATGAAGCGGTAGCCAGAGTCAGAGCGGCGATGGTCATTGCGATATTTTTCATGATGTTAATTCCTGTTCGTTAATTTAGTTTGGGATGCCTTCTTCAGAAACCCCGGTTTCAGGTCAACGTTATTTATTAATTAACGTTCGATAAGTAAATACTAAGGGCTGATGAGACTTTGTGCAAGATATTTATTTAATGACCGTTAACTAAATGTGCGATCGCGTTCTGAAGCGGGCAGGAAAGGGATGAACAGACTGAAAAACGGCAGAGGCGGTAAACGCTCTGCCGCAGGAATATCAGTGGTTTGCGATAGCGGCGTGCAGGGTTTGCATTTCTACGTCCAGCTGATGTGCTTCTATCTGCCCCGGTGCCGACGGCGTGCCAAGCATCCCGAAGGTGAGATCGTCGCCAAATACTTCACCGGAAAGACGCGATACCGCACCCAGACCGCCCATCGACATGGTCAGCAACGGTTTGAGGGAATACTTATCGCGGATCTGCGCAGTGGCGTCCATCAGAGTGACAACATCTTCAGGATTGTGCGGCATCACGGCGATTTTCAGGATATCCGCGCCCATGTTGTCTTGCTTACGCAGTCGGGTAACGATTTCGGCGACCGATGGCGTTTTGTGGAAATCATGGCTGGACATCACCACTTTGATCCCCGCTTTGTGTGCGGCGGTAACGACTTCCTTAACCACTTTTGCATCGCGGAACATTTCGACGTCGAGAATATCGATGAAATGGTCTTTGATCAGCGACAGATACAAGTCGCCATACGCTTTATCGCTGATGCTTTTCACGCCACCTTCTGTCTGTGTGCGGAACGTCAGGATCAGCGGTTTACCGTCAGCGGCCGCGGCAACCTGTTTGCCTAATGCGCCCACTTTGGCGGCATCAGTGGCGAAATCCAGGTAGTCGATACGGTATTCAATCAGGGATGCATCGGCGTCAGCGCCGATAGATTTAGCCTGGGCCAGGACCTGTTCTGCCGTGCTTCCGGTTGTCGGAATGATGATTTTTGGCACGCCTTCGCCAATCACAGTATTACGAATGGTGATAGGCACCGGGTGGCGTTGCAAGACTGCCGCCTCTGGTGCACTGGTTTGGGCAGCCATCGCGGTACCCTGGAGACTGAGTAATAGGGAAAGAGCTAATAAACTTTTGGTTAAACTCATTATCGTTTTTCCTGTTGACCATCGTGACGCGTCTGCCGGGTGGAAAATCCAGCCGGCGACGTTTTTTATTTGCAGGGAATGCACGTTGTCAGGACAAAAGTTTTACTTCAGCGCAACCGGTTTACTCAGTATGGAAGTGGCACCGTCGCTGGTAGTGGCGGTTGAGGTAACATTCGCCACCTGCAAATCTGCCGCGACGTTAATCTGGTCGTGAATGATGCCCTGCCCTTTGGCATTGATGGGCACCATCTGATAACCCAAATAATTTTCAGCTTCATCCTGTGTGGATTTGCTGTTGGAGAAGAACTCAACGCGGTACAGCGTATTGGCTTCGCCTTTCACCTGACCGTCGATGGTCAGCGCGTTCTGGCTGCGGCTTACGCGGGTAATCGCCGGAGCCTGCTGATCTTTATTCGGGGTTTTCTCGCAGTCTGCTGACGGGCCGTCAATCGCGCAGATTTTTTCGAGTTTGCTGGTGTCGTTGCTGATACCGCCGCCACGGTTGCCGGTGAAGGCCGCGTGTTCCAGACCCGGCACGTTAAAGACGATAGCGCCTGCAAAACCGTCCAGACAACTGCCGCCGGCAAAGCAGCGTTTAACCGGTTTACCGTTATCAACCATGATGTTAGCCGTAATGCGGTTCACCGCAGGTCCGGTGATGCGGTTGATGCCGAACGCGCCATTTTTACCCGGTTCGCCCTGCGGACGCACGGAAACGGCTACGCGGTTGCCGGTCATGATATTGCTGTCGACGATATTTCCGGTGCCGCTCAGCGTGACGGCAGAGGACAGATTGGTGAAGGTATTACCGGCGATATAATTGCGGTTCCCCCAGTTAAGCTGCACGCCGTCGGAATAGTTTTCAAAATGGTTATGCAGCACTTCGTTATCATTCCCCCACAGCATTTCCAGCCCCTGAGAAGGTTCTTTATTATTTACGTCGTCGGTCGTAATAAAGTTTTCCGCAATCAGGTTAAATGACGCACCGCGCGTCGCTTCCATCGCATCACCATTATTAATGAAGGTATTGCGGATAATTTTATTACGCTCGGTGGTGGTCGCGGTGGAATTCCCTTTGCCGTCATCGCCGGTCATCATGATGCCAGCACCACCGTGGTTGCCTACGATACGGCTGTCTTCGATGACGTTATTTTTAGCGCGGTTAATCAGAATGCCGATACAGAAGTTGCGGACTTCGATGCCCTGCAAAGTCACGTCATGGGTATCGCGTAAAACAAGACCTGGCATGGTGGTAGTGCGGACGTTTGCGCCATACTGGCCGCTGACCGCACCCGGACAGGATTGCGGTTCGCTGCCTTTGATATAACCGGAACCGTCGATGGCAGCGTATTTGCCATTTTTCTGCCAGTCGAGATTTATGATATCCACCGGCCCGAGAATTTCCGGCAGCGGTTTAACCGGTTTAATCACTAACGGCTGATTATCGGGGGACTGAAGCTCAATGCGATAATGTCCGGCGTTCTGGTTATTTTTCTCCAGTGCCCAGCGCAATGTGCCTGCGCTGCCATCATCGGCGGATGAGGTAACTTTTAAAACTTCTGGTGCGGAATTAATCGTTTCTGCTGCAAAGGAAGTCAAAGGCATTAATAATGCCAGCGTAACGGAAAGTTTATTTTTTATCATGACAGAACCTGTTTCTTCTTAGATAAAAACGCATTATTTCCAGTCCCTGGATCCCTGTCATTCTCAGAAAGGACGCAGCAGCAAGCCACCGCGTGCGATTGAAATCACTGGTGTATTTAATTTTCAAACATGACTTTCTGAAATAACGTCATCCATCATTTTTATTTCCCGCACGCGCAGTCGCCCGAACATGCGGTTTAACGTCTGTTACTGTCTGCTGCTTAGTTAGAAAAAGTGAGTCCACAGGGCGGATATTGGCATCGCCAGTAACAGCGCGGGCAACATATTGGCCACTGGGAAAATCTTAATACCGCAGATTCGAAAACCGGTCGCGAACATCAGTACACCCCCAACGGCGGAGAAATCGGCCTGCATGGCGGGCGTGGTCAGCGGCAGGATAAACACCGCGCCGTACGCCAGCAGCAGCTGGATGATTAATTGCGGAACCGCCACCACGGCGACGGCGAAACCGAGCGTGGTGGCAAAGATCGCCGCAGTGAACAAATCCAGAAACGATTTGGCAATCAGCACGCTGGTGTCGCCGGTCATGCCTTCGTGCATCGACCCGAAAATCCCGGTGCCGCTGGCGCAGAACAACACAATGATTGCCACGTAGCTTTGCAGGAATTTTTCCTGAGATTCCTGATCGCCCGGATCGGATTTCACAAACACCTCAACCAGACTGCGGGCTTTACTGCCCAGTTTGCCGATGCCTTTTTCCAGATAACACAGTTCACCGAGCAGCGCGCCGAGGATCACCGACAGCACCATCACCGGCATATGGCTGAGTTTTACCACCAGAACGACGCCCATACACATGGACGCCGCGCCGAAAATCAAGGGCATAGACGTACGGATGCGCTCCGGCAGGCGGTGACTGAGCACCGCGCCGACAATGCCGCCAATCAATACGGCGGAGCCGTTGATATAAGGTCCGATAATCATGAGTCTTTACTCCTGGTCATTAACTTCATGTTTTCACCCCAGCGAGGCAAATCGGCACAGTCCAGATCCAGCAGACCCAGCGCGCGCGCCACGCTATGCGCAATAATTTCTTCAACAGTTGTCGGCCTTGCGTACAGGGCAGGCACCGGCGGAAAAACAATTGCGCCGGACTCCGTCACCTGTTGCATGTTACGCAGATGCCCCGCATGCAGCGGCGTTTCACGCACCATCAGTACCAACCGGCGCCGTTCTTTTAATACGACATCAGCCGCCCGCGTCAGCAGATTATCCGTCAGGCCGGTCGAAATAGCCGCCAGGGTATGCATCGAACAAGGCGCCACCAGCATGCCGAGCGTACGGAATGACCCGCTGGCAATCGCCGCCCCCACCGCGCGGAAGGGATAAACCACATCCGCCAGTTCCGCTACATCCGTTTCAGTCAGCGTGGTTTCGTGCTCACGGTTGAGGTGCCCCGCCGGGGAGATCACCAGATGCGTTTCCACATCCAGCTGGCGCAGGTAACGCAACGCCTGAACGCCATAAGAGAACCCGGACGCGCCACTGATCCCGACGATAACGCGGGGTTTCTGTGGTGCCTTTAATGCAGACCCTGACATGCTGTTTCCTTATTGTTTATTACTGATCACTTTTTAGTAAAACCCGGGATAAAGCGGTTTACGTCCACTTCGAGGAACTCGCTGCGGTGGAAATTCGCTTTCAGGTTATAAGGTACTGTGCAGTCGAAAATGGTTTTGCAGGCAATACCGTGGTCGCGCACCGACGGGCTGAAAGCCGGATCGGATGACGGATCGAGCGGATGGCAGCGCACGCCCGGAATAAAGATGGTGCTGACATCGCCCTGATAGCGGGTGGTCATCGCCCAGATAACGTCATTGAGATCAAAGATATCGACATCTTCATCCACCAGCATGACGTGTTTCAGCTCGGAGAACGCTGAGAACGCCAGCAGTGCCGCCTGACGCTGACGACCTTCGTCAGCCGCAAAACGTTTTTTCACCTGCAATACCGCCAGGTATTTACCGGTACCCGGTGACGGACAGTGAACGTTCTGCACAAAGCCCGGCAGCGCGCGTTCAACCATCTGCAAAATACTGGCTTCAGTCGGAATGCCCGCCATATTGGTGTGTTCATCGCTCGGCCCGATGCAGGTTTGCAGGATCGGATGGCGGCGGTGAGTGATCGCTTTCACTTTAATCACAGGCACTTCGGCTTGCGCGGCACCGGTATAACCCGGAAATTCAGGCATCGCTTTGCCAGTATTGGTGTTCTGGTCTTCGCGAACCCGGTAGTTCGGCAGCAGTTCGCCTTCAATCACAACTTCGGCGTTAGCGATACCGCGCGCCTTCACGGTCAGGCAATCCACCAGTTCTACGGCCTGATTGCGCAGGCTGCCCGCGATGGACAGTTCGTCAAAACCCAGCGGCGTGGTTGGCGGCTCAAAGCACGCACCGATTTCAATCGCCGGATCCACACCGATGCTGATTGAAATTGGCAGTGGTTTACCGGCCGCTTCGGCTTTCTGACGGAACACGTCCAGATGACGGCCCGGCACGAAATACATGGAGATTTCATCTTTACTCTGCACGCACAGGCGGTGAATGGTGACGTCATGCTCACCGGTTTCCGGGTCGGAGGCGTAGCACATGCCGAGGGTGAAATACGGACCGGCATCTTCCGGCGTATTGGTCGGCGCTGGCAGGATTTTCAGAATATCGAAATCCGGGTCAGTCGCCAGATGAACCACTTCCTGACACACCGCTTTTTCGCGTGGAATAACGATGGGCGCGATAGGATTCGACACGGAATCTTTCAGCATAAACGCCAGATTTTCCGGTGTGGTGCCGAACAGACGAGCCACGCGTTTGCGTGAAGACAGCAGGCCAATCAGCACCCGCATGTCGTTATAGCCTTTGACCTTATTAAAGATCATTGCCGGACCGATTTGGGTCGGACGTTTAACGGTGCCGTGGGCGCCTACGTAGCGGTATACACCGGATAATTCCGCGATCGGATCCACGGGTTCATCGGTGTAGATCAGTTCGTCGTCGTACTGGCTTAAGACCTCCAGTGCGGAACGGAGATCAGTCACTTTTTTTTGTTCTTCAGACATCTCAATGGCCCTTAAAGTCAGGTAATCGGGGGTGCAGCGGAATGTGCTTCTTTGCCGCTGCCCGGTCAGTTTGCAAAGAATCGGTGATAAGAGTCCAATAACATTACCCGGCTCTTTGATAAGGGATTATTATGAGAAAAACGACACGGAGAACGTATGGATTACCGACAATTACACTCATTTGTGGTGCTGGCAGAAGTGCTGCATTTTGGTAAAGCCGCCCTGCAACTCAACATCGCGCAGCCCGCATTAAGCCAGCACATCAAGGCGCTCGAACAGTCACTGGGGATCCCGCTTTTTACCCGCGACAAGCGCCATGTGGCGCTGACTTTCGAGGGGGAGCAGCTGGTAGAAGAAGCGCGGATTGCCATCAACCATTACGAGAAATTTCTCGAAAATGCGCGCAGTTTACGGCAGGGTTTTAAAGGACAGCTGAAGCTCGGCTACGTCGGATCGTCGATTCTGGATCCGGCGCTGGCGCTGTTAATTAATGGTTACCGCAAGAAAAAACCGGATATTGAGATCGTTATTGAAGAACATAACGTTCACGAGCAGCTAACACTTCTGCTCAATTATCAACTTGATATCGCCCTCGTCCGCTCGCCGGTACCGCAGTACCCGGAACTGGAATATCTTGACGTCGCAACCCGCCCGCTGATTGCCGTTCTCCCGCGCAATCATCCGCTGGCTTCAGATCAGAAAATCGCCCTTTCCTCACTGTCTGAATGCCCTTTCCTTATCCAGAGAGATCCGCCCGGCGTCGGCCTTGGGTGGTCCGCGATGAACGCCTGCCAGAAAGCCGGATTTGTCCCCCAGAAAATTCAGTTTACGCGGGATGTGTCAGTGGCTATCGGGCTGGTCTCAATGGGAATGGGCGTCGCGCTGGTGCCGGAAACGCAGAGATCGGTGATGATCCCCGACGTGAACTACTGCTTCCTGACCGACTCAGGCGCGACATCCACCCTGACCCTGAGCTGGCAGCGACACCAAAAAAATAAAGCTCTGGCGGATTTTATTCGTTATGCAAGGGAGTTGACGGTTTAGGGGGATTGAGCGACGGGGGTTAGAAACGGCCGAGATTTCTATCTGCCGCTTGAATATGCCCTGCCAGGAAAACAGTCAGGCGATGAAATTTTGCCTTTTGTACATAGCCGGGCAAAGGCTTACAGTTTCTGGCTGATAGCCGGTGATTCCTAAGATTGAACAGTATCAGACGGCTTTTTACTTTCATGAAATTCAATAATCAGCGCAGCCAGCTCGTCTTACTCTGCATAAAAATAGGCAACGGGCACATCTGATACTTTGGCGATTCGGCTCACCGTATCCTGATCGGGCTGATGCTTGCCCTTCTCATATTGATTCAGAAGCTTCATCGAGCCCCGCGAGTACACCAGGTTTGTACTGAGAAAGTCCCGAACGCAGACGCGCTTCCTTGAGTCTTTTGATCAACATAATGTCGGAGCTAACCTTTATTTCCTGAAGGGATAATCTGGAACACTAATTGGTGCCGATAATAGGAGTCGAACCTACGACCTTCGCATTACGAATGCGCTGCTCTACCCACTGAGCTATATCGGCTTTTTGAGGGATTGCCGGAAGACTACGGAGTGACAACTTATTCCTTACCGACGGCGCCCGTCAAGGCTCTGACGGAACGTTTGGTGAGATCTTAATCACCCTGCGCACGTTATGGATATTGAGTTTATTTTGGCGTGAAAAAGCGGGCTGATAACAGCAGGACATCGCCGGAGCGTAGAATATTAACGTTTTGATATTTCTGGGATTAGGATCTTAAAAATGGTGCCGACTACCGGAATCGAACTGGTGACCTACTGATTACAAGTCAGTTGCTCTACCTACTGAGCTAAGTCGGCTTTTTGAAGTGTTACCGGGGAACTACGGGGTGCTAAATTAGTGAAATCTGACGCTGACGTCAAGCCCCTGAAAGTGCGTTTGCTGTTTTTCTCGTCACCCTATGCGAAATAGGGATTTAGCACCGGCTTCATGACTAAAAATCCACCGGTACTGACCGTCACGGACGCACTAAATCGTCGCCATAACCAATCCATTTATACGTCGTCAGGGCTTCTAATCCCATCGGGCCGCGGGCGTGCAGTTTCTGCGTGCTGACCGCTACTTCTGCGCCTAAACCGAACTGTCCGCCGTCGGTGAAACGGGTGCTGGCGTTGACGTATACCGCCGAAGAATCCACTTCACGTACAAACCTGTCCGCGCTGCTGATGGAACGGGTGAGGATCGCATCCGAATGTTCGGTGCCGTAGGTGCGGATATGCGCCACCGCGGCGTCCAGATCGGCGACGACGGTAACGTTCAGATCCAGCGACAGCCATTCATCCGAGTAACCTTCTTCGGTCACCGCCAGCACTTTCGCCGGGCCATTTTGCAGATAAGGCATTGCCGATTCGCTGGCGTGCAGCGTAACGCCTGCACGGTGCATTTTGTCGCTCAGCTCCGGCAGAAAACGTTCTGCAATCGCCTGATGAACCAGCACGGTTTCCAGGCTGTTACAGGCGCTCGGACGCTGTACTTTCGCGCTTTCCAGCACGGTCAGCGCTTTGTCGAAATCAGCGCTTTCATCCACAAAGGTATGACACACGCCGATACCGCCGGTGATCACCGGAATAGTGGACTGTTCGCGGCACAGTTTGTGCAGCGCCGCACCACCGCGTGGGATCAGCATGTCGACGTATTTATCCAGACGCAGCAGTTCCGCTACCAGCGCGCGATCCGGGCTTTCAATCGCCTGAACGGCCGCTTTCGGCAATCCGCACTCTTCCAGCGCCATCTGAATGACGTTAACCGTCGCCTGATTGGTGTGGTGCGTTTCTTTACCGCCGCGCAGGATAACGGCGTTGCCGGTTTTCAGGCACAGGCTGGCAACGTCGATAGTCACGTTCGGGCGGGCTTCATAAATCACGCCGATCACGCCGAGCGGTACACGGCGGCGCTCGAGACGTAAACCGCTGTCCTGCTGCGAACCGTCAATCACCTGCCCGACCGGATCGCTCAGGCGGCAGACATCACGCACGTCGCTGGCAATCGCCGATAAGCGCGCGGGCGTAAGCAGCAGGCGGTCTAATAATGCGTCGCTCATCCCGCTTTCACGTGCGGCGGCCATGTCGAGTTCGTTGGCAAGAATAATACTCTGGCTGTTGGCTTCGAGCATATCGGCCATCAGCATCAGGGCACGGTTTTTCTGCGCAGTGCTGAGGGTGGAGAGCTGCCAGGACGCGGCTTTCGCGGCCTTGCCCATCTCGTTAAGCATGTATTACTCCTTAACTGACAATCATGTCGTCACGATGCACGGCAACCGGGCCGTACTCGTAACCGAGAATTTCGCTGATCTGCTGAGAGTGATGACCGGCAATCATGCGCATCGCATCGCTGTTGTAGCGGCTGACACCGTGCGCGAGGTCACGCCCGTTCAGGTTGCGGATGCGGATCACTTCGCCACGCGAGAAATCGCCTTTCACTTCGCGGATACCTTTTGGCAGCAGGGAACTGCCGCGCTCCATCATGGCGGAAACCGCGCCGTCGTCGATGGTGATTTCACCGGCAGGGGGTGCCCCGAAGATCCAGCGTTTGCGGTTCTCCAACGGGGTTTCCATTGCGTGGAAGCGCGTGCCGACGGAAACGCCGTTAATCACATCGCCAATCACGCCCGGCAGGCTGCCCGCAGCAATAATAGTGTCGACACCCGCACGGCACGCGACATCCGCGGCCTGCAATTTGGTCGCCATACCGCCGGTGCCCAGACCGGAAACACTGTCGCCCGCCACGCCACGCAGTTCGTCATCAATCGTCATGACTTCGCGGATCAGTTCGGCTTCTGGATTGGTGCGCGGATCGGCGGTGAAAAGCCCGCTCTGATCAGTCAGCAGCAGCAGTTTATCGGCACCGGCCAGAATGGCAGCCAGCGCGGAAAGATTGTCGTTATCGCCGACTTTGATCTCCGCCGTCGCCACCGCATCATTCTCGTTAATGACCGGTACGATACGGTTATCGAGCAGCGCGTGCATCGTGTCGCGGGCGTTAAGGAAACGCTCACGGTCTTCCATATCGGCACGCGTCAGCAGCATCTGACCAATGTGGATGCCATAAATCGAAAACAATTGCTCCCAGAGCTGGATTAAACGGCTTTGCCCGACGGCAGCCAGCAGCTGTTTGGAAGCAATGGTGGCGGGGAGTTCGGGGTAGCCAAGATGTTCACGCCCGGCGGCAATCGCGCCCGACGTTACAATCACAATCCGGTGCCCTGCCGCATGTTGTTGCGCGCACTGGCGGACAAGCTCAACAATGTGAGCACGGTTGAGGCGGCGTGAACCGCCAGTGAGCACGCTGGTGCCCAGTTTTACAACCAGTGTCTGACTGCCACTCATTAGTCTTTCCATTAAGGTGAAATAAGAAATGCTTCGTTGTCTTTGTAACAGGGGAGAAGCGTTATGCCAACCGGCATAACGCTATAATAGCAGTATTCATCGTGGGAATGGGTAGTACAGAAGGTGTCAGGCGGAGAGCTTTACCGGTTCCTCGCTGAAATCATCAGCAGGCTCCAGTCTGAGGGACATCTCTTCGATCATCTTGTTGAGATTCTTGTGGAACCCTTTCAACGTCGTCTCAAGCTTCTCACGTACTTCAGCATCTTTAATGTTTTGCGCTTTCCAGATGCCATCTTTATCGAACAAGCCGAAATGATAAACATAGGTAAAACGCTCGTCTTCAGCCTGCAACTCAATCCACCAGCCCCAGAATTCACGCTTCTCCGGTGCGGGCTTCACGTTCACACAGACAGCTAAGCAGTCAAAGAAAAAGCGGTCGTTCTCGCATTTCCCTTCTCTAATGTACGGCCCCAGCGTACCGAAACGTTTCATTAGCCTGCTTTTAGGATGACCACTTGGTAACGTCATAGTACAACCTCCATAGAAAGACGATCCTTTTTAGCAAAACGTTAGGAATTAGCAACTGTTAAGTTAACGCATATGCTTTTCCAGCCATTCACAAATTTCGTGTAACGCGCTGTCAAAGTGCTGATAAAGCGGCTCACTTTTGATGGTCAGAATCTTGCCTTCGGAGGAGGAATCCGCAATCAGCCTGGCTTCGCTCTTCGGGCTGAAGATATCGCTTTCCCAGTAGGCGGCAAGCATTGGCGTCGGTGTTCTGCGCCCTAATAATCCCTGCGTTTTCAGAGAATATCGATTAAGTTCGGTTTTCAGCGCGGAGTCCGACGCCGTCGACATTCCGATGCGGCTCGCCAGCACGTCCATGTACATATCCGGCACCTGTTCCTGACATTTCGGGTCGCTCAGCAGCGAATGCACCAGCGCGCCCAGCGTCGCCACAGCCCGTACGCGGCGCGGTTCGAGATACGCCAGCCGCACGGCGACGTTCGCCCCAAACCGATAACCCAGCAAGCTGACGCGGCTCGCATCTACCCACGGCACATCAGAAAGCTGCATGAGGACCTGCTGATGCAGAAAGCTGGTGTCCTGCGTCAGTTTCCATTTAGAGGAAAAACCGATCGACGGCATGTCGATGGTGAGCATCGCAATGCCCATCGGCGCGAGATAAGAGCGGAACAGGCGCTGATGGTCACTTTGTAACGTGTCCAGACCGCCGCAAACCATGACCGTCGGGAACGGCGCTTTGCCTTCGTTCGGCAGATGCAGGAAACCGGTTATCGGTGCACCGCCCGGAATTTTGAATTCCAGCTCTTTCAGATCATACGGCGAATGTTCGGAGGATTTCTCAAACGCTTTATTAGCCAGCGCTTCCGCCTGTTCTGCCAGCGTATCGCCTTTCAGATGCGGATAACCGGCAATGCTGTAAAGGTTCGCGGCTTTAAGCCAGTATTCACTGGCAAGATTGGCGTCTTTTTCATCGGCGGCTTTTTGCTGCCAGTGCATGGCCTGATTGGACCATTCATAAATCCAGTTACCGTTGCGATAGCCAATGACGGTATCCAGCAATAACGGGTCGCTGTGTTCGGCCTGAGAAACGGCAATGCGCGAGAGCACTTCTTCCACTTCCAGCGGATCAACGCCGCGCCACATCCACATCAGACGGTTGATTGTCCGGTACCAACAATTCACGGTATCCCCTTCCAGCGCTGAGTGCATCGGCGGGTGCGTATTGTGATGATGAACGCGATGAACCAGTGTCGAAGTTTCCGGATATTTGAATGACGGTTTGAACAGTTTTTCCGTGAGATTGGCTGGAGCCATGATGCAAGATCCTCCGTTAGCAAGCAGCTTTTCGCCCGCAGGCGAACGTTTCAGGCAGGGATTATAACCCGCCCACGTTGCGACAAGACAGGAGTGAGGTCAAGCGGAAAGGATTTCAAGTCAGCAAAAGCAAAACGCCCGGCAATTAGCCAGGCGTTAAAAGGGGGTCATTGCATCCTCTAAATCCTTCGTGCTGCATCAAGGCGGCGCGAAGGATGACGAGGATTTACTTACCGACCAATGGCGGGACGAACACCACGCCCATATCCCACGGCTGTTCAATCCAGGTGTTCTGCGGGATATCAACCACGTAATCGTCAACCAGCGGCGCACCGGCAGGTTTGGCGAAGATCGTGATGAAATGCGCTTTCGGATACATTTCGCGGATCGCTTTTGCAGTGCCGCCGGTATCGACCAGATCGTCGATAACGATGAAACCTTCACCGTCACCTTCTGCGCGTTTCAGCACTTGCATTTCACGCTGATTGTCGTGGTCGTAGCTGGAGATACATACGGTATCCACATGACGGATGCACAGTTCGCGAGCCAGTAACGCTGCCGGAACCAGACCGCCGCGGCTGACGGCAATAATGCCTTTCCATTGTTCTGCCGGCAGCAGACGTTTAGCCATCGTGCGGGCGTGGATTTGCAGCATGTCCCAGGTTACAACGTATTTTTCGCTCATAAAGGTGTCCCAGCCAGTGAATTAACGGCTTCTAAAAATTTAAACCCTAAATAATTCGGATTGCAGGAAGGCGGCAAGTGAACGAATCCCGATGAGCTGACCTAAGTCAGTGATTCGGGTGAGCGAACGCGGCCAACGCATCTGCAATTTGAAGTATGACGGGTGTATTCGGGGAAAAAGGTTGCGCGAGATTATAGTGAGTCCGGTTCACAAAAACCAGCGATTATCTGGCCTCACGGCCCCAAAAAACCCGGATTTTCTCCCCGCGCCCGCGCACAGGTTAAGATTAAGTGATATTCTGTCAGGCCACTCGCCACACAGTCTGGCGGGGATTACTTAACCTTAAACCTACAGCATCTCAATCAGTTCCCCTGCAAATGGAGCCTGAATGAGCTGACTGTTACAGGAGACTTATAGTGTCTGAACTGTCTCAGCTTTCACCACAACCGTTGTGGGATATTTTTGCCAAAATCTGTTCAATTCCGCACCCTTCTTATCATGAAGAAGCGCTGGCAAAACACATCGTTGAATGGGCTCAGGAAAAGGGTATCCACGCTGAGCGTGATGAAGTTGGCAACATTTTGCTGCGCAAACCGGCCACCAAAGGCATGGAAAACCGCAAAGCCGTTGCCCTGCAGGCTCACCTCGATATGGTGCCGCAGAAAAACAACGATACTGTTCACGATTTCACTAAAGATCCGATTCAGCCGTTCATCGAAGACGGCTGGGTAAAAGCCCGCGGCACCACGCTGGGCGCAGACAACGGTATCGGCCTGGCTTCTGCACTGGCGGTTCTGGCTGATGAAAGCGTAGAACACGGGCCGCTGGAAGTGCTGCTGACCATGACCGAGGAAACCGGCATGGCGGGCGCATTCGGCCTGCAACCAAACTGGTTACAGTCTGAAATCCTGATCAACACCGATTCTGAAACCGAAGGCGAAATCTACATGGGTTGCGCCGGCGGGATTGATTTTACCGCCACTCTGCCACTGAGCCGCGAAGCGGTTCCGGCCGGTTTCACCACGCTGAAACTGACCCTGAAGGGACTGAAAGGCGGCCACTCCGGCGCGGATATCCACCTCGGTCTGGGCAATGCCAGCAAACTGCTGGTGCGCTTCCTGTCAGAACACGCCGACACCCTCGGCCTGCGCCTGCTGGATTTCACCGGCGGTACGCTGCGTAACGCCATTCCCCGCGAAGCCATCGCCACACTGGCGATTGCAGCCGATAAAGCAGACGCACTGAAAGCCGCTGCACAGGAATTCCTGGCAGCGATTCAGTTCGAGCTGTCTGCGGTTGAGAAGAAAATCGCTTTTGTCGTGGAAGCAGCAGAAAGCACAGCGAAAGCGCTGAGCAAAGACAGCCAGGGCAAATTCATTGCACTGCTGAACGCGACGCCAAACGGCGTGATCCGCATGAGCGATGACGTCAAAGGCGTGGTAGAAACCTCCCTGAACGTCGGCGTTGTCACCATGAAAGATGACGAAGTCGCGATCAACAGCCTGATCCGTTCCCTTATCGACAGCGGCAAAGAATACGTCGTTAGCATGCTGAATTCGCTGAGCGAACTGGCAGGCGCGAAAAGTCTGGCAAAAGGCAGCTATCCTGGCTGGAAACCTGAACCAAGCTCTCCGGTGATGACGCTGGTGCGTGAAACCTACGAAACGCTGTTCAGCAAAACCCCGAATATCATGGTGATCCACGCCGGTCTGGAATGCGGTCTGTTCAAAAAACCGTACCCGGACATGGACATGGTTTCCATCGGGCCAACCATCACCGGGCCACACTCGCCGGACGAGCAGGTTGAAATCGCCAGCGTTGAGTTGTACTGGAAACTGCTGACAGCTCTGCTGAAAGCGATTCCTGAACGCGGTTAATACTCGATCAATCCCCTGAATCATTCGGGCTGTATCAAGGCGGCAATTGAGTAAATACCCGGGAGCATACACAAGTAGGTGACCGGGATTTGCGAAGGCAGCCAACGCAGAGACAGTTTGAAGGATGACGGGGATTACTCCCAGGGAAGAAGAAGTTGCCGCTCAATCTGCGGATCCTGCAACGTGACATGCAACCCCACCAGCCTGACTCCCCGCCCGCCGCGCCGCTGTTCCCACGCTTCACGCGCGACTTTCAGTAAATCTTCTTTATTGAGCACCGGCCAGACATGTTCCTGCGTCGTCTGCTGGAAATCATGGAATTTGAGTTTCACGCCCTGACGCGCGATGCGTAAGTTCGGGCTGACACGGCTCAGGCGCGTTTGTAATTCAGGATATAAGCGTTCGATCAGTGCCACGCACTCTTCCCAGCTGTGGATATCTTCCGCCAGCGTGCGTTCCACGCCGACAGATTTCCGCAGCCGCTCGGCTGAAATCTCACGCTCGTCGATGCCCTGACAACGCTCCCACAGCACGCGGCCAAACTTCCCGAAACGCTTGAGCAATTTCGCTAAATCATAGCGCTGTACGTCGCCACAGGTGATCAGCCCCTGCTCCTGCAATCGCTGGGCGGTGACTTTGCCAACGCCGGGGATTTTACTCAGCGGCAGATCCAGTAAAAAAGCTTCAACCTTGTCTGGCGTAATCACAAACTGGCCGTTGGGTTTATTCAGGTCTGAGGCAATTTTTGCCAGAAATTTGATAGGCGCAATGCCCGCTGAGGCCGTCAGATTAATTTCCTCAAAAATGGCCTGACGGATTTCAGCGGCGATCAGCGTTGCGGAGCCATTGCATTGGGTCGATTCTGAAACATCCAGATAAGCTTCGTCGAGTGACAGCGGCTCGATCAATGGCGTATAACGCGCAAAGATTTCGCGAATATGGTTGGACGCTTCTTTATACGCTTCCATTCTGCCGGGAATCACTTTCAGGTGCGGGCAAAGTTTGAGCGCCATTCCGGTCGGCATCGCGCTGTGTACGCCGAATTTGCGTGCCGGATAATTGGCGGTGCTGATGACGCCACGCCGGTCACGGCTGCCACCGATGGCGATAGGAATGTCGCGCAGGGAAGGATCATCGCGCATCTCGACGGCCGCGAAAAAGCAGTCCATATCCACATGAATGATTTTGCGCATAGCCCTCCCCCAATGACTGTATAAGTATACAGTTGAATCAGGAGATTTCAAACACAGAAAATGACGGTTAATTTGGCTTAATTAATCACCATTAATGGCATCAGAAACTATTTACATTTCCTGAAGCGAGAATTCAATATTTGGTGATTGCTAAAAAATTAATCAGTATTAATATGGCAACGTTTCAGACAGGCAGTACATAAGAAGAAAATCAGTGGCGGTCTTACAGGCAGTTCATCTGTAGACAAAATAATCAAAATTATTATCGAGCAGGACTTAGAATGATCAGAATCGCGCTGTTTCTTGCGATGCTCCTCAGTTTGCCTTTATTTACAGCAAATTACGCCGTGGCCAGCGATGCTGTCCCGGTTAACGCGGCACTTAAAAAACAATTGTTAGGTGCTCCCGTTTATATCCAGATTTTCAAACAAGAACGTAAACTCGAATTGTATGCTCAGCTCGACGGCGAATATCGTCTGATCGGCAGTTACGGCATCTGCGATTTTTCTGGCGGTTTAGGAAATAAACGTCGTGAAGGTGATTTTAAAAGCCCGGAAGGTTTCTACAACGTGGATATTCACCACCTGAAACCGGACAGCCGCTTTTATCGCGCCATCAACATCGGTTTCCCCAACGCTTATGACATCTCGCAAGGTTATTCAGGTAAGTATCTGATGATCCACGGCAACTGCAAATCTATCGGTTGCTACGCGATGACTGACGGTTATATGGATGAAATCTTCACCTACGTGCAGGCGGCCTTCCAGTTCGGCCAGCGCAACGTGCAGATCAGCATTTATCCGTTCAAAATGACCGATGCCAACATGCAGTCGCACAAAAACTCAAGCTACATCACGTTCTGGCGTCAGCTACAACCGGGCTTTGCGTACTTTGAGAAGCACCATCAGCCACCGAACGTTGTGGTGACTAATGGGAAATATGAAGTGCTGCAACCGTTGTCAAACATCCCGCTGCCTTCACAGCTGGCGTTCGCCCCGGTGAAATAATGCGAATTCACCTGGAGCAATTTTGTTCCAGGTTTCGTTTGCCGTCAGCGGTTGCGTGGCAATCACGGTGACGACATCATCCGGTGTCGTCTGCTGCTGAAAATCAATTTCCACATCCTGATCCAACAACGTTGCCTTTCCGAAAGGCGCCCGCCGCGTGATCCAGTGCAGATTGGTCGAACAATAGGCCATCACAAAATGCCCGTCCGACAACAGCATATTAAACACGCCCTTTTGCCGTAACTCATCTGCCAGCGACGCAATATACCGGAACACTGGCGGCCAGCTGGCCGGACGACGCGGATAACGCTGCGTAAGTTTATGCAGCAACCAGCAAAATGCGTATTCACTGTCGGTTTGCCCGACCGGACGCAACGTACCGGTATCCAGCTGACGATAACCGCGAAGCTGGCCGTTGTGCGCGTAAGTCCAGTTATGGCCCCACAGTTCGCGGGTAAACGGATGGGTATTCTCCAGCGCCACTTCGCCACGGTTAGCCTGACGAATATGGGAAATCACCGCGCAGGATTTGATCGGATAATCCTGAACAAGGCGGGCAATAGGCGAATTAAAACTCGGCATCGGATCTTTAAAAGTACGACAGCCATTCCCCTCGTAGAAGGTAATGCCCCAGCCGTCTTTATGCGGGCCTGTCCCGCCACCGCGCTGCACTAATCCACTGAAACTGAAGCAAATATCAGTTGGAACGTTAGCGCTCATCCCGAGCAATTCGCACATCTCCCGCCTCCTTTACAGCAAAGGCATTACGCCTTCGCCATCTCTTTTTCGATTAATAAGATCAGGATATGAATCACTTTAATGTGGATTTCCTGCACGCGGTCAGCGAAGCCAAAGTGTGGCACGCGAATTTCCACGTCAGCAGAACCGTCCATTTTACCGCCGTCTTTACCGGTCAGGGTAATAACTTTCATGCCTTTGGCGCGCGCGGCTTCAATCGCTTTGATCACGTTACCGGAATTGCCGGATGTGGAGATGCCCAACAGCACATCGCCTTTCTGACCCACGGCTTCCAGATAACGGGAGAAGATATATTCGTAACCGAAATCGTTGCCTACGCAGGAGATGTGGCTGACGTCAGAAATCGCAATCGCCGGGTAGCCCGGACGGTTTTCACGATAGCGGCCGGTCAGTTCTTCTGCGAAATGCATGGCGTCACAGTGTGAACCGCCGTTACCGCAGGAAATCACTTTCCCGCCCGCCTTGAATGAATCGGCCAGCAGCACTGCTGCACGTTGAATAGACTCAATATTTGCCGGATCGCCGATGAATTTATTCAGCGTAGCAGCAGCTTCGTTCAGTTCAGTACGGATAATATCCTGGTACATAGCAGCCTCTTTTATGTCCATTTGCAGCCAGCTGTGGCTGGCCGATAGCAATAAAACTTTCCGCTGAGCAGTTTAACGGAAAGCCGAAACAGCGAGAAGCCAAGAAGCGGTAATGATTCTTATAGTTTCCGTTTTTGACGCTTCGTGCGGCCGGTTTGTGAGCTGTGTTGTAATTAGTATGTAAACACATTGATAAAGAAATGAGCATGAACTAAAACCATTGTATCCCTACAACAGGTCAGACCTCCTACTACTCAGGAGCTTTACTATGATGGTTCTTAGCATTGTTGCATTTGTCGTGATCCTTGGTGCGTTGTTCTATCACAAGGTCAATCTTGCCTTTAGCAGCCTGATTTTACTGGCATTTACCGCTGCCATGGGCGCCATTCATCTTTGGACGTTGTGGCTGTTACTGCCACTGGCGATTATTCTGCTGCCGTTCAATGTGCCCGCACTGCGCCGCGCATTGTTCTCCGCGCCGGCACTTCGCACCTTCCGTAAAGTGATGCCCGCCATGTCGCGTACCGAAAAAGAAGCGATTGAAGCCGGTACGACCTGGTGGGAAGGCGATCTGTTCGGCGGTAAGCCGGACTGGAGAAAATTGCAGGATTACCCTGAACAACACCTGACCGAAGAAGAGCAGCGCTTTATCGACGGCCCGGTTGAAGAAGCCTGTCGCATGGCGAACGACTTTGAGATCACGCACGAACTGGCTGATTTGCCGCCGGAGTTGTGGGCGTATCTGAAAGAGCACCGCTTCTTCGCGATGATCATTAAGAAAGAGTACGGCGGTCTGGAATTCTCCGCTTACGCTCAGGCCCGCGTGTTACAGAAACTGGCGGGTGTATCCGGAATTCTGGCGATCACCGTCGGCGTGCCGAACTCCCTCGGTCCGGGCGAATTGCTGCAACATTACGGCACCGAAGAACAGAAAGACCACTATCTGCCTCGTCTGGCTCAAGGTCTGGAAATCCCTTGTTTCGCCCTGACCAGCCCGGAAGCCGGGTCTGATGCCGGCGCAATTCCGGATTTCGGTATCGTCTGTAAAGGCCAGTGGCAGGGCAAAGAAGTGCTCGGTATGCGCCTGACCTGGAACAAGCGTTACATCACGCTGGCACCTATCGCCACCGTGCTCGGTCTGGCGTTTAAACTGAAAGACCCCGACCATCTGCTCGGCAGTGAAACGGATCTGGGTATTACCTGTGCGCTGATCCCTACGGACACCCAGGGCGTGGAAATTGGACACCGCCACTTCCCGCTGAACGTGCCATTCCAGAACGGTCCGACCCGCGGTAACGATATTTTCGTTCCGATCGATTACATCATCGGCGGCCCGAAAATGGCCGGTCAGGGCTGGCGTATGCTGGTGGAATGTCTGTCCGTGGGCCGCGGCATTACCCTGCCGTCTAACTCCACCGGCAGCCTGAAATCACTTGCGATGGCGACCGGCGCTTACGCGTACATTCGCCGTCAGTTCAAACTGCCTATCGGTAAAATGGAAGGCATCGAAGAACCGCTGGCGCGTATTGCCGGTAACGCTTATGTGATGGACGCCGCTGCAACACTCATCACCAACGGCATTATGCTCGGTGAAAAACCGGCAGTGCTGTCAGCGATTGTAAAATATCACTGTACCCACCGTGGTCAGCGCGCTGTCATGGACGCGATGGATATCACCGGCGGTAAAGGCATCATGCTCGGTAAAAGCAACTTCGTGGCCCGTACCTATCAGGGCGCGCCGATTGCGATTACCGTGGAAGGCGCCAACATTCTGACCCGCAGCATGATCATCTTCGGTCAGGGCGCTATCCGTTGCCATCCTTACGTTCTGCGTGAAATGGCGGCGGCTGAGAAAAATGATCTGGACGATTTCGACCGTGCGCTGTTCGGGCATATCGGCCACGTCGGCAGCAACAAAGTGCGCAGCTTCTGGCTCGGTCTGACCAACGGCCGCACCAGCGATACGCCGGTTAACGATAAAACCGCGCGTTATTACCAGCACATTAACCGTCTGAGCGCTAACCTCGCGCTGCTGGCTGACGTGTCCATGGGCGTGCTGGGCGGCAGCCTGAAACGTCGCGAACGTATTTCCGCCCGGCTCGGCGATATCCTCAGCCAGATGTATCTGGCGACGGCGACCCTGAAACGCTTTGATGAAGAAGGTTGCAACGAGGCTGATTTACCGCTGGTTCACTGGGGCGTGCAGGATTGTCTGCATCAGGCCGAAGTGGCTATCGACGACCTGCTGCGTAACTTCCCGAATGCGTTTGTGGCGGGCGTGATGCGCCTGGTGATTTTCCCGCTGGGCCGTTCACACGCGGCACCGTCAGATCGTCTTGATCATGAACTGGCGCGTATTCTTCAGGTGCCTTCTGCGACCCGCAGCCGCATTGGTCGCGGTCAGTATCTGACGCCAAGCGAGCACAACCCGGTCGGGCTGCTGGAAGAAGCGTTACTGGATATTCTGGCCGCCGAACCGGTGCATAAACGCCTGTGCGACGCGATGGGTAAAAAACTGCCGTTCACCCGTCTGGATATTCTGGCGCAAAAAGGTCTGGATGCCGGTCACCTGAGCGCCGACGACGCGCGCATTCTCAGCCGTGCGGAAGAAAGCCGCCTGCGTTCTATTAACGTCGATGATTTTGAGCCACACGAACTGGCCGCGAAAAAGCAGGACGTGGAGGAAGAAAGCGCAAAAAAGGATGACGCCAAACCGCGCCATACCGAAGCCGCTTAATTCTTAAAATTTACGGTTAAAAAAAGCCTGAGTGTTTACGCACTCAGGTTTTTTCTTTTCTGGATGACGGGTAATCAGAAGTAATACTTGAATCTTACACGCCCGCCATAGCGCTGATCGCTGTCATTATCGTTGCTGTAATGTTTATCCGCTTCCAGCATCGACACGTACGCGCCCAGATAGACATTGAAGTTCTTCATGTCCATCACGTTCGGGATGAGATAACTGGCGTGGATCGTATGAATATCGTAGCTCCCCGGCTCGCTGAACCAGTCATCACCGGCGTTTTCGTCATTCATTGGCCGTAAACCGTTGGCATTAAACTCTTCAATACGGTTATGCGCGTAGATGTAACCCAGTTCGAAGTTTTTCCACAGGGCATTAGTGCCGACCGTGAAATCTTTCTCGTCGGAGGCGTCCATGTACGCCGTGCTCAGGTTCGCTACGATGCCGTTTTCCGGATCCGCTTTCTGCCCGTTCCAGGTCATGGTCATGCCGTAACCGTTACGTTTGGACTGATCAATGGTTTCGCCCTGATCGTTCTTGTAGCCGTAAGCATTGTTGACGATATTGGTTTCCATCGCCGCAGCGACGGAGAACGCCTCGCCTTTCCAGGCAATAACCGGCCGCAGATACGCGACGTTTTTATCCTGTTCAAGATGGTTTCCGTGATAGTTATTTTCGGCAAACAGCGAAGTGCCGTCTTCAAGCAGAGTATTGAGTTCGAAATACCAGTTACCGATATTTTTATTCAGCAGAATATTACCGCCGCTGTCGCTACGTCCGCGCCCTTCTTTCATCATGTAGACATAACCGTAGCCGTCAGCGTAGAGGTCATTGGCAGTATTGCCGGAATATTCGATGAAGGTATCCTGATTAAGCGGGAACATATCGTAGGCTTCAAAGCGTCCGATTTTCGCCATCCAGTCTTTTTCTTCCCCGAAGAAGAAGGCCGCATCATCGACACCCATCGTCCCATTTAAATCGGCAGTAGGTTGAACGGAGAACCCGGAGAATTGCCCTTTATCATTCCGGCGATAACCATCCAGCCCGATCAGTAAACGGCCATTGACGTCCCAGCGTTCATTGCCGCCATTCCATTTATTATCATCGCCACTTTTGGCCGAAATTAATTGCCCGCTGCGGCTTGCGCCGTCGACGTTAAATTCTACGTCACCGTATAATTTGAGATTATCGAAACCATTAAGCGTTAAAAGTTTATCCTTCGAGATACCGTCTGTTTTTACTTCTAGCGGCGTGGATTCTTTCACGCTGGCAATTTCCTGTTCACGCTTCACATCTTGTTTTTTCAGCTGCTGAATTTGTTTTTCAGCCGATTCTGCGCGCGCTTCTGCTTGTTGAAGGCGCTCTTCAAGCTGTGCCATACGGGCTTCCAGACTGGCTGAAGAGCCAGCTGCCATCGCAGAACCCGACACGGCGATCCCCACTAATAATGCCAGCGTCTTAATCTTTCTCATAATTACGATATCCTTTTCAATACAAAATCAAACCATCGATATAAATTAACGACGTTGTTTTGTTTTTATTAAAATAGTGCCCGGAGATTTCATAATGAGAAATGAAGATAGGTTCTGGCCGAATAAACTGTCAAAAATAAAGCGGGGAAACGTGAAGTAAAACTGTAATAACGAAATTTCATCCTTACAAAACCAATAAACATAAAAACGGGGCACTGACATTCTCAGCACCCCGCTTATTATTCATTTCATATACATTGCGCCGAATATATTTATCAGCCAAATGTTTAAAGCTTAGCTTTTCTTAGGACGAATTTTCGCGGTCAGCCCTTTCAGGAAATAGCGCAGAACCTGATCGCCGCACGGACGATAGTTTTTGTGCCCTTCCTTGCGGAAGAATGCACTCAGTTCGCCTTCGGAGACTTTGAAATCTGCCGCCGTCAGCACGGCAATCATGTCTTCAGTTTTCAGCTCAAATGCCACACGCAGCTTTTTCAGCATAATGTTGTTGGTCAGACGTTTTTCCACTTCCGGTGCCGGGAAACGATCGTCTTTACCGCGTTTGAACACAATCAGCCCGTTCAGGAAGTTCGCCATGACTTCGTCCGGCACTTCCATATACCCTTCTTCGTCTTCTTTTTTCAGATAACGGGACATCACTTCAGGGCTGACCGGCGTGCCGGTGGTTTTGAGGATTTCAATCAACTGACCTTCGCTCAAATCCAGCATGTAGCGCACGCTGCGCAAGACATGGTTATGCATCATAATTCTGTATTCCTGTTAAAAGTAAACCGAGGAAATGCCACCGGGTTTACCCCTACGCACCTCGAAGGCGGGCATTATACAAGAAACCGACAGAATTAGCTGAACTGGCGGATGCGCGCGATAAAGGATTCCACATCACTGATTCGCGACGCTGTCAGAATCAGCCATTTTCCGAGACTCAGCGCGTGTCGCTGGCAGTCAGCACGCATCGCAGCATCTTTAATGGTATCGAGATCGGCTACGTGCGCCAGCCCGATAGTGCGACGGATCAGTTCCGCGCCACAATAACCTACCGCGTCGTGCCAGACTTCCTGCAAGAAAACGTCGGCGTAGCCCGGCTCGGCCAGCGTCGGATCCTGTGATTTTTCACGCGCCAGTTGCAGGAAACGTTCGGAGAAGCTCAGCCACAGTTCGCGCACATCTTTCAGGCGCTGCTCGCGACCGTCGGCGGCTTCACGCACGCCCACCAGCCCTGGCAAACCGCAATAGTTCAGCAACAAATTACCGATAGCCGAGCCCGGATCAAAGCCGACAGGGCCGTAATAACCGAACTCGGCATCAATGGCTTTCAGCTTGCCTTCGGCCACAAAAATCGAACCGCTGTGAATATCGCCGTGCAGCAACGCTTCGGCTTTACTCAGGAAACGGTGCTTGAGCGCCGCCACCGCCAGACGCAGCGGTTTATCGGCACGCAGCGCATCGACTTCCGGCTGCAAAACCGGGTCAAAATTATTCCGTTCGTGATCGACATAAGGATCGGTGAAAAACAGATCTTCGGTGATCTGACACAGTTCAGGGTTAGTAAAGCGCGATACTTCGGCTTTCTTGGTCTGCGCGTTCTGGAAAAAATCCGAGGTATGGAAAAGCGTCTGCGCCAGGTATTCACCCAGCTGGCTGGCGGCCTGCGGGAAGTATTTTCCCTGCACCAGCTCGCTGCGCCAGATCTGATGATCCGACAAATCTTCCTGCACCATCACCGCCAGTCCGGCGTCGTGATGCAACACCTGCACCGTATGCTGCGGGCAATACTGACCGTGAATAATCAGCGTTTCCGCTTCGATGCGCGCACGGTCGAGCGTCAGCGGCCAGGATTCCCCGACGCAGCGCACGTACGGCAAAGCCTGTTTCACGATTACGCGGCTTTTGCCCGTGGTATCGCGGATTTTAAAAACCAGATTCAGGTTTCCGTCACCGATTTCATCGGCGGTGACCAGAGATTGCGGATCTGCTACGCCACCGTATTTACGGGCATATTCAACAGCATCTTCGGCGGTAAATGTGTAGTAGCGCGACATCCTGACCTCTCGAAATTATCTTTTAGCCTTAAAAGTGTTTAGACGTCTATACATCCATAAAACATGTTGGCAGAATAAGTGAACAGATGCAACCGGGCAACAAGGATTTAACCAACAATGCAAAGCCTCACAACCACCAGTTTACGTATCCGCGAAAACCAACTGTGGATCCTCGATCAGCAGGCCCTGCCGCAGCAATCTGACTGGCGCGAATGCCGCGACGTCAGCGAACTGGTGGATCATATCCGCACCCTGCGCGTGCGCGGTGCGCCGCTGATTGGTTTATCCGCCAGCCTGCTGCTGGCGCTGCTGGCCGAACGTGGAATGGCGCAGGATGAATTGCATCATGCGCTGGAAACACTGCGTGCTTCACGCCCGACCGCCGTCAATCTGATGAACAATCTCGACCGGATGAAAGCCGCGTTGCAGCAGCCCGATTTCGTCACCGCGCTGACGGCTGAAGCGCTGCGTCTGGTGGATGAAGACCGCGCGCTGTGCGACAGCATTGCGACGCACGGCGCTACGCTGGTGACACCGGGCAGCCGTTTGCTGACCCACTGCAACACCGGCGGGCTGGCGACAGCTGGCGTCGGCACGGCCATTGGCGTAATCCGCCGTGCGCATGAACAGGGGAATGTCGAACAGGTTTGGGTCGATGAAACGCGCCCGTTATTGCAGGGTGGCCGTCTCACCGCGTGGGAACTGGGCGAACTGGGCATTCCGTATCAGCTGATTTGCGACTCGATGGCCGCCAGCCTGATGGCACAAAAACGCGTTGACGCCGTCTGGGTCGGCGCTGACCGCATCGCAGCGAATGGCGATGTCGCCAACAAGATCGGCACTTACAGCCTGGCGGTTTTGGCGAAATACCACGGCATCCCGTTCTACGTCGCCGCGCCGCACACCACGCACGATCCGCATTGTCCGAACGGCGCAGCCATCCCCATCGAACAACGCGCAGCAAGCGAAATCACAGGTGTTTCCGGCAGCTTTGGTTCCGTGCAGTGGGCTCCGCTTGATGCGAAAGTTTACAATCCGGCGTTTGATGTCACTCCTGCGGAGTTGATCAGCGGATGGGTGCTGGATGTGGGCGTGGTGACGCCAGCGCAGGTGCGCGAAGGGGTCTTCACGGCTTCGTTGGCGGCTGGGCTGAGACGCGGGCAGCACTAAAGCGGTATTGCGGAAATTTCGGTTTTACATGTGCAACATGTAGCGCTAAGGCGGTATTGCGAAATTTCGGTTTTACATATGCAACATGTAGCACTAAGGCGGTATTGCGGAAATTTCGGTTTTACATGTGCCACATGTAGCGCTAAGGCGGTATTGCGAAAATTTCGGTTTTACATGTGCAACATGTAGCACTAAGGCGGTATTGCGTAAATTTCGGTTTTACATATGCGGTGATCGCTTAGCGGCTCGTGCCGAAACCGACCAAAAGAGGGAAGTGCTTTCCCTCTTTTGGATTTCTCCCCGCTTTTTCAACACGCGCTATCGCTCGCTGGCTATGTTTCAGTAACACCCGTTATTGCCGCAAACGCCGCCGCTGCGCGGTGCTCTCATTTCAGGCTCGAACCGGCTCGGAAAAAGACTCTCGCTGTTTCTCACCGTTCATTCGACGTCGTTTTGAAAGCGGCCAGGGGCTTATCTAAATTCAAAAGCAGAATGGTTTATCTTTTAAAAAAGCCTCCAGCCGCTTTCAGAAAGCTTGCCGAGCTAAGTGTTTCGAGACCTGTGGCTCGAAACCGAGTGAGGGTACCGCGCAGCGGCAAGTTTTCGCGGCAATAGCGCTGGCCCCTGAAACATAGCCAGCGAGCGATAGCACGCAGTTAGAAAGACGCGGAGATTCCAAAGAGGCCCCGTCCTGGGCCTCTTTGGTCGGTTTCGGCGCGAGCCGCTAAGCGATCATCGCACATGAAAAACCGAAATTTACGCTAAGCGTCCCTTGAGCCCAAGGTCTCCTTTGGAGCCTTTCTAAAAGGCTTACTCCCCCATCCTCGGGTACTTATCCGCGATACCGTCGCCTGTAAAATGCGCCACCCAGCCTTCCGGATTATCAAACACGCGGATCGCGGTAAACGACGGAGATCCGCCCATATCAAACCAGTGGCGGGTGTTGGCGGGTACGGAAATCAGATCGTTTTTCTCGCACAGGATCTGGAAAATCTTGCCGTTCAGATGCAGGCAAAACAGCCCCGCGCCTTCGACGAAGAAACGCACTTCGTCTTCACCGTGAGTATGCTCGGAGAGGAATTTAGTGCGCAGCACGTCGCGCTGTTCGTTATCCGGACGCATGCTGATCACGTCCCAGCTCTGGTAGCCTTTTTCTTCGACCAGTTTGTCGATTTCATGCTGATACGCGGCGATCACGTCCTGCGGCTGGGGATTTTCGCCTAAATCACGGTCGGCCTGCCAGCGCTCAAAACGTACATCAATTTTGCTCAGCTCTGCGGCGATGGCGTCGCCGTCCCGGCTTTCCCAAACTGGAGCGGAAGGATCCTGGTCACTAAAAATCGTCAATGCACTCATGGTCAACCCTCTTATAAGAATGTTTCTAAGGCTATCTGATCAAAACGATTAACTTGCAGGTGGTCGCTGAGTTCGTCAGCGTCGTCACGGATCAGCTGGCAGGTGTGCCAGCCCGCCAGGCGCGCGGCGTCCAGTTCCTGACGGATGTCCGATAAAAACAGTAAATCAGCGGGCGGTAAAATCAGCTGTTCGGCGATGTTCTGATAGGACTCCGTTTCACGCTTGGCGCCAACGCGGGTGTCGAAATATCCGCTGAACAGCGGCGTGAGGTCGCCCGCATCGCTGTAGCCGAACAGCAGTTTTTGCGCGTCAACGGAACCGGAAGAATACACGCAAAGCTGCAAACCGTCGGCTTTCCAGGCTTCTAACTGCGGCGCAACATCCGCGTACAAATGCCCGCGGAAATCACCGTTCTCATAACCGGTGCGCCAGATAATACCCTGCAAGACTTTCAGCGACGTCGATTTGACGTCGTTGTCCATGTAGGTAAAAAGTTGCTCAATCAGGGCCTCGACGCTGGCCTGCGGGCGGTCGATTTCGGCTCGCAAAGCGTTCAGCGCAGCCGCCACTTCCGGCTCTTCGTGCTGATGACGCAGAAATTCGGCCAGACGCTGACGGGCATACGGGAATAACACCTGATGCACAAAACGGATATCCGTGGTGGTGCCTTCAATATCAGTGACGATGGCGCGGATCATTTGGCCTCCAGCAGGCGACGTTGCAGTTCACACTGGAATAAGAATTCCAGTCCTTCCAGATGGCGGCGTGCTTCCGCCACATCCCGTCCCCAGCAGGTCAGACCGTGGCCGCGCAGCAAAAAACCATACTGCAACGGCGCGTGTTCCGTGCTGGCAATAATCTTCTGCACCAGCGCTGAGATGTCCTGGCTGTTGTCGAAAATCGGGATCACCACCTGATCGAGGTGCGTCGTCTGGCCGCTCAGCGATTTCTGCATTTCGTAGCCTTCCAGCACCAGCGCGCCGCTGCGTTCCACGCGGGACAAAACGGTCGAATTCACCGAATGTGTGTGCAGCACCGCCCCTGTTTCAGGATAGCGGGAATACAGCATGGTGTGCAGGCCGGTTTCAGCGGAAGGACGACGACCGCTGGGTGCCAGTCCGCTTTCCAGTTCAACCAGCAGAAAATCTTCTGCGGTCAGCGATCCTTTGTCTTTTCCTGATTCGGTGATCAGGCAATGAGCATCACCTTCGCGAACAGACATATTCCCGCCTGTCGCCGGGCTCCAGCCCTTCTGACCAATCCAGTGACAGGCCGCCAGCAGCGCGCCCAGTTGCAAATTCTCTGTCATCGTAATCCTGAAAAATCGTGCGTTGAGGGCCTGAGTTCGGAGTGAAAACCGCGATATATAAATAATTGATATGGCCTAGATTGAATTAGCATTTAGCCATCTAAGCGTCTCGATTGCCAAATATTAACATCGTGTTATATTGTGAGCAACATCGCTATCTGCACCGGTCCAGGAGTATTGACCCGCCATGAGCACAGCCGCACTGATCCCCGAAAGTAAGCTTCCTTCCCTCGGCACCACCATTTTTACTCAGATGAGTGCCCTGGCGCAAAAGCACAACGCCATTAACCTGTCTCAGGGTTTCCCTGATTTCGATGGCCCCGAGTATCTGCGCAACCGTCTGGCGTATCACGTCAGTCAGGGCGCGAACCAGTACGCGCCGATGACCGGCACCGCGCCATTGCGTGAAGCGATTGCCGCAAAAACTGAACATATTTACGGCTACGCGCCTGACACCAATACCGACATCACGATCACCGCCGGCGCCACCGAATCTTTGTACATCGCCATCACCGCGCTGGTGTCGAAAGGTGATGAAGTGATTGCGTTTGACCCGAGCTACGACTGCTACGCGCCTGCGGTAGAACTGGCGGGCGGCGTGATGAAACGCATTCAGCTGCAGCCGCCGGAATTCAAGGTTAACTGGGCGGAATTCGCCGATCAGATAACCGACCGCACGAAACTTGTCATCATCAACACGCCACACAATCCGTCGGCCACGGTCTGGAGCCACAGCGACGTTGAGCAGCTCTGGCAAACCATTGCTGATAAACACATTTTTGTGCTCAGCGACGAAGTATACGAACACATTTGCTTTGCGCCGGAAGGCCACGCCAGCGTGCTGCGCCACCCGCAACTGCGCCAACGTGCGATTGCGGTGTCATCGTTCGGCAAGACCTATCACATGACCGGCTGGCGCGTGGGTTATTGTATCGCCCCGGCGATTATCAGCGCAGAACTGCGCAAAGTTCACCAGTATCTGACGTTTTCGATCACCACACCGGTTCAGCTGGCGCTGGCGGATATGCTGCGTGAAGCGCCGGAACACTGGCAGGAATTACCGGCATTTTATCAGGCCAAGCGTGACCGTCTGGCGCAAGGGCTGGCGAACAGCCGTCTGAAAGTGTTGCCGAGCCAGGGCACGTATTTCCTGCTGGTGGATTACAGTGAAGTCTCGGATCTGGACGATGTTGCATTCTGCCACTGGCTGACTGAACATGTGGGCGTTGCGGCCATTCCGATGTCGGTATTCTGCGCCGCGCCCTTCCCACATAAACTGATCCGGCTGTGCTTTGCCAAACAGGAAGCCACGCTGGACGCTGCTGCGGAGCGCCTGTGTCAACTTTAAAACTGTGCGTATTGCAACAACCACTGGTGTGGCTGGACGGCGAGGCCAATCTCGCGCATTTCGACGGTCTGCTGGGTTCACTGACCGGCCGCGACCTGATTATTCTGCCGGAAATGTTCACCACCGGTTTCGCCATGCAGGCGCCGGGCAGCGCGCTGCCACAGTCACGCGTGGTGGAATGGCTGCATCAGTGGGCGAAAAAACTCGGTGCAATGATTGGCGGCAGCGTGGCGCTGAGCACGACGGAAGGCGCGGTAAACCGTTTCCTGCTGGTCGAGCCGCAGGGCAAAGTGCATTCCTACGATAAACGCCATCTGTTCCGCATGGCGGGCGAACATAATTATTACGTGCCGGGCAAACGCCGTGAAATCGTCGAATGGCGCGGCTGGCGTATTCTGCCGCAAGTCTGTTACGACCTGCGTTTTCCGGTCTATTCGCGCAATAAACAGGATTACGATCTGGCGCTCTACGTCGCCAACTGGCCTGCGCGCCGCAGCCATCACTGGCAAACGTTACTGACCGCGCGTGCTATTGAAAATCAGGCCTACGTCGCCGGATGCAACCGCGTCGGGGATGACGATAACGGCCATCACTACAGCGGCGACAGCCTGATTATTAATCCGCAGGGCGAAGAGCTGGCGCGCGCCGAGCCAGGCTCAGCGATGATTATCGACGCCGAACTGTCTCTTGAAGCGTTACAGGATTATCGCGAAGCCTTCCCGGCGTGGCGTGATTCCGATACGTTCCTGCTTCACGATTGAAGAAAGCGGCAACGCATAAACATCAGAAAGCCCATCCGCTGTATTTGCAGCGGGTGGGCTTTTAATTATTGATGATGATTAAAAAAATTACGGTTTCGGCAAACCGGCGATCAGTGCGTTGATCAGATCAGAGTTCGTCACCTGCTGCGGATGAACCTGGATCTCCGAACTGTATAACGGTGGCAATTTCTGGCAATAGGCATCCAGATCGGCCTGTGCAATCGTCGGCACACCATACTGGAATGAATTCATATTATCCGGCGGCAAGGCCCCTTCCATGGTGGAACCGTAGGCACCGAGTTCAATCAGGCTGTGCGAAGACTCATCCGGACCATGCGCAAATACAAATGTGCCGTATTTAGGGTGAGCGAGATAAGGCAACACTTCATCGTCACTCAGGCTGCTTCGCAGGTTATAACGCAGCTGCGCATAATTACGGGTGACCAGTAAAAACGCCGTCTGAATCAGCGAGGCTTTTTCGTTACCCGACAAACACATCAGCAGGTTGCCGTAATAATCGAGAAACGCCACGGCATTCCCTGTGCCGCCCTGTGCAATATCCTGATTTGCGGCTGCAATCAGATAAGGTGCCAGCCCTTCATCCGGCTGACCGCGGGATGGCGCGGTGTAGCTGAGCGCATCCGGGTAAAGGGCTTTTAATGCCACCACAACCGGATCACCGGCAGGCAAATCTTTGATATCTTTCAGCTGGTCCGGCGTTAAATCCGTGTTGATGCTGGCTTTAACCTGTGTCAGCGTGGCGTCAAAAGCCGTTTCGCACAGTGCTACCGTCTGAACATCCATAACGGCGTCGGCGAAGAAAGCCGGCACCGGCGCTGAACTGGCGTCGCGGGTGAAACAGTTATTCCCGTTAACTGCCGGATAGCTGAAAGTATTTTTTGCCACCTGAGCCAGCTCAGGCGAAAGCGTCGGGAAATCCGCCTGCGTATCCCAGTTAATACCTGAATAAGTATCGAAAGCGGCAGAAATAACGTTAAACCCGCCGGTAATAATCGAACCGGTACACATGCAGCACGGATCCAGCGACGTCACGATGGTAATATCAGACGGTGGCGGCATTTCCTCGCCTGCTTCAATTTGCGCGTAATACCAGTCAATTAACTGACGTTCACCATGAGCCGTCGGATCACTGGTCATATTATTTTTAACCACGTTATTATTAATCGCATTCAGCACATTACCGCTGGCATCGAGCATGACACCGCCGACGCTGAATGTATTCTGGCAATAGGCCACCAGCGCCTGTTCTGCCGCAGCAGTGGCCGCCGCTTCGACGGTCACATACGTTTCGCCCGCTTTAACCGCTGTGGCTTTTAATGAATCACAGTTGCAATTACACATATTAATTCCTTCCGTTAGATTAAGTGTATTGATTAAGATTCAGTAATTCGCGAAACGTGATTTTATAAACACGCCGGAATTAAAGAGACTGCATCGTGACAAATTCATCTGTATTAAAGAAACGGAAGGTGTTGTGCCAGCGATGGCACCGGGTTTATTTTATAAATCTGAATATATTCAGAGAGGAATTAATTTTGTTATAATTTTGATGAATATACATTTCACAATACCGCCCTGAATTATATATTTCAGGGCGGATATTTAATTAGCGATTCAGGTAATTAAATAAAACCGGACTTAAACCTGCCCGATAAAATCGAACTTGCCGATATTCACGCCCAGATGGCGCAGAATGTTGTAGGCGGTGGTGACGTGGAAGTAGAAGTTCGGTACCGCAAATGTGGTGACGTAGCTGTGCGCGGTGAATTTCAGTTCATGATTTTTACCTTTCACCACGATCTCACGGGATTCATCGCCTTCCAGTTTCGCGACATCCACGCTTTCGATAAAACGCAGGGTTTTGGCAATACGTTCCTGCAACTGGGCAAACGTCACTTCATTGTCTTCCATCGCCGGTGCTGCCACGCCGGACAGACGGGCGATCGCGCCTTTTGACATATCGCTGGTGATTTGCACCTGACGCGCCAGCGGATACATATCATCGGCAAGACGGGTATTCAGCACTTCTTCTTCCGATTTTCCGTTTTCCTTTGCCCATGCCGCGCCCTTCTCCAGCAATGCTGAAAGATTCTTTAAACCACGAACAAACTGTGCCGCCGTACTGCCATACAGAGATGCTGACATGATGCTTCCTTAATGAATGGGGTTAGAACAACCGGCGATACATTAGCGCGTTATGGTCTAAACAGCGTGGCGTTTTGTAGTAGTCCGTGGCGGCCTAAATTCGCATTTGCGACTTACCGCGCCCTTTTTGTCAAAGCATGTAAACGCAGGCCGGGGTGGATCGCTTCTTGCATTCAATACTCCCGCAAAAAACATCTGACAGAGGATACCTGATGACCATCACCTTTATTGCACACTCCACGCCCGAACCTGCGTTGTACGGCGCGATGGCAGCGATACTTGCTGAATTACGCGCTTTGCCGCTGTGTCACTTTCCCGTCAGTCATGATGCACAACGTTATCCGAATGCCCGTCAGCACGTCACGGCGCAGGGACACGCACTGACCAGCGGGCTGGTCTGGCTGGAGCGCCTGACCGGGCGCGGTGCGGGTGAAGAGTCTGGTCTGGAATCACTGATTTATCGGGCACTTAAGGAGGATGTCGTGGTGCCGCTGCGCGAACCGTTATCCCCGGCGGTGGCCGCCGAAATCGCCGGACACGGCATCGGCGTTGAGTCATTAAACGTGGTCCGCAATCAGGATAAATTTCAACTCGAAGACTGCGATACCGGTAAAATTCGCAGTAACGGCTGGGGACGCGATGCGTTTGGCCGCTGGGCGCTCGGCTCGGTTTCACAGCCGGTAATGCGCGCCGGAAAGACCCTGCGCGTGGCGATGGTTGGCGATTTTTGTGAGCAGCGCGACAGCTATCCGGCGATGCTCGCTGCACTGGGAGACGCCGCCGATGCACTGGCAATGAACATTGACGTAGTTTATGTGACAGCGGGGTTAATGGGCAGCCAGCTCGACTGCACGCTTTTCGACGTCGATGGCATTATTTTACCGGGGGCAACATTAACGCCGGGCGATCACCAAGCCAGCCCGCTGGCGACCGCCCGCTGGGCACTGGATAACGCAACGCCGGTACTGGGCATCAATCAGGGTATGCATCAGATGGTGACGGCGCTGGGTCAGAAAACACTCGGGCAGGACAGCGTGGTGATGCACGGCCCGTCCATGCTGGGCAGTTTGCAAACCGGGCTGCCGCTCGCCGAGCACGCGCAGCCGCGTCTGGGAAATCATCCGGTCGTCACCCGCAGCGGCAGTCTGCTGGCGAATAAAATGGGTGAGGAATTTACGCTGCGTTACAACCAGCGCCGCTATCTGAATCCGCATTTACTGGCGGAACTGGAAAGTTCGGGATTACTGATTTCAGGTTATGACGAAAGCGGGCTACAGGCGCAGGCGGTGGAACTCAATAATCATCCGTTCTTTATGGGTGTTCAGGGACAACCGGAACTGATGTCGCGCCGCGAGCGCCCGAATCCGTTGCTGATGGCGTTCCTGCAACAGGTGCGCCAGGGCAATCGTGACCGGGATGTCAGCCACGCGGCGCTGACCCAAAGCGTGCGGTTAAAGCATCCGCACCTGCTGATGGGCTGAATAACACAAAGATCTAACTGCCGCGATACGTTGAATAAGAATACGGACTGATCAGCAGCGGCAGATGGTAATGATCCTGCTCACCGTCGATCATCACATCAACGATCGCCGTGTGGTAAAGCGTCTCGCGACCGGTTGCTTTAAAATAGGCGCCGATATCAGCACACAAACGGTAATGCCCGGACGCCACCGGTTCCGGCGTTAATTTCGCGGCGCGCCCGTCGGCGTCGGTTTGGGTTTCGCTGATACGCGTGATTTTCTGCCCGTCGAGGCTTTCCAGCCAGACGCGCACGTCAGCCGCGGGCTGGCCCAGAGACGTATCAAGAATATGTGTGGTAATGCGGGTCATGGCTGGAATATCTCCTTTAAACGCAGCAGGGTAATTTCTTTGAGTTGTTGCGCCGTTTCGTGATCTTCTGCATCCGGCGAATTCTTCAGACGTCTTTGCAAGTTATCAAGAATTTCTTCTGAACTGCGCCCTCTGGCACGGATCAGAAATACCCGCCCGAAGCGCTGTTCGTAACGCTGATTGCCGTCATACAGCGCATCAATAACAGACTGCTGGCTGATATCGAGCGTCGCCTGTTCGCCACGGGAAAGCTGCGCTTCTTTACCGTTGCCGTTCGCCCGTTCGCCGATACGCGGATGCGCTGACAGTGCCTGAGCAATATCTTCAGGCCGCCAGTTTTCGCAGGCGGATCCGGCAGCTTGCAGCACGTCTTCCACAGATGAATAAGGCCGCCCGTCGCTGACCGTTTTCGCCCAGGCAGGAATATTCACCAGCGGGCGTAACAGCGCCACGGCTTCAAATTCAGACAGCGCATTAAATTCCCCAGGCGTCACAGATGGCCTCCGTCGAAACTCAGCACCGTATTGATATACGCCTGCACCGCATACGCCACATCGCCGGTAGTAACAGATTCATCAGGATGATGGCTGATGCCGTCTTTGCAGCGCACAAACAGCATGCCGACCGGCCAGCATCCGGCGATAGCAATCGCGTCGTGCCCGGCGCCGCTTGGCAGCGACATCACCTGCCCCTGTAAATGCAAAACGCTCTGGCTCAGGCGGTGCTGCAAACTTTCGTCGCACTCTGTCGCGCTGATGCCGTAAAACTGTTCGGCGGTAAACGTCAGCCCGCGCCGTGTGGCGATATCCCGGCCTTTCGTCAGCAGCGTTTCCAGCAGCGCAGAGAGATCATCATCTCGCGGACCGCGCACATCCAAAGACAGTTTCACCTGCCCCGGAATGACGTTCACCGCGCCCGGCAGGCATTCCAGTGTGCCTACTGTCGCCACCAGATTGCGGCCTGTGGCCGTGGTGATGTTTTCAATCGCCAGCGTCCATTCCGCGGCGGCGGTCAGGGCGTCCTGACGTTGCCCCATCGGCACGGTTCCGGCATGACCGGCGTGACCGGTAAATTCGCAATTAAGACGTCGCGCACCGTTAATCGCCGTCACCACACCCAGCGGTACATTTGCCGATTGCAGGCACGGCCCCTGCTCAATGTGCAATTCCAGATACGCGCAGAAATCGCTGACCGCACGCTGTGACGCGCCGATTTTCAGCGGGTCCAGCCCGGCATTCTGCATGGCCTGCGCCACCGAAATACCCTGCGCGTCCTCACGTTCCAGCCAGTCAGCGGGCCATGTGCCGGTCAGCCCGCGACTGCCCAGCAGCGTGATGCCAAAACGCGTGCCTTCTTCGTCGCAGAAGCCGACAACTTCCACCGCCATCGGCAAACGGATGGCGTTCTGATGCAAATGTGCCACAACTTCCAGCGCCGTCAGCACGCCGAGCGGACCGTCATATTTTCCCGCATTACGCACGCTGTCGAGATGCGAACCGAGCAGGATGGCGGGCTCCGACGGATCACGCCCTTCATAACGTCCGCAAATATTACCCACGCTGTCCTGCCAGACGCGCATACCGGCCGCTTCCATCCACTCGCCCACCAGACGGTTGGCCTGTAAATGTTCGGCGGAAAGATAGACGCGGGTCAGCTGTCCCGGTGTTTCGCTGATGGCGGCGAGTGCGTCGCAGCGCGCCATCACCCGCTCAGCAGCCAGTTTGGCGCTTTCGGAAACCGCAGCCAGCGTAAAGGCTTCTGCCATTACTGACCTCCTGCGTAATGATCCCAGGCAGCCTGCGCCCCTGCGCCGTATTTCGACGCAAAGCCCAGACGATGAAGCACCGCTTCCAGCGCCACCAGCGTTTGCAACACACAGTCTTTACGCGCGTTATAACCCATGGTGCCGATACGCCAGATTTTCCCGGCCAGCGGACCAAATGACGTGCCGATTTCAATGCTGAAATCGTTAAGCATCATCTGGCGCACCTGTTCGCCGTGAACGCCCTGCGGAATAACCACGCCGAGCACGTTGTTCATGCGGTTGTTAAGGTCACCGAACACTTCCAGCCCCATTCCCTGAATCCCCGCCAGCAGCGCGCCGCCGTGCAGTTCGTGGCGGGCGATGCCGTTATCAAGCCCTTCTTCCAGAATGATGCGCGCGCACTCGCGGGCGGCAAACAACATGCTGGTGGCTTCGGTATGGTGATTCAGACGTTCCGGGCCCCAGTAATCCATGATCATGCCCAGATCGAAATAATTGGAGTAGATCATCTCTTCGTCGCCGTCGGCGTGATCGGCGGTGCGGATCCCTTCTTCGACACATTTACGGCGGCGGATTTGTTCTTCAAAGCGCGGACTGATGGTGACCGGCGAGCTGCCGGACGGGCCGCCGAGGCATTTCTGCAAACCGGCAGACACCGCGTCTAACCCCCACGCGTCGGTTTCCAGCGGGTTACCGCCAAACGACGCCGTCGCATCGGAGTAGAACAGTACGCCGTGACGGCGGCAGATTTCACCCAGTTGTTCCAGCGGCTGGAGCATGGTGGTGGACGTGTCGCCCTGCACGGTCAGCAGCCAGCGCGGTTTTACTGATTTAATCGCATCTTCGATTTGCTGCGGGTCAAACACTTCACCCCACGGCGCTTCAATCGTATGCACTTCGGCGCGGCACCGGCGGGCGATTTCACACAGCAGATGTCCGAAACGGCCAAACACCGGCACCAGCACTTTGTCGCCCGGACGAATACCGGAAAGCAGCACGGCTTCGATACCGGCGCGTGAAGTGCCGTCGATCAGTAAGGTCCACGGGTTTTCGGTTTTATACAGCGCGCGGTACAGCGCCATCACTTCGTTCATGTAGCCGGTCATCACCGGGTCATATTGCCCGACCAGCTGGCTCGCCATCGCCCGCAGCACGCGCGGATCGGCGTTGATTGGCCCCGGCCCCATCAGCAGACGGGTTGGCGGGTTGATTTGTCCGGGAGAGATGAAATCTGACATAGTTAATCCTTTACACTGTTAGCTTGCAGCAGCCTCATTCAGGCCGCGTACGGATGCGATAAACTGTCTTAACTCGGGAGTTTGCGGATTAGCAAACAGCGCGCGGCTTTCGCCCTGTTCCCACACGGTGCCCTGATGCATAAACACCACGCGGTCGCCCACTTCACGGGCAAAATTCATTTCATGCGTCACCAGCACCAGCGTCATGCCTTCTTTCGCCAGTTGCTCGAGCACTTTCAATACTTCGCCGACTAATTCCGGATCCAGTGCCGAGGTGATTTCATCACACAGCAGCACTTTCGGGTTCATCGCCAGCGCACGGGCAATGGCCACGCGTTGCTGCTGGCCGCCGGAAAGATTCGACGGGTAATAATCCATGCGATCTGCCAGTCCGACTTTCGCCAGCATCTGCGCGGCCAGTTCCCGGCATTCGGCGGCGGACTTTTTCAGTACGCGGCGCGGCGCCAGCATGACGTTTTCCAGCGCAGTCATATGCGGGAACAGATTAAAGCTCTGGAACACCATGCCAACGGAACGGCTGATATCGCGCGCCTGAGAATCGCGGTCGGTGATGGTCATTCCGCCCAGTTTGATACTGCCTTCCTGATAGCCTTCCAGCCCGTTCATGCAGCGCAACAGCGTGCTTTTCCCTGAACCGCTGCGGCCGATAATCGAAATCACTTCGCCGCTGTCGATATCCAGATCCACGCCTTTCAGCACGTGGTTCTGACCGTAAAACTTCTGAACCTGATTGATGGTGATCAGTGGCATTACTGTTTCTCTCCACGCAATGATTTTTCTAAATGCTGGCTGTAACGCGACAGCGGATAGCACATCAGGAAGTAGCCCAGCGCCACTAATCCGAACACTTTGAACGGCTCATACGTCACGTTGTTGAGCATGGTTCCGGCTTTGGTCAGCTCGACAAAACCGATAATTGAGGCCAGCGCGGTGCCTTTCACCACCTGCACGGAAAACCCGACGGTTGGCGCGATGGCAATCCGCAGCGCCTGCGGGGTGATAACACGCCATAACGTTTGGCCGAAATTCAGACCCAGACAGCGCGACGCTTCCCACTGGCCCTTCGGTAACGCGGCAATACTGCCACTCCAGATATCCACCAGATAGGCGCTGGTGTAGAGCGTGAGCGCCAGCGCGGCAGCCGTCCACGGACTGACGTTGATACCAAACAGGCCAAGCCCGAAAAACGCCAGGAACAGCTGCATCAGCAGCGGCGTACCCTGAAACAATTCGGAATAAAGACGCACAAAACGCGTCGGCCAGCGGCGTTTAGTCAGGCGCAGCAACAGCAGCGGCAAGGTCACCAGCGTACCGCCAATAAATGCGGTCAGCGACAGCAGCAAGGTCCAGCGGGCCGCCAGCAGGAGATTGCGGACAATGTCCCAGTCGGTGAAAGTCATCATCAGTTTTCACTCCCAAAGACCCGGCGTCCGGCCAGCAGCAACAGCTGACGCATCGCAACCGATAACAACAAATAAAATAACGTGGTGACCAGATACACTTCAAAACTGAGGAAAGTGCGCGACTGAATTAAGTTCGCCGCAAACGTCAGTTCTTCATAGGACACCTGCGATACCACGGAAGATCCGAGCATCACGATAATGCACTGGCTGACCAGCGACGGATAAATACGTTTCAGCGACGGTGGCAGCACGATGCGCAGGAATGTCTGGCTGCGGGTTAATCCCAGCACGCGTCCGGCTTCCCACTGGCCTTTCGGCGTCACCTGAATACCGGCGCGGATAATTTCGGTGCTGTAAGCCCCGAGGTTAATCAGCATCGCCAGCAACGCCGCTTCACCTGCGGTCATCTTCAGGCCGATGGCAGGCAGGCCAAAGACGATGAAAAATAACTGCACAACAAACGGCGTATTACGGATGGCTTCGACATACATGCCCCAGACGGTCCGCAGAATTTTATGGTTGCCGCAGCGGATGGCTGCGCCGCAAATTCCTATTGCGACACCGCCAACCGTCGCCAGTACCGTCAGCTCAATGGTGGTCCATAATCCGGCCAGCAGTTCCGGCATGTAAGGCCACAGCGCGCTAAAGTTAAGCTGATAGGTCATGAAAGATCTCCGTCAAAGCCCTGATCACGCGCCGATGGAAGCCGGCAGCGGTGCCTTCATCCATTTTTCAGACAGCGTGTTCAGCGTCTTATCTTTAATGCCTTCGGCGATCAGTTCATTCACTTTGTCTTTCAGCGCCGGTTCGTCTTTACGCAGCCCGACGTAGCACGGCGAATCTTTCAGCATGACTTTCGATACCGGGGCTTTGGCCGGATTCATACGGGCCACCGCTGCCACCACCAGATTACCCGTCGCGATGTATTCCACCTGACCGGACAGGTAGGCCGACAGCGTGGTGTTGTTGTCTTCGTAACGCTGTATTTTGGCGTCTTTTGGTGCCACATCGGTCAGCGCCAGATCTTCCACCGCCCCGCGGGTCACGCCGATGGTTTTACCGGACAGTTCTTTCAGATCCGCCAGTTTGTCCCCCTGCGCGCCAAACACGCCGAGGAAAAACGGTGCGTAAGCGTTGCTGAAGTCGATCACTTTTTCGCGCTCAGCATTTTTGCCGAGGCTGGAAATGACCAGATCGACTTTATCCGTTTGCAGATAAGGCACGCGGTTGGCGCTGGTGACCGGAACAAGTTGCAACTTAAGTTTCATCTTATCGGCCAGATACTGCGCCATGTCGATGTCATAACCTTCCGGCTGCAAATCCTTGCTCACCGAACCAAACGGCGGGAAATCCTGCGGTACGGCCACGCGCAGCACGCCGCGCTTCTGAATATCCTGCAACTGATCGGCCATCACGCCGGATGCCTGAAGCACCAGCATTGCCGCACCTGCCCAAGCCAACAGCCGTTTATTCATGTTCATAGATTATCTCCGGTGAAAAGTTTTTGGAACGATAGATTCTTATATTTAAAACTTTGCAACGAATGTGCCAAAAGCAACGCCGCAGAAAAAATGTGCGCAAAGTCACGGTATGACAAGGGATTATAAAAATGCTGGCGGGATCAGAAGTGGTTTTTTTGCCCTGAATCAGGGCAAAAAATGGGAGTCTATGAAAACACATACGCACTAAAATTGTGCGAAAGCACCAGAAAAGCGCTCAGTTTGTTCTGTAAACGGGAATCAGCGCTGCTCCAGCTCATCCAGCGCGTTATACATATCGCTTATCTGATGAATACGCTGACGGCCTGACGCGAGCATATCGTGCAACAACGCATTGCTGAGTAAATTCGCCAGACTCATGGCAGAAGAGTAGCTGTCAAACGCCGAAACGCTGTCGAGCGGCGCGGCCAGATGCCAGGTGGCGAGCGGGGTCAGCGTCTGCGCCTGAGGCTCGCAAATCAGCAGCACCGGTACGCCAGCTGACTGTAACTGCGTCAGTATTTCCTTCGCCATGCGCGGCCTGCGGCGGAAGGCCACGAAAATCACCACGTCCTGCGCGGTGAGATCCACCAGTTCTTCCGCCAGCGTCTGCCCCGGTTGCGGCATCATCATTACACCTGCCCGCACCTGAATCAGTTGCTGGCGCAGATGCAATGCCACCGGATAACTGTTGCGAAAGCCCAGCAGGCGCACCTGTCGCGCCTGACTCAGCGCTGAAATCAGCGCACCAAACTGAGCGCTATCAATCTGGTTAATCCACTGCGTAAGATTCGCCATTTCCTGCTTATAGTGCCGTGATAACAAGGTGTTACCTTGCACCGCGTCACGGCTGTCAGTCAGCGGCATTCCGCTCTGGCGCAGGGTGCGCATTTCATCGCGCATATCACGATAGCTCGGGTAACCGAGACGTTTGAACAGGCGGCTGACCGTGGCTTTCGACACGCCGCTGAGCCGCGCCAGCTCTGCGCTGTTGTAACTCATCAGGTCGTCGATGCTGGCAAAAATAAAGTCGGCCACCCGCTGTTCCTGCGGTGTCAGTTCTGCGTAATGGTCACGCAGACGCTCATCAATCTGTTTCATCTCTGGCCCTTTTGTAACCAATGTTTCATCGGAACATACCATGCACTATGCTTGCCAGTGCAATAGAAATTAGCGTGAAAAACGCAAGACTCTGCCGATGTGGAACACCTCTTGCTTAATTCTATCCCTACGCGCCCACAACCCTGCAAGCGCGGGCAGCATAAAAAAGCGTCTCAAAAAAGGACATCGCATGATTAACAGTAACAGCGCGCCGCTGGGCATGGCGGTCACACCTCATCATCTGGCAAGCCAGAGTGCGCTTGCGGTACTGAGGGAAGGCGGTAATGCCATCGAGGCGATGGTGGCCGCAGCCGCAACAATTGCGGTGGTCTATCCGCACATGAACGGACTGGGCGGCGACGGTTTCTGGCTGATTGTGCCGCCGCAGGGCAATCCGGTGGCGATAGACGCCAGCGGTGCCGCCGGCTCGCTGGCCTCTCTCGATTTCTACACCGGGGAATCGCATATTCCGCACCGTGGGCCGAAAGCGGCACTGACGGTCGCAGGCACGGTCGGCGGCTGGCAGGAAGCGCTGAATGTGTCGGCTGAATTTGGTGGCGATCAAAAACCCCTTTCACGCCTGCTGCGCGATGCCATCCGTTACGCCGCTGATGGCATTCCGGTAACGGCTTCTCAGGAAGCTGCCACCCGTGCCAAGCAACATGAGCTGAAAGACTTCCCCGCGTTTGCCGACGTTTTTATACCGAACGGCGAAGTGCCGCGCGCCGGTAACCGCTTCACCCAGCCGCAGCTGGCACAGACGTTATCCATGCTGTGCGAAGACGGGCTGAACAGTTTCTATCGCGGTGAACTGGCCGACAATATGGCCGCCGACATGGAAAGGCTCGGCATGCCGGTCACCCGTGCCGATCTGGCCGCTTACAAGCCCCGGCGCTGCGTGCCGCTGCGTCTCAAACACAGCAAAGGCGAAATATACAACCTGACACCGCCGACGCAGGGGTTAGTTTCACTCGCGATCCTCGGTCTGACTGACCGTCTGCCGCTCGAAACCATGGATGAAAGCGCGACGATACACAGCATTGTCGAAGCCACCAAGCTGGCGTTCGGCCTGCGCGACCGCTATATCACCGATCCGCGCATGATGACGCAGGACGCGCAAAGCCTGCTGGATCCGCAGTATCTCGACGCCCTCGCCACCCGCATCAAACCGCACAGCGCCGCCGGCTGGGGCAAAGGTAAAGGTCCGGGCGATACCGTCTGGATGGGCGTGATGGACAGCAGCGGGCTGGCGGTATCGTTTATTCAGAGCATCTATCACGAATTCGGCAGTGGCGTCGTTCTGCCCCAGAGTGGCGTGCTGTGGCAAAACCGTGGCGCCTCATTCAGCCTCGATGCCAGCCATTTACTGGCACTGGCGCCGGGTAAACAACCGTTTCATACCCTTAACCCTGCCGCCGCACGTTTATACGACGGGCGCACCATGGTTTACGGTTCGATGGGCGGCGACGGTCAGCCGCAAACGCAGGCTGCGGTATTTATCCGCCATGTGGTGCAGGGACAATCCTTGCAGCAGGCGATCAGCGGGCCGCGCTGGCTGCTGGGTCGTACATGGGGGGAAAGCTCGGACTCCCTGAAACTGGAAGGCCGTTTCGCCTATCCGACCCAGGCCGGACTGAGACAGCGCGGTCACGATGTCGAACTGTTGCCGGATTTCAGTGAAGCCGTCGGCCATGCCGGAGCCATTGTCCGCCATACCAACGGCATGTTTGAAGGCGCTTCCGACCCGCGCAGCAACGGCAGCGCGGCCGGTTTTTAAACTGAGGAACTGATCATGAAAAATACGCCTGCGGCCACAGACTGGGCCGCTTACATCCGCCAGATGGAGTCCGTTCTGGCGCTGGAACTCGACGATGTACGCCGTCAGGAACTGCTGGTGCAGTTCAGCCGTATCGCGCAAATGGCGCAACCGCTGATGGATTTACCGCTCGATTCGCGACTGGAAATCGCCGGGGTGTACAGAGCATGAAATCGTTTGATAATTTCACGATTAATCAGCTTCATCAGGCCATTACACAGGGTGAAATCTCAGCCACAGAAATTGCCAGCGCCACGCTGGACGCCGTTGAACAGGCCAATCCGGTCATCAACGCGTATACGCATATCACCCGCGAACGCATGCTGAGTGAGGCCGCTAAAGTGGATAAAACCCGCGCCAGCGGAACCGCACTGGCACCGCTGGCAGGCATTCCTTATGCGGTGAAAAACCTGCTGGACGTCGCCGGTGAAGTTACGCTGGCGGGCGCGAGCCTCAACAGCAGCAACGCCGCCGCACGTCATGATGCCTGGACCGTTTCACGCCTCGCCGCACAGGGCGCGATGCTTTCCGGCATGCTGAACATGGATGCTTACGCCTACGGTTTCACTACCGAAAACAGCCATTATGGTGCCACCCGTAACCCGCGTGATCTGGCACGCGTCGCCGGAGGATCGTCCGGCGGTTCTGCCGCTGCGGTCGCTGCCGGTCTGGTGCATTTCACGCTCGGCAGCGACACCAACGGATCCATTCGCGTGCCTGCATCATTGAGCGGTATTCTCGGCCTGAAACCGACCTTCGGACGGATCTCCCGCCGCGGCAGCCAGCAGTTTGTCGCCAGTCTTGATCACATCGGTCCGATGGCGAGGTGCAGCGAGGATCTGTCGCAGGTCTATGACGCGATTCAGGGCACAGACTCTCAAGATCACTTCCAGGCAGATAAACCCGTGACTGCCACTTTTTCTCAGCTCGGACGCGGCCAGCAGGGTTTGCGTACTGCGGTGCTGGGCGGCTATTTTGCGACCTGGTGCGACGACCACGCTAAAGCTGCCGTGCGCCAGATTGCTCAGGCTCTTGAAGCGCAGGAAGAAGTTGAAATGCCACAGGCCGAACTGGCGCGTTCAGCGGCATTTATCATCAGTGCTTCTGAAGGCGGCAATCAGTATTTGCCAAAACTGCGCAGTATCCCGCAACAGTTTGAACCGTTATCGCGCGAGCGTTTACTGGCCGGCGCGATGATCCCGGCGGCATGGTACGTGCAGGCACAGCGTTTCCGTCAGCATTTTCAGGAACAAATCTTGCCCCTGTTTGATCACTGGGACATTTTGATTGCCCCTGCTACGCCATGCCCGGCAACGCTGATTGGTCAGGACACCATCAGAATTAACGGTCAGGATCTGCCGACACGTGCCAATATGGGTATGCTGACGCAGCCAATTTCGTTCCTCGGTTTACCGGTAGTGACGGTGCCGGTCACGACATCGACCGGCCTGCCAATAGGATTACAACTGATTGCGCCGCCGTGGCGCGAAGACCTGTGTCTGCGTGCAGCACGGGCGCTCGAACTTCAGGGCATAGTGGAAGTCAGCAGTTCTCCGGTGATGCCCGCGTAACAACCTGCATCCCGTTTTCCAGGGTGAAGCAAAAGAGTAAGAGACGAAATCATGAAAACTGAACATATCGACCGCCCGGCGATCCTTGCCGAAATGAATGCGGCCTTTTATCGCTATGAACAGGCGCTGATCACCAACGATACCGCCGTCCTCGACGAACTGTTCTGGCACGACCCGCGCACCGTGCGCTTTGGCGCGGGAGAAAATCTTTACGGCATCGAAGCCATCCGGGCATTTCGCTCAGCGCGTTCGGCGCAAGGGTTAGACAGGGAACTGGTCAATACGACCATCACCACATTTGGTGATGACATGGCCGTCGCCAGTACGGAGTTTCGCCGTGAAGGTACGGACAAAATCGGGCGTCAGCAGCAGACATGGGTGAAAATGGCGAGCGGATGGAAGATTGTGGCCGCCCATGTGAGTCTGATGGTTTGACCGAATCATTGGGCGGTTCAGCTTTGGAAAGCTGAGGAAACCTTTTTCGGTTTAACCGGGATAAAAATGAGTTGTGGAATTTTCGGTTCCCACCGAGGGGAAATCTGAACGGTGACATTTTCGGTTTCTCAATAACAGCGATCACTTTTCACGCTGCGCCGAAACCGCCCAAAAGGGGCCAGGACGGGCCCCTCTTGGATCTCCCCCGTCTTTTAACTGCGCGCTCAGCGGGTACGACGGACATGTTCCGGTAGATCAGTGAGTGGCGCAAAATATTGCCGCTTCGCGGTTCCTTCTCTCGGTCTTCGAGCCTCTGGTCTCGAAGCCGCTCCGTTCAGCAAAATTTTTAATCGCGCCAATTAACTCTCTAAAAACAGAGCGATTTAAACTCCAACTCCAACTCCAACTTGAATTTAAGATCGTACGGGCGATTCAGAAATCTTGCTGAATGAGAGGTTGCAGACCTGAGGCTGCAATCCCGAAATGAAGGCACCGCGCAGCGGCAAGATTTCCAGCCTGTCACAGAGGTAACTGAAACATGGCCAGCGAGCGAAGCGCGCAGTGAAAAAGCGCGGGAGTCCAGAGGGCGCGCGCTTACGCGTCCTCTGGGCCAGTTTGGGCGGCGAGCCCAAGGTTTTGAATTTGATTTTAAATTTGAATTTGAATTTGAATTTCGAGATTAAACACCGAAATGTTTAACCCAATGGTCGGCAATGTCCTGCCGCTTACACACCCATACCTTCTCGTGTGACCCGATGTAATCGAGGAACCGCTGTAAAGCGCGAAATCTCCCGGGGCGACCGAGGATCCGGCAATGCATCCCGACCGACATCATTTTGGGTGACGTTTCGCCTTCTTCGTACAACACGTCAAACGTATCTTTGAGATAGGTAAAGAACTGCTCGCCGGTATTGAAACCCTGCGGGGAGGCAAACCGCATGTCGTTGGTTTCCAGCGTGTACGGGATCACCAGATGCTGTTTCGTTTCGCCATTTTCCAGTTTTACCGGCGTCCAGAACGGCAGATCATCGCCGTAATAATCGCTGTCGTACTGGAATCCGCCTGATTCGGCGACCAGCTGACGGGTGTTCGGGCTGTCGCGGCCGGTGTACCAGCCGGATGGCGCTTTGCCGAACAGGTCGCGAAGTACGGTGATGGCTTTTTGCATGTGCTCCGCCTCTTCGGCTTTGCTCATGTTCTGATAATGGATCCAGCGCCAGCCGTGGCTCACGACGTCGTAATCCGCGGCTTTGATGGCGCTGACGATTTCCGGGTTACGCACGAGCGCCATCGCGACACCGAAAACGGTCAGCGGCAGGCCGCGCTTCTGGAATTCATTGTGGATCCGCCAGAAACCGGCGCGTGAGCCGTATTCATACAGTGAATCCATCGACATATGACGGTCGGGAAAACTGGCTGCGCCGATAATATCCGAGAGAAATTGTTCCGAACCGGCGTCGCCGTGCAGGACGTTATTTTCCGCGCCCTCCTCATAGTTGAGGACGAACTGCACCGCAATCCGGGCATTACCCGGCCAGTTTGCGTGTGGCGGACGACCGGCATAGCCAATCAGGTCGCGCGGATAATTTTCAGTAAAACCGTTATCGAATTCAGGCATGGTTATCTCTCAGATTCAGTCCGGCAAAGCGGCCAGACAAGGGTTTTTCCAGCGGATAATCCAGATCACCGTGCTTACTGGTGGTCAGGCGAAGTGCGGCCAGCGACTCGACCATTTTGACCGCCGCACTGACGCCGTCGATCACCGGAATATTCAGCTCCAGCGTCAGTTCCTGCGCCAGATCGGCCATTCCGCCGCAGCCCAGCACAATCGCCCCGCTGCCGTCGGATTTTTTCGCGGCGATGCATTGTTCACGCACTTTCTGCTGCGCCAGCCCGCTGCCGTCTTCGAGCGAAAGCACCGGAAGATCGATCGCATGCAGCGCCGCGCAATGACGCTCGAAACCGTACTGATGCAGTAAATGGCGGGCAATAGTGAGGGTTCTTGGCAAAGTGGTGACGATGGAAAAACGCGTCGCCAGCATCGTGGCCAGATGCATGGCCGCTTCAGCAATGCCGATGACCGGCGCACGTGCCAGCTCACGCGCGGCCAGTAGGCCCGGATCGCCAAAACAGGCAATGATATGGCCGTCCACGCCGGCTTCGCGCCCGGCTTTCACCTGCTGCAAAACACCGAGCGTGGCAATCGCCTCATCAAAATGCCCTTCAATCGACGGCGCGCCTTCCTGCGGACAAACCGCCACAATTTGTGTATCCCCGGCAGCAACAGAGCGCGCGGTTTGCGCCATGACTTCTGTCATCGCCAGACTGGTGTTCGGGTTGATCAGTTGTATACAAAGCGGTTTTGTCATCACTCTGGCTCCTTTCCGGCGACCAGAAGATGAGAGGAAAAGATATTCGCGAAATCAGGCACCTGCCCTTTATTTTGCTCAAAACGCAGGCTGGAAACGATGCTGTCGAAGTGATGCGACATGCTTTGCGTCAGCCCGGCAACGTCCCGCTTTTTCATCAGTTCCAGTAAATCATCGTGATCATGACACCGGCAGCCCTGTTGCCACGGCGCGCCCCAGGCGGCAATCGCCAGTGAAGAACGCAGCGTGAGCTGAGAAACCGATTCGGTCAGCACTTTGTTGCCGGAAATCGCCTGAAGCTGGACGTGGAAAGCAGCAGAAAGCCGGATTGCGGCCGGGCCATTACGTTCGTCGTGGGCGCGCTTTTCTTCCTGTACGAGTTTTTTCAGCGCCACCAGATGCGTGGACTGGCAATGCGCGATCACCAGCGGCAGGTTGGCGCATTCAAGAATTTTTCGGGTGGCGAAAACGTCGCGGGATTCCTCTGCGTCCGGCGTGGTGACATGCGCACCACGCTTGGGCAACAGCGTGACCAGTTGCACTGCGGCAAGGCGCTGCAACACGCGCCGGATGCCCGTCCGGCTGACAGAAAAAACTTCAGCCAGCGCTTCTTCCGGCAATTTACTGCCCGGCAAAAGCTGGTGTTCAACAATCGATTTCACCAGCGCGTTGTAAATGTGGTCGTCCTTATCCTCGGTAAAATAGGCCGTATTCAGCCCGCTCCAACTGGTCATTGCCGTTACTCCGTATACCGTTCGATAGATTAATCGTATACATGAAAATTATTTTTTGTATACAAAAAATGAAATATGGCCTGATTCGTGCAGTGCTCCTGTGACTGCTTTTCACCTTTGGGCAGCCGGTCACCGGCTTCCGACTTTTACATGTTGTTAATGACAGGAGCACGATTTATGCCAAATCAGGAAATCACCTCCGCCACGGCGTCATCCGAACAAGGCGCCGGGATCATCAAACCTTATTACAGCCCGCGGCTGTGTAATGATGATTTAGCTCCCACTCGTGACCAAAACTGGAGCTGGTACAACATTTTTTCTTTCTGGATGTCCGACGTACACAGTATGGGCGGCTATGTGGTCGCAGCGAGTTTCTTCACGCTCGGGCTGACCAGCTGGCAGGTGCTGCTGTGTTTATTGTGCGGGATTTGTATCGTGCAGATTTGTGCCAACCTGGTGGCGAAGCCGAGCCAGCAGGCTGGCGTGCCATACGCGGTGATTTGCCGTCAGGCATTTGGCGTGTTCGGGGCGAATATTCCGGCAGTGATCCGCGGGCTGATCGCGTTTGCGTGGTATGGCATTCAGACCTATCTGGCGGCCAGCGCGTTAATGCTGGTGCTGCTGAAATTCTTCCCGTCCCTGACGCCGCTGACCGTGCCGCACTGGCTGGGCTTATCTGCGCTGGGATGGATTTGCTTCGGCATTATGTGGGTATTGCAGGCGATGGTGTTCTGGCACGGCATGAGCGCAATTAAGCGTTTTATCGACGTGGCGGGCCCGGCGGTGTACGTCGTGATGCTGATGCTGGCCGGATGGATTTTGTATAAAACCGGGCTGAGCAATATCTCTTTCACACTGTCGACAAAAACGCTGACCGTCGGCCAGCAGGGCTGGGAAATGCTGACCGCCACGGCGCTGGTCGTCTCGTATTTCTCCGGCCCGCTGCTCAACTTCGGTGACTTTTCACGTTACGGCAAAAGCATGAGCGAAATCCGTCGCGGTAACCGCTGGGGCCTGCCGTTTAACTTCCTGCTGTTCTCGATTGTGACCGTGGTGATTGTTTCCGGTACACAATCCCTGTTTGGCCAGATGATTACTGACCCGATTGAAACGGTCAGCCGCGTGGGTAACAGCGTAGCCGTGGCACTCGGGCTACTGACCATGATCATCGCGACGATTGGTATCAATATTGTGGCGAACTTCGTATCACCGGCGTTCGATTTCTCTAACTGTTCGCCGCAGAAAATCAGTTTCCGTACCGGTGGGATGATTGCCGCCGTCGGCTCTGTTTTACTGACACCGTGGAACCTGTTCCAGTCACCGGAGCTGATCCACTACACGCTCGATGTTCTCGGGGCATTCATCGGGCCGCTGTTTGGCATTCTGCTGGCGGATTATTACCTGATCAAACGCGGTCATATGGATGTCGATGCGCTGTTTAACGCCTCCCCTTCCGGCCGTTACTGGTACCGCAACGGGTTCAACCCGAAAGCCATCGGCGCGCTGGTGCCTGCGGTGCTGATTGGTCTGGTCATCAGCTTTACGCCGAGCCTGCATCAGGTGGCGAATTTCAGCTGGTTCATCGGGGCATTTCTGGCGGGCGGTTTTTATCGCTATATCGCCCGTCATGACCGCGCGACAGGTAACGCAATGGGCTATATGAAAACAGAAGTGGAATAAATCGTTGTAACAGGGGAAAAAAGCCAGGAAGGCTGAAACGACGAAGCCCTGAGTGATTTCTCACTCAGGGCTTCTGAATAGTGGCGGAACGGACGGGGCTCGAACCCGCGACCCCCTGCGTGACAGGCAGGTATTCTAACCAACTGAACTACCGCTCCGCGTTTTGTTCTGGTTAAGAACGAGGCGGATATTAAGGAATACCCGCCATTACGTCAATGCTTTTCCTGATATTTTCTACCGACTGCACAGTTTTTCCACACACCGGATATTTTCAATACAAATTGCAGAAAATACGCATCACGAACGCCATAAACAGCTGCCGCCCTTTTTCACCACTAAATCTAACCGTTCTTCATGCCACGCCAGCTCCTGCTCTGAAGCCGTAATGACTTTCAACCCGGACACCGGACGCGCCACGCGCTGGATCCCCAACCCGTCTGCCCCGGTATTCTGCTCACCTTCGTGAGTGAATTTGATACTGGTCTGCCCGCCGGTCATCATCAGATAAACTTCTGAAAGAATTTCGGAGTCGAGCAATGCGCCGTGCAGCGTTCGTTTGCTGTTGTCGATCAGGTAGCGATCGCTCAGGGCATCGAGGTTGTTACGCTTGCCGGGAAACAGCTTTCGCGCCATCGCCAGACTGTCGGTGATTTTGCAGAAGGTTTCGGTTTTCGGCAGATTACGGCCAAGCATGCCGAACTCGTAATCCATAAAGCCGATGTCGAACGTTGCGTTATGAATGACTAATTCTGCACCGCGAATGTATTCGATAAAATCGTCGGCAATGTCGGCAAACACCGGTTTGTCGGCCAGGAATTCGTCACTGATCCCATGAACGCCGAAAGCTTCAGGGTCGACCAGACGATCGGGTTTGAGATAAATGTGGAAATTGCGCCCTGTCAGACGGCGGTTAATTACTTCAACAGCACCGATTTCGATAATCCGGTGCCCTTCGTAATGGACGCCGAGTTTGTTCATACCGGTGGTTTCGGTATCGAGAACGACGATCCTGTTAGATGTGTTTTGTAAATCCATGGTTATTTACCCAACCCTGCCGATCATTTTGAAACGAAACCCGGACGATAGAGACATCGTGAATGCGTCACAGAGTACCATCAGGTGGAGGCTTAAGTCATTTCGCCGGAGAAGTTGATGAGCCCGCAGCATCGCGCTACGGGCATTTTATCTTACGCGGGGATTTGCTGAGTGATGCAGTGAATGTTGCCACCGCCCAGCAGGATTTCGCGGGCCGGAACGCCGGTCACTTTGAAATCAGGGTACATTTCAGCGAATACCGCTTCGGCTTGTTTATCCGTTTGCGGATCCAGCAGCGGGAAGATAATGTGCCGGTTGCTGATGAGATAGTTGACGTAAGACGCCGCCAGGCGGTTACCTTCGTGGCGTTCAATCGCCGTTCCCGGCAACACGTCAATGGTCTCTTCCGCGCTGGCAAACAGCATCGGCGGCGACGGCATTTTCCAGACTTTCAGGCTGCGCCCCTGCGCATCTTTCGTCGATTCCAGCACTTTCAGAGCGGCAACAGAACGCGCGTACTGCGGGTCGTTCTGATCGTCAGTCCAGTGGAGCGCTACTTCACCCGGACGAACAAAGCAGCACATGTTATCAATGTGACCGTCGGTTTCATCGTTGAACACGCCTTCTTCAAGCCAGATGATTTTCTTAACGCCCAGATATTCCTGCAATTTCGCTTCAATTTCTGACTTCGAAAGATCCGGATTGCGGTTGGGATTAAGCAGGCATTCCGCCGTGGTCAGCAGCGTACCTTCGCCATCGACATGGATTGAACCTCCCTCAAGTACCAGACTTGTGGAAAGGTAAGGTATGTGATGATAGTTCGCCACCTGACGGGCAACGAGCTGGTCACGATCCCAGCTGGAATACAGGCCGCCATTAAGACCGCCCCACGCATTAAACGTCCAGTCGATCGCCAGACGCTCACCTTTTGCATTGGCCACAATGGTCGGGCCGGTGTCGCGCATCCAGGCGTCGTCACTTTCCATTTCCACCAGCGTAATTTGCGAAGGCATCAGGCCACGGGCCTTCTCCATTTCCGCAGCAGGGACAGCCATAATGACCGGCGTGGTGCTGGAAATAGCCGCCGCAACGGCAGAAAAAGCCTGTTGCGCAGGGCGTCCGTTTGAACGCCAGTTGTCCTGACGGTAAGGCCAGATCATCCAGACAGCCTGCTGCGGTGCCCATTCAGCGGGCATCGCAAAACCTTCAGCCTGAGGATTGATATCAATTGAAGACATCAGTTATTTCCTTGTTGAACCGTCGGATGTGGCGATAGCGCCATACATTTCAGGACGACGGTCGCGGAACAGGCCCCATGACGCGCGCTGCGCGGCAATCGCATCCAGATCAAAAGTATGAACCAGCACGGTTTCTTCTGTTTTACCGGCCTGAGCAACCAGTTCGCCGGTCTGATCCGCAATGAATGAAGAACCGTAGAAGGTCATTTCGTAATCAGGAATGAATTTACTCTTTTCCGTACCGATGCGGTTCGACGCAATCACCGGCACCAGGTTTGCCGCTGCGTGGCCTTGCTGAACGCGGGTCCAGTGTGGCTGGCTGTCGATTTCCGGATACGCTGGCTCTGAACCAATCGCCGTCGGATAGAAGATAATTTCTGCACCCTGCAAGGCCAGGCAACGTGCGGTTTCCGGGAACCATTGATCCCAGCAGATCCCTACGCCGATTTTCGCGTAACGGGTATTCCAGACTTTGAAACCGGTATCGCCGGGAATGAAGAATTGTTTTTCCTGATAGGCAGGGCCGTTCGGAATGTGTGTTTTACGGTAAACATCCAGTACGCTGCCGTCAGCATCAATCATGACCAGCGAGTTGTAATAAGCGTTGTTGCACTTCTCGAAGAAGCTCAGCGGCAGCACCACTTCCAGTTCTTTGGCGAGTGCTGAGAAATGACGGATGAGCGGACTGTTAGTCAGTTCCTGCGCCAGGCCGTAGTGTTCCGGGCTCTGATCGATACAGAAGTACGGTGCGGCAAAAAGTTCCTGAATCAGAATGACTTGCGCGCCCTTGGAATGTGCCTCGCGAACCAGTTTTTCGGCATTAACAATATTCTTTTCCAAATCCCAGCTGCAGCTCATTTGTGTTGCAGAAACCGTTACATTTCTCATCAGACATCCTTAAAGCATTGAAAAATTTGCAGTGAAAAAACCATGAAAGACGGAACTCACTCAGAGTTTTGAACTGCCACTCTGCCTTTTCCTATTATATTGCAAAAGACAGCGCTCTCCAGCCAAAAGAGTCATTAGTGACGGTCAAACCTGTTACAAAGGTACCTCAGTGCCCCGCTTTCAGACAGTTGCACCCCAAGATATTACTGTGCCCGGCAGGATGGTTTATGTCAGACTTGGTTTTTATATTTGATGAAAGAGCCTGCCAGAGATGACCAAACAGGTAGAAATTTTCACCGACGGCTCCTGCCTCGGCAACCCCGGCCCCGGCGGTTTCGGTGCAATTTTACGCTATAAGCAACACGAAAAAGAGTTCAGCGCGGGTTTCCGCCTGACCACGAATAACCGCATGGAAATGATGGCGGCCATTGTTGCGCTCGAAGCCCTTTCCACACCGTGCGAAGTCACGTTAAGCACCGACAGTCAGTATGTGCGCCAGGGCATTACCACCTGGATCCATAACTGGAAAAAACGTGGCTGGAAAACTGCGGATAAAAAACCGGTGAAAAACGTCGATTTATGGAAGCGTCTTGATGCCGCAATTCAGACTCACCAGCTGAACTGGATGTGGGTAAAAGGCCATGCAGGTCATCCTGAGAACGAACGCTGCGACGTGCTGGCAAAAGAAGCGGCGGGCAATCCGACGCTGGAAGATGTGGGTTATCAGGCAGAGAGTTAAACAGACGCGCATCGGGCACACTCAGTCCCGATGCTCTTCCCGATAGCTTTTTGTCGCCCCGACGGCCTGCTGTATTTTCTGTTTCTGCGCGTGAACTTTTTTCGCCGTAGGCGTCAGCGGGAACGTGCGTTTGCGGGCGATAATTAACGTCATGCAGCCCAGCGCAGGCAGATGCGTGCTCAGCAATTTGCCGCCATTCTTTTTCCACGGCAGCACATGAAAACGCCGGTGAACCATCACTTCGTAATTGAGCAACGACAGCCAGTCGAGCAGCCGCATCTGTGTAAACAGACGGCTGCTGTAGGGCTGACGTTTGCGAAAGAACGGCATCAGTTTCCCGATACCTAACAGACTCAGCGGATTAAAGCTGCTCAGCACCATCCAGCCGTCATCAATCAGCACGCGGTCAACTTCACGCAGTATGCGGTGCGGGTCATCAGCATACGCCAGCGTATGGCACAGCAGACAGGCATCGACCGATTTCGCGGAGAACGGTAAATAGTAGGGTTCGCCCCTGACATGCAGCCCTTCGCCTTCCGGTGCGAAATTGACCTGATGCGAGATAGGACAAGCTTCCGCGTTGATTTCGGCACTTAATGCGCCGATTTTCAGCAGGTGAAAACCATAGAGTTTTCCCCACCAGGGTTGCAGTTGTTGCTCAAGCGCGGCACGGTAATAGTCGCCGCAGGGAATATCTTCCCAGGATGCCGGTGCAACAATGGTCTTACGGGCGCGGGCTGGTCGCATATTTTATTATCTTCTTTCAAGCAGTTGCCAAAGAGAGGTTGCCATGAATCTTATCAGTATTCCTGCCCTGCAGGACAATTACATTTGGATGCTCGATGACCAGAAAGGCCATTGTCTGATTGTGGATCCCGGCGAAGCGGCGCCTGTTTTAGCCGCACTGAAAATGGCGAATTTAACGCCTACCGCCATCCTTCTGACGCATCATCATCACGACCATGTGGGCGGCGTAAATGAAATTTCCGGCCATTTTCCGGGTCTGAAAGTGTACGGACCTCACGAAACTGAGAACAAATTTAGTCAGATTAGTCTTAAAAACGGCGATAAATTGGTAATTGGCGGTCTGGAATGGCAGATCTTTGCTACGCCCGGCCACACGCTTGGTCACATTTCATACTATAGCGCACCTTATCTTTTCTGCGGAGACACGATGTTTTCCGCCGGTTGTGGCCGTCTGTTCGAAGGAACGCCGGAGCAAATGTACCAGTCGTTTCAACGGTTAGCGGCGCTCCCTGACGAAACATTAGTCTGTGCGGCGCACGAGTACACTCTCTCAAATCTTAAGTTTGCACGCTCTATTTTACCGGAGGATCATGATATTCATTCTCATGAGCACAAAGTGCAACAAATGCGGGAAAAGGGACAATCTTCCCTGCCTTCAACCCTGGGTCTTGAGCGTAAAATTAACGTCTTTTTACGCTGCGATGATGTTGATTTACAAAACAAATTAAACCTTAACGATCCCTTAAAGACAGGCTCACAGGTTTTCGCCCATTTAAGGGCACTCAAGGACAGCTTTTAGACCCAAAGGTTGTGTTTTTTTTCGAAGCAAAGTATTATCGCTCGTCTTTTAAGCAACTATGACACACACATGAAGGCAAACGCGATCCTAATAATCGCCTCCATGTTGCTCACAGGTTGCCAGGCGTCCAGGCAGGGCGTGAAGGTACCCGAGCAACATGCACAGAGTTTGTCTTCGGCAAGTCAAAGTGAAGCAGGACAGTACACAGATGATGGCCGAGCGGCCTCTGGGGGATGGTTGGATGGAAACGACGCCGTCTCCCAACAAAATCTGTGGAACTTCATAGGCGACGAGCTGAAGATGAAGGTTCCGGATAACCCCCGGATCCGCGAACAAAGAGTTAAATATTTAAAAAATAAGAGCTATCTCCACGATGTAACATTACGGGCAGAGCCGTACATGTACTGGATCACCGAGCAGATTAAGAAACGTAATATGCCGATGGAACTGGTACTGCTACCCATAGTGGAGAGCGCTTTTGACCCAAAAGCAACCTCATCAGCTAACGCTGCCGGGTTGTGGCAGATCGTGCCACAGACGGGTCGCAACTATGGTTTGAAACAAAACCAGTGGTATGACGGACGCCGTGATGTTGTGGCGTCGACGACCGCTGCGCTTGATATGATGCAACGCCTGAACAAAATGTTTGGTGGTGACTGGTTACTGACCATTGCCGCGTACAACAGTGGTGAAGGCCGCGTGATGCAAGCGGTGAAAGCTAATAAAGCGAAAGGTCGCTCGACTGACTTCTGGGCGCTGGCGCTTCCTCGTGAAACGTCAATTTACGTGCCTAAGATGTTAGCGCTGAGCGATATTTTAAAGCACAGCAAGAAATACGGTATCAGCCTGCCGCAACCGAGTGAAGACCGAGCCCTGGCGCGTGTTGAAGTCGGTCAGCAGATGCAGTTGACCCAGGCCGCTGAAATGGCCGGGATGTCCCTGACGAAGCTGAAATCGTATAACACTGGCTACAAGAAGAATGTGACCGCGCCGAATGGCCCGCATTACATTGTTCTGCCGAAGGCGCATGCCGACCAGTTGAAAGATTCTCTGGCTGATGGCGATATTGCCGCAGTGCAGGAAACGAAACTGGCCAGCAACACTCCGTCAGGTGCAAAGGCGTACAAGGTTCGCTCCGGCGACAGCTTGTCCAGCATTGCAGCCCGGCTGAATGTGAAAACCCGTGATTTACAGCGTTGGAACAATTTGCGCTCAGCAGGCGCGTTAAAAGTTGGGCAAACCCTGCAAGTGGCGGATAACAGCGTCAGCGATACCAGTGTCAGCGGTGGCAGCATCACTTATCAGGTGCGTAAAGGCGATTCATTGTCGAGCATTGCCAAACGTCACGGCGTCAACATCAAAGATGTGATGCGCTGGAACACGAATGCGGACAACCTGCAACCGGGCAACAAGTTAACGTTGTTCGTCAGCAACAAGATGAGTCCTGATACCTGATTCTGACCGGTACCGGCAATAAAAAAGCACCCTGATAATTCCGGGTGCTTTTTTTATATCTGCGTTTTATGGCGGAGGTTCTTTTGATGAAAAAATTAAGCGCTACAACGTCAGCGGTTTGCTGGCCATAAATTCCACCCGCAACGGGTTATGATCTGAGGCGCGTGTTTCCATCACCGATGCGCTGGTCACACTCAGGTCGCGGTAGAAGATAAAGTCCAGCGGCCTGCCGAATGCCCGTTTGCGGTAGTCGGAGGGGAAACGCACTTCCTCCAGTTGAATATTCCCCGCAAAGCCGAACAGCGCATTGATGCGTTGCTTGCTCCAGGCGTTGAAATCCCCCGCCATAATCACCGGCCCTTTGTGGTTGGCAATTTGCTCACCAATCGGGTCAAGCTGCTTACTGTAAACGTCGATACCGATACTGAAATTCACCGCGTGAATGTTCACCACCATCAGTAAACGACCGTCCAGAAGCGGATAGACTGTCACTAATGCCGATTTAGACAGCCTCAGAAGCGGCTCACGCTCACGCAGCGGGCAGCAATAAACCGGATGCGCCGCAGACAGCGTCATCACGCCAGAGGGGTGCTGAGGCAGCATAAACGCCGGCACCTGATCGGCCGCCAGAAAGTTGGATGTGGCAAAACGTATCAGTTCTGGCGTCGTCTGCGCTTCCTGAAGTAACACCAGTTGCGCGTCTTTACCGTAATCACGCAGAACTGACAACCAGTCAGCCCGCTGCTGTTTGAAGATATTCCACACCATGACGCGCAAAGTATTCGAATTGGGTAGCGCAGCACCCGGCGGCAAATCCGGCCCTAAATGTGCGAGGACCCCAGGGAAGATTTGCTCTGCGGGCTGACCTGCGACATACCTCATTGCATATGTTTTTTTCCGCACGCTAATCGCCTGTTACCCGTTGTATCGATGCTATATGAGAGAGTTTCTCACAGCGAAAGTTCAGTATACGCCCGCAGGCGCTGAGGCCAAATCTGTTTACATTGGTATACAACCCGGTCACATCTACAGGCTAGCATAAAAACAAAAACGGCCCGCCAGAGGCGAGCCGTGCAGAGAGTAAATGTTGCTAAGTTCAGGCAACAGCAGGTTTTAACTTTCTGTCCAGATGACCACTGAGGCGGATCAGCAGCAGCGCGCCGAGGACAATCACTGCGCCAATCCACGGTGTTTGCGCCAGCCCTATCGTGGAAACCACCTGCCCTCCAATCACAGAACCTAAGGCGATACCGACGTTAAACGCCGCAATGTTCAGACCAGACGCCACATCGACGGCATTAGGCGTCACTTCCTCGGCTTTCTGCACCACATAAACCTGCAAACCCGGTACATTGCCGAAGGCGAAAATCCCCATCACCAGCAGCGTGATTAACGCCGGAATACCGAAACCTGAAGTGAACTGGAAAATCAGTAACAGCGCGGCCAGGGCGGCGAAAATAATGGTCAGCGCTTTGACTGCACCATGACGGTCAGCCAGTTTTCCCCCCCAGATATTACCGATGGCCACTGAAACGCCGTAGGCAAGCAGGATCCAGCTCACCATGCTGGCGGAGAAACCGGCCTGCTCCTGCATCATCGGGGCAAGAAACGTAAATGTAGTGAACACGCCACCGTAGCCCAGTGCGGTGATGGCGTAAATCAGCATCAGGCGCGGGTTCATCAGCACTTTAACCTGATCGGAAATACGCGCCGACGGTTTGTTTTTGATGTTGTTTGGCACCAGGATCGCGCTGGCAATAATGGCAATCACGCCAATCATTGATACCGCGAGGAACGTCTCACGCCAGCCAAAATGCTGCCCGATAAATGTCCCCAACGGCACGCCGGTGACCAGTGCCACGGTCAGCCCGCCGAACATCAGCGCAATGGCCGAAGCGGCTTTTTCTTTTGACACCAGACTGGTGGCAATCGTCGAGCCAATCGAGAAGAACACGCCATGCGCCAGCCCGGTCAGCAAACGCGCGATGACCAGCGTGTTGTAATTCGGTGACTGCCACGCCAGCAGATTGCCCAGCGTGAACAGCACCATCAGGCCGATGAGCAGCGCTTTACGCGGTACACGCCCTGTCAGCGCCGTCAGCACCGGTGCGCCAATCGCCACGCCGAGTGCGTAAATAGATACCAGTAAACCCGCTGACGGGACGCTGACGCCCAGCTGTTCGGCGATTGTCGGCACCAGGCCCACGATGACGAACTCTGTCGTTCCTATAGCAAACGCACTGATGGTCAGTGCTAATAGTGCAAGCGGCATAACCTTTACTCCACAATGAATTTCGATTTGATGGCGGCTATTATCGGCTTGTGCTTAAATGACAGAAATAACCAAAGTATCAAATCATTTATGCTGGAGTAACAACAATGCGAGCCAGTTCTGAAGAGTTGATCACTTTTGTCACGGTAGTGGAAAGTGGCAGTTTCAGCCGCGCGGCAGAACAGCTGGGGCAGGATAATTCTGTGGTCAGCAGGACGCTGAAACGTCTGGAGCAAAAACTGGGCATCACCCTGCTCAACCGCACCACGCGTCAGATCAACCTGACGCACGAAGGCGAGCGCTATTTCGTCCGTGTGCAAAAAATCCTGCATGAAATGGCGGCAGCCGAAGACGATCTGCTGGAGAATCGTGACGATCCGCAGGGTCTGTTGCGCGTCGACGCCGCAACGCCGGTGATCCTGCACGTCATTTCTCCGCTGGTGGCTGAATTTACCGAACGTTTCCCGAAGATGTCGCTGGCGTTGTTTTCGTCCGAGAGCAACATCAACCTGATCGACCATAAAGTGGACGTGGCAATCCGGGTAGGGGAACTGGAAGATTCCAGCCTGCGGGCACGAAAACTGATGCTGAGCCACCGGAACGTACTGGCGTCGCCGGAATATCTTAAAAAATGGGGCACGCCCAAAACCGCCGATGAGCTGCTGAAACACCGTTGCCTGGGCTTTAACGAAGTGGTCGCACTGAACAAATGGCCGCTGCTGTGTGCTGACGGCCAGCAACTGACGGTCACACCGTTTATCAGCTCAGGCAGCGGCGAAACCCTGCGCAGACTGTGTTTGCAGGGAAACGGTATCGCCTGTTTGTCTGATTTCATGACTGACGAGGATGTACATCGCGGCGAACTGGTGAAGTTGCTGGTACCGGATGTCATGCGGATTGCAATGCCGTTGCATGCGGTTTACTACAGTGATCAGACGGTGAGTACGAGGATTCGGTGTTTTATCGATTTTCTGAGCGAAAAATTAGGGCAAGCCCAGAGTTAATCCTGATCGAGAGAGTTTCGGTTTCTCACGTGCAGTGATCGCTTCAATCAGGTCAAGACCTTGGGCTCGCCGCCCAAACTGGCCCAAAGGGTTTTAAACGAAACCCTTTGGAGTCCTGCGTTTTTTTAACTGCGCGCTGTCGCTCGCTGGCTATGTTTCAGAAACACATGCTATTGCCGCGAAAGCTTGCCGCTGCGCGGTTCCTCCGTTTCGGTCTTCGAGCCTGGGGTCTCGAAACACTCACTCAGCTAACTTTCTGAAGCGGCCAGAGGCTTTCTCAAGAACATGTCCATCGTTCGAGCGACAGCGCGTATTGAAAAGCCGGGTGATCACTGTTCTTGAGAAACCAAAATATTCACGGTCCAGCCCTCACGGCAAGTGAAAAACCGAAATCATCTCCGTCCAGCACCGCCAGCTCACCGGAAGGTGCTCAATCCCATGCTGGCGCCAGGCCCTCAGGGCTGACTAATCGTCCATTTTTCTCAAGCGCAGCAATCTCCTGCATGTCGGCATCGGACAATACCAGTTTCTGCGCCAGCAGGTTGCTCGCCAGGTTTTCACGTTTCGTCGATGACGGGATCACCGCGTAACCCAGTTGCAGCGCCCAGGCCAGAACGATCTGCGCTGGCGTGGCGTTGTGACGTTCGGCGATCGCGATAATCGTCGCGTCCTTCAACGCTTCGCCGTAAGCCAGCGTCATGTAGGAAGTCACCGCAATGCCGTTTTCACGGGCAAAATCGACGACGGTCTGGTTTTGCAGGAACGGAGAAAGTTCGATCTGGTTGGTCGCAATCTGATCAGCGCCGACGGCGTCGATCGCTTCCTGCATGAGTGCGACGGTAAAATTGGAAATACCTATTTCGCGGGTCAGACCCATTTTCTTCGCTTCAACCAGCGCTTGCATCGTTTCTGCCACGCTGACGGCCTGTCCCGGAGACGGCCAGTGGATCAGCGTCAGATCAACATAATCCATTTTCAGTTTGCACAGGCTCTCTTTCAGGCTGTCGATCAGCTTGTCTGCCGCCAGGTTTTCAATCCAAATTTTGGTCGTGATATAGAGTTCCTCACGCGGGACGCCGCTTTCCGCCAGCGCGTCGCCAACCGCTGCTTCATTATCATAGATTTGCGCCGTATCAATCGCGCGATAGCCCAGTTCCACTGCGGTTTTCACCGATGCTTTTACCACGTCATCTTTCAGACGGAACGTACCCAAACCGAATGCAGGAATGCTCATCATATTCTCTCTTTGTTTTTTAAAAGGTCAGCAATGCGGGAGAGTATGGACCGGCTTTTCATGGATAAAAACGACAGGTTTGCTACAAGACTTTTGCTTTAAAAACAATAATCAGGCCAGCGAATAACAAGACCAGCGGCGGGGGTTTCGCGGAATAAGCTGCGGGATAATCGACCCGTTGCGGGCATCGAAAGTATACTCTTCACATGTCGTCACGCAGGCAGGCAATGCCATTGCCGACATTACGGTTTCTCCTGCGGCCCACCACAGTTTGCTGTCCGTTGCGGATTCGGGGGAAAATTGCCCGGCAGCGGGATCCAGCCGGATCCGTTCCATCTGCCACACGCTTCCGGCCTGCTGTTTCAGCCAGGCTTCGCGCAGACACCATAATTGCCAGAACGCATTTAGCGGGTTTTCCTGTTCCGTCAGCCAGCAAAATTCGGTTTCGCTGAATGCCTGCCTCGCCACGTCCAGATACCGCGCCCGAGGCCGGATCTGTTCGACGTCACCGCCCGTTTCTCCCGCGGCACACAGCACCAGTTGCAGGCTGTTAACGCTGTGACTGAGGGAAAAATGGGGCAATGAGGGATCGGTAAAAGACGGTTTACCCCGCGCGGAAATTTGCATTTCTGGCAGCATTTCCTGTCCGCTGAAAGCAAACAACGCTTCGGCCAGCAGCGCCCTGCCCGCACGCCATTGCTGGCGGCGGGCAGGATGCAGGTTTTCACTTTTCGCCAGCAGTTCTGCGGGCAGGCGTGACAGCGGAAAAGTGTCGTCCAGCGACGCGGTGATAATGCGCGCAGAATTGGTCATTTACGGCCAGCGGCGGAAAACCAGCGACGTGTTAATGCCGCCAAACGCAAAGTTGTTCGACTGGATAAATTCGGTCTGAATATGACGCGATTCTCCCATGATGTAGTCCAGATCGCCGCAAAGCGGATCTGGCTGAGTCAGGTTAATGGTCGGCACAAAGCGGTCTTCACGCATCATTTCCAGCGACATCCAGGCCTCAAGCGCGCCGCAGGCACCCAGCGTATGACCGAAATAACTTTTCAGCGACGAAATCGGCGTCTGATTGCCAAACACGGCAGCCGTTGCATGGCTTTCAGCAATATCGCCACGGTCAGTTGCCGTGCCGTGCGCGCTGATATACCCGATTTCAGCCGCCGGGATCCCGGCATTTTTCAGCGCTTTTTCAATGCAAATCTGCATGGTGGATTGCTGCGGCTGGGTGATATGCGCCGCGTCGCAGTTGGTCGCGAAACCTGTGATTTCAGCGTAAATCTTTGCGCCACGCGCCTGCGCATGTTCGAGCGATTCGAGAATTAACGCCCCGGCACCTTCGCCAATCACCAGACCATCTCGCTGCGAATCAAAAGGACGCGGCGATAATTCCGGGTGATCGTTTTGCTGGCTGGTGGCAAACAGTGTGTCGAATACCGCCGCTTCCGACGGGCAAAGTTCTTCTGCGCCGCCTGCCACCATTACGGTCTGGTAGCCGTGCTTAATGGCTTCGTACGCATAGCCGATGGCCTGACTGCCAGACGTACAGGCGCTCGACGTCGGGATCACCCGCCCTTTCAGGCCAAAAAACAGTCCGGCGTTCACCGCTGTCGTGTGCGGCATCATCTGCACATACGTCGTGCCGGTAATGTTGTTGGTGTGTTTTTCCGTCAGCATGGTGGCGAATTCACTGACCGGTCCGGTGCTGCCGGTGGAGGAACCGAAAGCAATGCCCGTTTCGCCGTTGGTCAGGATCGGATCATCCAGCAAACCGGCCTGTTCCAGCGCCAGTTCGGTGGCGCGGGTCGAAAGCAGGGAAACGCTCCCCATCGAGCGGATGCGTTTTCGGGTGTAATGCGCAGGCAATTCGAAATCATCAACGGGCGCGCCGAGATGGGTATTGAGCCCCTGATAAATCAGCCATTCATCCATGTGGCGGACGGCATTTTTGCCCTGTTGCAGACGCGCACTCACGTCATCCCAGTGGTTGCCGAACGCCGTGATGCCTTTCATACCCGTAATAACAACACGCTGAGTCATACCATGCCTCCGTTAATGGAGATCACCTGACGGGTGACATACCCCGCGATGTCGGACATCAGATAGCTCGCCAGCCCGGCCACTTCTTCCGCACTGCCCATACGTTTCAGCGGGATCATGCTCATCGCAGCGTCCAGCGCCGGTTTTTCCATATCCAGCATGCCGGTATCAATCAGCCCCGGCGCGATGCAGTTGACGGTAATTTTGCGTTTCGCCAGCTCCAGGGACAGCGCTTTGCATGCGCCAATAATTCCGGCTTTAGCCGCGCTGTAATTCACCTGCCCGCGGTTGCCCGTCAAGCCGGAAACCGAAGACAACGCGATAATGCGTCCGCCCGCGCGCAGACCGATCATCGGCATGATGCAGGGCTGCAATACGTTGTAGAAGCTGTCGAGATTGGTGTGGATCACACCGTCCCAGTCTTCATCCGTCAGCGCCGGAAACGCGGCGTCGCGGGTAATACCGGCATTATTGACGACGCCGTAGTAAGCGCCATGCGCTTCAATATCGGCCTCAATCACTTCGCGGCACTGCGGGCGGTTGCTGATATCGAACTGAATCAGGCGACCGCTGCCGCCAGATGCCCGCACTTGTTGCAGCGTGTGCTCTGCCCCGCTTTTATCGCTGTGATAGTGAACGACAATCTCAAAGCCGTCCGTCGCCAGCTGGCAGGCTATCGCTTGACCGATCCCTTTGCTGGCTCCGGTCACTAATACCGAACGCGTCATTCCTTTTTCCCCTGTGTGAGCGTAATAAGTTCGTCCTTTGCTGGCTGATACGTGTTCAGCCTTCCCTGAGCAACCTGAAGGTTGTCTTTTTCCTGTTTAATACTGATAACACCTTCAAAGCTCGCGAGTTTTTCATCGCGTAATACCATTGAAACGCTGATAAGCAATTCACTGCCTGCCACAAATTCAGGCACGTTGCATTTTATCGCACGGCCGCCCAGCAACATGCCAACCTGCGGGGGCTCTCCGGATTGCGCACCGTGCCAGCCGCTCCAGACGCCGATGGTCTGTGCAATAAGTTCAAGGGCGTACCAGGCGGGCAATGCGCCGCGTGCATTCAGAAAAGGCGCCAACACGCCGTCAGGTGAGACGACAACGTCACAGATCGCGGTTTCTTCCGTTACGCTGACGACGTTTTCCAGCAACACCATCGGCGTGTCGTGCGGTAAATATCCGGCGGCGGTCAGAATGCTCATGACGGCCTCCCGATCACAATGCTGGCGTTGTTGCCACCAAAGGCAAATGAGTTGGACAAGATGACCGGACGTTCCAGCCTTTGTGGTGCATCAACCAGCCGGATATCCGGCAGACTGGCATCACGTGGCGTAATACTGAAATCCTGAGGTGGCAGATTGAGATTTTGCGTCAGAATAAGCCAGCTCAGCGCCGCTTCTGTCGCACCGGCGGCGCCCAGCGTGTGACCGGTAAGATGTTTGGTCGAGCTGCACGGGATCTGGCTGCCGAATACGCGGTGGATCACCGCCGATTCCACCTGATCGTTGAGCGGTGTTGCCGTGCCGTGCGCATTGATGTAGCCGACGTTTTCTGGCTCAAGTCCGGCCTGTTGCAGCGCCATGCGGATTGCCCGCTCTGCGCCCGCCCCTTCCGGATGCGGCGCGGACATATGCCAGGCATCGGAAGACTCACCGGTGCCCAGCAACGCGACATCCGCCGGTTCACGCGTCAGCAAAATCAGCGCCGCCGCTTCACCAATATTAATGCCATCGCGATCCTGTCCGAAGGGCGTACAGCGGCCACGGGAGAACGACTCAAGGCTGTTGAAACCGTTGACCGGCATCCGACACAAGCTGTCTGCCCCGCCGACAATTGCCGCATCAGCCAGGCCGGACTCAATCAGGCGCATCCCGCTGATAATGGCTTTCGCGCTGGATGAACACGCCGTCGATAACGTGTATGCCGGTCCTGTCAGCTCCAGCAGTTCCGCCATAAATTGCGAAGGATCGCCGAGTTCCTGCTGCTGATAGTCATAGCCTTGCGGGAAAGTCCCCTGCTGATGCAGATGGCGCACCGCGTCTTCCCCTTCGGCAATGCCGGAGGTGCTGGTGCCCATAATCACCGCAACGCGTTCGTGACCATAGCGGGCAATAACCTCGCTGACCGGCGTTTCAATTTGCGCCAGCGCGGCCAGCAGCAGCTGGTTATTGCGGCTGCGGTGCACGGAAAGCGATTCCGGGACCGGCGGTAAATAGCCCGTGACAGCGCCCAGCCAGACCGGGCGATTTTCCGTCAGCCAGCCTTCCTGCACAAACATGCCCGGTGAAACACCCGCCGTCAGGCTGGCAGCAATCTGCGCGTTGTTGTTTCCCAGCGCGTTAACCATGCCCACGGCCGAAAAGTAAATCATGTTATTCACCGACATTCTGGATAGTGATCTGGTAATGGAACGCCATCTGCGTAATCGAAACAGGCCGTCGTGATTTGCCTTCTGGCAGATAGTCAATCCGGGTGATCGCGTTGCCTTTGTCATCCGATAACGTACGGCGTAAAGGCTGGTCTTTCAGCGTCCAGCCCGGCGGCAACAGCGGCTGCCAGCTTCCCACCGGCCAGTAGCTGAACATAATATCGGCCAGAACCTGATTTGCTGGAGGCAAACCCTCAATCTTTATTGCCTGTTCAGTATGGATGCCGGTTTGATCGTAGACCACTTTAAAGAGACGGATCCCCAATGGCGAGAGCCCCGCCAGCTGTAGAGAGTTGCCGTCGGCGTTAAGCAGCACAAGCAAAGACTGCTGTTTTCCGTTGACCGTTGCCGTCAGCAATTGCTGCTGACTGACCGGTGCTGCCAGCACCGGCGCGGGTAATTTCACCTGTACGCCCGGTTTCAGCCACGCCTGAGGCAGCGTTTGAGCTGGAGGGCGCGAGGCGCAGCCGCCAGACATCAAAATCAGCAGTGCCAGAACCGGCAGCGTGAAGCGGATCATTTCTTACGTCCTCTTTTTTTAGCGGGCAACGTCAGCGGCGAAAGTAAAAACGCCGTCAATATGCCGGAACTCAGCACAATGCCAAAGCTGCTGATCGCCTGCGTGGAGCTGAATACCAGCATACCGAACGTCAGCAACGTGGTCGCGACAGCCATAAAAATGGCAAACATCGAAGTGGTCGGCGTGCCGCGCGGATTGGTGAAAAACAGGGTGTAGTTGATGCCAATCCCCAGAACCAGAATCAGCGCCAGCAATGAAAACAGGTTGAGATGGTGACCGCTGTAACCGAGCGCGGCGATGCCCATTCCCAGCGAAAGCAGCGTCGGCACCAGACAAATCAGCCCGTGCGGCAGACGAAAACGCCAGAGATAAATCGCGGCAATCACCGCCACCGCCAGCCCGAGCAGATAAGTGAGGTAAACGCGGTACTGAGAAAACAGCTCACTGAATTCAGACTTGCGGTCAATCCAGCCGGTTCCCGGAGACGCCGCCGCCAGCGCCGCCACGGCAGCGGTGTCGTGAACGCCATTGACCGGGATTAACGTCGCGCTGCGTCCGTCCGGCAAAGACAACCACAGTAAGCGCCAGCCCTGACTGACCACGCTGTTTAACCAGAGCGGGACATCAACCGTTTGCGGGTTGAGATCCGGCATGGCGACTGGAACCCCTGACTGCTGCAACTGCGCAATAATCTGCGGCGCACGCTGGCGGAGTAACGAGAGATCTTTTTGTTGCTGTAATTGCGACGGCAGGCTGAGCGCGCGATAACCGGCAATCACGCCATCCGTTTTCGCCTGCTCCAGTTTTGGACGCAAAGCTTCAAGACGCTGAAGCGTCTGCTCCGCCGTATCGCCGTAAACGATCAACCATTTCTGATCGTTGGTTTGTCCGGTCAGCGCGGCAATCTGTTGTTCCTGCTGCTGTAAATCTGCCGGCAGCGTTTGTAAATCGGCAATATCGTCATTGATTTTAAGCTGATAAATTCCGCCCGCCGCCAGCATGAAAATCAAAACCGGCAGCCCGATACGAACCGGTTTACGGCTGCGCCATGCCAGCAACCATTTCAATATCAGCGCCAGCCCGGGCGTCGGACCGACCGGCAAATGCGCCGATAAATACGGATACCAGCACATGACGGTGATACAGGCGGCGCTCAGCCCGGCGGCGGCAAAAACCGCCAGCTGTTGCAGACCGGGGAACGGCGCAATCAGCAGCATCAGGTAAGCCGCGACCGTTGTCAGCAGCGCAGCAGACAACGCCGGGAACAGCTTTTTCAGGCTTTCGAGCGGCGTGCTGGTTTCACCGTGAACGCGGCGTTCAGTGAGGAAGTAGAGGGTGTAGTCGGCAGAAATCCCGACAATGCTGGCGCTCAGCACCAGCGTCATCACGTGTATTTCACCGAAGACCCACAGGGTAAATACCGTGCCCGACAGCGCGCCAATACCGATTGAAAGCAGGCTGAGCAGTAACGGCAGCGCGGAGCGGAACATCAGTAAAATCAGCAGAAAGACGCCGATAACCGAGGCCGCGCCAATGGTAGATAAATCATGTTCAGCCTGCTGGCTGGCATAATTGCTGTAAAAAATCGTGCCGCGATCAAGCACTTTCGCGCCCTGCCAGCGCACTTCAAAAGCGTGCCTCGCCGCATTCAGCTCACCGACAGTGTGCTTCGCGCTGGTGATGTCATAGGACGACGTATTCAGCTCGCCGTGAAGTAAATACCAGCTGCGCCCTTGCGGATCTCGCGTCATCAGCCAGCCCTGATCGAGGCTCATGCCGCCGCTGCTTTGCTGCTGCGCCATTTGTGAGGCACGCACCAGCAACAGAGGGTCGTTAGCCAGCTCTTTTCCGCTGACACCGGCAAAGGCGGAATAAACCTGCCCCATGATCCACTGGCTTTGCTGTTCAGCACCGGCGTTCAGGCGCTGACGGGTGGCGTCATCAAGCAAAGCATTACGATGCCTGAAAAAGAACGCGCCCCATTCCTGCTGACGCGCCTCATCCATCGGCCCTTCCACCTGACTCAGCGCAGGAAGCGATCGCAGCTGTTTCAGCCAGTCTTCAAGAGGTTTTGTTCCCGCGCCTTCCGGCGGGCTGACCAGCCACATTAACTGGCGGTCAAGCCGCTGAGTAAAGCCGTCAGAAATCGCCGGAGGAAGAGCCGCCGTCTGTTGCTGCGGCAAAAGCGCCAGCACGCTGCTGTTAATCTGGCTGCGCGGGAGTAACCAGACCAGCGCGGCGATGAGCAACACAATAATCAGCAGCCAGATTTGCGCCAGCCGGCGGTGAAGATCAGGATGCAAAATGGCGTTTCTCGGCGTCAGTCAGTTCAGCGGGCGTCGTTTTCTGGTTAAAGAAACGGATATGCGTCGCGTCGCCCTGCATATCATCGATATCAATCTTGTTCAGGAAGGTTTCCCCGTTGAGTGTAATGCGGCGGAAAAGGCGGTTCAGCGGCGAGACTTTTGGCACCAGCACCAGCGTCCAGGCGCCCTGCCCTTTATCTGCGAAATCCAGCGTGAAGTTTTCTTCCAGCACGCGGCGGTCTGCATGAAACAGCGCGCTCAGCAGGGAGTTGAACTGGAACATCTGCGGATTATTGCTGGCCGTAATCACCTGCGGCTGCTGGCCCGCCATGATTTGCACCATGCGGGTTTCCGTCAGAAGGAACGTCAGAGGGAACGGTTTTTCCTGCTGCCACCAAAGCCCCTGTTTTTGCGCAATCAGTAAATTTCCGCCGGAGTTCAACGGCTGCGCCATCCCGCTGATGGTTCTCTGCTGGGCGAATTCAGCGCGCAGGACCGGTACCTGGCTGAAGCGCTGCTGCAAGTCATCGAGCGTCACGGCCTGGACAGCAACGCTGAACGCGGCGAGTAAAACAAACAGAAGTGATTTCACAGACTGACTCCGGTTTTATCGAAAAGAACCTGCGGCGAGACAAAACACATCTCTTTGGTCTCAGCATCCACGGCGACCTGTAACGTGTAACCCGTCGTTGTCCGTTTTCCGGTTTCAATATCATAAATCTGATAGCCGATACGCAGACGATTTTCGATTTCTTCCAGCTGCGCGTGAACGGCAATGCGCTGTTCGAACAGGACGGGCGCAATATATTTCACGCGCGTATCCACGATCGGCCACACATAACCGGAGGCTTCCATCTGACGATAGCCATAATCGAACTGTTTCAGCAATTGCTCGCGCGCAACTTCGAGATAACGGAAATAATTGCCATGCCAGACAACGCCCATGGCATCAGCATCATGAAAAGGCACGGTGATTTCCACCACGGTGGAAAAGCGCGGGTCGTTAAAGCGCGGATCAAGTTTGGAAGTCATATCAGTCAGGTTTCCTGTCAGAGGCGTCATCTGCGGGATGCTGCCAGAAATCATAAAAGTTGAACCAGTCGTGAGGCGCCAGCAGGCTGTAATATTCAAGGCGCGCAGCGTAGCGGTCGACGGTTTCCTGCAATGCAGGCAGACGATTTGCGCGGGGCAGAATCAGCGGATCGGCAAAAGATTCACAGTAAATATGCAGACGCCGTTCCTGTCTGATGCCAAACATCAGCATCACCGGCGCTTTCAGGGCGGCGGCCAGAATAAAAGGTCCCTGTGGGAAAGCCGCCGGTTTACCGAGAAAATCACTCCAGATGACGCGGGAATGCTCACCGCGCTGATGACGGCTGGCGGACGTTCTGTCGCCCACAATTGCCACCCATTCGCCGGCATCGAGTTTTTCCTGCAATAACATGGCGGTGTCCGGCCCCATCTGGCTCACCTGAATCAGATTCACAAGCGCCTGCGGGTTAATTTCTTTCATCACCTGATTAAACCGTTCGGCATGTTCGGTGAAAACCAGCGCATTCACGGTGATCCGGTGATTCAGCGCACCAATAGCACGGCAGGATTCGATGTCGCCAAGATGCGAGGCGAGGATCAGCGTGCCGTGCCCGGAGGCAATATGCGCTTCGCAGACGTCGGGATTCACCAGCACCGCATCATTCAGAGTTTTATCGCCCTGCCAGCTCGCCAGTTTGCTCAGCATCGATTCGCCAAACCGCATGAAATGCCGGAATGTACTTAACGGATAAGGCAACGCGATTTTGCGCTGAGCTGCAACGTCGCGGACGCGTTCAAGCCACGCGGCCGACGCCTTGCGCTGTTTTCCACCCGTCAGCCAGAAGTAACCAATCACCGGATAAAGCAGTAACTGGAAAGCGCGGTAGCCCAGCACGCGATAAATCTTCAGCATCAGGCGAATACCCCACAGCCCTTTACGTTCGCGCGTTACCGACCAGTGCGGATCGCTTTGCTGCGTTTGTCTCTGGCGCAGCAAAAAAGGAATGCGCGGCAACATGCCGAAGAACAGGCGGGTATGCATCCACGAGATTTTAATGTTGTCTTTCACCGCATCAAAATGCGAAACGCCGTCTTGCGGGTATGTGACGCGCGTCGGCAGGAAACGGCTGCGCGTCCCCTGCCAGTAAAGCCGCACCATGATTTCAGTATCGAAATCCATGCGTAAACCCAGTGGCTGTTTGTCCATCAGACTCAGGCAAGCCTGCAAAGGATAAACGCGAAATCCGCACATGCTGTCTTTGAGGGAAAATGACAGGGTTTCGACCCAGACCCAAAAATGCGTGACATAGCGGCCATAAAGGCGCGATTTCGGCACACTTTCGTCATACACCGGCTGACCGGAGATCAGGCAATCCGGGTGTTTTCGCGCTTCCTCCAGCATGAGAGGAACGTCGGAAAGCTGGTGCTGACCGTCTGCGTCAACCTGCATGGCGTGGGTAAACCCTTTTTCCGCAGCCAGCCGTAAGGCGGCCATGACGGCGGCACCTTTTCCCTGATTCGGCGACAGGCGCGTCAGGCTCATCCACGGCGTGATCTGCGCCAGACGCTGTAATTCATCCGCAGTTTGTGCCTCGCTGCCATCATCAACCACAATGCACGGCAATCCGAGAGACCGGAGTTTATCCAGCACACCGGCCATCATCGGCCCGTGGTTGTAACACGGGATAATCAGACAGGGCGAAAACAGCGCTGAGGATATTACGGACATAATGTGATTTTTCCACTGCTGGCAATGGTTTCGCCCAGGGCATAGCGGAAAACCAGCCGGTGTTTTTCTTTCAGCCAGTCAATGTGCAGACTGACAGTTTCATCCGGCAAAAGTGGCCGTTGAAACTTCACCACTTCCATCCCTGAAAAAGCCTTATTCAGCCGTAAAATCTCCCCCGCATACTCCATCACCCAGTTCACCTGCGTGACACCCGGAAGCAGCGGATACGTGGGAAAGTGCCCGCGAAACCAGAATAAATCCGCTGAGAGTCGCAATTCGAGGATCAGGCTGGTGTCGCTGCTTTTATGCATGCTCAGGACTTCAGGCTTCATCATAAAAACATTTCCTGTAATTCAGCGGCTGCGCGCTTACCTTGCTGATTGAGAGGGATCGCCGGAACAATACGCCAGTATCGCGGCAGTGACACCGGAGATACCCATTCCCGCAAAGCATGGCGGATCTGCCCAAACAGGACATTGCGGTTTTCGACCTGCAACAGCGCATCGCCCGCCGGGGTCAGTACAATCAATGCCGCAACCGAAACCCTGCCCTGTTTTTCGAGCGTCAGAACGCAGGCGTCAGCCAGAAGATCGAGCGCACACAAGCGTTGCTCAATTTCATCCAGCGAGATCCGCTGTTCAGCAATTTTAACGATCCGATCTTTACGGCCCAGAAGGTCAAAATGACGTGAACCGTCAGACGACAGTTTTATCTCATCACTAAGAGCAATGCCTTCCGGCTGCGGAATAATCGGAGAAATCACTGCAATGTTGCCATCGGGCTGAGGGCGTAAATCTACGTTGTCGAACAACGCCCAGGCTTCGCCAGGCCGGGTTTGCTGGCGAAATGCGATAACGCCACTTTCGGTGGTGCCATAAATCTCTGTTGGCAGGCAACTGCATGTTGCTTTCACTGATTGCGCCGCATCGCTTTCCAGAGGGCCGCCTGCGGAAAAAACTGCACGCAGCGTGACCGGCGCTAATGTGGAGTCCAGACGTTTGAGAAAGGCCGGGCTGCTGACAAACGCCAGCGGGGTTTTTACTGCGCGTGAATGCAGCTGCTCATGATACTGGACGCTGGTGGCCGCAAACGGCAGGCCAAGTGACAGCGGCAACATGAACGCAAAGCTCAGGCCGTACATATGATGAGGCGCGACCGTGGCGACGAACCGGGAACCGGCCAGTTCTGCGCCCCATTGCGCACTGAGCCACTGGCTTTCACGTTCAAGACAAGAGACTGGTTTGATAATCTTCTGCGGTTTTCCGGTTGATCCGGACGTGAAGAGGACGAGCGATGCATTTTCCGGAAATGCAGGTAAAACGGAAAGCGGTTCAAGGGTAACAAACGGGAAGCGGAGAACAGGACAATTGAGCTGCAACGGCAGATCGGTAATCAGCGCATCGAATTCATCGCATTGCTCAGAGAGCTGAGCCTGACGAAAATGTCCGGGCAAAACAGGGGTTTTCCCGCTGTAAAGAACGGCCAGTAAAGCCACAGCGAACGAATAGTTATCTTCCAGACACAGCGCCCAGCGCGAACAGGGAGTCACACTGACACTGGCAAACAGCGTCGCGACATCCCGACGGAAGTCGCGCTGCCTGTACTCACGGGTTGCACTCCAGGCAACCAGATGATCATCTGCTCTTTCCGTGCCCAGCCATTGGCACATTGGCAGCGTCACGGCTTGCGCAGACGCTTTCTGACTATCCATTCAATACCCATTAATAAACCAATCAGCAGATAACTGATCCCGCCGTTGTAAAGCGCCCACAAAGACACATCGCCTTTCAGGCAGGTATATAAAGCAAAAGATCCATTACAAACAAAAAACAGGCACCAGACTTGTGTCACGCGTCGCGTATAGACAACCCCTTCGGACGGTAAGTCGGGCTCGTTCAGCCGGGCAAGGCGCTCAACCAGTGATTGCCGGGCGAACAATGAACTAAAAAACAGGCTCAGAAGCAGGAAATTCACCGCCACCGGGTAATACAACAGCATCGACGTTTCGCGCAGTAAAACGCTGGTGATGACCAGCACAATGCCAGCGACGGCCATCGCTTTACCGAAAAAAGTGAGCTGATTTAATTTTCCGCGAAAGGTGAGCAACCGCAGAATAAACGCAATAATCAGAAGGGGAGCAAGAATACTCATTCCCCAATTTTTTAAGCCACACCAGACCGCTACCGGATAAGCAATAATCGCCACGGGCATTGCCCAGCGAGCGAACGCTGCGACAAGCTGAAGGGAAAAGCACCGGGTTTCAGACACAGCAACTATTGCGCTGGCGTGTTAAGTAATTCATCGATGGCATCAACAACATCCTGAACGGTTCGTACTGATTTGAACATTTCAGGTTTAATTTTTCTGCCCGTCGATTTCTGCAGATGAACAACCAAATCCACAGCGTCAATACTGTCTAATTCCAAATCTTCGTAAAGTTTGGCATCAGGGCTGATATCACTTTCATCAATTTCAAATAGCTTGATTAATAACGCGCTAATCTGCTGATAAATTTCTTGCTTCTGCATAGGAATCTCTTTAACCACGCTGAACTGATATAAACTGGCTAAGACTTTCAACGGAATAAAAATGCTCACGCATTTCCTGACTTTCAGCCGAAAGGATCACGCCGTATTGCTTTTTCAATGCCAGGCCTAATTCAAGGGCATCAATAGAATCCAGCCCCAACCCGTCGCCAAAAAGAGGCGCTTGCGTATCTATCTCGTCTGGCGTCATTCCTTCCAGATTGAGCGTCGCGATGATAAGTTCTTTAATGTCGTTACTTAATGAATCCATGACTTATTTCTCGTTATTTTGAGTATTACCGTGCATCAGTTCAGAGCGCAAATGCTGTGTCAGACGCCTTGCTGCCAACGCAGGCGAAAGATCCTGTTCATCAAAAAAATCCTCAGCCTTTACCTTATCGGCAACAGTGATGACAAACTGAGGTTTTACCCGCGGAATTTCGTACCATTTCCCCTGTTTGGTCAGCATGGGTGGCTGGCAGGAAATATGAACAATCCGTACATCACAACCGGCTCTCAGCGCGATATTTGCTGCACCACGCTGTAGCGTTATCGGTTTCTCAGGCAAAGAACGCGTCCCTTCAGGGAAGACCAGCAACGTTCCACCTGCCTTGAGGCGCGCCTCACAAGCCTGAAGCAACTCATCAGACCCTGAGTTCACCAGATATCCGGCTGCTTTGATGACGCCGGCCAAAAATGGGTTCTTCAGCAACGCCTGTTTGACGATGCAATCACAGCGCGGCATTCGTGAAGCCAGAATGACATAATCAAGAAGGCTGGGATGGTTCGCAACAATCAGGCATCCGGTATCCTCCTGAAACTTTTCATCGCCGACGAACCTGTAATCCATCACACCAAAAAGTCGTAATCCTCCGAGGAAAAGTCGAAAGCTATTACGAATGCTGTTCAGTGTCATCCGATGCAATTTTTCCGGCTGACGTATGATTAACCGCAACAGAGTAAACCAGAACAAAGAAAGCAGCAGTCCGCCAATTCCGAAAAGCGCAAAAAACATGCCTGTAACAGACCATCGCCACATCCGGTCCGGCAAAGAGGAAACGTCTTCCATTAAGGCAGATTCTTTCCTCACAATGCACGCGTCCATTGCCAGTGATGGCGACTATCAGCACTGACAATAAATGAACGTGATGAGGACAGATAACCCCGCAGGAATTGCAAACCCTGCGAAAGAGCAAGCGGATCGATTTCGCCGTTTTTTGAAATGCGCTGGCACTGCAAAGTATCGCCATCCGCCAATATTATTGCCATCGCGTAAGGCAGAAACTCGGAATTTACCGATTCAGCATAAAGGGAGGGAATTTCGCCATCAAAATCGACCAGCATGACGCGCGAAGCACCGCTTGCCAGCATAGATTGCGCTTCCAGCAGACCTTGCTGAAAACTGTCCGTACCGGCGGCCAGTGAGGTCACCGGCAGTGTATTTTTACTGATAATGGTTAACCAGCCAGCGGCGGTATTATGGACAGACATCGAAAATTCGGTGGGGGAAATAGCGTCGTCTTCTGCAAGCGCATGTAAAATGCGCCCCGTTCTCTCAAGTTCACCGTGGCGGCTGGTAAAAATTGCGGCATCAACCTGATGTTTCGTAAGTAAGGACAAACCGGCATCGACGGCAAAACGACTTCCGATACTCATACGACGCGCAGCCATCATTGGGATCTGCGCGCTCTTTGGGATTTCACCTGAAAATGCATCCACACCGGAACATTGCGCCCATTGGATCCAATCGGCACAATTATTGATACCAGGAGCAACCGCCTGCCAGTCAAGTATATCCAGTGAGAATTTCATAATGATTAATCTTCGCGAATCTTCCGAATTAAGACTTTATGATATTTTATTAAAAGTTGCATCAGTAATCTGACAGGCTATTGCGCTGAATGATGTGTTTTAGTTATTTTTACAACAATTTAGATATTACCGACCAGAATACATATCTGATAAATCTTAATTTTATAGTGGGAAATAGCATTTGGGGTTTTTATGAAATTAAAGTCAGCGACATTATAATGGGTTAAATTGGGAAAACATTATTATTCTCATAAAATAAGAACAGTGATTATATAGATTAATCTTCAACAGAAAGTTAATCGATTGATTTAAAATATCACACAGAGTTTTCAACCGGATAAAAAAGCTTTAAATAAGAAATCCAGTACGTTTAACACCCGATTTTTTACAGATTTTAAAAATGCAAAAAACCCTGAATCTTTCGATTCAGGGTCTATGCAATTAGTGGCGGAACGGACGGGGCTCGAACCCGCGACCCCCTGCGTGACAGGCAGGTATTCTAACCAACTGAACTACCGCTCCACCGGTTCTTTCACTCATATCAGCAATCGTCTGATACAAGTTTGTTCCTGTTATCTTCCTTGTCAGGGGAAAAGGAACTTATTTGATGCCTGGCAGTTCCCTACTCTCGCATGGGGAGACCCCACACTACCATCGGCGCTACGGCGTTTCACTTCTGAGTTCGGCATGGGGTCAGGTGGGACCACCGCGCTGTTGCCGCCAGGCAAATTCTGTTTCATTCATACCGCTCACCCTCTCTCAGGCTTGCACTACGAACCAATCTCGGAACATTACGCTGAAAAATCTCGGTCTCGCACAGAGTCAATCTAAAACACCTTTGGTGTTGTAAGGTTAAGCCTCTCGGGTCATTAGTACTGGTTAGCTCAATGCATCGCTGCACTTACACAC
>NZ_JANUEX010000002.1:0-710724 GCF_024808755.1 Rahnella sp. BIGb0603 | reverse complement strand
CAAGCCGGAACGGGCGCAGGGAAGGTAATACCCTTGGGTTATGTACCGTGGATCCTGGTCTGCCCGTTTCTTACGGAGAATTTTATGTTTAGCGGAACGCCAATTGATTACCAGGATGAACCGTTAACGAATGACGGATTTTGGCCAGATTTGAATCTGGCTGATTTCCAGGAACAGCGCAGCATCCCCGCCGATGTAGACGCCGGGACAGTAGCCGAGGCGTTGCTGACGGCGGCCGGGGAGGTGAATGACCTGTTGCAGACCGTCAAGGATGGGTATTTGGCCAAGGGATTTGGCCAGGCCAGCGCGGTGCCGGGTATCGGTCGCCCTGGCGAAAACCTGCTTTGTGCTCGTTACAAAAAAGCAGTGTTTGCCCGCGCAAAGGCCGATTTGATCCCTGAGTTCGCAAGCCAGGGGCGCAGGGAGTCGCACCCAGGACAGGAAAGCGCGGAAACCCGCGCCGGATTACTGGCCGAGGGGTCGATCATCATCCGGGCAATCAAAGGATTGCGCCGCGTGACAGTGAGAAAGATATGAGCCAGCTGGATGCGTTGAGTGATTTCATCACCAAAAGTATGCCCGCCAGGACGTTCAAGGGGGCAGGTTTTTCAAGCTATATGGATGAACTGAGTTTTATCCCTGCGCAACGGGATTTAGGACTGGAACAGTACCGCCTGGCGGTGATCCGTTACAACGCGGTATTGGCCTGGGACAGATTCCCTTACCGGCTGTATGACCCGCGCAACTTGGCGGCGCTGCTGCTGGTGTGGCTGATGGAGTCTGACCGGGAACTGTTTGAAGAATTCGGCATAGACACCGAGTTACCTGATTTTGATATCGATCTGGTGGATGAGGAAACCGCCGTGGTGGTTATCACCTTGCCGATGGTGGAAGCGTTAAACCTGGTGAAGGACGTCAAAGGCAATATCCCCCTGGACGGGGAGCAATGGCGACTTGCGGATCCGACTATTTGGTTTGCCAGTGAAGCCGTGGTGTACGGCGTTGATGAACAAGGCGCACCGCTGGGCAGTGAAAAATGATTATCCGGGGTGAGTTAGACCGGGCGCAGCTCAAGGCGGTACGTAAACAGCTGGACAGCCTGGAATTGCCCCCGGCTAAGCGTAAACGGCTGATGTGGCGGCTGGGGAAATACGGACTGATCCCGGCTGCTAAACGTAACGTCAGAAATCAGGCCAGCCCGGATGGCCAGAAATGGCAGGGACGCCAGACGAAGCGCAAAGGCAAGATGCTGCGCAATATGCCCAAGCTGCTGCATATCCGGGAAATGCCGGAAATCGACGGGGTGCGGATTTACCTGAGCGGCGGCGGTTATCGCAATGGCAAAAAGAGCGTGGCGGCGGGAACGGTGGGTTACGCCCAACAAAACGGCATGAATGTGACGGTCAGCCGTCGTCAAGTTGAACGCAAAGGCAGGGCGGAGAGTTTGCCCGCAAGTCTCAGACAGGCCAAACGCCTGCGGGCGCTGGGGTACAAGGTTAAAAAGGGTAAGCGCTGGCGAAAGCCGCCGTTTAAAGAAATTCAGGAAGGGTTGACGATGGCCAAAGCCGGGCTGTTGATCCGGACATTATCGGGGAAAGCGGCGAAAGCCTCCTGGTCAGTCGATGTTCCATCCCGTCCTTTCCTGGGCATCACGGAAGACGATTTTAATAAAGCGTTAGCGCGGCAACTCCAGGGCATCGGATTTGGCGCAGACGCAGGACACTAAGGGGAAGTTATGGCGTGGCCAAAGGTCGATGTAAATCAGGTCAATCAGCTACAGGGTGAAACAAACGAGATTGAGCGCGTGGTGCTCTTTGTCGGTACGGGGACAATCAACGCTGGTAAGACGCTGGCGGTGAATACCCAAAGTGATTTTGATGCGCTGCTGGGAACACAAGACAGCGTTTTAAAAAGCAACGTGAACGCGGCCATGCTCAACGCTGGATCCAACTGGAGCGGTTATGTGCATGTGCTGGCAGAGGATGCTGGGGAAAATGCCTGGGCGGATGCGGTGCTGGCCGCGCAATCTCTTTGCTCCGTTGAAGGTGTGGTATTGCTGGACGATATCGCCACGAAAACGCCTATCAACAAAGCGGCGGAGCTGCGTGCCAAATTGCTGGCCAGCTTCTCACGCTGGAACTGGTTCATTCTTTCCGTGCAGGCACCGCAGGCCGAGGAAGATTGGGCTGAATATTTGGTTCGCATGGTGGCGTTACAGGAGCAGATTTCTGCCCCGTCCGTGCAGCTTGTGCCGCGTTTGTTTGGTAATGAGCCTGGCATGCTGGCCGGTCGCCTGTGCAGTCGTGCGGTGACTATTGCTGACAGCCCGGCGCGGGTAAAAACCGGTGCGCTGGTATCCCTGGGCAGTGATGAAATGCCCAAAGATGGCACCGGCGCGGCGCTGGAACTGGCCACCCTGGAGGCGTTGCAGGCGCAGCGTTTTAGCGTGCCAATGTGGTATCCCGATTATGACGGCTATTACTGGGCTGATGGGCTGACGCTCGATGCGGAAGGCGGTGATTACCAGGCGATTGAGTACCTGCGTATTGCCGATAAGGCCGCCCGCCGTGTGCGTTTGCAGGCGATTGCCAAAATCGCAGATCGCTCGTTAAACAGCACGCCGTCCAGCATTGCCGCCCACCAGGCGCTTTTTGCCAAGGTGCTGCGTGAAATGTCGGCGGCCAGTCAGATTAACGGCATCACGTTCCCCGGCGAGGTTAAGCCGCCGCAGGATGATGATGTGACGATCACCTGGCAGTCAGCCACCAAAGTGGCGATTTATATCGTGATCCGCCCGTATGAATGCCCGAAAGGCATCACGGTGAGCTTGTTGCTCGATACCAGCCTGACAGGGAGTAATCAACGATGAAACGTATTTCAGGCCAGTCAACCGATGTGCGTATTGATGGTGACCTGGTTCACATTGAAAAGGTCAGTTTAGATATCACTGACAACACGGCGGCGGCATCTACTCAGGGTGTGCCTGATGGCCATGTGTCCGGGGATGTGGCGGCCGAGGGTGAAATTGAAATCTCTACCAAAGTGCTGACGCAGCTGACCGCCATTGCACGGCGTGCCGGTTCATGGCGCGGTATTGACCCGGTGGATCTGATGTTCTACGCCAAGGCCGGTAGTGAAGAGCTGAAAATTGAAGCCTTTGGCTGCAAATTGGTGGTGAGCAACCTTCTGGATAACGATCCGAAAGGCGGCAGCACGCTGAGCCATAAAATCAAATATATGGTCACCAGCCCGCAGTTTGTGCGCATTAACGGCGTGCCGTATCTGGAAGATGAAGATACCCGCAACCTGATTGGATAAGGACATTGCACGGATGCAAGAGCACGAAAAAAGTTTGTTAAGCCTGATCCTGCTGGGCGCACTTATCGCCCTGGGACAGATGTTGGTGAGCAGTGAGCCAATGACCGGAAAGCTGTTTTTTGGTCGCATTATCCTGGGTTCTGCCACCTCAATGGTGGCGGCGGCGGCGCTGATTTGGATCCCGGATATTTCCCCGCTGGCCATTGCGGGGTTGGGTGCCGCGCTGGGGATTGCTGGCCACCAGGCCGTTGAAATCTGGCTACGCAAAAAGGGAAGTCGTTATTTACCAGGGAAAGGAAAACTGAAATGACACTGAGCGAAAAACAACAGTTGTTCACGCAGCTGATTGCCCAACTGATTGAATGGGCAGGTAATCACGGTTACCGGCTGACTTTTGGCGAAGCCTACCGCACGCCGGAACAGGCCAAACTGAACGCCAAAAGCGGCGCGGGAATTGCCAATTCGTTGCACACGCAGCGTCTGGCCGTGGATTTTAATCTGTTTATCAATGGCCAATACCAGACTCGCACCGAGGCATATTTGCCGCTGGGTGAATATTGGGAATCCCTGGGCGGCGTGTGGGGCGGTCGATTCAAAACCCGCCCGGACGGCAACCATTTCAGCCTGGAACATAACGGGGTGAAATGATGGGAAAGCAGCTGGTGATTGCCGCTCTGGCGTTGTTGGCTGCGTTCGCAGCGGGCTGGCAGGTCAATGCCTGGTACAGCGATAGCCTGGAATTGGTGATCAGCAATGTCGCGCACGCGGCGGGGGAAGCCTCCCGCGTTGCCGGTGAGAGGGTGGCCAGTGAATCCGGCCGCAGGCTGGAGGAAAAATTGGAGGCGTTACGCGATGCGCAGCCTACGGAAATTCGAACGGAAATACTTAAACCAGTTTTTATTAATGAGTGTTTGTCTGCTGAGTTTGTCAGCCTGTACAACACCGCCGCCGATAAAGCCGAGCGTGCCTTATCAGGAAAATCTGTTAACCAAATGCCCGATAAAACTCCCGCGCATTAAGGGGGTAACGGGCAAAGATATTGCAGAAACTTTATTAATACTCACGCCGCAATATTCAGAGTGTGCGGCACGTCATAATCAATTAGTCGATGAAATAAACCAACGGAAGGAAATATAACAATGAGTAAAGTTACTATGGCTGTAAATGGCACCGCGCTGACCTTTGAACCAAACGCGACGGCTTATAATAAATTCATTAACGAAATGTCGATGGATAATAAAGTGGCACCGGCAAATAACTACCTGCGCCGTATTGTTCACGTTGAATGCAAAGAAGCGCTGGATACCATTCTGGATATTCCCGGATCTGCCCTGCAAATTTGCAGCTTTGTGAATGACCAGTTCGCACCGAAATTAGAGATTGAACTAAAAAACTAACGGCGCGGGTACGCGCAATTGAAAATAATGGCCTGGAACAATACCTGATTTTACGCCGCCATTATTTACCGCATGAAAATGACGACCCCGAAAACTTAGCCCGTGCCGTGTGGCTGGATAACCGGCATTGGGAGAATCAACGCATAGCTGTAGCAAATGGCATTGCCCTGGCATTTAAAGGCGAATAATGGCTGATTTAGATTTTACACTCAGTTTAATTGACAACATGACGCGCCCCCTTCGCCAGGTGCAATCCTCTGTGAACGGATTCGCTCAGGAAAGCGCGGCCGCTTTTGGCAAAGTGGCCATCGGTGCCGCTGCGCTGTGGGGCGTGGGTGCCTCCATCAAGGCCGCGTTGGATCCGGCCATTCAGATGTTTGACGCCATGCAGGAAGCCAGCGCGCGCGGTATTAGTGATGATGCACTGGCCAAGGTCACGGACGACGCCCTGAAATTCAGCGTGCGCTACGGGGAATCGGCGGTGGAGTTTGTGAAATCCTCCGCGGATATCAACGCCGCCGTGGCCGGGCTGACGAACGCCGAATTGCCCCGCGTTACCGTGGTGGCCAATACCGCCGCCAAAGCGCTGAAAAGTACGGCCGGGGAAGCGTCGGAGTTTATGGGGCAAATGTTTACCCAGTTCAGCGGCTACGCGGCCGAGGTGGGCAAGGTGCAGTTTGCGGAAGAACTGGCGGGCAAAATGGCCTACATGAAAAACCAGTTCGGCACGGACATGGCCACCATTAAAGACCTCATGGAAGGGGCGCGGGGTGTCGGTTCCAACTACGGCGTGGGGATGGATGAACAGCTGGCCGTGTTGGGTGAGTTGCAGCGTTCACTAGGCACGGAAGCCAGCGGCTCTTATGAGGGATTCCTGAGCGGTGCCGCAGCCGGTGCACAAAAGTTGGGGCTGAGTTTCCAGGATGCCCAGGGAAAAATGCTGTCCATGCCTGCCATGCTGGAAAAACTCCAGGGTAAATACGGTAAGAGCATTGAGGGCAATCTCAAGGCACAGGCTGAATTAGATGCCGCCTTTGGTGACAGCGCGGCGGTGATTAAACAGCTTTACGGCAACGTTGATCTGCTGAAACGTAACATTACCGAGCTGGGCAGCAATGACGGCATGAAACGCGCCACGGAAATGGCCGAGAAAATGACGCGCCCCTGGGACAGGCTGACGGCGATCTGGTTCGCCATGCGTGCCGCCATCGGTTCCACGCTGTTGCCGGTGCTGTATCCGCTGGTGAATAAAATTGCGGACGGTGGCGAAAAGCTCACGCGCTGGATGCGGCTGTTCCCCAACATTGCCCGCGTGATCGGTTATGCCACGGTGGCGTTGCTGAGCTTTGCGGCCGTGGGGGCAATCGCCAATATCGTGATGGGCGTTCACGGGTTCGTGATGATGGGCGTTACGCGTTTGCTGGCACCAATGGCCAGGCTGTTGGGGATTAACCGGCTGGCGATGGTGGCCAGTAATGCCGTGACGCAGTTATTCAGTGCCGGATTGCGTGGGCTGCGTGCCACCTTGCTGGCCGCCAGTATTGCCGCCCGCATGGGTTCAGCGTCCTTTCTGCTGATGATTGCGCCGGTGGTGGCCATCGCGGCCGCCATTGCTGCGGTGGTTATTGCGGTGATCAAGTTCTGGCAGCCTATCAAAGCGTTCGTGAGCGGGTTTATCAGCAGGTTCGGCCAGGCGGCCGGTGCGCTGTCGCCTTTCAGTGGCTTATTTTCCGGTATTGCCAAGGCGGTGGGCTGGGTGTGGGACGGCGTGAAAATGCTGGTGGGCTGGTTTGGCAACCTGCTGACGCCGATCCAAATGACGGAAGGTCAGCTGACCAACGTCACCAGCGCGGGCGAAACGTTCGGGCGGATTGTGGCGGGGGCAATCAACATCATTCTGACGCCGTTTGAGCTGGTGTATAACGCGATCAGTCTGCTGATCGATTTGTTCAGCATTGTGATTAAGGGCTGGATTGATGTCGTCAAATCCTTTGATATCAATTCCCCGGTGGAGTCCTTTGAAAAAATCGCCCGCGTGATCGGGGACGTATTCGGCAAGCTGTGGGACACGCTGAAATCGTCTTTCACCGGGACGTACAACTGGATTGTTGAGAAGTTAAATAACATTCCTGGCGTCAATATTGAGCTGAAAGAAGTCCCCGTGGCGGCTACTCCAAAAGGCGTGCCACCGGGTAGCGCGATGCCAAATCCAGTGCCGGGACTGCCATCGGCCAGCGTGTTGCCAAATCCTGTGGCGGCGGCTGGTGCACCTGCGGCCGTACCGCCAGGGTTTAACGGCGTGACAAATCAAATCAACGTGGCAGGCAATAAAAATCCGGTGCTGCAACCGCCGCAGCCGATAGGTAACACTATTTTGACGGGGGGAACGGTCAAAGGGGTGGAGCGTGGCGGATTGAAAAAGGAAATCAATACCAATACGGAAACCACAATTGATAACAGTAAAAAAATCGGCACCGTGAATATTCATCCTTCCAAAGGATTAACACCGGCCGAGCTAATGGAATGGCAGGAATTAAATTAATGACGGATTTGCTGTATGTCGATCTCCTTATTACCGGGCGTGATTTCACGCTGAACGCAGGTAATGAACCGGGCTTGTGTAATAACCGTATCAGCATTGCACAGGATATTGTCCACGCCATTATTGAAAGCGGATTAACCACGTTATTAGTGGCAGAGCGCAGCCCGACATTACGCGCCGATGTGATCACCCAAATGATTCTATTAATTGAAAGTGATGAACGCATTATTCCTGGCACGGTGAATATTGCGGAGGAATCCGCAAAACGTCTGTGGGCAACGGCGGAAACCTATGATTTCGGCAAAATTGAAGCCGGGGTGAATTATGAGTGAAAAACCTACCATTGATTTTGAGGCGGTACTCAAAGAAAGCGGGATGCCGGTCACTCAAGAGGAAATCAGCCAGCAGTTTACGGCCATCGTGAAAGCGGAAGGGATGATTACCAATACGTCCCGCATGTCACCGTTCTGGCGACTCATTACCGCCATTGTGACCACGCCCGTGCTGTGGATTAAAGATGTTTTAGTAAATACCGTGCTGGCCAATATGTACCTGGCCACGGCCAGCGGTGCCATGTTGCGGATGCTGGCCTGGGGCGTAAACCTCACGGCCAAGCCCGCCAGCGCGGCGCAGGGCGTGATCCGCTTTTACAAAGAAACCGCCAGTCAGGCGGTGACCGTGGCGGCCGGAACCCTTATCCAGACCGAGCGAATTAATGGCGTGACCTACGCGGTGGCGGTCGATGCGGATGTGACGCTGGCGGCGGGCGTGGCCAGTGCGCTGATCCCGGTCACGGCGACGGCGGCCGGGAACGCTTTCAACCTGGCACCCGGCTATTTTCGTATTTTGCCGGTGGCGGTGGCCGGTATCAGTAAGGCCGTGAATGAGGATGATTGGCTGTTAGCGCCGGGCGCGGATGAAGAATCCGACGACGATTTACGGGACAGGTGCCGCAATCAGTTCAACCTGGTGGGCAACTATCATACCGATGCGGTGTATCGCAGCATGATTGCGGGCGTGGTCGGGCTGAGCGTGGATCGCATTTTCTTTGTGCATGACGCGCCGCGCGGTGCCGGAACGGCAAACGCCTATTTGCTGCTTGATAGTGGTGAAACGTCCCAGCCGTTTATTGATGCGGTGAATGAGTACATCAATACGCAGGGGCATCACGGCCACGGTGATGATTTGCAATGTATGGCTATGCCGGAAACGCAGCACAATTTGACGGTCACGGTATACGTGACCAACCCGGATAATATGACGGCGGAAGAAAACGCCGCGCTGATTTCTGGCGTCAGCAATCTGATCCGCAGCGCATTCCGGCAAAACGCCGAATATGACGTAAAGCGAACCTGGCCATATTCGCGCTTCTCTTTTTCCAATCTGGCCAGGGAGCTGCATAAGCAGTTTGGTGTGGTGGAATCCCTGTCATTTTCCCTGACCGATATCGTCAGTGAACTGAGCGTGCCGCGTCTGGCCACGCTGAAAGTGGAGGTGAAAGGTGCCTGATTTCGCCACAAAAATGAAAAGCCTGAAATTGCCGTCCTGGATGAACCGGGGCGAACCGGCCAGGTTGCTGAAAGCGGCCGTGAATTTCTGGACGGGTATTGTGGAGTGGGTGACCTGGCCATTACAGCAGTTTGATCCGCTGGCCTGTGCCGAACCGCTGTTAAACCTTCTGGCCTATGACCGTGACATTGCACGGTTTAATGGTGAACCGCTGTCACTGTTTCGCAAGCGTGTGGCGTTCGCGTTTATCAACGCGCAGGACGCGGGTTCAGTTTCCGGGTTTATTGCCATCTTTGAGCGTCTGGGAATTGGTTACGTCGAATTGCTGGAACGCCAGGCGGGCATTGATTGGGATGTGATCATTGTCCGGGTGACCGATAGCCAGATTTCAGACAACGCAGATTTGCTGTTGCAGATTATCCGTCAGTACGGCCGCACCTGCCGCCGTTATCAGTTTGAAGTGATCACCACGTCCGGGATACGCATTCGCGCCGGATGGAACCAGGGCGAATACGTTTGTTATCCCGCCAGCCTGGGTGTGAGTGAAACAGGAACCGCCACGTTTGGCGCAAAGTTATAAGGAAATAACATGTCACAGACCGTGATTACGACTGCGTTTGAGCAGTGGAAAGCCGCGCAGGCCGCCAATGGCCAGGCGGTTGTCCTGGATGAATTTGTTTTTGCCAACGTACCAAATCTGGACGTTAACAAACCGATTGATCGAGCCGAGGGCGTGCCACCTGCCGCGCAAATTGTTTACCGTCAGGCGGTTGAAAAAACCGGTTTGGTCAATCAAAACGCCGTGGTGTATTCGGTGACGCTGGGCGCGGACGTGGGCGATTTCTCGTTTAACTGGATCGGGCTTATCAATAAGGCCACCGGCAAATTGGCCATGGTGGTGCACGCGCCGCTACAAAGCAAAGTGAAGAACGCCAACGGTCAGCAGGGCAACGTGTTAACCCGTTCTTTCCTGATGGAGTACAACGGGGCGGAAACACAGACGTTGATCAGCACACCGGCCGAAACCTGGCAGATTGATTTCACGGCACGCCTGGCGGGCATGGATGAATCTCTGCGCCTGGCTAATCTGGATATTTACGGCGCCGGGGCATTTTTTGATAACGGCTTTTTGGTATCCAAAACCGGTACGCAATTCTTTGTTACGGCAGGATTGGGCTATGTGGGCGGGCTGCGTGCCAGCCTGGCGGCCAAAACCAATATCACCGTGACAACCAAACCAATGAAGGTGTGGGCGGATGTGAGCTATCACGGCACGCTGACCAGCGAATATAAAACGGATATCAAATTCACCCTGGCCACGACGCTGAAAGACTACGTTCAAAGCGGGATTGCGCACTACGTGTTTGCCCTGGCCAGCATCGACTCCAACGGCGTGATCACGGATTTGCGCCCGCAGGGCAGTAGCTTATATCTGCGTCGGGATATGAACCTGGCGGACATTGCCAATGGGGCTGCGGCGCTGGATACGCTGAACGGTGTACCGAAAACGCGCACGGTCAATAAAAAGCCGCTAACCGCTGATATTAGCCTGACCCCGGCAGATGTTGGCGCAATCAGTAATGTTATGCCTAACGTGGATAACACCACGATCACCAAGCTTTATGATCCATCTATCGTGGGATTATCCGGGGGTGTGACATTGGCAGGATATTTTGACGATCATCCGCTTGGGGCAACCTTTCAGGCGGCTGACACGCTGGTGAGCCATCGCCGCTGGTATAACGCCGGGGCGGCGCTCACGCAGTATTTGCATTGCCGGACGGGCACCGTTTACGTGCGTGTCGGAAACGTCAGCACGGCTGATGTAAGCGGCTGGGCTTGGGTGCAGACAGGTGCCACCACGTTACCGTTTGGGTGGAGAAAGCTTTTTGACAGCAGCAGCCTTGAACTGGCCGATTTAACGCGGCTGGGTGTCGCAAGGGCGGGCGATAACACAGATATTGTCAGCATGGGCAAACTAACCAGCATTGCGTCCAGTGTGAAAATGGCGGCCAACCTTGAGGTAGCAAGTTCGATCCAGGCTAATTATCGGGTGGGTATTCTGCGTGCAAATGACTATGAAGCTTATATGTCATTCACAAGCCGCGTAGGCACAATTTCGGCAGATAATTTACCGAGCGTTTTAACCTCAATGGGCAACATGTATTTTCGTGTGACTAACACGCTGACAGATACAGACCCGCACGCAGGGCGTGCCTTAGGTGGCCTTTCCTCTGCCATTTATCCTGCCGGTGAGGGGGTGATGCGCATGGATGCCAGGGATGAAACCGGCGCAATTAAAGCCCGTATTGTCCTTGATGGGCAAACCGATAGCGTACATGTGTCCAACGGTGTTTTACGGCCAGAATGGGGTATGACTCTTAGCTCTACTAATGCCAACTCAGTGATCCGGGGGCGTAATGATGCCGTCATTTTGCGTGATCATAACAATGGCAATATTACCCTGTCCGCCAGTCTGAAAGACGCGGGTACGCAAATTGGCGGGACGCTCTACATTGGGTATAACCGGCCGGAAGCGAATATTTTCACCTCTGCGGTTTCCATCGACTCGCCTGTCACTGTTAACGAAACTATGAAGGTCGTTAAAGATGCCGCTTTTGCCGGTGCCATGACGGTGGCGGGTGGGCTGACATTAAACACCGCGCTGCCTGTTTCCAGCGGTGGCACCGGTGCAAAAACTGCCACCGACGCATTAAAAAATCTGGGCGGATTACCGAGCAACGGCACGGCAGTAGCGGCCACGAAACTGGCCACAGCCCGTAAAATTGCCGGTGTAGCCTTTGATGGCACCAACGATATTGCACTGAATGCGGATAATGTTGGCGCATTTCCCCGCACGGGTGGGGATGTAAATGGTGGCGTTACAGCGAACTTCCTCCGCGCAATAACCCTTCCTCAGCCAGGCAACGGACAAGGGACGTACCTGGGATGGAATGAGAGTAACGGGCAGGGTGAATCTAACTTTGTTAACAACAAAGGGGGCGGTATTGGCGGATTTGTTTTCCGTACCGTTAACGTCAATAACTCGGTGCAAACGGGTTACGTCAGAATTTCCGGAACGGGAGACTTGAGTACGCAGGGGAATTTGTACACTGACGGCGGCGGGATTTATGAGATGGGGCAACGTGTATCCACTCAGAATGATGCGCAAAACCGGGCAAATAATGCGGAAAATAACGCCCGTAACTGGGCTTATGGAAACTGCGTGCAGGATATTCGTTTTGGTGCGTCCACCGAATTTAAAGAACGCAACAACAATGAAAACATGAACGGTGGCGTGATGACGTCCTTCAAAGATGCGGGGAGTTCAAACTATTGGATCCGGATGCGTCCTTTGCAGAAAGCCGTGGGTGGCAACTGGTATACGGTAGGTTATGCATGAAAGCGAAAATATATGAGCAGTTTTCTCTGCGCGAAAATCTGAATGAAGCAGAAACGTTACTGGCTACATCACACGGCGTGATGTTCCTCAGTGATAAGAAAGGAAACGACTGGTACGAGCTGCAAAAGGGTTTTTCGGCCAACACGCTGAAAATTGTTTTTGATGAAAATGGCGTGATTAACTCCGCCAGTTATGACGCGTCTACTCTGTGGCCGCAGTCTTTCAGCCTGGCCGAGGTTGATGTTATTCCCGAAAGCTTTGATATCCGTTCTCGCGGCGATAAATGGGTGTTTAACGGCAAAAAGATAATTGAACGCGTTTATTCAGCCGCTGAAATCACTGAACAGGCCGAGGCGATGAAAGGCAGTTTGCTGGCCACGGCGTCACAAAAAATCAGTCCGTTGCAGGACGCCAAGGAATTAGGAATTGCTACAGATGCCGAGCTGGCACAGCTAAAGCAATGGATGCTTTATCGGGTATTAGTTAGTCGCGTTGATACTGCTCAGGGGAAAGAAATGACCTGGCCAGAGGTGCCAACCGATGTGGCGTAAGGCAACGCTGAGCATCCCGGCAGATATGAGCGCATTAACCTGTTCGGTGCTGCCGGTTCATCCGTGGGTTTACGGCGTTGGCCAGGCCGCGGGTGATAGCAGTTATTTAAGCCCGGTTAACGCCACTGAATACCTGGCCAAAAAACTGGAAAGCGTCAGTGATGAAACCAGCGTTGTGGTGCATATGCTCAATGCCCCAACGCACGCGGAATTTATGACGATGCTGTCCGATTATTCCAGCGTGCTGCCCTTGCCGGTGATTGCCCAGGTGAAGCGCCGGGCAGAGGAAGCGGCCGCACTGGCCATCACCAAAATGCAAATCCCTGCAAAATTATCCGGGGGATTACCGGCAGCGCTGCCGTTGTCCACGTCCACCAATCGCCTGGCGGTAAACGCCCAGCGCATTGCGGCCGCTAAGGCGGAGGCGGCAACCGGTGCCAGTGCGGCCAGATTGCTGTCTGCCCTGAAAGACTTCACAGCGGCGCGGGGATCTGCCCTGGCGGCGGCGGCCGATGCGTTATCCGCCCTGAAAGGCAAAACGTCCCCGGCGTGGGTGTTTACGGCCAAAGGGAACGGCGCGTTCCTGGCCGGTGAGCTGCGCAAAAACATCCCGAATCAGGATTCGGTGTATACCCTGGCCACGTTGTTTAGCGGGGCGGATTTATCCACGTTGGAGGCGATGATCCATGACGATAACCACACTGGCACTTAATGGCGAAGCCATCCCGCTGATGAATCTGAAAGTCACGCCAACGATGCAGTTTGCGGAAAAAGACCAGTCCGGGCAGTCATCGAGCACGGCCAATGCTGAGCAGGGGATTAAGGCCAAAGAATTGCGCGTTTCGGGGACGGTATCCTTTCGGGACGCGGCGACGTTAAAACGGTTGTTTGAGCTGGCAGAGGCAAAATCTGCCAATGGTTCGTTGCAGGTTTACCGCGTGGCTAACCTGATCGCCCAGACGATTAATTTTCGTGAAGGGACTTTTACCGGCGCGATTGATGCACCGCAGCAGGATAATAAAATGGCCTGGCTGGTCACGTTTACCCTGCGCGAAAAAATCAGTGTAGCCGAGAAGAAAGAAGCCCGCGCAGGCAGTAAAACAGCGGCAACAAAACAGGGGGCGGCCGGTGCCAATGGAAGCGGCAACGCGGCGGCCGAAAGTGACGAAAAACTGACGTGGTTTGAGCGTAAAGTGCTGAAACCGGTCAATGAGGCATTGGGGTAAAGGGATGAAACCCATTAAGCGGTTGTATTTGTCGAGCGCGGCCACGCACCTGGTGGACGCAAACCTGGCGTTAGAATTAAATGCCTGCGGTCGGGGATTTATCACCGCGCAGACGGATGAAGATTACACCGGCAAACTGGTGCGCCTGGACGTGGGTTATCACGATCTGGTGCTGCGCTGGTTTACCGGTTTTGTGGAGCGCTCGCAGCCAGCGGAGAACGGCTATCAGCGGCTTTTTGTCCGGGAGCTGGTCGGCATATTTGAGCGTCTTTGGCCGTGCTCTTTTCAGCATCCCACGCTGCGACAAATCACCGGCTGGCTGACCGAGGAAAGCGGGCTGGAATTCACGCTGGCCAGCGGTGCGTCCTACGCCGATACGCCGATCCCACATTTCACCCATTCCGGCACCGGATATCATCTGTTAGCCAACCTGGGCAAAGCGTTCAGTATTACCGATTACGTGTGGTATCAGCTGCCCGATGGTGGCGTTTTTGTCGGTGCGGCCGCTGATGCACTGTTTGCCGGTAAGCCGGTAGAAATTCCCGCCGAATTTAACCAAAGCGTAGCCGGTGGCAATGTCATGACCGTGCCGCTGATCCAGTCTTTACGTCCAGGCGTAGAGGTGAACGGTCAGCGATTGACGAAGGTCAGATTGCATAATGATGATATGGAAATCACCTGGACGCCGCGCAATAAAGCCACCGGCCAGGCATTGCAGAAAACCCCGTTTCAACGCCAGGTTGAAAGCAGTTATCCAGAGCTGGCCAGCGGCTTGCACCTGCCGCAGTTCGCCAGGGTGGAAGCGCCCAGCGAAGATGTGAGCAACGGAAACATTGCCGATCCGTTCAGGCCGCGTTATGCCGTGGACTTGCAGCTGTTAGACGCAGACGGCAATCCGGCAAAAGATACGCCGCTTTATCCGGCCGTGCCGTTGCCGCTGCCAATGGCGGGCGGGGAATCCGGGATGTTCCAATTCCCACCGCCAGGCACGTTGGTAGAAGTCGGATTTAACGGCGGCCGCGCCGATAAGCCGTTTGTCCGTCAAACCCTTGCCCAGGGCAACAGCCTGCCCGCCGTTACGCCCGGCGAACAGCTGCAACAGCAGCGTGATGGCGTATCACAGCGGGTGACGGTGGCGGGCGATTGGGAACGCCAGACGGATCAGGTTATCCGTGAAACGTCCATGAGCCGGGTTGTCACGGCCGATGATGAAACCCGCACGCTGGTGGCCAGAGAAACAACCGTGCAGGCCACGGACAAAACCACGGTGCTGGGCAAGGCCACGTTGTTGGCCGGTGCAATTCAACAGATTGCCCAGGGAGATTACAGCCTGGCCACGCAGGCCAATTATGTGGCCAGTGTCCAGGGCAATGCGGAGACCAACGTGATTGGCCAGCTGATTGAGAAGGTCGGTATGTTACGCAGCAGCGTGGCGGGTGTGCGTCAGGAAGTGATTGCGCCGGTGGTGTGGATTGGTAGCCAGTCGGTCAATGTGTGCCAACTGATGCTTGATACCCTGGACGTGGTGAAACAGCTGGCACAGCTGACAGCCGCGCACACTCACAACAATACCGGCACGCCGCTTAATGCTATGGCGATTACCGACACCGGCACCAAGGCCACCACGCTAAAAGAGAAATACGATCCGGTTATTGGATAAGTATTTCATGCCCACGAAAGCCCGCCGTGTGCGGGTTTTTTATTGCCCGCAGATAACCCGCCTCAATCGCACGCAGTGCCGTGCAGTATCGCATTCAACGCCCTGAACCCTTTCAAAACGATCAAGCCGCCTGAGTGAGACAGCGCGGCCGTGCGTCCACGAAACAAAGCAAGACCAGACGGAAATTGCACTACACCGCACCCGCCTGCGCTTTTTGTGTAGGTAATTTTTTTCAGTTTTAAATTTCTACAAACCAACCCGCCAGGCCGCGCCCTGCCTGGGGTTTTGCGCGTGATCCCAAACTGAAAAGATTGAAAGGAATTTCAGTAAATTTCAGTTTTCTGGATCTGAGAAGGATCGAAGGAAAATCACAACGCCATGAAATAAAAGGTTTTTATTTTATTTTTGTAAGTTCAATAGATCGTTAAGAAGATCAAATTTGCGAGCCAGTGGAATGAGGTGAAGCCAGGCGCGGCACGGGCTGCGCGTAAGTTTAAGCCATTATATAAAACTGAAATTTGTGTAATTGGGATACTGTAATTATGGACAGTTAAATCAATTCAAAGATGGCAGAGCAAAGGCGGCAACTGTCTGGAAAGTTTTCATACATCCTGCAACTCTTGGAGCGGGATGGTTATGATAGCGCAGTTGGTTATTATTGTGATCTTTAGACTGTTTATCGAATATGATAATACAATCGTGCGTGGTTTCTAAAGGACACTTATTATTCTCACCTCTCTGGTTTTAGAATAACCACCGCCTGTTTTTGGATACATATATAATTTGTCTTAGGTGAGTAACTAAATGTATTCTCTCCGTAGGTTGCAATATATCTGAATGGTTCTTTTGTATGATTGGAGCAATCTCCTGAGTCCTGTATCAAAAAACTTCCTATTCCTTTCGATAGCCTATTACCGGACTCCATACCCCAACTAGCTATAAAAGTGGGTAGGAAACAAATGATGAAAATGAAAAATGCTCTATAAAAAAAATTAAAATTAGGTAGAAATTTGTTGAGCACACATAAAGCTAACGAAATTGCGAAAGATGCACCAAAGGCGTAAGTAACACCAGCACTTCCAGTTTGATCGATAGGCCCCAATATCCAGTGGCTATAGGCTATGCATGCGAAAAAAAATAGAACTGATACAATAATTATGAAAATCTGAAATTTGAACTTCGTTTGATAAGATATAGTGTTAAGTGATAATTTACTGTGCCAATCTATTTTGAAAAAGTTTAATAGAAATAGAATTGTTAATATAACAGCAATTATAGGTACTATTGCCGATTTTAAGATATCAGTAGTTGAAGTGAAATAAATAACTTCTCTGATACCAATTGGGAAATTAGACCAAAACCCTGATAAATATGAGAATCCGCACAGTAGTGCATATAACGTAAGACTTGCTGTTACTGACAAATCAAACTTGAGCATCGAATGACCTCTAGAAAAAAATTATTTAGAATGAACTCTTATTGAAAAATTAATAATTAACACGTAGGTCAGCATAAGTTTCAATAGTTGTTAAGAGGGAGAGGGCTTCGCTTTAACTTAAACTCCCTTCTTTGAAGCAGTGCATTTTGGGGAGTTAAACCCCATTAAGAGGCACGGCAGATACGTAATTAGTTAAGTAACACTGTGAGAAAGTTAGCGAAAAGAAACGCGTGGTGCAAATTAGTTTTGGCGCGCTGTCGCCATTTTGTCGCCAATAGGCATGGATCTGTTGCTTAACTGATTGTTTTAAAGGTGTTTTTAAAACAGAAAAGAAAAAACCCGGCAATCTTGAACCTAAAAAGGCGGGATTGACGGGCTCTCCAAATTTGGGGACTTCAAAGAAAAGCAGTGGCACTAATTAAGACTTCGCTCCCCTTTAAAAGTTCGCGCGATGTGGCAAAAATATAAAAAAATTATTGATTTTTTTTTGCCACATTCGGGATCAACAACTTACGTCACGCTCCCGGCCAGATGATGACGATCAGTGTCCCCGCGAGTGTCAGTAATACGTTAGCAATGGCATAGGTTCCTGCATAACCCAGTGCCGGAATGTTGCTGCGGGCGGTGTCGCTGATGATTTCCATCGCCGGTGCGCAGGTTCGTGCGCCCATGATGGCGCCGAACAGTAATGCCCGGTTCATCCTCAGTACGTAGGCGCCGAAGATGAAGCAAATCACCACCGGCACAAGGCTGACAATCAGGCCGGACAGCAACATTTGTCCGCCGACGGCGCCAAGCCCGTTGTTGATCCCCGCACCAGCGCTGAGGCCGACACCCGCCATAAATACCATCAGACCGAACTCTTTGACCATATTCAGCGCACCCTGCGGAATGTAGCCGAAAGTAGGGTGGTTTGCGCGCAGAAATCCGAGCATGATACCGGCGAACAGCAGGCCCGCGGCGTTACCAATCCCGAAGCTGAAGCTTTTGAACTGGAAGGTGATCAGCCCGATCATCAGGCCGACAATGAAGAAGGCGCAGAAGGCGAGTAAATCGGTGAGCTGGCTGTGAACGGAGATAAAGCCGATGCGCTCTGCCACGCTTTTTACACGACGCGCGTCGCCGCTGACCTGCAACACATCGCCTTTGTTGAGCACGATGCTGTCGTCGATCGGCATTTCAATCTGGCTGCGGATCACGCGGTTAAGGAAACAACCCTGATCGGTCAGATTGAGCTGGCTCAGACGTTTGCCGACGGCGTGATTGTTTTTCACCACCACTTCTTCCGTCACGATGCGCATATCGAGCAGGTCACGGTCGAAAACTTCTTTCCCGTTACGGAAACTCGGATCAAGGCGTGAGTGCGCGTCCGGATAGCCGACCAGCGAAATTTCATCGCCGACCTGCAACACGGCGTCACCGTCCGGCGTCGCGAGAATTCCATTACGGCGGATACGTTCGATATAACAACCCGTCTGGCGATAAATCCCCAGTTCACGCAGGTTTTTGCCATCAGCCCAGGCGACCAGTTCCTGCCCGACACGGTAGGCGCGGATCACCGGAAGATAAACTTTTCGCTTACTGTCTGTGTCCAGACCGCGTTCGCGGGCGATTTGCTGCGCACTGGTTGGCAGATCCTGATGTTGCAGTTTTGGTAAATAGCGTGCGCCGAAAATCAGGCTGACCAGCCCGATAAGATACGTCAATGCGTAGCCGAGGCTCAGATTATCCAGCGCGGGGCTGAGCGTATTACTGCCCGCGAGGGTATTGCGCAGCGTGTCTCCCGCGCCCACCAGAACCGGCGTGGAGGTCATGGAACCGGCGAGCATACCGGCGGTGAGACCGATGTCCCACCCGAATGCCTTGCCAAGACCGAGCGCGAGAAGCATCGCGCTGCCGACCATGACCAGCGCCAGCATCAGATAATTTTTGCCATCCCGGAAGAAAATTGAAAAAAAGTTGGGTCCGGCTTCGACGCCCACGCAAAAAATAAACAGCATAAAACCGAGGTTGAGCGCTTCCGTATTAATGCTGAAATGTTGCTGGCCTAAAAGCAGGGAAACCACTAATACGCCAATAGAATTTCCGAGCTGAACGGAGCCCAGGCGAATTTTCCCCAGGCACAAGCCCAGTGCCAAAACCACAAATAATAACAGGATGTAATTCCCGTTTAACAAACTAGCGACGTTTATATTCACAAGGATAACTTATTGTTTACCAACAAATTCTTGATATAGGAGAATGTAAAGGATAAATTCAGATCCAGAAAATTCCTACTTTTTTAAACACCTTTGGTTTCTCAAATCGTGAATTAGAAAAGCAGGTTTCGGGCGTCATTTTAGTCATAGAACGTCTCTTCAGCCAGAGAAAAGCCCGTATAAATCAACTGAACGCTTTTTTTGTGTTTCGCGGGATTGCGGAACGCGTCAGGGAAGTGAGCCGGCAAGGCTCTGTCAGGTAAAAATGAACGCATTGCATGCAGTGCAGACGGCCTGTGAATCTCGCCAACTTTAAGGAGGAAGTCAGATGGCATTTTGGCGAAAGTTAATAGCCCCGCTATTTTGTTGCATTATTTTTATAGTTATTTTTATTTCGTTAAAAAATAGCTGGATAGTTGTTAGAGATATAACACCTGGTCCGGAATATGGTCTGTTATTATTTTTATTGCCGGGTTTGCTGACCGGGCTGATATATCGCGATTCGCCGATATTTTCATCTTTGATAGGTGCGCTGATTTCTGTGCCGGTTTGTACCGCGCTGCGTATGGTATTTTATCCGCGCGTGCGTCCGCTGGTGCAGGAAGTGGCTTACGCAACCAGCGCGATTTTCTGGTGTGTGCTGGGCGCGATGCTGATTCAGCTGCTCTTTACTGCGTATAAACAGTTCAGACAGCACCGGTAAACATTTTCCGATGCCATAAAAAAAGGCGCTCAATGAGCGCCTTTTTGCTGAGTTCAGAAACACTTAGTTGCTGAACAGAGCCAGATGTTCTTTGGCATAGGCTTCAAAATCAGTGCAGCCGCCGATGTGTTTCTGATCGAGGAAAATCTGTGGAACAGTTTCAACAGGTTTACCCACTGTTTTTTCCAGGTCAGCTTTGGTGATGCCTTCCGCATGGATATCGATGTAGCGGAAATTGAAATCATCACGTTCTTCAGTCAGTTTTTCAGCCAACTCTTTAGCACGTACACAATAAGGACAGCCAGGACGCCCGAAAATTACTGCAAACATGGAGACTCCTTTGTTAATACCAGCGAGATAAATGAAAAGGGAGTGACTATTTTTGTTATGCACGTCACCTTTTTGATGCCGCTACTATGCCTGTTGCAAGCCACAAAAAAAAGCAGGAATTACCTGTCGGTCTGATACCTTCTGCCTATCCAAATGATGAATCAGGGATTTTTCGGGTGCGCATATTGTTACAGCATTTGATGTCACAAGCCTTGCAAACAGGGCGCGCAGCATGAATGATTGCAACATCTGTTTTCGCTTTTTCATCCGTTCAGGAATTTTTTTAATGACGCCGACTATCGATCTTCTGCGCTCACACCGTTCCATCCGTTCTTTTACCGGCCAGCCGGTATCCGATGAACAGCGTGAGGCGATCATTGCTGCCGCGCAATCTGCCTCAACTTCCAGCTTTTTGCAGTGTTCATCGATTATCCGCGTTACCGATCCGGCGCTGCGCGAAACGTTGGTGCAGTACACCGGCGGGCAGCAATACGTGGCCAGCGCCGCTGAATTTTGGGTTTTCTGTGCCGATTTCAACCGCAACTTGCAGATTAACCCTGAGGCCGAACTGGGGCTGGCGGAACAATTGCTGCTCGGTTGCGTGGATACCGCGCTGATGGCGCAAAATGCCATGACCGCCGCCGAATCACTCGGGTTGGGCGGCGTATTTATTGGTGGGATCCGTAATCAGGTGGAAGACGTTGTCGCGCTGCTGAAATTACCGAAATTCGTGATGCCGTTGTTCGGTTTTTGTATCGGCACGCCTGCGCAGGATCATCAGGTCAAGCCGCGGATGCCGCAGTCCATGCTGGTTCACGAAAACAGCTATCAGCCGCTGGATAAAGAACTTCTGGCGCAATATGACGAAGAACTCAGCGCGTATTATCTGCAACGCGACAGTAATGCCCGCCGCGATACCTGGAGCGCACTGATTATCCGTACCCTGAAAAAGGAACAGCGTCCGTTTATGCTGGACGCATTACATAAGCAAGGCTGGGCAACACGCTAATCGGCGATGGAGTGTCGGATGAAGATTGCAATTCTTTCCCGTGACGGGTCTTTATATTCGTGTAAACGGCTGCGGGAAGCCGCAGAGGCCCGGGGGCATGAGATCGACATCATTGATCCGCTCTCCTGCTATATGAACATCAATCCGGCCGCGCCGAGTGTGCATTATCGCGGGCGTCAGCTGGATAAATACCAGGCGGTGATACCGCGTATTGGTTCTGCTATTACGTTCTATGGCACCGCGGTATTGCGCCAGTTTGAAATGCTCGGGAGTTTTCCTCTCAATGAATCTGTGGCGATTACCCGGGCGCGCGATAAGTTGCGTTCGATGCAGATTCTGGCGCGTGAAGGCATAGATTTGCCGATCACCGGTTTTGCTAATGCGCCGGACGATACGTCAGATCTCATCGCGCTGGTCGGCGGTGCGCCGCTGGTGGTCAAGCTGGTTGAAGGCACGCAGGGCATCGGCGTGGTGCTGGCTGAAACCCGTCAGGCGGCGGAAAGCGTGATTGACGCCTTCCGCGGGCTGAATGCGCACATTCTGGTTCAGGAATATATCCGCGAAGCTGAAGGGCGCGACATCCGCTGTCTGGTGGTGGGAAAACGCGTGGTGGCGGCGATTGAACGTCAGGCCAAACCGGGCGATTTCCGTTCCAATCTTCATCGCGGCGGAACCGCGACCAACGTCAAAATCACGCCGGAAGAGAAAGAAATTGCGGTGAAAGCGGCGCTGACGCTGGGGCTCGACGTTGCCGGTGTCGATATTTTGCGTGCGCACCGAGGGCCGCTGGTGATGGAAGTTAACGCATCGCCGGGGCTGGAAGGCATCGAAACCACAACCGGCCTGGATATTGCGGGCATGATGATTGATTACATTGAACAGCGGGCGAAGCCGGGATTCAGGCTTAAATCTGGCGGTTAAATCTTAATTACCGGCGCTAATGTGCATCAAAAGGCCTTTGGTCGTAGCGCTGACCGGTAATATTCCGTAAGCTATGACCCCCTTCGTAACGCTGCGGGTGTTGCGAAGGCGTGGTTATTCTCGTTGTTTTGAACTTGTGAGGCATTCTATGGATTCGCTCATCGTCCCTGATTTGGCGCTGCTGCGGCGCTGGCTGGATCAGCTGGGCATTTCTTTTTTCGAGTGTGATTCCTGTCAGGCTCTCCATTTGCCGCATATGCAGAATTTTGATGGCATTTTTGATGCCAAACTCGATATCGTGGACAACGTAATTTTGTTCTCCGCGCTGGCCGAAGTGAAACCCACGGCGCTGATCCCGCTGGTTGCTGATTTAAGCTCGATTAACGCCAGCTCGCTGACCATCAAGGCCTTTGTCGATATTCAGGATGACAATTTGCCGAAACTGATTGTTTGCCAGTCGCTGACGATCGCCGTGGGCGTGACCGAAGAGCAATTCGCTTTCTTCCTGCAACAGGCGGAAGAGCAGATGTCGATGATTATTCTTGAAGCCCACGCCAACGATTTACTGTTCCTTGGCGACGATGAAGAAGGCACACCGGCCGTTTCCGTGAATCTGCCTTTATTGCATTAAACCCTGTTAGTTATTTTTCTCCCTCTGAAGATCCTTTCCTGCGAGCCGTGTTTATTGCGGCTCCGCTGCCTTTATTCGCTTTCGCCATAAGTTATGCTGCGTTTGTGCCGGTGTTGCCAGATATTTCACTTTGTTAAAAGCCAAAATGCCAGACGGTATAGACCAAATCTGCATAAATAATCGATAAACGCCGGTTTTGTCTCAGGAGGCTGGTACACGGGGGTTGCAGGCGCTATGCTTCTGACTCTGCACCACGCGTGATTACGTCGTAAAACCAAACGGTTAATTCGCAGGCAGCGTATGCGTCAGCGTTGAATGCCTATGCAAGTTTAATGGGTGAGCGTTGGCATTGTGTGAAAGGTTTTGTATCAGTCTGAGTGATACAAATTCAATTTATATTCCCCTGTCTTGGAGGTAGTAACGGATGTTCACCCTGCGTAAAAAGTGGTTATCGGGTGTTGTCGCCGGTCTGGTTATGGCCGCGTCCGTCACAGCGTCTGCGGAAGAGAAAACGCTGCATATCTACAACTGGTCCGATTATATCGCGCCAAACACCGTGCCTGATTTCCAGAAAGAAACCGGCATCAAAGTGGTTTACGACGTGTTTGACTCCAACGAAGTGCTGGAAGGCAAACTGATGGCAGGGAGCACCGGTTTCGATCTGGTCGTGCCGTCGGCCAGTTTCCTTGAACGCCAGCTGGCGGCGGGCGTTTTCCAGCCGCTGGATAAGAGCAAACTGCCAAACTATAAAAACCTCGACCCTGATTTGCTCAAAATGGTCGCGCAGCATGATCCGGGCAACAAATACGCGATTCCTTATCTGTGGGCGACTACCGGTATCGGCTATAACGTCGATAAAGTGAAAGCCGTGCTGGGTAAAGATGCGCCGGTAAACAGCTGGGATCTGGTGCTCAAACCTGAAAACTTAGAGAAACTGAAAAGCTGCGGCGTTTCGTTCCTCGACGCACCGGCTGAAATTTACGCCACTGTGCTGAACTACCTGCATCTGGATCCGAATAGTACTAAAGCGTCGGATTACACCGGTGCGGCGAATGATCTGCTGCTGAAACTGCGTCCGAACATTCGTTATTTCCACTCTTCCCAGTACATCAACGACCTGGCTAACGGCGACATTTGTGTGGCGATCGGCTGGGCGGGCGATGTGATGCAGGCGTCTAACCGCGCGAAAGAAGCGAAAAACGGCGTGAACGTGGCGTACAGCATTCCGAAAGAGGGCGCGCTGGCATTCTTCGACGTCTTCGCCATTCCGGCCGATGCTAAAAACCTCGACGAAGCCTATCAGTTCCTCAACTACCTGATGGAACCGAAAGTGATCGCGCAAATCAGTAACACCGTCTACTACGCGAGCGGCAACAAAGCGGCTACGCCACTGGTGAATGAAGATGTGCGCAACAACCCGGGCATTTATCCACCGGCAGATGTGCAGGCCAAACTCTTCAGCCTGAAAGTACAGGATCCGAAAATTGACCGCGTTATCACCCGTTCGTGGACTAAAGTAAAAACCGGAAAATAGTACCCGTTTTAGAAAAGGTCAGGAAGACTACAGCGGCTCCGCACAACCCTGCGGGGCCGCTGGCATTTTGTTCCAGGCCACTTTTGGGCATAGAAATCAGGCACTTTTCCCCCTGACTGTTATGCTTATTTGATACAGCTTTATTTTGATACCGGAGATTCCTCTGAGTGAACGACGCCATTCCACGCCCTCAGCCTAAGTCCCAGAAAGGTTTCACGCCTTTGCTGGAGATCCGCAATTTAACCAAGTCTTTTGACGGTCAGGCCGCCGTGGATGATGTCAGCCTGACCATCTATAAAGGGGAGATTTTCGCACTGCTCGGCGCGTCCGGTTGTGGTAAATCGACACTGTTGCGCATGCTGGCCGGTTTTGAACAGCCCACGCAGGGACAGATTGTGCTTGATGGCGTGGACCTCTCGCAGGTGCCGCCGTATCAGCGGCCGATCAACATGATGTTCCAGTCCTACGCGCTGTTCCCGCACATGACGGTTGAACAAAACATCGCGTTCGGACTTAAGCAGGACAAATTACCGTCGGCAGAGATCAAAAGCCGCGTGGCAGAAATGCTGACGCTGGTTCACATGCAGGAATTCGCCAAACGTAAGCCACATCAGCTTTCCGGCGGTCAGCGTCAGCGCGTTGCCTTAGCCCGCAGTCTGGCGAAACGGCCAAAATTATTGCTGCTCGACGAACCGATGGGCGCGCTGGATAAAAAACTGCGTGACCGTATGCAACTCGAGGTGGTCGATATTCTCGAGCGCGTTGGCGCGACCTGCGTGATGGTGACGCACGATCAGGAAGAAGCCATGACTATGGCGGGGCGTATCGCCATCATGAACCGCGGCAAGTTTGTGCAAATCGGTGAACCGGAAGAAATCTACGAGCATCCGACCAGCCGTTTCAGTGCCGAATTTATCGGCTCGGTGAACGTGTTTGAAGGCGTGCTGAAAGAACGTCTGGATGAGGCTTTAGTGCTCACGTCGCCGGGGCTTTTGCATCCGCTGAAAGTGGATCCGGATGTCTCGGTGGTGGACGGCGTACCGGTGTTTGTCGCGCTGCGTCCGGAAAAAATCATGCTCTGCGAAGACGTGCCGGAAGACGGCTGCAACTTTGCGGTGGGCGAAGTCGTGAACATCGCGTATCTGGGCGACCTGTCGATTTACCACGTTAAACTGCACAGCGGTCAGATGATTACGGCGCAATTGCAAAACGGCCACCGTTTCCGCAAGGGCATGCCGACCTGGGGCGACGAAGTGCGTCTGTGCTGGCAAGCCGACAGCTGCGTCGTGCTGACAGTTTAAGGGGACGATGATGTCTTTGATTTCTGAAGTGACCACCGCGAAACCTCCGGGCGGATTCAAAGCCCTGACCGGACGTCTGCAACAACGTCATGGCCGTAAGCTGGTGATTTTATTGCCGCTGGTGTGGTTCCTGCTGCTCTTTTTACTGCCGTTCCTGATTGTTTTTAAAATCAGTTTCGCCGAGATGGCGCGCGCCATTCCGCCGTATACCGATCTGGTCACCTGGTCAGACGGCATGCTGGATATTGCGCTCAACATCGGTAACTACATCGGGCTCACGCAAGATCCGCTTTATATTGATGCCTATCTGCAATCGCTGGAAGTGGCCGCCATTTCCACGATTCTGTGCCTGCTCATTGGTTATCCGCTGGCGTGGGCCGTGGCGCACAGCAGCAAATCCATGCGTAACATTTTGCTGTTACTGGTGATCCTGCCGTCGTGGACGTCATTCCTGATCCGCGTTTACGCCTGGATTGGCATTCTCAAAGACAACGGTGTACTGAACAACGTGCTGCTGTGGCTGCACGTCATAGACCAGCCGCTGGTGATTTTGCACACCAATCTGGCGGTGTATATCGGGATTGTTTATTCGTATCTGCCGTTTATGATCCTGCCGATTTACACCGCGCTGACCCGCATGGATTATTCGCTGGTGGAAGCGGCGTCCGATCTTGGTGCCCGGCCGATGAAAACTTTCTTCAAAGTGATTATGCCGCTGACCAAAGGCGGGATTATTGCCGGCTCCATGCTGGTCTTTATTCCGGCGGTCGGCGAGTACGTGATCCCTGAACTGCTCGGTGGCCCGGACAGCAACATGATCGGGCGCGTGTTGTGGCAGGAATTCTTCAATAACCGCGACTGGCCGGTGGCCTCTGCGGTGGCGGTGGTCATGCTGTTACTGCTGATCATGCCGATCCTGTGGTTCCAGAAATACCAAAATAAAGAGCTGGGAGAAAAAGAATGAATCAGTTACCGGTTGTCCGTTCGCCGTGGCGAATTCTTATTCTCGTGCTCGGCTTTACGTTTTTGTATGCGCCGATGCTGATGCTGGTTATTTATTCGTTTAACAGCTCTAAGCTTGTTACGGTCTGGGCGGGCTGGTCTACCCGCTGGTATACTCAGCTTTTCCACGATTCTGCGATGATTAGCGCGGTGGGAATGAGCCTGACGATTGCCACGGCGGCGGCCACAATGGCTGTGATTGTCGGTACGCTGGCTGCGGTCGTGATGGTGCGATTCCAGCGTTTTCGTGGCTCGACGGGTTTTGCGTTTATGCTGACGGCACCACTGGTTATGCCCGACGTGATCACGGGTCTGGCGCTGCTGTTGCTGTTTGTGGCGATGGGGCACGCTTTTGGCTGGCCGGCTGAGCGTGGCATGTTTACCATCTGGCTGGCGCATGTGACGTTTTGTAGTGCGTATGTGGCGGTGGTGGTGTCGGCGAGATTGCGGGAACTGGATCGTTCCATCGAAGAAGCCGCGATGGATTTAGGCGCGGCGCCCGTGAAAGTCTTCTTCATTATTACACTGCCGATGATCCTGCCAGCGCTAATTTCCGGCTGGCTGCTGGCGTTTACGCTGTCGCTCGACGATCTGGTTATCGCCAGCTTTGTCGCCGGGCCGGGCGCAACGACTTTGCCAATGCTGGTCTTCGCCAGTGTGAGAATGGGCGTTAACCCGGAAATCAACGCACTGGCAACGCTCATCCTGCTGGTGGTGGGCATCATTGGCATGATTGCCTGGTGGTTTATGTCCAGAGCTGAGAAACAGCGGATCAAGGATATCCAGCGCGCACAGCGTAGCTGAATATAAGATAATTTCAGGGCGGATATTTCCGCCCTGAACGTAAATGGAGATCCCAAACGGATTTATGAAACTGGCATTTATCCCTGTTCCCGTCATGATTGCAGCCTCGGCGATTGTTGCCACGCGCTGCCTTGAGTTTATTTTGCTGTTTGACGCCATGGGTTTTTCAGGGATGATGAGCTTTATCGAAGTCAGCGCAGAGTCGTGGCTGAACTGTTTTATCCTGCTGGCGAGCCTGCTGATTGTGCTGATTGAATGCCGTGCAGCGTACGCGATGATGCGTGCGCGGATTTGGGGGCGCCGGGCGTTTATTGGCTGCCAGGTGATTGTCGTCGGTTACATGCTGCTGGCGTCTTTCGAATGGTTCGGACCGCGTATTTTTCGTTTTGATGTCGACACCCAGGGTGAGTTTCTCACCGCGCTGCTGGTGCAAAAAATCCCCGATATTGTGGTTCTGCTCCTGCTTTTCGTGCCAGCCAGCAGCCGTCGCTACTTTGCGAAACGTAAATAGCACCTGCAGCAGGTGAGCCTTTCAGGCCGTGTGGTGATACACTGCGCGCCAGATTTTTCTCCGTATTCGATGACCGGAATTCTTTCATGCACTGCGCACTTTATACCGCCGGAACCTGCCGCTCATGTCAGTGGCTCGACACGCCTTATTCGCAACAGTTAGCCGACAAACAGCGGGATTTACACTCTCTGCTGGAAGGTTTGCCGGTCGGAGAATGGCGCGAACCGGTGACCGGGCCGGAAAGTGCTTTTCGAAATAAAGCGAAAATGGTGGTCAGCGGCAGCGTGGAGCGCCCGTTGCTTGGCATGGTGCACCGCGACGGCACGCCGGTAGATTTATGCGAATGCCCGCTGTACCCCGCCAGTTTCCCTGCTGTATTTTCAGTGCTTAAAACCTTTATTGCCCGCGCAGGCCTGACGCCGTACAACGTAGCGCGTAAGCGTGGCGAGCTCAAATTCCTGTTGCTGACCGAAAGCCAGAAAGGCGGCGGTATGATGCTGCGTTTTGTTCTGCGTTCAGAGGCCAAACTGGCCCAGCTGCGCGCCGCGCTGCCGTGGTTGCAACAGCAGTTGCCACAGCTGACCGTGATTTCTGCCAACATCCAGCCGGTGCATATGGCGATCCTCGAAGGTGACACCGAAATCCCGCTGACGGACGTGCAACGTCTTGAAGAAGAATTTAACCATGTGCCGCTGTTTATCCGTCCGCAGAGCTTCTTCCAGACCAATCCGCAGGTTGCTGAACGGCTTTACGCCACCGCGCGTGACTGGGTACATGAGCGCGGCAATATTGCCAGCATGTGGGATCTGTTCTGTGGTGTCGGCGGTTTTGGCCTGCATTGCGCCACGCCAGACATGCAACTGACCGGCATTGAAATCAGCGCGGAAGCCATCGCCTGCGCGAGAGAATCAGCCCGCCGTCTGGGGCTGAAAAACGTCGAATTCCAGGCGCTGGATTCCACCGGTTTTGCGACCGGAAAAGGCGACGTCCCGGATCTGGTTCTGGTGAATCCGCCACGGCGTGGCATCGGCAAAACGCTGTGTGATTACCTGAGCCAGATGGCGCCGGACACCATTTTGTATTCCAGCTGTAATGCGCAGACGATGGCAAAGGATCTGGCTTTATTGCCGGGCTACGCCATTGCGCGCGTCCAGATTTTCGATATGTTCCCGCATACCGCGCATTATGAAGTGATGGCGATGCTGACGCGGGAAATATAAGAGTATTAATAAGCTGATGTTATTACGTTTCCCTATTATAGATTTCTCCTAAAAGAAACGGCAAAGAGATCAGCTGTTAATTTCCCCGCCTGTTAAGAAAAAGCTTATATTGCGCGAAATAAATTTGATTCGCTTCACAGAATTTCCTTTTAATCCTTAAATCCATCCTGCGGCACTGTTTTTTATTCTCAAACCGGTTATGTTTATTCCCGGATTGTTACTGCATAGGCAGGCAAAACCTGAACTGAAATTTCCCGCTCCCCGGGAGATATCGGCTCAGGTTTTTTTTTGCCTTTTATAAATGCACCCTGAAAAACATTGGCCTGATGGAACATTCGCTATGGAAAAGCACGCTCTGGCACTGATAACCGGTATTCTTTGTTCACCTTCGCTGGCCTTTGCCGGTATAGATGACCTTGCGGAATCTGGTTTTATAAAAAACAGTTCCCTCGATTTAGGAACACACAATATATGGAAATATCTTGATGAAGGTGAAACAGATAAACGTAATGTCCACTCCGCATGGGGACAGGGGCTTGCACTGGATTATAAGTCAGGCTATTTAGCTGACGTTGTTGGTGTCGATGCCTCTTATTATGGCGTGATTAAACTGGCGGCTGCCGATAATTTCGCGTCAAGAGGGATTTTGTATGATGACGATGGTCAGGCCAAAGGCTTTAATAAACTGGGACAGTTTTTCGGTAAAGCGAAATTCTCGCAGTCAGGCGTCGAAGGCAATCTGTATGGCGGCTGGAAACTCATCAAACTGGGTGTGCTGACCACCTCAATGCGCGCCGCGCCCAATACGTATAATGGCTGGAGCGGCGACCTGACTTATGACGCCTACCGCCTGCGGCTGGCGTATCTGACCAAATCGCTGAACCGTGATTCGCCGGATAAAGTGAATTTCATGACCAGCGACGGCCATGCGATTGACACGATTTACACCGGCGATGTTCAGTTCAAAACAGATAACCTGACGGCGCTTTATTTCTACGGTGAGAGTGAAGACTATTTGCGCAGAAACGGGCTGGAGCTGAATCTGAAACAAAACAAATCGTTGTCCTACGGCGTGCAGATTTATATGACGCAGGCGCTGGATAAATGGGACAGCATGGCGAATAACAAAAAGGACTTCGATCATCGCGCCAATCATTATGCCGCGGACATGACGTGGAAATATAACGGCTGGACAACCAAAGGCGGGCTGGCTTATACCGACGCGAATAAAGAAGGCGGGATCGGCATGTATCCCCGTCATATGAGTAAAAACTCGCGCGGTACGTTTAATTCGATGACCACAGCCGGGCTGGATTATATGCGCGACGAGGAAAAAGTATTGTCGCTGGATGTGGGTTACCACATCACGCCGGAATTAGTCCTGGGCATCAATACGCATTACGGCTTCTTTGATTTCCAGGGACAGCCGGTGAAAGAGGGAGAATTTAACGTCTACACGTTGTGGAAACCGGCGTCAAAAAAACTCAAGGATTTATCTGTTTTCGCTATGATCGGACCCGGCAGAACCTATGAACATAAAGGGACTTCACCGATTGTCGATCATCATGGAAATATCAAAAGCGCCGACAGTTTTGCGGCGGAGTTTCGTCTGGATTACAAATTCAACATATTTTAATCAACACATTAAAAGGACATTATGATGAAAAAAACGCTCTGGAAAACACTGATCTTATTTTTAGTCTTCGGTTTCATCAATGCGCAGGCCGCGCCGGTACCTGCGTCTTCGGCACAGGCGACGGCGGAGAAAGACGTCGTCACGTTTTACATCACGCGTCACGGCAAAACCTTATTTAACACCGCGCACCGTGCGCAGGGCTGGTCTGATACGCCGCTCACGGCAGCCGGTGTTTCCGTGGCAGAAGATCTCGGGCGTGGCCTGAAAGGCATTCCGTTTACCGCCGCCTATTCCAGTGACTCCGGCCGCGCACGTCAGACGGCAAAAATCGCGCTGACCTTCGCCGGGCAGACGTTACCGGTGACGGAAGATGAGCGTCTGCGCGAAACGTTTTTCGGCCCTTATGAAGGTGAGCTTGACGCTGTCATGTGGGCACCCGTGGCAAAGAAACTGGGTTTTGCAGACCTCAGTTCTGTAACGCAGGCGCTCTCAAAAGGGCAGATTACTCTCGAAACCATGATGAATACGCTGGCCGCCGTTGACCCTACGCATACCACAGAAAACGCCACGCAGGTAAAAACCCGTATGCAGGCCGCGCTGCATGATATCGCGCAGAAAACCCTTGCCGAAGGCGGCGGTAACGTCCTGATTGTGTCGCACGGCATGGCCATCATGGCAATGCTGCAAGGTATGACGCCCGAAGAAAACCTGCGCGCACCTTTGCAAAACGCCAGCGTTACGGTGGTCACTTACAAAGACAGCAAATTCACCGTCGGCAAAGTCGGGGATATGCAGTTTGTGGAGAAAGGGACGCGACAAAACTAATCCGCTGCAAACTGATTCATGATCAACACCAGCTTATCCAGGATTTCACTGAACAGATGCTCGCTGAAAGGAGCGAGCATAGGCATCATCAGGCCGATGGCCAGAATGCCAATACTGAGGGTTAACGGGAAACCAATAACAAATACGGAAAGCTGCGGTGTGACGCGGTTTAACAGGCCGAGCGCCATGTTGAGCGTGAGCAGCAGGGTTACAATCGGCAATGCCAGCATCAGGCCACCGCTGAAAATAATGCTGCCTGCTTTCGCCACGGCCATAAAACCTTCGGCGTTGACCGGATTCGGGCTGATGGGAAGTGTGTGAAAACTGTCGGCGAGCAGGGAAATCAGCCAGAGATGAGCGTTGAAACTCAGGAAAAGCAGGACGGCCAGCAGGTTCAGAAATTGCGCCAGAAGCGGGGTATTCAGGCGGTTGCTGGGATCGTAAAACGTCGCAAAAGAAATCCCCATTTGCAGCCCCATGATTTCACCGGCCATCCTGATAGCGGCAAACGCCAGCTGCATTGTGATGCCCAGCGCGGTGCCGATCATGATTTGCTGCATCGCCAGCCACAGCGCAGGCGTGGAAAATATCGGCGTATCGACAGGCGGCAGCGACGGCGCAATCAGAAACGTGATCATCATGCCCAGACCGAGCTTTACGCGGTTCGGGACGGATTTCTCGCTGGTAATCGGCGCGGTGCTGATCAGAGCCAGAATCCTCAGCAGCGGCCAGAAATACATGCTGAGCCATCCGGCAAGTTGCGTGCTGTCGAAGGAAACCATGGGTTAACCGATGATGTAAGGCAGGTTGGTAAACAGCGTACGCATGTAATCGAGCAGCAGATTCAGCATCCACGGACCGGCGATTACGATAGTCGCGACAACGGCCAAAATTTTAGGAATGAAGGACAGCGTTTGTTCGTTGATCTGCGTCGCCGCCTGCAACAGGCTGACGATAAGCCCGGTGACCAGCGCCGCGAGCAACAGCGGTGCAGCAACGGCCAAAGCCACTTTCATCGCCTCATTACCCAATGCCATTACCGATTCAGGAGTCATAAGATTCTCGTAAAATGCGAACCTGCTTGGGCTAGCTCACTTGCCATTTTGTCCTCCGGCAGTGCTCACACTCCTCACGTACTTATGTACGCTGCGGGTGCTCCGCGCTGGCGGCGAACAAACTGGCTGCGACGCTGACGCCCATTAAGTTTGGCGTTTTGAATTAACTGTAAAAACTCTGCGCCAGTGAGCCGAGCAGCAACTGCCAGCCATCGACCAGCACGAACAGCATCAGCTTGAACGGCAGTGAGATGGTGGCCGGTGGCACCATCATCATCCCGAGCGCCATCAGCACGCTGGCGACAACCAGGTCGATAATCATGAACGGAATGAACACGGTGAAGCCAATCTGGAATGCCGTTTTCAGTTCGCTGGTGACATAAGCGGGAAGCAGAATACGCATCGGCACTGCTTCGGGGCCAGCCAGAGGCGGGATGTTTGCCAGACGGGCATACAACGCGAGGTCGCTTTCACGGGTCTGACGCAGCATGAACTGGCGCAGCGGCTGAGCGCCTTTGTCCATGGCATCCTGCATGGTGATTTTGTTTTCGGTAAACGGCTGATAGGCATCGCTGTAGATTTTGTCGAAAACTGGCGCCATCACGAAAAAGGTCAGGAACAGCCCGAGACCCAGCAGAACCTGGTTTGGCGGCGCGGACGGCGTACCCAGCGCATTTCGCAGCAGGCCGAGCACGATAATAATGCGGGTAAAACTGGTACACATCAGCAACATGGCGGGCAGCAGCGTCAGCGTGGTGATGAACACCAGCGTCTGAATTGGCAGCGACCAGTTCTGGGCACCATTGGACATCTGCTGGCTGATAATACCGGGCAACTGTGCGAACGCGGCCGGGCTAATAAAGAGCAGCAGCGGCAGGCACAGGCGGACGACCAGACGAACAGGGCGCTGACGGGCAGCGGTAAAGGCGGATTTCATCAATTGGTTCACGGCGGACTGGGTCATGCCTGCTTTCCCGGACGTTTCAACATTTTCTGCATCAGCTGACGGAAATCCGCAGGCTGACTGTCTGTAGTGCCTGAATCCGGCGTTTGTACTTCCGGCGGCGCGCTCAGCGTGTGCAGCGGGGTGATGTTTTGCGCGGTCACGCCCAGCACCAGCCAGGTATTATCCACTTCCACGATCACCACTTTTTCGCTGCGGCCAACCTGAACACTGGCCGTCACTTTCAGCAGTTTGTTATTTTTTGACTGCGGCGCGAATCCGGTACGTTTGGCCACCCAGCCGATGCACAGGATCAGCAGCAGAATGCCGCCGAGCACCGTACTGACCTGTGTCAGCACAGAACTGGCGGGCAATGCCTGGGCTGAAGTCTGCGTCGTTGCGTGAGTCTGAGCCCCCTGAACGTACGGAGAATCCGTGGCCGCAGTCTGGCTCATCAGCGGCTCAACCGGCGCATACGCTCTGACGGCGTGATGATGTCGGTGATGCGCACGCCGTATTTGTCGGCGACAACCACCACTTCACCCTGAGCAATCAGATAACCGTTGATGAGAATATCCAGCGGCTCCCCGGCCAGGCCATCGAGTGCGACGACGGAACCCTGCGACAGGCGCAGCAGTTCTTTGATGGTCATTTTGGTACGGCCTAATTCAACGGTCAGTTTCACCGGAATATCGAGGATCATGTCGATATCCTGCAAACTGCCCGCTCCGTCCTGGGCACCCAGCGCGGCGAAAACACCCTCGGTTGACGCTTTGGCGCTGCCCGCAGATTGTTGTTCGTTAAACGCATCAGCCCATAAATCGTCAACGTTATCCGATCCGGCGTCAGACGGTTTATTGGTGTCACTCATGGGGCTGTTCCTCATCTAGAGAATTTAAAATTGGGTTGATCAAATGTTCAACGCGCAGGGCGTATTGTTCGTTTATGGTGCCGTACTGGCTGGTCAGCACCGGAACGCCGTCGACGTGTGCAATCAGACGATCCGGTTTTTCAATCGGCAGAACATCACCCGGTTGCAGTTTCAGGATCTGAGACAGGCGCAGCGGGATTTCAACGAAATTCGCCACCAGCTCCAGTTCAGATTGCTGAACCTGATGCACCAGGTTTTCACGCCACTGACTTTCTTCATGACGCGAGTTTTCGACCGGCGGATTGGTCAGCAACTCACGTAACGGTTCAATCATGCTGAACGGAATACAGATGTTGAAATCACCGCTCAGCGCACCGATTTCCACGTGGAACGGCGTGGTGACCACGATATCGTTCGGGGAAGAGGTGATGTTGGTGAACTTGATCTGCAATTCAGCACGGACATATTCCACGCTCAGCTTGTAAACGCCACTCCACGCATCTTCGTAGGCGTCGAGCGCCAGCGTCAGCATGCGTTTGATGACGCGCTGTTCGGTATGAGTAAATTCGCGGCCTTCCACTTTCGTCGGGAAACGGCCATCACCGCCAAACAGGTTATCCACCGCAATGAAGACCAGACTTGGCGCGAACACAAACAGCGCCGTGCCGCGTAAGGGCTTCAGGTGGATCAGGTTCAGGTTGGTCGGCACCGGCAGGTTGCGGGCGAAGTCATGATAAGGCTGGATTTTGATCGGCCCGACCGTGATATCCGGGCTGCGACGCAAGAGGTTAAACAGCCCCATACGGAAGTGACGGGCAAAACGCTCGTTAATGATTTCCAGCGCCTGCAACCGCTCACGCACAACGCGACGTTGCGTCGTGGGGTCAAAAGGTTTTACACCGTCGTCCGACGCTTTGGCTTGTGCCGCGCTTGCCGACTCGGCTGCGCTGTCACTGTCGCCATTAAGCAGTGCGTCGATCTCGGCCTGTGAAAGAATGCTGTCGCCCATAATTTGTTTATCGCAGTATGAAAGCAGTGAAAAGCACGTCGTTGATCACCTGAGGTGGCTGACCTTTGACCAGTGGCGCGTCCAGAACCTGTTTGATGTCCTGCACCAGTTGTTGTTTACCGGTTTCGCTGACGAGATCCGCCGTCTTCTGGCGGGACAGGAGCAGCAGCAGACGGCTGCGAACTTCAGGCAGGTATTCATTCAGAATAGCCCGATTCTGTTCATCGGGCAGACGCAGGGTCAGGCCGATGTACAGCACGCGGTCAGGATCGTTATCCGGCGTTTGCAGGTTAACGGTAAAGGTATCCAGTGCCAGGAAGATCGGCGCCGCAGGTGGCTCGCTCTTCTTCACTTCAGCCGCGCTACCGTTCGCAGGCTGCTGTTTGTGCATCATCCACCAGGCGTAACCGGCCGCACCACAGGCTCCAAGGGTAATGAGTAACAGCAGAATCATCATTAACGGCCGCTTTTTTTTCTTACGCGACGCCGTGAGAGCAGAGTCAGACATGGATGGGGCGATTTCCTGTAAGTATGAGCAGACTGGCGTGAGGAGCACCGGACTGCTGAGTCAATTCTGAGAATGATTATCCCGCTTATCCTGTTGTTCAATAGTCAGAATAGGCGGGATAAATAAGGTCAGCTCTGCCGTTTGAATTAAGGGAGAACTGACCGGCTGCAATTATCTGAAACAATTTTGCGAGGTTTTACGCATCTGCAAAACGCTACGCAAAGATATCCACGCTGTTATTTCCCCCAATCCGCTGCGCAATAGAAGCCGGAACGGGCAGGGCGTCACTGACCGACGTGCTGCTGCCGGAATTAAAAGCCGCCCAGCTTGACGCATCACCCTGAGGCGTGCCGGACTGCGAACTTTGCTGCTGAGCCTGCTGCCATTGCGAACTGTCGCTGCCGACGCTGCTTTGCCCCAGGCTGATGCCGCTGTCGGCCAGCGCGGTTTTCAGCTCTGGCATGGCGGCTTCAAGGGCAGAACGAACGCCACTGTGGCCGGACACAAAGTGCAGCTGCGCCTGATTGTTCTCAATCTTCATGCTGATCTGAATGGAACCCAGATCTTCAGGATGCAGACGCAGTTGCGCCGTCTGTTGTCCCTGACGGTTAAACATCATCACCTGCTGACCGAGCTGTTGCTGCCATTCCGGTGTGCCCAGCTGGGCGTTCAGCACCGGCGTGGACGGCGCGGTGACGACGCTGGTGGTAGTTGGCGTCGTTGGAACTGAAGCAGAAGACACGGCAACGGCGGCGGTATTGAGCTGATTCAATGCCGTTGAATTGCTGTCGAGCGTACGGCTGTCGTTTTGCTGAACGGCTGCGGTGCTGTTTGCCGCCGCGCTCATTGACGCCAGTGCGCTGCTGAAATCAGCGGCATTGGTGGACGCCGTGCTTTTGCTGCTGGCGGCATGCTGTGAAGACGTTGTGGCGACAGAGGCCGCATTACCCGAAGCGGTTGCCGCGGTTTTCGAATCGGTGTCGGTCACCACGGCAGTTTTACCGTCGCCGGTCAGCAGCGATGACGCCGTGACGTTCAGGCCGGAAAGCAGGGTGCTGGCGTTCTGCGCACGCGTGGTGTCGTCGCTGGCCGTCTGTGTTGCAGCCGCGGTCACGGTCTGAATCTGCTGCGCAGGCTGTTGCTGTACCGCCAGCTGGGCGAACAACGCCTGAATGCTGGCATCCGCAGAATCGGCATCTTTGTCTTTGTCACTCAGCGCGATGTCTTTCACCGACGTTCCCTTCAGGCTGCCGGTCGGCAAAACCTGAATGACGGCGATCATTTTGCTCAGATCGCTGTCATCGAGCATCAGACTGCCGTCTTTCTCGCCGGTGGTGACCGCCTGCGTCAGCGTATCTTTATCCACCGTTTCGCCTTTAGCGCTGATTTGCTGCCCGAGTTTCGCCAGCGCGCTGGTGAGTTTCGGATCCAGTTTTGAGCCCAGCTGGGCTTCGAGCTGGCTGGCAAAATCTGCCGGAGACGACGCGGTGCTTTCGCCAATAGCGGTGACATCCGTCGTCGCCGCGCTGGTGGCGGACGAACTGCCGGTCGCTGCGCTCGTGGTCGTCTTTGCCGTGGTAACGGCAGCAGGCAAAATATTCAGATTCATGGATTTTTCTTCCTGTGTGCGCTGCGCTGGGCGAACTCATCGTTCTGTTTTTGATCAATCTTGTTTTCCAGAGAACGTTGCTGCTCGCTGGCACGGGATTGCAATGTCTGGTACGCGTTCAGCCGCTGTTGCTTTTCCTGCCACTGGTGAACGGCGGCATTGAGCCGCTGATCCCACAGTTGTAATTGTTTGCGGTGCTGGTCAATCGCCACTTCCAGCGTGCCGATGAACTGCTGGTAGTTCTGCCAGGTGTTCGCCGCTATGCCGCCGGTCATGGTGGAATTGAGTTTTTCGCGATATTCACGCTGGTAGTTGAGCAACATCGTGAGTTGCTGTTCAGCCTGATTATGCGACTGCCTGATCTGGCCTAAATTGTTGGTCGCCTGATCCAGCGCTTTTTGCGCAAGAGAACAAAGAGTAATTAATGGCGATGAACTTTCCATTCGACCCCCTTAAGTTAATTAACCCGGGAACAACATATTGAGTTCCAGACAGGCGTCTTCGTAAGTGCTGCGTTCCATGATGTCCTGCTGGAGAAAATTCTCCATTTGCGGATACAGCTTGATGGCCCGATCCAACATCGGATCGCTGCCTGCGGCGTAGGCGCCGACGCTGACCAAATCACGGTTGCGCTGGTAGCTGGACAACAGTTGTTTGAAATTACGTACGCGCCCGTACTGGGCGTCATCGATCAGCGATGTCATGGCACGGCTGATAGAAGCTTCGATATCGATGGCCGGATAATGGCCGGATTCGGCTAAGCGGCGTGACAGCACCACGTGGCCGTCGAGGATGGCGCGCGCGGAGTCGGCGATAGGATCCTGCTGGTCATCGCCTTCGGTCAGCACGGTATAAAATGCGGTGATCGAGCCACCACCGGTGATACCGTTACCGGCGCGTTCAACCAGCGCGGGCAATTTGGCAAACACGGAAGGCGGATAGCCTTTGGTCGCGGGCGGTTCGCCGATGGCCAGCGCGATTTCACGCTGCGCCATGGCATAACGGGTCAGGGAATCCATGATCAGCAAAACGTGCTGGCCGCGGTCGCGGAAATCTTCAGCGATGCGTGTGGCATATGCGGCACCCTGCATGCGCAGAAGTGGCGAAACATCGGCGGGCGCGGCGATAACCACCGAACGGGCACGACCTTCGTCACCTAAAATATTCTCGATAAAATCTTTAACTTCGCGGCCACGTTCACCAATCAGCCCGACCACGATGACGTCGGCTTTGGTGTAGCGCGCCATCATGCCGAGCAGCACGGATTTACCGACGCCGGAACCGGCGAACAGGCCCATACGCTGCCCGCGCCCGACGGTCAGCAATGCGTTAATCGCGCGTACGCCGACGTCAAGCACATCGGTGATCGGCGTACGTTGCAGCGGGTTAAACGGCGGAGTGATCAGCGCGGCGCGATAACCTGTATCCGGCGGCGGTAAGCCGTCGAGCGGTTTGGCGCTGCCGTCGAGTACGCGACCGAGTAACTGCGGGCCGAGCGGAAGTTGTTTACCGGCTGTCTGGCCGTCGGCGGCAATCCGGGCATAAACCCGTGCACCCGGCAAAATCCCTTCGACTTCTTCGAGCGGCATCAGAAACAGGCTCTGGCCGTTAAAACCGACCACTTCACTTTCAACTTCCTGCACAACCGGGCCGTCGTGACGTTCAATAAGACAGGTCGCGCCCAGCGGTAACTGCAATCCGGTGGCTTCAAGCACCAGGCCGGTCGCCCGCGTCAGACGGCCGTAGCGGCGAACGGAAGGCGTGCGGGCCATGCGCTTTTCCGCATCATCCAGCGTTTTCAGCAGGCGGCTCAGGCGGGCAGTCATCAGAGATCCCCCGGTGCCGCGAGGCGGCACAGCTCATGCCAGCGGGTAGCCAGCGACGCATCCATATCGCCATCCTCCGCGCTGACTTTGCAGCCACCGGTGTGGATCTGGCTGTCGGCCAGCAAGCGCCAGCCGTTCATGCTCAGGGTGGAACCCAGCTGTTGTTCAACACGTTCGAAATCTGCCGGGTTAACGCGCAGCTGCGGTTTGCCCTTGAACATCGGTTCCTGCTGGATCAGCTGCTGGATCTGGTTGAGCAGGGCAGAACCGTCGCAAATCGGTGCCTGTCCGATGATTTGTTTCGCGGCAGTCAGCGCCATCTGCATCAGGCGCGAGGCGATCACGCTGTCCAGCGCGTCCAGCGTTTGCTGGAAATCGGACACCATGTGCTGCCAGTGTTCGGTCAGAACGGCCTGCTGTTGCTGGCCTTCCTGCATTCCCTGCTGTTGTCCGGCTTCCTGACCCTGCTGAAAACCGGCGGCGTAACCCTGTTTTTGCCCGGCTTCCAGACCTTGCTGGAAACCCTGCTGTTCAGCGCGACGTTGCAGGTTCAGCAACTCATTCTGATCCACCTGAAGTTTTGGCAGACCGTCGTCCTGTTCTTCTTCGCCTTCGGCCAGCAAAGGTTCGTCCGGCGTGGTGAACACCGGCACGGCAAGGTCACCCGGTTTCCAGGGCTGCCACGGCAGGGCGTTGATGCGCTCGGCATTACGCTCTTCGGCGGTTTTCTTTTCCGGCGCGGGCTGGCCGGACATCGGATTATCAGACATAAGAATCCTCGCCGCCGCCAACCATCATTTCGCCGGACTCTGCTAAGCGGCGAACCGTTTGCAGAATCGCTTTCTGTTCGTTCTCGACCAGAGACATACGCATCGGCCCGCGGTTTGCCAGGTCGTCGCGCAGGATATCCGCCGCACGCTGGGACATGTTGCGCAGGAACTTGTCGCGCAGTGGCTGTTCCGCACCTTTCAATGCCACCAGCAACGATTCGCCTTCGACTTCCTGCAACAGGCGCTGGATGCTGCGGTCGTCCACGTCCACCAGGTTTTCGAACAGGAACATCTCGTCGATAATTTTCTGTGCCAGTTCGCCGTCGTAACCACGAACCGCTTCGATAACGGCTTCTTCCTGCTGCGTTTTCATCAGGTTGATGATTTCTGCCGCAGTACGAACACCACCCATCTTCGCGCGCTTGAGGTTCTGGCCGTCGAGCAGGTTGTTCAGTACTTCTGTCAGTTCCGCCAGCGCCGCAGGCTGGACACCGCCGAAGGTGGCGATACGCAGCATTACGTCGTTACGCAGACGCTCGTCGAACAGGGCCAGAATATCGGCAGCCTGACCGCGTTTGAGGTGGACCAGAATGGTGGCGATAATCTGCGGATGTTCGTCGCGGATAAGATCGGCCGCCATCTGCGGTTCCATAAAGTTGAGCGTTTCCATACCGCTGGTGGTTTCGCGCGATTCCAGAATATCTTCCAGCAGGCTGGAGGCACGTTCCTCGCCCAGTGCTTTCGTCAGAACCGAACGCAGATATTCGCTGGTGTTGACGCTCAGCGCGGCGTACTGCTCTGACTCGTCCTCGAACTCATTCAGAACCTCAGCCAGCTGCTTGTTAGAAATCTGATGGATATTCGCCATCGCGCCACTGATTTGCTGAACTTCGCGAGGGGAGAGGTGCTTGAACACCTCCACCGCACGGTCTTCCCCCAGGGTTATCATCAAAATGGCGCTTTTTTCGGTGCCGGTCATAGTCATGATTGTTCGGTACTCATCCATTGGCGGATAACCAGGGCGACGATACGAGGATCCTTATCGGCCAGCTCCTGAACACGTTGGGTCTGAACTTCGACGCTGACTCGCTGCTGAGAACGTTTACGTTTCTCCAGCTCGTCGTTGCTGAGTTTGACCGGCTTGCTGCCTTCAGGCTGTGGCATCGCTGCTGCGATGGCCGCTGCGGCTGCCGCATCTTTCTCTGCCTGCTGTTTGCGCAACATTGGACGAACCATCTTGCGCCACAGCAGCCAGGCAACAATCAGCACCAGCAACCAGCGACCTGCGTTGAGCAGTTGATCGAAGAACGCCTGTTGTTTCCAGAACGGCAGCTCACCGGAATCATCAGCCGCTTCGTTGAACGGTGTATTCACCACGTTCAGCGTATCGCCACGTTCCTGCGAGAAGCCCATGGCTTCACGAACCAGATCATCAATTTTCTTCAGCTGTTCGTCGGTCAGCGGCTTCGCTTTGCCATCTGTCCCGACCTGATAGTTGACGACCACCGCCGCGGACAGGCGTTGTACGGCACCCGCGCTGTGTTGCGTATGGGTGATTGTGCGGTCAACTTCGTAGTTGGTGGTTTCATCACGACGGCTGTTCGACGGAACGGTTGAACGGTTTGCCGTGTTGTTTTGCGCATTGTTCTGTGCGTTGTTACCGGCCTGATTCTGTGCCCCGTTGGCATTGTTCGCCGCAGGAGGATTGGTGACCGGCGCGGTCGCAGCCGGTGCAGGCTGGTTGCTTAATGCACCCGGTACGCCGCCGACGGCAGTGCCACCAATCTGGTCACTGGTGCTCAGCTGGCGTGAACGGACAGCGGCTTTTTCCGGCGTGCCGTTTGGCTGATAATTCTCGTCAGTTTGTTCGCGGCTGGCGTAGTCGATTTGCGCGGTGATTTGCGCGTGAACGTTACCATTGCCGACCACCGGCTGGAGGATAGATTCGATACGACGTTGCAGACGGCCTTCCACTTCGTTGGCGTATTTCAGCTGGGAAGCATTCAGGTCACGTCCATTGTTGTCCGACTGCGTCAGCAGATGTCCGCTCTGGTCGACCACGGTGACGTTGGCAGGTGGTAAACCCGACACGCTGCTCGACACCATATAAACGATGGCGTTGATCTGACCGTCATCCAGCGCACGACCCGGTTGTAAATTCAGGGTCACGGAAGCGGAAGGATTTTTCTGTTCGCGGACAAACAAGGAAGGTTTTGGAATGGCTAAATGGACGCGGGCGCTGCCGACCGGGCCCAAAGTTTCGATAGTGCGGGAGAGTTCACCTTCCAGCGCACGCTGATAGTTGATCTGTTCGCTGAACTGGCTGATGCCGAATTTTTCCTGATCCATCAGCTCAAAGCCGACTGCGCCACCTTTCGGTAAACCGGCGGAAGCCAGTTTCAGACGCGTTTCATACACTTTATCTGCCGGGATTAACAGGGCTGCGCCGTTTTCTGAAAACTGATAAGGGATGTTCATCTGCGTCAGCTGGGTGACGATGGCACCGCCGTCCTGATCGCCCAGATTGCTAAACAGCACCTTATAGGTGGGCTGTTTTGCCCACAGCATCATGACAACAACAATGGCCAGGGCAGCCGCAGCGGCGATGGCGATAGGAATTTTTGGGTTGGCGCGCAGGCGATTAAGCAACGCAGTTAAACCGTTTGGAGAGGTTTCTGCGCCGGCTATTGCGGAACTCATACAAGATCCCTATTTAGCTGTTGAATGGTGATGTTCATGTTGTCTCTTAACAAAACAGACTCCCAAGTGCGCAATCGTTGAAGCGTGACATTTTTCAGTCCTCCGTACAGGCAGGCCTATTTTCTAGGTGAGCCATTATTTGCCGCTAAAGGCAAAGTTAATGGCCCGATAAGCCATGGTTTTTAGGTTCAATTACCGCGTTTAGGAAAAAACTGATGTGATAGGGTGTCATTCCATGAAAGAAGCCCTTTGTTCACCGACACAGCAATAAGCGGAGAAAACATGTCAATTCAAGGCATTGAGAGCGTTTTACAGCAGATGCAGGCCACCGCCATCAAGGCAGGCGCTACCCCTCAGACGGATACGACGTCAGAAGCGGGTTTTGCCAGCGAACTGAAAGCGGCATTAGGCAAAATCAGCGAGACGCAAAACAACGCAAAACTGGAATCTGAAAAGCTGGAGATGGGCGTTCCCGGCGTAAGCCTGAACGACGTGATGGTGGATTTGCAGAAATCATCAATTTCACTGCAACTGGGTATTCAGGTGAGAAATAAACTGGTGACGGCGTACCAGGACGTGATGAACATGTCGGTGTAATACGCTAACCTGCTGAAAATTATAGAGATGAGTGGTTACCTGTGGCCTGAAAGGGCATGGCGGGGACAACGTCATGGTTTTTTGGTAGGAAAAACAAAAATGAAGGTCACTGCGAAGAATTACGCAAAAAAATTAATAATCATCTTCCGAGTCTTTTGCTGCCGACCTGAAGATGAACCAGGCTGCCAACCCGATAATCGCCAATGCGATGAGTACAACAAGAATAATTTTCACTGATATGCCCGCTCCCAATTTTCCGCGATCGTCTCGCGAATAGGCCTGTAATTCCAATGGGTATAACCGATCATTATCACTATTTTGATCGTCAGGACCGATCAATACTGAGAGCATTCACGCCATGCGCGCCATATATTCTTCTCAGTCTGGTTTGTTATCGGACATTACCATGCCAAACATTATGTTTCCGTTACCGTTTGTACAAAGTGATCACCTGCGCTTGTAAAAGAAAACCGTGATTTTCAAAATAAATGTTACCGGTGTCACAAAATTGTCCTTTGCATGTGCAGGTTTATTTGCAAGAATCGCAAAAAAAATCGCTTCACCTGCAAAAGCACCTCCATAAAAAATGATAATCCGTCCTCCGCGTCACTGGTTCTTGCGTTTGTTCGCCTGGCATGGCTCTGTGCTGCCCAGCATTATGTTCCGCCTCAGTCTGAATTTATTGATGTCGCTTGCCGCCATTCTCAGCCTTCCCTGGTATGAGACGCTCGGCGTTAAGCTCACGCTGGCGCCGTTCAGCTTGCTGGGGGTGTCGATTGCGATCTTCCTCGGTTTTCGGAACAGCGTAGCGTATTCGCGCTACACAGAAGCGCGTCAGCTGTGGGGCGGGTTACTGATTGCCTGTCGTACGTTACAAAGTCAGGTAATGGCGGTGTGTCCGGGCGAAGCGCAGCGCGTGACGACGCTTTTGCTGGCGTTCTGTTACAGCCTCAAACATCAGCTGCGCCACAGCGATCCGCGGCCTGACCTCGAACGTCTGTTAGGGGAAGATGCGGAAGATATTCTGTCACGCCGCGCGCCGACCAATATGGTGCAGCTGCGGATGTCACAGTGGCTTGCCGAACGGCGCCGCAGCGGGGATTTGTCGGATATCGTCTATACCCACATGGACACCACGCTGTTGCAACTTTCGCAGGTCGTCGGCGGGTGTGAGCGTATTGTCAGCATGCCGATCCCGTTTGCTTACGGGCTTTTACTGCACCGAACGGTCTATCTGTTCTGTAGCTTATTGCCGTTCGCGCTGGTGGTGGATTTGCATTACATGACGCTGCTGGTTTCAGGTTTTATTTCGTACAGTTTCCTGTCGCTCGATACGCTGGCGGAAGAGCTGGAAATGCCTTTCGGCTATGCCAATAACCATCTGCCGATGGACGCGATGTGTACCAATATCGAAATTAACCTGCGCGAGATGAACAACCAGACGCAGTTGCCGGATACCCCCGTGCCTGATCGCCATTACCGTCTTTCCTGAGTTTTGAACAGGCGCACGGAATGGACATTTTATGCGCTAAAACGTAGCACTATTCTGAAGGTTCACGATACTGTCATAATGATGAAACAAAAGTGAAATAGGATATTCGGGCAAATACAACTCCCTCCATTTTCACGAGGTATTTATGTCAGTCGTTCAGGCCAAATCATTAATCGAAGCCGAAGAGCTGCTTAATTCCGGTATGGTGAAAAAAGTCGAACTGGCTTTTAGTATTAACAGTGATGAGTTTTTCAAACTTGCGCTGGAATGTGGCGACCGCGGTGCCAAGATCACAAAAGGCAAAAAATTCTTCGTTATCACCCTGAAAAAATGGGTTATTCCTTCCAATGAAATTCCTGCATCGAAAAGCAATGTCCTGATGTAATCTGCTTCTCGCGTCTCCATAACCCTGTCACGAGGCAGCGTTATGGAGATATTTTTCTGCATTTCTCCCGGCATTTTCGCACCGTATCAGGCCACCGATTTCATCATATACACGCTAAGCGGATCCGGTGAGAGACGATAATCGCCAAACGCTTCTGTGCGCGCGTACCCCAGCTTTTCATACAGGGTAATGGCTTTTTCCTGAAACACGCCGGTTTCTAAAAACAAATCCCGATAGCCCAATGTTTTCAGTTTGCTTTCCATTTCATCAACCAGCAGTGAAGCAATACCCTGACCGCGGTACAGCGGATTCACGTAGACCCGTTTCATCTCAGCAATCGGTTTTTCATGCCCTTCAGGCCGCGAAATATACAGACATGCGCATCCTGCCCAGTCATCGTCTACCCGCGCCATAAAACAGAAAATTTCACCGTCTTCGAGCGTGGAGACGTTAATTCCCTGAAAGGATTCCGGCGGGTAGAGCGGGTATTGATAAGCATCCAGCTCTGCAATCAGTCGTGTCAGATGCGGATGATTCGCATCGGTTTCAAAAATCTGGGCACTCACAGCGCGGGCTCTCAATGCAACAAAATGGATTCATATTCTTAACCGAAATTACATCGAAAACAAGCGGCTGGGGGAGAGCAACGAAGCCTGTATCCGGCATTCGCCCCGGAAGAGTGTAAAAATTGATGACGTCTTGTGCATGTCTGTCAGAGTTGTCTGATTTGATCAAATATTGATCTTTTTATCGCGTATCTGTACTTCTTTTATGCAACATTTATCGGGAGTGATTAATGTATGTAATGAAATCACTCGGTGTGATTAATAGTTGATGTATGATTACTTCTGTAGGTAAAGCAGTACATTATAAGAGCATGATTGAAAGGATAAAATTATGGCTGTCTATCCTGTTGGCGTTTTTGTCACGCTTACTTTTACACCAGGTTTGTTTGAAGTTATCGCTGTTCTGGATGAGGTAACGCCGGTGCAGTATCAGGTTATTAATGTGGAAACGGGAAATGTGATCCGGGTGAATGAGAATTTCATCCGCGGAATTGTCAAACCGTAGTCACGCGGGTTAAGTCAGGTATCAGGCCGGCAGAGGATACTCCTTTGGCCGGCCTTCTTGTTATCAGTCTGGCATTAAATTGTTAAAATCGTCCTCATAGAGCGCCCGACATTCCTCAATAAATTCCGGGTATCCCAATTCTGACGTCTGAACTTCACGCCCCAGTCGTTTTTGCAAGTCTTCGTGAAATCCTTCGAATTCGCCATGCAGGATCCCGGTAAATCCGGTCAGGATAATGCATTGCTCTGGCGTTAATTTTTTCACGGTGGATCCTTATCAATGGTGTAGAACTACGTTTTTATGCGGCCACGCGAGGACAACAGCGGTGTACGAAACGTCGTTCATAAAAAAAATGCGTAAAGAGAGAAGTGCTTCACGCCGGTATCCGGCAGGACGCGACAACATATTCTATCCTGTAATTAATCCCACTGGAAAACAAGGAGTCACCTATGGATCAGGATCTGTTTGAACAGGCACCACTGCCTCTGCTTACCCGGTTTCAGGTGGGCGATCGCGTAAAATTACTCACTTTCCCGGTGGGCGTTCATCCGGCCAGTTATCAGCTGGATGTGGCGATTACGCAAATTCAGGACGGAGAATTTGAAGGGCAGATTGTCCGTATCGCGCCGCTCGGACGTTTAGGGCACCACGAAGCGCATTTCACGATCGGTGGGCACGTCGCCTTTTACGCCCGAAACATTCAGGGCATGGCCGCCTGAATTCATGGGCTGAATGTCTGACGGCCGAAAACCCTCAGAAAGCAAAAACCCCGCTTAAAAGGGCGGGGTTCGTTTACGATCGTACTTTTCAATTTACTTTTGTTTCTTACATCATCGGCTTAACGTGTTTGGTGAGCGCCTGGGTGGTCAGTTCATCGGCCTGAATTTTCGAACAATTTCCGCAATAACCGACCAGATACCAGTTTCCGTCAGCCCCTTTTTCAGGCTTCACTTTATAGCGCTCGTTCTGTTTACCGTAAAATTCACGTTCTGCACTTTGTGATGCATCTTCCCAAAAACACAACGAAAACTGATGTTGTTTATCAACATGACGTTGTCCGTTGCGGCTTCCACCTATCAATAAATAATGATACTCAGACATGCATCCTCCTTTTCCCAATGGGGGGTAATAATCCTCACTACAGTGTAAAACTCATTTCACCTGGAAAACTCACCCGAAAGACTGCACAAGAAGACAACAAAAGGGCGCGCAAAGGCTGCCCGGCAGAAAACTGTCTTATTCCTTAAAATTATAGAGTACAGACTCAGCAGGGTACTTAAATCCTGAAAAACTGTGACTGCTGTCACTCTTTATTTTTTTACCACTGTGATGCGCTTCTTACAATAAATCCATTTGTTGTGGGTCAGAATTTTTTGATTTTGCTTTCCGCGGTTTAGCGGCTGGCGCGGGCCGCTGCATTTCCTGATGTATCCAGTGCAGGATCACTGCAACCGTATAATCCTGCTGCGTTTGTGTCATCTCAGCGTGTGCCGCAATACGATGCCATTTTTCCAGACATCCGCGACAGCAGGTGGCGGTGGCGTGCTGGGCGATAAACACCGGATGGCCGCGCATCGGCGTCTGCCTGCCGTCGGCCTGAGGTTCCGCAGGCGCGAGCCGCCGGCTAATGAAATCGGCGGCGTGCTGCGCCACGGTATCGGGCCCGTGACTCATACAATATTCGTATTCTTTCGGGCCAAGATGAAAGCGCTGGCGAAAGGGGGAAGACGCCAGACGCTGAAAAACGTCGTCGGTTGAAAACATAGTGATGGTGTCCATGCGCAGGTTAGACGCAGAAATAGCGGGTGTTTTTGCATCAGCTGTCGGCTTTGACCGAACTGTTGCCATGCTAGTCTGGTTTTAATGACTTTCCCACCGACTTTTCACGACAGCAGGAACACGCTATGGCAGAAAAACACGTAGTCGATTTAGTGATGTCGGTTAACAAACATGCCGAAGAAACTGCCATGCAACATCTGATGCTGCGCAATTTTATCATCGTGATGTGCCGCAATATGACGGACGAGCAAAAAACGCAGGTGAGATGGCAGATGCGCCAGATCCATCAGATAACCGATGCCGAGTACCGCGCAGGCGATGTCGAATTGCTCGATAAAGTGCGTCGAGACGTGGAAATTATGCTGGACATGATCAATTAAGTTTCATCTGATAGGCGGCTTTGTTTCCCTGAACTATCATTAACTCAATGATAACCAAAGGGAGATGAACATGGGATTCTGGAGAGTTTTGATCACCATCCTGGTACCGCCGTTGGGCGTGCTAATTGGTAACGGATTTGGCGGTGCTTTTTTGCTGAATATCATCCTGACACTGTGCGGTTATCTGCCGGGTCTGATCCACGGCTTTTGGGTGCAAACCCGCAATTAGCAGCAACGTAAACAGTAGCAACAACAGTTGTACAGAACCCGGCCTGAAAGCCGGGTTTTTTAATGAGCGCAGTTTTACAGCGTCAGAACAGAGAGAAGAGCAGAACGACGGGAAGGCTCATCGGCCAGGTAAACCCGATAATGCCGGACGTTAACAAGCGTATTTTAATCGTGTCGCGGCTCACGAGAAGCGTCACCAGTGCCGCAATACCCAATCCACCCCAATAAATCGTTTTAATCACTTCCCACCAAACGTGCACTGCCAACCCCTGATCACGCGTAAATTAACGGCGTGTATGATATTCGGTTAACATCTGGTAATCAATTATTGTGTGATGTTACTCATGATTTAGCATTGTAGTGCTTAGGAGTTAGTTGTTATAAGTCATCGTTTGTGCTGAGAGGGGGCGCATATGCCCGCGGATCGCGGTAGGCGCGAAGCCAAAACGCTTCCGAAAACGTTCCGCAAAACGGGAGCCACTTTCGTAACCGACCTGATGGGCAATGTTGGAAATCGCCAGATCGGTGCATTGCAGTAACCGCAGTGCCTGTGTCATGCGGACATCAATCATCAGATTGCGCAGGACACAATCCTCGGCCGCCAGCCGGCGGCGAAGCATCACTTCATTCATCATCAGCTGTTCCGCCACTTCTGCGGCGGTAAACGATTTATGCAGATTATCTGTCAGCAATTCGCGCACACGTTGTGCCATGCTTTCGCTGTGTTGCAGCGAATAACGTACACCCAGATGCGACAGCCAGAGCAATTGTTCCAGCATACGATGGCGGGTAATGGGCGCGGGCAGGCCGTGATGCCAGAGAATGGCGCTGTGGGTATCGGTAAAACTCTGTTTAAAAGCCACCGGGATATGCGGAATAACCTGTAGCGTTTCAACGGAAAGCAGTGGGGCTGAAAAGCCCGTGGCATGGAGCCCCGCATCACTGAGCAACTGGTGATCCCAGGCCATAATGGCGCAGCTGAAAGGGCCATTGTCTGAGAGATGGTGGGTGAGACTCAACGTTTGTCCACTGTTGAGCACCAGCATTTCCCCCGCCTGTAGCGAGAATCGCTGTTCCTGGTTAGTAATAGAAAGACTTCCATTCTGCACGAGGATTAATTGCGGCTTATTAATATAGACATCGTGAATAAAAAGCTCACTATGCTGAATAAGTAGCGAAATAGTGCCTATCCCTGGAGTCACTTTTATTTTACGAACCATATCGATGATGCCCGAAATGACGACCGCAACCTGTTGTTTGCTGCCTGATATAAAACTTCCCGCTTATGCCAATACAAACAGGCTGCCGGTTTAGGCGAGTGTTACGGAAGGAGACAGAGAGAATCAGCCCTGGTAGCCGTATGCTCTCTGCCCCTGAAACCTTATTTTTGCACAAGAAATATTGGAAAAAAATAAATCAAAAGAAGTACTTTAATAATTATTGGTGATCGCCAAAAGCAATCGAACGGAGATCAATTTTTCCGTACGTCGTGTTCACTTGTTGTTGTCGGGACGACTGACCAATCAGCTGGGTGAGCGTATTCATCCGAGCCTGTAATAACGTTTTAATCAAATTTTCATTGTCGAGAATGATACGTAAATAACGGCGAATATCATTCTGAACCATTATCGAGGTCTGTTCTGACATCGGTAATTTGGTGGTCGCTTCCACGGCTTTCACATAACTGACTTCGAGCTCGACCAGCTCATCCCATTTTTCATCTTGCGCCAGCCGCAACATCTGCTCGCTTAAAGACAGGATCAGTTGATATTCATTAACCAGATACTGATGTTGATCCATTATATTGGTCCTGCGACGGGTGGTGGTTTGGGCCGATTTGCCGCCAGGCATCGGCGATATTTTCAAGCAAGGCCAACACCTCGGTGATGGCCTCTTGATCGTTGTGTAAATTTGCATGTAATAAACGGCGGACCATATAGGAATAAAGCGCTTCCAGGTTATCCACTAATTCAGGGTCCCCTTTATCACGGCTTAATCCGGCTTTTAATCCGCTGTCGATAATATTAATCGCCATGGACAGGGATTTCCCTTTTTCGGCAATGCTTCCCTGTTGAATGAATATGCGTGCACGGATCAGGGCGCTGCGCGCCCCGTCAAATAACATCGTGACTAACTGGTAAGGCGACGCACTCATGACTGCGCTTTCTACGCCAACCTGGGCGTAGGCCTGTGTTCCTTTAGCGTTATACATAATCTGTTTCCTTACTAGCTTGAACTTGATGAGGACATGGCTTCGAACTGCTGCGTCAGGTATGTCGCCGTGCTGTTGAGCTTTTGAATCGAAACATCAAGTGCAGTGAATTGCGTTTTGTAACGGGCGATGGTGGTGTTGATGCTGTCATTCACCTTGTTGTACTGATCGGTCAGTCCTTTCAGGGTGGTGTTAACCGCCGTTTCTGCGTTAGCAATCGTGCCGTTGGTACTGTTCAGGAACCCGGTATTCAGGTTGCTGATATTGGTCATCACGCCAGTGGTTTTACCGTCGCCGACCATCATGGTCTGCACTGCATTCGGATTACTGGTCAGCGCGGTGCTCAGTTTGGTGCTGTCAATTTCCAGTTTGCCGGTATCCGGGTCGGTCGTAATGCCGATGCTGGATAAAGAGCTGATCGTGCCGGAACCTGATGCTGCAGTGACGGCGGATTTCAGACGCGTCTGAATAGTGCGCAGCGCACTGTCACCCAGTAATGCACCGTTGGTGCTGTCAGCCGTATCAGTATTCGTCGCGGTCGCGGTGAACTTAGTCAGACTGGCGAACGTGTCCTGTAATGAGTTGTAGGCATCAACGAAAGTCTGAATGGCCGTCGTGGCTGTACTGGTATCTTTCGCTACTGTCAGGCTGGCCGCGGTGGAAGTAGTTCCCGTCAGATTTAAGGTGATCCCATCCTGTGCGTCGCTGATGGTGTTGCTCTGACGCTCCAGATCGATGCCGTTGAACGTCAGCTTGGCATTCATTGCCTCAGCATTTTGCGTCATCGCACCCGTGCCGGTAGAAGAGTCATAACCAATAATGTTATTGAGCTGGTCATCACCGGTCACGCTGACGGTCATCTCAGAATTGGTGCCGGTATTGTTGGCGCTCAACACCAGCTTGTAGCTGCTGTCGGTCACTTTAACGATACTCGCCGTGACGCCGCCGCCGGCTTTATTGATTGCATCGCGAACGCCGGTCAGTGAAGTCTGATCGTCCGTCAGTTTAATGCTCAGCGGAGTACTGCCGTCGCCCTGGCTGATGGTCAGCGTGCGCGAGTTACCGGTAGTGGTTGAGCCTAATGCTGCCGTACTGCTGCTTTGCGTGGCAGAGATTAAAGATTGAGATGCCGCCAGCTGTGTCACGTTAACGGAATATTTACCTGCCGCCGCGCCGGTGCTGGTGGTCGCGCTGAATGCCGAGGTGTTGTTAGACGTTGCCGTCGTCGCGCCGTAAGTATTGGTAGACGACAATGCCGTCGCCGCATCGGCAAAGGTTTGTACTGCGCTTTTCAGCGTGCCGTAAGCGGTCAGCTGAGCACTGTAACTGGTCTGTGCCGTGGTGATTGGCGTGAGACGCGCCTTTTCTGCGGTGGTCAGGTTATCCAGCAAAGTGGAGAGATCTAAACCTGAGCCGATACCTAATGAAGAGACAGTGGCCATATGTATCCTTGTACGGGTTGTATAAGAGTCTTTAAGCCCTATCGGCACGACGGAGAAAAAGTTTAATAGATCGCAACAAAAAGTAATGGCGTGAATAGCGCCTATAAGGAAGGGTAATTCTCAAAGTAAGAAATCGGGTTTTTTTGAGAAATAATTCTAAAGGTTGCCGGAGTAGCGCCGATACAAGTTTGGACGGTGATGAACGCCGTGGGCAATAAGCCCGAACCCTTAACCAGATTTGAAGGAATACACTCATGGCTCAAGTTATCAATACCAACACGCTGTCTCTGATGACTCAGAACAACCTGAACAAATCCCAGTCCGCTCTGAGCACCGCTATCGAGCGTCTGTCCTCCGGTCTGCGTATCAACAGCGCAAAAGACGATGCTGCTGGTCAGGCGATTGCTAACCGCTTCACGTCTAACATCAACGGTCTGACTCAGGCTTCACGTAACGCCAACGACGGTATCTCCGTTGCGCAGACCACTGAAGGTTCACTGAGCGAAATCAACAACAACTTACAGCGTATCCGTGAGCTGTCAGTTCAGGCTGCCAACGGCACCAACTCATCTTCTGACCTGACCTCAATCCAGGACGAAATCACTTCACGTCTGTCTGAAATCGACCGCGTATCTGGTCAGACTCAGTTCAACGGCGTGAACGTACTGGCTTCTAACCAGACGATGAAAATTCAGGTTGGCGCAAACGACGGCCAGACTATCTCCATCGACCTGCAAAAAATCGACTCTACTACTCTGGGTCTGAACGGTTTCTCTGTATCAAGCAACGCTCTGAAAACCAGCGATGCTATCACTCAGGTTGGCGCAAGCGGCTCCCTGAAAAACGTTGACCTGTCTGCAGCTGCCACTTCTCTGGGCCTGGACGCAAGCAAACTGTCTCTGAAAAACGTTCAGACAGCAGCAGGCGCAGCCACTGCAACTTACGTTGTTTCTGATGGTACTAATAACTACGCAGCCTCTGTAGATGACGCTACTGGTGCTGTAACTCTGAACACCACTGACGTTTCTTACACTGACACTGACAACGGTGTTACTGCAGGTACTCAGACTGGCAAACTGGTTAAAGTTGGCGCAGACGCGACTGGCGCAGCAGTAGGTTACGTGACCGTTCAGGGTAAAGACTACAAAACTGCAGCAGGCGCTATCACTGACGGCGGCGCTACTGGTACTGCTAACGTGGCAAGCACCATCGGTGACATCTCTGATACAGCTAACACCAACGCTTACACCGGTGTGGCAACTTCTGATCCACTGAAAGCAATCGACGCTGCAATCGCTAAAGTTGACACCTTCCGTTCTTCACTGGGTGCGGTTCAGAACCGTTTCGATTCTGCAATCACCAACCTGGACAACACCACCACTAACCTGTCTTCTGCACAGAGCCGTATTCAGGATGCTGACTACGCAACAGAAGTTTCTGCAATGTCTAAAGCACAGATCTTGCAGCAGGCGGGTACTTCAGTATTGTCTAAAGCTAACCAGGTTCCTCAGTCTGTACTGTCCCTGCTGCAATAATTGTCGCTGGCGACAATATAAGCAGTCCGGTTACAAACAGAACAAACCCCGCTCCGGCGGGGTTTTTTTTAACCAAAATTTACCTTTTTCCACGATTAATGAAACGCATTCGCTGGTATAATTTAGGATAATCTTTATGTTGTGATTGTTTTTTAGGCGATTGCGATCCTGGTAATCCTGCGGGTCTGAAACAGAAAGTGCGAGACATAATCAAAATAACCGCGCTTTTCAGTCCTTATTCAGGCGATTGAATGGGGATTACCACTGGCACAATGATACTGACCCTCAATTTGCCAGGTTACGACAGTGAGCGATCTGTATACCGCCGACGGCGTGATAGACAAAAATTCTTTGTGGCAGCGCTATGTTCCGCTCGTGCGCCATGAAGCCCTGCGTTTGCAGGTGCGGCTTCCCGCCAGCGTAGAGCTTGATGATCTACTGCAAGCGGGAGGGATCGGCCTGTTAAATGCGGTTGAGCGTTTTGATGCGATGCAGGGTACGGCGTTTACCACTTATGCCGTCCAGCGTATCCGTGGCGCGATGCTTGATGAGTTGCGAAGCCGCGACTGGGTGCCGCGCAGCGTCAGACGTAACGCGCGTGAAGTGTCTCAGGCGATGCATAACGCAGAACAAAAATTAGGGCGACCACCGAGTGAAGGAGAGGTGGCGCAGGCACTGGATATTCCCATCGAGGAATACCGGCAGATATTAATGGATACGAACAGTAGCCAGTTGTTTTCTTATGACGAATGGCGCGAAGAGCACGGCGATACTGCCGAGGCATTGATGGAAGGGCACGAAGAGGCCAACCCGTTACATCATCTGTTGGAGGGCAATTTACGCCACCGGGTGATGGAAGCTATCGATGCGTTACCAGAACGGGAAAAGATGGTACTTACGCTTTACTACCAGGAAGAGTTGAATTTAAAAGAGATCGGGGCGGTACTGGATGTCGGGGAATCCCGCGTAAGCCAGCTCCACAGTCAGGCGATTAAGCGTTTACGCAGCCGCCTGGCCAACGACCACTGATCCGCTTTTTCCTGGCCGGTTATACATTTTATATCCCTTATCAGGAATAAATTTATGCCAGCGGGAATCAAAACAAGGCCTTTAAGCCGTTATCTTAAAGATTTTAAACACAGTCAGACTCATTGCTCACAGTGTGCAAAAGAACTCGACAGGATGGCACTGGTGTTTCGCGGGCAAATCATCAATAAAGAGGCCATCGCCAAGATGGACCAGCCTATTGATGATGACGTGTGGCACAACCTGTCGCAGGAACTGACCGCTCTGTGTCGTTTTTGCAGTGAGATAAGCTGTAACAGCCATTCGTCATATTTTGACATCATGGCGTTTAAGCAATATCTGTTTGAGCAGACAGAGATGAACCACAGCACGGTGCGCGAGTATGTTGTCCGCCTCCGCCGTCTGGATGAAATCTTGTCAGCAAATAACTATCCTCTCGATAAGCTTTCAGGGGACAGCATCCACCAGCGGATCATCAGTGATTTGCCGGTGGCGGGCCACGATAACTACCGTATTGCTTTGCGCAAATACGACCAGTATCTGGCCTGGCAGAAATCCGCGTAAGCGGCGCTCTTACAGACTGACACACAAAACGCAAACAGGCTCCTTCGGGGGCCTGTTTTTTTGTCTTGAATCTGTCCGCATAAAGTATTAATTCTTTATATACTTATTTCATAACCATTCTGCGCAAATACATCTGCTTCGACTATCACGACTTCGCCGGCCTTGCGGCTGTGCGTCAGGGGAACACTGTGCCTGCTAAAATTGCTTTGCTTAAAACCCGGCTGGAAGCCTTTGATCGTATTGATTTACTGGGCAACTGCACGCCATTAGAAAAACTCCACCGTCTCTCTGAGTTCACGGGCCGTGACATCTATATCAAACGCGATGACATTACGCCGCTGGCGATGGGTGGTAACAAGCTCAGAAAACTGGAATATCTGGCCGCCGCCGCGCTGGCAGAAGGTGCGGATACGCTGGTGACAGCAGGCGCGATTCAGTCCAACCATGTCCGTCAGACGGCGGCAGTGGCGGCGAAACTGGGCCTGAAATGCGTTGCGTTGCTGGAAAACCCGATTGGCACCACCGAAGCCAATTATCTGACCAACGGCAACCGCCTGTTGCTGGATTTATTCAATGCCGAAGTGGTGATGTGCGATGAACTGCACGACCCGACGGCGCAGCTGGCAGAATTAGCTGAGCGCCTGGAAGGGCAAGGTTTTCGTCCGTACGTTGTGCCGGTCGGCGGCTCGAATGCGCTGGGTGCGCTGGGATATGTCCGGTGTGCGCTGGAGATTGCTGAACAGTCTTCCGCGAGTTTCGTCGATTTCAGCGCAATCGTGGTGGCGTCCGGCAGTGCGGGGACACACGCCGGGCTGGCGGTCGCATTGCAGCATTTAATGCCGGATACACAACTGATAGGCGTGACGGTGTCACGTAAAGCCGGCGCGCAGCGTCCGAAGGTGGAAACCATTGCCCGTGACGTTGCTGCCAGTTTGCAGTTTGATGAAAAAATACCGCAAATCGTTTTGTGGGATGATTATTTTGCACCGCGCTACGGTGAGCCGAATGAAGCGGGAATGGCGGCGGTGAAATTGCTGGCGGAGCAGGAAGCGATGCTGCTGGATCCGGTATATACCGGCAAGGCAATGGCCGGTTTGCTCGACGGCATCGAACGCGGATTATTCCCGGACGAAGGCCCGATCCTGTTCATCCATACCGGCGGCGCGCCGGCACTGTTTGCGTATCATCCGCAAGTGTGATGCCATACAGTACGCTTATGCAATTTTGCACTAAGATTATGAAATTATATTCCTGATAACTCTCGCGGCGGGTGCTACTGTGCGCAAATCGTCAGATATATAACTTTCTAACATCGATAATAACTGAGGTGTATATGGTTTTTTCCACATTGCGTCGTCGTTTACTTCTGGGTGCTGTGGCCGTCAGCCTGACAGCCGGTATGGTCACCAACAGCTTTGCTGATGAAGGCTTACTGAAAAAAGTGAAAGACCGCGGCACGCTGATCGTCGGTCTGGAAGGGACTTACCCTCCGTTCAGTTTCCAGGGTGAAGACGGCAAACTGACCGGTTTTGAAGTGGAATTCGCCGATGCGCTGGCACAGCATATGGGCGTGAAAGCGAAGCTGCAACCGACCAAATGGGACGGCATGCTGGCTTCTCTGGAATCCAAACGTATTGACGTTGTCATCAACCAGGTGACCATTTCCCCTGAACGTGAGAAGAAATATGACTTCTCCACGCCGTACACCGTTTCCGGTATTCAGGCGCTGACCAAAAAAGGTAACGAAGGCTCAATCACCAAGCCGGAAGATCTCAAAGGTAAGAAAGTGGGCGTGGGTCTGGGCAGCAACTACGAACAATGGTTACGCGCGAATGTTCAGGGCGTGGACGTTCGTACCTATGATGATGACCCGACGAAATATCAGGATCTGCGCGTAGGCCGTACCGATGCGATTCTGGTTGACCGCCTGGCCGCGCTGGATCTGGTGAAGAAAACCAACAACACCTTAGCCGTTGCCGGTGCGCCGTTCTCCCGTCTGGAATCCGGTGTTGCGATCCGCAAAGACAACCCTGAATTACTGGCCGCCATCAACAAAGCGATTGCAGAAATGCAAAAAGATGGTTCTTTAGCCAAAATTTCCGAGAAGTGGTTCGGGGCTGACGTCACCAAATAATTATCCGTTAAACCCGGAGCTGATCTTGCTCCGGGTTGTTTCAGGATACACATCCAAAAGGTCTTTATCGGATGCAAGAAAGTATTCAACTGGTGCTGGATTCAGCACCATTTTTATTGAAAGGAACCCTGTTTACCCTCCAGCTGAGTCTGGGCGGTATGGTCTTCGGGTTAATATTAGGCTTTATGCTGGCGCTGATGCGCCTTTCGCATTTCTGGCCACTGTCGTGGCTGTCACGTTTTTACGTCTCCGTATTTCGCGGTACACCGCTGATTGCACAGCTGTTTATGATTTACTACGGTTTGCCACAGTTTGGTATCGAACTGGATCCTATTCCGGCGGCTATGATTGGCCTCTCACTCAACACCGCGGCTTATACTTCTGAAACCCTGCGAGCGGCGATTTCGTCAATTGAAAAAGGGCAGTGGGAAGCGGCGGCAAGTATCGGCATGAACCCCTGGCAGACGATGCGCCGCGTGATTTTACCGCAGGCGGCACGTACTGCGTTGCCACCGCTGGGCAACAGCTTTATCGGATTAGTGAAAGATACCTCCCTGGCGGCGACCATTCAGGTGCCGGAACTGTTCCGTCAGGCTCAGTTGGTCACCTCCCGCACGCTGGAAGTGTTCACCATGTATCTGGCCGCATCCATTATTTACTGGGTGCTGGCGACCGTTTTATCCTTCCTGCAAAACCGTCTGGAAGACCGCGTTAACCGCCAGGATCAGGAGCCTTCATGAGTACCATTGACGTTAAGCAACTGACGAAGAAATTCCACGGCCAGACGGTTTTGCACGGTATCGATTTACAGGTCAATGCCGGTGAAGTCGTCGCGATTATCGGGCCGAGCGGTTCGGGAAAAACGACGCTTCTGCGCAGCATTAACCTGCTGGAGGAGCCGGACGGCGGCACGATCAAAGTCGGCAATATCGAAATTGACGGCAACAAGCCGATCAGCAAACAAAAAAATAAAGTCCGCGAACTGCGTCAGCAGGTGGGCTTTGTGTTCCAGAACTTCAACCTGTTCCCGCACCGTTCTGTGCTCGAAAACATTATTGAAGGCCCGGTGATTGTGAAGGGCGAACCGAAGGCGAAAGCCATCGCGACGGCGCGTCAGCTGCTGGAAAAAGTCGGATTAAGCGGCAAGGAAAACGCTTACCCGCGTCGCCTTTCCGGCGGTCAGCAACAACGCGTAGCGATTGCCCGCGCGCTGGCGATGAGCCCGGAAGTGATCCTGTTCGACGAACCGACCTCTGCCCTCGACCCGGAACTGGTCGGCGAAGTGCTCAACACCATCCGCGCGCTGGCGCTCGAGCACCGCACCATGGTCATCGTGACCCACGAGATGAGCTTTGCGCGCGATGTTGCGGACAGGGCGATCTTTATGGATCAGGGGAAGATCGTAGAGCAGGGGCCTGCGAAGGCGCTATTCTCGAACCCGCAGCATGCGAGGACGAAGCAGTTCCTTGAGAAGTTTCTGGCGCACTAGATTCAGTTTTGTGCACAAGCCGCTGCACAAGGCGGCTTTCAGTCACTGGATCGGGAAGATTTAGGTTTCTCACTTGCAGTGAGGGCTGACAGCTGACCGAGTAAATTTCGGTTTCGGCGGTAGCCGCTGAGCGATCATTGCAATTGAAAAACCGAAACTTTCGCGATCCAGTTAAAACCAGATGCCACGTTGGATGGCAATCCAAAACAATGGTTTTGAGCCGCCAAAGCAGCGGCCTCCTGCTTATTTAATATTCATTGCTTCCCGCATGGTATAGAACAAATCCGTCTGGTCGGTCAGCCCGACGACGTTTGCGGCGTGTGGCCCGAACGCGGCGATCCGCAACTGAGTCCCGGTGTGACCCTGCGAGTCATCCTCGGAATTCCCGTAACTGATGGTCATCGGCGCGCCATCTTTGGTGGTCAGCGTTTGCGTGAGGCCGGGGGCTTTGGCGTCGGCTTCGATAATCTGGCTGGAATGCGCGTGATCGGCGGTCACAATCACCAGCGTATTGCCATCCTGACGGGCAAATTCGAGGGCTTTCTGCACCGCTTCATCCAGATCTACCGTCTCACCAAACTGACCGCAAGGGTTGGCAGCGTGATCTTGCTTATCAATCGACGCACCTTCGACTTGCAGGAAGAAGCCGTTCTGATTGGTTTTCAGCAGGTCGATCGCTTTTTCGGTCATCGCGGCCAGCGTCGGGATCTCTGCGGTGCGCTGCGGATTGGCTTCGCAGGTGACGGCAGGTTTATCGATATTGCCGTGATACGTGGCTTTCGGACCCTGCCAGCGTACCGGCATATTGCCGTCGGCGAATAAGCCCAGCAGCGGTTTTTTCTGGTCGGCCTGTGTGATAGCGTTCAACTGGTCGGCGTTTTCTACCCACACATAACCTTGCGCCAGCGCCTGGTCTTTCAGAGATTTACCGCTGAATTCGCCGGCTTTCGCCAACTGACTGAAGGATTTTTTGCCGCCGCCCAGCGTGACGTCGGCGCGTGCCTGCAACAGCTGTTCAGTGATGGAACCGCGTCCGCCATTTTCCAGCGCGTTGCTGGCGCATTTTTCGGCCGTTTCTTCCGGGCCATAGCATTTACGGGACGTGACATGCGCGATTTGGGCGGCTGGCGTGGCGTCCTGCAATTCTGCCGTCGAGACGTTGCCGGTCGCTTTGCCTGCGGCTTTGGCGATCTCGAGAATGGTCTGGTGATCTTTACCGTTTACGTCCACCCCGATCGCGCCGTTATAGCTTTTTACGCCGGTCGTCCAGGCGGTGGCTGAGGCGGCGGAATCCGTCACATAGCTTGGTTTCTGTGTCTTTTTATCCAGAGAATAATGCGTGTACTGACCGGTCAGCGGCAGGGCATCGATGCCTTTGAAATAACCGCCTGCGCCTTCTGCATAATTTCGTGCGGAAGTGATTTCAGAATCGCCCATTCCGTCGCCAATCAGCAGGATTACGTTCTTCACCGTTTTATCCGAAAGCGAAGCTTTCAGCGCTGCCGTCTGGTCACCGCTCAGACGACGAGCGCCACCCGGTTCAGTCAGCACGCCTTTTGCTGCGCGGTCTGTCAGGGCGTCCGGCTCAGCGGCGAAAGCGCTGGCGGATGTGGAAACCAGCAGGGCGGCAGAGAGTGCGTGGGCAAGCAGGGAGAGAGGTTGTTGCATGGTCAAAACTCCTTTTGATAAACCGTCAGAAATAAAAAAACACAGATTGTTGTATTTTGTTACCGGTAGGTTAAGTCAGAGTTATGACGTTTTAATGACAATTCGGTCTGCTGATAAGCAGTTCGAATATGATCGAGGTGTTTCCTTGTGAAGAAGCCGCGCACATGGCGGCTTTCGGTTACAGGACCAGGAAAGTTTCGGTTTTTTTACTTGCAGTGAGGCACCAGGACTCTGACCGGGAAGTTTCGGTTTTTCAAGAACAGCTATCACTCAGAGGCAGGCGCCGAAACCGACCAAAAGGGGAAAGTGCTTTTCCCCTTTTGGATTTCCCCACGCTTTTTCAACACGCGCTACGCTCGCTGGCCATGTTTCAGCAACTCCGGTTAGTGCCGCAAACGCCGCCGCTGCGCGGTACTCTCACTTCAGGTTCGAACCTGCTTGAAAAAAGACTCTCGCTGTTTCTCACCGTTCATTCGACGTCGTTTTGAAAGCGGCCAGGGGCTTATCTAAATTCAAAAGCAGAATGGTTTATCTTTTAAAAAAGCCTCCAGCCGCTTTCAGAAAGCTTGCCGAGCTAAGTGTTTCGAGACCTGTGGCTCGAAACCGAGTGAGGGTACCGCGCAGCGGCAAGTTTTCGCGGCAATAGCGCTGGCCCCTGAAACATAGCCAGCGAGCGATAGCGCGCAGTTAGAAAGACGCGGAGATTCCAAAGAGGCCCCGTCCTGGGCCTCTTTGGTCGGTTTCGACGCAGCAGGTTAAGTGAACACAGTTATTGAAAAACCGAAACTTTCCCGGTCATAGTTACAGCCCCTCACTGCAAGTGAAAAACCGAAACTTCCCCGGTCAGAGTCCTGGTGCCTCACTGCAAGTGAAAAGCCGCCCAATTGCAGCGGCTTCTGCAATCTATCACCCGATTGTCATCAGACTCGCATTCCCGCCCGCTGCCGCGGTATTCACACTCAGTGAACGCTCATGCAACAGACGCTCCAGCAGGATGTTATCTTCGCCGCGCGCAAACCCTTGTACTGAAATAATCGCGCCAGGGCGCTTGGCGATAAGCTGACAAAGTTCGCGGAGCTGATCGGCGTCGCCGTGGTAAATCACTGCGTCAAATACCGGTGCCTCGTTCTGCCAGTCTTTGGCGAAATCGACACGTTCCTGTACCGCTTGCGGTAACTGGCTGAACAGTTCGCGCTGTAACGGCGCATCCGGCCAGAGAATACGGCAACCGGTCGCGGTGACGGCGGCGAGCTGGGTCAGCGCATCATCCTGATTGTCTGACAACGCCAGAACGCGCTCACGCGGCAATAATGCGTAAGTGTTACGTTCCCCGGTTGGCCCCGGCAGGGTACGCAAAGTGCCGCCCTGACTGGTTTGTGCGAAGCGCTCGCACACGGCAATCAGGTCTTCGCGATGTTTCTGCTCCGTCGCCCATTGTTGCAACGCGCGGTGCGGTGCCAGTAACGCTTCGCGTACAGACGTGTCCAGCGGCAGTTCGCGATCCTGACGCAATAACGTTTGCTGCACGGCGTCCTGCGGGCGGCTGCTCAGCAGGCGGTACAGGTATAGCGGACCACCGGCTTTCGGGCCGGTTCCGGATAAGCCTTCACCGCCAAACGGCTGCACACCCACGACAGCGCCGACCATGTTGCGGTTCACGTACATGTTGCCGACGTGCGCCTGCTGCGTCACGCGGTGGATGGTTTCGTCGATGCGGGTATGGATCCCCAGCGTCAGGCCGTAACCGGCGGCATTAATCTGACCGATCAGCTTATCCAGATCCTGACGGGCATAACGCACCACATGGAGTACCGGGCCGAAGATTTCTTTCTTCATTTCATCGAAGCTTTCCAGCTCGATAAGCGTCGGTTTGATGAAGGTTCCGCGCGTCCATTCCTGCTGATCGGCGGCAAATTCCTGCGTGGCCTGATACACCGTGCGGCCTTTGGCGCGCATGGCATCGATGTGTTTCTCGATACCGGCTTTGGCTTCGGCGTCGATCACCGGCCCGATATCGGTACACAACCGTTCAGGGTTGCCCATGCGGCATTCGGCCATCGCGCCGCGCAGCATTTGCAGCGTATGGTCGGCGACGTCGTCCTGAATACACACCACGCGCAGGGCGGAACAGCGCTGACCGGCGCTGTCGAAAGCTGATGCCACGACATCGGTCACCACCTGTTCGGTGAGCGCGGAGGAGTCCACAATCATCGCGTTCAGGCCGCCGGTTTCGGCGATAAGCGGCGTCGGACGCCCCTGCGGATCCAGACGACCGGCGATGTTGCGTTGCAAAATTCCTGCCACGTCGGTGGAACCGGTAAACAGCACGCCGCGGACGCGTTCGTCGTTCACCAGTTGCGAGCCCACGGTTTCCCCCTGGCCCGGCAACAGTTGCAGCACACCCGTCGGAACACCGGCTTCATGCAAAATGCCCACGGCCAGCGCGGCAATCAGCGGCGTTTGCTCAGCCGGTTTTGCCAGCACGCTGTTGCCTGCGGCGAGGGCGGCGGCAATCTGCCCGGTGAAGATCGCCAGCGGGAAGTTCCACGGGCTGATACACACAACCGGCCCGAGCGGACGGTGCGAGTCATTGGCAAAGTCTTCACGGATCTGGCCTGCGTAATAGTGCAGGAAATCCACCGCTTCACGTACTTCGGCGATAGCGTTATTAAAAGTCTTTCCGGCTTCACGCACCAGCACGCCAAGCAAGCTTTGCAACTGCGCTTCCATCAATTCTGCGGCGCGTTGCAAGATTGCGGCGCGCTCTTCGGGAGGCGTCGCAAACCAGATAGCACCGGCGGCGGTGGACGCATCCAGCGCACGGCTGATTTCGTCCTGCGTGGCTTCACGCACGTAACCGACGATATCGCCGTTTTCAGCCGGGTTAATGACTGGCAGGAATTCGCCCTCATCGGTCTGTGCATCAATCATCGGCTGGGCCTTCACCGGATGGCTGGCGCTTTGCAGCAGGGCGCTGGAAAGCGACGCCAGACGGTGTTCGCTCGACATATCCAGCCCGGCAGAGTTCACGCGTTTGTCGCCGTACAAATTGCGCGGCAACGCGATACGCGGATGCGGTAAACCGACCTGACCTTCGCTGGCGGCCAGCGCTTCGACGGCCAGAACCGGATCGGCAACCAGTTCGTCAATCGGCAAGGTGGCGTCAGCGATACGGTTAACGAAGGAGGTGTTCGCACCGTTCTCCAGCAGACGACGCACCAGATACGCCAGCAGCGTTTCATGCGTGCCGACGGGGGCATAAATGCGGCAAGGGCGGTTCAGTTTGCCCTCGCTGATTTTGCCGACAACCTGCTCGTACAGCGGTTCGCCCATGCCGTGCAGGCACTGGAATTCGTACTGACCGGGATAGTAGTTGTTACCGGCCAGCTGATAAATTGCCGCCACGGTGTGCGCGTTATGTGTCGCAAACTGCGGATAAATCAGGTTGGGCACCGCCAGCAGTTTGCGGGCGCAGGCCAGATAGGAAACGTCGGTGTAAACCTTGCGGGTGTAAACCGGATAATCTTCCAGTCCGTCCATCTGGGCGCGCTTAATCTCGCTGTCCCAGTACGCGCCTTTAACCAAACGGATCATCAGGCGGCGACGGCTGCGCTGCGCCAGATTGGTCAGGTAATCGATGACCATCGGGCAGCGTTTCTGGTAAGCCTGAATAACGAAGCCGATGCCGTTCCAGCCCGCCAGTTCCGGCTCAAAGCAGAGTTTTTCCAGCAAATCGAGGGAGATTTCCAGACGGTCGGCTTCTTCGGCGTCAATATTGATGCCGATGTCATAACTGCGCGCCAGCAGCGTCAGCGAGAGCAGGCGCGGATAAAGCTCTTCCATCACGCGTTCGTACTGCGCACGGCTATAGCGCGGATGCAGGGCGGAAAGTTTGATTGAAATGCCCGGCCCTTCATAAATGCCACGACCGTTTGAGGCTTTACCAATCGCGTTAATCGCCTGCTGATATGACTGCAAATACGCCTGCGCGTCTTTTTCGGTCAGCGCCGCTTCACCCAGCATGTCGTAGGAGTAACGGAAACCTTTTTCTTCATGTTTACGCGCGTTAGCCAGCGCTTCCGCGATGGTTTCGCCGGTCACGAACTGTTCGCCCATCAGGCGCATCGCCATGTCCACGCCTTTGCGGATCAACGGTTCGCCACTTTTGCCGATAATACGGTTCAGGGATTTCGACAGGCTGGCTTCATTGTGTGTCGCCACCAGTTTGCCGGTAAACAGCAAACCCCAGGTCGCGGCATTGACGAACAGCGACGGGCTGCGGCCCAGATGTGAATGCCAGTTACCGTTGCTGATTTTGTCGCGGATTAACGCATCGCGCGTTGGCTTATCGGGAATACGCAACAATGCTTCGGCCAGACACATCAGTGCCACGCCTTCCTGCGAGGACAGGGAGAATTCCTGCAACAGGCTTTGCACCATACCGGCGCGGCCGTTTGCACTTTTCTGGTTACGCAGTTTGGTGGCGATCTCGGCGGCCAGTTTCAGGGCAGCGTCGTTGAGCGGAGCATGCAGACGGGCCTGTTCGAGCAGCATGGAAACGGCTTCCGGCTCCGGGCGGCGATAGGCGGCGGTAATGGCTGAACGACTGACCGACTGCGGCAAAATCTGCTCGGCGAAATCAAGGAACGGCTGATGCATTTCCTGCACCGGCTGACCGGCGGGCTCTTCCGCGTCGCCAGGCGCTGCGCCATTAAGCGCCGGGATCTCCGGCAGCGAATCGCCATTTTCCAGACGTTCCAGATAGGAAAAAATCGCCTGTTTGATCAGCCAGTGCGGCGTGCGGTCAATCTGCTGAGCCGCAATTTTTAGCCTGTCGCGTGTGCCTTCGTCCAGCTTCACGCCCATCGTCGTCATACCCATACGCAACCACTCCATATGAAAAGGTTCAGGTGAATTCATTATCTTTATGGCAAGCAATATCTTCTATGTTGCAACCTTGTGCAACCCTGTTAATGCGCGAAGTATGCCTGATGTGATTTATTTGGCATTTTTAACATTGAATCAACGTAGGAAAGACAGGTTATTCGCGGTAACCGCCTTAATAACCTCAAAGTTAAAGGTGCAACTGAGGGAAATGTAACGTGCAACCCGCTCTCATCATAAATGTGATGCGTCGTAAATTTTACGTATCCAAAATGTTAAAACATTTGAAATGTAGCGATCACTCAACCAGTATCGCGACCGACAGTTAATTTGAATAAAAACCACATTAAGTACGCTGAAAAAGAAAAAAAATGGAGAGTCATGCTGCATCCTTCGCGGGTTTCAGCCATCATCTCGCCCCGGCATGATTTTGGCCGCCTTTTGAAAAAGGTGTGTCAGGACAGACAGATGCCGGCCTGCATTGCAAACACGTATCGCAAAAAATAAGAAAGTGGAGAAGGACATGACAATGAACACACCGATGCTGGTGACGTTTTGTGTTTATATTTTCGGGATGATTTTGATAGGGCTCATCGCGTATTTACGGACCAAAAACTTTGATGATTATATTCTGGGTGGCCGCAGCTTAGGCAGCGTGGTGACGGCACTTTCCGCCGGTGCTTCTGACATGAGCGGCTGGTTATTAATGGGTTTACCGGGCGCGATTTTTCTTTCCGGTATTTCCGAAAGCTGGATTGCCATCGGCCTCACGATTGGCGCGTATCTGAACTGGAAGCTGGTGGCGGGGCGCTTACGCGTTCACACCGAGGCCAACAATAATGCGCTGACGCTGCCGGATTACTTCACGCACCGCTTCGAAGATTCCAGCAAATTGCTGCGTATTATCTCGGCTGTCGTGATCCTGGTGTTCTTCACCATTTACTGTGCTTCCGGGATTGTTGCCGGTGCGCGTTTGTTTGAAAGTACTTTCGGGATGTCTTATCAGACCGCGCTGTGGGCGGGTGCCGCAGCGACCATCATTTATACCTTTATCGGCGGTTTTCTGGCAGTCAGCTGGACTGACACGGTGCAGGCCAGCCTGATGATTTTCGCGCTGATCCTGACGCCAGTGATCGTCATCCTCGCGGTCGGCGGCATTGACAGTTCGATGCTGGTGATTCAGGCGAAAAATCCGGAATACACCGACATGTTCAAGAATATGAATCTGGTGGCGATTTTGTCCCTGCTCGGCTGGGGACTGGGGTATTTCGGTCAGCCGCATATTCTGGCGCGTTTTATGGCCGCCGATTCGCATCACACTATCCGCAGCGCACGCCGTATCAGCATGACGTGGATGATTTTGTGTCTGGCGGGCACCATCGCCGTGGGCTTCTTCGGGATTGCGTATTTCAGCAATAACCCGGCAGTAGCGGGCAATGTGACGCAAAACGCTGAGCGGGTATTCATCGAGCTGGCGAAAATCCTGTTCAACCCGTGGATTGCCGGGATCTTGCTGTCGGCCATTCTGGCGGCGGTGATGAGCACCCTGAGCTGCCAGTTGCTGGTGTGTTCAAGTGCGATTACCGAAGATTTGTACAAGGCGTTCCTGCGCAAAGGCGCAAGCCAGCGTGAGCTGGTGTGGATTGGTCGCGCGATGGTGCTGGTTGTCGCGCTGGTGGCAATTGCGCTGGCCGCCAACCCTGAAAACCGCGTGCTCGGTTTAGTCAGCTACGCCTGGGCAGGTTTTGGCGCGGCATTCGGGCCGGTGATCCTGATTTCCGTGATGTGGAAACGCATGACCCGCAACGGCGCGCTGGCCGGAATGGTCATCGGCGCCGCGACGGTGATTCTGTGGAAAAGTTACGGCTGGGTTGAACTGTACGAAATCATTCCTGGGTTTATTTTTGCTTCGATCGCCATCTGGGTGGTCAGCCTGATGGGGCGTAAACCTTCCGTGGCAGTCGAAGAGCGCTTCAACGCTGCCGAAGCGGAATACAACACTCTCTGATTTTCCCCGCGTTATCGTGATAAACCGGGATCGTCCTGATCCCGGTTTTCTGTTTTTTCGTGCGCATTTCCCCGACAGGTTTCAAAAAAGAGCCCGTCACCTCTTGTATTTCTTTTTCCAGGAATGATAATCAATATCGTTTCTTTTTACCTTTCTTTACAGAGTCCTTACACATCTGTAAGTCTTCAGAATTCAGGGTTCGGGAGTTTCCGCTATGTTCGTTCCGTTTCTCATTATGTTTCGCGAAGGGCTGGAGGCGGCGCTGATTGTCAGCCTGATCGCCAGTTACCTTAAACGGACGCAGCGCGGGCAGTGGCTCGGTGTGGTCTGGATTGGCGTGTTCATTGCTGCAGCACTGTGTCTGGCGCTGGGGCTGTTCATCAACGCCACCACCGGCGAGTTTCCGCAAAAGCAGCAGGAGTTGTTTGAAGGCATTGTGGCCGTCATTGCGGTGTGCATTCTGACCTACATGGTGTTCTGGATGCGCAAGGTGTCGCGTTCCATCAAAGTGCATCTGGAAGGCGCGATTGATAACGCGCTCAATTCCGGTCGCGGTCAGGGCTGGGCGCTGGTAGCGATGGTGTTTTTCGCGGTCGCGCGTGAAGGGCTGGAATCGGTATTTTTCCTGCTGGCGGCGTTCCAGCAGGATGTCGGCATTGAAGCACCCATCGGTGCGTTACTCGGTCTGGGCGCGGCCATCGTGCTGGGTTTCCTGATTTACTACGGCGGCGTGAAGCTGCATCTGGCGAAGTTCTTCAAGTGGACCAGCCTGTTTATTTTGTTCGTCGCGGCAGGTCTGGCGGCCGGCGCTATCCGCGCTTTCCACGAAGCCGGTTTGTGGAACAGCATGCAGGATATCGCGTTTGATTTCAGCGGCACGCTGTCCACGCATTCCCTGTTCGGTACCTTGCTGGAAGGGATGTTTGGTTATCAGGAAGCGCCGACCGTCAGTGAAGTCGCGGTGTATTTCCTGTACCTGATCCCGGCGCTGTTCCTGTTCTTTATGCCTCAGGGAAAATCAGCCGTCACGGCTCCGGCCGGACAAAAAACACAACGCTGATTTTTAACAATATTGTTGTTCATACATTCTCTATTCACACAGTTTGTCACGGAGTGGTACATGTCATATTCATCCCCGCTGTTTCGCCGTAAAGCTTTACAGGTCGCGCTGCTGTCACTGCCCGCTTTTGCGCTGAGCGCTAATGTGCTGGCGGCTGATGTCCGTCAGGTCAAAATTGCTGTTAACGACAAACAATGTGAACCGATGGCGCTGACCGTGCCGGCCGGTAAAACGCAGTTTGTTATCCATAACAACAGCCAGAAAAACCTGGAATGGGAAATTCTGAAAGGCGTGATGGTGGTGGAAGAGCGTGAAAACGTGGCGCCGGGCTTCACGCAGAAAATGACCGCCAATCTGGAGCCGGGCGAATACGACATGACCTGCGGCTTGCTGAGCAATCCGAAAGGCAAACTGACCGTCACGGCGGAAGGCGCGGCGACCTCCGCAAAACCTGACGCCATGGCGCTGGTTGGCCCGATTGCGGAATACAAAGTGTATGTGACGCAACAGGTTGCTGAACTGGTTTCCCACACCAAAGCGTTCACGGATGCGATTAAGAAGGGCGATCTGGCGAAAGCGCAGGCGCTGTACGCCTCTACCCGCGTTTATTACGAACGTATCGAACCGATCGCCGAGCTGTTCTCAGACCTCGACGGCAGCATCGATGCCCGTGAAGATGACTTCGAAAAGAAAGCCGAAGACCCGAATTTCACCGGTTTCCACCGTCTTGAGAAAATCCTGTTCGCCGACAAAACCACCAAAGGCGCTGAGCCTTTTGCTGACAAGCTCTATACCGACACCGTTGATTTGCAAAAACGTATCACTGACCTGACTTTCCCGCCGAACAAAGTGGTCGGCGGTGCAGCAGGCCTTATCGAAGAAGTGGCATCGAGCAAAATCAGCGGTGAAGAAGACCGTTACAGCCGCACTGACCTGTGGGATTTCCGTGCAAATCTCGACGGCGCGCAGAAAATCGTGAACCTGCTGCGTCCGCTGCTGGAAAAAGCCGACAAGCCGCTGCTGGATAAAATCGACGCGAACTTTAAAACCGTGGATACCCTGCTGGACAAATACAAAACCAAAGACGGTTACGAAAACTACGAGAAACTCTCCGACGCTGACCGTAATGCGATGAAAGGGCCGATCACGACGCTGGCAGAAGATTTAGCCAAGCTGCGCGGTGTTTTAGGTTTAGATTGATACTCCTCCCCCTGCGAAGGGGGAGGCTGGGAGGGGGTTTAGCAGACCATACAATGGCTGATGCACACTTCAACTTTTTGATTTTGCTTTAATACCCACCCCAACCCTCCCCTTCGCCGGGGAGGGAGCTTTTAAATTCCTGAGGCATAGCAATGAGCAATAAAAACGATAATAAGTCCGTACAACAGGACGCGACTTCTTCTTCACGCCGCCGTTTACTCAAAGGCGTGGGATTGTTAGGCGGGGCATTTGCCCTCGGCGGCGCGGCCGGTGCGCAGGCAGAAAAAACACCGGGTGCCAAAAAAGAGTACACACCGGGAACCGTTTCTCCCGATGAACGCTGGGGCAAGCAGCCTTATTACGGCGAACATCAGGCAGGGATTTTAACGCCGCAGCAGGCGTCAATGATGCTGGTGGCGTTTGATGTTCTCGCGACCACCAAAGCCGATCTCGAGCGTCTATTCCGTCTGCTCGATACCCGTTTTGTCTTTCTGACTACCGGCGGCACGGCGCCATCGGTAGATCCGAAATTCCCGCCGATGGATTCGGGCGTAATGGGCGCGGAAATCTACCCGGACAATCTGACCATGACGCTTTCCGTGGGCGATTCGCTGTTTGACGAACGCTTCGGGCTGGCCGCTCACAAACCGCTTAAATTGCAGCGCATGGCGCGTTTTCCGAATGATTCCCTTGATGCCAAACTCTGCCACGGCGATTTGCTGTTACAGATTTGCGCCAATAACAGCGACACCGTGGTTCACGCGCTGCGCGACATCATCAAGTACACGCCGGATTTGCTCAGCGTGCGCTGGCGTCGTGACGGATTTATTTCTTCCCACGCCGCGCGCAGCCAGGGCAAAGAAACGCCGGTTAACCTGCTGGGCTTTAAGGACGGCACGGCTAACCCGGATGCCAAAGATAAACCGCTGATGGACAAAGCCATCTGGGTAACTGCCGATCAGGGCGAACCGGGCTGGACGACCGGCGGCAGTTATCAGGCGGCGCGTCTGATCCCGTTCCACGTTGAGTTTTGGGATCGCACGCCACTTCAGGAACAGCAGACGATTTTTGGTCGCCACAAAGCGACCGGTGCGCCGCTGGGCATGGAAAAAGAGCATGATGTGCCGGATTACAGCAAAGATCCGGAAGGGAAGGTGATCCCGCTGGATGCGCATATTCGTCTGGCCAATCCGCGCACCAAAGAAACCGACGACAACCTGATGCTGCGTCGCGGCTACAGCTATTCGCTGGGCGTCACCAATTCCGGGCAACTGGAAATGGGGCTGCTGTTTGTCTGCTATCAGCACGATCTTGAGAAAGGTTTCCTGACGGTACAAAAACGCCTGAACGGTGAACCGCTTGAGGAATATATCCGGCCGGTCGGCGGCGGTTTCTTCTTTACGCTGCCGGGCATCCCGGATGAAAATCACTATCTGGGGCAAACCCTGATCGAAGCCTGATTTGTTTTCCTCCTCCGTTCCCCGCGGGGGAGGAATATTACCGGTCATCTTTTTTACCGTTCGTTACCGAATTCACGCCCTGTTAATACACCCGCGCACTCCTGAAAACGTCAGTAATGTCATGATGATAAATCGTTAACGGCTTTATCACGATGCCTGCCCTGAGACTGCTATGACCATCAACCATTCCCGCAGAAAACTGCTGATTTTCGGCATTGGCCTGTCGCTGGCGACACCGCGCCTGTACGCCGCACAAAAGGCCGTACGCGTTTCAATGATGTCCGATGCGCGCCAGATTACCGTATCCCTGCCCGCCGCCGATAAACGCAGCCGCGTATTCAGGCTCGGCGCACCGGAACGGGTGGTGATCGACATGCCGGTGGCGTCATTTCCGCCTGAACTGGAACATGCGCTGACCGTGGTCCGCCAAAAATTCCCGTGGATTGAGGAAGGGCGCATTGCCCATTTCAGCCCGGACGTGGCGCGTATTGTTCTGACGGTGAAGGGTAAACCGGTGATCACGCGCACCACAGAAAACGGCGTGATGAAGGTTGTCATCACGGAGGAAGGCCTCGCTGCACAAACGGCAGCGCAGGCTTTGCCTTTAGCCACCAAAGCGCCACTGGCGGAAAAACCCCTGCTGGTGATGATTGATCCCGGCCACGGCGGGAAGGACCCCGGCGCGATTGGCAATGAAGGGACCTATGAAAAACACGTGGTTCTGCACATCGCCAAACGGCTGCAAACCTTGCTGGATCAGCAGCACGGTATTCACGCGGTGCTGACGCGGCAGGATGACGTTTTTATTCCGCTTTATCACCGCGTCAGCCTGGCGCATCAGCACGAAGCCGACCTGTTTATTTCTATTCACGCCGACGGATTTACTAACGATCAGGTATCCGGCGCATCGGTTTTTGCGCTGTCAGAACACGGCGCGGGCAGCGCGATGGCGCGGTATCTTTCGCAGAGCGAGAACAGCGTCGACGTGCTGTATGACAATGATTTTAAGACCGACGATGAGTATCTGAAGGAGACGCTTTTCGACCTCGATCAGCACGAAACCATTCACCGCAGCATGGATTTCGGCAGCCATCTGGCGGCGAACATTGTCAAAGTGCATCACATGCACAGCCCGCATCCGGAACAGGCGGGCTTCGCGGTGCTGAAATCCCCGCGCATTCCGTCGGTGCTGGTGGAGACGTCCTTCATCACCAACAAGCAGGAAGAAAAACTGCTCGGCGAACCGGTCTTTCAGGAAAAGATGGCGAGGGCGCTGGCGGAGGGCATTAACAGTTATTTTCTCAACGAAAAGAAAAATAACTTGCTGAGCTGACGTGCGGTTTAACTGATGTTTTGTAAGCTGTTTAGAGAACCCAAACATCAGATATTAATGCGGAGTGCCTGCGTTGAATAATTCCGAAATTTCCAGCCCGTTATGGCGGCTGACGGCAACGACATTGTGTACCGGCGTGCTAGCCGGTCTCGGTGGCATGATGCTGGCGCTGATCCTGCACTACATCCAGCATCTGGCCTTCGGCTACAGTCCGGATTTTATCATCAGCAGTGAAAGCTTTTTGCAGGGCGTCAGCGAAGCCACGCGCAGCCGGCGGCTGATCGTGCTGATTATCTGTGGTGCGGTTGCCGGCGCAGGCTGGTGGGCGCTGTACCGCTGGGGAAAACCGCTGGTGAGCATTGCCGCGGCGGTGAAATCAGAAAATCCGCGTATGCCGTTTGTCAGCACGACGATTCATGCGTTGCTGCAAATTATCACCGTCGCGCTCGGTTCGCCGCTCGGACGTGAGGTCGCGCCGCGCGAAATCGGTGCGGTCAGCGCAAACTGGCTGTCGCTGCGCTTCAGGCTGACGGCGCGCGAAACGCAAATCATGATTGCCTGCGGTGCAGGTGCGGGGCTGGCGGCGGTGTATAACGTTCCGCTTGGCGGCGCAGTGTTTGTGCTGGAAGTGCTGCTCGGTGCGTTCCGCTGGCCGCTGTTGCTGCCTGCAATAGCAACATCTTCTATTGCCGCGCTGGTGGCGTGGACAGGGCTGGGTAACGAATCGCAATATCACCTGATGCAGCTGAACACCACACCCGCCTTGCTGGTCTGGTCGGCGGTCATGGGGCCGGTATTTGGCGTTGCGGCTTACGGGTTTACGCGGATGACCAACCGGGCGAAAGCGCAGGCCCCGCGCGATGCGCGTCTGATTATCTATAACCTGCTCAATTTTGCGTTTATCGGCATTCTGGCGGGCTGGCTCCCGCAATTACTGGGCAACGGCAAAGGCCCGGCGCAGCTGAGTTTTGATAACCAGATTACCGTAGCGTTAGCGGCAACCGTGCTGGTGGGGAAACTGGTGATTACCTGGAGCACATTACGCGCCGGGGCGCAGGGCGGATTACTGACGCCGGGATTATCCAATGGCGCATTGCTGGCCTGTATTTTGGGCGCGCTGTGGAATATTTTCTGGCCGGGAACATCGCTGGGCGCATTTGCCATTATTGGCGCGGCGGCATTTCTGGCGTCCTCAATGAAAATGCCCGTCACCGCTATTGTGCTGATAATGGAGTTCACGCGGGTGGATCATGACTTCTTAATTCCGATCCTTTTTGCCGTCAGCGGGTCGGTCGCCTGCTTTACTTTATGCAGTAAAATCACGGATAAAAAATAACCAGGGCGAGGATAGTAAAAAAGATCCTCATGATCCTATTGACGACAGTCACAAATTTTTTTACATTTTGGTAACGCAAATGTTTCAGCTGTCATTATACTGAAATTATATCGCGGTAGTTTTCAGGATATACGGGATAAGTTTTCACGAGGTGTCCGGCAACTGCCGTTAATAACACTGCGGGGAGCGCGAATGGTAAAGTCCATGTTTGGGCTGTTGATTGAAAATAACATGCTTCACCCACTGACTCGTTGTTGTAGCGTAAAAGCAAACGAGGGTAAGGCCTCCGACTCTCCAATATTAACCAAAACACTTTCAGTATATTCCTACCGCTTTTTAGAGAAGTTATCATCCACGCACCATCAACCCTGTTCTTTAACTGACTCTTTCATCCCTTTTAAAACAACTGCGAAACGCATTGGCTTTTATTCTGGCAATTTCACTGTGCGGGTCAGCGGTTTGTCATTATCGAGGATTTTACTTTCATTGAGAGTTTTATTTTCGGTGGATATGACAATGCCTCCTTGTGAACAGAAAGCAGCCAAAAGATTATCTCATAATCGCTTTGGTCTATTTTCCTCTTCACGATATTCAATGGCTGTACTTGGTCTAAAAGGAGACCAAAACCTCATTTGTTAGTGAAACATAACCGTGCGGGCATTATGCCTTAGCGTTAAGTGAATCAAACTGTAAGGTGCCACTATGGGAAGACAGAAAGCAGTGATCAAAGCTCGTCGTGAAGCAAAACGTGTAATTCGTAATGATTCACGCAGTCACCGCCAGCGCGAGGAAGAATCTGTGACGTCATTGGTACAGATGGGCGGTTTGGAATCGATTGGCATGGCTCGCGACACTCGCGATACGTCCGTCATCGAAGCGCGTACTGAAGCTCAGGGTCATTACTTATCAGCCATAGAGAATAAGCAGTTAATTTTTGCTACCGGCGAAGCAGGCTGCGGCAAAACATTTATCAGCGCTGCGAAAGCGGCAGAGGCATTAATTCACAAAGAAATCGACAGGATTATTGTTACCCGTCCGGTTCTCCAGGCCGATGAAGATCTCGGTTTCCTGCCCGGCGATATATCAGAGAAATTTGCACCTTATTTCCGTCCGGTCTACGACATTCTGTTACGTCGTCTGGGGTCTTCCTTCCTGCAATATTGTTTGCGGCCGGAAATAGGGAAGGTTGAAATTGCGCCATTCGCTTATATGCGCGGGCGTACTTTCGAAAATGCGGTGGTTATTCTGGATGAAGCCCAGAATGTCACGGCCAGTCAGATGAAAATGTTCCTGACGCGTCTCGGTGAAAACGTGACGGTTATAGTTAACGGTGATATTACCCAGTGTGATTTACCACGTGGAGTTGTATCGGGGCTCAGCGATGCACTTTCCCGCTTCGAAGAAGACGAGATGGTCGGCATCATTAAGTTTGATAAACAGGACTGCGTCCGCTCTGAATTGTGCCAGAGAACGCTGAATGCTTATTCGTAATTAACCTTATTCCCACCACAATGCATCACATAATGAAAAAGGCCGCTCCTGTGAGCGGCCTTTCTTATAATGCTTCACCCCTTCGCAGAGATTCGCCGATGTTAAAGCATAATAATCATCATATAGGCGCAGAATAATGCCAGATGCGCCGTGCCGTTCAGGACATTGGTACGGCCTGTCGAGAAGGAAATCTGGCACAAAATCAGCACCGACAGCATGACCACGATGTTCGCCGGGTCCAGCCCGAAAATTAAATTCTGGCCGGTCAGGGTGGCGATAACGGTCACCGCCGGAACGGTCAGAGAGATGGTCGCCAGCACCGAACCGAAGAACAGATTCATGGCGCGCTGTACCTGATTTTTCAGCACCGCTTTTAACGCACCCAAACCTTCCGGGGAAAGAATCAGCAGCGCCACCAGGAAACCGGTGAACTGCGCAGGCGCGTTCAGTTCAGTCAGCAGGCTTTCCAGCGGATTGGCGTTGAATTTGGTGACGGCAATGACCAGCACCAGATGCACCAGCAGCCACAGTGTGTGCGTCAGATTGCTTTTTGAAGAAGGCTTTCCGTGGCCGTCTTCTTCGCCTTCATCTTCATGTTCATAGATAAACAGGCTCTGGTGCGTTTTGGTCTGAATCAGCAGGAATACGCCGTACATGGCGGCGGAAATCACCGCAACAAACAGCGCCTGCGGCGTGCTGAAATTACCGCCCGGTAAGGCTGCGGGCAGAACAAGTACGATCACCGCCAGCGGGAAAATCGCCATCAGATACTGTTTAATGCCGCCGAGATTGACGTATTGCGTCGCAAATTTACGGCCACCCAGCAGCAGGGCGACGCCCACCAGCCCGGCGGTCACGATCATGATGATGGAAAATAATGTGTCACGCATCAGCGCGGGCGCGGCGTCACCGGTTGCCATCAGGGCCGAAATCAGACTGACTTCGAGGATGACCACTGAAAGGCTGAGGATGAGCGAGCCGTAGGGTTCACCTAAGCGGTGAGCCAGGACGTCGGCGTGACGTACAACGCTGAATGCGCTGGCGAGAATACCGACCAGCGCAATTAAATTGATGCCCACGACGGAGGCGAAGTTACTGCTGTTGCCCCAGAGGACGAGAACAATCAGGGCGGCAATAGGGAAAATCAGGGAGTATTCCTGATGGCGGGTTTTGATTTTTGGATGTTCCTGTGACGACACCATGATGATTATTCTCCTTATAAACACTCACGAAGTAACAACCGCCTGTCCCCGGTTGTCAGTAAAATGCATAGCAGCATAAAGATGTAACTCATTAAGTATAGTAGATAAATTAATCTGTTAACAGAAAAAAGTTGATGTTAGTCATTGAAATATCAGTTAGTCAGTATTTGTTGGTGGATAATTTGCATTAACTGTGCTTTTTTCTTTACTTAAATTTTATTGTTAATAAATTAAAGTTATAAATAACAGTTAGTTAGTTTTTGTTATGTGTTTAATGCTGATGATGCGTCAATTTATGTAAATGATTACTATACCCATAAGGTTAGTGCGCAAAAATCAGCTTTTTTTTCCCGAAAGAACAGAAACGCAGACTAATCTGGCAGGATCCATTGAGGGTAGCAGCTAGACTTATTATTGTGCACAGACTGAGCACACAATGAATGTGATGAAGATGAACGTAATGAAAAAGGAGAATAATCATGCCTTATCAGAATCGCTCAGCGCTACCCGATTCCGTGCGAAATGTCCTTCCTGCTCACGCGCAGGACATCTATAAAGAGGCCTTCAACAGCGCCTGGGACGAATATGCAAAAGCCAAAGACAGGCAGGGTGATGATTCGCGTGAGGAAACTGCGCATAAAGTGGCCTGGGCTGCGGTAAAACATGGCTATGAAAAAGGGGATGACGACAAGTGGCACCCCAGGAAATCCTGATATCCCCCGGCAGGCACCCGGACGCCGGGCCTGCCGGACTCCTCCTCCCAAACACTATTTCTCACGCCCGTTTTTTCTGATCCCCTGCTTAAAAGTCAATATTCTTACAATGTTCACAAAATAATCACTTTATTTTCGTTTTGTGATCCCCCGCAACCTTGATTGCAACGACAGAAACGAATAAGGTTTCAACAAACACGGGAATACTAAACTTCCTAAAATTTAAACGGCGGCCTCAGTTAAATGCCGGGCTTGTCCGATAACAGATATCACTCGCACCCACGACAGCGGAGAACACAGCGTTAACAGCATGGCATGTTCAAAAGTAAGTGGTACAGAAGGGGGGAATGAATGTTAACTCGAGATTTCCTGCGTAACGCAGATTGTAAAACAGCATTCGGCAATATCGACGAATCGATGCTACTGACCCCTGAACAACGCGCCGCCTCATTAGGTTGTGCTCTGGCGCGTCGCCCCGACAACAGCCCGGTGTGGATTTTTGGCTACGGTTCACTGATGTGGAACCCGGTCTTTGATTCCGAAGAGGCGCGTCCTGCCACCCTGCATGGTTATCACCGTGCATTCTGTTTACGTCTGACTTCCGGGCGAGGAACCCATGCCCAGCCGGGCCGTATGCTGGCGCTGCGCGACGGCGGAAAAACCACCGGTCTGGCGTTCCGTCTGCCGGAAGACAAACTGCATGAAGAGCTTGAACTGCTGTGGAAACGCGAAATGGTGACCGGCTGCTACCGTCCGACGTGGTGTGAGCTTGAGCTCGACGACGGGCGCAAAGTCACTGCGCTGGTTTTTATCATGGATCCGTCGCATCCGCAGTATGAAGCTGACACTGACTATCAGGTTATCGCACCGCTGATTGCGCAGGCCAGCGGACCGCTGGGCACCAACGCGCAATATCTGTTTGCGCTGGAAAAAGAGCTGAATAATTACGGCATGCGGGATGACTGCATGAGCGAGCTGGTGAAACAGGTGAGAATGCTTCTGTCTGTTTCACCCGGTTTTGATGTTCCCGGCCTGAGCTGATTTTCCTGAAACACGTTTTTCCGCTGCGCGGGCTCCCTGCGCAGCGTTTCCTTTCTCCGCCGTCGTTTTTATCTTTCTGAATTCAAGCGATTAGCCTTAGTTTCCTGCCGTTATGATTTCCGTTTGATACTTAAAACCCCCATTAACATCCTGTTTACTATGATTTTTTAACGAAAAGTCAGTTGCAATTGCAAAACGCCTGAGCATAATCCGAATGGTTTTAATAATTATTCTCATTATCGATTGAACTTTTCAGGGAATCCTCAATGCGCGCTCAACGTGAAATTTTTCACACGCCTGTTTTCGCCCGTAAATTGCTGCCAGTGGTGATCTCTGCCGCACTGGCGGCGGTTACGCTGCCTGCACATGCGGCCACCATCACAACACCTGCGACTGACGCTGTTGATACGGCGTCGTCTAAAACCGGCGACACTATTACTGTCACTGCCGCACAGACCGATTTTAAAGCGGGCGGCGAGACACCGGTGCCGGCATATCTTGACGGCGACGTGGCCAACGGCGGGCGTCTCGGCGTTCTGGGTCAGCAGGACGCCATGAATGTGCCGTTCAACGTCATCAGTTTCACCAACAAACTGATTCAGGATCAGCAAAGCCGCACGCTTGGTGATGTACTTAATAACGACGCCAGCGTTCAGACCGGTTACGGCTACGGAAATTACGCGGAAACCTTCAACATTCGCGGGTTTGCGTTAGACGGCGAAGACATTTCCTACGGCGGCCTGTACGGCGTATTGCCGCGGCAGCTGGTGCCGATGGAACTGGCAGAGCGCGTGGAGCTGCTCAAAGGCTCCAGCGCCTTTCTTAACGGCGTACCGCCGGGCGGCACGGGCGTGGGCGGTAACGTCAACATTGAACCCAAACGCGCCACGGATACGCCAATCAACCGCGTGACTGTTGATTACACCTCATCTTCTCAGGTGGGCGGCGCGGTGGATGTCGGTCGTCGTTTTGGTGATAACAACCAGTGGGGCGTACGTGTCAACGCCGTGAACCGTGAAGGCGAAACGGCTGTTAATGACGAACACCGCCGCCTGACGATGGGCTCCGTTGGCCTCGATTATCGCGGCGATCGTTTCCGCTCTTCCTTTGATTTTGGCGTGACCAAACAGACTGTTCACGGTGGTCGTCCGGTTGTCTATCTGGGCAATGCGACCAAAGTGCCGGATGCGCCTTCAGCGACCAAAAACTACGGGCAGGATTTTGCTTCCAGTAATCTGGAAAATGAATTCGGTATGCTGAAAGCCGAATACGACGTGGCAGACGACTGGACCGTTTACGGCGCGGTGGGTATGAACCATGACCGTGAATACGGTAACTACAGCTCTCCGACGCTGAAAGATGACAACGGCAACGCCACCATGGGCCGTCTCACCGTGCCTTACGTCTCTGACAGCGTTGCCACGCAGGCGGGTGTCCGCGGTAAATTCGACACCGGCTTTATCAGTCACAGCGTGAATCTGGGCATGTCGAGCGTGTACCGCAAATACAAAACCGCGTACACCATGTCGGCATCGTCGATCAATACCAATATTTATGATCCGGTTGACGCCAGCTCTCCGGCCACTTTGTATGCGGGCGGTAGCATGGGCGATCCGGCGCTGCGCAACCGTGTCCAGAACGTCGGCGTGTCGGTTTCCGATACCTTATCGATGCTCGACGACCGTCTGCAACTGATTGCCGGTCTGCGCCGCCAGAACGTCATCGTGAAGGATTACAGCTACACCGGAACCGAAACTGACTCCTTTGAGCAGATGAAAGTCACGCCAGCCTTCGGCCTCGTCGTGAAACCGTGGGAACACGTTTCCTTCTACGCGAATCACATCGAAGCTTTGCAGGCCGGTGAAGTGTCAGGCACCACATACAACGGAAAAGTCGTCACCAACGGTGGTCAGGCTTCCGGCATTGAAACCTCCAAACAGGATGAGGTCGGCGTGAAAACTGACTTTGGCCGTATTGCGGGCACATTGTCTCTTTATCAGATTAAGAAACCGGTCGGTATGTATCGCGCCACCGGCGAAACCTATGAATATGGCACATACGGTGAAGTCCGTAACCGTGGCGTAGAGCTGAACGTGTTTGGCGAACCGGTGCTGGGTGTGCGTCTGAACGGCAGCGTGACCTGGATGAACCCGGAAATGACCCAAACGCAGGACGGTGCTTACAATGGCAAAGATGCGGTGGGTATTCCGCGTTACCAGTGGGTGCTTGGCGGCGAATGGGATATTCCCGGCGGCAGCGGTGTGACGGCGCTCGGCAAAGTGATCCGCTCCGGTTCGCAATATGCCGATGAAGAAAACAGCCTGAAAGTGGACGGCTGGACGCGTCTGGATCTTGGTTTGCGTTACGTGATGCCGGTCGGCCAAAACACGCTGACATGGCGTGCCAGTCTGGAAAACGTCACCAACGAAAAATACTGGGCATCAGCGACGGGCGGTTATCTGACGCAAGGTGACCCGCGTGAATTTAAGCTCTCCGCGACCTACGACTTCTGATTTTAACGCACTCCCTTTCCTGTGCCGGGGAAGGGAGTTTTTTCACGTATTTTGTACAGTAACAATCCCCGGCAAACGCCCGTCCTGACTCATTAATAACCAATCAGATAACGTTATGCAAAATATGCATAACGATAGTATTTATCAGACTTTCTGGTAGGTTGAAGAAACTTTACACTAATAAGACGTTAGCAATTTCGCTACATTGGAGAGTGTTTCTTGATGAAAGCTTTATTACCGTCCGTCCTGTTTACGGCTATTGCGGCCAGCTTCTCTGTTCAGGCTGCCACGCCGCCGGACACACTGGTTATCGCCCAATCCATTGATGACACCTCCAGTTTTGACCCGGCTCAGGGTTTTGAGCTGACGACGGTTCAGGCTTTCAACAACATTTACCAGCGCCTGGTGCAGTCAGACCCGAAAAATCCAATCGATTTAAAACCGACGCTGGCGACTTCATGGGAAGCCGCGAAAGACAACCGCAGCCTGACGTTTACACTGTCGCCAAAAGCGGTGTTCGCCAGTGGTAATCCGCTGACCGCCGATGACGTTATTTTCTCGCTGTCGCGCGTGGTGAAGCTGAATCTTGAGCCCTCATTCATCCTGACGCAACTGGGCTGGACCGACAAAAACGTCGATACCTTCCTGACTAAACTCGATGACCATCACGTCAAAATCAGCTGGACCGCCGACGTCAGCCCGTCATTCGTGCTGAGCCTTCTGTCTGCGCCGGTGTCTTCCATCGTTGACAGCAAACTGGTGAAAACCAATGTTGCCGCTGACGATCTCGGTCACCAGTGGCTGAGCAACCACTCCGCCGGTTCCGGCCCGTACCAGATCCGTAACTATATTCCGCATGAAGTGGTCATTCTTTCCGCGAACCCGACCTCACCCGAAGGCGCGCCGAAGCTGAAAACCATTCTGATTAAAAACGTGCCGGATCCGGCTGCACGCCGCCTGCTGATTGAACAGGGTGATGCCGATATGGCGCGTAACCTCGGCTCCGACCAGATGGCTGCGCTGGAAGGCAAGAAGGGCGTGAAGCCGCTGGCGATCCCTTATGCTTCCCTGTATTTCCTGCAATTTAATGCCAAAGCTTCTCCGGCGCTGGGCAATCCGGCTTTCTGGGAAGCGGCACGTTACCTGTTTGACTACAACCACATCGCGCATGATCTGATGAAAAATCAGTTCCAGGTGCATCAGGCATTCCTGCCGGAAGGCTATCTCGGCGCGGTAAATGACACGCCGTACACCTATGATCCGGCCAAAGCCAAAGCGATTCTGGCTAAAGCAGGTCTCACGAATGTAAGCTTCACGCTCTCCACGTCTAACCAGCCACCGTATCTGGACATCGCGCAGGCCTTGCAGGCCAGCTTCGCGCAGGGCGGCGTGACCGTGAAATTGGATCCGGGCTTAAGCCAGCAGATCTCCACCAAAGTGAAATCACACGATTACGACGCGTACATGTCTTCGTGGGGCCCGGATTACTTTGACCCGAATACCAATGCCTCTGCGTTTGCGTTCAACCCGGAAGATGGCAGCAAAACGCTGGCATGGCGTGCTAACTGGTCAATTCCTGCCCTGAACAAACTGACGCTGGCCGCTATTGCAGAGCCCGATCAGGCAAAACGCGTGGCGGATTATCGTCAGCTGCAACTCGAAGTGCAGAAAAACTCACCGTTTGTCGTTGGTTTGCAGGCCAAAAGCCTGATTGCCGTGCGTGACAACATTAAAGGATATGTTCAGGGCATCAACCCGGACATGGTCTTCTACAGCAAGGTCACTAAGTAATGACAGACAGTTCAACGCCCGCCGGATTCGTCCGGCAGGGTTGGCGCTGGTCAGGCCGTTTGCTGACCGGCGTGATTTCGCTGGCGCTGACATTGCTCGGCTTGCTGGCGTTCACCTTTACGCTTTCCCATCTTGCCCCGATTGACCCGACGTTGCAGGTCGCGGGCGATCACGCCAGTGAGGCCACCTACGCGCAGGTACGTCGCGATCTGGGGCTGGACCAGTCGGTTCCCGTGCAGTTCGCCAAATATCTGGATCACCTCGCGCATGGCGATATGGGGATTTCCCGCATCACCGCGCAGCCGGTCGCCAGCGATCTGATGCGCACCTTTCCGGCGACGGTAGAACTGGCAACCTGTTCCATTTTGCTGGGCGGAACGCTGGGGATTTTGCTGGCGCTGCTGGCCGTGTGGAAACCCGGAAGCTGGCTGGATAACATCGCCCGGTTTGTTTCGCTGCTCGGTTATTCCGTGCCGATTTTCTGGTTAAGTCTGCTCGGCCTGCTGCTGTTTTACGCCGTACTGCACTGGGCGGGCGGCCCCGGACGGCTCGACGATTTGTACATGTACACCATGACGCCGCGCACCGGTTTTGTGCTGATTGATACCTGGCTTTCCGGCGACCGTGACATGTTCTACAACGCGATCAGCCATTTATGGTTACCGGTGACGGTGCTGGCGATGCTGTCGATGGCAGGGATTACGCGCCTTTTGCGTGCGTCCATGCTGGGCGAAATGAACAAAGAATACGTGATCCTGGCGCGCTCAAAAGGTGCGGGCAGGGTGCGCGTGTTGCTGTGCCATGTCTTCCCGAACGTGCTGGGCACGCTGATTACCGTGCTCACCCTTTCTTATGCCAGCCTGCTGGAAGGGGCGGTACTGACGGAAACAGTGTTTGCCTGGCCTGGCGTCGGACGTTACCTGACCACTGCGCTGTTTGCAGCGGATACCCCGGCGATTCTCGGCGCAACATTGCTGATCGGCACCTGTTTCGTGCTGCTCAATGCGCTGGCTGACGCCCTTACTTATTTGCTCGATCCGCGGACCCGGTAGTTTTCGCTTATGACTCAACAAATGATCCCTGAACAACCGGCGCAGGTTGACGCCGGGGCTAACGTCTGGAAGCCCGCGCGCCGTATCACTGCGCTCTCGGTCGGCCTGGTACTGGTGGCAATTCTGGTGCTGACCGCGCTGCTCGCACCGCTGCTTGCGCCTTTTGACCCCAATATTCAGCACATCGAATTACGCCTGCTGCCGCCGTCCGGCGCGCACTGGCTGGGCACTGACGGCTTTGGCCGCGATCTGCTTTCCCGCGTGATTTACGGCGCACGTCCGACACTGCTGCTGGTGTCGCTTATTCTGATCCTGACCATCCCGGTGGGGCTGTTAATCGGCATCAGCGCCGGGTATATCGGTGGCTGGTTTGAGCGAATTCTGATGCGCCTGACCGACATCGTGATGTCATTGCCGAGTCTGGTCATGGCACTGGCACTTGTCGCTATTATGGGGCCGGGGCTGATGAACGGCGCACTGGCGCTGGCCTTCACCAGCTGGCCGCCGTTTGCGCGTCAGGCGCGGGCGGAAACGCTGGCGCTGCGGCGCAGTGATTATCTGGCGGCGGCGAGAATGCAGGGCATCGGCGGTTTGCGTCTGATGTTCGGCCATATTCTGCCGTTGTGTCTGCCCAGCGCGGTCGTGCGCGCGGCGCTCAGTCTGGGCGGAATTATTCTGGCGTCTGCCGGTCTGGGGTTCCTGGGCATGGGCATTCAGCCACCGACCGCCGAATGGGGCTCGATGGTTGCCGAAGGCAGTAAAGTGATTTTCGACCAGTGGTGGGTAGCGGCTGCGCCGGGTGGCGCAATTCTGTTTGCCAGTCTGGCTTTCAACCTGCTGGGCGACGGCCTGCGTGACAAAATGGATCCACGACATGGCAACTGATGCTCAAACGCTTCATCAGCAACACAATCACCAGAAGACGCAGCACACCGACCGGCTGACGGCGAAAGATCTCACCATTTATCTGCCGGGCGAACGCCCGCTGGAACTGGTGAAATCGCTCTCTTTCAGCGTCGGGCAGGAACGTGTGGCGCTGGTGGGGGAATCGGGTTCCGGTAAATCCCTGACCGCGCGCGCCCTGATGGGATTACTGCCGCACCCGTGCAAGCTGCGCGCTTCCGAGCTGACGCTCGGTGACAATGATCTGACCACGCTGAAAGAACGCGAGTGGAGCCGTCTTCGCGGGAACCGTGTGTCGATGGTGATGCAGGATCCGAAACATGCGCTGAATCCGACGCAGAAAATCGGCAAACAGGTGGAAGAACCGCTGCGCCTGCATACGCGTCTTGGCCGCAAAGAGCGGCAGGAAAAAGTCGCCGATATGCTTAACGCTGTCGGCCTGCCAAATCCGGCCTTCCTGCAACAACAATATCCGCATCAGCTTTCCGGCGGGATGGGCCAGCGCGTGATGCTGGCGATTGCGCTGATCAACGATCCGCAATGGCTGATTGCTGATGAACCGACGTCTGCGCTGGATTTCGACATGCGCGAACAGGTTCTCGGGCTGATTGAACGGCTGGTGGAACAGCGCAACATGGGGCTGATTCTGATCAGCCACGACCTGCAACAGGTTGCGCACCACTGCGAGCGCGTGCTGGTGATGTACAAGGGCGAATTGCTGGATGAACTGCCGGCAGACCAGCTGGCGCAGGCGACGCATCCGTATACGCATACGCTGTGGTCATGCCGTCCGAGCAAATTTACGCACGGAGAACGCCTGCCGGTGCTGGATCGCGCACTGCTGGCGTCACTGAAAAAGGAATCTCGCCATGACTGAAATCGTTGCGGAACTGGATAAGCTGAGCGTTTCGCACCGTCAGGGTTACGAAGTGCGTACCGTGGTGCATAACGTCAGCCTGACGATTAACAAAGGCGAATGTTTCGGTCTGGTCGGGCCGTCCGGCTGCGGTAAATCCTCTTTGCTGTGGGTACTCGCCGGGCTGAACGGCAACTGGGACGGCAGCCTGACGCTGCTGGATCACAAAGTGAAACCGGGCAAACCGTTTACCGGCAGCCTGCGCCGCGATGTGCAGATGGTATTTCAGGATCCGTATGCCTCGCTGCACCCGAAACACAAGCTGCTGCGCACGCTGGCGGAGCCGCTGAAAATCCTCAAAGAGCAGGATATTGAACAGAAAATTGCCGAAGGTTTCCGTCAGGTCGGGCTGGATCCGGCGCTGATGAACCGCTATCCGCACCAGCTTTCCGGCGGCCAGCGTCAGCGCGTGGCGATTGTGCGTGCACTGTTGCTTAAACCCAAACTGCTGCTGCTCGATGAACCGACCTCCGCGCTGGATATGTCGGTACAGGCGGAAATCCTCAATCTTCTGAATGACCTGAAAGCGACCAGCGATCTGACCATGATTCTGGTGAGCCACGATGCGGATGTGATTGATCATATGTGTGATCGGGCGGTGCATATGGCGAAGGGGTATGTGCTGAGCTGAAGCTGTTGAGGGTTTTAAGTTCAAATTCAAGGCCATATTTAAGGTCAAATTCAAAACCGCGAGCGTCGGCCCTCAGCGACTTGGGGGCGGCATATCGCCGCCGTTCCTCAGGTCTCCGGCACACTCCGTTCAGCAAGATTTTGAGCGCGCCATAGTGGCTTTATAAAAACCTAGTCTTTTTCATTCCTTAATCTATTTTATTAAAATACATAGCTTTATTTCATTGTTCTTGCCTTGCCGCTGCACCTCTACACTCGGAAAAACTGTCTTTTCACCTGTGGAGATCGACCTCAATGAAAGTACGTGTTCCTTCCCTGTTATTCCTGCTGCTGATGGCCGTGACCCGCGTGGATGCGGCGACGCCAAAAGATACACTGGTCGTCGCAGGTTCGCTCGAAGGCATTATCAGTCTGGATCCGGCGGAAAGTTTTGAAACCGTCAGTTCCGGCAATCTGGTAAACCTTTATCAGCAACTGGTGCAATCCGACCGGCAGCATCCCGATAAGCTCGACCCGGACGCCGCTGCCAGCTGGCAGCCGGGGCCGGACGCGCACAGTCTGATCTTCACCCTCAAGCCTGGCCAGAAATTTTCCAGCGGCAATCCGGTGACGGCCGACGATGTGATTTATTCGTTTACCCGCGTGGTGAAACTCAATAAAAGCCCGTCGTTTATTCTCGGTGAACTGGGCTGGACGCCGGATAACGTGGACGGCAATCTGAAAAAAATTGCTGACGACAAAGTGCAGCTTAGCTGGCCGGCCGATATCGGCAGCGGGCTGGTGCTGAGCATTCTGTCCGCGCCGGTCGCCGGGATTGTGGACAGCAAATTGCTGAAAGAGCATGTCGATCAGAATGATTTCGGCAACAGCTGGCTGCGTTCACGCTCTGCGGGCAGCGGCGCGTTTGAAGTGCGTAACTATGTGCCGCACGAAGCGCTGATTTTCAAACGTAACCCGAACGCTAAACCGCTGGCGAAGATTGAGAATGTGCTGTTTAAAAACGTGGGCGACCCGTCAACGCGCCGTCTGCTGGTGCTGAACGGCGATGCGGACGTGGCTTACGATTTGGGTGCTGACCAGTTCAGCTCGCTGCAAAAAGAGAAGGGCGTTCACGTTGCGCAATTCCCGGCGGCCAAAGTGTTCTATCTGGCGTTTAACGTTGGCGATACCACGCAACCGGCGCTGGCAAACCCTGCGCTGTGGGAAGCAGCGCGCTGGCTGGTCGATTATCAGGGGATTTCTACCGACCTGCTGAAAGGCCAGTACGGTATTCATCAGACCTTCCTGCCGGACGGTCTGGCGGGCGCGATTGACGATCAGCCCTATAAATACGATGTCGCCAAAGCCAAAGCGATTCTGAGCAAAGGCGGGATTGCGCCGGGCACCAAAATCGATTTAATCGTGATCAACCAGCCACCGTATTCTGATATTGCGCAGGCATTGCAGGCCAGTTTCGCCAAAGCGGATATCAATTTAGTGGTACATCCGCTGGTGGAAAGCGACGTGCTTACCCGCATGCGCGCGCACAAATTCCAGTCGATCTTCACTTACTGGGGCGCGGATTACCTCGACCCGAACACTAACGCCAGCACCTTCGCCTATAACGTGCCAAACGGCCCGAAAACGCTGGCGCAACGCATTCAGTGGGTGATCCCGGAAATCAGTAAACAAACGCGCGCAGCCGCGGCGGAATCTGATCCGACCAAACGTAAAGCGCTGTACGCCGATTTACAACGCGAACTGCAAAAAAACTCGCCGTTTGTGGTGGCGCTGCAAAGCAAATTGCTGGTGGCAATACGCGATAACGTGAAAGGTGCAAGCCAGAACGTGGCGGGCAGCCAGTTGTATCTGGATACGGTGACGAAGGAATAAGGGGCTTTATGAACCCGTATTCCTGAGTATTGTGAAAATTTAGGTTTCGCACGAACGGTGATTACTCCGCAACAATGGCCGAAACTGCCCAAAGGAGGAAAGTGCTTTTCCTCCTTTGGATCCCTCCACGCCCGACTTTTTTTGTCCTACTATTACCTCACATCCCATCACTAAGACCTCCATGCAGACTCGATCTACTCGGCAAAAAACCGGTGCGGTGTGCTTCGCCCTCGGCGGTATTCTGTATTTACTGGCGGAAAAAATCAGTTCCACGGGCTGGCGGGATCCTTCCTATTCCTATCTGCATAATTACATCAGCGATTTGGGTATTGCCTCGTGTGGCATGACGCCAGACGGCCGCGACATTTGCTCACCGCTGCATAACGTGATGAACGCGGGTTTCGCGGCCGAAGGCATTCTGTTCTTTATAGCCTGCTGGCTGCTACGCCCGTTATTCAGCGGTCCGGGTCGCAACGTATTTCTCTTATCCGGTTTGCTGCATGCTATCGGCGGTGTGCTGATTGCGCTGTTCCACAGCGGTGGCAGTACGGGCGGCGTGACGGTTCATCAGGCCGGCGCGGTGCTGGCGATTGCGGGCGGCAATGTGTGTTTGCTGTCGGCGGGCTGGATGAAACGTCGCCGCAAAGGATGGCGGGCATTTTCACTTTTCAGCCTGACGCTGGGCTGTACCGGGCTGGTCAGTATGGTGACAATCTCATCCGGCATTCTGCCTACCGGTCTTGTCGAGCGGATGTCCGTTTATCCCATCACGTTTTGGCAGATACTCTCCGGGTACTGGATCCTGACGTCCAGAAAGCAAAGTGCGTGAAAACCAAAAATTTCACCGTTTCGTTGTAAATTGATACTCTTACCCCGCCAATGTTCAGACCACTGAGACCCTATGAGCCTGAAAGCCCTCAATCCTGAATCCCTGCAAAAGAGCGACCTGATTAATTTGCTGATTGCCATACCCGCCGGGATCGTCGCCGCGCTGGTGACTATTGCGTTTCGTGGGGCGATTTCCGGCATCAACGGTCTGATGTTCACCGACGGCAGCGATATCACCAAAGCGTTCAGCGAATACCCGCGAATAGTCTGGCCGGTGATCACCACGGCGGGCGGCGTGATTGCCGGATTCATTTTGCTGTGGGCGCTGCGCCACGAAAGCAGGCACGGCAAGATGCCGGATTATCTGGACGTCATCGATCAGCGTTTACCGGGTATTCCGGTGGTGAGTACCGTGCTGCGCGGGCTGTCGTCGCTGGCCAGTATCGCCAGCGGCGGTTCTATCGGGCGGGAAGGCGCGATGGTGCAGCTTTCTGCGCTGAGCGGCAGTCTGCTCGGGCGGTTCTCGCGTTTTCAGGGCGTTCATCAGTCAGATATTATCGCGATGGCCGCGGCGGGCGGGCTGGCGGCGGTCTATCATGCGCCGTTTGCCGGTGCGCTGTTTGTGGCGGAAATCGCCTTTGGCGTGACTGCCGTTCAGCGGCTGATCCCGCTGTTTATTTCGGCGTCAGTTGCGGTGCTCACGGTCAGATCACTGACGGATTACGCGCCGCTTTATCTGTATTCTTCCGTGTCGTTCAGCCCGTCGTTTGGCGCGATTTTCACTGTGCTGTTTATCGGTGTGGCGACGGGCATTCTCGGGCCATTATTCATCTCGTCTATCGATAAAGTCCGTCAGTGGATGAAACCCATTTCGCATCCGGCGCTGCGGCTCGGGCTGGGTGGCCTGGGCGTCGGGCTGGTGGCGATGATCTCGCCGCTGGTGCTCGGCAACGGTTTTGAAGTGATTGATTTAATACTCAATAACGGCGATTTACAGACGCCGCTGCTGATTTTGCTGGTGCTGAAAATCGTGGCGACGGCGATCACCATCGGTTCCGGTGCGGTCGGCGGTTTGTTTACGCCCTCGCTGCTGATCGGCGCGGCGGGAGGGGCGCTGGTGTGTACTTTTCTGCAATGGCTGGGGTTTGATCCCGGTCCGGTCGGGCTGTATGCCGCCATCGGCATGAGCGCACTGCTGGCGGCGACCAGCCATGCGCCGCTGATGTCGATCATGATGGCGTTTGAAATGACGCTCAACAGTTCGCTGTTATTCCCGCTGATGCTGGCGACAGCGATTTCTTATGTGGTGGCGTCGCGCCTGAAAGTGGGTGGAACCTATCCGGTGCTGGCGCGGCACAACGCGCGCTTTGCCGCAAAAAATGCGTTTGAATACAGCACGGTGGCCTCGCTGATTACGCCGTGCTCAAAAATGTACGTTGACGCCACGCTTTCGGAAGTGGTGAGTGAAGGGCTGAAACAGCGCACGCGGTATGTGTACGTGGTGGACAGGGAGGAACGCTTTCTCGGGGTGGTGCCGACCAACGTGGTCGCCAGCGGGATTATTGACGGCAGCCTGAAAGCCGGCAGCGCGATTGACCCGTTTATCGAACAGGAATTTACCACACTCTTTCAGCACGTCAGCTACGAACAGGCCTGGGCAATGTTCAGCAATTCACCGCTCGAACGCCTGCCGGTGCTGGAAAACGCCGAATCACGCCGTTTGCTGGGTGTGATCACCAAAGCGGCTTTGCTCAGTAAAGCCAAAGACTTTCTGTAACCGCGCAATCCACTAGCCGTCGTCGCGGCGTTTAAACGCGTACCAGCCCGCCAGAAGGGTGAATAACCCGACAATCACCACCAGCAGGATAAAACCGTGGTGATTGCCGGCGAGCGGAATTCCTCCCACGTTCATGCCGAAAAAGCCCGCCACAATGTTGATGGGCAACGCCAGCACGGTAATGACGGTCAGCACGTACAGCGTGCGGTTGCTTTGCTCCATCTGGCGCGAAGTGATCTCTTCCTGAAGCAGGCGGATACGTTCGGTCAGCGCAATCAGGTCATTGAGCACAACGGAAAACTCTTCGGCAAACTGGCGTAAATCCTGCACCACGCCTGGCGCAATCCAGGCCGGAGGGCGATTGAGCAGGCGGAAAAGCGCCGTCGGTTCCGGGGCGAGTAAACGCTGGAAACGCAAAAGCATCCGCCGTAAACGCCCCAGATTGGCGCGGTTCTTTTTGACGTGATGGCTCAGCAGGCGCTCTTCGATGGTGTCCACGTACTGATTGGCGCGACGGACAATCTGCTCAAGCAAATCCTCCTGTTCTTGCAGCAGATGCACCAGCAGCGCCGTCGGCGTGGTGATGTTCAGATGCTCCAGGCGTTTGAATAACTGCTCGATCAGCCGCACCGGTTTGTGGCGCGCGGTAACCACCAGTTGCTGATGACAACTCAGCCACAGCGTCGAGACTTCATCACTGGCTTCATCCGGGCGAAAAATGACGTCGTTGAGCACCGCCAGTAACGTGTCATCGAGCCTTTCGATGCGCGTACTGCGCGAACCTTCACGGATTTCTTCAAAGAAAACCTCGCCGACGCCGAAATGCTTTTTCAGCCATTTTTCGGACATGGCGTGATTAAGATTAACGTGGATCCAGACGAATCCCTGATCGTGGCAGATCTGCTGATACGCTTCCTGAACCTGCTGCGAGGAAACGCGTTCAGCGGGGCGGTGTGGGCGAAAAACGAAGCCGTAAATCATTCCGGTGACTTCATCGTTGAAATTAAGAACGGCGGGTTTTTCTGTCTGCATTAAGGGTTTCTGGTAGCCAAAACGGGTCGCTCCATTACGCCAGACATCGGCGTAAATACAATATCCTCCTGCGTGATTTCACAATACTGTCACATTCAGACTCCCTTACCCCCAATTTTCCTCCTGAGGGCTTCCTCCTCTCATTTTTGTTCTCCTTATGAAATTATTATTTATTAATCATAAAGTTATATGCAATGAATTTTATACCTCTTTGGGGGTATCTGGCGTTATGTAAATAAATACATGACGCGAAGGCGTTGATCGCAATCAAGTAGGCGCGCGTGTGGGGTGCATACCCTGAGGCCAACGTGAGCAATGAAGTTGTATTCCCCGCCATTCACATAATGACAAAGCGCCTCAGGCCTTTGCACAGGAGAGTCCCGGATGAGCAAGTTTCTTGACCGGTTTCGCTATTTCAAACAGCTAGCTGAACCTTTCGCTGACGGCCATGGCCAGACGCTGAATACCAATCGTGACTGGGAAGACGGCTACCGCAGCCGCTGGCAGCACGACAAAGTGGTCCGTTCCACGCACGGTGTTAACTGCACCGGTTCATGCAGCTGGAAGATTTACGTCAAAAACGGTCTGGTTACCTGGGAAACCCAGCAGACAGACTATCCGCGCACCCGTCCGGATTTGCCGAACCACGAGCCGCGCGGTTGCCCGCGTGGTGCCAGTTATTCCTGGTATCTCTACAGCGCAAACCGCCTGAAATATCCGCTGATGCGCAAAAAGCTGATCCAGTTATGGCGTGAAGCCAAACTGAAACACAGCGATCCGGTCGATGCCTGGGGTTCGATTATTAATCAGCCGGAGAAAGCCAAAGAATATAAAGCCGCACGTGGTCGCGGCGGTTTTGTCCGTTCGAGCTGGCAGGAAGTGAATGAACTGATTGCGGCCTCTAACGTTTATACCGCCAAGACTTTCGGGCCAGACCGTATTATCGGTTTCTCGCCCATTCCGGCGATGTCGATGGTGTCCTACGCGTCCGGCGCACGTTATCTGTCGCTGATCGGCGGCGTGTGTCTGAGCTTTTACGACTGGTATTGCGATTTGCCACCGGCTTCTCCGCAAACCTGGGGTGAGCAGACCGACGTGCCGGAATCGGCCGACTGGTACAACTCTTCTTATATTATCGCCTGGGGTTCGAACGTTCCGCAGACCCGTACGCCGGACGCCCATTTCTTTACCGAAGTGCGCTACAAAGGCACCAAAACGGTCGCCATAACACCGGATTACGCCGAAATCGCCAAGATTTGCGACCAGTGGCTGGCACCGAAACAAGGCACCGACAGCGCGCTGGCGCTGGCAATGGGCCATGTGATCCTCAAATCCTTCCATATCGATAATCCGAGCCAGTACTTCACCGACTACGTGCGTCGTTACACCGATATGCCGATGCTGGTGATGCTTGAACCGCGTGAAGACGGTTCGTACGCCGCAGGCCGAATGCTGCGTGCGTCTGATCTGGTGGACAACCTCGGTCAGGAAAATAACCCGCAGTGGAAAACCATCGCCTTTGACGAAAACACTGGCGAGCTGGTGTCTCCGTTAGGTTCCATCGGTTACCGCTGGGGCGAAAAGGGCCAGTGGAATCTGGAGTCCCGCGAAGGGAAAGATCATAAAGACGTCAGTCTGCAACTGAGCCTGCTTGATAATCACGATGAAGTTGTGAACGTCGGTTATCCGTACTTCGGCGGCGCGGTCAGCGAGCATTTCAACAGCGTGGCGCTGGATGAAATCCTGATGCACAAACTGCCGGTGAAACGCCTGCAACTGGCTGACGGCAGCACCGGTCTGGTCGCCAGTGTTTACGACCTGACGCTGGCGAACTACGGCATTGAACGCGGCCTGAATGATGAAAACTGCGCGCAAAGCTTTGACGAAATTAAAGCCTATACGCCAGCCTGGGCCGAGAAAATCACCGGCGTTTCGCAGCAGAACATCGTGCGTATTGCTAACGAATTTGCTGATAACGCCAACAAAACGCATGGCCGTTCGATGATCATCGTCGGCGCCGGGATGAACCACTGGTATCACCTCGACATGAACTACCGCGGCCTGATCAACATGCTGATCTTCTGCGGCTGTGTGGGGCAGAGCGGTGGTGGCTGGGCTCACTACGTCGGACAGGAAAAACTGCGTCCGCAAACCGGCTGGCAGCCGCTGGCGTTTGGCCTTGACTGGCAGCGTCCGCCACGCCACATGAACAGCACCTCGTTCTTCTATAACCATTCCAGCCAGTGGCGTTATGAAACCGTCGCGCCGCAGGAACTGTTATCCCCGCTGGCGGATAAATCCAAATTCACCGGCAGCATGATTGATTTCAACGTGCGCGCCGAACGTATGGGCTGGTTGCCGTCTGCGCCGCAGCTCAACGTTAACCCGCTGCACATCGCGGAACAGGCGAAAGCCGCCGGTCAGTCTCCGGCAGTTTTCACCGTCGCAGCCCTGAAAGACGGCAGCGTGCGTTTCGCCGCGGAACAACCGGACAACCCGCAGAACTTCCCGCGTAACCTGTTCGTCTGGCGCTCCAACCTGCTGGGTTCTTCCGGTAAAGGCCACGAGTACATGCTGAAATATCTGCTGGGCACCGAACACGGTATTCAGGGAGAAGATTTGGGCATTCAGGGCGGCGTGATGCCGGAAGAAGTCGAATGGCAGGCGCAGGGCGGTGAAGGCAAACTGGATCTGGTCGTGACGCTTGATTTCCGTATGTCCAGCACCTGTCTGTATTCCGACATCGTTCTGCCGACTGCGACCTGGTATGAAAAAGACGACATGAATACCTCGGATATGCATCCGTTTATTCATCCGCTGTCTGCCGCTGTGGATCCGGCGTGGGATTCGAAAAGCGACTGGGAAATCTACAAAGGCATTGCCAGAGAATTCTCACGGGTTTGCGTCGGGCATCTTGGCGTGGAAACCGATGTGGTGACGTTGCCAATCCAGCACGATTCTGCCGCCGAACTGGCGCAGCCGCTGGGCGTGGAAGACTGGAAAAAGGGCGAATGCGACCTGATCCCGGGACGCACCGCGCCGCATCTGATGACCGTTGAACGTGATTATCCGAATACCTATGAACGTTTCACCTCAGTCGGGCCATTGCTGGAAAAACTCGGAAACGGCGGTAAAGGCATCAGCTGGAACACTGACAGCGAAGTCGATTTACTGAAAAAGCTGAACTACACCAAGCCGGATGGCACCGCCAAAGGCCAGCCGATGATCAACTCCTCGATTGATGCGGCGGAAGTCATCCTGACGCTGGCACCGGAAACCAACGGTCAGGTGGCGGTGAAAGCCTGGGCGGCGCTGAGTGAAAATACCGGCCGCGACCATACGCATCTGGCGCTCAATAAAGAAGACGAGAAAATCCGTTTCCGCGATATTCAGGCTCAGCCGCGCAAAATCATCTCCAGCCCGACCTGGTCAGGTCTGGAAGACGAACACGTTTCTTACAACGCCTGTTATACCAACGTGCATGAGCTGATCCCGTGGCGCACGCTTTCTGGCCGTCAGCAGCTTTATCAGGATCACGCGTGGATGCGTGCTTTCGGTGAAAGCCTGCTGGTGTACCGTCCGCCAATCGACACCCGCGCGGCGCAGCCGTTGCTGAATGCGAAGCCAAACGGCAACCCGGAGATGGCGCTGAACTTCCTGACGCCACACCAGAAATGGGGCATTCACTCCACCTACAGCGACAACCTGCTGATGCTGACCTTAGGCCGCGGCGGCCCGATTGTCTGGCTCAGTGAAGACGATGCCACAAAACTGGGCATCGAAGATAACGACTGGATCGAAGCTTTCAACGCCAACGGCTCGCTGAGCGCCCGTGCGGTGGTCAGCCAGCGCGTACCGGCGGGGATGACCATGATGTATCACGCGCAGGAACGCATCGTGAATATTCCGGGCTCAGAAATCAGCCAGCAGCGCGGCGGTATTCACAACTCGGTGACCCGCGTTTGCCCGAAACCGACCCACATGATCGGCGGTTACGCGCAGCTGTCTTACGGTTTCAACTATTACGGCACCGTCGGTTCTAACCGTGATGAGTTCGTGATTGTCCGCAAAATGAACCGCATCGACTGGTTAGATGATGAAGGTAACGACTACGTGCAGGACGTAGCGTCACAGGAGAAAGCCAAATGAAAATTCGTTCACAAGTCGGCATGGTGCTGAATCTCGACAAATGCATTGGCTGCCACACCTGTTCCGTGACCTGTAAAAACGTCTGGACCAGCCGCGAAGGGATGGAATACGCGTGGTTCAATAACGTGGAAACCAAACCGGGTCTGGGTTATCCGCACGACTGGGAAAATCAGGAAAAATGGAAGGGCGGCTGGATCCGCAAAATCAACGGCAAACTGCAGCCGCGCATGGGTAACAAAGCCAATCTGCTGCATAAAATCTTCGCTAACCCGCACATGCCGGAAATCGATGATTACTACGAACCGTTTGATTTTGATTATCAGCATCTGCACACCGCGAAAGACGGCAAACATCAGCCGGTAGCCCGTCCGCGCTCGCTGCTGACCGGCAAACGCATGAAGAAAATTACCGGTGGCCCGAACTGGGAAGACGATCTGGGCACGGAGTTCAGCAAACGTTCTGCCGATCAGAACTTCGCCAATATGCAAAAAGAGATGTACGGCGAGTTTGAAAACACTTTCATGGCATACCTGCCGCGTCTGTGCGAACACTGCCTGAATCCGGCGTGTGTGGCGACCTGTCCGAGCGGTGCGATTTATAAACGCGGCGAAGACGGCATCGTACTGATCGACCAGGACAAATGCCGCGGCTGGCGTATATGCCTGACCGGTTGTCCGTACAAGAAAATCTACTTCAACTGGAAAAGCGGCAAGTCAGAAAAATGTATTTTCTGCTATCCGCGCATCGAAGCCGGCCAGCCAACGGTCTGTTCCGAAACCTGCGTGGGTCGTATTCGTTACCTTGGCGTGGTGTTGTATGACGCCGACCGTATCGCCGAAGCGGCGTCAGTCGAAAACGATAAAGACTTGTACGAAAGCCAGATGAGCATCTTCCTCGATCCGAACGACCCGGAAGTGATCGCTCAGGCTGAAAAAGACGGCATTCCGCTTTCTGTGATGGACGCTGCGCGTCAGTCGCCGGTTTACAAAATGGCGATTGAATGGAAGCTGGCGCTGCCGCTGCATCCTGAATACCGCACGCTGCCAATGGTCTGGTATGTGCCGCCGCTGTCTCCGATTCAGTCCGCTGCCGACGCCGGTGCTTTGCCGCACAGCGGCGTGTTGCCGGATGTCGAGAGCCTGCGCATTCCGGTGCAATATCTGGCGAACCTGCTGACCGCGGGCGACACCGCGCCGGTGCTGCGTGCGCTGAAACGTATGCTGGCGATGCGTCACTTCAAACGTGCTGAAACGGTGGAAGGCGTAACGGACACCAGCGCGCTGGAACAGGTCGGGTTGTCTGCGGCGCAGGCCGAAGAAATGTACCGCTATCTGGCGATTGCCAACTACGAAGACCGTTTCGTGGTGCCTTCCAGCCACCGTGAACAGGCCCGGGAAGCGTTTCCGGAAGCCAAAGGCTGTGGTTTCAGCTTCGGTGACGGTTGTCACGGCAGCGATACCAAATTCAACCTGTTCAACAGCAAACGCATTGATGCCATCGACATCGGCGCGAAAACAGAAAGGAAAGGCTAATGAACAGTTTACGCATCATCGGCCTGCTGCTCGATTATCCGTCTGAAGATCTCTGGAACCATAAGATGGAGCTTCTCGAGGCGGTCACACAGTCAGCAGAACTGAACTCAGAGCAGCGCCTGGATCTGGCGCTGTACATCACGGATTTCTGCCAGAAAGATTTACTCGACGCGCAGTCGGCGTACACCGGTTTGTTTGACCGTGGCCGCGCGACATCGCTGCTGTTGTTTGAACACGTTCACGGCGAATCCCGTGACCGAGGGCAGGCCATGGTCGATCTGATGGAGCAATACCGTGAAGCCGGGCTGGAAATCGACAGCCGCGAGCTGCCGGATTACCTGCCGCTGTATCTGGAATACCTCACCACGCGTGATGAAGCTCAGGCGCGCGAAGGGTTGCGGGATATCGCGCCTATTCTGGCCTTGCTCAGTGCCCGTTTGCAGGAACGCGACAGCCATTACGCCGAACTGTTTGATTTACTGCTGGCGCTGTCCGGCAGTGATATCGCCACCGAAACCGTGCGCGAAGGGATCAAACAGGAAGCCCGTGATGACACACCGGCTGCGCTGGACGCGGTCTGGGAAGAGGAACAAATCAAATTCCTCGGTGAGCAAAGTTGTGCGTCGGGTGAAGAAGCCGCGCATCAGAAACGCTTTGCCGGTGCGGTTGCACCACAGTATCTGAACCTTGATGAAATGCCTGCGGGGGAACCACGCAAATGACCGACTTCCTCAACAACTTCTTTTTCAATATTTACCCGTACCTGTGCGGCACGGTATTTCTGGTCGGCAGCTGGCTGCGTTACGACTACGGCCAGTACAGCTGGCGCGCCGGTTCCAGTCAGATCCTTGAGAAAAAGATCCTGCGCATCGCTTCGCCGCTGTTCCACGTCGGTATTCTCGGTATTATCGCCGGTCATGCCTTCGGGATGCTGACGCCGCACTGGATGTACGAATCCTTCCTGCCGGTGCCGGTAAAACAGCAAATGGCGATGATTGCCGGGGGTGCCTGCGGGGTGATGACGCTGGTCGGTGGCGGTATGTTGCTGTGGCGTCGTCTGAGCAACGAGCGCGTGCGTGCCACGTCCAGCTTTGGTGACATCATGATTATCGCGCTGCTGGTTATCCAGTGTGCCCTGGGGTTGAGTACTATTCCGTTCTCTGCGCAGCATATGGACGGCAGCGAAATGATGAAACTGGTCGGCTGGGCGCAGTCTGTGGTGACTTTCCACGGCGGTGCGGCAACCTATCTGGATGGCGTGGCGTTAATCTTCCGCGTGCATCTGGTGCTTGGGATGACCTTATTCCTGCTGTTCCCGTTCTGCCGTCTGGTGCATATCTGGAGCGCGCCGGTGGAATATCTTACCCGTCGCTACCAGCTGGTTCGCAACCGCCGCTGAAAACCGGCTGAAGTTGTGAGCAGTCTGTTTTGACATAAAAATCAGGGGCGCTATTATGCGCCCTTATCATTATTTTTTTGCTCAAGGACGCACTGATGGCCACTCCAAGACAACCTATGACTGTCGCCCGTCGTTTATTACGCAACAGCCTGATTTTACTGGTAATCGGCGTTGTCGCCACGCTTCACGGCCTGATTGTGGGCAGCCCTGAAACCCCGCCGGGTGAAATGGCACCGCAGCTGATGCTCGGCATCTGGTTCATCTTTATTGGTGTGGTGATGGCGCTGATCAGCTGGCTTGTGATCCGCAATAAAAAGAAGAAAGGCGAAATGTGACACCTTCGGGTGACTTTCTGAAAAGCGCTCAACGGAGCGCTTTTTTTATGCGCCGGACACCAGAAACCTGCGTTACGTCAACATCGCCTGCTCAGTTTTCACGCAGTTTATTCCTGTGACTCAGGTAAGCTAATAAAAATCCTATTTCAATTTGGCCAGGAAAAATAACATGACCAGAACGGTATACCTCAACGGGGAGTTTGTTGCCGAGCAGGATGCGAAGGTGTCTGTCTTTGATCGCGGTTTCTTATTTGCGGATGCGGTGTATGAAGTGAGCGCCGTCCTGAATGGCCGGTTGCTGGATAACGCCGCGCATCTCGCCCGGCTGGCGCGTTCGTGTCAGGCGCTGGATCTGCGGCTACCTTGCGCACCAGAAGAAATCGAAATCCTGCAAAACCGGCTTATCGCCGAAAATAATTTGCGCGAAGGGGCGGTTTATCTGCAAATAAGCCGTGGCAACAGCGGCGACCGTGACTTTGATTTTCCCGGCGAAACTGTCAGCCCGACTTTCCTGATGTTCACGCAGGCCCGTCCGCTGATTCATCACCCGAAATCCCAAACCGGCATCCGTATGGTTTCCGTGGATGACATCCGCTGGCAGCGTCGCGACATTAAAACCGTCGGTTTGTTAGCTCCGTGCCTCGCCAAAGAGTACGCGCATAAACACGATGCGGACGACGCGCTGCTGGTCGAAAACGGTCTGATCACCGAAGCCAGTTCCAGCAATGCCTGGATCGTCGATGCCGGGGGCACGCTCATCACCCGTCCGCTGAGCACCCATATCCTGCACGGGATCACGCGTCAGGCGCTGCTCGAACTGGCGAAACAAAACGATCTGCGATTCGAAGAACGTCCGTTCACGCTGGAAGAGGCGCAGTCTGCGCGGGAGATTTTCATCAGTTCGGCCACCACCTTTATCTGGCCGGTGGTGAGCCTGAACGGGAAGGCGATCGGAGATGGGAAACCGGGGGATATTACCGCGAAATTGCGGGAGATATATGTTCGGATGGCGGTTGAGGTAACCGGGGGAGTTGGGCGTTAAATTCAACTTCAACTTCAACTTCAACTTCAACTTCAAGGTCGTGGGCGTCGGCGTCGGCCCACACCGACCAAAGACCCGTTTACGCGCGGGTCTCTGGACTCTGCGCTTTTTTAACTGTGTGCTATCGCCAGGTCGACGGACGTGTTCTGTTATCCCGGCGTGTGGCGCGAAATCTTGCCGCTGCGCGGTGCCTTCCCTGCGGGCTTCGAGCCTTGCGGACTCGAACCCTCGGTCAGCAAAATTTCTGAGCGCGCCAGATTGCCTTTTCTAAAAGATTAAGGCCAGCCTGATTTTGAATTTAAATAAGCCTCTGGTCGGTTCCGGCGCGAAAAGCCATGTGATCACCGCCCGTGAGAAACCGAAATTTTCTCGATCCCGATTAAGCCTTCACCGCAAGTGAAAAACTGAAACGTTCTCACTCCGTTGGGCCCGTTTGGGCGGCGGGCCCATGAACATCACTCTTCCCCCAAGGGCAGTTGATTCCTCTTCATTCCCTCGATCCCGATCAGCATCTGATACAACGGCGCTATGCGCAGAAAATCAGCCCTTAAAATCCCCACCAGTTCACTGCTCAACACCGGCTCCATATCCCTATGGGAACTCATCAGCGCAAAGGATTTTTTGTTGTACCAGGCCGCCAGCGCCGGATCCTGATCTTTAATCAGCGGGCGTTTATAACTGTCGCCTTCGATGGTGAAATTCGGCTCGATGCATTTCGCCATTTCCAGAAACTCTGCGGGCTTTTTCAGAAGCTGCTGGCGGAAAAGGTCCATCGTGGTTTTTGACGCGCTGTAATAACCCAACCCGTAACGCCACCAGTCCTGACCGAATTCAAAGAAGTACACCGGCGCATCGGTCCAGTTTTTGCGGGAACGCTTGAAGGTCAGCCACAAATTGCAGCGGTAGACTGACTTATCGTGAGAAAAACGCGTATCGCGGTGCATTCTGGAAATGGTTTTGCCAATCGCCGGACGCGTTTCAAACAAATCATCAATGATGACCATGTCCTGACTCAAATCTTCGACCAGCTTGCGCATCGGTTCGAGAAGATGTTCCTGATAAATATCACGATTTTCGTCAAACCACTCTTTATTGTTGTTCTGGCGAAGCGCCTGCAGGAAGTTCAGGCCAGACTGCGTAAAACCGGTAAATTCTCCCATGACGTGCCCTTATTCTTTCGCAATGATTGTTTACTGTGTATTTAAACAGTATCCCCGATTTTTGTAACCAGATCAAAAGAGAATGCCGGTTTGCCTGGAACGCGTCTCACACGCAGGCACATAAAATTCTCTGATTGATAACAATTTTCATCTAGACTGGTCGCTTCGCCTTTACAGGCTGGTAATCTTAATTAGAGGATGCATGATGCTCCGCCGTTTTTTCTCTTATTACGCGCCTTATAAAAAACTGTTCTTCCTCGACTTCGGATGCGCAATCCTCGCCGGATTGCTGGAACTTGGTTTTCCGATGGCGATCAAAACTTTCATTGATAAGCTTCTGCCTGCTCATGATTGGGTGCTGATCATCGGCGCGACAGTCGGCTTGTTGCTGATCTACCTGTTTAACACCGCGCTGATGGCGATTGTGAACTACTGGGGCCACGCGCTGGGCGTCGGGATTGAAACTGACATGCGCCGTCAGGCTTTCAGCCATTTACAGAAACTCTCTTTCCGTTATTACGACAATACCAAAACCGGCCATATCATTACGCATGTGACCAAAGATCTGGAAGAGGTCGGGGAAGTCGCGCACCACGGGCCGGAAGACGTGTTCATTGCGGTGATGACTTTCATTGGTGCCTTTATTCTGATGGCTACCGTGCATATGCAACTGGCGCTGATGACCATCATTATTGTGCCCGCGATGACCTGGATGGTCAGCCGTTACGGGGCGCAAATGACAGAAACCTGGCGGCGGCTGTTCGGGCAGGTGGGGAATTTCAACGCCCGTATAGAAGAAAGCATCGGCGGTATCCGCGTGGTGAAAGCCTTCGCCAACGAAGAACATGAGCAAAAACTGTTCGCACATGACAACGATAAATACCGGACGACGAAGCTGAAAGCCTATCAGATCATGACTGCCAGCCTGACGCTGAGTTATCTGAGTACGCGTCTGGTCCAGCTGATCGTGATGGTCGCGGGCACCTGGTACGTGATCAATGACCAGCTGACTTACGGCGGTTTCGTGGGTTTCCTGCTGCTGGTGGAAGTGTTCTTCCGCCCGGTGGCGAAAATCAGCTCGGTTCTGGAAAGCTATCCGAAAGGCATTGCCGGTTTTAAACGCTTCACGCAGCTGATCGATACGGCGCCGGATATCGTTGATCGTCCGGACGCGCAGGTCGTCAGCCATCTGCGCGGCGACATTCATTATGACAATGTGGTGTTCGGTTATACGCCTGCCAGCAAAATTCTGAACGGGATCACGCTGTCGATTAATGCCGGTGAAACGCTGGCGTTTGTCGGGCCGTCCGGTGCAGGTAAAACCACGCTGTGCTCGCTGCTCCCTCGTTTCTATGAAATTGACAGCGGCAGCATCACGATCGATGGCATCGACATCCGTGATATGACGCAAACCTCGCTGCGCCACAACATCGGCATTGTGCAGCAGGACGTCTTCCTGTTTGGCGGCACAATCCGTGAGAATATTGCTTATGGCAAGCTGGATGCCAGCGAAGAAGAAATCCGTCTGGCCGCCAGCCGTGCGCGCCTTGATGATGTGATTGATGCGCTGCCGCTGGGGATGGACACGGTGATCGGTGAGCGGGGTGTTAAACTGTCAGGCGGCCAGAAACAGCGGCTTTCCATTGCCCGCATCTTCCTCAAGAATCCGCCGATCCTGATCCTGGATGAAGCGACCTCTGCGCTGGATACCGCAACTGAACAGGCCATTCAGCAATCGCTGGCCGAGCTTTCCGAAGGGCGAACCACGCTGGTCATCGCGCACCGCCTGGCGACGATCCAGAATGCCGACCGCATTATCGTGGTCGACAAAGAAGGCATCGTCGAGCAGGGCACACACGAATCTCTGCTGTCCCTCCGGGGGCGCTATGCACAACTTCACGCCGCGCAGTTTCGTTAATTAGCGGCCCCCTCCTTTATAGAGAGGAGGGGGCAAAGAGGTATTACTCATCCTCTGTTGTAAAAACCTGCAAATTCCTCCTCCCTTGAGACGACTTCCCTTCGCAGCAAAACAATATTCACAATTTACAAAGCCCGTTTTGAATAAAAAAAGCACAATACGGTCACGAAGGAATAAACATTTTTGTTCAATTCAATCACCCGCGAAATTATTTTTAGATTCAATTTGGCTTTATTTCTCTCAGGTAATTTATTAAAAGTTCGAATGCAGATGAAATTGCGTAGTACAAAAATCTTATGGTCGCATTTTCTATTTATTTGCTAATGAACTTATCAATAAAATAATTACCATGCTATGCACTATTTAAATGCACTACTCATTTTCCTATTGTGAATTCATTAACGATTGTTAACAGTAAAAAACCTTTTGAGAAAGGTGATCCCGCTTGCAACTGCTTTACAAAAGTAAACCTTAAATGCACCAAAATAAGGCGTAGCACCATAATGGTGCAAAATGTTATGCGAAAACCGCATATAATCAGGGGGTTAGAGACTTATAATAGAAATATTTAGTTACATATCTTTACTCAAAAAAGACTTAGTGTGGCGAACTTTTCCATTTTAACTTTTTGTGCTCAGTGTTAAGGTTCAAATCGTTTTACAGACAGACGCATTTAAAAACATGTACAAATACTCAGAGCCCGATATTCAGATATTTAAATAAAGCGGGCATGAGAAATCCTTTATAAAAAATCAAGGAATCTTAAATAATGATGAAGCGCAGTGTGTTGGCCTTAGCGGTCTCTTTAATTGCAGTGGGAACTACCGCAAACGCAACCGAAATCTATAACAAAGATGGTAATAAACTGGACCTTTACGGTCGCGTAACCGCTAAGCATTATTTCTCTGATGACGCTGGTTCTGATGGCGACATGACTTATGTTCGTCTGGGCTTTAAAGGCGAAACACAAATTAATGACACACTGACCGGTTATGGCCAGTGGGAATATAACGTTCAGGCTAACCATGCTGAAAGCCAGGGCACGACCGGTACTAAAACCCGTCTGGGCTTTGCAGGTCTGAAAGTTAAAGATTTCGGTTCTATCGACTTCGGCCGTAACTACGGTGTGGTTTATGACGCACTGGGCTTCACCGATATGCTGCCAGAGTTTGGTGGTGATACTGCTAACTCCGACAACTTCATGGTTGGCCGTGCTAACAGCCTCGCAACTTACCGTAACCAGGACTTCTTCGGTCTGGTGACTGGCCTGAACGTGGCCCTGCAATATCAGGCGAAGAACGAAAACGATGGCCGTGCTAACAACAAAGGCAACGGCGACGGTTACGGCGCATCTATCGATTATGAAGATATCGCAGGTTCCGGTATCGGTGCTGTTATCGCAGGTTCTTCTTCTGATCGTACCAATGGCCAGACTAACTCTCAAATCGGTGGCGGCGATAAAGCTTCTGCATGGGCGACTGGCCTGAAATACGATGCAAACCAGGTTTACCTGGCAGCAATGTATAACGAAACCCGCAACCAGGCGCCGATCACTGTTAACGGCACTGCCGGCTATGCAAACAAAACTCAGGGTTATGAGTTAGTTGCACAGTACCAGTTCGAAAACGGTCTGCGTCCGTCAATCGGTTACGTTCAGTCTAAAGCGAAAGATGTTGGAGGCGTGGGCGATGCTGACCTGGTCAAATACTTCGAAATCGGTGCGACTTACTACTTCAACAAAAACATGTACACCTATGTTGACTACATGATCAACCAGATCGATGACAACAACAAACTGGGCGTAAGCTCTGACGACATCGTTGCTGTTGCACTGACTTACCGCTTCTAAGTTAGTGAACAAAATTATTACCCCATTCTGTGTCTGAAAAAGGTAATCGCAAAGGCAGAGTTCATTGGCTCTGCCTTTTTTTATTGCTGTTTTTCCGTGAATTCCCCGTACTCAGTTTATTTTTCCTCTCTCCCTGTACGTCATAAATAACCCCATAAATTCAATAAACTGAGCCCTATAGCCTGAGGTTATACCCCAGCGCTAAACAAGTATTCGCCGGGTTGTGTCGCCCGTGGAATAGTGACCTCCGGCCTGACTTAAAACACATTCTAAAATTCATTTCCGGAGAAACTGACATGCAGCAAATACCCAAGCCTTACCTGTTATTCCTGGGCGATGTGATGGATCCGCTGGCGGCGAAAACGGCGCGCGGGATACACGTCTGGCGCCCTGAAGCGTGCGTCGGGCAAATTCGTCTGGCGACTGACTCTGTCTCCCTCGGGCTGCCGGATCTGGATATCGACACAGCGGTGGCGCAGGGCGCAAAAACCATGGTGCTGGGTACGGCGAATTCGGGCGGTAAATTACCGGCGCACTGGATTGATTCCATTAAAACGGCGATCCGCGCCGGGCTGAACGTGGCGAACGGTTTGCATCAGGGGCTGAACGATATTCCTGAGCTGGTGGAACTGGCCGCTGAGCATAACGTGCAGCTGTTCGATGTTCGCCATATGCAGCCTGAGCTGGATACCGGTACCGGTAAGAAGCGCAGCGGTAAACGTATTCTGACCGTCGGCACGGACTGTTCCGTCGGCAAAATGTATACCTCGCTGGCGCTCGAATCTGCCATGCGTGAACTGGATTTGAAAGCCGATTTCCGCGCAACCGGCCAGACCGGCGTGCTGGTGGCCGGTGCGGGTATTGCGATTGATGCTGTGATTGCTGACTTTATTTCCGGTGCGGTTGAAGCGCTGGCACCCGCCAATGACGACGATCACTGGGACATCATTGAAGGGCAGGGTTCGCTTTATCATCCGTCATTTGCAGGCGTCAGCATGGGCCTGATCCACGGCGCGCAGGCGCATTTGCTGGTGATGTGTCATGAACTTGGCCGCCCGCACATGCGCCATCTGCCGCATCAGTTTATGCCGACGCTGCGCCAGTGCCTGGACACCAATCTGGCGGCGGCCAGCCTCACCAGCCCGGACGTCAGAATTGCCGGTTTCTCGCTGAACACGTCTGCCGTGAGTGAAGAAGAAGCCAAAATCGCGCTGGCCGAAATCAGTGAAGAATTCGGCGTTCCGGCGACCGATCCGGTGCGTTTCGGCATCAAAAACATCGCGCAATGGATCAGGGATAACGGCTGATGACTCAGATGACTTTCCTGTCAGCCGAACTGCCGCTGGCTAAGCCTTTTGCGATTTCACGCGGCACCCGCACCGCGGTGACGGTAGTACGTGTGACCCTGACGGACGGTGAATTTACCGCAACCGGCGAATGCACGCCCACCGCGCATTATCAGGAATCCCCGCAAAGCGTTTGCGAACAGCTGGATTTGATCCGTCCGCGGGTTGAAGAGGGGCTGACCCGTGAAGCGTTGCAGGAAGTGATGCCGATCGGCTCGGCGCGCAATGCCCTCGACTGTGCAATGTGGCGTCTGGATGCGGCAAAACAGGGCAAAACCTTGTGGCAACTGCTTGATATGCCGAAGCCTGTTTCGGTGATTACGGCAGAAACGCTGAGCCTGGATTCTCTGGAAAACATGGCGAAAGCGGCCGGGATTGCCGTGGCCGGTGGCGCGCAGTTGCTGAAAATCAAACTCGATCGTGAGCAGATTATCGAGAAAGTGGCGGCTATCCGCGCCGCAGCACCGCTGGCGACGCTGGTCGTGGACGCCAACGAAGCCTGGCAGGGTTTAGATCTCGGCAGCCTGTTTCAGGCACTGCACGAATTTAACGTGGCGATGATTGAACAACCGCTTCCGGCAGGCAATGACAAAGATCTGGTGCGTTGTTTGCATCCCATTCCTGTCTGCGCCGACGAAAGCTGTCACGAACTTTCGGATATCGCCGGTCTGCGCGACCGTTACGAGATGATCAACATCAAACTCGATAAGTGCGGCGGGCTGACCGAAGCGCTGGCGATGACCGAAGAAGCCCGCCGTCTGGGGTTGCGGATTATGGTCGGGTGCATGCTCGGTTCTTCTATTGCCATGGAAGCCGCGCTGCCGGTGGCGGTTCAGGCCGAACGTGTCGATCTGGATGGCCCGATCTGGCTGGCGCAGGACGCTGAACCGGCATTGCGCTACGAGAACGGCGAAGTCTGGTTGTAATTTTGCCCTTATTTAAAGGAGACGTTTTTTGATTAATGAACAGCCATCGCCAATCTTGCAGATTAACGATTTGTCGGTCACGTTTTCCGGCCGTCAGGGCAAAACTCAGGCGCTGAAGGGCGTTTCCTTTTCTATTAATAAAGGTGAAGTCGTCGCCGTGGTCGGCGAAAGCGGCTCCGGTAAATCTGTCACGTCGCTCAGCGTGATGGGCCTGTTGCCGGATTCCGCCCATATCAACGGCGGCAGCGTGAATTTTTTCGGGCGCGACGGCACACGCCACGCGCTCAATTCCCTTTCGGCAGAATCGCGGCGCAAACTGCGCGGCCGCGAAATGTCGATGATCTTTCAGGAACCGATGACGTCGCTCAACCCGGTATTACGGGTCGGCGATCAGCTCACGGAAGGGCTGATTGACCACGGGATGGCGACCAAAGCCAATGCACTGACCAAAGCCCGCGAACTGCTTAAACAGGTGCGTATCCCCGACGTTGAACGCATTCTCAAATGTTATCCCCACGAACTTTCCGGCGGTATGCGTCAGCGCGTCATGATTGCGCAGGCGCTGGCCTGCGATCCGGCATTGCTGATTGCCGACGAACCCACCACTGCGCTGGATGTCACCGTGCAGGCGCGCATTCTGCAAATTCTGCGTGACCTGCAACAGGGCACCGACATGTCTGTCCTCTTTATTACGCATGATATGGGCGTTGTCGCCGAAATTGCCGACCGCGTGGTAGTGATGTATCAGGGCAACGTGGTGGAACAGGGCAGCGTGACCGAAATTTTTGCCCATGCGCAGCACCCTTATACCCGCGCGCTGCTGGCCGCCGTGCCGAAACTGGGCGACATGCGCGGGCTCAAATGGCCTCGCCGTTTTCCGCTGCTCAGTGCGCCTAAAAATGATGCGAATAAGCAATCGATTGCAGGTGATGGAGCTCACGTTTCAGTCGCCGACGGCGATCAGAAAACCGCGAATTACGACGCGCCGCCGCTGCTGGATGTGCGCGGGCTGCGGGTCTGCTATCCGATCCGTTCCGGCGTGCTGTCGCGTGTGACCAAAGAAGTTCACGCCGTTGAGCAAATTGATTTTTCAATCTGGCCGGGCGAAACGCTGGCGCTGGTCGGCGAAAGTGGCTGTGGAAAATCCACCACCGGGCGAGCGATTTTGCGTCTGGTCGGCAGCGAATCTGAAAGCATTCATCTGGAAGGCAAAGAAATCACGCTGATGCGCGACACGCCGTTTCAGGCCGTCCGCCGTCAGATCCAGATGGTGTTTCAGGATCCCTATGCCTCGCTGAACCCGCGTCTGACCGTCGGTTTTTCTATTGCGGAGCCTTTATTACTGCACGGCCTGAAAAAATCACTGGCAGATGCCACGCCGGTGGTAAATCAGCTGCTGAAAAGCGTCGGGCTGGATCCCTCTTTTGCGCGCCGCTATCCCCATGAATTCTCCGGCGGCCAGCGGCAGCGTATTGCCATCGCACGCGCGATGGCGTTGCAGCCGCAGGTAATTATTGCTGACGAAGCGGTGTCGGCGCTGGATGTTTCTATTCAGGCGCAGGTGGTGAATCTGATGATGGATTTACAGCGCGACACCGGCGTGGCGTGGCTGTTTATCTCGCACGATATGGCAGTGGTGGAACGCATCGCCAACCGGGTTGCGGTGATGTACAGCGGGCAGATTGTGGAGATTGGTCCGCGAGATGCTGTATTTAGCAATCCTCAACATTCATACACCCGTCGCCTGCTCAGTTCGGTGCCGGTGGCGGATCCGACGCAGCGTGCATTGCGCAATTTTGATGATGTGGAAGTGAAATCGCCGGTGCATCCGGCCGGTGTACAGATAGAAAAACTCAGGTACAGCCAGGTTTCGCCGCACCACTGGGTGGCTGAACAACAGGCATAACGTTAATTTTTTCTTTTTTGGAATACACAGGAGAAGTTCATGCACTCAACGTTCCTACGTAAAAGCCTGCTGGCCGCAGGGCTGGCGCTGTGTTTTGCCGCCTCTGCTCAGGCGAAAGATCTGCGCATTTCCATGTATGCCGACGTGACCGGTTTTGACCCGCACGACACCACGGATACGCTGAGTTATTCCATTCAGAGCGGCATTTTTGAACGTCTGTTCCAGTTCGATAACAAAATGGCCGTCGTGCCAGTGCTGGCGACCGATTACACCAGTAACAGCGACGCCACAGAATTTACTATTAACCTGCGTCACGACGTGACCTTCCAGGATGGCACGCCGTTTAACGCCGATGCGGTGAAAGCAAACCTCGATCGCCTGGCGAATCCGGCCAATCATCTTAAGCGTAACTCACTGTTCAGCATGATTAAATCGGTAGATGTAGTTAGTCCGTACCAGGTCAAAATCACGCTGAATAAACCGTTCGGCGCGATGATCAACACGCTGGCGCACCCGTCTGCGGTGATGCACAGCCCGGCATCGCTGAAACAGTATCCGAATGAGCAGGATCTGAGCGTGCATCCGGTCGGTACCGGTCCGTTTAAATTTGTCGAATGGCAGCAGGGCAAAGACGTCAAACTGGTGAAATACGATAACTACTGGCAGAAAGGCTGGCCGAAAGTCGATTCCGTGACGCTTTACCCGACGCCGGAAGATTCCACGCAGGTAGCAAAACTGAAATCGGGCGGCGTGGATGCGGTGTATCCGCTGCCGTCTGATCTGGTGGAAACCGTGAAAAGTGATCCTAAACTCGATATCGCGCAGGATCCGGGCATCTACCTGTATTACATCGCCTTCAACACGCAGAAAAAAGAGTTCTCTGACGTGCGCGTCCGTCAGGCGATTAACTACGCCATCGACCGTAATCTCTGGCTGAAAGTAGGCTTCGCCGGTTTAGGTTCGCCGTCCACGTCGCCGCTGCCGAAAAACGTTCAGTTCTACCAGAAGCAAACTACGCCGGATTACAGCTACAACATCGCCAAAGCAAAAGAGCTGATGAAAGAAGCCGGGTATGAAAAGGGCTTCGACGTGGAAATGTGGAGTTCCAACAAGACCGACCGTATCCGCAGTGCGCAGTTCCTGAAACAGCAACTCTCACTGATTGGCGTGCGTGTGAAACTGGTGCCGATGGACGCCGGAACCCTGACACAGCGTCTGTGGAGTACGCCGAAACCGGCAGATGCGAAAGTTGAAATGTATTACGGCGCATGGTCGGCCTCGACGGGTGATGCTGACTGGGCGCTGCGTCCGCTGTTCGCGACCGAATCGTGGATCCCGTCGGCGTACAACGTGTCGTACTACAGCAATAAACAGGTTGATGCGGCGATCACCGCCGGGCTGCAAACCGCCGACGTTGAAAAACGTAAAGCGGCCTATGCCGATGCGCAGAAACTGCTGTGGGCCGATGCGCCGATGGCGTATCTGGGCGTACCGGACAATCTGGTCGGTAAGAGCAAAGCGTTGTCCGGCGTCTACATGCTGGCCGACGGTTCTCTGATTTTCAATCAGGCACAGTTTAAGTAACAGAGGTGCTGTTTTACTCCCTCCTTTTTATCGGGAGGGAGTTTACTGAATTCAGGGGATCCCTTTTATGCTGACCTATTTTCTCCGCCGGATATTGGAAATGATCCCCGTTTTACTGGTGGTGTCGTTACTGGTTTTCGGCTTTATCAAGCTGCTGCCGGGGGATCCTGCGCGTATTTACGCCGGTCAGGATGCGCCGATTGAGGCGGTTGAGTCAGCGCGGCAACTGCTTGGACTGAACGATCCGTTGCCTGCGCAGTACTGGCACTGGCTGAACGGCATGATACATGGCGATCTGGGCACGACATACCGCACGCGTCAGCCGGTGTTAAGCGTGATTGAAAGCGGATTTATGCCCACGCTGCTGCTGGCGCTGGCCGGTTTCGCCTGGTCGGTAGTTTTGGGGCTGGTGATTGGCGTGGTCTCGGCGCTGAAACGCGGCAAATGGCAGGACTGGGCGCTGATGAGTATGGCGGTCGGCGGGATTTCCATGCCGCCGTTCTGGCTCGGATTGCTGCTGATTCAGTTTGTTGCCATGCCGTTTGGGCTGTTTGCCGTCAGTGGGTTTAACCAGCCAACTGACATCATTTTACCGGCGATTACGCTTGGTTCTTCGGTCGCAGCGGTCATGGCGCGTTTCACCCGTTCGGCGTTTCTCGATGTCGCGCAGGAAGATTACGTACGTACTGCCAACGCCAAAGGCTTACGGGCGCGGCGGGTGACCTGGAAACACATCATGCGCAATGCGCTGATCCCGATACTCACCATGCTCGGCTTGCAGTTTGGCTTCCTGCTGGGCGGTTCAATTATTGTCGAAAGCGTCTTCAGCTGGCCGGGGCTGGGCTGGTTACTGATCGAATCCATCAAAACGCAGGATCAGCCGGTTATTCAGGCGCTGGTGATGCTGTTTGTGTTTGAATTTATTCTGATTAATCTGCTGGTGGACCTGCTTTATGCGGTGGTTAACCCGGCGATTCGTCTGCGCTAGGAGCTGTAAATGACCGAACCTGTCTCAGTGCCTGGAGAAAACCAACCGGCAGCGGTTGCCCCGCACAGTGATGATATCCGCTCGCCGTGGTACGACTTTTTTCAGACGTTTATCCGTCATCCGATGGCGCTGGTGTCCGGCGGATTTATTCTGCTGCTGATCCTGGTGGCCATTTTTGCGCCGTGGCTCGCGCCTTATGATCCGATGACGCCGGACTGGATGGCGCTGGGCGTCGGCCCGACGCCGGAACACTGGTTTGGCACCGATGATTTAGGCCGCGACGTGCTCAGCCGCATTATTTATGGCGCACGGATTTCCCTCTACGTCGGCATTTTCTCGGTCACGCTGGGCATGATTGCCGGTGTATTGCTCGGGTTACTGGCAGGCTATTATGGCCGCTGGGCCGACATGCTGATCATGCGCGGATCCGACGTTCTGTTTGCGTTTCCCGGTATGTTGCTGGCGATAGCCGTTGTCGCCATTCTCGGCCCCGGCCTGAATAACGTGATTATCGCCGTGGCGGTGTTCAGCGTACCGGTTTTCGCCCGCATCGTGCGCGCGGCAACATTATCCATCAAACAAAGTGCATACGTAGAAGCGGTGCGCTGCGTCGGTGCGCCTGACCGCGTGGTGATTTTGCGCCACATTCTGCCGGGCACGCTGTCGAATGTGATTGTCTATTTTACAATGCGTATCGGCACCAGCATTCTCACCGCCGCCAGCCTGAGTTTTATCGGTCTGGGACCTGAGCCGGACGTGCCGGAGTGGGGGAACATTCTTGCGATGAGCCGTAACATGATGATGGCGGGCAAATGGAATGTCAGCGTTTTCCCCGGTCTGGCGATATTCCTCACGGTTCTGGCGTTTAATTTGCTCGGCGACGCGCTGCGTGACACGCTCGATCCTAAACTGAAGAAGTAATTTCTGACTGAACTCATGACATGAAACGGAAGACTGATGCACCCGCAAGATAATGAAGATGAATTCACGCAGCAGGCGCTGGCGGCCTTGCTGCAACGCTGGCGCAAAACGCGTCAGATCTTCCACCCGCGTTTTCCCTGCGGGCCGGCCAATTCCATCACCGACGTCGCGGGCGTGACCGTCGGCCACAGCACGCTGGCGGCAGGGGATATCCAGACCGGCGTCACCGCGATTGTGCCACCGGGCGATAATCTTTATGAATACCCGTTGCCGTGCGGTGCGGCGGTGTTGAATGGTTTTGCCAAACCGATGGGGCTGATCCAGATAATGGAACTGGGCGAACTGCAAACACCGGTTCTGCTCAGCAATACCTTCGCCACCGGCACCCTGTTCAACGCGCTGGTGAAACGCAGTTGCGAACAGTTTCCGCAAATTGGCCGACCGGAGGCGACCATTAATCCGGTGATCCTCGAATGTAATGACTTCTATCTTAACGATATTCAGGCGATGGCGGTCAGTGAAGACGACGCGCTGACCGCACTCGACGGCGCGACAAAAGCATTCGCCCGTGGCAGCGTGGGAGCAGGGCGTGGCATGAGCAGTTTCGGCCTGAAGGGCGGGATTGGCTCGGCGTCGCGCTGGTGTGAAGAGCTTAACGCAACGCTCGGCGTGCTGGTGCTGGCGAATTTTGGCAAGTTGTCCGAACTGACCCTCGACGGCGTGCGCGTCGGGGACGCCATCGCGCATATCCATCCACAACTTGCTCCGCAGGTAGACGCCGGTTCCATCATTATCATCATGGCTTGCGACCGTTATCTCGACAGCCGCCAGCTCGGACGGATCGCTAAACGCGCCGGTGCCGGGTTAGGGCGTCTGGGCAGCTACTGGGGCCACGGTTCGGGTGATATCGCGCTGGCATTTTCAACAAAACGTGACGGTGTCACGTTGGCGGATGCAAAATTAGAACCACTGCTGGCGTGCGCGGCAGATGCTACAGAACACGCTATTATTGATGCCTTACTGAATGCAGAAACCGTCTGCGGATTCGACGGACATTACCGGCTGGGGCTGAGTTATCTCCTTGATAATCTGGCAAAGTAGTCGTTTGCAAAACCCCCTCCCGACCTCACCTTTACAGGGAGAGGAGCAAATAAACTGAAAGGGAACCCATTATGAAAATCTTTATCTCTGCTGACATCGAAGGTATTGCGGGTGTGATGCGTCCGGAGCAATGCAGCCCGGGCAATGCGGATTACGAGGCCGCGCGGGCGCTGATGGAAGGCGAAGTGAATGCTGCCATTGACGGCGCATTTGCCGGTGGCGCAACCGAAGTCACGGTCGCTGACAGCCACGCCATGATGCAGAACCTGCGTGCGGACAAAATTGACCCGCGCGCCCGTCTGGTTCAGGGCAAACCGCGCGGATTATCGATGGTTGAAGGCCTGCAACAGCAGCAATACGACGGCCTGATGTTTGTCGGCTATCACACCGCCGCCGGAGAAAACGGCGTACTGGCGCATACGATTAATGGCCGCGCCTTCTATCGCGTCAAACTCAACGGCAACGTGGTCGGCGAAAGTGATTTGTATGCCGCCGCCGGTGCCGAACTGAATGTTCCGCTATGGCTGGTGACCGGCGACGATCACCTCGAAACCTGGATCCGCCGCCATTACCCGGAATCCCAGTACGTCTGCGTAAAACGCGCGATTTCCGCCAATGCCGCCGAATCCGACAGCCCGTCAATTGCCTGCGCCAAAATCCGCAAGCAGGCGACGATAGCCGTCAGCAAACCCGCACCGCTCACCGCCGGAAGATTCAGCGGGCCGTACCATCTGGAGCTGATGGCCGCCAAACCGGTTCTGGCCGACTTGTTCAGCCTGATCCCAGGCGTTGAGCGCATCGACGCCGTCACCGTCGGCTATCACAGCCCGAACGTTGCCAATATTATCAGCCTGTTAAGCGCATTTTCTTACCTTGCGACGACGCAGAAATAAATGCGCTTACGCCACATTGAAGTCTTTCAGGCGGTCTTACAGGCGGGAAGCGTCAGCGGCGCGGCGCGCCTGCTCAACGTTTCGCAGCCCAACGTCAGCCGCGTGTTGAACCACGCCGAGCAGCAGCTGGGTTTCACGCTTTTTGACCGCACGCCTCAGGGACTGATCGTCACGCCCGAAGGCCGCCGTCTGATGCCGGAAGTCGAGGCGTTGTTCAGCCATATTCAGGCGATTGGCGAACTGGCAGAGCAGCTGCGTCAGGGCGAGGGCCAGCATGTGCGCATCGGCTCTGCGCACGCGCTGGGGCACAGCGTGATGGCACCGGTGCTGGTGGATTTTCGCCGCCAGACGCCCGGCGGCAGCGTCGAACTGGTGACCGGGCATTTCAACACGCTGAGTCAGGATCTGCTGCAATACAAAATGGATTTTGCGCTGGCGTTCGGCGAGCAGGCCACGCAGGAACTGGTGGCCGAGTCGATTTATCAGGCCAACATGGTGGCGCTATTACCGAAAGATGCTGAGGTCGAAGGCCCGGTATCGCTGGCGTGGCTGTGTGAAAACGACTTACTGATGCTCCAGCAGCAGGATCCGCTCGGGCAGGTGCTCAACCGCGTCCTGCGCGAGAACGGCCTGATGCCGCATTCCGCGTTGTTCATCAAAACCTATTCCGTGATTGCCGACATGGTGCTGGCAGGCGGCGGTGTTGGCGTCGTCGATACGTTTACCGCCCGGCGATACGTCGATCAACTGAAGATTGTGTCCGTCGTGGAAGCATTGCCGTTTGAGGTGATCCTGCTGAGCAGGAGAGATCAGCCGGCTTCACAGGCCGCGTTAAGGTTGAAACAGCTGATTCGGCGGAAATTGTGGGAGCTTGGGGAGGAAAAAGGGGGCTTTTGAATTCCTGAGTTCAACACCTTGGGTTGCCACCCAAACTGGCCTTAAGAGGCGCCTGTCGCCGCGCCTCTTAAGAATCTCCGGCTCTTTTACTGCGCGCGACCGCTCGCTGGCCATGTTTCAGCACCTCCGGCTAGTGCCGCAAACGCCGCCGCTGAGCGATCACTGCCACTAAAAAACCGAAATTTTCTCGATCCTTCTAAAGCGCCTCACTGCCAGTGAAAAACCAAAACCTTCTCAATCAAGCTTATGAAAACGGCTCCTAGGGTAACCCCTAAAAAAATCCCAAAAAAAAGCCCCGAAACAGTTTCAGGGCTTTCTAAGTCAGCAACCAATCAATGTTAGTTGATTTGCACCGGCATACCTGCACGCATCTCGATTGCGCGCTGAACTACAGTCTGGTTAACAGACGGAGACGATGCAACGGTGTTTGCGCTGCCGGTCAGCGTAATCGGAATCGGCTGCTGGGAATCAAACTCTTCCTGGTTGGAAGACAGCGGGTTGTGGATCTCAATATAACGTTTGCCGTCCGGCTCAACGGTGGCTTTCACCGGCTCGTTGATGAACTGAACGCGGGTATCTTGCGGCACATTGTCGTACAGCCATTTGATATCTGCGTCACGCAGACGCACACAACCGTGGCTTACGCGCAGGCCGATACCGAAGTTGGCATTGGTACCGTGAACCGCATACAGACGGCCAACGTACAGCGCGTACAGCCCCATCGGGTTGTCCGGGCCGGCAGGGAAGACTGCTGGCAGGAACTCACCACGGGCGGCATATTCCTGATGCATTTTTGCAGTCGGGGTCCAGGTCGGGCCCGCTTTTTTACGCTGTACAGTCGTCACCCAGTTCATCGGGGTGTCTTTGCCCAGTTCGCCGATACCGATTGGCAGAACGACAACGGTATTGGTGCCTTTCGGGTAGTAATACAGACGCATTTCAGCACTGTTGATGACGATGCCTTCATGTGGCGTTTCCGGCAGGATCAGTTGCTGAGGAATGGTCAGCACGGTGCCCGGCGTTGGCAGGAACGGGTCAACGCCAGGGTTGGCTTCGAGCATGTTGCTCAAACCCATCTGGTATTGCGCTGCAAAATGTTCCAGCGGCAGGCTGCTGCCCTGCGGAACGGTTACCGTAATGTTTTCACCGACCAGACGACCATTGTTCGCCGGAAGAGGATAGACCACAGCAAAAGACGCCTGGCTATATGCAGCAACTGCCAAAACCAGGGTAAGGATTGCGCGAATGCTCATTTTCATATTTTCGTTGGTCGTTAATGCCACACTGGCAGTTGTTGTCAGGATGTTGATTTCCCCCCGATGCGGAAGTTTCCGCCCGGAGGAATAGTGTACTTGCACATAGCTCTTGAAAGGGACTCAGTAACTGTAACGAATCGCATTTCAGGGCCGCCAATTATAAGGATTTATTTCAAACAGGCCAAAGCTTTCTCACCCTGTTCGAAAAGTTCCCTCCGGCAACCGCATTTTTTGCGGCTGCCTGCACAATTGCTTCACATTTCCACCCTCATTTACGGCAAAACGGCACCATCACCAGCGCAGCAATGAACATCCACGCCATGACCTGGAAGATATCGTTGAAAGCCAGCGTCAGGGATTGCGCCGCCACTTTTGCGCCGAACAGACCTTTAGCCATCAGCAACGCGTGTGCGGTGTCCGGCGTCAGGTGGCCGATTTTTTGCGCCAGCGATCCAATCACGTCCTGCGCGTGGTCGCCGTATTGCCCAAGACTTTCACCGAAACGCGCCGCGTGAACGCGCGTCCAGTCCTGCAACCAGGTATTCACCGTCGCAATACCGACAGCGCCGCCCAGATTTCGCATCAGGTTAAACAAGCCTGAGGCATAGCGCAGTTCCGGCCCCTGAAAGGCAGTCAGCGCCATATTCACGCTCGGCACGATGCACAACATAATGAATAATCCGCGCACGACCTGCGGCCAGAAAAACTGTTCCGCGCCCCAGTAAGGTGTGACGGCGGTCGTCAGCCATAAGCTCAGCGCGAAACCGGATAATCCCACAGTGATTAATATCCGGCGATCGATGCGGTTGATTAATCTCGCGGCGATCAGGGTACTGAAAAACTGCCCGACGCCAACGACAAAGACCGTCGTGCCAATTTCCAGGCTGTTGAAATCACGGATACGGCCGAGGAAAACCGGTGTCAGGTAGGTCGAGGCGTACAAACCAAAACCCACGACCAGATTGAATAAACAGGCGAAGGTAAAGGTCGGATCGCGAAAGGGCGTCAGGCGTACAATCGGGTTTTTGGAATAGAAGGAACGTTCGAGAAACAGAACAAAGGCCACCAGCGAAAACCAGGCTGAAATTTGGATCTGCGGATCGCTGAACCAGTTTTTACGCGGGCCTTCTTCGAGCACGTACTCCAGGCAGCCGAGAGCGACGGCCATCGAAAATAAATGCACCCAGTCGATACGTTTGAGCATCGAAAAATCGGCTTTATCGACGTGGATGAACATCACCGCGCCGGTCGCCACCAGCACGCCGGGTAATATGTTGATGAAGAAGATCCAGCGCCAGTCGAGAACCTGCGTCACCACGCCGCCCACGGTCGGCCCAAGCGTCGGTGCCAGCACGCTGACCATCCCGAGGATCGCCGGAATGATCGCCTGCTGTTTGCCCTGAAACATGGCGAAGCCGGTTGCGAAAACCGTCGGCACCATCGCGCCGCCGGTAAAGCCCTGCAACGCGCGGAAGAAGATCATCGACTCAATATTCCAAGACAATCCGCAGCCGATGCTGCTGAGCGTAAACAGGGCGGCGGACGCGCTGAACAGCCAGCGGGTCGAAAGCGCCTGCGCCAGAAATGCCGAGAACGGGATCATCACCAGTTCGGCGATCAGGTATGAGGTTTGCACCCAGCTGATTTCGTCCGGCCCGGCGGAAAGCCCGGCCTGGACATCATTAAGCGAAGCGGCGACGATCTGAATGTCGATCAACGCCAGAAACATGCCGAACGCCATTATGCTGAAAATCAGAAACTTGCGTGATGTCGGGTAATCCGCTGGCGAGATCGCGGCGGGGTGATTCAGGGTGGCTGACATTTTTGTGAGATCCCGGGACTTGTTTATATGATGATCATCATATTAATATGATATCCATCATGCAATGAGGTGCGAGAAAAAATGAGCGAAGCAACAGTGAGTGGTGAGGTTGTCCCCCCGCAGTCAAAAGTGAATAAGCGATCAAAACGTATCTGGGTGGTCAGTGCGGTTGCGCTGGCTGTGGCGCTCGGCGGGGCGGCCTGGCTGCTGGCGGCGCCTTCTTCAGAATCCACCGACGATGCGTATCTGACGGCCGACGCGACCACCGTTGCGCCAAAAGTGAAAGGTTTTGTGTCGCAAGTGCTGGTGCGGCATAACCAGCAGGTTCATGCCGGCGATAAACTGGTGCTTATCGACAGCGAAGAATTTACGGCGCGTCTGGCCGCCGCGCGGGGCGATCTGGATGATGCCCGTGCGCAGGTCGCGCAGCAGCAGGCGGCGCTGCTCAGCCAGCAGGCGCAGGAACAGCTGGCGCTGACGCAAATCGATGCGGCGCGAACCGCCATCCGCTCCTCGAAAGCCGAACAACAGCACGCCGAGGCCGAGCAGCAAAGGTATCAGTCGCTGGCGGTCAGTGGCGCGACGTCCCGTAATGATGCGGATCGCTATAAAACCGTGGCGGTGACGGCGGAACAGACCTCGGCACACGCGGCTGCCATGCTGAATGTCGCGCAAAATCAGGCGGCGGTGACGCACGCGCAGCGCGCTGAAATTGAAGCGGCGCTGGCGCTGGCAAATGCGGCGGTGGTGAAAGCGCAGGCGGCAGAAGATCTGGCGCAGCAGGATCTCAACCATACGACAATTTTTGCGGCGGTGGATGGCGTGGTCGGAAACCGTCAGGTGCAGGTCGGCGATTATGTGACACCCGGCCAGCGGCTGATGGCGCTGGTGCCCGATGAAGGGATTTACGTCACCGCCAATTTTAAAGAGACACAGACCGGCAGAATGCAGCCCGGCCAGAAAGCCGATGTGCAGGTGGATGCGTTGCCCGGCGTGACGTTCCGCGGGGAAGTGGACAGCCTTGCGCCCGGTTCCGGATCAACGTTTGCCCTGCTGCCGTTTGAGCCCGGCACCGGCAATTTCACCAAAATTGTCCAGCGCGTGCCGGTGCGTATTCGTCTGGATCCCGGTCAGCCGGAAGCCAGCGCACTGAGGCCGGGTCTGTCTGTCGATGCGCGCGTTTCGTTAACGGAACCGGTCAGGTAAACTGAGGCAGCAATTTATTCGATTATCAGGGTCTTACTATGCGCTACGAAAGTGAACATAAGCCTAAAATCCGCGAGCGGATTGTGAAGGAAGCTGCGAAAGCCATCCGCGCCAAAGGGCCGTTGCAGGTCAGCGTGGCAGGCGTGATGAGCAAAGCCGGGCTGACACATGGCGGGTTTTATGCGCACTTTGCCTCGAAAGACGCCCTGATCGAAGCCGCCATTCAGCAGATGTTTAATCAGGTGATGCTGCGCTGGGAGAAAAATAATCAGGGACTGACCGCGCAGCAACAACTGGCGGGCTATATCGATTTCTACCTTTCCCCGTGGCATCGCGACAACCGCGCGCAGGGTTGTCCGGTTTCCGCGCTGGCGTCAGAAACGCCCCGCATGTCGGCACCTTGTCAGGCTGAATTTGCACGCGGGATTGAAAGAATCCGCAGCATGATTATCCGGCAGCTGACTGAAATGGGCGTGGAAGATCCGCAGACGACGGCGGTGTCAGTCAGTTCGGAGCTGATGGGCAGTTTATCGCTGGCGCGATGCGAACCCGATCGCGAGGCGTCGGATGCGTTGCTGGAAAGTGCGAAGAAAGCGCTGATGGCGCGGCTAAATTTGCCGGAAGAATAAACTCTCAGAATCGCTCCCTCCCCTGCGAAGGGGAAGGTTGGGGTGGGGTATTAATTTCTAAATCAAAAAGTTAAGGTTTTCTTAAACAAGGTGTTAGCCCTTAAAACCCCCTCCCAGTCTCCCCCTTCGCAGGGGGAGGAGCTGAAAAAGCTATCAGAAATCATAACCGACAGTGGCGACCACGGTACGTTCCTGACCCCAGTAGCAATAGCTGGTGCCGTAACAGGCCGCGACGTATTTCTTGTCGAACAGGTTGTTGGCGTTCAGCTGCACATACGCGCCTTTCAGCTGCGGATTGAACTGCACCAGATTCATACGCAGTGACGCATCAACCAGGGTTGCGGAAGGCATGTGACGGGTGTTTTCGTTATCCGCCCATTGTGTGCCGATGTAACGAACGCCAGCGCCCAGATCCACACCGATTGGCGTGTTGTACTGACCCCAGATGGAAGCCATCTGTTTTGGCGTCACGTACGGCGTGTTGCCGTTGTTTTCCGCCGCGTCGCGGATACGGACTTTATTGTAGGTATAACCCGCCATCACGTTGAAACGCTCGGTGACCTGTTTCTTGGCTTCCAGTTCCAGACCCTGTGAACGGATTTTACCCGCCGGCTCGTAGTAGCTGCCCACAACCACGCGGTTACCCACGTCTTTTTGCGTCAGGTCATACAGCGCCGCGGTGTACATATCGGACGTACCCACCGGCTGGTATTTGATCCCCGCTTCGTATTGCTCACTCTGCATCGGTTTCAGCAGCGTGCCATCTGCGCCCGGCAGGGCAGACGGCGTCATTGCCTGGCTGTAGCTGACGTACGGAGAAATCCCGTTGTCGAACGCATAAAGCAGGGAAGCGCGGCTGCTGAAGTGTTCGTCTTTACGTTCGCTGTTGGAGGTTTGCGCGTAAATACTTTCGTAGCTGCGGCTCGACGTTTTCAGGGTGTCGTAACGGCCGGATAATGTCAGGAACCACTTGTTCCAGTTCATTTCGTCCTGCAGATAAGTCCCCATCTGCTCGTAACGGTTTTTGCCGCGTGAGTGGCTGTAATAATCCAGTGCATCACCGCCAACGCCGGTGTAGGGATTGAGCGTTTCGGCGTAAGCGCCGTCAGATTTCACGTCGTTTATGAAGTGAGAATAGTCAAAGCCCAGCACCACTTTGTGCGCGACTTCGCCGGTGGCGAAATCAGCTTCCAGCTGGTTATCGATAGCAAACGTATCGAGGGACGATTTCTCACCGGAATAGTAACGGTTCATCAGCGTGCGATCCGCGTTCCAGCCTGCCTGATACACCTGATCCAGTTCGGTATTGGAATGGGTGTAGTTGGTGTTCTGGCGGAATGACCAGACATCGTTAAACGTGTGCTGGAATTCGTAGCTGTAAATTTGTTCCCAGCGTTTGAACTGGTTGTAGGTGCTTTCGCCGTCAAAGAAGCCACGGCTCAGTTTCTGGCCATACAGGCTGCCGTCGGCCGGAACGGCGGCGTGATAACCCCCGGACGGATCTTTTTGCAGATACGCGCGCAGCAACAGGGAAGTGTTTTCATCCGGCGTCCACAGCAGTTGCGGGGAGATCGCATAACGTTCTTCGCGCTGATGATCGTACTGCGTGTCGCTGCTGCGGGTCATACCGGTCAGACGGAATGCCAGCGTATCGCTGAGCGCATTGGTGTAATCGAACGCGCCGCCTTTGGTGTTTTGCGTCCCGCCGGAAAGCTGGAAGTGACCTTCTTCGGCAAATTGCGGACGTTTGGTGGTTTCCATCACCACACCGCCGGGGATGCTCTGGCCGTAAAGCGCAGAAGACGGGCCTTTGACCACATCAATACGCTCAAGGAACCACGGATCAACCTGAATGGAGTTGTAGGTCGCGCCGTCGCTCAGAATACGCAGGCCATCAAGGAAAGTGTTGTTGACGTCACCGCCGTGGAAACCGCGCAGGGAGATGGTGTCATAACGCGTTGCACCACCGGCAAAGTTGGTGAAAACGCCCGGCGTATAGTTCAGGGCCGCATTGACGGTCGTGGCGTTCTGGTCAGTCATTTGCTGACGCGTGACCACAGAAACCGCCTGACCGGTAGTGATTAACGGCTGATCCGTTTTGGTCGCGCTTTTACTGGTTTTCGCACTGTAACCCTGCGTCGGAGCATCTGCGGTATCAGCAGGCGCGGCTTTGACAACGACGGTATCTTCGGCTGCAAGAGAAGCTGCCGGAACGGACAGCGCCATAGCGCACAGAAGCACCGAGCGTTTGAGGGGGAAAGCCAACAACATATTCATAGTCCCTATAAATAACCCGATAAATAATCGAGTAATTAATTGATGCGAGTGTATTGATGCGTGTGTGTAAACCCAAAAGCCAACAACGTTCCGTACTAAAGCGCCTGTACAGAAAATGACAGGGATTAACTAAAACGAGACGAATGTTAAACTTAATGATAATTGTTATCATTGTTATTTTACAAATTCAAGTGAACTTTCTGCAAAAAGTGTGAAGTGGCGACATTTTATCCGCATGAAATGAATGGCCTTTTTGTTTGTTTAACGAGCAGAGGGAAAGTTTTGCGGGCTGATGTCTGTTACAAATGTGCGGGAGAACCGGAGGGAACAGGGCCAGTTTTCAAAAGCACCATCCCGGCAGATGCCGGGACGGCAGGAAGTTGAAAGACAGTTTACCGGGCGAGACCAAAGCCAATCTCAAACAACGGTGATTCGCTGTCGTGCGGCATATCCGACTTCTGTTTCAAAACGGCTTCCATCGATGAAGGCAGCTCGAACGGCAGCTTGCCGGTGTAAGCCTCACCGCTGGTGAGGCGGCTGAACAGCACCGCGTCGCTGACGCCGAAGTTACCGATAACCGCTTTCGCTTTGTCATTCACGTTAGTGAGAATGGCCGGGCGGTCGAGATACACCGTCACCACGGTCGGCACTGCTTTGCTGGCTTTCACGATGGCCTGATAATCGGCGTTGTCATCCGTAAAGGCCAGCGAACCTTCGTGGTGACGTTTGCCGAAGAACCACTGTTTATGCGTTTGCTCATAAGGCGCATGGGCGCGGATCAACGCGATATCCGCCTTTTCGGGCGCATCCACCACGATGAAACCTGCGGCCTGTGCGGCTTTCGGGTCAATGCCATACAGCCAGACTTTCTTACCTTTTTTCAGCGGCAACAGGTCACCGGTATTTTGCAGCAAAACCAGGGAGTGACGTTGCGCCGCATCGGCTTCTTTCTGCCAGCTCTCGCGGCCCACGGTTTGCACCGCTTTCTGTGCGTCCACATACGGATTTTCAAACAGGCCGGTCTGGAATTTCTGTACCAGAATGCGGGTGACGGATTCGTCCAGACGTTGCTCTGTCAGCTGTTTCTCATTAACCGCGTTCACCAGCAGTTGCGAATCGGTCACGCCACCGAACTGATCGACACCGGCTTTCACCGCTTTAACAAAACGTTCTTGCGGCGTCAGGTTTTCCACGCCCCACGACATGCCGCCCGGCACCGGTTCTTTTCCTTCCGGCGCACCGTTGAGGCATTCATCGCTGCAATCATTGGTGATCAGCCAGTCGCTGAGGATCACGCCTTTAAAACCGTATTGCCCGCGCAGAATATCGGTCAGTAACTGATGGCTGAATCCGGCACCGACCTGTTCCAGCGGTTTGCCTTCAAACATGGCATTTTTCAGGATGGAATAGGTGGGCATGACGCTGGCGACGTTGGCTTCAAACGCGCCGGTGAACGGGTAGATATGTTCTTTGAGATTATTGCCGGGGAAGACGGCGTTCTTGCCGTAGACATTGTGGCTGTCGTAGCCGTTTTCCGCTGCGCCGTAACCGACCCAGTGTTTGACCACCGAAATGACGCTGCCGGAATTGAGACCATCGCCACCGTTTTGCATCCCTTCAATGTAACCGCGCACCATGTTATGCACGCGCGCCGGGTCTTCGCCAAAAGTTCCGCTGATGCGCGCCCAGCGGGGTTCGGTTGCCAGATCCGCCTGCGGCGAAAGCGCTTCGCGAATACCGACGGCCAGGTACTCCTGACGCACAATATCGGCGTAACGGCGGGTGACTTTTTCATTATTAATGGCCGCCAGCCCGAGCGTTTCCGGCCATTGGGTAAATTTGCCGGAAGCCGTGCTCGCGCCGGTCAGATATTCAAACGAGTTACGCGGGTCACTGCTGATAGTCACCGGAATACCGAGCCGCGTTTTTTCAGCAATCTGCTGCAATTTATTATTTTCTTCGGCCATCAGCGCCGGGTCTTCAGCGGAAAGGCGGGTGATCAGGCTGTTGACCTTTGCCCCGGAAATCATCTTTTCCGCCGCCTTCATATCATAATGCGTACCGGCGCCGATCGGGCTGTCAGCCGTTGGCGCGGAACCGTGCATCATGACACCGGCTTTTTCTTCAAGCGTCATGCGTTTTACCAGATCCGCTGCGCGTTCTTCAGGCGTCAGCCGCCAGTCCTCATAGGGTTCAAGTTTGCCGGTGTGACTGAGGTCTTTGAATTTCAGGCCGTCAACGGTCAGTAACGTGGTTTCACGCTGGCTGAGTTCAGGCTGAGTGTCACTGGCGAAAACGGGCGGGGAGGAAAGTAGCAGGGCACAAACAGCCAGGCTCAGAGGTTTGATCTTCATTATCATCCTTAATGATTGATATATATAGATACTCAATCATCGATCAATAACCTATTTGCGGGCTGGATATTGCGACCGGGTTCGCAAATAAAAATCCTCAGGGGATAGGGGCATTGCGCCCCGTAAAATAATTCAGCCCAGCACCATCCCCAATACCGCGCCCACCGCCAGTACCCACAGCGGGTGAATGCGTTTGTTAAGCGCCATCAGGGTACACAGCGCAATCACACCGGCGAGGGTCATTGTGGTGGCGGAGGCTTTGGCGATTAACAATCCGCTGGAGACTACCAGCCCGACGGTGACCGGCACCAGCCCGCGCTGAATAAGCTGACGCCACGGTTTATCTTTGTAACGCTTCCAGCCGCCCATGACGATAATTGTCACGATGGAAGACGGGCCGAATTTTGCCAGCGAAGAAACCAGCAGCCCGGACCACCCGGCAACCTGCCAGCCAATCAGGGGCACGATCATCATATTCGGGCCCGGCGCGGCCTGCGCCAGGGCAAACAGGGCGCTGAATTCCTGCGCGCTCATCCAGTGATGGATATCCACAACCGCGCGCTGCATCTCGGGGAGAATGGTATTTCCGCCACCAAACGCCAGCAGCGAAAGCTCGGTAAACAGCAGGGCGAGTGAGAGTAAAACGGCCATCAGTATTTACTCCTTGCGCAGATAAAAATACTGACCGGTGCCAGCACCAGCATGACCGGCAGCATCGGGATACGGAACGCGGCGATGGCGATGACGCCCGCGGCGACCAGCGCCAGTTGCAGCCATTTTCCCCACAGCGGCGCGAGCATTTTGAGTCCCGTGGATAACAGTAATCCCGCCGCCGCCGCGGCCATACCGGCGAACAGATGTTCTACCAGCGGCTCATTCTGATAACGCGCATAGACCAGACCCAGCAGCACGACGCAAATCGTCGGCGCGAGAATAAGTCCGAGAATGGCGGAAAGCGCACCGCGCAGCCCGCGAAATTCCATCCCCAATGCGACCGACAAATTGATGATATTACCGCCGGGCAAAAACTGGCACAGCCCGAGCAATTCGGTGAATTGTGCAGCGGTCAGCCAGCGGCGTTTATCCACCAGCATGTGCCGTGCCATCGGCAGTACGCCACCAAAGCCCGTCAGACCCAAAATGAAAAAGCCCATGAAAAGTTGTCCGCAATCGGGTGCGGGCGCAGTCTGGTCTTCGGTACTGAGCATGATTTTTTCCTGCGTGTAATCGGCCATCTCGACACTCTCCCTCAAATGTAATTCAAAGCCGCCAGAGGCGTAAATTTCGTTACGGATCATGCGCGCAGTCGTGACATGATGTCTAATGCCTTTAATAACGCGGATAGATACCCTGTGAGTATGGCAATGATCGAACTGAAACGGCTTAACGCCTTTGTCACCGTGGTGGAAGCCGGCAGTATTACCCGCGCTGCCGAACTATTGTTTATTCAGCAGCCGCCATTGACGCGCCTGTTGCAGGGGCTGGAGCAGGATTTCGGCGTGCCTTTATTGCAGCGTTTGCCGCGCGGGGTGATCCCGACCGAAGCCGGTGAGGTGTTGTTGCAGGAAGCGCGCGCCGTACTGGCGCGGGCGGAGCAACTGAATGCAGCGATGCGCCGCGCGGCACAGGGCGAACAGGGGCGCATCCGGATTGGGTTCACCAGTTCGGCGGCATTACATACGTTTGTGCCCGCGCTGTTACGCCGGTATCGCGAGATTTATCCGTCTGTCAGCACGCAGCTTGAGGAAAGCGGCAGCGGCGAGTTGCTGGAAGCCGTGGTGGCCGGGCAACTTGACGTGGCGTTTGTGCGCATGCCGGTCAAAGACATGCCGGAGCTGGAGATGGAAAAGGTGCTGGAGGAGCCAATGTGGGTCGCTGTTCCCGCCGGACACCGGCTGGCTGCGCGGGTTTCCGGTCAGCCGCTGAAACTCGAAGAACTGAGCAACGAACCCTTTGTGCTTTACCGTCGCCGCGCCGGGCAGGGGTTGTACGATGCGATACTTGCGGCGTATGTCCGCGCCGGATTCAGCCCGCATATTGTGCAGGAAGCGCCACGGCTGACGTCGTGCCTGAGTCTGGTCGGCGCGGGGCTGGGGATTTCGATTGTTCCGGCGTCCATGACGCGGCTCGGCGGCGACGGCGTGGTGTTTTTGCCGCTGGATGCCAGTACGCGGCTCAGCGCGCCGTTATATCTCGCACGGCGGGAAGACAGCCATGCATCGTCTATAATAAGTACGTTTTGTCAGCTGGTCAGAAAGCAGCTGGCCGGAGATTAAAGGTGTTGCTCGGAGATGTGTTTTTGCGTGGATTCGACGGTAATGCCGTCGGATTCGATGGCGCTGAGCAGACAATCGAGCAGGCCGGGGAAGCGGGCGTCCAGATCTTCACGGCGCAGGGAAAGTAAGTTCGCGCGTCCGTCCGGACGCTGCCAGATCACGCCGCTGTCACGCAACACGCGCCAGTGGTGAGTCAGCGTCGATTTCGATAAGCCCTGCAAAAGGGTGCCGCAGGGGTGTTCACCGCCTTTCGCTAAGGTGCGGATCACCGCCAGACGTAGCGGATTTCCCAGCGCAGTCAGCACATTTTCGAGACGGATCTGCTCGCGTTCAGGGTGGTTGGCTATCATCGGACTTTCCTTACTTAGACGTGTGTTAACGCGGCCGCGCAATATAGCCTATCCCTCTGCTGCTGTACAACGCGACGGCCTCTGACCAATTTCATCGATAGAATAAATTAATTGTACGAATATACACGTACAATTGTAGTATACTCTCCGCACTAAGAAGTTTAGTACTCATTACTTTGTGACGGGACGTGAAAACCACTCTCCGCCAACTTAGCCATCAACCAGTAAGGACGTTATATGGCTCGCAAAACGCCAATCGAGCGCTACCGCAATATCGGTATCTCAGCACACATCGACGCAGGTAAAACCACCACCACCGAGCGTATTCTTTTCTATACCGGCATGAACCATAAGCTGGGAGAAGTGCATGACGGCGGTGCGACCACAGACTGGATGGCTCAGGAACAGGAGCGCGGCATTACCATCACGTCTGCTGCTGTCACCTGTTTCTGGCGCGGGATGGATCACTCGTTCGATGAGCATCGCATAAATATTATCGACACGCCGGGGCACGTGGATTTCACTATTGAAGTGGAACGTTCCATGCGCGTACTCGACGGTGCGGTGATGGTGTATGACGCCGTGGGCGGCGTGCAACCGCAGTCTGAAACTGTCTGGCGTCAGGCCAACAAATACAAAGTGCCGCGTCTGGCGTTCGTCAACAAAATGGACCGCCAGGGCGCAGATTTCTTTCGTGTCCGCCAGATGATGGTGGATCGCCTGAAAGCCAATCCGGTACCGGTTGTTATTCCGATTGGTAAAGAAGAGCATTTCGCCGGCGTGGTGGATTTGCGCAAAATGCGCGCCATTTTGTGGGACGACGCGACACAAGGTATGACCTTTACCTATGAAGCGATCCCGGCAGAGTTGCAGGCGCTGGCGGAAGAGTGGCGCGAGAAAATGGTCTCGGCTGCTGCGGAAGCCAACGACGCGCTGATGGATAAATATCTTGAAGAAGGCACGCTGACGGAGGATGAAATTACCCAAGGTCTGCGTCTGCGCACCATCGCCGGGGAAATCCAGCCGATGCTGTGTGGCAGCGCGTTCAAGAATAAAGGCGTGCAGCGCATGCTTGATGCTGTGATTGAACTGATGCCGTCTCCGCTGGATATTCCGCCGGTTGCCGGTACGGACGAGGACGGCAACGAAGTGTTCCGTCATTCCGACGATAACGAGAAGTTCTCGGCGCTGGCGTTCAAACTGATGACCGACCCGTATGTCGGGCAACTGACGTTTGTCCGTGTTTATTCCGGCGTGCTGAAAAAAGGCGACAGCGTCTACAACCCGGTGCGCGGCAAGAAAGAACGCATCGGGCGTATCGTGCAGATGCATGCCAACGACCGCATCGAGATAGATGAAATCCGTGCCGGTGATATCGCGGCCTGTGTGGGCCTGAAAGATGTGACGACAGGTGAAACACTGTGTGACCCCAGCGACATTATCACGCTGGTGCGTATGGAATTCCCGGATCCGGTGATTTCGCAAGCCATCGAGCCGAAGACTAAGGCTGACCAGGAAAAAATGGGCATCGCGCTGTCACGACTGGCATCAGAAGACCCGTCGTTCCGCATCCGGACTGATGAGGAATCCGGCCAGACGATCATTTCCGGAATGGGCGAACTGCATCTGGAGATTATCGTTGACCGCATGAAACGTGAGTTCGGCGTGGAAGCCAACATCGGTAAACCGCAGGTCACGTACCGCGAGACGGTGCGCAAAACGGTGAAAGATGTGGAAGGGAAATTTGTGCGTCAGTCTGGCGGTAAAGGTCAGTACGGTCATGTGGTCTTTACGCTCGAACCCTTGCCGGCAGGCACAGGCTTTGAGTTTGTCGATGCGACTAAAGGTGGCGTGGTGCCGCGCGACTATATCCCCGCTGTAGAAAAAGGGGTCACGGAAGCGCTGAACAACGGCATTCTGGCCGGTTATCCGGTGGTCGATGTCAAAGTGACGCTGACGTTCGGTTCATACCACGAGGTCGATTCTTCGGAAATGGCGTTCAAAATGGCGGCCATCTTTGGTTTCAAAGAAGCAGCTAAACGGGCAGATCCGGTTATCCTCGAGCCGATGATGAAAGTCGAAGTGGAAACCCCGGAAGAGTACGCCGGTGGCGTGATGGGCGATTTGTCGTCGCGTCGCGGTACGGTGCAGGGCATGGAGGAGATAGCAGGCGGTGGTGGGAAAATTATCAAAGCCGAAGTTCCTCTGTCGGAAATGTTCGGTTATTCCACCGTTTTGCGGTCGATGTCGCAAGGTCGTGCAACCTACAGCATGGAGTTCAATCACTATGCCGAAGCACCGCGCAATGTTGCAGAAAACATCATTGCATCGCGTGGTAAATAAGTAAAACCGGCGTAATCTCCGCTCAAGACAAAACGGTCCGCAAGGGCCGTTTTTTTTAGTCGTGGAAAGAGTGCTGAACCTACTAAAGGAGCTTGTGATGAGGTGCTTACGAAAAGGAATGAAAGGCGCACACTTCTGCGCCTTATCTTATGCGTTTATTTAACTGACCAGTTTACTGACAATGGTCGCCACGTGTTTACCCTGATGCACGGCAATCCGCAGCTCTTCTGCACTTGGCTGACGTGAACCGTCGCCACCGGCGATAGTGGTCGCGCCATAAGGCGTCCCGCCGCGGACCTGTGAAATATCGAACAATTCAGGGGTGGTGTAGCCGATTGGCACGATGATCATGCCGTGATGAGCAAGTGTGGTCCAGGTGGAGGTGATGGTCATTTCCTGGCCGCCGCCGGTGCCGGTGGAACTGAATACGCTGGCGACTTTTCCTGCCAGTGCGCCTTTGGCCCACAGGCCGCCCGTTTGATCGAGGAAAGTGCGCATCTGGCCGGTCATGTTGCCAAAGCGGGTTGGTGTGCCGAAAATGATGGCATCGTAATCGCCAAGTTCTGCGGGGGAGGCGACTTCCGCCGTCTGACCGGTTTTGCCACCGGCAGCCTTAAAGGCTTCTTCCGGCATCGTTTCAGGAACGCGTTTTATCGTGACTTCAACACCTGGAACGCTGCGTGCGCCTTCTGCAACACTCTGCGCCATTGTTTCAATATGACCGTACATAGAATGATAAAGAACCAGTACTTTTGCCATTTTAAACTCCTGTTGAGGTGATGTTTTTACCGTAGCCGGACTGGTTTTAGCGCCGGTGATACGGGCGAAAAATTCACTTAAAAATCCCACTTTTACTCCTGCGCCTGTCATGAGTAAGAGAGTTCATCGTCCGCCCAAAACGCATGAGTTACAAACGCAAATTTTTGAACAGGCTCGTCAATTAATTAGGGGAATTAAGCCTGTTTTATACAACACCATTTACCTCCTGGGGCACAGATGGAGCTTAGTTGCTTAGCTTCTGATTCAGCATTGTTACCTGCTCAGCACTGCTTTCCGGCATCCAGCTGCCGTAAACGTTAAACACCATCTGTGCGCTCGATTTACAGTCTCTGGATCAGCCGGACATGGAAACATTGATCGAGGGGGGCGACTTTGAAGGGGAGGAGACAATCATTGTCGGCATTGTTACACATTATCAATGATGCCTCGACAGATGAGTTTGACGATATTCCGTGCATGTGATTATCACCGGATTCATTCTGCCAGTCTCCGACCTTGTGTTTAGAGCGTTATAATTCTGCCCACGAATTCCAGAGTACACCATCTATTTTTATACTCAGCAGTTGGTCTGCCGAAGGAAAATCTCATTTCCTTTTCTTTCCTTTGGCACTCCCTGCTGGCGTCGTTAAGATTCAACCATGTAATCAAGGTTCCAAGAGAGAGTTTGGAATACGAAGTATCTAAGCCAATATTAATATAATCATATGAAATTATTTCCAGACTTTCAGCCTTCATTATTAGCTGAAACGCTACAGGGGAGTCATCTATAAATAGTATGCATCCGAAAATATGAGGCTTTAGACATTCGAGGAAATTTATCAATTCACTTTTGTTCTTCATTTTCTTTGACCTTCTTTTGAAAAACAGTGTGGAGTAAATTTCAACGAGTTCCGATGTGGTGAAGTCTTCAACGCGGTGTACCTTCCCGCCGCTCTCGATGAATTTTTTATATTCTCTTTTACGGCTTTGTCTCGTTTTAACGGAGAGTTTGCCAATATCTTTCGCCACACAAATACGCCTTTTCGCATTAATTGAAAAGGTTGAGTTAATTATATTTGAGCTATGTTTAGACGAGATTATCTTGCTTTTGAATGGCAGTATTATATGGCTGCTCCTACTGATGGGTAAAATGAGTTCATCTTTAGCCACCGGAAGTGCCAATGATTGTGTAAGACGGTCTGAATCGTAGTCATTTGCAAGCATATTTCCATCCCATACACAAATTCCTCCCTGTTTATCTCCTCTGCCATTCGTGCGAATAAAATAACGAGCCCCTAAATTCAACATATCATTTTGGGTTTGGACTGCGTCGGGATGAGTGGAAAAATTACCACCAAACTGCTCATAGCATTCCCTGTATTCTATAATTGAGCCTTCTTCCCATCCTAACAGTTTAGCAATCAGCATCTTGTAAATTTCGCAAGCGGTTAATGTGCGCGAAGATTGACGATAATAGGCACAGTAATCAAATGGGTATTACCGATCGTTTTATTGTTATCGATCGTTTTCACCGATCGTTTGCAATATTGTTAATTTCAGTGTGAATAATTGTGATGATTCATAATGAATGTTAGGCAGCCCGGCAATAGCTAATATCTGTAAAGCATTAAGCTAAAAACGGTTTCGCTAACATCCAAATTAACGACAGAACGGCGGACGAATTTGACAATTTTTTGTGCATTTAAACCCTACACTTCATCAGGACAAAATTGTAATATCGCCACTTAAGTAAAATTAATGTGAGAGGTATTTATGGCTTTACAGGGAAAGTTCGTCATTAACGATGCCGATTATTCGCCGCTGTCGTTTCCGGGTGTTGGAACATTCATGGCGTTTTCTGGCAATGGTGCATACAGAAACCGAGGTGGGTGCGGCAAAATCGCAGGAAATGGTCCGCTCCCCGCCGGGCGGTATTACATTGTAGATCGTGTCAAAGGCAGTATGGCAAACAGGGTTCGCGCCTGGGGGGTGGATACGTATAAAAGCGCATTTTATTATCCAGTGGATCATAGTAAATGGTTTGCTCTGTATCGCGATGATATGGGTATTGACGACTCAACATGGATAGATGCCGTTGAACGAGGCGGCTTTAGGTTACACCCTGGACAAATTTCAGATGGTTGCATCACTTTGCCGCATCAGTCAGATTTTGAGCTACTACGCAACGCAATCCTCAGAACATCAAAGGTTCTTGTTCCATGCATGAAAAATTTAATGACATATGGCGTTATTGAGGTAATAGCTAATGGCACCACTTGCCCGTAAATTCCTGCGTCTATTCGGCTTTCTGGTGTTGTTCTCCGCCATTTCCAAAGGTTTTTATATTCTGTTTGGTGATGCCCCCATAATTAGCAATGAAACTGCGATGAGGGTAGCGGGTTGGATTTCGACACCATCATCACCAGAAGATATTTATGACGTATTTGATTATGCCGTCATTATTCTCAACGCTGTGATATCCATCATTGTTTTTTCAGTGATAGTCCAATTCATACCATTTAAAAAAATGCGAGATAAAACGGCTGGAAAGCATATTACTGAGATAACTAAAGGGATTTTGGGAATGGGGCTGAGAGTTTTGGTCGTGACCGCTCTTTTCTTAATTTTTCTCACTGTCGTGGATTATGACAAATTCCTACCTGCGGACGCCGGTTATAGCATGCCGATATGCGTCACTATAACCATATTGCTTACAGTTTCCGCATATTGGATGCTCTTGCTAGTTGGGCGTTGGTTAAAGGTTAAATATGGGGCATAGCGCCCCATTTGTTATCCACGATCGTTCCAGTCATCGGTGTATTGCACGTTACCATCTACATAACGCCAGGTGATTTTATCGTACATCATGGAAATAGATTCCATGTGGTTGATCTGAGAATTTCCTGACATTTTAGCGTTTGGCATTCCCGGATTCACGCCGGTAATTTTCACGCCTTCGATCGTCATAATAAAATACGCTTCTTCCTGACCCGCGTCATTGATGCGGTACCAGCGGATCTCCGCAGACTTTAAAGTCTGGCCTTTTGCGACAGCTTTGTAGAGATACGGGCTTGAAGAGTCGAATTCCTTCTCGAGCATCATTGGTGAATGAGAGCGAGTACCTGTTATTTTCCCGGTGTTCCCATCAACGGGGATGTTCAGGCCATGGCTAAATCCCACAACCTCAATACTTCCCTCGCGATCTTTTACATCAACTGAACCTTTGATGTCAGCGCCGCCGTCATCTTTAAGCCATAGATAAGCAGGAATTGCCATTTTCAAATCTCCTTATTGAAAGTATGGCTAATGTTAATGCAAGCAGAACGGTACTTACACGGATAATTTGACTTAAGTTTGAATTGCGGCTCGCACAGATTAGTAAACAAAAAGCCGGAGCAGCTTACCTATGATTTGAAATGATGGAGTCTAATTCAGAAGGAACAGTAAATTAATGGAACGAGTTATGGGGCACCCATGGGACAAAAATTAGCGCCAAAGTTCGCCACAGTTCATGATTGAAGATTTTTACTGTTTCTAACTATCTGTTATGCAAAGCGGTCTTTGATGAACTTTATCGAATTTTTAAGTTATTTGGTCACGGTTTCAATATGACCGTAAATAGAATGATAAAGAACCAGTACTTTTGCCATTTTAAACTCCTGTTGAGGTGATGTCTGTTCCGTACTTTGTTCCGGTTTCTGACCGGCAATACGGGCGAACAATCCGCTTAAAAATCCCACATTAACTCCTCCGCCAGCACGGCGGTTGTGGTGAGCAAGAGACTCCATCGTCTGCGCACAGGCAGTCAGTTACAAACGCAAATTTTTGAACAGGCTCGTCAATTAATTAGGGCAATGATGCAGGCAAGGCGTATTTCGCACCTCTACATACTAGGATAGAAGTGCAGTTTTGGCAGGCGCAGGGGGGCATATAAAAGGTAGTCAGAGCGCATTATTCTCTTTCTTTTTCCCAGCTGACAAGTACTGAGACTTCATCCGGTTGAGCGATGAATTTACTGAGTGTGGCGGTATGACCATCTTTCATTATCACCGACACCGCAACGCCAGTGACACCGTGAGACAAGGGTGTTTCTTCAACACGTTGCAACATTTTCAGGCAAGTAAACTGCTGCTCGGGCGCAAGATGTTTGAACTGGTCGGTGTGGTGTTTTTTCATATCGGCGTCCTTCCGTAAATCTGTCCGTTACGCATTAAAACCAGCTTATGGGTACGCTTGTAATAAATCGCTGTGAAAATACCTTTGCGATAAACCTGAGCATCCGCGTTATCTTCATCAAGGTATGCGGCAGTCCCTTCGATGTACCCTTGTTTATCTGCGGGAAAGATTTTGACATCTATCCCCTTAATGCGGGCATGCACAATTTTCTTAGTGGCCTGAGCATATTGCTTCTCCGAGTTTTCCATCGCCTGCTTCAGCGCTGCACTCTGAATTGCAGTCTGACGGTTCTGTTCCGCCATATAACAGGTATCTTTAGATATGCCCTGCGACTGACAGTCCGCCATTCTGGATGCCTGGGTGGAGCAGCCGGCGAGGAGGGTCAGGGCGGCAATGACTAAAAGTTTTTTCATTTTGATTTACCTGAAGAGAAAGAGGGGAGACGAGTCTCCCTGAATTTGTTACCAGCCGACACTCACGCCAGCGCCGTAGCCGACGTTGCTTTGTGAATCGTCAGACACCGACATTTTCACGATAGTTGAATGGCTTGCATGGAATGAAGCACCGACGGACAGTGCATTCTGTGAATCGTAACCACCGACACCGGCACCGACTGCAAATTGCTGCGACTCCTGCACCTGAGGGATGTTGGCCTGAGCCATGGCAGAAGCAGAACCCGCAGCCGCTTCTTTCTTGTTGCCATCAACCTCCGATTTCAGGTTGTTGAATCTTTTGTTGGTGTAATCATTTGCCTGACTCAGGGTATTCGCATCACCCACCGCGCGACGGTGTGATTCAGCCAATACTTCAGAGTGATTTTGTTCGGCTTCAGCATTCAGGGCAGTGATTTGCTTGTCGTAATACGTTGAGCGAACTTCTTGTTTGACAACCGGTCGTTGAGCAGGTGTTGAAGTGACTTGCCGTACGGTCTGAATTGCAGGATTTTTTTCGGAAGAAGGGTCGCTCTGATCACTCACCTGAGTATCTACAGGGATGTCCGTTGGATCATTGTGCTGATAAGTTGCAACTTCAGCAGATTGCTGAGCGACGAACTTTTCTTTTTTCAACTGCAGAGCTCGTTTGGTTGCCTGTGCTTCTGAACTTCCATGGTCGCCGTCAAGGTGCGGAGTTGGTTCGGAAGCATGCTGGTCAAGTTTGTTTCCAAGATCCAATAAAAGATTTTCATGCCCCTCGTTACGAAGCCCTTCACGTACTGTTTCCTGCTGACTTGTGGTCATATTTATCCAGCTGTCAGCAAAACTCTGATATCCCTGTTTTGTGTAATCCTGTAACAGATCAGCATGTGCAGCTGAGGCTGCAGTCATTCCCATCACAATTCCCGCCAGAACTCTCCGTACTGTAGAAGCGGACACACCAAAGTATCGCGCCAATTCCGTTTTATTAATGTTCCCTGCTGTGTAAGCAGCAATGATTTGTGCGTTGCGTTCTGTTACCTGAGCGTTCATGAGTTTTTTCCGACATTGAAATAAGTATCTGTTAGCGACAAATAAGAAGCGTTATCAGAACGCTGTTTTTGTCTCTTTTCGAAAATCATACATGCCGTGAATGTGACTTGCTTCACGCATTCACCGGTCATTTGACTTATGTCAAGAAACGTAAAGTTATAGCGCTACATGAAGATGTTTCACTTAGCGCGCTTATTTGTAGCTAATGGACACAAATCGACGTGTCTGAAATGTAAAAACATAGGGATTTTCGTAGCGAATAGCGACGGGATGAAATATCTACGGGATTCTTGTACAATGTTCGGGGTTTATAAAACGGGAGATAAGTGGATGGCAGATAACGCAAATGACTTCCTGGACTATGTTCAGCGGCTGGGAATCGAACAACCCGCGTTGTGTATTCTGCTGGGGTTGCCACGCAGCACTTTAAACAAGTGGATAAACGGCACAGTGACACAAATTCCTCAGGTGGCCGTAACGGCAATCAGAATGCTATGGTTTATGCGTGAAAGTGACCCTGAGATGTTTGAAAAGTGGGCCATGGTGCAGGATTTTGGTGTGACGGCGGAGTATGCGGTCAACGACAAGGCGCAGGTATTTTTACATACCATCAGGCGCGAACCGAGTGCTCCTATCAAACGGTTACTGACGAAGTAATTTCTGCTGAAGAAACTTGCGTTAAAACGATCATAAAGACGGCCACTCTGACCGTCTTTATCAGTAAAAAGGGTCAGGCACTTTTAGGGACTGTGGAAGGCATTTTGCGTAACTCTTCCATTAATTCGCGGATACTGTTCTTTAATTCGGCGATTTCAATATCTTTCATTGCATCTATTTTTTCATGCAGCGCATAGAGTTCAAGGTCGGTTTTAACGTTGACGTTGGATTCCATTTCGGCGCGGCGACTGTCGTTAATATTCTGGCGTTTCTGGCTCATCATAATTGCCGGAGCCGTATATGCCGCCTGGAATGACAGGAACAGGTTTAATAAAACGAACGGGTAGGGATCGAATCCAGTTTTTTTAATCGCAATATTATAAGTCGTCCAGCCGATGATAATAGCAGTCTGGATGAGTATGAAAGTCCAGGTAGCGATACCGCCGGTAATTGCATCGGCCATGCGCTGACCGAAAGTCTTCTCCTGCTCGCAGTCAGCGGGGTCTGCCAGCAGTTCTTCGTGTTCCTTCTTACTTTGTTTTCTTAATACAGTGAGCTGACGCCGCGATTTTGTATCCATGATGGTGCTTTCATACGGTGATTAGGTTATTTAATCGTAGTCAATAACACCGGATAAAATAGCGCGCAGCCCGCAAAAAAACTTTAATAAGCAGAATAAAGTTTTACAAGGTGTAACCTCTATTCTGACTTATTGTTTTATCGATAAACGTTGACGGCGCGAAGCGTTTTATGTGATGAAAAAATGCCGGTCAGACAACCACGTCAAAAATCATCTTCACCGCTTCGATATTGGTAAAGTTCGCCACGTCTGCCACGAAATCCTCCACATTTCCCTCCATGCCTTTAGCGAAATCTTCCATCGAATGGCAGTAAATATGGCAGGCAGCGATGAACGGGGTATCAGCAGGTGCGCCCGCCTGGATTTTATCGACAGAGTAAGAATGACAATATTCACCCATACGGCTTTTGATCAGCGGCAGATGCACGTCGCGATAGTAATCGTGATCAAAGTAGCCGTTTTCAATGTTTGGGTATAACACGCTGTATTTAATCAATTTCAGTGCAACCTTTTTTCAGGATAAAAATTCATTTTAGCGTACAGGTAACAGACGCGCCGCGCGATTTGTGCCCGATGCACTTTATCTGAAAAATCACCCAGTTGATGACATGTACTAAGCTTAAGAGATCAATACTTATTATGGGTTACGCATGGGATTTTTAGGTTGGACAGCGGCAGTCGGAGGATTGCTCTTGATTATGTCACTGGCGTCGGGATGGATTTCCCGCGGACCGGTGACGACTTTTGGATTGTATCTGGCGGCGGGGATTGTCTGCGGCCCCTGGGTTTTAGATTTACTTCATGTCGATCTGGTAGTGTATTCAACGCTCACCGCGCGCTTTACTGAAATCGCGATGGCGGCTTCGCTCTTTATTACCGGCCTCAAGCTCCGGTTGCCTTTCCGTTCGCAAAGCTGGCGCGTCGGCGCGGTGCTGGCGTTCCCGGCGATGCTGCTGACGGTGTTATGCGTGACCGTGATTACGCATTATATCACCGGAATGTCCTGGCCACTGGCGCTGGCGTTGGGGGCGATTATCGCGCCGACGGATCCGGTTCTGGCGAGCATGATTGCGGTCAACGATGCGAATGACGATGACGGCCTGCGGGTTGCATTGTCGAGCGAAGCAGGAATGAATGACGGCTCGGCGTTGCCGGTTCTGATGCTGGCGTTAATGTTATTTACCGCGCACGAAGGGTTGTCATCAGAAGCCATCTGGCACTGGGCGTGGCGCGATGTGGTCTGGGCACTGCTCGGCGGGCTGGGGATTGGTTTTGCGATGGGGAAACTGGTCGGGCTGAGCGCCACACGTTTTCACAGCAGACAGCGGACGGTTGCGCCGAGTGATTTTCTTGCGCTGGCGCTGATTGCGCTGAGTTATGCCGCCGCGCAAAGCCTTGATGCGTCCGGATTTCTGGCGGCTTTTGCAGCGGGTGTCGGTTTGCGCAGCGCCGAGGTGCGCGTGGTGTCGCTGCATCCGCCGGAAGATCTGGAAGAAGGGCGGCGTCCACCGCCAGCGGAAGGGATGGTGAATCCGCATCAGCGCCACAATATGCAGGCGGAAATGCCGCAAAATTCTATCGGGCTGATGGTTGGCGATGCACTCTCATTCGGCGATACCATCGAACGGTTGTTTGCCGCCGGGATTGTGATGGTGCTGGGGATTACGCTGGCGGAACACTGGGAACCAATGGGCCTGCTGATCGCCGCGATTTTGTTTATCGTTGTCCGCCCGCTGGCCGTTTATCTCACGACGCTTGGCATCCGCGTGCCGCACGGACGGCGGCTGATGATTGGCTGGTTTGGTATCCGTGGGATCGGCAGTATGAATTACATCGCTTACGCCTGGACGCACGGACTGCACGGCGCAGAAGCCAATTACATGGCCAACATTGCCTTTACGGTGATTGTTGCCAGCGTGGTGATCCACGGACTGACGGTGTCGCCGGTGCTGCACTGGCGTCAGGCGAGGCAGGCGGCGAGGGCGCAAAAAGAATAATAAAGAAGATACAAATGAAAACGGACGCTCAGGGCGTCCGTTTTTACAGGCGTTTCTGCAATGATGTTACCGTCAGGCAATCTGCTTTTTGCCGAGGCTGAGCATAAACAGCACGGCGGCGGAAAGCACCACGGACGGGCCCGCCGGTGTGTCGTAGAAAGCCGAAAACGTAAGCCCCGCGGTGACGGCAACAATGCCAATCACAATGGCGACTGACGCCATCTGTTCCGGCGTTTTCGCAAAGCGGCGCGCCGTGGCGGCAGGAATAATCAGCAGCGACGTGATGATCAGCGCACCGACAAACTTCATCGCCAGACCAATTGTCAGCGCTGTGACCAGCATCAGAATAATCCGCGAACGTTGCAGGTTTACGCCATCGACATGCGCCAGTTCCGGGCTGATGGTCATGGACAGTAACGCCCGCCATTGCCAGCAAAGTACCGCAATCACGATGGTAACGCCGGCGGCAATCATCCAGATATCGCTGTACGTTACCGAGAGCAAATCACCGAACAGATACGCCATCAGATCGACGCGAACGCCGGACATCAGGCTGACCACCACCAGACCGAGTGATAATGCGCTGTGCGCCATAATCCCCAGCAGGGTATCGACGGCCAGATGCGGTTTGCGTTCCAGCGCCACGAGTAAAACTGCCAGCAGTAAAGTCACAGCAATGACGGTGTAAAATGGATTAACGTTGAGCAGCAGCCCAAATGCGACGCCGAGCAGGGATGCGTGAGCCAGCGTATCGCCGAAATAGGACATACGGCGCCAGACGACAAAAGAGCCCAGCGGACCGGCGGCAATCGCCAGCAAAACACCGGCGATCCAGCCGGGTAATAACAGCGCGATCATGCGTCACGACCTCCGGTGTTGCGCAAAATAATCTTCCCTTTTAAGTCGTGGCGATGATTATGGTTGTGGCGGTAAATCGCCAGTTGCTCCGCGCCCCGGTTGCCGAACATCGCAATAAATTCAGGATGCGTGGACACCACTTCCGGCGAGCCGGAACAGCAAATATGCTGATTCAGGCACAAAACCTCGTCAGTTTTCGCCATCACCAGATGCAGGTCGTGCGACACCATCAGGACGGCGCAGCCAAGCTCACAGCGCAGGTTGTCGATAAGGTTGTACAGCGCAACCTGGCCGTTGACGTCCACACCTTGCGTCGGTTCATCAAGCACCAGAAGCTGCGGGCTGTTCAGAAGCGCACGCGCCAGTAAAACGCGCTGGTTTTCACCGCCGGACAGTTTTTGCATCGGCTGATCGAGAAGGTGCGCCGCCTGAACGCGCTTCAGCGCAGGCAAAATGTCGCTTTTCTTCACGCCCGGTTTCAGGCGCATAAACCGACTGACGGTCAGCGGCATCGTCGGATCAAGATGAATTTTTTGCGGAACGTAGCCGATCCGTAAACCCGGCTCGCAGGTCATCGTGCCTTCTGTTGGCGCAATCAGGCCAAGCACAACGCGCACTAACGTTGATTTCCCTGCGCCATTCGGGCCAAGCAGGGTCAGTATTTTTCCGGGTTGCAGGCTCAGCGATATGTTGGACAGCACGCGGCGAGAACCGAAAGTTACCGAGATATTTTGAAGCGTAGCTAATGTGGGCATGTCATAGGGTCTTGCAGAACAAATCGGATGTTATAATATTGCGTTTCGCGAAAAATAACCAGTTTTCCCCCAACACGAAGATGAGTTCACCCCGCATGATACAGAAAAAAAGCGTTAAACGGATGTTACTGGCAGCCGCAATCCTCAGTTCCGGTGCGGTTTACAGCGCTCAGGCCGCCGTTCTGGCCTCCGTTCGTCCGCTGGGATTTATTGCCGCCGCCATTGCCGACGGCGTAATGCCGACCGATGTATTATTGCCGGATGGCGCGTCGCCGCATGATTTTGCGCTGCGACCTTCGGATATTCAGCGTATGCGGACCGCGGATCTGGTGGTGTGGGTGGGGCCGGAAATGGAAGCGTTTATGACCAAATCGGTCGCGCAGTTGCCGCCGAACCGTCAGGTGGAAATCGCCGCGCTTCCGGCGGTGAAACCGATGCTGATCAAAGGCAGCGATGATGATGAACATGAACATGACCACGATCATGACGACGGGGACCATCATCACGGCGAATACAATATGCACGTCTGGCTGTCGCCGGAAATCGCCCGTGAGACCGCCATTGTCATCCATAACAAACTCGTGCAGCTCGTGCCGCAGAAAAAGCAACAATTAGATGCAAATTTGTCGCATTTTGAAGAGGGCTTGACAAAAGCTGACAAAAACCTTGGTAGTATTCTGCAACCTGTTCAGGGTAAGGGATATTTTGTTTTTCACGATGCCTATGGCTACTTTGAAAAACACTTCGGCCTTTCGCCACTTGGTCACTTCACGATCAATCCCGAAATACAACCTGGCGCACAGCGTTTACATCTCATTCGAACACAGTTGGTTGAGCAAAAAGCGACCTGCGTTTTTGCTGAGCCACAATTCAGGCCGGCCGTCATAACGGCTGTTGCCCAGGGAACAAAAGTGCGTATGGGCACATTGGATCCGCTGGGGAGCGGCATTGTACTGGGCGCGGACAGCTACGTGAATTTCCTGTCACAGCTGACGAACCAGTATTTGAGCTGCCTGAAGTAAGCTAAAAGGACAGAATTTAAGTGCAGCTGATAGCCCGATCTATCGCTCTGGCGTATAGCAACCTTCCACGGCCCCACCGCATTATGCTGGGGTCGCTGACCGTCGTCACACTGGCCGTCGCCGTCTGGAAACCGTTAGCCTATCACCCGGACAATGACCTTTCCGACACCAAACCGCTGGTTAAAAACATCACGTTAGATAACCAGCAATTGCGTTCGCTGCTTCCCGAAGCCAGTGAACCTATCGATCAGTCGCCTCCGGCTGACGATGATATTCCTCAGGACGATCTGGACGATAAAACTGCGAACGAAGCGGGCGTTCATGAATACGTGGTTTCTACCGGCGATACCCTCAGCAGCATTCTGAATCAGTACGGTATTGATATGTCTGAAATTGCTGCGCTTTCGGACGCTAACCGTGATTTGCGTAACCTGAAAATCGGCCAGCAATTGTCATGGACGTTAAACGATGCGGGCGATTTACAGCGCCTGACGTGGGAGAAATCCCGCCGTGAAACGTTCACATTTGACCGCTCCGGCAATACCTTCAAATCTTCACTGGAAACCCTGAAAGGCGAGTGGAAAGACTCGGTCATTAAAGGCACGCTGAACGGCAGTTTCGTGACCAGCGCCAAAGCGGCCGGGCTCACCAGCGGTGAAGTCAGCGCGGTTATCAAAGCGCTCCAGTGGCAGCTCGATTTCCGTAAATTGCAGAAAGGCGATGATTTCGCGGTGCTGATGTCCCATGAAGTGCTGGAAGGGAAAAACGAGCAGAGCGAATTGCAGGCTGTGCATATGCGCTCCGGCGGCAAAGATTATTACGCCGTGCGTGCCGAAGACGGTAAATTCTACGACCGCACCGGCAGCGGGCTGGCGAAAGGTTTCCTGCGTTTCCCGACCGGTAAACAGTATCGGGTTTCCTCTAACTTTAACCCGCGTCGTCTGAATCCTGTAACGGGCCGTGTGGCGCCACACCGTGGTGTCGATTTTGCGGTGCCTGTCGGCACGCCGGTGCTTGCTGTGGGCGACGGCGAAGTGGTGGTCGCGAAAAACGGGGGTGCGGCCGGTAACTATGTCGCTATCCGTCATGGTCGCCAGTACATGACCCGTTATATGCACCTGCGCAAACTGCTGGTGAAACCGGGCCAGAAAGTGAAACGTGGCGACCGCATTGCGCTTTCCGGTAATACTGGCCGTTCAACCGGCCCGCATCTGCATTTCGAAATGTGGATTAACCAGCTGGCCGTCAATCCTCTGACTGCCAAATTGCCTCGTACAGAAGGGCTGACAGGTAAAGATCGCAGTACTTACCTGGCAACCGTCCGCGAAGTCGTCCCTCAGCTGAAGCTGGACTGAACCTCAGGTTTTACTGATTCGCTGCCGTGATTTATTGCAAAATAACTCACGGCACTTATCATTGAACCAGAATTTGTCATAAGAGCCTGAGCATGCAGCCAGAAAAAGAAAAACGATCATCCGTAGAATTTATTCCGCAATTTCAGAAAGCCTTTTACCATCCGCGCTACTGGGGCGTCTGGCTGGGCGTCGGAGCGATGGCCGGTATGGCTTATCTGCCCGCGAAAGTCCGCGATCCGATTTTAGGCAGTCTGGGCCGTCTGGCCGGAAAGTTTGCCAAAGGCGCACGTCGTCGCGCGCAAATCAACCTGCTGTATTGCCTGCCTGAAACGCCGGAAGCGGAGCGCGAACATATCATTGACGAAATGTTTGCTACCGCGCCGCAGTCAATGGTGATGATGGCGGAACTGGCACTCCGTGACCCCAAAAAAATCACCCAGCGTATCCACTGGCACGGCAAAGAAATTGTCGACCAGATGCAGCGCGAAGGCAAAAATGTGATTTTTTTGGTGCCACACGGCTGGGCTGTGGATATCCCGGCGATGCTGATGGCGGCCAGCGGTCAGCCTATGGCTGCCATGTTCCATAACCAGAAAAATCCGCTGACGGATTATCTGTGGAACAGCGTGCGTCGCCGCTATGGCGGGCGTTTGCATGCCCGAAATGACGGGATCAAACCGTTCATCAGCTCCGTGCGTCAGGGTTACTGGGGATATTATCTGCCGGATCAGGATCACGGCGCGGAACATAGCGAATTCGTTGATTTCTTTGGAACCTACAAGGCGACTTTGCCTGCGGTAGGGCGTCTGATGAAAGTTTGCCGCGCGCAGATTGTTCCGCTTTTCCCGGTGTATAACGGCAAAGAGCAACGTCTGGACATTTTTGTGCGGCCACCGATGGATGACCTGGCGACGGCTGACGATAACCAGATTGCGCGCCGTATGAATGAAGAGGTGGAATTGCTGGTCGGGCCTAACCCTGAGCAATACACCTGGATCCTGAAATTGCTGAAAACGCGCAAACCGGGTGAACCGGAGCCGTATTCCCGCAAAGAGCTTTTCCCGAAAAAGTAAGCGTCAAATATCGGACAGATGAAAGAGGCTGAGCAAATACTCAGCCTCTTTTGTATTTGTTATCCTGCTTTTACCGCGCGTTTCAGAAACAGCGCAATCAGCAGTGTTCCCGCTGTACCGGACAGCAAACCAGCCAGCATGAAAATGCCGTAGCCCTGTGCGAAATAAAGTTGTTTCGCCAGTTCAATCCCTGTCGCAAAAACCACAATGGTGATCAGCCCGAGGGCCGCCGCTACCGTGCCTTTGCCCGTCGGGCTGGAGAACAGCGTCAGCCGGTAAAGCCCGGCATTGACCAGCCCCGAGCCCAGCGCATACAGGCTCAGCCCCGCCGTTATCCAGTACCAGGCATGCACCATAAACAGCGCCGCATAAGCGCTGATGCAAAGTCCGAGCACAATCGGCAAAATTCCCAGCCAGACCGGCGTGCGGATATGCACTTTGCCACTGAGTTTACTCAGCGCAACGTTGCCGGTGATAAGCCCTGTGAATACCGGAACCTGAAGCCAGCCGTATTGTAACGGCGTCATACCCGCGTCCTGAATAAGCAACACCGGCGACTGCGCCACCCAGGCCAGCAGCGGCAACGTGATCAGCCCGATCGATAACGAGCCGGTGACCACGCCAGTATTGGTGAACACTTCGCGGTAATCCGCCAGTAAGCGGCGCATCGAGAAACGCCCGTCACGACCTGACGCCGTTTCCGGCATGCTGCGCCACAGGCCCCAGAATGACAGTGCGGAGATCAGCGCAAAAAGCGCAAACATCGCTTTCCACGGCGCGTATTGAATGAACGCCGCACCCGCCAGCGGCCCGAGCAGCGGCGCGATCAGCGTGATATTGGCCATCAGCGCCATCAGCTTTACGCTCAGGGCTTCGCTGAACGCTTCCTGAATGGCGGCGTAACCTACCGCGCCGATAAAGCACAGACTCATGCCCTGTAAAAAACGCATCAGAATAAATTGTTCGATGCTTTGCGTGAATACCGTGAGAAAGCAGGTGACGGTGAAAAAGGCCACGCCCGTCAGCAAAACCGGCCGGCGCCCCAGCCGGTCAGAGAGCGGCCCGAGCAGCCATTGCAGAAGAATTCCGCCACACAAATAGGCGGTCAGCGAGGTGGAAACCCAATCGGCGCTGGCGCTGAAGTCGCTGATCACCTGCAGCATACCCGGCTGAATCATATCGTGGGCAATATAGGTGGCGAATTCGAACATCACCAGCGACAGCGGAAACAGCCACTGACGCCAGCTCAGCTGAGAGGCGGGTTCAGAAACGGACGACATAGCAAGACTTCTCCATTGCTCAAAAATCAGAAAAGCGCGACCCTCTCAGGCCGCGCTAAAAAACGTGCTTAAGTGCGGGACTCAGTATTTATTCGCATAGGCCGCAATCGGGTTTTCCAGCGTCCCGGCAAACTTGAGGTTTTGCGCCGGATCCGACAGGTTGATCATCTGCTGATTATTCGCCAGTTGCAGACGGTTCAGGCAGGAATGCGTGAACTCGGCGCCAAACATGTCGTAACGGGCAAATTTCTCTGCCAGCTCCGGATACTGAATCTGGTAATCGCGGACCACTTCCGCCACTACCTGCCAGAACTGACCGGCCGGATAATTGCCGTTTTCTTCCAGGATACGGGCGATAAAGCGGAACACACCCGCAAACACGTCGGTGAAGATCGACAGGATTTTCAGCTCTTCCGGCACGTCAACGGCCAGTCGTTTGGCTTTTTCCGGCAGATGCGCATCCGGGTTCATCACGGCAATTTCTTCCGCGATATCTTTCATAAAAGCGTTAACCGGAATGTTGTTTTCGAAACGCAGGATCAGGTTTTCGCCGTGCGGCATAAAGACCAGATCGTACTGATAAAAACAGTGCAACAGCGGGCTGAGGTAAGCGTGCATGTAACGCTTTAGCCAGTCGCCGGTCGCCAGACCTGAGGATTTGATCATCTCAACAATCAGGGCGTCGCCGTGTTTGTCGGTATGTAAAAGCGCGGCCATGGTCATCAGACGCTGGTTCGGTTGCAACTGAGCCACCGGGTTCTGACGCCACAGCGCGGCAAACATTTTTTTATACGCGCTGTCGCCCTTAATCGCTTCTTCGAAATAGTGGTTGTGATAACCCAGTGAAGCCACTTCCTGAAGAATGCTGAAGCCGGTGGATTGCAGGTAGGAATCGTTTTCGACCAGCTCCGCCAGCCATTCGTTGATGCCCGGCGTGGTCGCCATGTAATACGGCGAAAGGCCGCGCATGAAGCCCATATTCAGAATCGACAGCGCGGTTTTCACATAGCGGGCTTTCGGGCGGCTGGCGTTATAGAAGGTACGGATTGATTGCTGCGCGAGATAATTATCTTCGCCCTCACCGAGGTAAATCAGGAACTGGCGGGCGATGTCCGGCGCAAATACCGTCAGTAATTTATTCTGCCATTGCCACGGATGCACCGGCATGAAGTAGTAGTTTTTCGGATCCACACCTTTATCGACCAGATGCTGTGTGAACGCGCAAATCTGCGCATCGCCCAGTTCTTCGGCGATCAGTTTTTCGTAAGGCAAACCTTCCACGCTGGCGAAATGAGCTTTGTCGTGATGCACCGCGACCCAGACCAGTTGCAGCGGATTTGCCGCTTCCGGGGCATAACGCACGTAGTCACCGGCATCAAAACCGATACGGCCATTGTTGGCGATAAAGCTTGGATGGCCTTCGGTCATGCTGGTTTCCACCGTCTGGAAATCAGCTTCAGAAAGTTGTTTTGCGGTCGTGTGATTGTTCGCCAGTTTGTACGCGCTGCTGTAAAGCGTGCTGCTGATTTCTTCCATGTAGGTCGGCAACATCGCCTGTGAAATACCAATCTGACCGGCAAATTCAATGATGAATTTCAGCGCATCCAGCGGTTGCGGCGTGAAGTTATCCAGACGCTGAATGCTGTCGAGATCAATCATCCAGTCGTTCAGCGGTAACTGGCGTGCACGGAAGCGGTATTCAATTTCAGAAGCCGGAACGGCCAGCTGATAATCGGTCCAGGTGCCGCTATTTTGCAGCGCGACCGGCGCGAGCAGGCGTTCGTGCGTCAGCTCAGACAGGCATTTGCGTAACAGCAGGGCATTAGCTTTCGCCCAGATTTCCGGTTGCAGATGCTGGCCGGATTGCAGCTGAGATGAAGTCATGGTGTTTTTTTCCTTCTGGCGGGCCTGCAAAAAATCTTCGCGCTGGCAGAAAGCCAGCCACGCGGTTTTATGAGTCAGTTGAATTTGTTTCTGATAGCGGAAACCTGCGCGCTTATTCAGTTTGTGGATCTTTTCGTTACGCACGTCCGGCTCAACCACCACGCGCGTCACGTCAGGCTGGCTGAACAGATATTCCATCACGGCTGAAAAGACCTGCCAGCTGAAACCGGAAACGGGTTTATCCGCCGGAGACAGCAAAATGTGCATGCCCATATCGCCGGGCTGAACGTCGTAGTGTTCGCGTAATGGATCATCCTGCACCGGATAGCATTCGATCAGAAAACGCGGCTGCCCGTCGATTTCGCCCATCAGCGCGGCCAGCGGTTTTCCGGCAGTCAGGTCGCGGTAGAAAACATCAACGTCGGCCACGCTGCTGTTTTGCATTCCCCAGAAATGCGCGTAAGGCTGCGTCATCCACGCATGCAGGATGGCGGCGTCATTTGCCAGATGCAGCGGGCGTAATGTGAGCTGCCCGGCGTCGCGATGGCAGGTGAACAGGGGGGCGGGTATAAGTTCAGACATGGGTTATTTCTCCGTTATCTGTCTGCAAGGCTGCGGGCGCAGAAAGTCTGGAAGGCGATGGATTTTTCCACCGGATAGACTTCCTCGCCGAGCATTTCGCGAATAATGGAACTGTTGCGGTAACACGCCATGCCCAGATCCGGCGTGACGAAACCGTGGGTATGCAGTTCGGCGTTCTGGACAAAAATCTGATTGTTCGCGTCGATGCTGTAATTGCGGTTGACGGCGTAACGGCCGGCGTCATCCCACTGAATCCGGTTGTAAATACCTTCGATAAACTGCGGCGGCTGATAACCGTAACCGGTGGCGAGCACCACGGATTCCGTCTGGTGACGATATTCCTGCTGCTGTTCGTGGTGAAGCAGCGTCATCTCCAGCTCGCCTTTGCGGTTACCCGTCAGCGCGGTCAGCTCCGAGTGCGTGTAGAGATTGACATTCAGCGGGCCGTCGAGGCGTTTGGTGTACATTAGATCGTAGATGTCATTGATCAGGCTGATGTTGATGCCTTTGTACAAGCCTTTTTGCTCGCGGTTCAGCTGGTCGCGCTTGCTCATCGGCAGGGCATGGAAGTAATCGATGTACTCCGGCGAGGTCATTTCCAGCGTCAGTTTGCTGTACTCCAGCGGATAGAAACGCGGCGCGCGGGTCACCCAGGTCAGGTGATAATCGTACTTGTCGATTTCTGAAAGCAGGTCGTAATAAATTTCCGCCGCACTCTGGCCGCTGCCGACCACGGTGATGGATTTCGAGCGCTGCATCCGCTCTTTGTTCGGCAGGTAGGCGCTGGAATGATGAACGTTGCTGCCCGCTTCCCGGGCACACGCCGGCATCCACGGCGACGGACCGGTGCCCAGCACCAGACGTTTGGCGCGGTAAATCTGTTTATCGCCGCCTTGGGTCGAACGCGCCTGCACCAGGTAACATTGCGTTGGCGCGTCCCACGTCACCAGCTCCACGCGCGTGGAAAATTGCAGGCTGGTCAGCTGTTCGCACGCCCACTGGCAATACTGGTTGAACTCTTTGCGCATCATGAAGAAATTTTCACGGATGTAAAAAGAGTACAGTTTTCCCTGCTGCTTCAGGTAGTTGAGGAAACTATAAGGGCTGGTCGGATCGGCCAGCGTCACCAGGTCGGCCATAAACGGCGTCTGCAAATGGGCGCTTTCCAGCATCATGCCGGTATGCCAGTCAAAGCCGTCATTTTGATCTAAAAACAGTCCGTTCAGCGCTTTTACTGGCTCCGTCAGACAGGCCAGACCGAGGTTGAACGGGCCGATGCCAATCGCAATGAAATCGTAGGTCTGTTTATCTGCATTCAGTTCAGGGGAATTAAGGCTCATGGTGCAACTCCTGTTAGCGGTTCTTCGCGGCGCTCAGCGCGGCGGCGGTCAGTTCTTTACCGTAATGCGTGATAAGGCTGATCACATCGGCGACATCTTCCGTGGTGGTGGTCGGGTTGAGCAGGGTGAATTTCAGGTACTGGCGCTGATGTACTTTGGTTCCGGCAATCACTGCGCTGCCGTCGCGGAAAATGGCTTTGCGGATGTCGGCGTTGATGGCGTCAATTTGCTCCTGACTCATCGACATGCGCGGGACAAAGCGGAACACCAGCGTGCTCAGTTCGGGTTTGTGCAACACTTCAATGTTCGGGTTTTGTTCCATCAGCTGATGGGTTTCGGTGGCGCGTTCCAGCAGCACATCGAAGGATTCACCCAGCGCCTGCTGGCCCATGATGCGCAGCGTCAGCCACATTTTCAGGGCGTCGAAACGTTTGGTGGTCTGGATGCTTTTGTTGACCAGATTCGGCGTGCCTTCCAGTTTTGCACTCAGCGGATTCAGGTATTCCGCGTGGTGAGTGACGTGTTCCAGATGGCGGTGGTCGTTGACCAGAAACGCACTGCAACTCACTGGCTGGAAGAAGGATTTGTGATAATCAACGGTCACGGAATCGGCCAGATGAATACCTTCGATACGCTGGCGATGCTGCGGGGAAACCAGTAAACCACAGCCGTAAGCGGCGTCGGCGTGCATCCAGATTTTCTCTTTGCGGCAGATTTCCGCGATTTCATGGAGCGGATCGATACTGCCGAAATCGGTGGTGCCCGCCGTGGCCACTATGGCAATCGGGATCAAACCTTCTGCGTGACAGCGTTCGATTTCCTGTTTCAGCGCGCTGATATCCATACGGAATTTGTCGTCACAGGCGACCGGCACCACGGCGTCATAGCCGAGGCCGAGCAGGGCGGCGGATTTCTGAATGCTGAAATGGCTGACCTGTGAACTGAAGATGCGCCAGCGGTTAGCTTCCGGCGGCAAACCCTGATATTTGATGCTGTGCTGAGGACGCGTGCGTTTGCAGTGGCTGTCGCGCGCCAGCAACATTGCCATCAGGTTTGATTGCGTGCCGCCGCTGGTAAAAATACCGTCCGACTGTGCGCCAAAGCCAATGCGTGCCAGCGTCCAGTCGATGACCTTTTGCTCAATAAGGGTGCCACCTGCGCTCTGATCCCAGGTATCCACAGAAGAGTTGATCGCACTGATAAAAAGTTCGGCCAGTTGCGACGGAACGACGGTCGGGCAGTTGAGATGTGCGAGGTATTTCGGGTGATGGAAATAAACAGCGTGCTGAAGATATAAATCATCCAGTTCTTCCAGCGCCAGCCGCGTTCCGTCTAATGGTTTGGTTAAATCAATATGGCGAAACTGTTCGGCTAATTCGGCAGGGGAGACACCCGAAAAAGGCTTTTCGGTCTGATTAATATGTGACTTAATTAATTCAATACCTTGCTCAATCTGTGCCTGCCAGTCCGGGGTGCTATTTTGATTAAAGATATAACCCTGATTTCTGCTTAATTTTTCCTGAGCAGGTGTGAGGTTATTCGCGCTGTCCTGCATTAATTCCCAATTATTTATCTGGCTCATTCTGGATCCTTTTAATCTGACCTTTTCATCGGAAGCAGGCGCGGGGCGGCCTCCCGAATGTATTAAGGAAATTTCAGTGAACGTAAGCGTTAGCAGGCAGGGTTTATGCCCACGCCTGTTAAGTGTATGGTTAATTATTTTTCTTTATCAGAAATTGAAGGTTATTTGTCTTGTCTGTTTTCCTTTGTGCGGATTTATACAAGGTTTTAACGATTGGGAATCATTATAAATGCAAATCATTATCATTCAATAACGACATTGAACATTTAGCAAATACCTGTGTTTTTGATGTTTTTATGTGATCTCTATCACATAAAAATGTAAATTTGGCTTTGGATACTCTTAATCCTATGAGAGAAGTCTGTATTTGTTATTCAATTCAGTACTCTCACCTGTGGCATTTAGGATACAAAAAGTTATATTTAGCCATAATAAGTGCAGGTGTAATTTGTTTTTATCACGAAGGTATTGTTGAGATGCAGGGGAGTATTTCCACCAGATGGCAAAATAATGATCAAATTAAGAACGTTAAATGCCTTCGTACGGCGGGGAATAAAAGGAGTCAATGCAGGGAAATAAAAAGGCCGATCATAACAATCGGCCATTACGTTATATTTTATTACATTTAGAGATTAATCAACACGCAACAGGCGGCTGGTATTGGTGGTGCCGATGGTGCTCATGACGTCGCCCTGAGTGATAATCACCAGGTCGCCTGAAAGCAGATAACCTTTATCACGCAGCAAATTCACCGCGTCCTGAGCGGCTGCGACGCCGTCGTTAACGCTGTCGAAGAAGACCGGCGTGACGCCACGATAAATGGCGGTCAGGTTAAGCGTGTGCTCATGGCGGGACATGGCAAAAATCGGCAGGCCGGAGCTGATACGTGACAGCATCAGCGCGGTGCGGCCAGATTCAGTCATGGAGATAATCGCCGAGACGCCTTTCAGGTGGTTGGCGGCGTACATTGCAGACATGGCAATGGCTTCTTCGATGTTATCGAATTCCACGTCCAGACGATGTTTGGAAACGTTGATGCTTGGGATTTTTTCCGCACCGAGACAAACACGCGCCATCGCAGCCACGGTTTCTGACGGATACTGTCCGGCAGCCGTTTCAGCAGAAAGCATCACGGCGTCGGTTCCGTCGAGCACGGCGTTCGCGACATCCATGACTTCCGCACGGGTTGGCATCGGATTGGTGATCATCGATTCCATCATCTGCGTCGCGGTAATAACAGCGCGGTTAAGCTGACGGGCACGGCGGATCAGTTTTTTCTGAATACCCACCAGTTCCGGGTCACCGATTTCAACGCCCAGGTCGCCACGGGCCACCATCACAACATCGGAAGCGAGAATGATGTCATCCATCGCCGCGTCGGACGCGACGGCTTCAGCACGTTCAACTTTAGAAACGATTTGCGCATTACAGCCGGCATCGCGTGCCAGACGGCGTGCGTAGTTAAGATCTTCGCCCGTGCGTGGGAATGAAACTGCCAGATAATCTACGTCCATTTTGGCCGCAGTAATAATGTCTGCTTTATCTTTTTCAGTCAGGGCTTCAGCGGAAAGACCGCCGCCCAGCTTGTTGATGCCTTTGTTGTTGGACAGCGGGCCGCCAACGGTAACTTCGGTGAACACTTTCATGCCTTGGACTTCGAGCACTTTCAGCTGCACGCGGCCATCATCAAGCAGCAGAATGTCGCCCGGCACCACGTCGGCAGGCAGACCTTTGTAGTCGATACCCACTTTCTCTTTATCGCCTTCACCCTTGCTCATGTTGGCGTCGAGCAGGAATTTGTCGCCGACATTCAGGAACACTTTGCCTTCTTTAAAGGTCGATACGCGGATTTTTGGCCCTTGCAGATCGCCAAGAATAGCCACATGGCGACCAAGACGGGCGGCGATTTCACGCACTTTGTTGGCGCGCAGAATGTGGTCTTCAGGGGTGCCGTGGGAGAAATTCATACGTACAACGTTTGCACCGGCGGCAATAATTTTTTCGAGGTTATTGTCGCGGTCAGTTGCAGGACCGAGGGTGGTAACAATCTTGGTTCTTCTGAGCCTTCTGGACATGCCTTACTCCGTTAACTGGTGAAGCAATTATTGTGCAAAAAACAGCGGGTCCACATTGGGTCGAGGTGTAATTGTAATACAAAAGGGTTTCACCTGTGTGACCCGCTGACCTCATGTCTGACATTTGTCCTGCGCACTTTGCGCGTAGATTTTCCGCCAGACTCCCTATTAAATCGTTGGTGCTCAATTAATATGTTTAATGAATGATTTGCTGCCTGCCGCACAGGGTGATGTCATTCAGACAGGTTAGGGACGACAATCCCCTTATCAAAGCGCGATTCTTTCAACGCTTCTTTGACCCGCTTCAGGTTATCTCTGAATTTTGCGCCACGGCGCAAGGTAAAACCGGTGGCGAGCACGTCGATCAGCGTCAGTTGTGCAATCCGCGAGACCATCGGCATATAAACGTCGGTGTCTTCGGGCACATCGAGCAGCAGGGCGAGCGTGGCTTCGTGCGCCAGCGGCGTATTAAAAGAGGTGATAGCAATGACCGTGGCATCGTTTTCGCGGGCAAGGTGCGCGAGTTCCACCAGATTTTTGGTACGCCCGGTGTGAGAAATCAGCACAACGACGTCGCCTTCGCTGGAATTCATGCAACTCATGCGCTGCATAACGATGTCGTCGAAATAGACCACGGGAATGTTGAAGCGGAAAAATTTGTTCATGGCATCATGCGCGACGGCGGCGGAAGCTCCAAGCCCAAAGAAGGAAATCTTCTTCGCCTGTGTGAGTAAATCGACGGCGCGGTTGATGGCGGCGATGTCCAGGGTGTTTTTCACCTGATCGAGGCTTGCCATAGCAGATTCAAAGATTTTGCTGGTGTAAGCGCTGACGCTGTCGCTTTCATCCACGTTACGGTTCACATAAGGTGTACCGTTTGCCAGACTTTGTGCCAGATGCAGTTTAAAATCTGGAAACCCTTTTGTGTCGAGACGACGGCAAAAACGGTTTACAGTAGGTTCACTGACGTCGGCCATACGGGCGAGAGTGGCAATACTTGAATGAATAGCAATGTGCGGCGATGCGAGGATAACTTCTGCAACTTTGCGTTCTGACTTGCTCAGAATGTCAAGGCTGGTCTGGATTTTTTCCAATGTATTCATAAGCATGCCACTCATAGGTTTCAACGATTTCTTTGAAAAGAGGAAATCGTTCTGATTTGATGAAAATATACTACGTGCTTCAGGCCGTTGGCAGCGTCAGTCAGGCGAATTTACGGCTTTTTTTGTCAGAGTTTGACCGAGATCTAACTTTCAGTATGGTAAATTCTGTTCAGTTTTGTCATAAAATTACAGAATGTGGTCGGTTTTAAGCAGGTCTGGAATTCGTATGATAAAAACAGGGTTTTATCAGCAAGTTATCACGCTGTCAGATCAAGGTTTACGGCTTACGGGCAATCAGAGTACATTGTTGCTGAAATAAAATTACAATATGTACCCGAGATAATTCGAGTTGCAGCTCACGCAAAGGCAACCAGAAATAGATTAGGTATTCCTGCATTGAGGAGAAGAACATGGCGGTAACTCAGACAGCCCAGGCTTGTGATCTGGTAATTTTCGGTGCAAAAGGCGATCTTGCGCGTCGTAAGCTGTTGCCTTCCCTGTATCAGTTAGAGAAAGCAGGTCACATTCACCCTGACACCCGCATCATCGGTGTTGGTCGTGCGGAATGGGACAAAGCGGCCTATACCGAAGTGGTTAAAGAAGCACTGACCACCTTCATGAAAGAAAAAATTGATCCGGAACTGTGGGATAAACTCAGTGCCCGTCTTGATTTCTGTAACCTTGATGTCAATGATCTGAAGCATTTCAAAGTGCTGGGCAAAATGCTTGACCAGCAAAACCGCGCCACCATCAACTACTTTGCGATTGCGCCAAGCCACTTCGGTGCAATTTGCCGTGGTCTGGGTGAAGCCGGGCTGAACAAAGAACCTGCGCGCGTTGTGATGGAAAAACCACTGGGTCACTCTCTGGAGTCTTCTCAGGTCATCAATGATCAGGTTGCGGAATACTTCGCCGAATCTCAGGTTTACCGTATCGACCATTACCTGGGTAAAGAAACGGTACTGAACCTGCTGGCGCTACGTTTTGCCAACAACCTGTTCGCCAGCAACTGGGATAACCGCACTATCGATCATGTGCAGATCACCGTTGCGGAAGAAGTGGGTATCGAAGGCCGCTGGGGTTATTTCGATGACGCAGGCCAGATGCGCGACATGATCCAGAACCACTTGCTGCAAATTCTGACTATGATTGCCATGTCGCCACCGGCGGATCTGAGCACCGACCGTATTCGTGATGAAAAAGTCAAAGTGCTGCGTTCCCTGCGCCGCATCGACCAGTCAAACGTGCGCGAAAATACAGTGCGTGGCCAGTACACAGCCGGTTTTGTACAAGGCAAAAAAGTGCCGGGCTATCTGGAGGAAGAAGGCGCGAAAAAAACCAGCAGCACCGAAACCTTTGTGTCTATCCGTGTGGATATCGACAACTGGCAGTGGGCTGGCGTGCCGTTCTACCTGCGTACCGGTAAGCGTCTGCCGACCAAATGTTCAGAAGTTGTGGTGTACTTCAAGAGCCCGGCGCTGAACCTGTTCCGTGATTCTTACCAGCAGTTGCCGCAGAACAAACTGACCATCCGTCTGCAACCGGACGAGGGTATTGAAATCGAAGTGCTGAACAAGGTTCCGGGTCTGGAACACAAACATCGTTTGCAGACAACCAAACTGGACCTGAGCTTCACCGAAACCTTCAACGAGCAACACATCGCTGATGCTTACGAACGTCTGCTGCTGGAAACTATGCGTGGGATCCAGGCGCTGTTCGTGCGTCGTGACGAAGTGGAAGAAGCCTGGAAATGGGTCGACTCCATCATGAATGCGTGGGCAGCGGAAAGTGAAGCACCAAAACCGTATCAGTCCGGTACATGGGGACCGGTGGCTTCTGTGGCCATGATTACCCGTGACGGCCGTTCCTGGAACGAGTTCGAGTAACCGGTCATCCTTTAAAAACGCTGCCTGTGCAGCGTTTTTTTATGACACATCAATTCTTTTAGCAGTTAGGAATAGTAGTATCTCGTCCAATCGGGTGTGGTCGGTTTCTGGCAACGTTTTTTCTTTCTGAAAAGTTGCCAGACCCTGTGGCAGGGGCGCGCCATCAATCACAACGATGCCTGCGGGCATGAACGGAGAACAAGATGAAAAACTGGAAAACAAGCGCGGAACAAATTCTGACCTCAGGGCCGGTTGTTCCTGTGATTGTTATCAACAAACTGGAACACGCCGTTCCGTTGGCGAAAGCGCTGGTTGCCGGTGGTGTGCGAGTGCTGGAAGTGACGCTGCGTACCGCCTGTGCGATGGACGCAATCCGTGCGATTGCCAAAGAAGTGCCGGACGCCATTATTGGTGCGGGTACCGTTCTCAATCCTGAACAACTGGCCGAAGTCACCGAAGCGGGTGCACAGTTTGCGATTAGCCCAGGCCTGACAGACGCTTTGCTGAAAGCAGCCAACGCCGGTTCTATCCCGCTGATTCCGGGCATTTGCACCGTATCGGAACTGATGATGGGTCTGGATGCCGGTCTGCGTGAATTCAAATTCTTCCCGGCGGAAGCCAACGGCGGCGTGAAAGCGTTACAGGCGATTGCCGGTCCGTTCCCGCAAGTGCGTTTCTGCCCGACCGGTGGGATTTCACCGGCGAACTACCGGGATTATCTCGCGCTGAAAAGCGTGCTATGTATCGGTGGATCCTGGCTGGTGCCAGCCGATGCGCTGGAAAGCGGCGATTACGCGCGTATTACTGAACTGGCAAAAGAAGCCGTTGCGGGTGCTGGCGCCGCCGTCTGAATTGATGCGTAAAAACATAAAACCTCCCGCGGGAGGTTTTTTTATGTCTGAAATTCAGCGATTAACGTGCAGCGATAATCTTGATCTCAATTTTGTATTTCGGGTTCATCAGGTTTGCCTGCACGGTGCAGCGAACCGGCGCGTTACCCGGAGACACCCACGCATCCCAGGCTTCGTTCATTGCCGGGAAATCTTCCTTGTGAACCAGAAACAGCGTGGCATCGAGAATTTTGCTCTTGTCTGAACCGGCTTCTGTCAGTACGGCATCGATGATGGCCAGCGTTTCAGCGGTCTGATCTTTTGCATTGGCATCCAGATTTTCCGGCACTGCAGTGTAATAAATGGTGTCGTTGTGGATGACCACATCAGACATGCGCGGCTCAGGTCGGATCCGTTCGATAGTCATACTTTTGTGCTCCTGTTAGTCACTTTTTATTGATGGTGGTAAGGGTAACACAAAGGTTTGCTGCGTTGGATTGGCAGATGGCGGTGGCGGTGAGGGCGTTCGGTTGGCATAATCACTGCTGATCCGTACAGGTAGAGAGACAGAGTGACAGACGATTTCGCAACAGACGGCGCACTGGCGCAGAAAATTGAAGGTTTTAAACCCCGTGAACCTCAGCGTCTGATGGCGCAGGCCGTCAGCAAAGCCATCAGCGGTAAGCAAGGCCTGGTGGTGGAAGCCGGTACTGGTACCGGTAAAACGTATGCGTATCTGGCTCCGGCACTGCGTTCCGGCAAAAAAGTCATTATCTCAACCGGTTCGAAAAACTTACAGGATCAGCTGTATTCCCGCGATTTGCCCAAAGTGGCCAGTGCGCTGAATTTCAAAGGCCGTCTGGCGTTGCTCAAAGGGCGTTCTAACTATCTGTGTCTGGAACGCCTTGAGCAGCAATCACTTTCCGGCGGCGATCTCGCCAGTCAGGCACTCAGCGAACTTGCGCATCTGCGTCACTGGTCGAGCAGCACGGAAGAGGGCGATATCAGCACCTGTACCGTAGTGCCGGAAGATAGCTTTGTCTGGCCGCTGGTAACCAGCACCAACGATAACTGCCTGGGCAGCGACTGCCCGCTGTACAAAGAATGTTTCGTCGTCAAAGCCCGCCGTAAGGCGATGGACGCGGACGTCGTCGTTGTTAACCATCACCTTTTTATGGCTGATATGGTGGTCAAAGAGAGCGGCTTCGGTGAGCTTATCCCGCAGGCCGACGTGATGATTTTCGACGAAGCTCATCAGATCCCCGATATCGCCAGCCAGTATTTTGGCCAGCAGGTAACCAGCCGTCAGTTGCTGGATATGGCGAAAGACATCACCATCGCTTACCGCACGGAAGTGCGTGATTCGGTGCAATTGCAGAAAAGCGCTGACCGCCTGAGCCAGAGCACAATGGATTTTCGTCTGGCACTCGGTGAGCCGGGTTTTCGCGGTAATCTGCGCGACGTGCTCAATCAGCCCGCTATCCAGCGCGCTCTGCTGTTGCTCGATGACGCGCTGGAGCTTTGCTACGACGTGGTCAAACTGTCTCTCGGACGCTCGGCCTTGCTGGACGCCGCCTTTGAGCGCGCCACGCTGTACCGCAACCGTCTCAAGCGCCTGAAAGATGTTTCGATTCCCGGCTACAGCTACTGGTACGAATGTAATTCCCGTCATTTTGTTCTGGCACTGACGCCGCTGTCGGTCACCGATAAATTCAGCGAAATGATGAAAGAAAAGCCGGGTGCGTGGATTTTTACGTCCGCAACGCTTTCGGTGAACGATCAGCTCCACCATTTTACCGAACGTCTCGGACTGGACGAAGCCGAAACGTTGCTGCTGCCCAGCCCGTTTGATTACGCCAAACAGGCATTATTGTGTGTACCCCGTTTTCTGCCTGAATCGAACGTGAACGGCAGTTCGAAACAGCTGGCGCGTATGCTGCGTCCGCTGATCGAAGCCAATAAAGGCCGCTGTTTCTTCCTGTGTACGTCACACAAAATGATGCGTGAACTGGCCGAGGAATTCAGGGCCAGCCTGACGCTGCCCGTTTTATTGCAGGGCGAAACCAGTAAAGGCCAGCTATTAGCGCAATTTGTCGAAGCCGGTAACGCCTTACTGGTCGCGACCAGCAGTTTCTGGGAAGGGGTGGATGTGCGCGGCGATGCGCTGTCCTGCGTCATCATCGATAAACTGCCGTTCACCTCGCCCGACGATCCGCTGCTCAAAGCCCGTATTGAAGACTGTCGCCTGCGCGGCGGCGATCCGTTCAATGACGTACAATTACCGGATGCGGTCATCACGCTGAAACAGGGGGTCGGACGTTTAATTCGTGATACTTCTGACCGGGGTGTGATGGTGATTTGCGACAACCGGCTGGTAATGCGCCCGTATGGTGAAGTTTTCCTCAACAGTTTGCCGCCGACGCCGCGCACACGTGATCTTACACAAGCGATACGCTTTTTACAGAACGTGGAAGAGCAGAAATAGCCTTCACGTTATGTTAGGATAGCGCCCCGAAAAAAGGCCCTAACTTATTCATTTCCCCGCCTGAGGTTTGGCATGTCCACGCGAATTTTAGCAATTGATACGGCGACAGAAGCCTGTTCGGTTGCGCTATACAATGAGGGCGAGACGCTCGCTCATTTTGAACTCTGCGCCCGCGAACATACGCAGCGTATTTTGCCGCTGGTGCAGCAGATCCTCGCCGAAGCGGGCCTGACGCTGAATCAGCTCGATGCTCTGGCCTTTGGCCGCGGGCCGGGCAGTTTTACCGGCGTACGTATCGGTATCGGCATGGCGCAGGGATTGTCGCTGGGCGCTGAATTGCCTTTGCTGCCGGTTTCCACTTTACAGACCATGGCGCAGGGCGCTTACCGCCAGACTGGCGCTGAAAACGTGCTGGCCGCCATCGATGCGCGCATGGGCGAAGTGTACTGGGGCGAATTCTCCCGGAACGCTCAGGGTGACTGGAGTGGTGAAAACACCGAGAAAGTGATCAAACCTGAACAACTCATCGAACAGGCCGGCTCACTGACCGGCCGTTTTGCGACCGTCGGCACCGGCTGGGAAGCTTATCCACATTTGCTGGGTGAATCTCCGGTTGCAGAATTATTTGATGGCAAAATGTTACTACCGCACGCGGAAGATATGCTGCCGCTGGCGCTCCAGCTCTGGGAAAACGGCGTTCGCGTAAATCCTGAAGATGCTGAACCCACTTATCTGCGCAACGAAGTTACGTGGAAAAAGCTGCCGGGCCGGTAAGTTACCGCAACTTGTGTACTTAAAAGTGGTCAAAAAAAAGAGTATGCACAGGAGTCATCGCAATGCGTAAGTGGTCAGCAGTCCAGCAGTTTTCGGTTCAGACAGGTAAAAAATGGGCGTTGAGCGCTGTTGCGCTAAGCGTTCTGGTGTTGTCAGGATGTGTCACCGTTCCGGATGAAATCCGCGGGACCACGGCAACGCCGCAAATGAATTTACAGGCGGTGCAGGGCGCGCCGAGTCTGTATGTCGGTCAGGAATCACGTTTTGGTGGCAAGGTAGTGGCAGTCACCAATTTGCAAAATAAAACGCGACTCGAAATCGCTACAATGCCGCTTGATGACGGGGCACGACCTATTCTGGGCGCGGCGTCGCGTGGCCGCATCATGGCTTACATCAACGGTTTCGTCGATCCGGTGGATTACCGCAATCAGCTCGTGACCGTGGTTGGTCCGATTACCGGCGTTGAAAAAGGCACAGTAGGGCAGTCGTCCTATGATTTCGTGACTATCAGCGTAAACAGTTATAAACGCTGGCGCATCGAACAACAGGTGGTGATGCCGCCTCAGCCGATGGGGCCGTGGGGCTGGGGTTACGGGGGACCGTACGACAGCTGGGGGCGAGGGTTTGGGCCCGGTTGGGGGCCCGGCTGGTATGACATGGGGCCCGCACGGGTCCAGAGTGTCGTCACCGAATAACCGGCACAATTACGGCGCGCCGCCTCCGCACCGGGCTCCACCTCCGGCTGCGATGAGGCCGGCACCGGGACATCCGGTGCCACCGCCGCCGCCGAAAAAGTAAAGACAGACAAGATCGTTGTTAAGGCGGCTTAATTGCCGCCTTTTTCTTTTTAAGCCACGGACGGTTTGGCTAACGAAGGGCGCAGAAAAAGTGACCCGCCTCTCAACCTCGACATTGTTTGAAACACAACTGGTAAGCTGAGTTAAAATATTGTTAAAGACGTGATAAAACTCGTCGAATTGAGATGGCAACAGTACATGATTTCAGGAGTGATACCTTGGAAAAGGTTTGGCTAAAACGTTATCCGGCAGATGTTCCCGAGAACATCGATCCTGACCGCTACAGTTCGCTGGTCGAGATGTTTGAAAATGCCACGCTGCGTTATGCAGACAGTCCGGCGTTTATCAACATGGGCGAGGTCATGACGTTCCGTAAACTTGAGGAACGTAGTCGTGCTTTTGCGGCCTATCTGCAAAACCAGCTAGGGCTAAAAAAAGGCGACCGCGTGGCCCTGATGATGCCCAATCTGCTGCAATATCCGATTGCGCTGTTTGGCGTATTGCGTGCGGGCATGGTCGTGGTGAACGTCAATCCGCTGTATACGCCGCGCGAGCTGGAACATCAGCTCAATGACAGCGGTGCCAGCGCTATTGTGATTGTGTCCAACTTTGCCCACACGCTGGAAAAAGTGGTCTACAAAACACAGGTTAAGCATGTGATCCTGACCCGTATGGGCGATCAGCTTTCTGCGGCAAAAGGCACGCTGGTTAATTTTGTCGTCAAATATGTCAAAAGGCTGGTGCCTAAATATCACCTGCCGAATGCGATTTCCTTCCGCAGTGCCCTGCAATACGGGCGCCGTTTGCAATATATCAAACCCGATATCATCAATGACGATCTGGCGTTTTTGCAATACACCGGCGGAACTACCGGCGTTGCGAAAGGCGCGATGCTGACACACCGGAACATGCAGGCCAATCTGGAACAGGCAAAAGCAGCGTACGCACCGTTGCTGCAACCTGGCCACGAACTGGTGGTAACGGCGCTGCCGCTGTATCACATCTTTGCGCTGACAGTGAACTGTCTGCTGTTCCTCGATCTCGGGGGAAAAAGCCTGCTGATCACCAACCCGCGCGACGTGCCGGGCATGGTGAAAGAGCTGTCCAAATATCCGTTCACCGCTATCAGCGGGGTGAATACGTTGTTCAACGCGTTACTCAATAACGAAGATTTCCGTGAGCTGGACTTCTCGACGCTGCGCCTATCGGTTGGTGGCGGAATGTCAGTTCAAAAATCGGTGGCCGATAAATGGGAAAAACTGACCGGCAAGCATTTGCTGGAAGGTTATGGCCTGACGGAGTGTTCGCCGCTGGTCGCGGGCAACCCGTACGACCTGAAACATTACAGCGGTAGCATCGGTTTACCGGTGCCCTCTACGGAAGTGCGTCTGGTGGATGATAACGGCCAGGATGTTGCGCCGGGTAACCCCGGAGAGCTGTGGGTACGCGGGCCGCAGGTGATGCTGGGTTACTGGCAACGGCCTTCAGCGACCGATGAGGTGCTAAAAGATGGCTGGTTATCGACGGGCGATATCGTTACAGTGGACGAGCAGGGCTTTTTGCGGATTGTGGATCGCAAAAAAGACATGATCCTGGTTTCCGGTTTCAACGTTTACCCTAACGAAATTGAAGAGGTGGTTTCACAACATGACAAGGTGCTCGAAGTTGCCGCCATTGGTGTGCCAAACGAGTCGTCAGGTGAAATCGTCAAAATTTGCGTGGTGAAGAAAGACCCGTCACTGACCAGCGAAGAACTTCTGGCACATTGCCGCCGGTTATTAACCGGTTACAAAGTACCGAAGATTGTTGAATTTCGCGATGAGTTACCGAAGTCAAATGTCGGTAAGATCCTCAGACGCGAACTTCGCGATGAGCAGGCAAAACCGAAGGACGATCCTAAGCAGGATGCGGCGTAACGTTTGCCCGCTGCGCTGTGATGGTCACTCTCAACGCCGGATTTGTCCGGCGTTGTCACGTTATAACGCATTAATATTAAGAGAATTAAGATTTGAATTATCAGTTGATCACGACCAATGACGCGCTGGAGCAGGTTTGTCTTCAGGCCAAAGCGCACAGCAAAATTGCGCTGGATACCGAATTCGTCCGTACCCGCACTTATTACCCGCAACTCGGGCTCATCCAGCTGTTCGACGGTGAACGGCTGACGCTGATTGACCCGTTGCCGATTACCGCCTGGCAGCCTTTTATCGATTTGCTGGTCAATCCTGATGTCGTGAAATTTCTCCATGCCGGCAGCGAAGACCTGGAAGTTTTCCTGAACGCTTTTGGCGTGATGCCTTCTCCGCTAATTGATACGCAAATTCTTGCCGCCTTCAGCGGACGTCCGCTGTCTTGCGGGTTTGCCCGTCTGGTGGCAGAAACGACCGGCGTGGAGCTGGATAAAAGCGAATCGCGCACCGACTGGATTGCCCGGCCTCTGAGCGAAAAACAGTGTGTCTACGCTGCTGCCGATGTCTGGTATCTTCTGCCGCTGGCCGACAAGCTGATGCGTGAAACTGAAGAAGCTGGCTGGATGGATGCCGCGCAGGATGAATGTCTGGCGTTGTGCCGCCGTCGTAAAGAGGTTCTTCAACCTGAACTGGCTTATCTGGAAATCGGCAATGCGTTCCAGCTGCGTCCGCGTCAACTGGGTTGCCTGAAGTTGCTGGCCGCCTGGCGGCTCACTCAGGCACGTCAGCGTGACCTGGCCGTCAACTTTGTGGTGCGTGAAGAAAACCTCTGGCAGGTAGCCCGTTATCAGCCTAAATCGCTGGGTGAGCTTGAAGCGCTTGGCCTGAGCGGCCCGGAAATCCGTTACCATGGCCGCACGTTGCTGGCGCTGGTGGAAGAGTCTGAGGCATTGCCGGAAGACGATTTACCGGCTCCCATTTCGAATCTGATTGATCAGCCGGGTTATCGCAAAGTCTTCAAAGACATCAAAGCGCTGATCCAGACCGTGAGTGAAGAAAGCGGGTTAAGCGTCGAGTTACTGGCCTCACGTCGCCAGATCAATCAGTTATTAAGTCGTCACTGGAAGTTAAAAGAGAAGGAATCACAGCCGGAATTAATCGGCGGCTGGAGAGGAAAACTTCTTGCTGAAAGGCTGAACGAAATTCTCAGTCAATATTGATGAGCTTACCGCGTTCAAAATAACTGAATACGAAAACTTAAATTAAAAGGCGGAGATTTTCTCCGCCTTTTTGTTTTTGGTTAACCGCATATTTAAATAATAGCGCCCGGGAAATGTTCGCGGATGAAATCACATTAAGGATATTAACCGCCAGGCTAAATGGGATGAGTCTTAATCATAATTTTAGATAATAAATAGAGCAGAGCGCGGAACAATCTCTTTAGTGGGGATACATACAGTGGTGTTGCCAGGGGAAATAAGCAGGTGGGCGGAAATCAGGGAAAAAAATTGAGTAGCCCCCTGAGTAAACAGGGGGCGCTATGCTGAAAGAAACACCTGCAGGCAGACTGCTGTCATTTAGGCGCGTCTTCCGATTCTGACTCTGGCAAGGTGACGTTGAGTTCCAGTACGGAAATATCGTCACCTTTTTGCTCGAACTGAACCTGCAACATTTCGGGGTCAATCTTAATGTACTTACAGATGACCGCCAAAATATCACGTTTTAATTCAGGTAAATACGACGGTTCACTATCCCCTCGACGCCGTTCGGCTACGATGATCTGTAGCCGTTCCTTGGCTATATTGGCTGTCGATTTTTTGCGGGACAGAAAGAAATCTAACAATGCCATGGTTTATCCCCCAAAAAGGCGTTTCAGGAAACTCTTCTTCTCTTCCTCAATAAAACGGAACGCACGTTCTTCACCAAGCAGACGGCTAACGGTATCGTCGTACGCTTTCCCTGCATCAGATTCCTGATCCAGAATGACCGGTTCGCCCTGGTTGGACGCACGCAGTACGGACTGATCTTCAGGAATTACGCCGATCAGAGGAATACGCAGGATTTCCAGCACATCTTCCATGCTCAGCATGTCGCCACGGCTGACACGGCCCGGGTTGTAACGGGTGAGAAGCAGGTGTTCTTTAATAGGCTCTAAGCCTTGTTCCGCACGACGGGATTTTGAGGACAAAATGCCCAAAATGCGGTCGGAGTCACGCACGGAAGAGACTTCCGGGTTGGTCGTAATGACCGCTTCGTCGGCGAAATACAACGCCATTAATGCGCCGGTTTCAATGCCCGCAGGGGAATCGCAAACCACGAAGTCAAATTCCATTTCGGCAAGATCGTTAAGGATCTTTTCTACGCCTTCGCGGGTCAGTGCATCTTTATCACGGGTTTGCGAAGCCGGAAGAATGAACAGGTTTTCAGTGCGTTTATCTTTGATAAGCGCCTGATTCAGCGTGGCATCACCCTGGATCACATTGACGAAATCATAAACCACGCGGCGCTCACAGCCCATAATCAGATCGAGATTACGCAGACCGATATCGAAATCGATAACAACGGTCTTTTTACCTTTTTGAGCTAAACCGGTAGCAATGGCCGCGCTTGAAGTGGTCTTGCCAACGCCCCCTTTACCCGATGTAACAACTATGATGCGTGCCATGAATGGATTCCTTGTCGAAAGGGCTTAGTTTAAAGGTTGTATGGTTAACACATTATTTATCAGGCTGAGGCGCGCGGCCTGACCGAGATAATCGGTCGGGATTTGATCACTCAGCCAGTATTGCCCTGCGATAGAGACTAGTTCAGCGCCTAAATGGGTGCAAAAAATCTGACAATTTGCATCACCTGCTGCACCAGCCAGCGCTCTTCCTCGCATCATACCGTAGATGTGGATATTGCCATCGGCAATCAGTTCCGCACCTGCGCTGACACTACTGGTCACGATGAGGTCGCTGTTACGGGCGTAAATTTGTTGGCCGGATCTGACCGGAGAACTGACAATGCGGGTTTTCGCCGGAGCATTGTCGGGCACGACAGGAACCGGTGGTTCTGCGGCGATGCGCTGTGCACGGCCTTCACTCAGCAACGGCAAACCGGTGCGGGAAAGTGCGCGTTTCTGCCCTTCGTCTTTACAACCACTGATGCCCACAACGCGAAAACCTGCAGAAGCGACAGCCTGTTGAATGTCTTTCCAGTTTGCTTCGCCGCTCAGCGAGGCAACGTTGATAACAACAGGGGCATTTTTTAAAAAGGCCGGAGCTTGCTCCACTTTTTCCTGTAATGCCTGATAAATAACCTCCGGTTGTGAACTATGTAAATGAACAACCGATAAGGTAAAACTGCTGCCTTTTAGTTCTATTGGCGATTGTGACATCTATCCTGACTCAGTCTCAGCAACTCTAAATCCCCGGAATACCACTCGGGGGGCGATATTCCGATGTACGTTAAGCATGTTATAGTTACAGTTATATCTAGGCAAGCCACCGTTTCAATAAAATAGAGTTAAAAAAATGCTTTGTGTGATCTATAGAAGTACTAAACGCGACCAGACTTATCTGTATGTCGAAAAAAAAGACGATTTCTCTCGTGTACCTGAAGAATTACTCAAAGGTTTTGGCGTGCCGCAGTTCTCAATGATGCTCAATCTGACCGGACGTGAAAAATTAGCGTCTGCGGATATTTCAAAAGTGCGTCAGGCTCTCGAAGAGCAGGGTTATTATCTGCAGGTTCCACCGCCGGTCGAAAGTTTATTGAATATTCATCTGACTGACGCCAGTAAATAACGTATTCCTGACGTTTGTTTCGGCATTTCACGCACTTTCGGACGTCATGACTTGCAATCATCGCTGGAGTACTCAAAGCTTACAGCGATGATTCAATTGCAGATGTGATAAGGAAGAATTTGATGAAATTGTCGGCACTGGCCGTGTTAACACCGCTGATTATCCTCAGCGGTTGTGCAGCGCAGAAGGCAACCTCAGGACAAAACACGCCGCAGACTGCGGCAACGACACAACCTTCAGCCGCCGCGCCGGCTCCTACGCCCGGTAAAACATCGCTGGCCGAACAGGGAAGAGACCCCGCAGAGTTTCCCGCTTATGTTGAAAAACTGAAAGCGCAGGCTCTGGCGCAGGGCATCAGCCAGCAAACAATCGATGCCACTTTCGCGAACATCCATTTTGTTGACCGCGTGATTAACTCCGATCGCAACCAGCTGGAAAAGAAAATCACGCTTGATGATTATCTGACCCGTGTCTTGCCAGAGTGGAAAATCAAACAGGGCCAGACCCAATATCAGAATAATTTGCCCGCGCTCCAGCAGGTCAGCGACCGTTACGGCGTTCAGCCGCAATACATCGTGGCGCTGTGGGCGATGGAAAGTAGCTTCGGCAAAATCCAGGGCAAGGAAGATGTGTTCTCCGCGCTGGCAACGCTGGCCTTCGAGGGCCGTCGTGAAGCGTTCTTCACCAAAGAATTTATGGCTGCGTTGAAAATTGTCGATTCCGGTCATGCCACCAGCGATATGATGAAAGGATCCTGGGCTGGCGCAATGGGGCAGTCGCAGTTTATGCCGACGTCCTATCTGAATTACGGCGCCGACGGCAACGGCGACGGCAAAATCGACATCTGGAAAAATACCGATGATGTCTTTGCATCTACCGCGAATTATCTGTCGAAAGAAGGCTGGAAACGCGATCAGGGCTGGGGGCAGGAAGTGAAATTGCCAACAGGCTTTGACGGCAGTCTGGCGGGCCTGAAAAACAACCAGATGCATCCGGCTACCTATTGGCAGCAAATGGGCATCACGCAGGTAGACGGTAGCCCGCTGGCATCTGCGGCAACCCGCGCATGGATTATCACACCAGACGATACGCAAGGGCGCGCATTCCTGGTTTACGATAACTTCCGTACGATTATGCACTGGAACCGTTCAACCTATTTCGCACTGAGTATCGGAATGATGGCGGATGGCATTATGGGTTCGCAGGCGCCGGTTATTTCAGGTGAAACCGCACCGGCGGCCACCTCTGCGCCTTCCGTACCGTTAGCGCCAGCCCCGCGTAATCCGTTCAGCGGCTGATTTTTCCAAAAGGAGTGGCTGTATGTATCAACACAGAGACTGGCATGGCGCGTTACTGGATTTCCCGGTGAACAAAGTCGTGTGTGTGGGCAATAACTATGCCGAACACATCAAAGAAATGGGCAGTCAGATTTCCGCCGAACCGGTGGTGTTTATCAAACCGGAAACGGCGCTGTGTGATATCCGTCAGCCGCTCGCGATTCCGAAAGATCTGGGTGCGGTACATCACGAAGTTGAGCTGGCCGTACTAATCGGCACGCCGCTCAAACAAGCCACGGAAGATCGCGTTGCCAATGCTATCGCCGGTTATGCGCTGGCGCTGGATTTAACGCTGCGTGATTTGCAGACGAAATTCAAAGCGGCGGGGCAGCCGTGGGAAAAAGCCAAAGGCTTCGACGGTTCCTGCCCTATCAGCGGATTTATTCCGGTGAGTGAATTTGGTGATGCGCAGCAGGCTGATTTGCAGCTGTTCGTTAACGGTGAAACACGGCAGGAAGGCAATACCCGTAACATGCTGACGCCGCTGTTGCCGTTGATTGCTTACATGAGCCGTTATTTCACGCTGCGCGCGGGCGATATCATTCTGACCGGCACGCCGCAAGGCGTCGGGCCGCTGAAAGCGGGTGACGAAATTGTAGCTACACTTAATGGTAAGTCTGTTTCAACCCGCGTGATCTGAAACAAACCCTCTCTCCGCCGGAGCAGCTTTCCGGCGGCTTTACTTGCATCTGCAGGCTAAAGCGTCTATATAAGCACCCTCATTTTATTTATACCGGATGCACATTATGACTGAACCCGCTTTTTGGCAGCAAAAAACGCTGTCTGAAATGACTGACGAAGAATGGGAAGCATTGTGCGACGGCTGCGGACAATGCTGCTTACATAAGCTGATCGATGAAGATACCGAAGAAATTTACTTCACCAACGTTGCCTGTAACCAGCTCAATATCAAATCCTGTCAGTGCCGTAACTACGAGCGCCGTTTTACGCTTGAAGAAGACTGCATCAAGCTGACCCGCGAAAATCTGACCACCTTTGACTGGCTGCCGCCGACGTGTGCTTATCGTCTGATTGGCGAAGGGCGCCCGCTGCTGCCGTGGCATCCGCTGCTGAATAAAGCCTCTAAATCAGCGATGCACACCGCACAAATCTCCGTTCGTTATATCGCGGTTCGCGAAGACGATGTGGAAGACTGGCAGGATCACATCATGAATAAGCCAAGCTGGGCGAGATAACCCGCTGATAGGAAATAAGAAAGGATTTCAGGCATGAGAGTGTGGGGCAGAGACGGGGTATGGCCCGCTACGTGGAGTTCAAAATCCTTCTGATTCCCTGCCTCTCCCGCGTAACCGGGATGCAATGATTTACTTGAAAATTCCGTAGACTACCATTCCTGCAATAACCCAGAACGCGACACAGGCTGTCACGCAGATTACCCAAACGGCCCAAACGGGGAGTTTGTTTAAACGTTCTAACCCCATATTTGCTATCACCTCTGATTTTAGACATAAAAAAGCCCCGGCGACCGCCAGGGCGTAATTCCTATCATACATTCATTTTTATATTTCTGAATCGGGTCTGACGCCATTTAATGCATTCAGCGCTTCCGCATCCAGTTCCGGATCGGCTTTATCGATCAGTCGCGTAATTTCAATCAGCGCCTGGAATTGTTCAAACAAAAGTGTGGCATCCGATTTAAGCACATCATCTGCGGAATCCAGCACGGAATTGATCGCTTTGTTCACGCTTTCGATGGCTTCCTGCGGACCGCCATTTTTGCCCACGGTAAGGAAAACAGCACTCAGCAAAAGCGACTGAGCCTCAACCTGTGCGGTCAGCTGCTTTGCATCCACCTCCATCCGGGAAATCTTTGCGACCATGCTTAAGATAATATTTTTCATTGCTACCCCTTCAGAGACAAATGTTGAATCGCCTCCACATTTCTACGCCAGGTTCGAAAATCTTCATAATGAAATTTGAAAAAAATGAGCGACCACACAGGCCGCTCACTGATAGGGGTAACCCGGTAGTCGTTTACGATGCGGTTTTATCCGCGTCCGGATGGTTTTTCCCTTCTTCTATAAAGTCTTCGTCAATCATATCGGTATTATTCTGATGCTCACGCCCGGAAAGAATATTCCAGCAGGCGATGAACAGGGCAGCAATCAGCGGACCGATAACAAAGCCGTTGATACCATAAACTTCCATCCCGCCCAGCGTGGTGATCAGAATGAGATAATCCGGCATTTTGGTGTCTTTGCCGACCAGCAGCGGACGCAGAATATTATCGACCAGGCCGATAACCACCACGAAGAAGACGATGAGGAAAATCGCCTGCCACAACATTCCTGAGGCGAAGAAGTAGATCGTCGCCGGTACCCAAATGATCGCCGAACCGACCGCAGGAATAATCGACAGAAACGCCATCAGCGCGCCCCACAGCAGGCTGCCATCGATACCTGCAATGTAGAATGCCAGCCCGCCGAGCGCACCCTGAACGATCGCAACTACCACCGTGCCTTTCACCGTTGCGCGTGAAACGGCGGCAAACTTCATGAACAGATGATGTTTCACATGGCGGGAAAGCGGCAGGGCTTCCAGCGTCAGATTAACCAGATACGCGCCGTCTTTAATCAGGAAAAACAGGATATACAGCATGATGCCAAAACCGACAACAAAGCCGAACGTGCTCTTACCAATCACGAAAACGCTGCCTGCCAGATACTGACTTCCCTGTAATGCGACGTCTGAAAGTTTTTTCTGAATCTCAGCCGTGCTGTCTAAATTGTGATCGGCAAGGAAATGGCGCGCCCATCTTGGTAAATGGTGAATGGTGTCAGACACCAGCGTAGGCAGCTGCGATTCATTACCCTGAAGTTTGGTGTAAACCGTATTGAATTCTATGGCCAGTGAAGAAGTAATAATCGCCAGCGGTGTGAAAACAATCAGACAAATAATCAGCACGGTCAGCAGTGAGATCAGGCCGTTGCGGTCACCGATAAATTGCTTCAGCCGGTTTTTCATCGGATTAAAAATTACCGCCAGAATGATCGCCCATAGAACGGAAGAATAATAAGGCCTTAATACATCCAGGAAGGCCAATGTCACAATAAAAAGGATCATAATGAAGAAACCCTTTGAAAACCCTTTAACCACCATATCTCTTCCTCTGTTGAGCGCATAAGCTCTCGTAGCATAGAACTCATTGACGTTTTTACAACTATCGCTCTTTTTTCGTGCGGCAGCGGTTTTAATTTCCGCTGAAAAACGCCATAAAAAAAAGCGCCCTGAGGCGCTTTTATCGTCGACATGTCTGGAATTAACGACCGAACAAATCACGACGTTTTGGTTTTACGAACTGGGCCAGTAACACCAGGATCCCGATGATCATAAAGACGCTGAAGATAACAACCAGCCACTGAGGCATACCCAGAGACAGAAATTCCCACTGTTTTTCAGCACAATCACCGCTGGCGATGAACATCCACGGGAACCATTTGTCCAGTGGCAACCAGGTCGGGAAGCGGGCTGCAAAATCGCAGGTGGCGAACGGAGAAGGGTGCAACTGAATCATGGTATGTTCCCATGACAGGCGGATCCCTTCATACGCGCTGTAAAGCCAGATAAGGATACCGGCGTAACGCAACCAGGTCGCCGGGGCTATTGCGCCCACCAGACCTGCAGCCAGTATGCCCATCAGCGCACAACGTTCGTAGATACACATGACGCACGGTTTCAGCAACATCACGTGTTGGAAATACAACGCAACCAGCTCAAGCGCCAGAGCGGTCAGAGCCATCAGAAGCCATGCACCGCGGCCTTGCGAGCAACGGTTAAGATATTGCAACATAGAAATTTTTTCCCTGCAGTTAGCTACTGACACGCAGTGTAAACCAATTGGACCCCGCTGCCAGCCTGTCTCCATCAATATTCGATAAATAATTAATATAAATCGGACAATTCGACTTTAAATTCGGCTATTTTCTGAGTCAGAGCTTAGTCACAGAATTACCGACCTGATCCTCGTGCCGGTCAATGTAATGGGGAAAATGTCAGCCATCCCATGTCGGTGTACCACTGCGTCATTTCCGGCAGAAGGAATTGCACACAAAGCAGACCTGCGAGCGTCATCACTATTGTGTATGGCAGTGCCATCCATACCATCCGGCCATACGAAAGGCGGATCAGCGGCGCAAGGGCGGACGTCAGCAGGAACAGAAATGCCGCCTGACCATTTGGTGTCGCGACGGAAGGCAGGTTTGTACCGGTATTAATGGCGACCGCCAGCATCTCAAACTGTTGCAGATTAATGGCACCGTTTTCCAGCGCGGATTTCGCTTCATTGATATAGACCGTGCCGACAAAGACATTATCGGAAACAGAAGAAAGCAACCCGTTGAACAGATAGAACAGCGAAAGCTGATTGGCTGGCGCAGATTGCAGAACGAAATTCACAATCGGGCTGAATAAGTGCTGATCGACAATCACTGCGACAACCGCAAAAAATACCACCAGTAGCGCGGTAAACGGCAGGGAATCCTGAAATGCTTTGCCGATAGCATGTTCGTCCGTCACGCCGCAAAATGCCGTTGCGAAGATAATTACGGACAGCCCGATCAGCCCGACTTCGGCCAGATGAAACGCGAGCGCGATAATCAGCCAGACGCCAATCAGCGCCTGCACGGCCAGTTTGATACGTTCCTGACGGGTGCTGTTTTCGGTGTTTTTCTGGTCGTACTTTTTGAGAACCTCGAAGACCGGTTGTGGCAACCGTGCGCCATAACCAAACAGGCGGAAACGTTCGACCAGCGCGCAGACGATAAAACCGCAAATGAACACCGGCACGCTGACCGGTGACATGCGGATCAGAAAATCAGTGAACTGCCATCCGGCGGCTTTCGCGATGATCAGGTTCTGTGGCTCGCCTACCATCGTCATGACGCCGCCCAGCGCGGTGCCGACGCCGGCATGCATCATCAGGCTACGTAAAAAGGCGCGGAACTGTTCCAGAACGCCGCTGGTTTCGGCATTTCCGCCCTGAGCGGACGCGACGTTGTGATAAATCGAATAGAAACCTACGGAAACGCTGATGACCACGGCAATGACTGTCAGCGCATCCAGGAAGGCAGAAAGGAAAGCGGCGGCGAAACAAAACGCAAGCGAGAGGGCGATTTTATTGCGCAGATTCAGCAGGAGTTTGGTGAAAACTGTCAGAAGCAGCTGCTTCATAAAGTAGATACCGGCGACCATGAAAATCAGCAGCAAAATCACTTCCAGATTGCCCGCCACTTCTTCGCGAACTCTTTCAGCACTTGTCATACCTATCATTACGGCTTCAATGGCCAGCAAGCCGCCCGGTTGCAGCGGATAGCATTTGAGCGCCATGCCGAGCGTGAAGATGAATTCGATCATCAGTAACCAGCCCGCTAAGAAAGGACTGACCAGAAAGAACACCAGCGGGTTAATAATCAGAAAGGCCAGAATGGCTATTTTGTACCAGCCAGGGGATTGCCCGAGAAAGTTTTTAATAAATGCGTGGCGGAAGGTTGTATCCATAATTCCCAGCGGTCCTTTAGGGTTATTTTGCTGCGGTATCAGAAAGATAGAACAGTGTAATACTCCGGTGAAAAATTTTCTCCTGCAGCGGGGTAATATTAAGTCCTTAAAAAAAGGGAAATTCTGCCAACCCCTGCACAGTTTCAACATTAGTTCCGTCCGGGCGCTATAACCGCTGATTTTCATCTGGTATGATGAGCTCAACTATATCCCTGATAAATGCCTCACACGGAACGACAAACACATGGTTATTAAGGCACAAAGTCCTGCCGGTTTTGCCGAAGAGTACATCATCGAAAGTATCTGGAACAGCCGGTTTCCGCCGGGTTCAATCTTGCCTGCGGAGCGGGAACTTTCAGAACTCATTGGCGTAACCCGAACCACATTACGTGAGGTTTTACAACGTCTTGCCCGCGATGGCTGGCTGACCATTCAGCACGGTAAACCGACGAAAGTGAACAACTTCTGGGAAACTTCGGGGCTGAATATTCTGGAAACGCTGGCACGACTTGATCACGACAGCGTTCCGCAGCTCATCGACAATCTTCTGTCCGTGCGTACCAATATCGCGACCATTTTCATCCGCAAAGCGATGCGAACGAATCCCGAAGAAACACAAAAGGTGCTGGCGAAAGCGGCCGAAGTGGAAGATCAGGCCGAAGCTTTTACCGCGCTGGATTACGGTATTTTCCGCGGTCTGGCCTTTGCGTCCGGCAATCCGATTTACGGTCTGATCATTAACGGGTTACGCGGATTGTATACCCGCGTCGGACGCTATTACTTCTCCAATCCTGAAGCACGTAAACTGGCGATCACTTTCTATAAAAAGCTGTCTGACATCTGCCACGAAAAAAGCTACGAGCAGATTGTGGATTGCGTGCGTAATTATGGCCGTCAGAGTGGTGAGATCTGGCACAGCATGCAGGGTACAATGCCGGGTGATCTGACTGAACAGAAACGCTGATTTTTACGGGTTCTGCTGAAATGAGAAAGGGCGCTTAGCGCCCTTTTTTAATGCCTGAACTTGCCTGCTCTGAATGGTACGCCGGTCAGAGCGGCGTTGGCCGCGGCGGGCAACGTTCCAGCAGTTCCACGCTGCCGTCTTCGTTGAGTTGCTCGATAAACACATCGAAGCCCCACAGCCGGTGAACGTGTTTCATCACTTCACGACGGCTCTTGTCCAGCGGCGCGCGGTCTTGCGGAATATAGCGCAGCGTCAGCGAACGGTCACCGCGCAGATCGACATTCCAGACCTGAATGTTTGGTTCGTGGTTACTCAGGTTGTACTGCGCCGACAGTTCCTGACGGATGGCGCGATAACCCTCCTCATTATGGATCGCTGCGATTTCCAGATAGTTATTATGGTCGTCATCCAGCACGGTAAATAACCGGAAATCACGCATCACTTTCGGCGACAGAAACTGGCTGATAAAGCTTTCATCTTTGAAGTCCCGCATCGCGAAATGCAGCGTCGTCAGCCAGTCTGAACCGGCAATATCCGGGAACCAGTAACGATCTTCTTCGGTCGGTTCCTGACAGATACGTTTGATATCCTGGAACATCGCGAAGCCGAGCGCATACGGATTGATCCCGCTGTAATAGGGGCTGTTATACGGCGGCTGATACACTACATTGGTGTGGCTGTGCAGGAACTCCAGAATGAAACGATCCGAGACTTTTCCTTCGTCATACAGATGATTCAAAATGGTGTAGTGCCAGAACGTCGCCCAGCCTTCGTTCATCACCTGAGTCTGTTTTTGCGGATAGAAATACTGGCTGATTTTACGCACAATGCGCAAGATTTCCCGTTGCCAGGATTCAAGCAGTGGCGCGTTTTTCTCCATGAAATACAGCAGGTTTTCCTGTGGCTCAGAAGGGAAGCGGCGCGCCTGTTCAGGGGCATCCACGCTGTCTTTGCGCGGCAGCGTTTTCCACAGCGAATTCACCTGACTTTGCAGATATTCTTCACGACTTTTCTGCCGCGCCAGTTCTTCCTGCAAAGAAATCTTCTGCGGGCGTTTATAGCGGTCCACGCCATAATTCATCAGCGCATGGCAGGAGTCGAGCAACCGTTCGACTTCATCGACGCCGTAGCGCTCTTCACATTCGCTGATATAGCGTTTGGCAAACAGCAGGTAATCGACAATCGAACTGGCGTCGGTCCAGCTTTTAAACAGGTAGTTATTTTTGAAGAAAGAGTTGTGGCCGTAACAGGCGTGCGCCATAACCAGCGCCTGCATCGTGATGGTGTTTTCTTCCATCAGATAGGCGATACACGGGTTGGAGTTGATGACGATTTCGTACGCCAGCCCCTGTTGTCCGTGTTTATACAGTTGCTCGGTTTCAATGAATTTCTTACCGAACGACCAGTGTGTGTAATTGATAGGCATGCCGATGCTGGAATAAGCATCCATCATTTGTTCAGAAGTGATGATCTCGATTTGATGTGGATACGTCTCCAGCCGGTATGACTTGGCGACACGGTCAATTTCTTCGAGATAGGTTTGTAATAACTCAAACGTCCAGTCAGGTCCATCGCTAAGACGTTTGTCCTCAGTTTTTTTCTTTTGGGTCACTGTCGTCATAAGCCGCACCCTCATTCAGTTATGGACGCTACAGAGTGTTTGATTCACAACCTTTTCTTAAGACTTCGCACGTCCTTTGATAATCGTAGCTCAATCTGAGTGTGCTGCAGGATAAACACCATGAATCCATTCCTCATCAAATCTATATCCTGATGGAAAGAGGCTGTCAATCGGTGCGCGATGGAGACCCAAAGCCGCAAAGAACCGGGCTTTGGGTCAGTTTCAGACAGGTGAGGACGGGGTAAACCCGCTATTAACTGCGGATAAACTCTAATAAATCTTCATTAATCTGATCCTTATGTGTGCTGCATAAACCGTGGGATGCGCCCGGATAGACTTTGCCTTTTCCGTGTGGAAGAAGCTTGAGCGCGGCTTCGCTGGAAGAGGCCGGGGGCACAATCTGGTCATCGTCACCGTAGATGACCAGCGTCGGGATAGTCATTTTTTTCAGGTCTTCACGCTGGTCGGTTTCAGAAAAAGCTTTCACGCAATCATAAAGTGCTTTGATTGACGCCTGCATGCCCTGACGCCAGAAACTCTGACGCAAACCTTCTGAAACTTTCGTTCCTGCGCGGTTAAAGCCGAAAAAGGCATCTGGCAAATCCAGGAAAAACTGCGAACGGTCTTTTTGAACACCATCACGGATCCCGTCGAATACAGAAAGCGGCAGACCGGCCGGGTTGAAATCCGTTTTGACCATAATCGGCGGCACCGCACCAATCAGCACGGCTTTGGCAACGCGCGCCGTACCGTAGCGGCCAATATAACGCGCTACTTCGCCACCGCCGGTCGAATGCCCGATATGCACAGCGTCTTTCAAATCTAAATGGCCAGTGAGTTCGGCCAGGTCATCGCCGTACTGATCCATATTGTGCCCGTCCCACGGTTGCGAGGAACGCCCGTGTCCGCGGCGATCATGCGCAATCACACGGAAGCCTTTATCCGCCAGAAACAGCATCTGATCTTCAAATGCATCGCCGGACAACGGCCAGCCATGGCTGAAAACCACTGGCTGGCCGCTACCCCAGTCTTTGTAAAAGAGTTGAGTGCCATCTTTGAGTTTCAGAAAATTTGAGTTATTCACTGGTGACTCCTTATCGCTGAAATGAACGGTACAGTTTATGAAACTTTCGAAGTGTAGGTCACTAATTGAACGATTGCGATATTGCTCACATTTTGAGCTGGCACTGCAGGCGGACAGTTTTGCCAGAATAAACCTGATACTTAGCAGGGTTAAGATATTGAAACCCGGTTTTCAGAGGGGTAGCATTTATCCGCTATTGTTTGTTACTGATGCTGAGGAGGTCAAAAAATGGTAAATACATTTACTTATGACAGATATAGAAACCGGATCGGCCAGGGCACCCGCGTCATGGATGCTGAAACAGGCGTAACGGGTAAAATTGCCGCGTTTCGTGTGCAAAACGGTTCTCCGGAAGAACTTCGCCGGGAAAATTGTGTGGAACTGGTAGGGCAAAAAGGCCTGTTTAAACCTGTTTCACTGATGAGACTCGAAGCCACAACAGCCTGAAAATATCTCTCCTGATGTTGTCCTGCACAGCCAAAGGCCACTGTTAAAAGTGGCCTTCATGTTTTCCGATGATGGGAAAAAATTCTCCCACCCAGACCGTGCGTGAAAAACTCGCTTTATAAACTCCCTGCAAGCATTAAGCCCGTTTCATGTACGGGATATCAGGTAATGTCACACACCGCCTTTATATTAGTGAATTGTGCTGAAATGTTGCTTGTATACAAGAATAAAAGACCACGGCCAAACCCGCCGCGAAAGTGGAGGCGGCTGATGACATCAATGCAGTCATTGCTATCAAAAAACCATAACTTTCTCTCTGCAAAGCCGGAATGTTGCAAGATATCGTTATTTATTTGCAGCTGTTGAAAAAAATGCTGCCATGAACGATAAATAAATGTGAAATAACTCACGGTTATGAACGCCTGTGTTGGCGAATTTTCGCAGTCAGGTTAATTTCCTGTCATCAGAATATTATGCTTTGTTTTGTCGTGGAGTGGAGTCGATATGCGTGTGGTGATTTTAGGCAGTGGTGTGGTCGGTGTCGCCAGTGCATGGTATCTGGCTAAAGCGGGACATGATGTGACGGTTATCGATCGTCAGTCCGGGCCTGCGGAAGAAACCAGTGCGGGGAATGCGGGGCAGATCTCACCGGGCTATGCTGCACCGTGGGCGGCTCCGGGTGTTCCTGTTAAAGCAATCAAATGGATGTTCCAGAAGCATGCGCCGCTGGCAATTCGTCTGGACGGAACCCCGTTCCAGCTGAAATGGATGTGGCAAATGCTGCGTAACTGCGACATGAACCACTATCAGACCAACAAAAGCCGCATGGTCCGTCTGGCAGAATACAGCCGCGATTGCATGAAGGCGTTGCGCGAAGAAACGGGTATTCAGTATGAAGGCCGTCAGGGCGGTACGTTGCAGCTGTTCCGTACGGCGCAACAGTTTGAGAGCGCGGCGAAAGATATCGCAGTGCTCGAAGACGCCGGTGTGCCGTATCAGTTGCTGGAATCCAGCCAGCTGGCGACGGCAGAACCGGCTCTGGCGCAGGTCGCGCACAAGCTGACCGGCGGTCTGCGTTTACCTAATGATGAAACCGGCGACTGTCAGCTGTTCACCCGTACGCTGGCAAATATGGCGCGCCAGGCCGGCGTAAAATTCGAATTCAACCGGACGGTCGATAAGCTGCTTGTTGAAAACGGCGAGATTACCGGTGTGCAGTGTGGCGACGAACTGGTGAAAGCGGAGGCTTATGTGGTGGCATTCGGTTCTTATTCCACCGCGCTGCTTGCGGATTTGGTGTCTATACCGGTGTATCCGCTGAAAGGCTATTCACTGACAATTCCGATCACTGACCCGTCCTCTGCACCGGTTTCTACCGTGCTGGATGAGACTTATAAAATTGCGATTACGCGTTTTGATAATCGTATCCGTGTCGGCGGGATGGCGGAAATTGTTGGTTTTAACCTGAAGCTGGCGCAGGCGCGTCGCGAAACGCTGGAAATGGTGGTTAAAGATCTCTATCCGAACGGCGGCAACGTGGAGGCGGCGACTTTCTGGACAGGCTTGCGGCCGATGACGCCTGACGGCACGCCGATTGTGGGCCGTACGCGCATTAAAAATCTGTATCTGAACACCGGACACGGCACGCTCGGCTGGACAATGGCCTGCGGTTCCGGTCAGCTGTTATCGGACATTATGTCCGGCGTGACACCGGCAATTCCTTCTGATGATTTATCGGTTGAGCGTTACAGCCCTGGTTTTATCGCCCGTCCGGCTGGCCCGCATAAAATGCATCCGGTGTCTTAAACCGGTTTTCCTTCCCCCGCACGGTGACTGACGCCGCGCGGGCGTTACTTTGCACTTTGCCGGAGCTGGTATGCCTCGCCCGATTTCAGCCACTTTATCTCTGTCTGCGTTATCCCAAAATCTCAATGTTATCCGCGGCTTTGCTCCTAACAGCAAAGTCTGGTCGGTGGTGAAAGCCAACGGATACGGCCACGGGATTTCCCGTATCTGGAAAAGCCTGTCAGCTACGGAGGGTTTCGCATTACTCGATTTCAACGAAGCGATATTACTGCGTGAATCTGGCTGGCAGGGGCCGATTCTGCTGCTGGAGGGTTTCTTTTCTCCCGCGGATTTAATCACGATAGACCAATATCGCCTGACGACGTCAGTACACAGCGACTGGCAAATTCAGGCATTGGCGCAGGCAAACCTCAGCCAGCCGGTGAAGGTTTATCTGAAAGTGAACAGCGGTATGAACCGTCTGGGATTTGCACCGGCGCGCGTCAGCGATGTCTGGCATCAGCTGCGTGAACTCAAGCAGGTCGGGGAAATCACGCTGATGAGTCACTTCGCCACGGCGGACAGCGTCGAAGGCGTGGGTGCGCAGATGGTGGCCGTAAATCTGGCCGGGCAAAATATTTCCGGGCCGCGTTGTCTTGCCAATTCGGCGGCGACGCTCTGGCATCCGTCGACGCATTATGACTGGATACGTCCGGGGATTATTTTGTACGGCGCGTCGCCGAGCGGGCAGTGGCAGGACATCGCCCAAACCGGGCTGCAACCGGTGATGACGTTGAAAAGTGAACTGATCGCCGTGCAGGCAGTTCATGCCGGTGACCGCGTCGGGTATGGCAGGCGTTATCGTGCCGGACAACCGCAGCGTGTGGGCGTGGTGGCCTGCGGTTATGCTGATGGCTATCCGCGGCATGCGCCTTCCGGCACACCGGTCTGGGTGGATGGCGTAAGAACAAAAACGGTAGGAACAGTTTCGATGGATATGCTGGCGGTGGATTTAACGCCGTGTCCGCAGGCACAAATCGGTGCGCCGGTTGAACTGTGGGGCAGTAATCTGCCGGTGGATGATGTGGCGACGGCTGCCGGTACGCTGGGCTACGAACTGCTGAGCGCGCTCGCGCCACGCGTACCGGTTATAACCGTCGGATAACGTTTTTTAGCTTTCCAGACGGGTCAGCTGACCCGTCGATTTCTTACTGGCACGACGCGCCAGCATCGCCAGACATCCTCCCGCCAGCATCACCAGCGCAAGGCTCAGCTTAGGTTGTAACGGCAACGCCATCGCAATAAAGCCCAGCAGCGCACCACCGGCCATCTGCACCGAACCGACCAGCGCAGACGCCACACCGGCTTCACTTGAGAACGGCTCCAGCGCATAGCTGGTGGCGGGCCCCATCAGGAACGCTAAACCCGCGCAGGCGCTGGCAACCGGCAGCATATACAGCCACGTCGCGGTTTGTTCTGCCGGTGGCACCAGCGTGATCCCGGCAATCAGCCCCAGACAACCGGCAAACATCAGGATACCGCCGGCTTTCAGACACACCGGCCGTCCCACTTTGCGGATAATACGGTTGGCAATAAAGCTCACCGCCATAATCCAGAAGCCGTTTGCGCCGAACACAATGGAAAATTCTAATGGTGTGAGGCCTGCCACGTTCATCAGCACGGTCGGCGCCAGCGAGACATAGGTCAGCGCCATGCCCATCGCCCCTGCGTTAACCGCGGCGAAAGTGACGAAACGGGGATCCGACAGAATCCGCGCGTACTGGCGAAACGGCAGCCCGGAGTTGGTTTGGGTGTCCGCCGGGCGGGTTTCCGGCAGTTTGAAAATGACCAGCAGCATGACCGCCACGGTGTAACCCGCCAGCGCCCAAAACGGTGCCCGCCAGCCATAATATTGCGCAATCAGGCCGCCAATGAGCGGTGCAAGCGCAGGGATAATATTGAGCGTCCCGTTGAGGAAACCGTAGGCACGGGCGGCGTCGTTGCCGCTCATGCGGTCACGCACACCGCTGAAAATCACCACCGACGTACAGCACACGGCCAACCCCTGAACCACACGGGATAACAGGAACATCCACGGCGCAACCGACATTGCCGCGATAATTGCGCCCGCCAGATAGACGACAATGCCGATAATCGCGATCGGGCGGCGTCCAAATTTATCCACCAGCGGACCGGCGACCAGTTGCCCTAATCCCATCACCAAAATGAATAGCGAAATCGAAGACTGAATTACCGCTTCGGTGCTTTGCAAGCCAAGGGCAATCGCCGGGATGGCGGGCAGGTACAGATCGATACCCAGAGGGCCGAGCAACACCAGGCTCAGCAGCAGAAAAAGGAATTTTTGCATTGGAAACATCACTGTCAGTCAGTCCGGAAGGGGACTAAGGGTAATGATTTCGTTAATGAATGGAAAGGAACTTGTGATTTCAAAGGCGAAAGGGAGAAGCCGGTAGAAAAAACGGACACGCAATACGTGCCCGTTACAGAGATTGCCGTCAGAAATTATTTTTTCTTCCAGAAATCATCGAACACCGTAATCGGTGGCTGACGTTTATGTTCGGTGCGCAGATACCAGCCTTCGATAATCGCCGCGACGCTGTCATCCACTTTTTTGCCTTCAAGATAATCGTCGATCAGCTCGTAGGTCACGCCCAGAGCGACTTCATCCGGCAGAGAAGGGCGGTTTTCTTCCAAATCTGCCGTCGGCGCTTTGGTATACAGATGTTCCGGGCAGCCCAGCGTTTTGAGCAGCGCTTTACCCTGACGTTTGTTCAGGCGGAAAATCGGGTTGATATCCGTGCCGCCGTCGCCATATTTGGTGAAGAAACCGGTAACGGCTTCGGCTGCGTGATCCGTCCCGACGACAACCCCTTTTTTCATTCCGGCAATGCTGTACTGGGCTTTCATTCGCTCACGCGCTTTTTCATTACCTTTAATAAAATCGCTCAGCTCAATGCCAATTTCACGCAATGTCGCTTCGCTTGCCAGCACCGCATTTTTAATATTTACAGTCAGAACCTGATCGGGCTGAATAAAAGTGATGGCGTCCTGACAATCGGACTCGTCAGCCTGCACGCCGTACGGCAAACGCACGGCGATGAACTGGTAATCATCTTCTTTCGTTTCTGCGCGTAATTCGCTAATTGCTGTTTGGCAAAGTTTGCCGGTGAGAGTAGAATCTTGCCCGCCGCTGATCCCCAGAACCAGTGTCCTGATGAACGGATGGGCCAGCAGATAACTTTTGAGAAAATCGACGCTGACACGGATTTCCTGTGCGGCATCGATATGCGGTTTAACGTGCAATGCCTGAATAATCTCTTTTTGTAAAGCCATGACCACTCCTCCTGAAGGCTGCCTTCGAGGAACCCGAGGCAAAAAATAAGATGTTATCAGGATAAAACTACCCCGCATCGCTCAAAAGGACAAGATTCAGCGACGAGTTCGGCGGAAATCTGTACGTCGCCAGCTCGCAAGCTCTCTGACGAGAGCGGCAGGGCAAGAAGTCAGTTTGGCGCACCAGGAATGATTACAGAACTGCATTGAAATAAAAATCAATGAAAGAGAACGTAATGATTTTGTATGTTTCTATTGCCGGAAATATATGTCATTCGGAACTATCTAAAAAAGCCGCTTTATTAAGATATCCCGTGCTGAGTGCGTTATATTTGTTGCGGTAAAAATATTTGTATGTATGTGCCATCGAAACGGAGTTGTCAGGCTTGATTAACGGATCCTAATTAATGGCATAAATCGTGTGGTCTACTCTCGTTATTTGCCTTAAGTCTTATTGGGGAAACAAAATGTTTTTTCGGGTTGTACGTCGTTTACCAGCTTGTGCCGTAATTTGCGGTGCAGCGCTGTTCAGTATTTCAAGCCTTGCAGACACTACCATTTTCACTGCGCTCGATGATCCTGCTCAGGCGAAGAAGCCTTTCGTAGGCAATGTGCAGGCGGGTTACAGTGCACAAACCGGTAACACCAGCAACTCCACGCTGAATGCTGATACCACCATGACCTGGTTTGATACCAACACGGCTTACAGCCTGTGGGGTTCTGCGCGTAATACCTCTTCTTCCGGTGTCCGTTCATCCGAGAAGTATCAGGCGGGCGGTCGTACCCGTTATAATCTGGATAACGCGAACTACGTTTTTGGTCAGGCGAGCTGGTTGAGCGACCGTTATAACGGCTATCGCGCGCGCGATGTCGCAACCATCGGTTACGGTCGTCAGATCTGGAGCGGTCCGGTTCATACGCTGAATCTGGAAGCCGGTCCTGGTGTTCGTCACGATGAATTCGAGCAGGGCGGCCACCAGACCCGTGCTCTGGCATACGGTTCAGGGACTTACGGTTATCAGATCAGCGATACCGCACGTTTCACGCAGGGCTTCTCCGTATTAGCTAACGATGAAACCACACTGAACTCAGAAACTGCGCTGACTGTAGCTATCAATAGCCACTTCTCGCTAAAAGTTGCGTATGACGTAACTTACAACACCAAACCACCAGCCAGTGCGCCGGATAAAACCGACACCGTCACTTCTGTGAATCTGGTTTACGGCATGTAATTTCCTTCGCGAAATTGTCGAAAAAGCCAGGGGAGAGATCCTCTGGCTTTTTTTATGCCCCGATTGGCGGCCGGTGAGTACAAAAAGTAGCAGAAGGAAAAAAACTCAAATGATAACCATTATCACTGTTGATCAGAGTAATCCTAGCTGGTAGTCTTTGTATCGCCCCTCGTAGAGCTAACACCGCTTTCGGGTGAGTGCCGGAGATAAGCGCCGGAAGGGGTTGCTTCAGGATGTGTTTCAAAAATGCAGCGATACAAGGATGTACGCAATTTATATACCAGGCTCAATCCATAAAATAATGACCGGGCCTTATTTTGTATCTGCAAATTAACCTTAAATATAATGACTCACCTGAGTCTCAATCCTTGCCGCGGGAGTTTTAAATTCTTTTGCCAATAAAGCGATAAACGCATCGCGGTCGATATGCTCTATCTTTCCCTCGTGATAAACCTCTGAATACGAAACATAAAGCCCGTCTTCGAACCCGATCTCTACAGGTTCATCTTCAATACGAATTTTTTCCATAATGTATTCCTCAACCCTTTGTTAAAAAAGTAAAAGAAGTCAGCATCACAGGTGATTGGGGTCTTAAATTTATAGAAGATAGTGTGACGGCTGGCGGGAACGTAATCTGTGATCGTGGGCGAATAACCTTATACGTAGCAGGTTATTGTGAGGATGATTCCACAAAAAAGCCGGCGAGGATTTTGCCGGCTTTTTAATTAACGTCGAACATCAACTGTTCTCAGTTTGTTTGTGGAAGAGTTCCCGGAAGACCGGATAAATATCTTCCTGTTCGCGGATATGCTGCATGGCGAAATTATCAAATCTCTCCTGCAACACTTCATATTCACGCCACAGCGTCTGGTGGGCACGGCGGGTGATTTCGATATAGCTGTAATAACGCACCATTGGCAGGATCTTCTGTGCCAGAAGCTGGTGGCACAGAGGGGAATCGTCAGCCCAGTTGTCGCCATCAGAGGCCTGCGCGGCATAAATATTCCACTGCGCTGGGTCGTAGCGTTCCTGAATGACTTCATCCATCAGTTTCAGTGCGCTTGAAACGATGGTCCCGCCGGTTTCCTGCGAGTAGAAGAACTCCTGTTCATCCACTTCTTTGGCTTGTGTATGGTGACGGATATAGACCACGTCGACGTTTTTATACGTCCGGCTCAGGAACAGATAGAGCAGAATATAGAAACGTTTGGCCATGTCTTTGGTTGCCTGATCCATAGAACCGGAGACATCCATCAGACAGAACATCACGGCCTGGCTGGAAGGCTCAGGGCGACGCTCGTAGTTGCGATAACGTAAATCAAAGGTGTCGATGAACGGCGTTTTGGCGATTTTCGCCCGCAACTCGGCGATTTCCTTACGCAGCCGTTCTTCTTCCAGTAATTGTGCCGGTTCACTGTGTTCAACCTCGGTCAGCGTCGATTCCAGCTCACGCAGCTCCCGTTTTTTACCCGCGGTCATCGCCGTGCGGCGAGCCAGGGAGTTTTGCAAAGAGCGCACCACACTGATATTCGCCGGTACGCCGTTAGACGTATAACCGGAGCGGTGGGTTTTGAATTCAGTCAGCTGCTTATGCTGATTTTTTCTCAGGTTAGGAAGCGCCAAATCTTCAAACAGCAGATCGAGATATTCGTCTTTGGAGATCTGGAAAGAAAACTCGTCTTCGCCTTCACCGTCCTGACTGGCTTCGCCCTGACCACTGCCGCCGCCACCGCCCCCTTGCGGTCGTTCGATACGGTCATTCTGCACAAAGTGGTCATTGCCGGGGTGAACACGGTGGCGTAAGCCACCGCGGCCCTGATGGAACATGGGTTCGTTGATATCTGCATTGGGGATCGAAACCGACTCCCCGCTGTCCACGTCGGTAACCGAACGCTTGTTGATGGCCTCGGCAATCGACTGTTTGATTTGCGACTTATAGCGACGCAAGAAGCGCTGGCGGTTCACCGCACTCTTGTTTTTGCCATTCAGCCTGCGGTCAATAAAATACGTCATATTTCCCCCAAACGACGTTGCCAACGATCCCCTGTTACGAGGATTTTCTTACGCGCAGATACCATTCACACAGCAGGCGAACCTGTTTGCGTGTATATCCTTTCTCCATCATTCTGTCGACAAAATCATCATGCTTCTTCTGTTCATCGGTCGACGTCTTGGCGTTAAACGAGATAACTGGCAGTAATTCCTCGGTATTTGAGAACATTTTTTTCTCAATCACCGTGCGCAGTTTTTCGTAACTGGTCCAGTTTGGATTGCGGCCGCTGTTATTGGCGCGGGCACGCAGCACGAAGTTGACGATTTCGTTACGGAAATCTTTTGGATTACTGATCCCGGCTGGTTTTTCAATTTTCTCCAGCTCTGCGTTCAGGGATTCACGGTCAAACAGCTGGCCGGTATCCGGGTCACGGTATTCCTGATCCTGGATCCAGAAGTCAGCGTAGGTGACATAACGGTCGAAAATGTTTTGTCCGTACTCTGAATAGGATTCCAGATAAGCGGTCTGGATCTCTTTACCGATGAATTCAGCGTATTTCGGGATCAGATAGCCTTTCAGGTGTTCCAGATATTTCTCAGCGATGTCCTGCGGGAATTGCTCGCGCTCGATTTGCTGTTCCAGAACATAGAACAGATGGACCGGGTTGGCGGCGACTTCCGCATGATCAAAGTTGAATACGCGGGACAGAATTTTAAACGCGAAACGCGTCGACAGCCCGTTCATCCCTTCGTCCACGCCCGCATAATCGCGGTATTCCTGATAGGATTTGGCTTTCGGATCGGTGTCTTTCAGGCTTTCGCCGTCATAGACGCGCATTTTGGAATAGCTGCTGGAGTTCTCCGGCGTTTTCAGACGCGAAAGAATGGAGAAGCGTGCCAGCGTTTCTAACGTACCCGGCGCGCAAGGAGCATGCGCCAGTTCACTGTTGCTGAGCAGTTTGTCGTAGATTTTCATCTCTTCGGAAACGCGCAGGCAATAAGGCACTTTGACGATGTATACACGGTCAAGGAACGCTTCATTATTCTTGTTGTTGCGGAACGTCACCCACTCAGATTCGTTGGAGTGCGCCAGAATAATGCCGTTGAACGGCAGGGCAGAGATCCCTTCGGTCCCGTTATAGTTACCTTCCTGTGTGGCGGTCAGCAGCGGGTGCAGCACTTTAATCGGTGCCTTAAACATCTCGACGAACTCCATCACACCCTGGTTTGCACGGCAAAGTGCGCCGGAATAACCGTAAGCGTCCGGATCGTTCTGCGCGTGGTTCTCCAGTTTACGGATATCCACTTTCCCGACCAGCGCGGAGATGTCTTGGTTGTTTTCATCGCCAGGCTCAGTTTTGGCTATAGCAATTTGTTCGAGAATCGACGGCCAGACTTTCACGACTCTGAATTTCGTGATGTCACCGCCAAATTCGTGCAGACGTTTTGCCGCCCACGGCGACATGATGGTGCCCAGATAGCGCGGAGGAATGTTGTATTCTTTTTCGAGAATATGCGCATCTTCCTGCGGATTAAACAGGCACAGCGGATGATCGTTTACCGGGCTGCGTTCGCCGTTGGCGCTCAGCACATAAATCGGTACACGTTGCATCAGGGATTTCAGCCGTTCGGCCAGTGACGATTTACCGCCACCCACCGGACCCAGTAAATAGAGGATTTGTTTCTTTTCTTCCAGACCTTGCGCGGCGTGTTTCAGATAGGAGACGATCTGCTCGATGGCCTCTTCCATGCCGTAAAATTCTTCAAATGCAGGGTAGCGTGCAACAACACGGTTCGAGAATAAACGCGACAGGCGTGGTTCAAGCGCGGTATCTACCATCACTGGTTCACCGATTGCCATCAACAGACGTTCCGCCGCATTGACATAAGCACTGCGATCTTGCCGTGCAATGGTAAGAAATTCCTGCAGTGTGAACTCTTCGTCCTTGGCAGCCTCATAGCGCTGGCGATAATGGTCAAATATGTTCATACGATGCCCGTCCTTCGTTATTTTACCTTTCGTTTTGAAGCGTTAGCGCAACCTCAAAGACTTGGGTATAGCACAGGTTAATGAGAGCTAAGCCCCCGGAAGAAAGATCTCCCACCTGAATACAGCAACCCTTATGCCAACTTGCAGAACCCCTTTGACGCTGACAGTGGCGATGATTTGAAAACTGTCATAAATCGGTGGGACGGGCGACTGTTCAGGCTAAGTCTTTCATCTATTTATAAGCGTAGTTTGGCATTAGAAAAATTTCCTCTCTGGTTTTGCCGTTTTTTAAGTCATTTCAATGACTCAGTTGTCCGGAATGCTCTGAAAAGCCTTGCAGGACGTGCCTTGCAGACCGGAAGTTGTTTCTTTAGTCATTTTTATTTCATATTTTGCAGATAAATTGTGCGATCGCTTCGATTTTTCAGGTTAAGGTTTTTTAGAGAACGAGAAATGCTAAGCGGGATACTTACGCTTCATTTACACTACCGACGATTTTTTACTTAATGGAATTAAGACAATGAAGATTTTGAACCTCAAAACACTGTCCATCGTGGGCTCGGCAGTGCTTTTCAGTCATGTAGCTGTCGCAGGAACCTGGTCACTCGGCGCTTCGGCTCTGGCGGATGTGAACGCATACCGTGGTTATGACAATAAAATTTTACCCGTGCCGATCGTGTCTTACGACAGTGACGATTTCTATTTCAAATCACTGACTGCAGGCTACTATCTTTGGAAAGACAGCAGCAATAAATTCAGCGTCACTGCAACTTATATTCCATTCGGTTTTGACCCCGATGACTCTGACGATCACCAGATGAAACGTCTCAACAAACGCCGCGGTACGCTGATGGGCGGTCTGGCGTATTCACATGTTGAAGACTGGGGCACGCTGCGTGCAACGTTTAACGGTGATGTGCTCAATAACAGTAATGGCCTGGTCGCCGATGCGGCTTATCTGTATCCGATTCATCAGGACAACTGGGCGCTGGTTCCTGGTTTTGGTGTTATGTGGAACAGCAGCAACCAGAACGATTACTACTATGGCGTCACCAAAGGAGAATCGCGTCGCAGTGGCCTGAACAGCTATTCTGCCGATGACAGCTTCAGTCCTTACGCCGAGATTTCCGCTCGTTATAACTTTACCCGCGACTGGCAGGGCTTCTTCACCGGCCGTTACATCCGTTTAGCGGACGAAGTGAAAGACAGTCCGATGGTGGATAAATCTTATAGCGCGATTGTCTGGACCGGTGTGACCTACAGCTTTTAATTAAGCGGGCACTTTTCCGGTGCATACTCTGCACATTCATGGGGCGTTTCGCCCCATTTGCACATTTATAGTTCATCACGAGTTCATCACTCATTTTTTGCAGACCCGACAGGAGGAAACAGATGAAAGCGAAAACCGTGCAATTTCCTGATGGCACAAGCGTTCCCGCAATCGGACAAGGCACCTGGTTTATGGGAGAACAACGCAGTGAGCGGCGCGCCGAAGTGGATGCGCTGAAACAAGGGCTGGATGCCGGTATGACCCTGATCGACACCGCAGAAATGTACGCGGACGGCGAGGCGGAAAGGGTGGTCGGCGAGGCAATAGCCGGACGGCGTGATGAAGTGTATCTGGTCTCAAAAATCTATCCACATCATGCCGGAGGGGAGAAGGCGATAACCGCCTGCGAACAAAGTCTCAAAAGATTGCAAACAGATTGTATAGACCTTTATCTGTTGCACTGGCGTGGTTCGATTCCGTTACATGACACCGTTGCGGCGATGGAAAAGTTGCAGCAGTCAGGCAAAATCCGGCGCTGGGGCGTATCCAATCTTGATACCGATGATATGCAGGAATTGTGGAAGATTCCCGGCGGCCAGGAATGTATGACCGATCAGGTTTTATATCACGCCGCTTCACGGGGCATCGAATTTGACCTTTTGCCGTGGTGCGAAGAACACGCTGTCCCGGTAATGGCGTATTGCCCGCTGGCACAGGCCGGAAAATTACGTCATGACGTGCTGGACAATCCGGTGATGCAGAAAATTGCCGCCGTGCGCGGCGTGAGCAGTTCGCAAATCGCGCTGGCTTGGGTAACGCGCACCCGCAACGTGATTGCGATTCCTAAAGCCGTTCAGCCGCAGCATGTCAAAGAGAATGCGGCAGCGTTGGCGCTGTTTGTAACGGATGAAGAAATTGCGATGATCAATGCTGCCTTTCCGGCACCACGCGGGAAAACCTCGCTGGATATGGTCTGAATTCGCTAAATCTGACGCAGACAAAAGGGGCCGGATGGCCCCTTAGTTTTTACGACGGGAAAACTCTGTCCGGTTATTTGCGGATTGAGAATGTCACCGCAAGACGTGCCGGTGCAGCGGCGGTCGAAACATGCTTGTCTGACACCTGCGCCGTTTCAACACAAACCATGGTTTTGTAACCGTCGTCTGGCATATCGGCCATGCTTACGGACAGCGCAGAACCCGGGTTCCACGCCACAACGTCTGCGTTGTTTTCATGCGCAACAACCAGCGTGCGTTTCAGCACCGGATCCACGATTTCACTGGTCGCCTGAGGCTGGGTGTAGATGCGGTCAGTCTGTCCGGTAAAGGTCAGGTCACCAGCTTCTTCTTTAAGTTTCGCGCCATCGACTTTATCAATGAAGCTGGCACCGAGCCCTTTAACGGTGACATCCGCGATATTGCCGATGTTGAAATAGGTGTGCAGGGCGCTGTTGGCTTCGAAGTCACCGGCAGATTCCAGCTCAATGTGGCAGATTTCACCGAGTGTGAAGCGCGCGGTCAGCACAAATTCGTGTGGCCACAATTCCAGACTTTCAGGTGTGCTTTTCAGCGTCAGCGTCAGAACAACGCCTTCAGCGCTTTCTTTGTGATCGGTCAGTGTCCAGGCGAAGTTACGCGCAAAACCGTGAGACGGTTTACCCGCCGGGCCAAACCACGGCCAGCAAATTGGAATACCGCCACGAATTGCGACGCCTTCTTTGAAAGCGCTTGCGCTGCTCATCCACAGCACAGGCGCTTCGCCTTCAGGCTGCCAGGACAATAAATGTGCGCCTTGTAAGGCTACAGCCGCTTTTACTTTGGGATGAGAAACAACGATCACCGGCAGTTCGTCGATCTGACGCTGGCTGATGGTGGTTGAAATTTGGTTTACGACCGGAAGAGAAAAGAGTTGTTCTGTCATTATCTAAAGTCCTGTCAGGGTTTTAACAATTACGAAGATAAGAACCAAGACTACAGATGAACGTGATCATTCTGTTTGATCGCACTCATATGCCTGATAAAAATGTGCGACTGACAGAAAGCAAAAGGGCGACTTGCGTCGCCCTTCAATCAGTTCATCAACATCGCCAATTATTTGGAAACGTGAGAAATCAGATCCAGTACTTTGTTTGAGTAGCCAGTTTCGTTGTCGTACCAGGAAACCAGTTTCACAAAGTTGTCATTCAGCGCGATACCTGCTTTAGCATCGAATACTGAAGTCAGTTTTTCGCCGTTGAAATCGGTAGAAACAACGTCGTCTTCGGTGTAACCCAGAACGCCTTTCAGGTCGCCTGCTTCAGAAGCTGCTTTGATTACTGCGCAGATTTCTTTGTAGGTTGCTGGTTTTTCCAGACGTGCAGTCAGGTCAACAACAGAAACGTTAGGAGTAGGAACGCGGAACGCCATACCGGTCAGTTTACCGTTCAGAGCAGGGATAACTTTACCTACTGCTTTAGCTGCACCGGTAGAAGAAGGGATGATGTTCTGAGATGCGCCGCGGCCGCCGCGCCAGTCTTTGTGAGACGGGCCATCAACGGTTTTCTGAGTTGCGGTAGTTGCATGAACAGTGGTCATCAGCGCTTCAACGATACCGAAGTTGTCGTTGATAACTTTAGCCAGTGGTGCCAGGCAGTTAGTGGTGCAAGATGCGTTAGAAACGATTTCCTGACCTTTGTATTCTTTATGGTTAACGCCCATAACGAACATAGGGGTGTCATCTTTAGATGGACCAGTCAGAACAACTTTCTTAGCGCCTGCAGTGATGTGTTTACGTGCAGTTGCGTCGTCCAGGAACAGACCAGTCGCTTCAGCAACAACATCAACGTTAACTTCATTCCATTTCAGGTTAGCTGGGTCACGCTCAGCGGTAACACGGATGGTTTTGCCGTTAACAACCAGGTGACCGTCTTTAACTTCAACAGTACCGTTGAAACGACCATGAGTTGAGTCGTACTTCAGCATGTATGCCATGTAATCTGCGTCTAACAGATCGTTGATTGCTACGATCTCGATGTCAGAACGTTCCTGAGCAGCACGGAAAACAATGCGACCGATACGGCCAAAACCGTTGATACCTACTTTGATAGTCATATATTCCACCAGCTATTTTTTTAGTGAATAAAAGGTTGGTTGTAAAATTACAAAAACCTTGCTGAGCGTCAAGCGGAATCGTGTCAATTATTGCTGTAAGTCAAAGCGACGACCTACTGTTGCTCGCTTATTGCACGTTCCGTTTTTTTAATCGGCTCACAACAACATGGGGGCGAAAAACAGAATATAAAGGACAAGAAGATCAGGAGTGTGATCGCCATCACAAGTTGGAGCTGGCTAACGCTGATGCCATACAGTTTAGGACAAAACAGGCTGAATTGTTGTTAATTTTTTGTTATTATAAACTGTTAATTTAGTTGTAATTTAAATTCGTCAGAGAACGATAATCATGAGCAATGCATCCAAATCTGCTTCTGCACCCGAACAACTCACTGAAATTCAACGTTATGTCACTCAGGAACACGGAACCGAGCGCCCTTATACAGGAAAACTGCTGCACAACATTCGCCAGGGCATTTATCATTGCGTAGTGTGTAACGCGCCTCTGTTTTACTCCGAGACTAAGTATGAATCCGGCTGCGGATGGCCAAGTTTTTATCAACCTGTTGACCACGATGCGATAAAATATCTCACTGATAATACGCATAATATGGACCGCATTGAGATCCGCTGTTCCAGCTGCGGGGCACATTTAGGGCATGTTTTCCCGGATGGCCCGCAACCAACAGGTGAACGTTACTGCGTAAATTCTGCTTCGATGAGTTTTACCGACAGCAAAAATGGCGAAAAAACGGCCGGTTAGGCTGCGCTGTAATCTTACCGACAAAATCGATTCAGCTATTATTCAAAACCTTTTGAATAATCCTGTTGAACAGAGGTGCTCAGATGGAAATTAATCAACTCATTGATGTAATGACGCCGGAAATCTACGCACGTCTGGCGCTGGCCGTAGAGCTGGGGAAATGGCCCGACGGTGTGGCGCTGACGCCAGAACAAAAAGAGCACAGCCTGCAAGCGGTGATGCTGTATCAGTCACGTCACAACGTGGATGCCCAGCATATGAGCATCGGCACTGACGGGCAGATCGTTACCAAAAGCAAACAAGAGCTGAAACAACAGTTCGCTCAGGATGCGCTGATTAGACTCAAACCGGAGTAATGGGAAGGGGTTTGTCTGAGGCATAAAAAAGGCGCATAACGCGCCTTTAAAAAATAATCGTCAGTGAGTTACGCAATCTGCTTGTAGATCAGGTTATCTGTGCGCTGGTTATAGACAACGCAATCATTAGGAACATTTTTATCTACGAAACTCATCGCACCGATGGTGACATTATTCCCGATGCTTATATCGCAACCGATAATGCAACTGTTCGCACCAATGATGACATTGTCCCCGATATAGATCTTGCCGCTCTGATTGTCATATTTGATACCAATTGTCACATTTTGCTTAATGTTCAGGTTCGAGCCTATTTCGCAACAATCGGCAACCACAATACCAACGAAATGAGAAATCTTCATTCCGGGGCCAATATCAGCGCCCAGATTGATATCGGTACCATATTTATTTCTTAATCTTCTGTTTACCGAAATTGCATATTTTCTGGAAGCCTTGCCGCCGGTTTTATAAAGATAATTAGCGATTCGCCACCAGAAGTAGAATCGCCTGCCGGGGCATTTAATGGCGCGATGCAGCGTGCGGAACCAGGAAAAGTCTTTCTCTGAATCCATCACTTCACGCTGAAGACAGCTTTTTAAAATTTGATATTGGTATTCTTTCAATCTGATAATCCTTAAGGGTTAGCCTGCTCATCCTAAGCTTGAGTTATTCATTTAATAAAAAGCGGCGCCATCTTATTGGTACGGCCACGCATAGTCCATTCATTATTTATCGATAAAAAATAACGGACACATTGCAGAGTCATTAGCGTGGCATGCCAGTCGTAAAATTATCATGGAATACAGCCAGGTGATTAATGATAGTGTGCTATTTATAACGTATTACGCATACCCAAAACGAGATCTATTACGTGAAGTTTTGTAAAAAATGAATTTGTCCGGAATTGAACATCTTACGGCGGGGACATGGAGATAAGCAGTTTTTTTACGCGAAATGTCAGGGAATAAAAAAGGCGCATACGCGCCTTTTTTGCCTCTGAAGAGCAGAGTAATCAGCCGTTCAGGGCGTCTGCCGTCCCGATTTGTGCGCCAGCCTCACGCATTGCTTCAACAGCTTCAGCACTGTCGTGAGGTTCGATGTTCACACCACGGCAGCCATCGGTCAGCAGCGTAACCTGATATCCCTGTGACAGCGCGTCCAGGACCGTGAACTTCACACAATAATCCGTCGCCAGACCCATGACATAAAGATGCGAAATCTTTGAGGCTTTCAGCCAGTCGTTCAGCACGGTAGCGGCGCGGTGGCCGTTATCGAAGAATGCGCTGTAACTGTCGATTTCAGCGTCCGTGCCTTTTTGGACGACAAAATCTAAAAGACGCGTATTCAGTGACGGATGGAATTCCGCGCCGGGTTCGTGCTGAACGCAGTGAACCGGCCACCAGACCTGCGGCAGCCCGTTCAGTTCGCCCGATGTCCAGGCATCCTGATGCGAGTTTGCGGCAAAACTTTTGTGTCCGGCAGGGTGCCAGTCTTGCGACGCCACCACGGGGATATCGCGGCTTTTACACCACAACATCATCTGATTGGCGACGGCAACGGTCGCATCCCCATCATTAACGGCCAGCGCGCCACCGCGGCAAAAATCGTTTTGCAAATCGACCAGCAACAACGCAGATTTCATATCGCCTCTTATACGGTCAACTATTCCGTCAGTTCGCCACGCAGATTCTGCTGCATCAGTTCGCGGATTTCTTCCGGCGTATGTGACTGGCTGAGCAGGTAATGCAGCTTGGTCAGCGCGGCTTCCACCGTCATATCAAATCCGCTGATTACGCCGGAATGCGCAAGCGCATTACCCGTTGCATACCCCCCCATATTGACGCGTCCGGAGATACATTGCGTCAGATTCACGACCACAATGCCGCGCTCAGAGGCGTCCTTCAGCACTTTCAGCAAATCACCTTTTTGCGGGGCATTGCCGACTCCGTAAGAGCGCAGGATCAGCGCTTTCACTGGCTGCATCAGAAAGTTTTGCACAACTTCTGCGGAAATGCCGGGGTAAATAGTCACCACGCCGATAGGCTGCGGGGTGATGTGATGCACTTTCAGCGTCGAAGCAGGAACGACCGGCAGCGAAGGGGTGGACAGACGGCGGATGTGAATGCCCGCTTCCAGCAACGGAGAAAGGTTGGGTGACGCAAATGCATCAAAACCGTCGGCGTGGGCTTTAGTGCTGCGGTTACCGCGATAAAGACGGTTATTGAAAAACAGGGTGACTTCGTTAACCGGATGATTTGCCGCAATATACAGCGAGTTCAGCAGGTTAATCTGCCCGTCAGAGCGCAGGGCTTCCAGCGGGATTTGCGAACCCGTAACGATCACCGGCTTGCTCAGATTTTCCAGCATGAAAGACAGCGCAGAAGCCGTAAAGGCCATGGTGTCCGTGCCATGCAAAATCACAAAACCGTCGTAATCGTCGTAATGCGCCTGAATGTCGTCCGCGATGTGCTGCCAGTCTTCCGGCGTCATATCGGAAGAATCCATCAGTGGCGCGTATTCCTGAATCGTAAACTCAGGCATTTCAGGGCGGTGGAATTCTGGCATCAGCGCCAGCTGGCGTTGTAAATGGCCGGATACAGGAATGTAACCCTGCTCAGAACGCTGCATACCGATGGTGCCGCCGGTGTAGGCAACGTAAATAGATTTTTTAGTCATCGAAGATGTTCTTTTTTTAGAAAGGTGAAAGCAACTGCGCTAAGTATAAAGGCTTCGCCGCCGCTGTCCCACCAGAAAAGGGCGGTGCCACAAAAAAGCCCGGCGCTCTCTGGGAGAAGCGCCGGGCAGATTTTCATGCCGCAGGGGTTAACGCAATTACTTCACGTCACCACACGTCAGGCAAAGTGCGTAACGGTTTTGCGGATCGTTCATGTTGCTGAACAGGTCAGCTTGTGATTTCAGCTCCATCGCCATTTTGCTCACCGGCGCAGGCAGATAGGCCTGAATAGCCGCGGGCAGCATGGCGTGAACGGACACGCTGACCTGGGAGAACAACATATCGCTCAGACTTGGCTCGCTGACATACCAGTTCAACTGCCATTTCGGCAGTTTGGCCAGATCCGCAGCTTTCTTCACGGCGTCATCGAAATCACCCAGTTCATCCACCAGACCGTTGGCCTTGGCGTCAGAACCAATCCAGACGTGACCCTGTGCAATCTGATCAATCTGCTCCGGCGTTTTATGACGGGAATCCGCCACCAGGCCGAGGAAGGTTTTATACCCATTCTCGATGTTCAGCTGCATCATTTGCGAGAATTCCGGCGGCAACGCTTTGGTCGATGCGATATCGGCCAGCGGGGAAGTCGCCACGCCATCAGTATGCACACCGGCGTAATCAAGTGTGTTCTGATACGTATTGATCACACCAAAGATACCGATGGAGCCGGTCAGCGTGCTTGGGCTGGCAATGATGTAGTTCGCTGGCGTTGAAATCCAGTAACCCCCGGAAGCCGCCATGCCACCCATTGAAACTACCACCGGTTTACCCGCAGCTTTTGCGGCGGCCAGTTCAGAGCGGATCACTTCAGACGCGCTGACGCTGCCGCCAGGACTGTTGACGCGGAAGACAATCGCTTTCACTTTCGGATCCAGACGGGCATCGCGAATTTGCTGTGCGGTGGTATCGCCGCCCACCGCACCCGGTTGCTCTTCACCGTCGTTGATGGCACCGGTCGCGAAGATCACCGCGATTTGCGGATCATTGTTATCCGGTTTTGGCTTCGGTGAATAATCGTAAATGCTGGTGTAGTTGAAGTCTTTGGTGGTTTTATTCCAGCCAAATGCTTTCACCATGTCATTGTCTGCGTCGGTTCGTGATGCCAGAGAATCCACCAGTTTGGCTTTCAGCGCGTACTGAGCCATATCGCCGCCGGTGGCCTGCATTCCTGCAAGAATGCCCGCTGCACCCGGGAACAATTGCTCAGGCGTAATCTGACGGTTAGCTGAAACGGTATTGAGGTAGTTACTCCACAAGCCACCAATCCAGCGGCTATCCGCCTCGCGGGCCGCAGGCGACATATCATCACGGATCAGCGGTTCAACGGCAGATTTATACGTCCCGACGCGGAAGATGTTGGTGGTGACCTTCAGCTTATCCAGCAGAGATTTGTAGTACAGATTATTGGTCGCAAAACCGTGCAAATCGACCGCGCCCTGCGGCGACAGATAGATTTTATTGGCGTAGCTCGCCAGATAATATTGCGACTGATTGTAGCTGTCACCGATGGCGTAAATCGGTTTACCGGCATCACGGAATTCACGTAATGCTTTACCGATATATTGCATGGATGACTGATCGGTACCGGTGAAATCGGTCAGTTGCAACACGATACCGGTGACGTTTTTGTCATCTTTTGCTGAACGAAGGGTATCGACCAGATCAAACAGGGAGTTTTCCTGTAACCGGCTGCTGGATGTCCCCAGAAGCTCGCGGCCCCACTGGCGGACTTTATTGTTGACGGAAGGTTTGTCCACCACCGAGCCGCTAAGATCAACCAGCAGCGCGCCTTTGGTGGTTTCAACCGGCTTATCCTGCACGGCATACCAGATGCCGACGCCGGCCAGAATGATCAGAATAAGAAATACGTTGAGAATGAATTCTCTGACGAAATTAAGAAGACGCCAGGTCCACTTAAAAAAACCGGCGATAATTCGCCACAATGTGCGCATGGTCTCTCCAATAAGACGGTTAAGTCTCGCTATCCTAATGACCTGCCGGAGAAATGTCAGCTTTAAATCATTTCAGAATTTGGCGGTGACGCATTATCCGAAAGCCTGCCGGAGGTTGGAAAAATGCGTTGTGCCTATGTTAACGTAAGGTAAATAGCAATTATTCTCAGGAGATTAAAATGGACGCACTGGATTTGTTACTTAACCGCCGTTCTGCATCCCGTCTGGCGGCTCCCGCACCGGCAGGGCAAGCACTGCAAAATATCATCAACGCAGGGCTGCGTGCGCCAGACCACGGTGCGCTTCAGCCGTGGCGCTTCGTGATTGCAGAAAATGATGGTCTGACGCGTTTCAGTGAGCTGCTGCGCGCGGCGGCGATCAAAGACGGCGCGGACGAAAAAGCCATTGAGAAAGCCACGCAGGCTCCGCTTCGCGCGCCGCAAATCATCACCGTGATTGCGGCCTGCAAGGAAAGCCCGAAAGTGCCACAGTGGGAACAATTGTTGTCCGCCGGTTGTGCCGTGCAGGCGATGCAGATGGCAGCGCTGGCTCAGGGGTTCAACGGCATCTGGCGCACCGGCGCGTGGACCGATCATCCTGATGTCCGCAAAGCCTTCCATTGCGGCGAGAACGATAAAATCGTCGGTTTCCTGTATCTCGGCACGCCGCAGCTCAAAGCAAGTTTGCAGGTCATTCCGGTGGACAGTACACCTTTCGTGACGCATTTCTAAGCCATTTCCTCACGACGGACAGACCGGTTTTTCAGCAGAATATGTTCGGTTGAATCTGATAAACCGGTTTTTCGCTGCCTTTGTGAGCGACCGCCATCCCGGATGTCTCTATCCATCTTACTAATTGCGCCGCCAGCGGCTAACATAGCCACCCTGGATGATGAGGACGTTGTGAATGAAGGATGGGATGATGGAAATTCTTGTAGCGATCACACTCGCGGTCACACTTCAGGACGGTGCGATCTGATGCGTCTGTTTATTGCCGAAAAACCCAGCCTTGCCCGCGCTATTGCCGATGTCCTGCCAAAGCCTCATCGCCGCGGCGACGGATACATTGCCTGCGGTAACGACCAGGTGGTGACCTGGTGTGTCGGTCACTTACTGGAACAGGCCCAGCCGGATGCCTATGACAGCCGCTTCGCCCGCTGGGCACTGGCTGACTTACCGATCATTCCTAATAAATGGCAGCTTCAGCCGCGTCCTTCCGTCGCTAAACAGCTTAATGTCATCAAACGTCTGCTGCTTGAAGCCTCTCAGGTTGTCCACGCGGGTGACCCGGATCGCGAAGGGCAACTGCTGGTGGATGAAGTGCTGGATTATCTCGAACTGACGCCGGAAAAACGCCAGGCGACCCAGCGCTGTCTGATTAACGATCTCAATCCGCAGGCCGTCGAACGTGCCATTGAACGCCTGCGCGACAACCGTGATTTTATTCCGCTGTGCGTTTCTGCCCTGGCCCGCGCCCGCGCTGACTGGCTTTACGGCATCAACATGACCCGCGCCTATACTATTTTAGGGCGCAATGCAGGATACAACGGCGTGCTTTCCGTGGGCCGCGTGCAAACGCCAGTGCTCGGTCTGGTGGTGCGCCGTGATGAAGAAATCGAAAACTTCGTACCGAAAGATTTTTTTGAAGTGAAAGCGCATATCGTCACGCCTGCCGAAGAACGCTTCATCGCGCTCTGGCAACCGAGCGACTCCTGCGAGCCGTATCAGGATGAAGAAGGGCGTTTGCTGCACCGCCCGCTGGCCGATCACGTGGTGGCGCGCATTGCCGGGCAACCGGCGATGGTCACCGGGTATAACGACAAACGTGAAAATGACATCGCGCCGTTGCCGTTCTCGTTATCCACCTTGCAGATTGAAGGGTCAAAAGCTTTTGGCCTGAGCGCGCAGCAGATTCTGGATATTTGTCAGAAACTCTATGAAACGCACAAACTGATTACGTATCCGCGTTCGGATTGCCGATATCTGCCAGAAGAACATTTTGCCGGACGTCACGCCGTACTGAATGCCATCGGCGTTCACCGCCCGGATTTAATGCCGCAGCCGGTGGTTGATACCGATTTGCGTAACCGTTGCTGGGACGACAAAAAGGTCGATGCGCACCACGCGATTATCCCGACGGCTCGCAGCAGTAACGTCAACCTGAGCGATGACGAGCGCAAAATTTATGGTCTGGTAGCACGTCAGTATCTGATGCAATTCTGCCCCGACGCGGTATACCGCAAATGCGTTATCGATCTGGATATTGCAGGTGGCAAGTTTATCGCCAAAGCGCGTTTCCTGGCTGAGGCAGGCTGGCGAACACTGCTTGGCAGCAAAGAGCGTGACGAAGAAAACGAAGGTACGCCGTTGCCGGTCGTGGCGAAGGGCGATGAATTACTGTGCGAACGCGGAGAAGTGGTGGAGCGCCAGACGCAGCCGCCGCGCCCGTTCACCGATGCGACATTGCTTTCCGCGATGACCGGTATTGCGCGTTTTGTTCAGGATAAAGAACTGAAGAAAATTCTGCGCGCCACGGACGGATTGGGCACAGAAGCGACACGCGCCGGGATTATCGAACTCCTGTTCCGCCGCGAGTTTTTATACAAAAAAGGGCGTTATATTCATTCCAGCGACACTGGCCGCGCACTGATTCATTCACTGCCGGACATTGCCGCAAGGCCAGATATGACGGCTGACTGGGAATCCACGCTGACGCGTATCAGTGAAAAAAGCTGCCGCTACCAGGATTTCATGGAACCGCTGGTCGCCACGTTGCAGAACCTCATCATTCAGGCCAAAACGAACCGGGTGTCTTCGGCATTCCGCAGCCTGCCTTCTAAGCCCGCTGCGGCGGCGAAAGGCAAAAGCGCACCTAAACGGCGTAAAGCCAGTCCCAAAGGGAAGGAAGCAAGCAGTGATGAATAACGTACTGATGAATAAGAAGTTGATGCATAAAGCGCTGATGGCGTTACTGGTCAGTTCGTCATTGCTGTCGGCTCCGGCTATGGCGGAGCGTTACGGCAACGGCGCGGACGTCGTGGTACCGCTGCCGCCGCAAATCTGGGAAAACAGCGGCAACGGCAATAATAACAGTGCGCCGACCTGCCATAACTGCTGCATCTACAACAACCAGAGCTACAGTGAGGGCGCGGTGGTCACGGCAGACAGCGTGGTGCTGCAATGCTCGCGCGACCCGAACGTGGTCGGCACCAATGAACTGAAATGGGAAGTGCTGAAAAAATAACCCCGCTCTGAACAGCAAAAAGGCGCGGAAACAGTCACCTGTCCGCGCCTTTTTTATGGAGAAGCGTTAAGCGGCGCCGTGGCTACAAGGCCCGCAGATAGGCGTCAATCAGCGGAATATCCGCCGGTGCCAGTTCAAAGGAACGAACCTCCTGCGGCGCAACCCAGCAAACTTCCGAGTGACACTGTAACGAAATCGTTCCTGTAAAACTGCTGACGCGCCAGCCGTGCAGCCGGATCAGGCGTTCCGGCTGGTGCAGTTCGCTGGTCGCGACAAAACCGGCAACCTGCGCGGTGATGTTCATCTCTTCGCGTAACTCACGTATCAGCGCGGCGGGCTGACTTTCCCCGGCTTCGACTTTCCCGCCGGGGAATTCCCATAAACCGGCCTGATCGCTGCTGGCATCGCGCCGGGCGAGGAGTAATTTTCCCTCACATTCAATCAGCGCGGCAACCACATCAATCGTCTTCATCTGTATTACTTCAGGTCGAACGTTGCCCAGATTGGCGCATGGTCAGACGGTTTTTCCATTCCTCGAATTTCGTAATCGATACCGGTTGCTAAACAGCGTTCAGCCAGCGGATTGCTCGCCAGGATCAGATCGATGCGCAGGCCGCGGTTTTCGTCAAAGCCGCGTGAACGGTAGTCGAACCACGAGAATTTATCGGTCGCTTCCGGGTTAGCGGCGCGGAACGTATCAACGAGTCCCCAGCCTTTCAGGCGATCCATCCATTCGCGCTCTTCCGGCAGGAAAGAACATTTACCGGTGCGCAGCCAGCGTTTACGGCTGTCTTCGCCGATACCGATATCCAGATCGGTCGGGCTGATATTCACGTCGCCCATCACAACCACCGGATTATTCACTGACAAACTGGTGTTCAGGTAATCCTGCAAATCGCGGTAGAACTTCTCTTTGGCCGGGAATTTGGTCGGATGGTCGCGGCTTTCACCCTGCGGGAAATACCCGTTGATGACCGTCAGAATGCCCTGGGGCGTTTCAATGTCGGCCATAATGATACGGCGCTGGGAGTCTTCATCGTCTCCCAGGAAACCACGACGTACAGCCACCGGTTCCTGCTTAGTCAGCATAGCCACGCCATAATGGCCTTTCTGACCATGATAGAACACGTGATAGCCGTACTGGCTGACATCTTCCAGCGGGAACATGTCGTCATGAACCTTAGTTTCCTGCAGACCGATCACGTCAGGCTGATGCTGTTCAATAATGGCGGCAAGCTGGTGCGGACGTGCGCGCAATCCGTTGATATTAAAGGAGACGAACTTCATAGTCGGGAACCATTTGGCGATGAAATCAGAAGGGCGATAGTAGCAGAAAAAGGGGGCGATGGCGAAGTCCGCGCACCCGAAAATAACAGCAAAAATCACTGCAAAAGCAAAACGCTTACCCGATCATTGTGGCAAGCGGATTTCCAGCCGGGAATTATTTTGTCAACTTTTCGTGACAGTCTCTTCTTCCCGTGTACATGAAAGAGTATTATCCCTCCAGCGATTTCCGCACCGGCAGAAAAAGGTCAACACTGATGCGTCTGGAAGTTTTTTGCGAAGACCGCCTGGGGCTCACCCGGGAACTACTCGATCTACTGGTTTTACGCAGTATTGATTTACGCGGTATCGAGATTGCCTCGATTGGCCGCATTTACCTTAATTTTTCCCAACTGGATTTTGATACTTTTCGCGCCCTGATGGCAGAAATCCGCCGTATCGACGGCGTGACGGATGTCCGTACTGTCACGTTCATGCCTTCTGAGCGTGAACACCGCGCCCTGCGTGCGCTGCTGGTTTCCATGCCGGAGCCGGTATTCTCCATTGATATGAAAGGTAAAATCGAGCAGGCCAACCCGGCAGCGATGGCATTGTTTGAACTCGATGAAGATAAAATCCGCAACGTCACGGCGGCGAACCTGATCACCGGTTACAACGTCACGCGATGGTTAGAAAGCGATAATGCTCAGCCGCATTCCGAGCGAATTGTCATCCGCAGTCAGGATTTCCTGATGGATCTCACCCCGATCCACATTGAGGATGAAAACGAAAAAGGCGGGATCGCCGGTGCCGTGGTCATGCTCAAATCAGCCGCCCGCATGGGTCGGCAGTTGCAGGATCTGACGGTCAACGACGACAGCGAGTTCGACCATATTGTCGCGGTCAGCAGCAAAATGCGCCACGTGCTGGATCAGGCCCGCAAACTGGCGATGCTGGATGCCCCGTTGCTGATCGTCGGTGATACCGGCACCGGCAAAGATTTGCTGGCACACGCCTGCCACCTGCGCAGCGCGCGCGGTAAAAAGCCGTTCCTTGGCCTCAACTGTGCTTCGCTGCCGGATGATGTCGTTGAAAGTGAACTGTTCGGTTATGCCGCTGGCGCATATCCGAATGCTCTGGAAGGAAAAAAAGGCTTCTTCGAACAGGCCAACGGCGGTTCGGTATTGCTCGATGAAATCGGTGAAATGTCGCCGAGAATGCAGATCAAGTTGCTGCGTTTTCTCAATGACGGCACGTTCCGGCGCGTCGGCGAAGAGCATGAAGTGAAGGTGGATGTACGCGTGATGTGCGCCACGCAGAAGAATCTTGTGGAACTGGTTCAGCGTGGAGAATTCCGTGAAGACCTGTATTACCGTCTGAACGTGCTGAGCCTGACGCTGCCGCCGCTGCGCGATCGTCCGGCGGATGTCATGCCGCTGACCGAACTGTTTGTGGCGCGTTTCTCTGATGAACAGGGGATGCCGCGACCAAAACTGTCCTCGCAGCTGGCAAATTATCTGACGCATTACGGCTGGCCGGGCAATGTCCGTCAGCTCAAAAACGCCATTTATCGTGCGCTCACCCAGCTGGAAGGCGGCGAACTGCGCCCGCAGGACATCGTTCTGCCAGACTTTGATGCCGAAGTGACGATTGGAGAAGAAGCGCTAAACGGTTCGCTCGACGACATCAGCAAGCGTTTCGAACGCTCGGTGCTGACCCGTCTTTATCGCACTTATCCAAGCACGCGAAAACTGGCGAAACGTCTGGGCGTTTCACACACGGCGATTGCCAATAAACTGCGCGAATACGGCCTCAGCGCCCGTCGCGGTGAAACCGGCGAAAGCGAAGAGTAATGCCTGCTGGTCAGTAAATTTTTCATTAAATAAGAAGCAATAAAAAGCAACGGACTGAGCCGTTGCTTTTTTTTCGCCTGTCATCCGAAGATGACAAAACTCAGATCCTTATTTCAGGACAGCCAGCGCAGACTCATAGTCCGGTTCGGTGGTAATTTCGTTCACCAGCTCGCTGTACAGCACGTTGTCCTGACCATCCAGAACGATAACGGCACGCGCAGTCAGGCCAGCCAGTGCGCTGTCGGTGATCGCGACGCCGTATTCAGATTTGAAATCACCGCCACGTAGGGTGGACAGCGTGGTGACGTGGCTCAGTCCTTCCGCACCGCAGAAACGGGACTGTGCGAATGGCAGGTCAGCGGAGATACACAGAACCACAGTGTTCTCAATTTCGCCCGCCAGCTGGTTGAATTTACGCACTGACGTCGCACAAACACCGGTATCAATGCTTGGGAAAATGTTCAGGACTTTGCGTTTGCCCGCGAAGCTGCTCAGGCTGACATCAGAGAGATCTTTAGCGACCAGGCTGAACGGCTTGGCGACATCGCCTTTTTGTGGGATTTTGCCGGCAACGGTGACCGGGTTGCTCTGAAAGTGTACTGTCTGGGTCATGATTATTTCCTATGGACATTGGAGTCAAACGGCTTTCAGTTTAGGGGAACAATTGTAGGTTGGATATAGATTAAATGCTAAATACTTGTATATCTTATATATACCCGTTTGAGTATATACCGAGGAGCCGCTATGAGAAGTGTCCGCTTTTATCCGGAAGCCTGGCCGTTGCATACGACATTTGTGATCTCCCGCGGCAGCCGCACTGAAGCGCGCGTAGTCACAGTCGAAATCGAAGAAAAGGGCATTCGCGGCGTGGGAGAATGCACGCCGTATCCCCGTTATGACGAAAGCGAAACCTCGGTGATGGCGCAAATTGCCAGCGCCGTCACGGCGATTGAACAGGGCGCTACGCGCGAACAGTTGCAACATTTGCTTCCTGCCGGCGCCGCACGAAATGCGCTCGATTGCGCGTTGTGGAATCTTGAAACGCAACTCACCGGCCAGACTCTCTGGCAACTCACCGGCACTGAACCGCTGGCGTCAATCAGCATGGCGCAGACCGTCAGTATCGGCACGCCGGAAGAGATGGCGGAAGCCGCGCTCGCACTGCAACAAAAGGGTGCAACGCTGCTGAAAATTAAACTCGATGACCGGCTGATAGCCGAACGTCTGGTGGCTATCCGCGCCGCCGTGCCCAAGGCGTCTCTGATTGTGGATGCCAATGAAGCGTGGCAAAGCGACGGGCTGGCGGCACGCTGCCAGTTGCTGGCCGATCTCGGGATTTTGATGCTCGAACAACCGTTACCTGCGGGTGAAGATTCTGCGCTGGAGAATTTCATCCATCCCCTGCCAATTTGCGCCGACGAAAGTTGCCATACGATTGAAGGGCTTCCGGCGCTGAAAGGGCGTTATGAGATGGTGAATATCAAACTCGATAAAACCGGCGGCCTGACGGGCGCACTGCGGCTGGCAAAGGCGGCGCGTGAGCAGGGGTTTGAAATCATGCTGGGCTGCATGTTATGCACCTCGCGCGCGGTGCGGGCGGCACTTCCGCTGGCGGCGGGCGCGAAGTTCATCGATCTCGATGGCCCGACCTGGCTGGCGCAGGACGTTGAACCCGCGATGAAGTTTCACTGCGGCGGAATTGACATCGCCGGTTCCGAATAATTTCTCGCCTGGGGCCGTTGTTTTGTGCGCGAAGGCAAATCTGTAACGATTTCCTGTAGGGGATTGCGGTAACAAATGATAAAACTCCTGAATATTTCAGGGCTGGCCCCTTATGTGTTCAGGAGAATTTATGCCGCAGGGAAAATCGTTTCCTCTCTTACCGTATTCCGCCTGTGCCGCGCTGGTGGCACTCATTTCCAGTCAGGCCATGGCCGCTCAGGTTCCCGCCGGTACGCAACTTGCCGCCAGACAGGAAATCGTCCGTCATATCAAAGATGAACCCGCTTCGCTCGACCCGGCGAAAGTCGTCGGCTTGCCTGAAGCGCAGGTGGCGCGTGATCTGTTCGAAGGTCTGGTGAATCAGGACGCTAACGGGAAAAATATTCCGGGCGTCGCCGAAAGCTGGCAGAACCAGAACAATCAGATTTTCCTGTTCACATTGCGTAAAGACGCCAAATGGTCGAACGGCGATCCGGTGACGGCGCAGGATTTCGTATACAGCTGGCAGCGTCTGGTTGATCCGAAAAGCTTATCAACCGGTTCATGGTTTGCGGCGCTGGCCGGTATTGCTAACGCTGATGCGATCATTGCCGGGAAAATGCCGGTTGATAAGCTCGGTGTTACCGCCATCAGCCCGACGCAACTGCGCGTCACGCTCGACCGTCCGGTGCCGTTTTTTGTCAGCCTGCTGGCGAATTTCAGCCTGTTCCCCGTGCATAAAGCCACGGTGGAAAAATTTGGCGATGACTGGACCAAGCCTGGCAATCTGGTGGGCAACGGCGCGTATGTGCTGAAAGAGCGCGTCGTGAACGAAAAACTGATGCTGGAGCCGAATCCGAATTACTGGGATCACGCGCATACCGTGCTGACGAAAGTCACTTTCGTGCCAATCAATAAAGAATCCAACGCCACAAAACGTTATCTGGCCAATGATATCGATATCACCGAATCCTTCCCGAAAGATCAGTACAAAAAACTGATGCACGATATTCCGGGACAGGTCTACACGCCGTATCAGCTCGGCACCTATTATTACGCGTTTAACACCCGTCGTGCGCCGACCGACGATTCGCGTGTGCGTCTGGCGCTGTCGCTGAGTATCGACCGCACCGTGATTGCCGAAAAAGTGCTGGGCACAGGCGAAAAACCGGCGTGGCGCTTTACGCCTGACGTTACCAACGGTTTCAAAGCAACGAAAAGTGAAATGCAGGATTACTCGCAGGAAGAACTGAATGCGCAGGCGAAAGGGCTGCTGGCGGCGGCGGGTTATGGTCCGAACAAACCGCTGCATCTGACCTTGCTGTACAATACCTCCGAAAGCCATCAGAAGATTGCGATCGCGGTGGCCTCGATGTGGAAAAAAAATCTGGGTGCTGATGTAAAACTGGTTAATCAGGAATGGAAAACCTATATCGACAGCCGCAACACCGGCAATTTCGATGTGATCCGCGCGTCATGGGTCGGCGATTATAATGAAGCGTCAACCTTCCTGTCCCTGCTGACGTCCACGCACTCCGGCAATATCAGCAAATTCAGCAGCGCCGATTACGACAAAGTCATCGCTGAAGCCAGCCGTGAAACCAGCGACGCGCGCCGTAACGACGATTACAACAAAGCCGAGCAAATTATCGCCAGCGAGGCACCGATTGCGCCGATTTACCAGTATACCAATGGCCGCCTGATCAAACCGTGGGTGAAAGGCTATCCGATCACCAACCCGGAAGACGTCGCTTACAGCCAGGAAATGTACATCATCAAACACTGATATTTCGTGTCTTCTCAAAATGCAAAAAGCGCCAGTCACGGCGCTTTTTGTTTTTATCTGACGGTCAGCTTTTACGGCTGAACAAACGGACCAGCAGGGCGGCGGCCGCAGCAACGGTGGCCAGCAGAACCACACCCGTCCAGCCACCGGCTTCCAGTGCTTTACTGCCCAGCGCGGCACCGGCGGACATCCCGATAAACACCACGGTAAACAGCAGGGCGTTCAGCCTGCCGCGAGCCGCAGGTTCGAGGCCATAAACCAGTGTCTGATGGGCAACCAGCGTGGCCTGAATACCTAAGTCAAAACCGATGGCACTCGCCACAATCAGCGCAAGTTGCGCATGCGGCGACAACAGCGGCAGCAGGAACATCGCGGCGAATGACACCATCACCAGCGCAGAACCCATTTGTGTGACCCGCGCCGGCCCTTTTTTATCGGCTAATGCGCCTGCCAGCGGAGCCGCCAGCGCACCGGCTGCACCGGCCAGCCCGAAAGCACCGGCCACCGCGCTGCCCAGATGAAACGTATCGTTGAGCATAATCGCCAGGGTTGACCAGAACGCGCTGAATGCGACCGACAGCAAACCCTGAGCCAGCGCCGCGTGGCGCAGCGTTTTATAGTGCTTCCACAATCCGAACATGGAATGCAGCAGTCGGGCATAGCTGATACGCGTGTCCGGTGCGAACCGTGGCAGCACCCGCCACAGCGCAAAACCAATCAGCGCGACGCTGACCGCTGCCAGCTGATACATCACCCGCCAGCCAAAATATTCCGCAACAAAGCCGCTGACCACGCGGGAAAGCAGGATCCCGACAAGCAAACCGGTCATCACCGTCCCGACCGTTTTACCACGCTGCGCCGCCGGAGCCAGATGCGCGGATGCGGGCACGATATCCTGCGCCATAGTGGCGCCGATACCGGTGATCAGGCTGGCGGCCAGTAAGCCGTGAATGCCCGGCACAAAACCGCACAGCAGTAACGCAGCGGCCAGCAAAATACTCTTGAGCAGGATAATGGTCCGGCGGTCGTGACGGTCACCAAGGGGGATCAAAAACAGAATGCCCAGCGCGTAGCCGGCCTGCGTCAGCGTCGGGATAAGCCCGACCGACGTGGTGCTGGCCTGCAAGTTTCCGCCCATAATACCGAGCATTGGCTGGCTGTAGTAAATCGATGCCACGCTCAGCCCGGCACCGGCGGCCAGCGTAAAAATGATTTTGCCGGAAAGCGCTGGTTCAGCGGCGGTTGCAGAGGTTTGGGTGATGTCTGACATGATGTTTTCCTGATGAATACGTGTGTTGTGTGGAGGTCATGGCACGCATTCTTCACCCGAACGGTTATAAGTGGTAGCCTGTACAAAGGTAAAACTGTTATACGTGAGGCGTATGAATACACCACTCACCAGCGGTATTGACCGCATCGACTTAATGCAGACGTTCATTCGTATTGTCGAAAGCGGCAGTTTATCCGCCGCCGCCGCCCAGCTGGGCACCAGCCAGCCAACGGTCAGCCGCCGTTTGCAGTCGCTGGAAAAAATGCTCGGCGCCCGGCTGATTCTTCGCACCACGCACGCCATGAAACTGACCGACGACGGCGAACGGTGTTACGCGCAGGCCAAATTATTGCTCGAACGCTGGGCGTCGCTGGAAGATCAGTTACACGGCGCGGGAGATGAACCGGTGGGCACTCTGCGCGTGCGTGCGCCGCATGCGTTCGGACAGGATCAGCTGATCGGGCCGCTGACCCGCTATTTACAGCGGTATCCGAACCTTACGGTGGACTGGATGCTCAACGACCGCACGCCGGATTTCCTCTCTGAAGATATCGACTGTGCAATTCAGGTCGGGAACGTTGCGGATCCGTCGATGGTGGCGGTTTTGCTGGCCGAAGTGCCGCGTATCGTTATCGCCACGCCCGAATTGCTGCGACAACATCCGGTGACGCAGGTCTGCGAACTGCCGAATTTACCCTGGGTTGCCCTCAGCACCTTTTACCGTAATGAAGTCATGCTGCGCCACGATACCGACGGCAGAATGGAAAGCTGCATGATTGCGCCGCGCATGGCGACTGACAGCTTATACGCCGTGCGCAAGTCCGTGCTTTCCGGTCTGGGCGCGGGCATTGTGTCAGCGTGGGTGGTGCAGGACGATCTTGCGCAAGGGCATTTACAGCGTGTCTTGCCCGGCTGGAACGCACTGCCGTTGCCTGTCTATCTGGTGTACCCGTATTCCAGCTATTATCCGGCGCGGCTGCGTAAATTCCTGGAAGTGATGCGCGGCGTTATGCCGGATCTGGCCGAAATGCAGGCACCGGGCAGTCTGAAATACTCTGGAAAATTGTGAAACAGTAAAGCGGGCGCTGTTTACATTTTTCACGCCCACTCATGGCATGATCGCTTCAGGATATTGAGGTGAAGGGTTTTCACCTGAGTTGTGTTTTGGAACTTCAAGCACTTAACGCTAAACTTAAAACAGATAACGCAGAAAAAGCGAGGAGTATCGTGGAAGTGATAAAGGGAAATGAACTACAGGTTGCCGACGCCGTTTATTCATTCCAGATGAACGGCGAGGGCGGTGTGAACGAAATCAGCCCGCAGTGCGTGGCGAGCGATGAAAAGCCGTGCTGGCTGCATCTGGATTACACGCGGCCTGAAAGCGAACGGTGGATCAGCAATACACCGGTGCTGCCCGATACCGTGCGTGAAGCGCTGGCCGGTGACAGCGTGCGGCCAAAAGTGGTGCGCGTCGGCGAAGGGACCTTAATCACCTTGCGCAGCATCAATCTGAATGCGGATGCACGACCGGACCAGCTGGTCACGATCCGCGTTTATCTGACCGATAAAATCATCGTCTCGACCCGTCATCGCAAGGTGTTCTCGATGGAAGAGATGATCAGCGATATGCAAGCCGGCAGCGGTCCGAAAAATACCGGCAGATGGCTGGTGGAAACCTGCGATGCGCTGACCGATCACACCAGCGATTTCATCGAAGACCTGCACGACAAAATCATTGATATCGAAGACGACCTGATGGAACAACAGGTGCCGGAGCGCGGTCAGATGGCGTTGCTGCGCAAACAACTGATTGTCCTGCGCCGTTATATGGCGCCGCAGCGTGACGTCTTCTCGCGTCTGGCGAGCGAACGTTTGCCGTGGATGAACGACGACGACCGCCGCCTGATGCAGGAAATCTCCGATCGTCTCGGGCGAGGGCTCGACGATCTGGATGGCAGCATCGCGCGTACCGCGGTGCTCTCCGATGAAATCAGTTCACTGATGGCCGATTCCCTCAACCGCCGCACGTACACCATGTCGATGCTGGCGATGATCTTCCTGCCAACCACCTTCCTCACGGGGCTGTTCGGTGTGAACCTCGGCGGGATCCCCGGCAATACGTCGCCCTTAGGTTTCGGGGTTTTCTGCGGATTTCTGATGCTGTTGGGGGTTGTTGTGGCGTGGTGGCTGAAGAAAAGTCGCTGGCTGTAATGTACTAATTGCCTGAAAAAAGGCAAAAAAAAGCCGGTCATAAGACCGGCGTCGTTCGAATTAAATTGTGCTATGCATTAATTCTAAAAATTTGGAAATAAGACAATATGGAGCACAACGCCCATCGCTTGACGTTGCATTCACCTGCGAAATAGATACTGCACCCAATCAACAGTTCTAATGTTGATTTCGCTCAATCTTTTTGAGGTTTATGCCCCGCAAGGTGCATTCACAGGCACTTTTGCCGGAACGATCTCATTTTCGAATACCCAGGAGTCTGTCTTGCACACCGCCGAAATGATTCAAAAAGCGTATGACGACGCGACCCGCAGAACGCTCGAAATCTGGAATTCTCACCCGGAATCCGGCGTTGTCCGCTCTGAACCTTTCTACCATCCCACCCGTCTGGCGATCACCAGCGGTAACCGCGCCGGACCGGCTATGGCAGGGCTGTTATCGGAACTGAAAGCGGTGACGCAGGGCGACCCGCTGGCCGACGTCGCGCCGCCTGACGGCATGCATTTTACTTTTTTTCCCGTCACGCAGGCGCTGTATGACAAACCCGAAGACGCGCCGGGAACCGGTGAATTAATCGCTATTTTCAGAAAGCATTGCGACGGCCTTATCATGCACATCCGCGATTTGCGGCTGATTGCGTTGCCGGATCAGCTGCTGCTTGCAGGATTTCCTGATGAAGAGAGCCAGCGTGTCAGACAATCGCTGGTGGATGATTTGATGAAAACGCCGTGGGCGGAAAAAATCTGCGAGCGGTTTCCTCATACAGAGATCCCGCCGATTTTCTGGCACAGCACGCTGCTGCGTTACAGCGCACAATACCTGCCGGAACCGCTGCGCGTCTGGTTTCATGAAAATCAGCATCGAAACTTCGGAGCACTCAGCCTCCCGGTCAGGCTGGTGATGACCAACTACAACTGGACCGAAACGTTCACGCTGGTCTGAAAAGCAAAAAGCCCGCATCAGCGCGGGCTTTTCAAACGGTGACTTCCGGACGAAATCTTACTTAATTTCCAGCACGTTCAGACGTTCAACCGGCACAGCCGTTTCGTCGTCTTCAGGCTGCCAGCCCGCAGGCTGCATCGGGATCTCTTCACGGTCAAACGCCAGATCGCCGCCATCAACCACTTCACCGCCATGTTTGATCCCTTTGAAATCAAAAAGATTCATGTCGTTCAGATGTGAAGGCACCACGTTTTGCATCGCGCTGAACATGGTTTCGATACGGCCAGGGTATTTTTTATCCCAGTCATTCAGCATGTCGCCGATGACCTGACGTTGCAGGTTTGGCTGCGAACCGCACAGGTTGCATGGGATGATCGGGTATTCGCGCGCAACGGCAAAACGCTCAATATCTTTCTCACGGCAATACGCCAGGGGGCGGATCACGATGTGTTTACCGTCGTCGCTCATCAGTTTTGGTGGCATGCCTTTCAGCTTGCCGCCGTAAAACATGTTGAGGAACAGCGTTTGCAGCATGTCGTCGCGATGATGGCCGAGGGCGATTTTGGTACAACCCAGTTCAGTCGCGGTGCGGTACAAAATCCCGCGACGCAGACGCGAACACAGAGAGCAGGTGGTTTTGCCTTCCGGGATTTTGTCTTTCACGATGGCATAGGTGTCTTCGGTGACAATTTTGTATTCCACGCCCAGCTTTTCCAGATATTCCGGCAGGATATGCGCCGGGAAGCCCGGTTGTTTCTGGTCAAGATTCACCGCCACCAGGGAAAAATTCACCGGTGCGCTTTTTTGCAGATTGCCCAGAATTTCCAGCATGGTGTAGCTGTCTTTACCACCGGACAGGCAAACCATAATACGGTCGCCTTCTTCGATCATACCGAAGTCACCGATCGCTTTACCGACTTCACGGCGCAGGCGTTTTTGTAATTTATTCAGGTTGTACTGAGCTTTTTTATCAACTGATTGAATTTCTGACATTAATAGTAACTCTGACTCAAAAAGGGGCACCAGAAGGGCGTGGTCGTCATAGCGCGAGTTTAGCATTGTGCGTTTCGGTCTGCGCGCAGCTCTTGTCTTCCGGCCGGACGGCGTTGTGGCGCGTATGATACGGATTACGCCGCCGAATGTCAGCGCGTTTTATAGCAGATTAAGAAAGGGAAGGTTTGGCGCTACCGGTGACAGCAAGTTAAAAGCCTGCTGGCTGACCCGTTTAATTGCTCCCCCACAGATTTGTGCTGCATGAATGGTTTTTTCTTGCCCAATCCCTTCATCTAAATTGCCGGCACTTTAGGGCATTGCCGCCGTTTCTCGGTCTGATTTCATAAGGAAAAATGATAGATTGGGATGTTTCTATAACCGAAATTTCTGCTACCCTGAGAGTCTAAACAAGCTCCTTTTGGAAACACCCGATGCTTTTAACTCTCGTTTATCGCAGCCATATCAGTGAACATGTTCACTCTGCTTCACTGATCGACATGGTGTCACAAGCCAATGTTAACAACGAACTTTTGAGCATTACAGGCATTCTGCTTTTCGACGGGATGCACTTCTTTCAGTTGCTGGAAGGGCCGGAAGAGGCAGTGGACGCACTCTACAGTATGATTTGCCAGGATCAGCGTCACCATAACGTGGTGGTTCTCATGCGCGACTATGCACAGTCACGTCGCTTCGGCAATGTAGGGATGGAGCTTTTTGACCTCAGGCATCATCACGAAGATGAGGTGCTTCAGGCGGTGCTGGATAAAGGAACATCGAAATATCGTCTCACTTATGAAGACCGGGCTCTTCAATTTCTGTGCACCTTTGTGCAGGCCCGGGAGAAGGAAAATTATCTCGAAATTCTCCCGGCTGATTCCTGGTCTTTCATCGCCGATGAACCCCTGAAAGCAGAAGTAGAATTTATCTTTCCCGAGATGCAGGACTACAGTTTTGCATTCCAGCCGATTGTTGACCCGCTGAGCCGCGAGATTATTTCTTATGAAGCGACAATCCGCGGGCCGGAAGGTGGCTCAGCGATGGAGTATTACGCCCGGCTGTCCGGAACAACGATCTATGAGGCGGATCTCAAATCCAAAAAGCTGGCTTTTGCCATGGCGCAAAAAATGGGGATCGGCGACAAAACGATTTCAATTAAGCTTTTGCCTATGACACTTGTCATGGTGCCGGATGCTGTGGAGTCTCTGGTTAATGACATCATCGCCGGCGGCCTGGTTCCTGAACAAATTGTGGTGGCAATCACAGAAAACGGCGTTATAACCCGTGAGGACAAGTTTTCAACGGCGATGAAACAACTTAAAGCCTCGGGAATGCGTCTGGCGATTGATGATTTTGGTGCGGGTTCTGCGGGATTATTGCTGCTGACGCAATGCCAGCCGGACAAAATTATGATTGATCGTAATATGATTTGTGACATCCATACCAGCGGACCGAAACAGGCCGTCGTGCAGGCTATCATCAGGTTCTGCTCAGCGTTAGAAATCTCTGTTATCGCGACAGGCGTTGAAAAAACCGAAGAGTGGATGTGGCTGGATGCGGCAGGGGTGTGTAATTTCCAGGGCGAGTTATTTGCTGAGCCAAGACTGAAGGGCACGCCGGTAGTGACCTGGCCGGAAGTCAGCTACGAATATCAGTCTGGTAATCAGGCTCTCTGAAAACTTGCAGGCGGTATGTAAGCTTTAGACGCATGAGCCCGGCAGATAATATTAGCCGGGCTCATGTAAAATGATTTGCTGTGGATTTATACAATATCATCATCAGGTGTGCGGTAAACGACATATTCAAGCGCTTCCAGATAAATATCCTGCTTGTCGGTATCACTTTCCTGCTCAATCTTCTGAATCAGACAAAGAATAATATCTTTGTGAGTAACCACTTCTTTTTGTTTCTTTAAGTTTTTATAAATACGGGTGACCGTTTCGTTTTCAACAAGAAGTTCAGGATCTTCTGTCAGAATATAATCAGCCAATGTCACATGAGTATAAGACACGTCATGCATTTTAATACCCTCCGCGTTTGTATTAAGAATAGATAATTTAAGATCCCGCACCCGGCTGTAATGACCGGGCGGGAAGAAAATAATAAAAAAATGGATCTTTCTTCAAAGATCAGAATACGGAATCATCGGGCGTCATGCCCACCACCATTTCAAGTGCGCCGCGTAAAATATCCAGCTGCACAACGTCTGACGTGGTTTCAAGTTGGTTAATCAGGTGGAGCATGATGGCCTTATTGGTCACCGTACCTTTATTCGCAAGAATAAGACGAATTGCGGCACCCAGAACTTCAGCTTCACTGGAGTAAAGTTCACCGGCTTTAGCGAAATGTTTATAAATGCCAGAGCTATTGACAGTGTCTGACATCGGCTGAGATGGATTTGATACAACCGAGTCGTTGTGACTTAGTACACATTGGTTTGATGTATCAATGTTTTTTCTGGTCATTGGACGGCCCTTCAGCATTGAAAAAGTGTCGTACATTGTCGACGTCCCGGACCTCATAACTGACACGCGCACGCTTATCAGCCTGGTCGTGGCGCATCTCATTGATGATCTGCTCCAGGGCGCTTTTTCGATTTGAGTTTTCAGCACTCGCAGCCATAAACTGTAACTGCTTAATGAGTCTGTCGATTGATAGTAGACTTTTCGATTTAAGTAAGGAGATTACAGCCTCACCAATGAGTTTGTCCGTTAATTTTTCTTCATTACTTCTATACATATTATCAGCCTCTGAATATATGCTGGCCAAAGGTCTGGGCAGAGTAGCTTCAGGTTCAGAGTTATGACTTCATACCGCAGGGTATTACGCTAACGGAAATAAAGCATTGGTTGGCTATGAATTAATCAAGCCCGCATAATATGTCAAACCGAATTTATATGAAGCCCATCTTTACTCTGTGAATTTAATAGATCATGAATCACGTTCAAGAACCAGACGGATAAGCTTCATATAATGCTTTTCCTCTTCTTCGCTGCCAGCGGATTCTACACGATTCAAAAGTTTCGAACACAACGCTTTGCGATTAAGGTTCCTGCCTGCTTCCAGAATTTCGACCACAACGCGCCCCATTGTTTCCTCTTTAGAAAAACCCTGTGTGTAGAGCGAAGGGGAGGTTTCTGGTGACAATCCATCGTGCTTATTCTGACGCATGACATATCCTCTTGTTAATGTGTGCGTAGTTAATGATTACTTGTGTGACTATAAAGTTATACAAGATGTAGAAAGTTGTACAGGTATTTTTAGAAATAAATGACAGGAATACAGAATATTCCTAAACGCTTAACGGCTGAATCGGGACAGTTTGCCACCGGCAGAGGTCCACCGGGCTGAGAAAATTTCCGTTTGTCCTATTTTTCAATGCCTCCGGCAAAAGTGCCTATACTTAACTGACTAATTGTTAAGACAGAACCCCTTTAAGGAGGAAGTGTATGAAGAGGAAAAACCTTATTGCCGCGTCGCTGGCTGCTGTTTCCATTTTATTCGTAGCCGGGTGTGCGTCGAATCAGGCGATTAAAACCACGGACGGAAAAACCATCGTCACGGACGGGAAACCTCAGGTTGACAGCGATACCGGCCTGGTATCGTACAAAAATGCTGAGACAGGAAAGACTGAGCAGATCAACCGCGATCAGGTTAAAAACATGAGCGAACTGGATAACTGAGTTGCTCAATAACCGGTAGACAGGAGAGAAATATGAACAGGACTTTGCTTTTGCCATTAGCCGCATTAATCAGTGTCGCAGCCTTATCGGGCTGTACCCGGACGAGTTATGCTATTCAGACCAATGACGCGAGAACCATCGTCAGCGACGGTAAGCCAAAAGAAGCGCCTACCGGATTGCTTGAGTATACTGATGCCAATGGTGTGAAACAGCAAATCAACAAATCCGAAGTGAAACAGGTAACGGAGTTGCCTAAATAAGCACCGTGTTTCTGATTCAGTTTCCTGATTATTTCTTAAAAACCCGCTGATGAAGGCGGGTTTTTATTTTTGCGCAGCACTTCTCAACTCTTCCCGACTCCCGCCACAGCGACGCCAGATTATGGTATTTTTTAGCGCGCACATTAGTCTCAAACAAAGTCTAAAACAAGGAAAGTCATCATGCGTCAAAGAACCATCGTTTGTCCGTTAATTGAACATGAGGGAACGTATCTGCTGTGTAAAATGGCCTCCGGGCGCGGCGTTTTCCCCGGCCAGTGGGCGCTTTCCGGCGGCGGAATGGAAGCGGGCGAAACCGTTGAGCAGGCGTTATTACGCGAAGTGCGGGAAGAGTTGGGCGAAGCGCTGGAACTGACGCATATCACGCCGTGGACGTTCCGCGATGATATCCGCCTGAAGACGTATCCCGATGGAACTCAGGAAGAAATCTACATGATTTACCTGATTTTCACCTGTCAGGCGAAGAACACTGTGATCACGCTGAACGACGAATTTGAAAGTTACGCCTGGGTACGTAAAGAAGATCTGCTGAAGTTCGATCTCAACGAAGCCACACGCATCACGTTAAAACAGCGCGGGCTGATTTAAACGAGAAACAGGACATTCCATCCAGAATGTCCTGCATCCCTATTACCTATTACGGAATAGTTATCTTCGAATTATAGATGAACAACGTTTTATCTTCATAGGTCAGAACTTCATCAGGAATTCCAACCTGCTGTTTGATCGCGTCTAATCGGCGGTTCATTTCAGAATCTGGCTGCGAATTCTGTATCGCCGGGATAGAAATGAATTGTCTCTGAGGCGCTTTTTCAAAATAAGTTGGTGTTAACCATGTGCTGAATGTTTGAGAACGAACTTCGTCGAACTGAATACGATACGTTTTCTTATCGAATAGAACAGGTGAAATATGTATCTCATTATTCGATAGCCAGTTAACGGTATTAGAGGAAAGCCAGTAATCTGAATATCCAAAGAAGAGTTTGTGCTCTTTTAAAAAATCAATATAAGACAGGGTTTGTTTTTCCTGATCATATAAAGGTGATTTTATTACAGTGTAAGAGTATAGCGAAGAGAAAACAAATAGGGTGAATGCCAGAACGATTAAAATGTTCCTTTTATAACTGAAGCATAATGCTCCAATGACAAAACTGAAACAAATTGCGTTTATAAAGAATCTGGCGCTAATATCCGCGGGGGTGGTGTAACTGATAATAAATGACGAAATAATGCCAGCAATGGTAAGTGCACTGAATATAGCAATGAATGTAGATTCTTTTCCACGCTGCAAACAATCATATATCGAGTATATAACTATCAACGACCAAACGATAAAAGAGCTTACATAAGCAATTTGGGCATCAATAAAGAAAATATTCATACTGCGGCCGATGATTTTCACCATCCATGCAGCATTTTCTGCCCATAAATCAAAGGGGGCAAGCTTAAAGTGCTGAACAGGCAGTCCCAATATTCTGGGGATGACATGAGTCATAGCGAGAATAAATGTTATGCCGAATATTACTGTATTTTTCCAGTTCGATTTTTCCTTCCAGGAGAAATAGATTTGCACCAGCAAAATAGGCAAGAAATAGGTTGCCAAAAACCAGGGGTCGGATACTGCAGATAGAAGCGCTATCAAGCTATATAATATTGTTATTCTGGTAGAGCTTTTCTTAATATTATAGAAACAGAGAGCGAAAGTGAATATGCCAAAAAAATTGGTAGAGTTATGAGAAAAAGGGTGCGCTATAAACCCAAACGTATAGACGTAAGCCGGTAAAAAAATCAAAGCACTCATTGCAAGAAACGAAGCCTTGCTTTTATTTGTCGAGTTCAGTATCCACGTTATGATAATGGCGGAAAGTGAAACGAAAAGAGATGTTGATATTATTAAAGGGATCTTGCCATCATCAGAAAGTACAAAGAAGAAGAAAAAATTGATTGGATAGACAGTAAAGTACCAATTGTCAGGGGTCGGTTTCCAGTACTTAATTACTGAAAAGCCATTTTCCAGCATTTCTCTCCAAACTAGTGGGCTGTTTGCCGCATCTGGCTCGATAGGGAAATAACGTTTTGTGAGAAAATAGGCACAAATAATGCTTAAAATAGTAACTGCAAAATAAATGAACACGTCGGAATTTATTATTTTCTTCACTGCATTTTTCCCTGGCATGGTATTGATCATCATTAATTTAAAACCCTGATGAAGATCAGTTAAGTAAATTCATATTTCAGAATTTTACCAGTGGTGCCCGTCGAAGGAAAGTGTTTGTAGTTTCTAAAAAATGCAGTGCGTTTGCCTCACAATGCGCTGCATTTTCTTGAAATTCGATTTCTATCCGCACGATTACCGCTGTGATGTCGCGATGTTGCGTTTCGCGGCCTTGCCTTCTTTTGCGGCTTTCATGCCTTTCTCCGCACTGCGATGTAAAACCCAGCCGAAGACAAGTATCGACAGCGCGCAAATCAGGAACAGAACGCGGCCCCATAACGGGTTAGGCACCAGCACCATCAGCAGCAAACCGGCCCCCATATACAGGGATATCCGGCCAATTTTATCGCGTTGCAGCCGGTCGAATTCATCCTGTTCGTTATCGGCATACACCGGCGTTTCCATATCGGTGAAAAACTGCTGACGCTGAGTTTCACGGGCTTTCGCATTCTCGCGGTAGAACAGGGTGGTCAGGCAGAAAAACCCGCCGGTGAAGACCAGATGCGAGAAGATATTCCACATAATCGCTACATCCAGCATCTCGCGCGTGGTCAACGTAATACCCAGTAAACGGGCGACATCTGGCGCGGTAAACACGTTAGCGATGATGTAAGACACACATAATCCGAACAACACCGTGGCCCACGCCGCCCAGTCCGGCGTTTTGCGGATGAACACGCCAAGAAACAGTGGCACGATAATCGGTGCCTGCATCAGCGTGCCGACCTTCATCATCAGGTCGAACAGGCTGACGGTCTGCATCGTGTGCATATACTGCGCCACCAGGATCACGAGTACGCCGTTGACCACGCACGTGGCCTGACCGACGCGCAGCTGATACTTGTCGCTGCGTTCTGTGTTGCGGTTAACAATGGGCGTCCAGAAACTGCGTACAAAAATCCCTGAATTACGGTTCAGCGCGCAGTCCATCGACGACATCGTCGCGGCAAATAATCCCGCCATCAGCAGGCCAACGGTGCCCACCGGCATCGCGCGTTCGGCGAAAATCAGATACACCGCATCGGTAGCATTTTTCCCCAGCTCCGGGTGTGCGGTTGCGGCGTCAGGATAAAGAATAGCCACCGCCCACGGCGGGATAAACCAAATCACTGTGCCAGTCAGCATCAGAATCAGCGCAAACAGCGCCGCTTTTTTGGCGTTAAAACTGTCTTTGGCATTCAGAAAACGGTAAGAATCTTGCAGGTTATTAATGCTCTGCACGTTCTTGATAAAGAAAAACAGGAAACAGGCGACCAGCAGGGAAATGTAATGCGGGCCGACGTCCGGGCCGGTGAAAAAGCCGGACGGGAATTCTGTCACCAGTTTGACCGGGCCACCGACCTTGAACAGCGCGACCACCGCACAGGCAATCGAAATAATCGCCACCACCAGCGTCTGCACAAAATCACTCGCCACCACCCCCCATGCGCCGCTCAGTAACGAAATCACCAGTACCACCAGACCGGTGACCCACAGCGTCAGCGTAATGTCGTGCCGGAACACCGCGCTGGCAAACACCGCCAGACTGTTCAGCCATACACCCGCGCTGAGAATGCTCAGCGGAATAATCATCCAGGTGAAAAACTGTTCGTTACCTTTGCCGAATCGATGGTTGATGGCCTCTGTGGCAGTATCGACCCGAAGCTGGCGGAAACGGGCGGCGAACCACCACCATGCCACCAGATAGCCGAACACGTTACCGGCGAACACGCTCACCACGTTGAAACCGTAGCGGTAAGCCTGTCCGGCGGCACCGGTGAAGGTCCAGGCGCTGAACTGAATCATGAACGCGGTGGCGCCCACCATCCACCAGAGCATGCGCCCGCCGCCGCGGAAATAGTGGCTCGACGAGCCGGAAGCCATCTTTTTGAACGCATAACTGATGGCAATCATTAAGACGAAGTAACCGATCATGACCAGAACATTGATATCCATTGTCGTTACTCTCTCGTTTGCAGGGGAGGTTTTTGGTTATGTATTGAGCAAGCGTAGAAGAGGAGATTTAAATTAAAAGTCCGACAAATAAGAAATGCTTAGTTTGTTATCGATTTGTGAGGCTGGTCACTTGTTGGGCTATTTGTGTGCTTTTAAGCCCATTCTGACTGGCGCTTCGAATCATTCATTGCTTTATTTGTATTACTAAAGCGCGCTAACCCTTTTTAATTCCGGAGAAAGCATGACGTTTATTCAGTGCCGTACCGCTGATGTTAAACAGCTCGCCGTCGTGGCGATGATGGCGTTTTGCAGCGCAGGTGCGCTGGCGGCAGAACCGGCATTTCTGAACACGGCGCAGCTGAACGTGGTTCGCCAGCAACTGCATGAAAATACCGCTGCACCGCAAACGCAGGATGCTTACCGGCACCTGCTGGCGGCGGCGGATTCCGCGCTGAAAAAGCCCGACCTGAGCGTGACAGACAAAGGCATGACGCCGCCCTCCGGCTCGAAGCACGATTACCTCAGCCTGAGCGCTTACTGGTGGCCGGACAGCAGCAAAGCGGACGGGTTGCCGTGGATCCGTAAAGACGGGCGCGTCAATCCGGCGAGTAAAAACGAGCAGAGTGACGGCGTGCGGCTGGCGGATTTCACCGCGCGGGTGCAGAACCTGACGCTGGCCTGGTATTTCTCCGGCGAACAGAAGTATGCCGATAAAGCTGCCAGCCTGCTGCGGGCGTGGTTTATTACGCCGGAAACGCGCATGGATCCGAACCTGAATTATGCGCAGGGCGTGCCGGGTATTTCAGCCGGACGAAACGCCGGTGTGCTGGACGGTCGTTACTTCTCCACGCGCATTGTGGATTCGCTGGTTTTGCTGCACGGGAATCGGGCGTGGACGGACAATGACGATCAGCAAATCCGCGTCTGGATGCAGGATTATCTGACCTGGCTTCAGGGCAGCAAAATCGCTAAAAAAGAGGGCCTCACGCAGAACAATCACGGTAACTGGTATGTCACTCAGGTGTCCGGCATTGCGTGGTATCTCGGCGATAAAGCGGTGATCCGCGATATGGCAAAACTGATGGAAAGTAAGCTGGATATTCAGCTCAAGCCCGACGGCACGCAGCCCGCTGAACTGGCGCGCACCCGTTCGTTCCATTACAGCTATTTCAATTTGCAGGCGATCAGCATGATGGCGGTGCTGGCGCAGAAAAACGGCATCGACCTCTGGCACTACAAAACACCACAAGGCGGCGGGCTGCTGACCTCGCTGGATTTTATGGCGCGTTACACGGACTCGTCCGTGCCGTGGCCATATAAAACCATCGACCAGATCCGCGTGCGGCCTGTGCCATTACTATCGTGGGCGGATAACGGCACTGGCGGGCAACGTTACGAACAGCAAATCCGCCGCGCCAGGTTTGAACTGCCGTCTGCCGGTAAACCCGCCGCGGGCGGGTATCATGAAGACGTCACGCGCGGCGCGGTGATGGAGGCGGAACGCGAAACCTGGCTGTTATCGCTGCCGGCGTTTGCGGCCGGTTATGTCGCGCCGCAGGCCTCCGGAGGCAAAAAATGAGCCTCTGGAAACCGCTGCTGATAAGCCCCGACGATGCCCAACAATTACGGGCGCAGAGAGATGCCGAAACGCTGCCGGGCGCGGTGCTTCGCGAAAACATCGCCGCACTGGAAACGTTCATGGCGCAACCGGCGCCGGTACCCGGTCACGGCGAAGCGGGCGGCGCGGAACATCATCAGCACAAACAAAATTACGTCTACATCAATCTGGCCGGACGACTTTTTTTGATCACCGGCGAGCGGCGTTACCGGGATTTCGCGCTTTCACTGCTGAACGGTTACGCCGATATTTACCCGACCCTGGGCAGCGCGACCAGTAAAGACAGCAACGCGCCGGGCCGGATTTTCCATCAGACGCTCAATGAAAATATGTTCTGGCTGTACGCCGTCGAAGGCTATCACTGCCTGATACCGTCGCTCAGCCAGCCTGAGCGTTCGCACATCGAAGACCACCTGTTTCGCGTGATGGCGGATGACGCACTCAGCCGCCATGCGAAAGATTTCGATATTGTGCATAACCACGGGATCTGGTCGGTCGCGGCGGCCGCCATCAGCGGGTACGCGCTGCAAGATGATTCGCTGGTTGAAAAGGCGCTGTACGGGCTGAAAGGCGACAGCGAAAGTGGCGGTTTTTTTGCGCAGCTCAGCCAGCTGTTTTCGCCGGACGGTTACTATATTGAAGGGCCGTATTACCATCGTTTTGCACTGCGTCCGTTGTTACTGCTGGCGGAAGTGATTGATCGCCGGCAGCCGGAATTGCAGATCTTTCAGTTCCGCGACGAGATTATCCGCAAAACCTGCGAAGCATTAATCCTCACCGCGTTCCCCGACGGCACCTGGCCTGCGCTCAATGATTCATCGAAAACGATCAACATCAGCGACGACGGCGCGGTGATTGCTGCCAGCGTCTGTTATCACCGTTATCATCAGGATCCGCGCTGGCTCGCCGTCGCACAAAAACAGCAAACCGTCTGGCTGAATGCCGCCGCGCTGGCGCTTTCCGCTGCGTTATCTGATTCACCTCCGCTGCCCCTAAACCGTGAAAGCGTTGAACTTCGCGACGGGCCGGAAGGGCAACACGGGGGGATCGGGATTTTGCGCAGTGGTGAAGAAAACCAGACCATGGCGCTGATGTGGTACGGACAGCATGGCAGCATTCCGCGCCTGCATTCGGCGCTGAACCACGGGCATTTCGACGGGTTGCATCTGAGCCTGTTTAATCACGGGCGCGAGTTCTTGCGCGACTACGGATTTGGCCGCTGGGTTAACGTCGAGCCGAAATTCGGCGGGCGCTATATTCCCGAGAACAACACTTACTGCAAGCAAACTGTCGCGCACAATACGGTCGTCGTCGACGGTCAGAGCCAGAACGGCGGGCAAAGTCTGCAAGCTGAAAAGCGTTCCGGCCAGCGGCATTTCTTTGTCACGCAGGCTCAGGCCGGGCAGGGCATGAGTGCACGTTTGCACGATTACACCCCTGGTGTTGAACAGCAACGCACCGTTCTGCTGCTTGATTTACCGGAGTTTTCTTCTCCGCTGATCGTCGATGTTTTCCGTCTTACCAGCGACCAGCCGCATCGTTACGATTATTGCCTGCATCATCTCGGCCAGTTTGTGCGCAGCGATACAACGCTGAAAGCCGCTGGTGAACTGAAACCGCTGGGCGAAAACCACGGCTATCAGCATCTCTGGGATTGCGCACGCGGCGCAGTGCCCGCCGGTGATTCTGCGCTGTTCAGCTGGCTGGACGGCGGAACTTACCGGACGCTCATCAGCGCATTCCCCGACGGCGGCGAACTGATCGTCGCCCGCACCGGCGCAAACGATCCGCATTTCAACCTGCGCAGCGAACCGGCGTTGCTGTTGCGCACGCACGGTTCTGATGCAATTTTTGCCAGCGTATTTGAAACCCACGGTTATTTTGACGAAGCGACTGAAACCTCGCTCGACGCAAGAGGGAAAGTCTTACAGGTCCGCGTGGTCAGCCACGACGACCGTCAAACCGAACTGAATATTCTCTGCACCGGCAACCGGACATTAAACGTCCTCATCAGTAACGGTCCGACACCGGATGCGGAAAACGCCTTCAGCGTGGCGTGGCGAGCCGTCTCATCTCTGAACATTCCCGAGTCATAAAGGAGTCATCATGTTTAACGATCTGAAAGACAAGCGAGTTCTGATTACCGGTTCAACGAAAGGCATCGGTCTGGCAGCGGCGCAGGCCTTTGCGGCGGCAGGGGCGAAAGTCGGAATTAACGGTCATCGCCACGATGAGAGCCTCGGTAAACTGGCTGCCGCTATTGCCAAAAATGGCGGCGAAGTGGCGTACTTTGGTGCCGACGTGACGAAGTCTGCGGAATGCGAAGCGCTGGTCGCCAATTTTGTCGAACGTTTTGGCGGCATCGACGTGCTGATCAATAACGCAGGCGGGCTGGGCGGTCGTCAGGGGTTAGAAAATATCGACGACGAATTTTATGACCACGTTATGGATCTTAACGCCCGCTCGGCGCTGATGGTGACGAAATTCGCCATTCCGCATTTGCGCCACGCGGCAAAACAAAGCGGTAAAACCACGTCAGTGATCAGTACCGGTTCGATTGCCGGACGCGAAGGCGGCGGGCCCGGCGCGAGTTTGTACGCGGCGTCCAAAGCCTGGCTCCACAACGTCCACCGCAACTGGGTGAAGGAATTCACCAAAGACAATATCCGCTTCAACGTCATTGCACCGGGCACTATCGACACGGTTTTCCACGCAGATAAAAGTGCGGAGGTGCGTGAGAAAATCGCCGGTTCTATTGCCATGGGGCGCTTTGGCACCAGCGAAGAACTGGCACCCAGCTTTCTGTTTTTTGCTTCCCATGCGTGCAGCGGTTACATCACCGGCCAGATATTAGACGTCAACGGCGGGCAGATGGCGCCATAGCGCACAGTTTGTGAGTTTAGCGCGACGCCCGCATGCAGCGCGGCGTCGCCTGAACTATGATGTCGGCAATCTGCACAGAAAAAGGGAAGCGAATGACGATGCAGTTTGAAACCGCCGCAGGCATGACCCGTGGCCTCAACACCCACATTGCCCGCGATATTGCCCGCAAAATCCTCTCCGGCGAACTGGCACCCGGCGCCATTTTGCCCAGCGAAATCGACCTCGGCGAACAGTTTGGGGTCAGCCGCACCGCGCTGCGTGAAGCCCTGAAACTGCTGACGTCAAAAGGTTTGCTGGAATCTCGCCCGAAAATCGGCACCCGCGTTAAAGAGCGTCCGCAGTGGAACATGCTCGATCCGCAACTGCTGGAATGGATGCAGGGCATGGAAGCCACGGAAGAGGTTTATCATCAGTTTCTTGAATTCCGCAAAGCGATCGAACCACATGCCACGGCGCTGGCAGCGGTGAACGCCAGCAAAGAGCAACGCATTGAGCTGTCACGGATTTACCGCCAGATGTGCCACGTTTCGGAGAATTTCAATGCGCAGGCGTGGGTAAATATCGATACCCAGTTTCACCGGATGATTTTCATCTCCTCCGGCAACTGTTTTTATGTCCCGTTCGGTAATGTGCTGACGACGATTTTTAAATGGTTTTTCGAATACTCGTCGAAGGAAGGCGGCATGTGCCTGAACGATCATAAAAAGATTTACGAAGCGATTATGGCAGGGGATGAGGGAGCCGCGTATTCGGCTTCGCTGGGGTTAATGAAGGGGCATAAGCATCGGCTTCAGCGGGAGTAATTTGGGTTTTCAATTGCAGTGATCGCATCTCATAAATCAAGACCTTGGGTTGCCACCCAAACCGGCCTCAAGGAGCACCTGTCGCCGCACTCCCAAGTCGGTGTGGGCTGGCGCCCACGACCTTGATTTTAAAGACCCAAAACTTACGACTCAGACTCGCTCTTCTTCCCCGCGAGCATCGCCAAAAAGTCATATTTCTGCTGCAATTCCTTCTCCGCCGCGGCATACAACTGCGCCGCCACTTCCGGTTGTTGCGCATTCAGCCTTCTGAACCGCTGCTCATTATTGAGCGTATCGGTCAGCCCGCTGGAAGGCGGCCTTGAATCGAGTGCCAGCGCCGGTTTGCCTTCTTCCACGCGACGCGGATCAAACCGGTACAGCGGCCAGAAACCGGTGGTGGTCAGCTGTTTCATCTGATCATGGCTGAGCGCCAGATCGTAGCCGTGCTCTTCGCACGGGCTGTACGCGATGACAAGCGACGGCCCCGGATAAGCTTCGGCTTCCTGAATCGCCTTCACCGTCTGGTTGAGCTGCGCGCCGAGGGAGATTTGCGCCACATACACATGACCGTACATCATCATGCTCACACCCAGATCTTTACGGGATTTGCGCTTGCCCTGTTCGGCGAATTTCGTGACCGCACCCAGCGGCGTGGCTTTCGACTGCTGTCCGCCGGTGTTGGAATAACACTGGGTATCGAGTACCAGCACGTTGACGTTTTCCGTCAGGCTCAGGACATGATCCAGCCCGCCGAAACCGATGTCATACGCCCAGCCGTCGCCGCCGATCAGCCAGATGGATTTATCCACCAGATAATCCGCGTCGGTCGCCAGCTGACGCGCGTCTGGTGTATCAATGTCGGCCAGAATTTTACGCAGCGCGGTGACGTGGCCGCGTTTAACTTCCGGCGTGGACGTTTCATCGCGAAGGCCGCCCAGCACATCGGCCGGAATATGCGGTTCCAGCGATTCCACCAGACGCAGCACGCGGCGGCGATGCTGATCGACCGTCAGACGGAAGCCCAGCCCGAACTCGGCGTTGTCTTCAAACAGTGAGTTCGCCCACGCCGGACCGCGGCCCTCGGCGTTGGTGGTGTAAGGTGTTGACGGTAAATTACCGCCGTAAATGGACGAACAGCCGGTGGCGTTGGCAATCAGCAAACGGTCGCCGTACAGCTGCGTCAGCAGTTTGATGTAAGGCGTTTCGCCACAACCGGAACAGGCTCCGGAATACTCAAACAGCGGCGTAATCAGCTGCGAGGTGCGGATATCAATGCGTTCCAGCGTAGTTTTATCGATTTCCGGCAGCCTGAGGAAGAAGTCATAGTTGGCGCGTTCTTGTTCCAGGTGCTCAATGCGGTCAGCCATGTTAATGGCTTTAATGGACGGATCCTGACGGTCTTTCGCCGGGCAGACTTCCACGCACAAATTACACCCGGTGCAGTCTTCGGGCGCGACCTGCAATACGTATTTCTGGCCGCGCATGTCACGGGATTTAACGTCCAGCGATTGCAGCGCGGCAGGGGCGTTTTCCATGGCGTCCGGCTGAACCACTTTGGCGCGAATGGCCGAGTGCGGGCAGGCGGCGACGCAGTGGTTACACTGCGTACACAGATCCGGCTTCCAGATCGGCACTTCTTCAGCAATGTTACGTTTTTCCCACTGCGTGGTACCGGTCGGCCAGGTGCCATCCGGCGGGAAGGCAGAAACCGGCAGGGCGTCGCCAAGCCCGGCCAGCATGGTGGCGGTGACGGTTTTGACGAAATCCGGTGCAGCGTCGGAAACAATGGGCGGACGTTTGCGCGGATTTTCCGGAATGGCCTGCAACGGCACGGCAACCAGTTCTTCCAGCGTGGCGGCCAGCGCCATCCAGTTGCGCGTGACCACGTCTTCGCCTTTGCTGCTGTAACTGCGGGCAATCGCGCCCTGCAATTCTTTCAGCGCTTCGTCACCCGGCAGGATTTGCGTCAGGTGGAAGAACGCCATCTGCATGACGGTGTTAATGCGCGCGCCGAGTTTGCACTCGCGGGCAATTTTCGCCGCGTTAATTACGTAGAAACGGGCTTCGCGCTGAATCAGCGTCGCCTGCACTTCCAGCGGTAACCGCGCCCAGACTTCATCGGCGCTGAACGGTGTGTTAAGCAGGAAAATCCCGCCATGACGCAGACGTTCTGCCATCTGATACAGGTCGATAAACTGCCACTGGTGGCAGGCAACGAAATGCGCCTGACTGACCAGATACGCGGATTTGATCGGCTTTTCACTGACGCGCAGATGTGAAACCGTCAGGCCACCGGCCTTTTTGGAGTCGTAGACGAAATAACCCTGCGCATACATCGGCGTGCTGTTACCGATGATCTTGATGTTGTTTTTGGTCGCCGATACAGAACCGTCGCTGCCCAGCCCGTAGAACAGGGCTTCGAGTGAGGCGCGCTCAGGCAACTCTTCTTCAACCACCGGCAGGGAAAGCCCTGTGACGTCGTCATAAATGCCGACGGTGAAGCGCGGACGCGGTTTGCTGAGCGCCAGCTCGCGGAACACTGACAGTACGCAGTCCGGCCCGAATTCTTTTGACGATAATCCGTAACGGCCGCCGATCACTTTCGGCAGCGAATCGCGCTCGCCGCTGTTATAGGCCTCAGCCAGCGCGGTCATGATATCGAGATAAAGCGGTTCAGCCAGCGCTCCCGGCTCTTTGGTGCGGTCCAGCACGGCAATGCTTTTCACGGATTGCGGCAGCACGGCCAGCAAATGTTCAGCGCTGAACGGACGGTATAAACGCACTTTCAGCACGCCAACCTTCTCACCGCGCGCATTCAGGGTTTCGATGACTTCTTCGGCGGTGCCGATCCCGGAACCCATCAGCACGATCACGCGTTCTGCCTGCGGATCGCCGACGTATTCGAACGGCTTATATTCGCGGCCGGTGAGGGCGGCGAACGCATTCATGGCGTCGATCACGTGCTGGCAAGTGGCGTTGTAATACGGATTGGTGGCTTCGCGTGACTGGAAATAAGTGTCAGGGTTGGCGGACGTGCCGCGGATCACCGGATGAACCGGTGACAAGGCGCGGGCGCGGTGTGCGTCAATCTGCGCCTGCGGCAGCATCTGCTGGAGCGTGTCGTCGCTCAGCGGCGCGATTTTATTGATTTCATGTGAGGTCCGGAAACCGTCGAAGAAATGGATAAATGGCACGCGGCTGTTCAGGCTGGCGACCTGGGCAATCAGCGCGAAATCCTGCGCTTCCTGTACGCTGGCGGCAGAGAGCAGGGCGCAACCGGTCTGGCGCACGGCCATAACGTCGGAATGATCGCCGAAAATAGACAACGCGTGCGTCGCAACGGTACGCGCCGCAACGTGCAGGACAAACGGCGTCAGCTGACCGGCCAGTTTGTACAACACCGGGATCATCAGCAACAGACCCTGCGACGAGGTGAAAGAGGTCGACAGCGCGCCGGTTTGTAATGCGCCGTGGACGGTGGAAATCGCACCGGCCTCAGACTGCATTTCCATTACCGTCGGGACATCGCCCCACAAATTTTTCTTCCCTTCGCCAGACCAGGCACCGGCAATTTCGGCCATGGTAGAACTGGGAGTGATCGGGTAGATGGCAATGACTTCGTTGGTGCGATAAGCCACGGAAGCGACTGCGTTATTACCGTCAGTGGTGATCATGGAATACCCTTTGCTTTGCTCACAAAAAGGCCGGAAAACAGTAATTTTCACCGGCAATAATTATAAAAGCTTAGCAGAGGGGGGATTAATCAATTTATCCTGATTGTGTGCAGGGGTTTTTAGCCTTGTTTTTTAGAGGGTTATGAGCAGCGGGGCGGTTTCAGGAATAGTCGTAGCCGCTGAAAGGAATAACCGGAGAGTCAGCGGCGAAATAGGGAAATTCGCGCGGTGAACGGCGTTTAATTAATATCGATGCGTTTTATTCCTTTCACCGACATCAGTGCTTCATAAAGTTTGTCGACACTTTGTTTAGGCCGCAGGATAACGTCCAGAATCAGTTCACATTTGCTTTCATCTTCATCGCGCTGATTGATTTTGATATGGCCGGGGCGAATACGCATCTTCTGTAATGCGACTAAAACCGCAGGCACACTTTCCGGCAATAAACGTATTTCGATTAAATGGTGATGACCGACCCAGTGATTGCTGATCTGGCGAAAAACTTCCAGCACAATTAAGGTCATAAAAGCGCCATATATCCCGATCTCATACAGACCGCTACCAATCACCAGACCGATGGCGGCAGTGACCCATAATCCGGCGGCGGTGGTTAATCCCTTAACAATTTGCTTCTGGATAATGATGGTCCCGGCCCCGAGAAAGCCCATCCCGCTGACCACCTGCGCTGCCACGCGGCTGGGGTCAAAACTGACGTGCGTTTGCATCAGAATATCGGCGAAGCCGTATTTCGACACAATCATAAACATGGCGCTGCCAATCCCCACCAGAATATGAGTACGTAAGCCGGCTTCTTTGGCGCGTAATTGACGTTCGATGCCGATCAATCCGCCCAAAGCACCGGCCAGGGCGATCCGCAGTAAGAAATCTGTCAGCATGTATTGCTCCTTTATCGTTATATTTCCCGTTCTAATTCAGGAGGAAAAGCGGTTAATCACTCTCTATTTTATGAGTCAAAGAAATAACCAGACGAAATAAAATGTGTCGGAGTGTTTAATTTTGGAATTATTTTAGGAAAAAGTTGATGTTATTTCGCCAACAGGCTCGACGCAGGTGAAAAACCTCGGATATGATGGCGATTCGAAAAAATTCCCCGCATTACCCAAAATCATTCAGGAGCAGGACAGATGATCACTGCGTTTCGCGTGTTACTGGCCGCCGGTGTGCTGGTGTTAGCCGCATGCAGCAGCCACGACGATTCGGCTGACGTTCCCCAAAAAGGCAACAGCGTGAATGTCGGTCAGCGTACCGTCAATATGGACAGCCCGGCCTATGCAGCCTGTTCAATGGCGGGCGGGCAACTCAGATTAGCGCCACAGCTCGATGGCAGCCGCGTCGGCATGTGCTCAATGGCGAATGGTCGTCAGTGCTCTGAAGCCGCGTTGATGCAAGGGCGTTGTACTGCGGGTTAAAATAGCCAGACGTGTGTCTGGCTTTTTCATGATTACATCCGGTCTTTCAGGCGGTAAACCAGCGTATGTTTACCCTGTTTCAGGACCATCTTGTTCTCATTCAGGGAAACGGCCGCGCCGTTGTTCAGCACGTCGCTGATCACGTGATCCCATTTGTTCAGGTTCTCGTCCGGACACAGCATCATGGTTGAGGCCAGACCTTTCACCGTCAGCACGTTATTTTCCAGATTGCCCTGACCCATAAAGCGGTTACACATCTGGCCGGAAACATGCAGGTTTGAGCCGAACTCAATTTCCGGAATACGGCCCTGTGCGGCCGGAACCGTCTGACCATCCACACTCAGCAACTCAAAACGATGATGCTGCAAATCAGTTTGCTTCACGCCGGTCTGGCTGCTACATGCGCTGATAGTGATGGCGGCTGCCACAACAAACAGTGACTTCTTCATGTTCTCTCCTGAGAAATATTCCATATGTGTCATACATATCGTTATATTCATCTTAATATATTACGTATTGCATCGCAATTATAGCGCAGGTGAATACATCGTCAGAACACTACCCGATGCCCAAAAAAAGCCTGCGACCTTCCTTTTCAGGATGATCACAGGCTTAGGCTTTTGCGTACTTTACTCAGGCATTACGCCGTATCAGCGTGACGGATGATTCACTTCAACCGGACGCAAATCAAACAGCAACACTTCCGCCTGGTCGCCGTCGGTAAAGGTGACGCTATCTTCATTGCGGATACGCGCGCCATCGCCGGTTCTGAATTCGACACCGTTCACCTTGATGCTGCCGCGGGCAACGTGGATATAAGCATAGCGATCCGCATCGAGGGCAATCGTCGCCTGTTCTGCACCGTCGAAGAAACCGGCGTAGATTTTCATGTCCTGACGCACGGTCAGCGAACCGTCGGTACCCGATGATGAAACAATCAGGCGGAATTTCCCGCGTTTTTCCGCTTCCGCGACGGACACCTGCTGGTATCCCGGTTGGGTGCCATTTTCTGACGGCACAATCCAGATTTGCAGGAAATGCACGTTTTCTTCACCGGAGTGGTTAAACTCACTGTGCGTCACGCCACTGCCTGCGCTCATCAGCTGAACATCGCCGGGGACAATCACTGAACCGGTGCCCATGGAATCTTTATGTTCCAGCGCGCCTTCGAGCACATAGGAGATGATTTCCATGTTGCTGTGCGGGTGTGCCCCGAAGCCGCGACCCGGTGCGACCTGATCATCGTTAATCACCAGCAGGTCTGAGAAACCGACCTGTTTTGGATCCCAGTAATTGGCGAAAGAAAATGTGTGACGGGAATGCAACCAGCCGTGGTCACCTAAGCCGCGTTGTTCAGAGAGACGTTGTTCGATCATGGTGTACTCCTCAGTGTTGTCAGGGGGAAAGTGCGTTTGCGCTTCCGATGAACAGAGAATACACGTAAACCAATTTGCTCAACAATGAGGTAGAATGACTATCACTGTCGCATTTTGGTTGACAATAACAGGTTGTATTCCTCAGGGCGAAACTGACATGCAGATTGAAGATCTCCGTATTTTTGTGGCGGTAGTGAAAGCCGGGAATTTCACCGCAGCGGCCGAACAACTGCTGCTTTCTAAACAATACGTCAGCCGCCGGATGGCCGCGCTGGAAGCTTCGCTGAGCGTCAGGTTGCTCAACCGCAATACGCGCAAACTGTCGGTGACCGAATCCGGCCAGCTTTTTGCACAACATGCGCAGCGTATTCTCGATGATATCGAAGAAGCCGAAAGGGCGGTTTCACCTAAACGCCAGGCGTTGCAGGGCTCATACCGCATCAGTATTCCGATGTCATTTGGCATCAGCCATCTCTCACCGCTGATTGCGGAGTTTTTGCAGCAAAATCCGGAGATTCAGTTTCAGGTGGAACTGGTGGACAGGTATGTCGATCTGGTGGGCGAAGGCTTTGATATTGCCATCCGTATTGGCAATCTGGCGGATTCTTCGCTGGTGGCGCGCCGTCTGGGGCAGCTTAAACGCGTTATCTGTTGCAGCCCCGGTTATCTTGAGCGGCGCGGCACGCCGGAAACGCCGGACGATTTACTCCGGCACGATTGCCTGCGTTATGGCCGCGAAGGGCAAAACGGCTGGGAGCTGGAGCGCCACGGCAAACTGCGGATTTTCGACGTGCGCGGGCCGGTGCTGAGCAACAACGGCGAAGTGCTGCGCGACGCCGCCATTTCCGGGCTGGGCATTGTATTGCTGCCTGAATTTATCGTCGGTCCGGCGCTCGAAAACGGCTCGCTGGTACCCATCCTTGATGCCTTCCAGCCCGGCTCGCTCAGCCTGCATGCGCTCTATCCGCAGCATCGCCAGCGCAGCGAAGTCACCCGCGTGTTTCTCGATTTCTTACAGGAAAGGCTGAAAGCGCAGCGGGTGTCGTAAGCTTTGCCACCCGCATCACATTCCTCTTTGAATCACACAAATATCCAGCTCTTTGTAGGATTTGCATCGTTTATTCCTATAAAAAATGCCGTACTTTTGTGTTGCATAAACGTTAACTGAAGAGGTGGGAAATGATAAATTCATCTGAGCAATACCTGGACGCCCTCGGCGCAACGCAGTCGCTTACCGCAGAACAGACCGCTGAGCTGGAAACTAAGGGTTACGTTATTATTCATAACGTGATCGACAAAGACTGGCTGGAAGATATGCGCGTGACCTTCGATGCGCTGGTGGAAAAAGAGGGTGACAATCTGGCCGTTGAGCATCATCAGGAAGCCACCGCGACGCGTATTGCGAACATGATTAACAAAGGCACGGTCTGGGAAAAAGTGTGGTCGCATCCGCTGATCCTGTCCGTTTGCCGCCACATTTTCCGCGGCGCGTTTAAGGTGTCGAGCCTCAATGGCCGCGAAGCGCTGCACCGTGGCGGACATCAGCCGCTGCATGCGGACTGGAAAAAACCTCGTCCGGATTTCCCCAAAGTGCATCTGGTGAACTCCATCTGGGCGATTGATGATCTCAGTGCGGCAAACGGCGCACCGCGAATTATTCCGGGGACGCATCACCGGCCTGAACTGCCGGAAGATGTTCTGGCGGACGTCGGATTACCACATCCTGATGAAGTGGTTTTCGAAGCTCCGGCCGGAAGCGTGATGATTTATGACGCGCACGCCTGGCACGGCGGCACCAACAATACCGTCGGCACACGCCGGCGCGTGCTGCACAGTTTGTACATTGACCGCGAAGATGCGCAGCAGCAGGATCAGCGCAAATGGCTTAAACCGGAAACCGCCAGCCGCCTGACACCGGCGCAAAAATGGTTGCTGGATGTGTTGTAAATGCCACACCGGTCAAGACCTGGGGCCAGTTTGCGTGGCAACCCAAGGTCTTGACCTTGATGGCAAGATTCAATGCAATTGAAAAACTGAGAGAACGCCATGCTGCCCGTTGTGATAGACACTCTTTTCCGATCGTTTTGTGGCAGTGAAGCGCAGGCGGTGCGCTTTCCGGATAACACACAACCCATGCCCGAACTGGCGTTGCTGGTCAGCTTCCCGCGCATCGAATTTGTGGTCAGAGGCCACGTTCATGACCGCAGTCTTCCGGCTGAAAAGGGCTTGCTCAAAGAGGGCGACGCGCTGTATATCCCTGGAGGAAAATGGAATCTCACCCAGTGGAGCGCGCCCGCCGTGCTGCTGAGCATATTGTTCAGCAAAGAAAAGCTCGGTTTCAGCCTGCAATCCTGGGACGGCAACCGGTTTTCCGAAACGGACAAACAAAGCGTCGCCCGGCTGGGGCCGCGGGTCGGCTCGTTTTTATTGCAGGCCATGAATGAAATCGTTTCAAACCCGGATGACCAGCAAACCGCCCGCTGCGTGGTCGCCGGTTTGCTGAGCCATTGTCAGGAACAGCTGGCGAACCGCACACAAATTCTGACCCGCAGTGGCGCGTTGTTTGAAGTGATGAAAAAATATATCGAGGAAAACGCCTCGCTGCCGCTGACCCGCGAAAACGTGGCAAAGCGTTTCCATATCACGCCGAACTACCTCTCACATCTTTTCCGAAAATCCGGCGATACCGGCTTCAGCGAATACCTTAACCATGTCCGGCTGGAACGGGCAAAACTGCTGCTGAAAGGCTATGAACTGAAGATCAAAGAAGTGGCGAGCAGTTGCGGATTTGTCGACAGCAATTATTTTTGCCGCGTGTTCCGTAAAAGTACTGCGCGTTCGCCTTCGCAGTACCGTAGTCAGTGGCTGAGCCAGCATCCGGACATTAAAAAAGGGTAGTGCTTTGCCCTGATTTTCTGATCTAAATGGTGAGGGTGGAAAGGTATGGAGGAAACGGCCCCTTACGGAGCCAGTGTCTGAAACGCGCGGTTGAAGAAGTCTTCGCTGCCAAAGTTGCCTGATTTCAACGCCAGCGCCATGGGTTGTGCATTGCGCATGGCCAGCAGTGCCGGAACGCCGGTGCTGATTTCTGCGCCAATCACCACCGAACCGAGTTGCAAGCCTTTCACCACCGCGCCGGAGGTTTCGCCGCCGCCGACGACAAGTCGTTTTACGCCCGCGTCTGCCAGAGCAACCGCCAGTGTGGCAAAGAAATCTTCGATGGCGTTCGCCACTTTTTCGCGGCCATAACGTTCCTGTAAAACTGACACGCTGGATACGTCGCCCGAGGTCGTAATCAGCGGTGCGCGGTGCTGGTTTTGTTCAATGAAATCCAGCAGTGTTTCACGGGATACTTTTCCCAGAAGCAAGTCTTCCGCGTCAATCTGCAAAACGGCATGACCGGCGGCGTGCCGGGCAATCTGGCGCAACGTCATCCGCGAACAACTTCCCACCAGAATTGCGCCTTTTCCTTGCACGCCGACGCGCTGTGGCACATTGCCCTGCGCGTCGCCCCGGGCAATGAAATTATGCGGCAACCCCTGCGCGATAGCCGAACCGCCGGTAATCAGCCGTGCTTCATCGCAGGCCGCGCCGAGGGTGATCAGATCGGCGTTCGTGATGCTGTCGGTCACCACCAGGCAGCGGCCTTCTTCCGCCTGCGCCAAAAGCGCATCGCGCACTGACGCGCTGCCCGACTGAACCTGTTGCCAAGAAATAAATCCCGGCGGATTTTCAGACTGCGCGGCCAGCACGCGGCGGATATCCGGGTCGGTCATCGGCGTCAGCGGGTGATGTTCCATGCCAGATTCATTGAGCGGGCTGGAGCCGACAAACAAATGCCCCTGATACAATGTCCGCCCCATATCGGGAAACGCCGGACACACCACCACGCCGCGTGCGCCAAGCCGGTTCGCCAGCGCTTCCGCCACCGGGCCAATATTCCCGGCGGGCGTGGAATCAAACGTCGAGCAATATTTGAAGACAATCTGACAACAACCTTGCGCCAACAGCCATTCGCAGGCTGCCAGCGATTGTGCGACGGCTTCGGCGGCGGGCAGCGAACGGCTTTTCAGCGCAATCACACCGGCCTCAATGTCCGGCAACGCCGCATTTCCCGGCGTGCCCATGTACAGCGCCGTTTTCATGCCGCCTTCGCCCGCCAGGCCTTTCGCCAGCGTCACGCCAATATCGCTGGCGCCGGTGAAGTCATCGGCAATCACACCCATCAACATGATGTCTTTCCTTCATTATGCAAAACGCGCTTTTTCATCTCACTGACCGCCGCCTGCGGAGCCGCCAGAACCGGCACGCAGGTGACGGCCTGCACGGCTTTCAGCGCACGCGAGGTGGAGAAATGCGCCAGCATGATGGCGTCGCAGCCAGTCAGCTGCTGCGCATATTCCGCCACCAGCCGGTGGTGAGTTTCATCGTCACCGGCACGCAGCGCTTCAATCGCACCTTCGGCGCATACCGTCTTCAGTGAGACCGTTTTACCCAGACGCGCGGCCATGTCGCTGAACTCTTTTTCCATTCCGGCGATAGCAGGGCGGAAAGTGGCGATCATACCCACGCGGCTTCCTGCATCGAGTGCGGCTAAAAACATGGCTTCATTGGGTTTCAGCACAGGAATGGTGAGCTGGTCAGCAAGTTTTTCCAGAGCTTCGCCAAACGCGGAGCAGGTCGCCAGAATGCCGTCTGCGCCGGTATCACTGGCGTATTGCCCGAAGCGGATAAAACGTTCGGTGAGTGCCGGTGTCAGCTCAACATTTTTGGCCCGCTCAATGGACAACCCGTCATCGAGCAGATTTACCGGGATGGCGTCGGGCCATAATTCCGCCATTGCGACGCTGACGGGCTGCATTGCCACCGGCGTGGCGTGCAGCAGGACAATCGTTTTAGGCATGTTCTTCTCCTGTGGCTCAGGGGTTAAAACCGGCAATCAAGGCCGAAACGGGCGTAGGCCTCTTTTGAGGCTTCCGCAGTGACAATGTCAATCAGCGCGGCACCTTCGTTTTTTAGCGGGGAGGCGTTGAACAGCGCAATGGAAAACGACGTCACTTTTTGCAGTTCCTCCGGCAGACGACCAGCGATTTCAATGCCTGACACCACCAGCAGTTCGCTGATTTGCTGAACCGCCAGACTGGCTTCGCCGGTGATCAGTTTTTCTGCCGTAAATCCTTCCGGGATCGGGCTGGCTTTGGCGTCCACTTCTGCCTCAATGCCCAGACGGGTGAGCACGGTTTTAAAATGAATGCCGCTTGCGCCGCCGATGGAATAACAAACCGAACGTGTTTCCAGCAAGGTTTTCTTCAGCGCTTCTGGGGTGGAAACGTCTGGTCGGGTGTCGCCCTGTTTTACCGCGAAACCGATGCGCGAGACGATCAGCGGTTTACGGCTGGCGGCGTCCACTACGCCAAGTTCGATCAGCTCATCCATCGCCTGATCGGTCACAATGACTACGTCGCCGGTTAGCCCGCTGGCAATGTTTTTCATTAACACCGTGGTTGGCGTCCAGGTGATATCAATGTCGCCGTGTGACTGGCGGTATATGTCGAGCAGCGTGGCGTCAAACGGCGAGCGGACAACTAACGCGCTGTGCAGCGTAAGGTTTTTTGAAGAAGACATGCGTGACTCCTGGTTTCAGATAAAAGTGATGAACTTCAGGTACAGCGTTAATAATCGTAATCTTGATAATCACAACTACATGGCCAGCCAGATGGTGAGTGGCACGGTGACCACTGCCAGGATCGTGCTCAGCATGATGGCGAAGGCGGCTTTCTCAGGGTGAACGTCCAGCGCTGACGCGACGGCGGCGATGTTGGCAGCGAGCGGATTACAGGCCAGCATGACCATCACCACATATTCATAGTGATTCAGATTAAACAAGCGGAATATCGCGATGATGACCACCGCGTACAACCCTTGTTTCCACAGAATCGAGGCGATGGCGAATTTCCAGTCGGGAATTAATTTATCGAAGCGTGCCAGTGACATACCGATAATCATCATGCCCAGCGTGGAGTAACCGCCGACAAATCCGTCGACGCTGCTTTTAATTACGTCCGGCAGTTCAAAGTGGAAGTATTTCAAAATCAGGGCAAGAATGGCCGCGTGCAGTGTCGGCATTTTCAATACCATGATCAGGCTGTTTTTAATGGAGTACCGGCCACGCGCGGTGATGTAATACGCGGCCGTAAATTCATAAATACTCGAGGCGACTTTGGCGAAAACCACGATGCTGATAGCTGCGGCGCCGTCCGGTGTACCGCCGAGCAAGCCAATGGCCAGTGGTAAGACAAAATAACCGACGTTACCTTGTCCGCCTGCTGCGCCGAATAAATTCGCGCGGTTGTCTTTCCATAATAAACGCCCGACCAGATACGCCAGAAAAGCGGCGATACAGGAGACAACATAAAACACTACCGAATACATGGCGTAATTAATGTTCGCCGGTGAGTTCAGGATAAGTACAAAACAGACTATCGGTGAGAAAATATAAATCAGTAATTTGGCAATATCCTGCGAGTTAACTTTAAACTTCCGTGTTGTATACCACCCCAGCATGGATACGGCGATTAAATAGGCCACCCGCGGCATGATTTCATATGCGGTCATTTTATTTACCTGTAATAGAGTAAGGGTAAGAGATAAATTATTATTATTACCAGTGGCAGCCGAACAGGGCGCACAACTCGTTAATTGCCTCATCCGGCAGCGCAATGACTTTTCTTTCTGACTTTAGCCATAATTTGGCGGTTTCTTCCAGTTCTTCGAGAATATAGCTGGCGTGTGCCACGGAATGTCCCCAGACTACCGGCCCGAGCCGTTCCAGCATCACCCCTTTCACATGATTTGCCAGCGTCGCAACGCGTTCAGCCACCTCCTGCGCGCCGGGGCGGTGATAATTAATCAGCGGGATTTTCCCCACTTTCATCACCTGATACGGTGTGATGGGCGGCAATATGGCCTCCGGAGACCAGACGCCGCGCAGCGTCAGCAATACCAGATAGGTGGAATGCGTATGCGTTACACACTGCGCGTCCGGGTTATTCTGATAAATACCCTGATGCAGTTTCAGGGTTTTCGACGGTTTTTCGCCATTGATCCATTCGCCCTGAAGATTCACTTTGGCTATTTTTGCCGGATCCAGATTGCCCAGACAGGCGTCGGTCGGCGTAATCAGCCAGCCGTCGTCCAGGCGGGCGCTGATATTACCGGAAGAACCGACGGTATAGCCTCTTTGAAAAAGGGATTCCCCCGCAAAGCAAATATCTTCGCGTATTTTATTTTCCGATTTCATTATTTTCTCACATTATAAAATATCGACAAATGTCACTTTGGGTGAGGTCAGGTTTGACAATGTTTGTTTACATTCTTTCGACACTGAATCGGTAATAATCTCATCCACCGTGTTCAGCGGGCAGACGGAATAAAAGCCGTATTTACCATATTTGCTGCTGTCGGAAATTAATATGCTCCGGTTAGCAACAGAAATAACAGTCTGCTTCACTTCGGCTTTGCCTTCATAAGGTGTCGAAATACCGTGTTTTAAATCCCATGAACTGGCGCTGAGAAAAGCCAGATCGATGTTCAGCGCTTTAATAAAATTAGCCGCACTTAGCCCGACGCAGGAATAGTTGCGTTTATCGACCCGCCCGCCGACATGAAATAAATCAATTGCCGGATTATTCATCAGTAACTGGGTGATGGAAAAATCATTGGTCACCACCGTTAACCGGAAATTTGCCGGAATGCAGCAGGCAATCTCAAAGGTGGTGGTGCCCGCATCCAGATAAATAATGGTGCCTTCGGCAATTCTGCGCATCGCGCACTGGCCGAGTTCTTTCTTGATCTTATGGTTCAGGTATGACTTTTCCTGCCATGGCAGTTCCTGATGCAAAAACTCGCTGAGCCGCACACCGCCGTTGACGCGCAGCACTTTCCCTTCACGTTCCAGCAACGTCGCATCGCGGCGGATGGTCATGTGCGACACATTCATCAGCGACGCCAGTTCGTCGTAATAGGCAATCTGGTTTTCGTGGATGTGCCGGTAAATAAAATCGCGTCGCTCATTTGCACTCAGCATGCTGACCACCCGATAAATTGATTAACCTGATGCCTCTCAATGTTTAACAGTGTAGGCATTTCAATTTCACATTAAAAGTTGCGAAATCACAGAAAAATGATTGGGGATATGGCGGAGTATTTTATATATCTTATTTAATTTTAAGGATAATTTTCGGAAAGTGCCGCAAAGAAATTTTCACATCTGCGTGTGAACTGTGATTCTTTATCGCACAACGTCGCAAAGCGGCGAAAACTGAACAGAATCAGGCAAGGATTCAGGAGGACTGTGGCTTGTGGCTTTGAGGGTAAATTCTATAGTGAAGGGGCCACTATCAACTCAGGAGTTTACCGATGAAAACTGTTGGATTTGCAGCGTACGATCCGAAAAAACCGCTGGCACCCTACGCATTTGAACGTCGCGGCCTGCGTGAAAATGATGTTGCAATGGAGATTTTGTATTGCGGCGTCTGCCATTCTGATTTGCATACCGCCCGGAATGACTGGGGCTGGAGCTATTATCCGATTGTCCCCGGCCATGAAATCGTCGGGCGCGTAACGCAGGTAGGTAATCAGGTTTCCCGCTACAAAGTGGGTGACCACGTTGCCGTCGGTTGTATGGTGGATAGTTGTCAGGAATGTGACCAGTGTAAAAAGGGCGAAGAACAGTTGTGCCGCGAAGGGAACACCGGCACATACGCGGGTTATGACCGTTTTACCAAAGAGCCGACGCAGGGCGGATATTCCAAGCACTTAGTGGTGCGTGAGGAATTTTGCCTGCGGATGCCGGAAGGGTTAGATCTCTCCAAAGCCGCGCCGCTGTTGTGCGCCGGTATCACCACCTGGTCGCCGCTGAAAACCTGGAATGTCGGGCCGGGCAGCCGTGTGGGCGTTATCGGGTTGGGCGGGCTGGGCCACATGGCCGTTAAACTGGCCGTCGGGCTGGGCGCGGATGTCACCGTACTGAGCCGTTCCAATGCCAAAGAAGCTGACGCACTGGCGCTGGGCGCGAGCCGTTTGCTGGTCAGCGCAGACAGTGATGCGATGGCGCAGGCGCACGATCACTTCGATTTGATTATCGATACTGTGCCGGTCAGACACGACATCACGCCATACATGCCGCTGCTGGATGTGGACGCGACGCTGGTGCTGGTCGGGCAGGTCGGCCCGATGGAAGAGTTCAACACCGTGCCTCTGCTGCTGGGCCGTCGCCGCGTGGCGGGTTCGCCAATCGGTGGGATCCGCGAAACGCAGGAAATGCTCGACTTCTGCGCTGAGAAAAACATTCTGCCGGACTGCGAGATGATCCGTATGGATGAAATCAATGCGGCATTCGAACGTATGGAAAAAGCGGATGTTCGCTACCGTTTTGTGATTGATATGGCCTCGCTGGAAGCCCCGGCGGCAGTCTGATTGCGTGTGATTTTTGCCAAAAAAATGGCCCTGCAAAGGGCCATTCTTCTTTCAGGCCGATGTCAGCACCGGCCTGCTTCTCAGCGGAACGGTGATGAAAATGAGGCAGGCGACCACCAGCCCGATGCCGGTCCAGCCCATTGCGGGCAGGCGTTCGCCGACAATCAGCACTGCCAGAACCGCCGCCACCGCAGGCTCGAGCAGCGTGATAGTGGTCGCCAGGCTGGCCGGAATGCGTGCCAGCGCATAACCGAAACACACATAACCGGTAAACATTGGGATCAGCGCCATGTAAGCGCCGACCGCGGCGTTATTCCACGAAGCCAGCAATGGCGCGCCGGTCACGAATAACACCGGCATCAGCAACAGGCCACCAAGGCCAAACGTTGCGCCCATCGACACACGCGAAGGAATGCCGCGCTGCATCAGCTGGCGCGCCGCCCACGCATAAAGGGCGTAAGTCAGCCCGGCAACCAGACCGAGCGCCATGCCCGCCAGCGCGTGCGGCTGCTGGCCTGAAAGGGCGTGCGTGCTGCTTTCGGCCAGACATAACAGCACCATTCCGGCCACACCAATGGCCGCGCCCGCCATCCAGCGGCGGGTCAGACGCTGGCCCTCGAGCCAATATTCAATCAGTGCAGAAAGCAGCGGGGCGGAACCAATGGAAATCACCGTACCCACCGTCACGCCCGCAAGGTGCATCGAGGCATAAAAAGCCAGCGGATAGATGCCGACGGACAGGCCGCCGGTCAGTAAGATCCGCCAGTGCAAAGTGAGCGCCCGGCGGTGTCTGAGAATGCCGCGTGCGGCAATGGCCGCCTGCAAAAGGCCGCCGATGCCCATCGCCACTGCGCCAATCGCCACCGGGCTGACCTGCGGGGCGAACGTCGCTGCCGTGCCCGTTGAGCCCCATAACACTGAGGCAAAAACCACGGCCAGAATGCCGAGTAACCGTTCTGCAGGCGAGCTTGTCACGGCGCCTCCATCATGGCGTCGGCCATCGCCATCGCCTGACGTACACAGGCACCGTTGCCTTCCAGTCCGGCGCGGGAAATTGCCCCTTCGAGCAGGAATGAAAAATGCCGCGCCAGTAATTGCGCTTTCGCTTCATCGCCGGCAAACAGCTCCAGCAAATGGGCAGACACAATGGATTCCACCTGTTCCTTGTGGCCGCGCACCGCCAGTCTTCCGGGCGCACCGGCAGGGAGTTCGGCGGCGGCATTGAGCAGCCCGCAGCCGCGAAATCCGCGCTCGTACGAAAATTCAGCGTGATCGTCATACGCGCGGAAAACCGCCAGCACTTTTTCCTTCGGGCCGGATGCTTCCTCCTCGCGGCGTGCATACAGCGCCAGCCATTCGTCGTGGCGAATGGTGATGTACGTCGCAACCAGTTCCGCTTTTGATTCAAAATTGTTGTAGAGGCTTTTCTTCGCCACGCCCGCTCTTTTCACGATGGCGTCAATGCCCGTAGCGGCGATACCATCGTTATAAAACAGGACGCGTGCCGCGCCGAGCAGGCGGTCGCGGGCGCTTTCCGCTGGCGTTTCAGGTTGTGACATAACGTCGCTCATCTTAGTGAATCATTGAGTAGGTAGCCCAGTCTACCTACTCAATTTCCAAAAAGAAAGAAAACAGAAAACCTGACGTTCCGAAAACGCGGAGACATTACCCGTGCCTTTATCAGGGGAAAAGGACATAATCCGGTAAAAGCCGTGAAGAGACAGCAGGTTGAAGTTGTCCGGCGTACCGCATTGTCGTTAACTTTAGAAGGAATAAAACATGCTTCATGAGTGGCTGAACACCCTGCACATTATCGCAGGGATATTGTGGATCGGCGGAATGCTGGCGATGGCGCTGGTTTCCATAACGTTTTCTAAAACCGTCGGAATACAGGATAACGCGGGCAAAGCGGCGTTGCTCGATACTGTCCGTAAATGGAATCGCTGCGTCACCAGCCCGGCGATGATTGTGCTGTGGATTGCCGGGATTGTGATGATTGTCAGCCACGGCCAGATCCCGCACGCGTGGCTGCTGATTAAGATCCTCGTGGTGTTCTTCCTTTCCGCGCTGCACGGGCTGCTTTCCGGCGATTTACGCAAACGCGCCACCGGGATGCCTGCAAAAAATTACGCATTACTGCGCAATGCCGCGGGAATTATCGCTCTCTGCGTCATCATTATCGGGATTCTGGCGATCATCCGTCCTTTCTGAATCACTGACAGCGTTACAACTGATCCACGCCACGGCGTGGATTTTTTTTGCCGGCAGGAGAGGAAAGCGGGCGCGTGAGGCAATTTTGTAAGGTGACTAATAGTTTCGTATGTTTTGTTACACTCTTCAAAAGGGCGCAATCTTCCTGACAGGCTAAAATACTGTTTTAAAATACGCTGAGCTGTTGATTTAAAAATGAAATGGTTAACAAAAAATGCGCTCTTGTTCTCCGTCAAAACCTGTATAGCGGCATTTTTAGCCTTATATATCGCGCTTGAACTCAATCTCGATAAACCTGCCTGGTCAATGGTTTCGGTTTACGTCATTTCCCAGCTCTATTCTGCCTCGACACTTTCTAAAGCCACGTACCGTTTTCTGGGCACGGTGCTCGGCGGGATTTTCATCTTTCTGGTCTATCCGTTTACGGTCACCGATCCGATGCTATTCAGCCTGAGCGTGTCGCTGTGGGTGGCTTTCTGCCTGTATCTTTCGCTGCACGACCGCACGCCGAAGGGGTACATTTTTATGCTGGCCGGATACAGCGCGGCGATCATGGGATTTGCCGACGTCGATACGCCGCTTTCCATCACTTACACGGTAATTTCGCGCGTCGAAGAGATCACGGTGGCGATTGTCTGTAGTTCGCTGATCCACATGCTGGTGTTCCCGGTGCGTATGCGCAATCTTCTGGAGAGCAGCGTCAGTAACTGGTACGACAGTGCCAAAAAACTCTGTTCAGAGTTGCTGACCGTTACGCCCAAAGAGACGTCGCCTGAGCGCGAACACATTCTGGTGCAGATGGCGAACTACCCCATCAGCGTGGAAACGCTGATTACGCATTGCGTGTTTGAGGGCGATTCCGCGCGCCGGTTAATCCGCCTGGTGACCGCGCAGTATCAGCATTTGTCGTATCTGATCCCGACCCTGACGGCGATTGAAAAACGTCTGAGCCTGCTGGGCGAGCAGGGCATTGCGTTCCCAGATTTTGTCTCCGCGACCTTCAGCCAGTTTTTGCTGTGGCTGAACAGCCCGGAGCAAAGCGGCAATGCGAAGGCGATTCAGGACGATATCCGCGCGTCGCAGGAAAGAATTAAAACGTGCTACGAGCGGGGCGAAATGACGCCGGAAGAAGGGCTGTTGTTTATCGGTTTGCTGGAGCGTTTGCAGAATTTCATTCACATTGCGGAATCATACTTTGGCGTGACCGAACGCGTCAGTCAGTTCAGCAAAGAGAAAAAACGCAGCAAACTCAGGCTCATCAGAAAGCATAAAGATGAAGGGATGATCCTGTTATCGGCCTTCAGCGCCTTTGCCGCCACCATGGTCGGTTGTCTGTTCTGGATCGGCACCGGCTGGCGTGACGGGGCTTCCGCGCCGATGATGGCGGCGGTTATCTGTTCGTTCTTCGCCTCGCTCGACAGCCCGATTGCCTCGATCCACGTCTTTCTCAAAGGCGTGCTGATTGCGATTCTGATCAGCATTGTTTATGCCGCCGTGTTTATTCCGCTGACAGTGACGTTTGAATCACTGATTATCTGCCTCGCGCCGGGTCTGCTGGCGCTCGGGCTGGTGATTGCCAATCCTTCCACCAACTTTATCGGCCTGATTATTGCCACGCAGATCCCCGGTTTTATCGGCATGAGCCATGATTTCAAACCTGACCTGCTGGTGATCGTTAACGCAGCGATTTCCACGCTGGTGGGGATTGTGATTGCATTGCTGACCACGGCACTTATCCGCAATAAACGGCCTTCATGGACGGCAAAACGCGCGTTGCGCAAAGGCATTAAAGAGTTATTGCAGTTTACCAATGCGATCAAAATTAACGCGTCGTCACTGCGCGGGCGTCAGCAGTACGTCGCGAGTATGCTCGATAAAGTGAATATTATTTTGCCGCGTAATAAAGTTGATCCGGTGCCGAATGTCGCGCTGGGCGGAAATTTGATTACGGAAATCTGGCTGGGCGTGAATTGCTATGATTTTTATGCCCGCCATCAGGCTATTTTAAAAAGTCATACGCTGGAAACGGACGCGCTGATGTTTGAAATTAATCAGTACATCAAAATGCGGCTGAAAAATATTTATATCGCGCCGCCGCAATCCCTGCTTGAGGAATTAAACCGCGTTTTGTTAAACCTCGAAGCGCTGTGCCGTTCGGACATGACGCTATTTAAACCGCTGTTCCATCTGTTCAATATCCGTATGGCGCTGTACCCGACGGAACGCTGGCCGGAAGGGCTTGCTGCCTGAAATTTCTCTTCATTTATGTATAAAAAAACCACGCCTTGACGTGGTTTTTTCACGATCATATTACTTATTTTTTCTTATACACGTCAGCAGTGCCGTGGATTTTATTGTTGGTATTGCCGGACGTTAATACAAAGACGTCACCGCCTTTTTTATCGGCTTTTTTAGACAAGTCTTCAATTGCGCCTGACTGCGAAGTTTTATTCGACGTAGTGACCGAACCGACTTTGGTATATTGCGAGGCGACTTTTTCAAAATCTGCTTTCTTCAATAGCTGAGCAGAAAATGCGCTAAAGGAAAGACCACCGGTTAACGCCACAGCCAGCAACGCGTGAGATATTTTCATTTTTGCCTCAGAAGTATGAGTACCGGAAATCCGGCGGAAGAACATCGTGATACGCCTGTTTTTTAATTACCCTGTTAAGTAATAAGCCGCTGCAAAAACAGCGGTTTATTACGTGATTTAAGTAATAGACAAGGAACGTGATTATTACAAGGCGGAATCACTATTCTTTGCTGAACCCAAGACTGTGTTATTCACCTGTTAATAACCCCATCTAAAATGTTTCATCGCTAATAATTAACTTTGAACCTGATCACATTTATGGTTTTCACCCGCCGCCACCGATTGTCAGACGCGGAAATCCCTCTGATAATGTTACCGATAACATGTTACCGGTAACATTTTTATTTAAGATCCCGTGCCAGGAGCTGAACCGTGAGCCAGAACCAGAACAACAATCAGAATAACAATCGTATTTATATTTTCATGGGCGTATCCGGCAGCGGAAAATCCGCCGTCGCCAACGCCGTTTCACACCAGTTATCCGCCGGTTTTCTTGACGGCGATTTTCTGCACCCGCGCAGCAATATTTCCAAAATGGCCGCAGGCGAGGCGTTAAACGATGACGACCGCGCGCCGTGGCTGGCCGCACTCAACGACGCGGCGTTCGCGATGCAGCGGACCAATAACGTGTCGATCATCATCTGTTCCGCGCTTAAGAAACGCTACCGCGACCGCTTGCGGGCAGGCAACGGCAATCTGTCATTTATCTATCTGCAAGGCGATTTTCCGGTGATCGAGGAACGCATGGCAGCGCGAAAAGGCCATTTCTTTAAGTCACAAATGCTGATTTCTCAGTTCGCCGCGCTGGAGCAGCCAGGGGTTGAAGAGAGCGATGTCATCACCATCAATATCAACCAGCCGCTTGAAGGTGTCATCGCAGAAACCCTGCAACATATTCAAAGTTTCCAGCAACAGGAGCACTGCGCGTGAATACAGTAACTTTAGTCGGGACAGCGGTCGGGTCGGTTTTACTGCTTCTGTTCCTGGTCATGAAAGTCCGCATGCACGCCTTTGTGGCGCTGATGCTGGTCTCCATCGCCGCCGGGATTTTCTCCGGTATGCCCATTGATACTATTGCCGACACCATGCAAAAAGGCATGGGCAGCACGCTCGGTTTTCTGGCGATCGTAGTGGCGCTGGGCGCGATGTTTGGCAAGATCCTGCATGAAGTCGGCGCGCTCGATCAAATTGCGGCCCATTTACTGAATCGTTTCGGCAAAAACAAAGCCAATTACGCCCTCGGGATTGCCGGGCTGGTGTGCGCGTTGCCGCTGTTTTTCGACGTCGCCATTGTCCTGCTGATCGGCATTGTGTTTGCCGTTGCGCGCCGAACTGACGGCAACATTGTCAGGCTGGCGATCCCGTTGTTTGCCGGTGTTGCCGCAGCCGCCTGTTTCCTGCTTCCGGGGCCGGTGCCGATGCTTCTCGCGTCACAACTTAACGCGGATTTTGGCTGGATGATTGCCATCGGTCTGGTCGCCGCCATTGCCGGCATGCTGATCGCCGGGCCGCTGTACGGCAATTTCATCAGCCGCTATGTGAACTGGCCAATGCCGGTGGAAGAAAATGCGCCGACGCTGAACAAAGACAATCTGCCATCTTTCGGTTTCAGTCTGGCACTCATCTTATGCCCGCTGGTGCTGGTGGGGATGAAAACCATCGGCGCGCGTTTCGTCACTCAGGGTTCTCATTTGCAGCAATGGCTGGAATTTATAGGCCATCCCTTCACCGCCATTCTGATTGCCTGCCTGATTGTGATTTACGGTCTGGCTAAACCGCGCGGCATGACCAACGAACAAACTCTGGCCATCTGTTCTGCTGCCGTACAACCGGCCGGGATCATCCTGCTGATGACCGGTGCGGGCGGCGTGTTCAAACAAATTCTGGTGGATTCCGGCGTCGGCCCGGCCATCGGTGACGCCATGATAGGCACCGGTTTGCCTATCGCCGTGGCCTGTTTTGCGCTGGCCGCCGTGGTGCGCGTGATTCAGGGGTCGGCGACCGTCGCCTGCCTGACCACCGTCGGCCTGGTTCTGCCGGTGACGCATCAGCTCGGGCTGAACGGCGGGCAACTTGCGGCGCTGGCCATCTGTATCACCGGCGGTTCCATCGTGCTGAGCCACGTGAACGACGCCGGTTTCTGGCTGTTCGGTAAATTTACCGGTGCCAGTGAACTGCAAACGCTGAAAACCTGGACCGTGATGGAAACCCTGCTGGGCACCACCGGCGGGATCATCGGCATGATTGCTTTCACGATGCTTTAAGTAAAGGAGAACGAAATGATTAACGAAACAGTCTCGCGCGTCACGCAGCGGATCATTGAACGCTCCGGCCCGACCCGCGAAGCCTATCTGGCGCGTATGGAATCTGCCCGTTCGAAAACGGTTCACCGTGCGCAGCTGGCCTGCGGCAATCTGGCGCACGGTTTTGCGGCCTGCCAGCCGGATGAGAAAAACGCCCTGAAAAATATGGTTCGCAGCGACATCGCGATTATCACCGCCTACAACGATATGCTCTCCGCGCATCAGCCATACGAGCATTACCCGCAGCGCCTGAAAGAGGCGCTGAAATCAGTCGGTGCCGTCGGGCAGGTGGCGGGCGGCGTGCCGGCAATGTGTGACGGTGTCACGCAGGGGCAGGACGGTATGGAGCTGTCGCTGATGAGTCGCGATGTGATTGCGATGTCCGCCGCCATTGGCCTGTCGCACAACATGTTCGACGGCGCGCTGTACCTCGGGATTTGCGACAAAATCGTGCCGGGATTAGTCATGGCGGCGTTGTCATTCGGGCATCTTCCGGCGGTCTTTATTCCGGCCGGGCCGATGAGCACCGGTTTGCCGAACAAAGAAAAAGTGCGCGTTCGCCAGCTGTATACCGAAGGCAAAGTCGATCGTCAGGCGCTGCTGGAAGCGGAAGCCGCGTCGTATCACGGTATCGGCACCTGCACGTTTTACGGCACGGCCAATACCAACCAGATGGTGATGGAAATGATGGGCCTGCATCTGCCGGGCTCGTCATTTGTGCCACCGGACACCGCATTGCGCGACGCGCTGACCGATTCGGCGGCGCGTCAGGTGACGCGTCTGACCGAAACCAGCGGTAACTATCAGCCGCTCGGGCAGATGGTGAATGAGAAAACCGTGGTGAACGGGATTGTTTCGCTGCTGGCGACCGGCGGTTCCACCAATCTGACCATGCACATGGTGGCGATGGCACGCGCGGCGGGCATTATCATTAACTGGGATGATTTCTCTGAACTGTCCGACGCCGTGCCGTTGCTGTGCCGCATTTACCCGAACGGCCCGGCGGATATCAATCAGTTCCAGGCTGCCGGTGGCGTGCAGCTGGTGGTGCGCGAACTGCTTAATCATGGCTTGTTGCATCAGGACGTCAGCACCGTCGCCGGTTTCGGGCTGGAGCGTTACACGCAGGAACCGTGGCTGGATAACGGCGAACTGGCGTGGCGCGAAGGGGCGCAAAGCTCGCTGGATACAAACGTGATCGCCAGCATTTGCGCGCCGTTCGAACATCACGGCGGCACCAAAGTGTTGTCCGGCAATCTGGGGCGCGCGGTGATGAAAACCTCGGCGGTGCCTGCGGATAACCAGATTATCGAAGCGCCCGCCGTCGTCTTTGAAAGCCAGCACGACATCGTGCCTGCGTTCGAAGCCGGAAAACTTAACCGCGATTGCGTGGTGGTGGTGCGTTTTCAGGGGCCGCAGGCCAACGGCATGCCGGAGTTACACAAATTAATGCCGCCGCTCGGCGTTTTAATGGATCGCGGATTTAAAGTGGCGCTGGTCACCGATGGCCGTTTGTCCGGCGCATCCGGCAAAGTGCCGTCTGCCATCCACGTTACGCCGGAAGCGTATACCGGCGGCATGCTGGCGAAAGTGCAGGACGGCGACATCATCCGCGTGAATGGCCGCACCGGCGAGCTGGCGTTACTGGTGGATGACGCCGGGCTGGCGAAACGCACTGCGTACCAGCCGGATCTGAGTGCCGAACATACCGGCTGTGGCCGTGAGCTTTTCGGTGCCTTGCGCAGCCAGCTTTCCGGCGCGGAACAGGGCGCGTGCTGCATCAAATTTTAGCGTCGAAGACGTGAGATAAGAGAAAAAGAACATGAAAAACTGGAAAACAAGCGCTGAACAAATCCTGACATCTGGCCCGGTTGTGCCGGTGATTGTCATCAATAAACTCGAACATGCCGTGCCGCTGGCGAAAGCGCTGGTCGCCGGGGGCGTTCGCGTTCTGGAAGTCACGCTGCGCACCGCCTGCGCGATGGACGCGATCCGTGCGATTGCCCGCGAAGTGCCGGACGCGATTATCGGCGCGGGCACCGTGCTGAATGCGCAGCAGCTGAAAGACGTCACCGACGCAGGCGCGCAGTTTGCGATCAGCCCGGGTCTGACGGATGACCTGCTGAAGGCCGCAACGGCCGGAACCCTTCCGCTGATCCCGGGGATTTCCACCGTGTCCGAACTGATGCTGGGGTTGGATCACGGTTTGCGTGAATTCAAATTCTTCCCGGCAGAAGCCAGCGGCGGCGTGAAAGCGTTGCAGGCGATTGGCGGCCCGTTCCCGCAGGTGCGTTTCTGCCCGACCGGCGGCATTTCACCGGCGAACTACCGGGATTATCTGGCGCTGAAAAGCGTGCTGTGCATCGGCGGTTCATGGCTGGTTCCGGCAGACGCGCTGGAAAGCGGCGATTACGCGCGTATTACCCAGCTGGCGAAAGAAGCCGTGGCGGGTGCAAAACCGTAACGAATAGACGTAGTAATAAAAGGTAAATAGAAAAGCAGGCCCGCAGAGAATCATTTTTGCGGGCCTGCTTTTTTCATTTATAACGCACTTTTTGTTAAAATTGCCTTGCTGATATTAAAGAACACAGCAGTGAATTCTTATTTATGCAGCACTAAACAGGGTTAACGTTATTCTCTGAAAGGGGAATCACATATCGTCAATGAATACGGGTTAATAAGGACGATTATAAAGTAAAGTTTCTGATTTCCCATTGTGCAACTGACCGGCTTTGTACGGTGAATGCCGGAAGTTTTCTGGCATATGAAATATGAACTGTGACTTGCATCACTCTTTTTAAAGCGTGGCCGGTAATCGATAAAAGAGTGTTATTTCAACGTTATCGTAATGTTAGAGTGCAATGTGAAATAAGAAAATTCCCCGCGGATCCTTGGGCGTCTGCACAGTGTTATTTCTATTTTCCTTTCTTATACTGATTCAACCCTCTGAAGGTAGCCTTAAATCACAATCATTGCGTCAACAATACGGGTGAATTAAGGGCGTTATTTACCCAAAAACTGCCAAAAGGATTTTTTATTTTCACAGGGATAGAAAACCTCCGGTTTCTGCATTTCACACGTTGACTGAGATTATTTCAAAGCGTGCTGACGCCGGAAAATGTTACAGAGAGGGATAACATGAGTGTTGAATCTGTGGCGTCAGGAAATAAAAAGACGCATGTCCGTTACATTATTCTGCTGATTATTTTCATTATTACCGCCGTTAATTATGCTGACCGCGTGACATTATCTATCGCGGGAACGGAAGTGTCTAAAAATCTGGGATTAGACGTTGTCGATCTGGGCAAGATATTCTCAGCATTTGGAATTTCTTATCTGCTGATGCAACTGCCCGGCGGCTGGCTACTTGACCGGTTTGGCACCATCAAAGTCTATACTTACAGCCTGTTTTTCTGGTCGTTCTTCACGCTGGTGCAGGGCTTTGTCGGCTGGTTCCCGGTGGCATACGCCGTGGGGTCGCTGTTCCTGCTGCAATTCCTGTTAGGTTTTGCGGAAGCCCCGGCGTTTCCGGCCAACGCCCGCATGGTGGCGGCGTGGTTCCCGACGCAGGAACGTGCCACGGCGTCTTCCATCTTCAATGCGGCGCAGTATTTCTCGCTCGCCATTTTCTCGCCTTTTCTCGGCTGGCTGACCTACGCCTGGGGCTGGGAAAACGTGTTTGTGGTGATGGGCGTGATTGGCTTTGTGCTGACGCTGTTTTGGGTGAAGTTTGTCCGTAACCCGCTTGACCATCCGGGTGTTTCAGCCAGCGAGCTGGAATATATCGAGCAGGGCGGAGCGGTGGTGAATATGGATCAGACGAAATCCAAACAGGGCAAACAAGGCCCTAAATGGAATTACGTCCGCCAGCTTCTGAGCAGCAGAATGATGTTAGGCATTTTCTTCGGCCAGTATTTCCTCAACACTATTACCTGGTTCTTCCTGACCTGGTTCCCGATTTATCTGGTGCAGGAAAAAGGCATGTCGATTCTGAAAGTCGGCCTGATTGCCTCTGTTCCGGCCCTGTGCGGTTTCTGCGGCGGTATTCTGGGCGGCGTGGTGTCGGACAATCTGCTCAAACGCGGCTTTTCATTAACCGCAGCGCGGAAAATTCCGATTGTGTGCGGCATGATCCTGGCGTCAGGTATTATTCTGTGTAACTACACCGACAATAATGTGGTGGTGGTCGGGCTGATGGCGCTGGCCTTCTTCGGCAAAGGCTTCGGGGCGCTGGGCTGGCCGGTGATTGCCGATACCGCACCGAAAGAAATGATCGGCATGTGTGGTGCGATATTTAATATCTTCGGTAACGTTGCTTCTATCGTCACGCCACTGCTCATTGGTTATCTGGTGAAAAACCTGCATTCATTCAACAGTGCGCTGATTTTCGTTGGCTGTTCTGCGCTGATGTCCATGCTCTGCTATCTGCTGGTGGTCGGCGAAATCAAACGCCTCGAATTTAAGAAAGTGTAAGGCCAAAAAAAGGTGAATGCAGGCTTTCTGCATTCACGCTTTTATCTGCAATCCCGCGCCCGGACTATCCGCAATGCACCCGGTTCCTGCCGCGTCTTTTCGCTTCATACATGGCCGCGTCGGCGTCGTTGTACAACGTATCAAAGCTGCTGTTCTGCTTTCCCCAGCTTACGCCCAGGCTCGCCGTGACCAGCTGATTTGGAAGTAAATCCAGCGGTGACGCGTTGAGCAGCGCGTGAATATAACCGGCGACAATCACCGACTGGGCTTTGGTGTAGCGTGGCAGCAGGATGGTGAACTCCTCGCCGCCGACGCGTCCGATACTGCCCAGCTCCGGCACGGATTGCTCAATGCGCCGGATCAACCCGCATATCACCGCATCGCCCGCCGGATGTCCGTACTGATCGTTAATCGCCTTAAAGTGATCGATATCGAGCAAAATCAGCCCGGCTTCTCCCGCGTTCAGCGCTTTCGTAATCTGATCAATGATGGCGCTGCGGTTATAAACCCGGGTCAGCGGATCATGCGTGGCCTCATATTCCAGCCGTTCGTTGAGCTGGTTCAGATCCCGCTCTGCGCGGTCGCTGCGGCGGATCAGGCGGTAAGATTCGTTCATGATCTTCTGATAATGTGCGGTCAGTTTGACCAGTGCGTCGCGGTAGACTTCTGCATCCAGCCCCTGCGTTTCCGCCAGTTCACGGTTGTCTTGCAGGATGGCGCTTTCTGCCGTGAATAACTCATCTAAGCTCGTCATGGTAGCTTTCCGCGTGGAGGTGGAAGGCGATGGCGGGGAAATCAAGGCTCAGTTCCTGGCCGAATTCTTCGGAAATATCATCCTCAGGGTCGTAATACCAGTGCAGCGTGGTGGCGATCCCGGCGGCAGCGGCGTTGTTCACCGCACTTAACAGGCTGAAAAGCATTTTGGTGCTGGAGCTGTTGAAGTAACTCAGCGCGACGTGGAGCGTCAGCGGCGAGCCGGTGCCCTGAGACTGCGCAGGCACAAAGTTTTCCAGGGCGGTGATCAGCGGACGATAAAAAGCCGCGGCATTTTCCGGATAAGATTCACCGGCCAGCGACAGAGTTCGGCCATCAAAATCAAATTCAACTTCCGGCGTGCAGGAAGTCGCAGGGATGCTGATATTGTTCATAGTGATGCGCTCTTTTTAGATTATGGCTTTCAGATGAAAAGTGGACAGTTCAGAGGCTTCCACCTGATGAAAAGTAAATTCCAGCGGTTCACTGGCATCGCGGGCGAGGGTGAGCAGGCCGATGTTGGCGCCTTTACTCCACACCGGGCTTTCCGCACGCAGCGACGCTTTATAGGTGAGTTTGATTTCGTCGGCGCTCATGGTTCTGATCGTCTCCAGATATTCGCGCAGCCGCACAATATCTTCCGGACGGATCAGGTTGGTGCTTTCGCACACGTACCGGCCATTATCAATGCCCAGCGTGACAGATCCGAAACGCATCTCGTCGTCAGCACGTGCCAGCGCACGGCTGTCAGAGGAGTAACGCAGGATGTTTTGCACCATCTCAATAAAGGTGGAAAACAGTTTGCGGCGGGTGCTGGAGGAAGCTTCATGGTGTTCGAGATACAAACGGATCACTTCGCCCATTGCGGTAATATTGTTTTGCGAGAAAAATCCGGTGTACTGCAATGCCACCACGTCGTAATGCGGCGCACTGAACGGTCCGGTAAAAACGGGTTCGCTGGTCATAAATAAACTCTACGGTTGCCGGCCCCTGAGGCCACAATAACGAAAACCTAAAAAGGTCATATCATCGCGACGTTGCTGATTGCCCTGCCAGTCGAGATAGGCCTGCATCATCGCTGCCGACAGCTCGGGCACGGGCGCTAAACGGTGCTGTTCGAGCAGCGTTTTCACCTTTTTCTTCCCGAACATGATGTTGCGTTTACCGCCAACCTGATCGGTCAGGCCATCGGTATAAATAAACAGTAAATCCTGCGCATTGAGCGGGGTTTCATGCAGCGTCCAGCGGTAATCAGCGGGCGTTTCGGTATACCCCACCCCCATCCGGTCGGCACTCAGCGCCACCGCGTCTTCGCCTGCGGCCGGTAACAGGAAACCGGAAAGGCGCGCACCGGCCCAGATCAGCCGCGGATCCTGCGGATCGATAAACGCCGCCATCGCATCGCAGCCGTCGTTGGATGTGGAAGTCTGATTCGACTCTTCGGATTGACCGAGCGTCTGTTTGATAAACTGGTTCACGTGGCCGAGCAGTAAATCCGGGCGGTTGGCCGGGCATTCCTGCAAGGACTTATCCAGCGCCGACGACAGGATCACGGTCATGAACGCGCCCGGCACGCCGTGGCCGGTGCAGTCAGCGACAAACAACAGCCAGCCGCCCTCAACTTCATGAAACGCATAAAAATCGCCACCCACCAGATCCCGGGGCTGCCACACCAGGCTCCAGTCTTTGAGCTGCGCCGTCAGCGTTTTATGTGACTTGTTCAGCATCGATTCCTGGATCACGCGCGCATACTCAATGCTTTGCATGATTTGCTGATGCTGCTGCGTCTGGACGTTCGACACCGTTTTGATGACGTCGATCCCCAGCCCCATGCCGATGTAATGGCCGCCGGTGGTCAGAATAAATCCGTCCGTTACCGAGCGATCGCCGGACTCCACCATCTTCTGCGCCAGTTCATCGAGCGTACTTTCTGAATCAATCACCAGCGGATGCTTATCCATAAACGCGATACAGCTTTTCCGGTCATACAGTTCGCGAAAATAAGGGCGGGCCATCTGGGAAAGAAAGATATGACGGTTGATCAGGCCGAACGGACGGTTGTCCTCGATAACGGGCAGGCTGATCAGCGAATGGTGCCGGGTGAATAATTCCATCACTTTCAGATTGTCACTTTCCGGGGTGACAAAGGGGACATCAATACACAATTCCCGGGCAGTTAAAGAACGGGAACTGGGCGTAAATTGTCTTTGCAAATAGCCTGAGCGTTCCATGTTGACAGATCCGGTCACGATAAAGATGAACAGATTACTGCGGAAATATTTCAGTTTATCGGTGCCATTAAGAAAATTCCGAATAACAGATAATAAAAACATTTCTTTACGGCAAACGCCGACATTCATGCACCCCGAAAGCCCGCTTTAAGAAAACCTTAATGAAACGTCTCTAGGATGATTGTTACCTCGTAATCGTTTTGCCTGTTTTCTCACGGTGCTGACCGCCGGAAATCACCGGTCACATCACGCCAGCGCTTAAAAAATGAAGGGGCATCATCATGGCTTTAAGCACCGCATTAACCGCCACCTTTGGCGGTTTCCTGATTACGCTGCAATTCACCTCTCTGGCAATCGCTTACTGGCGAATGCGCCGGGGCGTCCGGCGGGATGAAACCCGGGAAACTTCAGAATTTATCGCACTGGTACGGCCGCTGTGCGGACTTAACGCCTTTGAAGAGGAAACGCTGCGTTCCAGCTTTCATCAGGATTATCTCGGTTACGAAATTGTGTTCTGCGTGGCCTCGCGGTTTGATCCGGTGATCCCGCTGGTGGAAAAACTGATCGCTGAATATCCGCATCAGCGTGCGCGTTTGCTGACCGGTGATGACAAAATATCGGCGAATCCGAAGGTGAACAATCTCAACAAAGCGTGGGAAAACACCACTGCCGGTATTGTGGCGATGGCGGACAGCAACCTGCTTTTACCGCCGGATTATCTGCGTTCGCTGGTAAATACTTTTGACGCGAAAACCGGGATGGTCAGTTCGCCTGCGACCGGCATTTGCCCGGAAAATATCTGGGGCGCGGTGGAAGCTGCAATGCTCAACACGCATCAGGCGCGCTGGCAGTATCTGTCTGATTTTCTCGGTAACGGTTTTGCACAGGGGAAAACGCTGTGCTGGCGGCGCGAGGTGCTCGATAATGGCGGCGGCATGGCGGCCTTGGGCAGTGAAATGGCGGAAGACGTGGCCTCAACCAAGCTGGTGAGACGCGCCGGGCTGAAAGTGCGTCTACCGGCGCAGCCTTTTGCCCAGCCCGTCGGGCATCGCACGCTGGACGCGGTCTGGAGCAGGCAATTACGCTGGGCGCGTATCCGTCGTGCCGGATTTTTCTGGCTGTTCGTGCCCGAAATTATTATGGGTTTTCTGCCCGCGCTGGCCGCCGTCACCTGGCTGACCGCCGCCGGTGATTTGCCGCTGTTCGCACCGCCAGCGCTGTTTGTGTTGTGGTTTGGCGGTGAATGGGCGCTGGCAAAAGCGCTCGGCTGGCCGCATCAGCTGAGGGATATTCTGGCGATGTGTCTGCGGGATATCATGATGCCCGCGCTGTGGTTAGGGTGCTGGGCAGGGCGCGGTTTTACCTGGCGCGGCAATCCTTCAGGCGAAAAACGCCTCGCCGGTGGAACAACGTTAACCGGTAAAATAAAACTATCAGGTAAAAAACAACCCGTGCCTGTGAGTCAGTCGCCGGGAAAATAAGGACCGCATGTTTGCTCTTGAAACCCTTGAATCACTGATTAAAGCGCACGGATTGCTGTTTCTGACGCCGCTGGCCATTATCGAAGGGCCGGTGGTGACGGTGCTTGCCGGTTATTTTGTCCGCCTCAACTATTTCAGTTTATCCGTAATCTTCGCCGTGGTGATGGCGGGAGAAATTCTCGGGGATATTCTTTTTTACTCGCTGGGGCGCTGGGTGATCGGGCCGGACGGACAACCGCCCGGCTGGCTGGCGCGTCTGGGGCTGACGCAGCCCAGACTGGAAAAGATGGTGCGCAGTTTTGACAGCAAAGGCGGGCGGTTGCTGGTGTTAGCCAAGCTGACCCATTCCGCCGGAGCGCTGGTGCTGACCGGCGCGGGCATTGCGCGGATGTCGCTTATCCCGTTTCTGTTCTACAACATCATCGCCGCCATTCCCAAGAGCCTGTTTCTGCTGGCGATCGGCTGGATGTTCGGCGACATCATCGCGCAGGTGAACAACTGGATCCTGTACGTCTCGCTCGGGCTGCTTATCGTGCTGGTTGCCGCGGGCATCATGTGGATGAGGAGCAAAGAATGATCACCGTCAGTTGCATTATCCCGGCGTGTAATGAAGCGACGCGTATCGGCAAAGTGCTGGATGTCGTGCGCAACCATCCCTTGCTGTTTGAGATTATCGTAGTGGATGACGGTTCAGCGGATAACACCGCAGACGTGGCGCGGGAAAAGGGCGTTCGCGTGGTCAGGCTGGCAAAAAATCAGGGTAAAAGCCACGCGGTGGCGGAAGGCATTGCGGCCGCAAGGGGCAGCCATCTGCTGATGCTGGATGCCGATCTCATGGGGCTGAACGAGTGTGATATCACCCGGCTGGTTCAGCCGGTAATACAAAATCAGGCGGATGTGACTATCAGTCTGAGGCGCAACAGCCCGTGGTTCTGGCGGTGTATCGGGCTCGATTATATTTCCGGCGAGCGGGTGTTTGCGCGTGAACTGCTGGCAACGCGGCTGGACGAAATCCGCGCTTTGCCGCATTTCGGGCTGGAAGTCTGGATCAACCGGTTGTGGATCGCCGCCGGATTTCGCGTACAGGTGGTCAGCTGGAAGGGCGTTATCAGCCCGTACAAAGCCGCTAAAATGGGCTGGCTGCGCGGTTTAATGGCGGATATGTCGATGATGCGGGATATCTTCCGCACCATTACGTTGCGGGAATCTGTACAACAAATCATCAGCCTCTTACGCCGTAGTCAGGCATGACGTTGGCCTGAATGTTAACGATAATTTTCTGCGCCGCTACCTTCACTTTGACGTTTTTCTTCTCTGTTTATTATTTGGTTACAAATAAAGCACTCTTTACACCATATTCTTAATTTCACATTACTCTGTTGCAAATCCTCATACTCCATTTCTTCCTTCCTGTTCGGGCAACTGATATCAATTATCATTAATAATTGATAATGCTTCTTGTTGCCGCGGAGTCAGCCCTTTGTTAGCCACTTTTATTATCGGACTTCGTGAAGGTTTAGAAGCCGCGCTTATCGTCGGGATCATTGCGGCGTTTCTCCGTAAGAATGGCAAAAGTCTGACCGCGATGTGGGTCGGCGTGGTGCTTGCCGTGGTGCTTTCTGTGGTGGTCGGTGTGGCGCTGGATCTGACCGAACGCGCGCTGCCGCAGGCGGGGCAGGAAGGGATGGAATCGGTGATTGGCGGCGTCGCCGTCTTCTTCGTCACCGGCATGATTTTGTGGATGAACACACACGCCCACAACATGAAGAAAGAGCTGGAAAGCGAGGCCGCGCAGGCGATCAGCCAGTCGGGCGCCTGGGCGCTGGCGAGCATGGCATTTCTGGCCGTGCTTAAAGAGGGTTTTGAAACCAGCGTCTTCCTGCTGGCTACTTTCTCGGTGGCGCAGTCGGCGGCCTGGGCTGCCGCCGGGGCGGTTATCGGCCTGCTGGTGGCGGTATTTATCGGCTGCGGGATTTATTACGGCGGCATCCGCATCAACCTTTCCCGTTTCTTCCGCTTCACCGGCCTGTTCCTGATTTTCGTCGCCGGTGGCCTGATTATTACCTCACTGATGACCGCGCACGAAGCGGGCTGGCTCAACATCGGGCAGCAGCGCGTTGCCGATCTCTCCTGGCTGGTGCCGCCGGGCACGGTTCGTTCGGCGCTGATCACCGGCGTTCTGGGCATTCCTGCCGATCCGAACCTGATTGAAACTTTTGGCTGGGTGCTCTACATCGCGATTGTCACGGTGATGATTTACTGGCCCGCAAACCGTCGTCCTTCTCCAAAAGTTGCTGCCCGCACGTTGCTGGCGTCCGCCGCAGTACTGGCGCTGGCGGCCATTTCTCTGTTGCTGTTTTATCCCACTTTTACGCTTCAGGTGCCGGATACCGCGCCGCTGGTCAGCAATGACGCGCAAAACGCCGCAGGGCAGTTGCAGCTTCTGCCGGTGGCCGGAAACGGTTATCAGCTGAGTGTAAAAACGGCCAGCGGCGGTACCACCCTGATTAACCTGCCTGCGGATGCGGCAACGGCGGGCAGCCAGGCCGGAATGCCAGCGGATGAATGGACGGTTAAAAGTACATATTCGCCGCCGGGCGCACCGGCGATTCTGGATCTCGATGCGGTGGTGGCGTTGTACGGCAACCGTATTCCCATCGGGCTGGATCCGGCGCAGCATCCGGGGCCGTATCAGGCGGCGTGGACGCTTCACTGCAACGTTCAGGTTTCCGTGGCGCAGGGCGTTTTGCTGGGGGCCAGCGCGCAGGCCGACGAAGTGATCACGCTTTCAGGCAGCGGCCTGCAATCTCCGCGCACCGTCACGGCGCGCCATCCTACGGCAGCGGCGTCCGACTGTAACTGGCAGGTGAGCGGCGCGTATCAGCAGAGCGTTTCTGACGCGCTGCAACAGATGCAAACTTATCAGGATACTTACCGTTTTTGGGCTGTCATGTTGCCTGTTCTTCTGGTGGCGCTGGCCCTTATTTTTGTCATCTCTGCATTACGGGTTCTCTTGAAACTCCGCAATGAACGGCTTTCTGTTTCGGGTAAAGACGGCCTGTCATTCGGTTCCCCATTACACACTGGCTTGCCAAAAAATAAATAAAGGATAGGAAACTTATGCGCATTAAGACGTTTAAGAAAAAAGAATCTCTGATGACGGCCGCGGGTCTGACGGCATTGCTGATGTTTTCCGTGGAAGCGCCTGCCAATGCGGCATCAGCGGCTCCGGTGAAAAACGGCGTTTCTGAAGTGAATATCACCATGACCAGCGCTGCAGACGGCACCTGCGTAGTGGATCACGATTCTGCGAAAGCCGGCCCGGTGACGTTTAACGTGGTGAACAAAACCGCGACGGCGATCACCGAATTAGAGCTGCTGAGCAACAACCGTATTCTGGGCGAAAAAGAGAACCTCGCGCCGGGGCTGCCAGCGGTGAAATTCACCCTGACGCTCGATGGCGGCAAATACCAAATCTATTGCCCGGGCGCGAAACGTGAACTGATCGACTTCACCGTGACCGGCAAAAGCGCCGCGCAGCCGCAGGGCAGCACCGCCACCATTCTGGCGCAGGGCACCAAAGATTACGCGACCTATGTGAATGGCGTGGTGGACGCGATGGTCGTGGCCGTTAACCGCCTGAAAGCGGATATCGATGCCGGCGATCTGGCGACGGCCAAAGCTGATTACGCCAAAGCGCGTCCGTTCTACGAACGTATCGAATCTGACGTGAACGGTTTTATTCTGCCGGGCTTCAAGGCGACCGATAACGCCGGGAATCTGGATTATCTGATCGACATGCGTGCCTCCAATCTGGATCCGAAAGCGGGCTGGCACGGCTTCCACGCCATCGAACGTGACCTGTTCGGTCAGGGCAAAATCACCGCCGAAACCAAACAAACGGCCACCGAATTGCAGCAGAACGTGGTGCGTCTGGACGCGCTGACCAAAGCGCTGACCTACAAACCGGAAGATCTGGCTAACGGCGCAGCCGACCTGCTGGAAGAAGTGCAAAACACCAAAATCAACGGGGAAGAAGAGGCATTCAGCCACTTCGATCTGGTGGATTTCGCCGGTAACGTCGAAGGCGCGCAGCAGGCATTTGCTTACCTGCAACCGGGTCTGGAAAAAATTGATCCGGAGCTGACTAAACAGGTTGCCGCGCAGTTCGCTGCCGTTCACGACATGCTGGAAACCTATCGTGATCCTAAAGTCCCGGGCGGATACAAATACTACACGGCTGAACTGAAAGCGTCTGATGCCGCCAAACTGAGCCGCACCATTCAGGCGTTGCAGGAACCACTGTCCAAAATCGCTGAGAAAGTGGCGGCGAATAAAGGAGCCTGATGAATGAGCGACAAACTCCATCCGGCCAGGGAGGCCGGTAAGTTTTCTCGTCGTGAATTGCTGAAAGGAGCAGTGGCTGGCGCCAGTGCTCTGGCTATTCCAACGGTCAGCTATGCGCACGGGCAGGCCACGGCCGCCCGCGACCCGGAAGATAAAATTGACCTTTCCCGTCAGTATTCTTTTTACGGTCACGAAGGACAGGTGGGGATCAGCACGCCGCCGCAGCGTCATATCATGTATATGACGTTTGATCTGACAACGTCTGCGCGTCAGGACTTGCAGGTTCTGCTGGCGCGCTGGTCGTCGGCAATTGCGCAGCTGATGAAAGGCGGCACCATCGGTCAGGTTGAACCTGCCCGTGACAGCGGCGTCGGGATGGATACCGGTGAGGCAATGGATCTCGGCCCGGCGTCACTGACGGTGACCGTCGGTCTGGGGCCGCGCGTCTTCACGGACACCTTCGGGCTGACGCAGCACAAACCGGTGCTGATGCGTAACCTGATGCAGTTGCCGAGTGACGATATGCAGCCGGAACTGACCGGCGGTGATTTGTCATTGCAGGCCTGTGCGGACGATCCGCAGGTGGCGTATCACGCCATCCGCGATCTGGCGCGTATTGCCAAAAGCACCGGCGCAGCCCAAACCCGCTGGACGGTCATGGGCTTTGGTCGTGCGTCTGCGGGAAAAGGGCAGTCCACGCCGCGCAATCTGTTCGGCTTCAAGGACGGCACGCGCAACATCACCGAGAAAGCTGATTTCGACAAATATGTCTGGATCAAAGACGGTGGCCCCGCGTGGCAGCAGAACGGCAGTTATCAGGTCGTGCGTAAAATCAAAATTCACATTGAAAGCTGGGACACCGATCGCGTCAGTGATCAGAACAATGTGTTCGGACGCCACAAAGTTTCCGGTGCGCCGTTAACCGGCACAAAGGAATTTGATACGCCTGATTTTAAGAAGAAGGATGCAGACGGAAACCTGATCATTCCGGCGACCGCGCACATCAGTCTGGCGTCGCATGAAAATAATCAGGGCATCAAAATCTTACGCCGTTCTTACAACTACACGGACGGTCTGAATAACATGGCGCAGCTGGACGCCGGCCTGTTGTTTATCAGTTATCAGAAAGATCCCGCGCAGTTTGAAGCGCTGCAAACCCGTCTGGGTTCTTCCGATGCGCTGAACGAATACATTTCCCACATCGGTTCGGGGATCTTCTTTGTGCCGCCTGCGCCGAAAGAAGGGTCGTATATCGGCGCGGAAATGTTCGAATCCTGAAAATTTGCCTCAACGGTTTTACGCTGAACCTCTTGCAATCAGCGTAAAACCGATATCCACCACGCTTTGCGCCACCGGCAATCCTTCAATTTTATCTGCCAGCAACGTGGCGGCCTGCTGTCCGATTTTCAGCTCTGTATTGCTGGCAGCTGACCGCTGACTTTGGGCGGAAAGGTTTCCACCAGCCAGTCGATAAACACGCGCAGGCGATGCGGAACGTGGCGGTTTTGCGGATAGACCACATGGAACGGATAGGGTGCAGGCCGCCACTCTGTCAGGATTTCCACCAGCGTTCCGCGGTGCAGCGCCTCGCAAATGGAATAGCTGAACGTCTGGATAATCCCCAGACCGGCAAGTCCGGCCGCCAGATGGGCGTTGCTTTCATTCACGCCGATACGGTGATCGACCTTAATTTCCGTTTTCCCGCCATCGCGTTCAAAACGAAACGGAAAAGCCCGGCCATTCTGCGGTGAAAGATAACTCACCAGCCGGTGGCCGTTTTTCAATTCATCGGGATAAGCCGGTGTGCCGAAGGCTTTCAGATAAGCCGGTGTCGCACAGGTGATAAGCGTCGCATGGCCGATATTGCGGGCAATCAGCGAAGAGTTGTCCAGCGGCCCGCCGCGTATCACGCAGTCCACATTATCACTGATGAGATCAACCGGACGGTCAGAAACGCCCAGATCCAGACGGATTTCGGGATAACGCGTCATAAAATCAGCCAGTCCCGGGATCAGCACATCGCGTGCCGTTGAACCGCCGACGTCAATGCGCAACAGCCCGCGTGGCTTGCTGCGCACGGCGTTAAAGGCCGTATCGACATCGTCGAGATCGCGCAGAATGCGCGCCGTTTTCTCATAATATTCACTGCCTTCCGGCGTCACCGTCACGCGCCGTGTGGTGCGCTGTAACAACCGCACGCCAAGATGTGCCTCCAGTTCCTGCACCATTTTGCTCAGCGTCGCATTGGGCATATCCAGAGAATTCGCCGCGCGGGTGAAATTGCCCGCCTCAACCACCCGGGCAAACGCCCGTATTGCCGTTAACTGATCCACACGCTTTTCCCGCCGGTTATCCGATGTTTTGATTATACACGCACAGAAATAGTCATTTTCATTTTTCGCTATTTTTCAATAAACCGTCGGGCGCTAAATTACCGCCATGCCTGAGGCGGCCGACAATGGTCACCTACCTCAGGCCACTTTACTTAACCTGATCTGACTTTGAGGAATGAAAAATGACAACTCCACTGAACGGTAAAATTGCACTGGTCACCGGCGGGACAAGCGGCATTGGTTTGGGTACAGCGAAAGAGCTGGCAGAACAGGGCGCGCAGGTCTTTATCACCGGCCGCCGTCAGGCAGAACTGGACGCCGCCGTCGCTGAAATCGGCGCTGCGGCAACGGGTATCCGCGCCGACGCTTCCGTTCTGGCCGACCTTGATGCGGTTTATGCACAAATCGCCAAAACCGCAGGACGTCTGGACATTCTGTTCGCCAACGCCGGTGGCGGCGATATGCAACCGCTGGGCGGCATCACCGAAGAACACTTCGACCGGATTTTCGGCACCAACGTTCGCGGCGTATTATTCACGGTTCAGAAAGCTCTACCGCTGCTGACCGATGGCGCATCGGTCATCCTGACCGGCTCCACTACGTCGGTGCTGGGCACGGCGAGTTTCAGTGTGTACAGCGCCAGTAAGGCCGCCGTGCGTAACTTTGCCCGCTCATGGGCACTGGATCTGAAAGACCGCGGCATCCGCGTCAACGTCGTCAGCCCGGGGCCGGTCCGCACACCGGGCTTAGGCGACCTGGTTCCTGAAGAACACCGTCAGGGCCTGTTCGATGCGCTGGCCGCACAAGTCCCGTTAGGCCGTCTGGGTGAACCGAAAGAAATCGGCAAAACCGTTGCATTCCTGGCCTCTGATGCCGCCAGCTTTATCAACGGCGTCGAACTCTTCGTCGACGGCGGGATGGCGCAGGTCTGAGCATTAAAACGGGAGCGAAATGAACCGGCGGAATAGGGCCGGTCTTTTTGTGTCCACCAACCAAACGGGCATAACCCCGTACAAATCTGTCTAACCCAGGCCCTGCATTCGGGTTGTTACCTTAAGATATACGATATATTCTCTAAGTTCATTTCTTCGCCGGATTTGCACATGACAACTGCCAGACCGCTTCTTGATGTCCGCTCTCTTGCCCTTCATACCGCCGCCGGTTTACCGCTGGTAAAGCAGGTTTCATTGCAGGTAAACCGCCGTGAAATTGTGGCGCTGGTCGGTGAGTCCGGTTCGGGGAAAACCCTGAGTTCGCTGGCACTGATGGGGCTGTTGCCGCCCGGCGTGAGTATGAACGGCGGTGAAATCTGGCTCGATGATCAGAAGATTGCCAGCCCGAACACCCCCTTTGACGCGCCGGTGCGCGGGAAACGGCTGGCGATGATTTTTCAGGAACCGATGACCAGCATGAATCCGCTGCTGAAAGTCGGGGAGCAGATTGCCGAGGTTCTGGTTCGCCATCAGCAGCTGAGCTGGAAACAGGCACATCGCGAAGCGGTAGCATTGCTCGATCGCGTCGGGATTGTGAACCCGGAACAACGGGCAAAGCAGTATATTCACCAGCTTTCCGGTGGGATGCGCCAGCGGGTGATGATCGCCAGCGCCATCAGCTGTAAACCGGCGTTGCTGATTGCGGATGAGCCGACGACGGCGCTGGACGTCACCATTCAGGCACAAATTTTGACGCTGTTGCAGGAACTGCAACAGGAAATGGACATGGGCATTTTGCTGATTACGCATGACCTGAGCGTGGTGGCGCGTTACGCCGACCGCGCTTACGTAATGCATCAGGGATATCTGGTCGAGCAGGGGCCGGTGGCGCAGTTGCTGACGGATCCGCAGGAGCCGTATACCCGCAAACTGATTGGCGCGTCGCAGCCGGAGCCGCGTGAAAAGACCGGTGAAATCAGCGCGGATTCGCCGCTGGTGCGGTTGCGCGGGCTGACCAAAAGTTATCCGCAGGCGCAGCGTTTGCCCTTTGTTCCGGCTAAGCGTCAGACGGTGCTTTTCCCGACCACGCTGGATATCCGCCGGGGTGAAATTCTCGGGCTGATCGGTGAATCCGGTTCCGGCAAAACCACACTCGGGCGCGCCATCATTGGCCTGACGGACACCGACAGCGGCGATATCGAATTTGACGGCGTATCGCTGACACTGGCCAGCCACGGGACGCGGCAAAAAATGCGCCGCCGTGCGCAGATTATCTTTCAGGACCCCTACGCCAGCCTGAATCCAAAAATTACTATCGGCGAGCAGATTGCCGAACCGCTGCGCGTGTATAAACTGCGGCCTGCGGCACTGATACAGGCGCGGGTAGAAGAATTACTGAAACTCGTCGGGCTGGAAGCGCATCACGCCAGCCGCCTGCCCGGCGCATTTTCAGGCGGTCAGCGCCAGCGTGTGGCAATCGCCCGTGCGCTGGCGCTGGAGCCTGAATTACTGGTGGCGGATGAAGCGGTTTCGGCGCTGGATCTTTCGGTACGCGGGCAGATTCTGGCGCTGCTGGATCGCTTACGCCAGCAGCTCGGGCTGACTGTGCTGTTTATCAGTCACGATCTGGCGGCGGTGAAACAGGTGTGCGATCGCGTGGTAGTGCTGTATCACGGGAAAATCGTGGAAAGCGGCGATACGGCGCGGGTTCTGCGTGCGCCGCAACATCCTTATACGCAAACCTTACTGGCCGCCGCGCCCGATATCACGCGGGCGCTGCAACTGCGTCGGGCGGGTTAACAGCCCGTCAGCATCGGCAGTTCCTGGTGTTCCGCCCATTCATGCCATGACCCCACGTACACCGCCAGCTGGTGATAACCGGCCAGCTGAAGTGCGGTGTACACCGTAGCCGCCCGCGCGCCGCGATGACAATAAATGATCACCCGCCGGTCAGGCGATAAGCCCGCGGCTTCTGCCCGCTGACGGATTTCCTCTGCGCTGAGAAATGCGCCGTTTTGCACCACATCTTCCCAGAAAAGCAGTTTCGCGCCGGGGATCCGGCCTGCGCGATGGCAGCATTCATGCGCAAATTCACCGCTGAATTCCGTCGGGCGACGCGCATCCAGAATTTGTGCGCCACTGGCCTGCGCGTTCAGCACTTCATCGCGCGTGGCAGTCAGGTCCTTATGATAAACCGGGGAGTTTAAAGCGTCCGGGCTGTCCGGGCTGACCACCGCGCTGCGTCCGGTGCCGGGCTGTAATTTGCCGCCTGCCTGTACCCAGGCGTCCAGTCCGCCGTCCAGTATCAGCGCATTGTCGATGCCGCCGAACTGCGCAAACCATGCGCCGCGCGGGGAACGCATACCCACCTGTTGTTCGAAGAATACTGGCGTGACGTTGTCACTGATCGTCAGTTGTTGCCATGCCCGGTGGAAGGCATCCGCCATGCCCCGGATGCCTGCAACGGTGCTGTCGGGAATAAAATAATCGTACACGTTGAGATGAAGTGCGCCGGGCAACGTTTCGGCCTGCCACTGTGAGAATTCACGGACGTCAATCAGGGCAAATTCCTGCCCAAGCTGGCGGCGCGACAACAGCTCTGCGGCACCGATCAGCCGCCGGTGATTGAGAACATTTTGTGCGGGTAAAGGATAAACAGCCAAAGTCTTACTCCGGGAAAAGCGATAAAAGCGTGCCCGTTCCGCGTTCGGCGGCGAGTTTTAGTACGCGCGATGCGAGGGCGATGTCAAAAACGTTGAGGCCGAACGGGGAGAAATACACGCTTTCATCAGCCGCCGGTCGCCAGCCGTCGAGCAGCAGATTGCCTAAATCGGCGTCCACGTGTTCGGGCAGGAATTTTCCGGCGCGGTACATCTGAAACAGACTTTTGGCGCTGGTTTCACAGAAATCTCCCCATAAATCAACCAGCACGCGCGTCGAGCGGTTAATCGCTGCGAAGGACACTTCGTGATAGCCAACCTGAATCACCAGACGACCGGCGCGGATCGCTTCCGGCCCGAGCAGCGGTTCGGCGGCGCTGGTGCAGGTGATCACGGCGTCAGCGTCCTGCGCCAGCGCATTGTGAAGATCGGGAACCCGAATCAGCGGCCAGGGGAATTGCGTGTTATCCACCGGCAACGCAGACGCACTGCGATCCCACCAGCTGACCTGGTGCAGATGGGGGAAAAGCTGGCGAAGCATGTGGAGATGCGCCATCGCCTGAACGCCTGCACCGAGCAGTAACACGCGCTGAACCGGACGCGGCGCGGCATGGCGCAGCGCAAGGGCCGACACCGCTGCGGTGCGCGTGGCGGTCAGCGCGCCGCTCTCCACCAGCCCGAGCGGCTGGCCGTTATCGGCGCGGTTAATCAGCGTCAGCGCCATCGCCTGCGGGAACGGGTCCTGAGCATCCGGGCGATGTGCCGTCCATTTTACCCCGGCGGCGTTAAACCGCCCGCCAACGCTGGCGGGCAAGGCATAGGCTTTGCCGCGCGGCGTGCCTAAACTGACGTGAGTTTCCGCAGGCATCTGCGCTGTATTCTGGCGCATCAGCGTGACAACGTCACAGATATCCTCCAGCGCGGCCTGCGGATCGGTGCCGCCCAGCGCCACCACGTCCGCGCGGTTCAGTGTGCGAAAACCGGATGTCATATTCAGTGCTCCAGCAACGTTTGTGCAAACGGATAAAGCGCCGGTGAGCCGCCGCAGTGCACGAAAATCACCCGTGAACCGGCGCTGATTTTGCCTTGCTCCGTCAGGCTGATTAAGCCGTGCATCGCTTTGCCGGTGTAAACCGGATCCAGCAACACACCTTCGGCCTGTGCAACACGGTAAATGGCATCGATACCGCCGTCAGAAGGCACACCGTAGGCGGCGCCGACAAAACCGTCTTCAATCCAGATATCTTCCGGCGTCCAGCTTTGCGGCCACTCGAGCAGGTCAGCGCAATCCTGCGCCATGGCTGAAATGCGGGTCTGAAACCAGTCGGCTTTGGCGCTGACGCTGATACCGACAATTTTGGTGTGCGGCCAGTAACGGCGCGCACCGACGTACAATCCGGCCAGCGTCCCGCCGGAGCCGGTTGGGGCGACGATGACGTCCGGCGCAGGTTCGCCGCGCTCTTTCAGCTGAGCGTTCATTTCTTCGATGGCGCGGACATAACCCAGTGCGCCAAGTGGTGTGGCACCGCCCAGCGGGATAATCAGAGCTTTTTCACCCCGCGCCTGTGCGGCGTCAGCATGGGCGTTCATCGCCCCTTCAATCTGAGTGAAATAGCCGTCCGGATCGAGAAACTCCAGCTCTGCGCCAAAGAGTTTGTCGAGCAGCAGGTTGCCCTGATACGTCCAGGGCTGATTGCCACGCAGCACCAGCACCGGTTTCATGCCGAACTTACGCGCGGCGGCGGCGACCATACGCGCGTGATTTGACTGATGTCCGCCGGTGGTGATCACCACATCCACGTTCTTGCGGCAGGCATCGGCCATCAGATATTCCAGCTTACGGACCTTATTGCCACCGCCGCCGAAACCGGTGTAATCATCGCGTTTGATGTCCAGCGTGACGCCAAGTGAGTCACCTAATGTGGTCAGGCGTTCAAGTGGCGTGGGGAAAAACCCCAGTGAAACTCTTTCAAAATCATCGGACTGTTTCATGGTAAATATCCTGCTGGTTTATTTTTAAAACTTTCCCGGGAGTTGACGCAAAATACCGGCGGCTAAACCGCCGGTGTAGAAAAAGGAGGTTCCACGCTGAACAGAGTGATCCATTCAGTGACCGACTGCTGAAAACGTTCCAGCCCGTGCAGGGTGACGAATTCGTTCACGCCGTGCGCGTTGCCGCCGTGGCCCAGCCCGCCAATCAGAAAGGCCGGTGCCACGCGCGCGAAGGTGTAAGCCGGTGCGCAGCCGGGTGCCCATGGCCAGATCTGCGGCTTCGCGCCCTGTAATTCGTAGCTGGTGAGCAGGGCATCCACGCCGGGGCTGTGATGAGCAAAACGGTGGCCGGGATAACTGTCGTCGAGTTCCAGTTCCACACCGTCGAATTCCGGGCGGGCGAGCGTCTGGCGGATCACGGCCAGCAGGTTCTCACCGTCAATGCCCGGCGGAACGCGCAACGCAATTTCGGCGCTGGCGCTGCGGGGAATGACACCGCGTGACTCCAGCGGATCGCTGCGTATTTCCGAAATATTCAGCACCGCGCCGTTGATCAGCTGTTGCAGGCAGGCCAGCGTATCGCCGCTGACGGATAAGGTTTCACTGCGGCGGAACCGTAATTCATCGGTGATGCTGAACTGCGCGGCAAGTGCGCAAAGCAGCCGGTTGGCTTCTTCATCAATCACCTGCCGGGCAATCACGCCGCTGTTATGCGCGGGCGCGATGGCGTTCAGCGCGGCAACCAGCCGCCAGACGGGGTTGGCGATCCAGTTAGCGTTACTGGCGTGAATCGCCGCGGAGGGGCCGCCCCATTTGCCGCCGCTGACTTTTAACCGTCCGCCGCTCAGCCCGCTGAATCCGAGATAAACGCGCGGCTCGCCGCCACCGTATTCGCACAGCGACGGGAAAAAGACCGCGCTGGCGGTTGAAACCGGGCAAGGATCCTGCGCCAGATAGCGGCGCAGCTGGCCGCTGCCCGTTTCTTCTTCGCCTTCCAGAATAATTTCAATATTGGCGCTGAGTTTTCCGCTGTCGCACAGTGATTTCAGTGCCATCAGCATGCCCGCCAGCGGGCCTTTATTGTTCTCGGCACCGCGCGCAATAAACACTTCGCCAACGCCCGGCCATTCAGATACGCCGCCGCTGAACGGCGGAAATTCCCAGCCCGCGTCATCTGCGGGCATCACGTCATACATGTTGTAAAGTACCAGCGTTTTTTCCGCCTGCCGGTCAATGCACATATGCACCAGCGGCGGGGCGTTTTGCGCGGTTTGTTCACTTACCGCCAGCACCGGCACGCCGCCCAGTTCAGTACGGATCCAGTCTTCCAGCCACTGCGCCAGCGCGCGTTGCTGATCAATCTGGCCTGCAACGCTGGCAAACGGCGTGATGGCAGACAGCAAATCCAGCGTCGGGTAAATCGCGGGCGTAATGGAAATACTCACAGGCGGATCCTCGGGTTCAGTACCACATAGAGCAGGTCGATAATCAGGTTGATGCCGACAAACACCAGCGCGGCCAGCAGCACAATGGCCTGTACCAGCGGGAAATCACGGTTCTGAATGGCCTGTACGGCGAGGCGGCCAATGCCCGGCCAGGCAAAAATGATTTCCGTCACCAGCGCGCCGCCGAGCAGCGAGGCGAAATACATGCCCTGAACGGTAATGACCGGGATCAGCGCATTGCGCAATCCGTGGCGCACTACAATTCGCCAGGCACTCAGCCCTTTGGCGCGCGCGGTACGGATATAATCCTGCTGCATCACGTCAATCAGGCTGGCGCGGATCAGGCGGGCAATTGCGCTCATGTAATACGCGCCGAGGCTCAGTGCGGGCATGATGAGCTGACTGGCACTGCCATAGCCGCCGGACGGTAGCCAGCGCAGGTTCAGGCTGAATACGATAATCAGCAGCAGGCCCAGCCAGAAAACCGGAATTGCCTGACCGCTGAACGCCAGCAGGCGCGACAGCAAATCCCACGCAGTGTTCTGATACAGCGCGCTGACGATACCGAGCAGCAAACCGGCAACCGTGCTCCAGAGCAAAGCGCTGACGGCGAGCAGCAGCGTGGCGGGAACGCGCTGACCAATTAACTCCGTGACCGGCTGGCTGTAGCGCAGGGATTCGCCAAGGTCGCCGTGTAAAACGCCGGTCAGGTAATGCCAGTATTGCCAGATCAGCGAGCGGTCAAAGCCCATACTATGGCGGAAATTTTCGATTTCCTGCTGGCTCGAGCCGGGCGGCATCATGACCGCCGCCGGATCGCCGGTGAGATGCAGGCTGTAGAAAATCAGCAGGGAAACGCCGAACATCACCAGCACGGATTGCCCGAGGCGTTGCAGGATATAACGCAGCATTTCAGTCTAGCCTCGTGTGGGTTTTGCGCAGCAGGCTGTCGCCGAGCAGGTTGCAGCCGATCACCAGCGCGGCAATCACCAGCCCCGGATACAGCACCAGCCACTGTGCGAGCAGCATGTAAGAACGGCCTTCGCCGATCAGGTTTCCCAGCGTCGGCGTTGGTGGCTGAATGCCCATGCCGAGAAAACCAATCGAGGCTTCAAGCACGATGAGCCGCGGGATATCCAGCGTCAGCAGCACAATCAGCGGCGTCATGAGATTGGGTAAAACGTGGCGCAGCAAAATGCGCGGCGTCGAAAAACCCATGGCTTTGACGGATTCGATATATTCCAGCTCGCGAATTTCCAGCGTTTTGGCGCGCGCCACGCGGGCGTAAATCGCCCAGCTGGTGACACCCATGATCAGGATGATGTTGGTGAGCGACGCGCCGAACAGTGCCATCACCAGTAAGATCAGCAGGATAAACGGCACCGCCAGCTGAATGTCCATCAGGCGCATGATCAGCGCGTCCAGCCAGCCGCCCACGTATCCGGCAATCATGCCAAGCACCGAACCGATCACCGCCGCAATCACCGCCGCCAGCAATACCACCATCAGCGAAAGGCGGGTACCCGCCAGAATACGTGACAATAAATCGCGCCCCAGCTGATCGGTGCCGAGCAAATGCTGGCTGCCGGGCGCAGAAAATGCCGCAGCCAGATCGTTCTTCAACGGATCCGGCAAGGGTAACCACGGCGCAAGAAGCGCCGGGATGATGACCAGCAACAGCAAAAGGCCGCCGAGAATACCGTCGCCATAAAAGCGACGACGGGGTTTTCTCTGCAAAACCGAACGCAGTGAAATCATTTAAGCCTCAGGTCGAACAGCGGAATGCGGGAATCGGCGCGGCCTTTGAAGGTCACGTTATCCGCGCTGGCGTACAGGGAATCCTCCTTGTAAAGCGGGATCAGCGGTTGCTGCACGGCTACAACCTGCTGGATTTGCTGCAAAATCTTCTCGCGTTTTGCCGGATCAACCGTGGTGCGGCTGCTGTTAAGCAGGGCATCCAGTTCCGGAGAATTCACTGTCGAATAGGGTTCGCCGGAATGCAGAATCGGATACAGCGCGGCATCGGCGTCCAGCGTCTGTGTGGAACCCCACGCCAGCATGTACAGCGGAGCCTGTTTCTGTGCCGCCACCTGCTGGGTATAAACCGACCATTCAGGGACTTCCAGTTCGGCTTTCACGCCGATCGCCGCCAGATCTTGCACGACTGCCTGTGCCACATCGGCGCTGGCGATATAACGGCGCGGTGCCTGGAACTTCAGGGTAAAGCCCTGCGGATAACCGGCTTCGGCCAGCAGGGATTTCGCCTTCGCCACGTCCTGTGCCGGTGCCGGGATCGCGTCATAGCCAAAATCTTTCGGCCCGGCCATCGTGCCGGTTGGCGTCCCGAAACCGTGCAGTAAATCGCGGGTATACGCCGTGCGGTTAAGCGCCAGAGAAAGCGCCTGTCGTACGCGCACGTCGTTCAGCGGTTTCTGGTCGTTCTTCAGCCCGAGGTAAATCGTCAGGCCGCCGTTTTTGACCTGCTCAAGATGCACGCCCGGTTTGTTTTTCAGCGCCGGAACCAGATCGGCCGGAACGCCATCTACCAGCTGAACTTCACCGGTCAGCAGGGCGGTGATACGTGCGGTAGCTTCAGGAATTGGCCGCCAGGTGACGGTATCGATTGCGGGCTTACCACGCCAGTAATCAGGATTGGCCTGCATCACGACTTTTTCGTCGGGGATAAACGTCTGCAAGATATACGCACCGGACCCGACCGGTTTACGCGCAAATTCAGCCGCGCCCACTTTGGTGACATACGCCGGTGGCACAATGTATGTCGGGTAGCGACTCATACGCGTGGGCAACAGCGGATCCGGGCCGCTGGTGTGAATTTTCACCTGATAATCACCGGTGACTTCCACTGACCTGATTGTGCGGATATAAGAGATGGTCGGCGCATGGTTCGCGGGATCAAGAATACGGTCGATAGAGAATTTGACGGCCTGCGCATTGACCGGCTCGCCGTCGCTGAATTTCACGCCCTGACGCAACGTGAATTCCCAGGTGGTGTCGTCGAGTGATTTCCAGCGGGTTGCCAGCCCCGGCTGCAACTGCATATTGGCATCGCGCAGCACCAGCGTATCAAAGAGGTTGTCCACCAGCGTGGCGGATTCTTTCAGGAAACCCGGATCCATTGCCGTGGCAGAGGTCGTTTGCGCGATCACCAGTTCAGAAGCAAACGCGGCGGGTGTTGCGAGGCCAATGAGCAAAGCCAGTGACGCCAGTTTGAAGGCAGGTATTCTCATTACGGTCATTCCCAAAGTGAAGCCGCCAGAAAGGTTGACGGAATTAAATGAAGTCGGTGCGTTAGAAAAACGTTCAATCAATGTTCAATTCCTTAATACATGATATATCCTATATAATGTATTTTTGGCAAGCCAGAGTTTAAACTGAAAAAGTAAATCGATAATTTTGCTAAAGGAAAGTCACATGTTTGAGATGGAAAAAGCGCAGCGTGTCAGCCTGACGATGCAGGTTGAAGCGAAGCTGAAAGGAGCGCTGATTGTCGGTGTACTCAAGCCGGGCGCGCGACTGGTCACGAAAGAGATTGCAGAAAAACTGGGGACCAGCGTCACGCCGGTACGCGAAGCATTATTGCGCCTGGTCTCCGCCGGTGCGCTGGATGCCACGCCCGCGCAGGCGTTTCTGGTGCCCAAAATTCCCCAGTTGCGCTATCAGGAAATCACGCTGATCCGCAAAAATCTGGAAGGGCTTGCGGTGTCGCAGGCCTGTGAGCGGGTCACCGCAGATCACATCGCGCTGCTGAAAAACCTGAACGTAAAATTCCTGGCCGCCAAAAGAGAAAACAAGGTGGAAGAGGCGCTCGAGGCTAACCGCGAGTTCCGCTTTACGCTTTATGAGATGGCCGGAATGCCGACGCTGATGGCGCTGATCGAGCAACTCTGGGTGCAGATCGGCCCGTGCTTTAATTACCTCTATCCGCAGTCTTCGCCGGTGACGCAGGGCAAGCACAATTATGAGCAACTGCTGCTGGCGCTGGAAACCGGCGACAGCAAACGCTGCGTGAAGCTGATCCACAAGGCGATAGATGACGGTGCGGCTATTCTGGTGGAACACTATTTTTCACAGGAAAACCCTAACGCTATTCAGGACTCATCCCGCCCATAAAAAAAGGTGCACAAAAGTGCACCTTTTTTGCTTATAACGCCGTGGCGTTGATCAGAACATCAGAACCATCCACGGATAGGCAATCAGCATCATGCCGCCGAGGAAGATGGCGCCGAAAATAGTCCCCAGACGCCAGTAATCTTTGGTCGGCAGATAACCGCTGCCGTAGTAAATCGGGCTCGGGCCGGTGCCGTACGGCGTGATAATCCCCATCACACCCAGCGACGTCACCATCATCAGGCAGTAAACCGGCATGTTGATGCCCGGAATGGCAGCGGCGATAGTCAGCATCGCCGGTAACAGCGCGGTGGTGTGCGCCGTGGTACTGGCGAACAGGTAGTGCAGCAGGAAGAACGCAATCAGCAGCATCACAGCGGCGACCTGCGGGTCGAAACCGTTGAGCAACTGACCGCCTTCTTTACCCAGCCAGGCGATGAAACCGACGCGCGCAAGCCCATCGGCCAGCGCCACCAGCGTGGCAAACCAGGCAAAAGTATTCCAGGCCGGTTTGTTGCTGGTAATGTCGTTCCAGTTCAGTACGCCGGTCCACAGCATCAGAACCACCACCAGTAACGCGGCCAGCGCCGGTTCAATCCAGGCGGCGGCAAAAATCCACATCAGCAGGGCGGAACACACGAAGATCAGCAGCAGGATTTCGTTACGCGACAGCTTGCCCAGTTTCTCCAGCTCAGCCTTCGCCCATTTCGGGACTTCATCGTTAATTTTGACTTCCGGCGGATAGAACCAGTACGCCAGCAGCGGCATGGTGAGGATCAGAATCACGCCCAGCGGCAGGAAGGCGAGGAACCACATCCCCCACGAAATGTTGAAACCGATGATACTTTTTACCAGCGCCAGCGCCAGCAGGTTCGGGGCCAGTGCGGAGAGGAACATCGAACTGGTAATACAGGCCGCAGTGATCGCAACCCACATCAGATAGGAACCGATTTTACGTGCGCTCGGGTCGTTCGGTTTGGAACCATACAGCGGCGGCAGGTTGGCGATGATCGGGTAAATGGTCCCGCCGCTGCGCGCGGTGTTAGAAGGCGTGAAGGGCGCGAGCAGCAGGTCGGCGAAGGTGATGGCGTAACCGAGCGTCAGGCTGCGACGACCCAGGTATTTCACCAGAATCAGTGCCAGACGGCGGCCAAACTGCGTTTTGTCATAACCGGCGGCAAACATGAAGGCACCGAAAATCAGCCAGACTGTGGAGTTACCAAAGCCGCTGACCGCCCATTTAAAGGCTTCGGTCGGCATTTTAAACTTCGGATCTGCCAGTTCTGCCGGACTGAATAACAGCCACTGGCCAAACAGCGCGATGACCACCACGCCGGTCAGGCCGATCACCGCACCGGGCAAAGGCTCGAAAATCAGACCGACAATCACCCCGACGAAGACGGCGAAGAAATGCCAGGCATAAGGTTGTAATCCGGCGGGAACCGGCGTCAGCAGCAACAGCACTGCCACCAGAACTGGCAGGAATAGCATGATCAGACGTTTTTTTTGCCCCGCAGAGGCCGGAGCAGCCTTGTTGGGGTCATTCAAAGTCGTTGTGGGTTTCATAGTTTGGTCTGCCCGTGATTGAAAGGAAGCGTTACGCCCTGGTTGTCCATGCGTGATTTCGTATTCGAAAAAGTCATTTTGCTATTTCACTTCGACATCTTAAATCCATGAATTTTTCTTTATCGGAAGCTTGTCACGTATTACAAAAAGATGATGTTTTGAGTAAGAGATGATTAAAAACTAAATATTATCTGTAACCTGCATGACCCCGCGAAGTCATTATTATTTAAATAAAATACCACCGTAAGTTGTGTGGTTATTTTTTGGCAAAAAGTCCTGCTAATGAGAATGTAGAGTAAAATTTCACAAACGCCAGTTTTCGGGTTCAACCTGCTGATTTATCAGGTGAGATTTTTTATGTTAATCAAAAGTTGATTTTTGTCAATCGCTCGATAACAATTGGAGATGGTATTTGATTTAATGTCGGGTAAATAAACAACTCCAGTTCCCTCGAACGTTATAACGACCCACATCGCCCTTTTCTTTATTCGCATAAACAGAAAAGTAAACAAAAAATCAGACCGATTTTTTAAATTCATCACCTGCATCGGATTGCTTAATTTAACGGTAAGTAATGCGGCCACGGAAAATTCAAGACTTTTAAATTGCGGAGTTGATCAACATGAATAAGCTCACCCCGGTCCTTAAGCCACTGACGCTGCCCAACGGCGCGGTGCTGAAAAACCGCCTGCTGATGGCGCCAATGACCACCTGTACGGGCTTTTACGACGGTACAGTCACCAGCGAACTGGTGGAGTATTACCGCGACCGCGCCGGCAGCATCGGGACCGTCATCGTTGAGTGTTGCTTCATTGATCGTTTAGGCCCGGCGTTTCCGGGCGCGATTGCCATCGACAGCGACAACAAAATTCCCGGCCTGAAAAAAATTGCGGATGCTATCAAATCCAAAGGGTCGAAAGCGATCCTTCAGATTTATCACGGCGGCCGTATGGTTGAACCTGAACTGATCGGGGGCCGTACGCCGGTTGCGCCAAGTGCTATCGCCGCGCCGCGTGAAGGTGCCACCACACCGAAAGAACTGACCGGCGAAGAAGTGGAAACCATGATCACCAAATTTGGTGATGCGGTGAACCGTGCGATTAAAGCCGGATTCGACGGCGTGGAAATCCACGGTGCGAACACGTATCTGATTCAGCAGTTCTATTCCCCGAACTCCAACCAGCGCACCGATAAGTGGGGCGGCGACCGCGACAAACGCGCGCTGTTCCCGATGGAAGTGCTGGAAATCACCCATAAAATGGCGAAACGCTTCGCCGACGCCTCCTTTATTATCGGCTACCGTTTCTCGCCGGAAGAGCTGGAAGTGCCCGGCATTCGTTTCGACGACACGATGTACTTGCTGGAAAAACTCGCCGCGCGCGGGCTGGATTACGTGCATTTCTCCGTCGGCCAGCTGCTGCGTCCTTCTATTGTCGATACCCAGGATCCGACGCCGCTTATCACTAAATTCCGCGCCATGCGTTCTGAGACGCTGGCCAAAGTGCCAGTGATTGGTGTGGGCGGTGTGGTGAATAAATCCGATGCCGAAAGCGCGCTGGAACACGGCTTTGATCTGGTGGCGGTGGGCAAAGCCTGCATCGCGTACCCGGACTGGGCTGACCGCATCATTAATAACGATCACCTCGAGCTGTATATCGACAGCCACAAACGTGAAGAGCTGAATATTCCGGAACCGCTGTGGCGCTTCTCACTGGTCGACGCCATGATCCGCGACACCAGCGTCACCGGCCGTAAATATAAGGCCGGCGTTTATCAGGAGAAAGTAGAAGCCGAAGCGCTGAAACTGAAAATCAACGTGGTGCTCGATACTGACCGTATTACCGATATTCAGCTGGTCAAAGACGACTCGCTGGACGTTGATTTCACCACCACGTTCGAAAGCCTGCGTACGCGTATGCTGGTGGCCAACAGCCCGCACGTTGATGCGATTACCGGCGCAACCACGCAGAGTGAGGCGCTGAAAAAAGCCGTTTCACGCGCCATGACAACCTCGAACAAAGAACACGTCATAGATGAAGGCGGTAACCCGCAGGCACCGCAAAACTTTGACGTTGTGGTCATCGGCAGCGGCGGCGCAGGGCTGGCGGCGGCGATTCAGGCGCACGACGACGGCGCACATGTGGTGATTATCGAAAAAATGCCGACCATTGGCGGCAACACCATCAAAGCCTCCGTCGGGATGAATGCGGCAGAAACACGCTTCCAGAAACTCAAAGGCATAGAAGACAGCAAAGACCTGTTCTATGACGAAACGCTGAAAGGCGGGAAGTTTAAAAACAACCCGGTACTGCTGCGTGAGTTTGTTGAACTGGCGCCGGAAGCCATCGAATGGCTGGCGGCGAAAGAGATCGAACTTAACGACATCACCATCACCGGCGGGATGAGCATCGACCGCACGCACCGTCCGGCAGACCGTTCTGCGGTGGGCGGATTCCTCATCAGCGGTCTGGTGAAAAACATCAACAAACGCGAAATCGAAGTTCTGCTGGAAACGTCTGTTTCGGAAATCCTGTTCGAAAACGGCGCAGTCTCCGGCGTGCAGGTGGTCGATGAATACAATGACACCCGTATCCTGAATGCGAAAAGCGTCATTGTTGCCACCGGCGGTTTCAGCGCCAACCGCAACATGGTGGTGAGCTACCGTCCGGATCTTGACGGTTTCGTCACGACCAACCACGCGGGCGCGACCGGCAGCGGCATCGCGATGTTGCAAAAACTGGGCGCAGATACCGTGGACATGGGCGAAATCCAGATCCACCCGACGGTCGAACAAACCACGTCTTACCTGATTTCAGAAGCCATTCGCGGCGGCGGGGCGATTCTGGTCAGTCAGGCCGGTCACCGTTTCTACAACGAAATGGAAACCCGCGACAAAGTCTCCGCCGAAATTATCGGGCTGCCGGAGAAAAGTGCGTGGATTATCTTCGATGAGCAGGTGCGGGCGAATAACAAAGCGGCGGACGAATACATCGCCAAAGGGTTTGTGCTCAGCGCACCGACTCCGCAGGAACTGGCCGTCAAACTGAACATGGATCCGCAGGTGCTGGCCGACACGCTGGAGCGCTATAACCTGTTCGTGGTCGCGAAAAAAGACGAAGACTTTGGCCGTACAACTGCGCTGCGTCACCCGCTCAATCAGGGGCCGTTCTTTGCAATCCGCATCGCACCGGGCGTTCACCACACCATGGGCGGCGTCACCATCAATCCTGACACCGCGGTTCTGGATGCCCAGAAACAAATCATCCCTGGCGCCTGGGCTGCCGGTGAAGTCGTGGGCGGTATCCACGGCGCAAACCGGATTGGCGGCAACGCCGTGGCCGACATCATCATCTTTGGGACGCTGGCGGGGAGGAAGGCGACGGCATTTTCGAAGGCATAAACACTGCGTTGTTTAACCGACAGTGGGATCGGGAAAGTTTCGGTTTTTCAATTGCAGTGATCGCTCAGCGGCTGACGCCGAAACCGACCAAAGAGGCCCGGGACGGGGCCTCTTTGGCATCTCCACGTCTTTTTCAACACGCGCTATCGCGCGCAGTGAAAGAGGCCAGGATTTTCATCGGGCGCGGCGATAGGCGCTCCTTGAAGCCAGTTTGGGTGGTAAACCCAAAATCCCACCCCAGACTTATCCAACTCCCCCATAACGTTATGATAAAAATAGCATTAACATCGATCGCGTAGCGAACACGTTACCGGCATGTTAATGTGAGTTTTGCCTGCCCATTTTTGCCAATAATAAAAGCCTGCTAATAATGAAAAACAATCACGATCTGGCCGTTATGCACTGGGGGACGTACCGCGTCACCACGGACGACGGTGTTTTGAAATCTGTTAAACCGGTGGAATGGGATCGCAACCCGTCTGAAATTGGCCAGTCACTGGTCGGTGGCGTTGACGGTGACAGCCGTATCCGCCGCCCTGCGGTGCGCCTCGGCTATTTACAACACGGCGCGGCCTCGCGTGAAGGACGCGGGAAAGAGCCGTTTGTGGAAGTCAGTTGGGAGACCGCGTTATCGCTTATCGCAGGCGAGCTTCAGCGGGTGAAAACTAAACACGGCAATTCCGCGTTTTATGCCGGTTCCTACGGCTGGTCGAGCGCCGGGCGTTTCCATCACGCACAAAGCCAGATGCACCGGTTTTTCAACCAGTTCGGCGGCTACACCGGCAGCACCAATACTTACAGCCTGGCCGCCGCCGAGCGTTTGCTACCGCACATTATCGGCGACCTGGATGTCCTGCAAAAACAACATACTCACTGGTCGGTTCTGGCCGGAAATTGTGAGCTTTTTGTCGCCTTTGGCGGCCTGCCGTGGCGCAATGCGCAGGTTAACGGCGGCGGTGCGAACGATCACTCCCTGAAATACTGGCTCCAGACCCTGGAGCAAACGGGTACGCGCTTTATCAACGTCAGCCCGGTGAAAAACGACCTGTCTTCGGTGAAATCCGCACAATGGCTTTCCCTCAACCCGGGCAGCGATACCGCGCTGCTGCTGGCGCTAAGCTACGTTCTGATCGACGAATCCCGCTATAACGCCGGTTTTGTTGCCAGCCATACGGTCGGATTTGACACCTATCGCGACTACCTGACCGGCGCGAAAGACGGCAAAGCCAAAACGCCGGAATGGGCAGAATCCCTGACCGGTATGAGCGCGGACAGCATCCGGGCGCTGGCGCGGGAGATGTCGGAAAAGCGCACGATGATCAACATCGCGTGGTCATTGCAGCGGGCAAGGCAGGGCGAACAGACCTTCTGGGCGACGGTGGCGCTGGCGTCACTGCTCGGGCAAATCGGTACGCCGGGCGGCGGGCTGGGTTTTGCCTATGCCTCGACCAATCTCGCCGGTTCTGACCGCCGCACTTTCTCCGGCCCGCGTTTGCCAATGGGCAAAAATCTGGTAAGCGAGCATATTCCGGTCGCACGGCTTTCGGACATGCTGCTCAATCCGGGGGCGGAATATCAGTTTGACGGCAAAAATTGCCGGTACCCGGATATCCGCGTGGTGTACTGGGCGGGCGGTAACGCATTTCACCATCATCAGGATATCAACCGGCTGATCAACGCCTGGCGTAAACCGGACACCGTCGTGGTTCACGAACAGTACTGGACCGCACAGGCGAAATTCGCTGATATCGTGTTGCCGGTGACGACATCGCTTGAACGTGAAGACATCGGCAGCGCCAGCAATGACGGCTTTATGATTGCCATGCGTCAGCATATTCCGCCGTTTGCAGAGGCAAAAAGTGACTACGAGATTTTCGCCGAACTGGCCGCAAAAATGGGCTTTGGCGAGGAATTCAGCGAAGGGCGCGACCCGGCGCAATGGCTGCGCCATATCTATGAAATTTCACGTCCGCGCGCCGAAGCTGACGGCATCGAACTGCCTGACTTTGAAGATTTCTGGCAGCAGGGAAAAATGGAATATGCACGGCCGGACACGCCGCAGATCTTCCTGAAAGCGTTCCGTGATGATCCGCAAGGCGCGCAACTCGCCACGCCTTCGGGCAAAATCGAACTGTTTTCGCAGACCGTCGCCGACTTTGATTACGAAGAATGTCCCGGTTTTCCATTCTGGTTTGAACAGGATGCGCAGGAACAGCAGGCATTCAGCGCCCGCTGGCCGCTGCATCTGCTTTCCAGCCAGCCACGTACGCGTCTGCACAGCCAGTACGATCACGGAGCCGTCAGCCGCGGTACCAAAGTGCAGGATCGCGAACCGTTGTGGTTACACCCGCAGGACGCCGCTGCGCGCGGTATCACAGAAGGCAGCATCGTGCGCGTCTTTAACGATCGCGGGGCGATTTTAGCGGGGGTGCATATCACGGAAGATTTACGCCCCGGCGTGGTGCAGATGTCCACGGGAGCCTGGTATGACCCGCAGGATCCAACGCAGCCGGATTCCATCGATAAGCACGGCAATCCGAACGTACTGACGGAAGATCGCGGGAGTTCGCGCCTCGGTCAGGGGTGTACCGCGCAAAGTTGCTGGATTGAAATTGAACGCTGGGATGCGCCACTGCCGGATGTGACGGCGTTTAAGCCTCCGGTTTTTGTCGCTGCCGACGCGTAAAATGATGACAGTGCGATTCAGCCAAACGCCTCTTTGATCGCATTAGTAAAGCAGCGAATTTTCACAGTTTGCCGCAGCCCGGCCGGTGTCAGAACATGCATCGGCCGGGAAGGGCCGGTGTAATCCGGCAAAATCTGCACCAGCCGTCCTTGCGTAATTTCCTCATTGAGCACATCTTCCGGCCCCAGCGTCACGCCGTAACCTTTCACCGCCGCATGCAGCAAGGCCCGCCAGTCATTGGCGCGTAAACGTCCGGCAGGGTGGACTTCATGTGTTTTCCCGTCCTTGCTGAAAATCCAGCGACACGGATCCTGCGGCGGCCAGATCCCGTAAACCAGACACGAATGCTGCGCCAGGCTGGCAGGCGTATCCGGCACACCGTTCTGCGCCAGATAGCCCGGCGAAGCGCAGGCAATCAGCCGGTAAGGCCGCAGCGGGCTGGCAATCATCGGGCCGTCGGTGAGCTCGCCAATGCGCAAAATCACCTCATAACCGTCCTCGACCGGATCGACCATCCGGTCGGTCAGCGTCAGCTCAACCTGCGTTTCCGGGAATTTATCCAGATATTGCGTAATAAAAGGCGCGAGCGCCGAAGAGCCGAACGTAACCGGCGCATTCACGCGGATAACGCCGGAAGGCGTAGCTTTCATGTCCAGCGCAATCGCATCGGCGGCTTCCGCCTCGGCCAGCACCCGTTTGCAGCGTTCATAATAGCTTCGCCCAATATCGGTGAGATGCTGACGGCGCGTGGTCCGGTTGATCAGTACGGTGCCCAGCCGCGTTTCGAGCCGGGCAATATGTTTCGCCACCATCTGCGGAGAGATCCGCAATGCTTCGGCGGCGGCGGCAAAGGAGCCCAGTTCGGACGTCCTGACGAACACATTCATGCTGGTTAACCGGTCCATGATTCACTCCTTTTTGTTGTTTGTTTATGTCGATGATGGCGATTTATCAACGCTGAGTATCGAATTATTCTTTATCTTTCTGCAACGAAATGAAAGGTGAAATCATGAAAATAGGCATTATTGGCGCAGGATTTGTCGGCCGCGCAGTCGCCAAACTGGCACTTAAAGCGGGGCATCAGGTGATGCTGAGTAATTCACGCGGGCCGCAGACACTGTTCAGCCTGAAACCTATGATTGGTTGTGAAATCGGAACTGCTACGGAAGCCGCAATTTTCGGTGACATCGTAGTGATCGCCGTGCCGCTGACTGCCATCGGGCAATTACCTGCCGCCGGACTCACCGGGAAGCAGGTTATCGATGCCGTAAATTACTACCCGGATCGCGACGGTCAGGTGCCCGTGCTGGATAATCACACGACCACCACCAGCGAATATCTCGCCGGTTTCCTGCCGGGTGCGACCATCACCAAAGCGTTCAACTCGATTCGGATGACCGATCTTGAAAACGAAGGCTTACCGGCCAGCGACCCGCAACGCCGCGCACTCCCGCTGGCCGGTGACAACGCGGAAACGAAAAAGCTGGTGGCCGGTTTATACGATGCTTTTGGTTTCGACGCCGTCGACGCCGGTTCGCTCTCCGAAGGCTGGCGCTTCGAACGCGGCACGCCGACGTATTGTGTGCTGATGTCGAAAGAAGAACTGAAGGTTGGGCTGGAAGGGACGAGGAGGGACGTGCAGTAATACAGATATCAACGCCCGGATGGATGGCCGGGCTTTGATTATCTGAGTGATGTAGCCATATCTTTTTGGGATATCTTTTTGTCTATGCGGTTGTCTGTCCATTCCAGGAATCTTTGTGTATTATATTACCGTTACAATGTTTCCATATAATTGATTCATAGCGTAATTGGATGTTTTCTAAATGTGTTCCTGTCATTCCACCGGGAAACAGATTCGGAGTAATTGCTGTTACTTTTATATTTTCCAAAATAATATTGAAGTATTCGCTTTCTATCCCGGCATCCATGATTTGATACATTTTAAGAATTGCTGATTTGAGTGTTAACCCATTCGTTAAGGCCCGGTAAAGAAAAGGAGTTACTCTGTCAAATTCCTTTTGTAGTGTAATCGGTTCATGAACTCGGGTGCCTGTTAATCTTCCTGTGTGCGCATCCACAGGAATATGCATATTATGACTCAGCGACTTTATTTCAATTGAGCCAATTCTCCCTGTCACTAACGACTCTCCGACAATTGGAGAATCATTTTCGTCATTTAACCAAAGATAAACTGGATTTGACATGCGAGAACCTTTTTAAGTGAATTGTGATGTTTTTCAATTTTTCCCGAAAAACCTATCAATGATATTATATAATCCGTATAGAAAGGCTAGCCAAAGAGCCATACCAATAAACTTCACAGCCCATGGTTCTAGCTTCATCATGCACAGTAGCGAACCTACTATTACCAACAGGGGATATAAAAATTCCAGAGCGTAGTAAACTAAAAACGCCAAAATTTTTCTGAATGTGTTAAGCAGGAATTTCGCAGTTTTGAAAAATGGCTGATTATTATGCATCCAGTTTTATCCTCAATTTTTCCATTATTTTTCTGAATGCAGGAGCTCCCTGTGTAACGCGAACTTGTATCGCATCAACGAAGGGTTGTGTAGAGGCTTCGAATAGGAAATAAAGAAGATCGTAATTTCTTAGCCTTAGCATTTTGTATACGTCAGGGCTCTGTTGCTCCAATCTTTCTGACGTTCTTATCGAACGTTCCATCATGCCGCCGATGAGCAGAACACCAGTCAGCGCGGCTATGGGTCTTGATTTAAAAGTAGCGGTTATAAAAGAAACTCGCTCTAAAACGGCGGCGGCTGTAATCGATATTATTGTATTGGTTCCCATCCTCCCAATGATTGACGCGATGACATTACGATACACTTTATCTTGCTCTGATTCAGAAAGATATTTATTGAACGAATTAAATATCATGCTTACAGCATTGATTATGTTTTCATAATTCAGAATGTCATTTTTAATGGCATCAGCCATTCTTATTCTGGTTGTTTCGTGTCTGTAGTGGGAATCTGTATCAAAAACCCCATACACCAGATACCCGAAATCGAGAGGAACAGTAAGTGCACCATGCACTAATCCCGTTATAGTTTCAGGAGATAAAATAATTTCCGCTATCCGCTCTGCTATATCATCAGTATCTGTCATATTAACCCTTTAAACAGTAAGTTATCACATATTTTTCTAAATTTCCTATCGCTATTCTTTAGCATTTTCTAATGCCCGCTAATATACTCTCGTGGCCTGCGTGGGTATAATGCAAAGAATCTATACGTCATGGATGATGTATAGATTTGAAAAATTATTTGTTCTTCTTAATTATGTGAGTATATATAAGGGGCTGCGCAGTGTCTGAATACAATTTTATTTGCGAGGAGTCAGCTCCCCTGAATCTTTATTTAATGGGTTTGCAAATAAATCGTCCTCTCCCCCTGTGCAGGGGAAGTAAATATACATTAATTAAATTGTATTCCAAAAAAATAACTGGCAAAAATCTCAAACACTCCCTCCGAATTACATAGCCACTCGCCGCTTTCAAAAATCACGCTGAAAGGAGGGGTGGACAAACGCGACTCTTTTCGCGCGGTTTGAAACCCGGGTGAAGGGACCGCGCAGCGGCAGGATTTTGCGGCAATAGCAGAAATTGCTGAAACATGGTCAGCGAGCGGTAGCGCGCAGTTAAAAGCGAGGGTGTCCAGAGGGCGCGCGCTAACGCGCCCTTTGGGTCAGTTTGGGCGGCAACTCAGATTGTTGCCCTTAACGTTTGTTGCCTCAGACCCCCTCCGGTACCCACGCTCCCTGCAATTTCACCTGCGGGAATCCCGCTGTCAGAATTCGCAGTTCGGCGTCACGCGGCGTGTTATCGCCTTGCCCCTGAATGCTGACGATATCCTGCGGGCAGGCGGAGAAGGCGACATAGCAATCCATTTCGGCGCGAAGAATGATGTAATCGCCCGGACGCGTGACGACCGGCAGGGTTTTCAGCGTGCGGCCATCGGGCTGAACCTGAATATTCATGAAGATGTTAAACGACGCCAGATTGCCGTGCGGCAAATGTACGCCCAGCTCCGCCATGCCTTCGAACAGATTGTCGTGGCAGTTGCGGTGCGGTTCGGTGCAGCCGAGCAGTTCATAACGGCGCGCGTCGCAGGCGGCCATAAACGTGTCGTGGACGCCCGGTGACGTGTCGGCCACCAGCGTGAGAATAGGGTGGCGCTGGCTGGTGATAAAGCTGTCGCCGACCTGTGGATTCAGCCGCTGATTCCACACCCGCGTGGCTTCCATACACATATATTCGCCGACATCCGCCGCGTTATACGCCCAGCAATCGACCACCTGCGTCCCGTGTAAATTCACCACCTGCACCGCTTCACCCTTTTTCAGATGCACCGCTTTGCCGTGGCGCGCCGGAATAAGCTGGATGTCGCGATGCTCAAGATCAGCTGACATGTTTTTTTCTCCTGGTTAATGTTGCATGCCGCGACGATAGCGCGTCATGCGAAATTCAATATGGCGCGCCAGCCAGTCAATCAGGCTGTTCAGCACCCAGTAACACAGCGCCACCGTGAGATAAATCTCCAGCGGCGCGTAGGTATCAGAAATCGCCTGTTTGGCGGCGTACATAAATTCCTGTACCGAAACAATCGAAAGCAGCGCCGAATCTTTAATCAGACCGATCATCAGCCCGACCAGCGGCGACAACATCTGCGGCAGCGTCTGAGGCAAAACCACATCGCGCAACTGCTCGGTGCGGCTTAGCCCCAGAACGCGGCAGGCTTCCCACTGGCCGCGCGGCAACGCCTCAACCGCGGAGCGGATCACCTGAGCGATATACGGCGCGTAATACAATGTCAGCGCCAGTACGCCGACCTGCGGCGAAGTGAATGTGATGTCATATTCCGGCAACACGAAATAGAGCAGATAGATGACAATCAGCAGCGGTAACGCCAGCGTCAGGCTGGTGTAAATACGCAGGATCCGCTGCCAGAACGGCGGGGCGCGCATTAACGCGGTCGCCATCAGCGTGCCCCAAAGCAATGAACAAAATGCCGCAATGGCGCAAAGTTTGAGGGTGGCCGCCATGCCGTCGGCCAGCGACGGCAGTGAGCTGAGAATCGCCTGCCAGTCCATTACGCAACCCTCCGTTTCGCTTCCAGATGGCGCACTGCGCTGATCAGCGGCAGCGCAATCAGCAGATATCCCGCGGATACCAGCAGTAAAACTTGTGTCGCGTCATAGGTTCGCGCAATCACAATTTGCCCGGCGTAGGTCAGTTCAGTGAGCGCGACTACCGACGCCAGCGGGGTGGTTTTGAGCAAAATGGTGAACTCGTTGACCAGCATCGGCAGGCTGGCGCGCAGGATTTGCGGGTTAATCACAAACCACCACGTTAGCCACCGGCTCAGCCCCAGCGTGCGGGCGGCTTCGCGCTGGCCTTTAGTGACCAGACTCTGGTTCACACGCAGGATCTCCGCGACGTAAGCGCCGCTGTTCATCCCGATCGCCAGCACGGCGGCGAGCATCGGATGCCCGCCAAGCCCCAGCCGCGGCAGGGTAAAAAACACCACAAAAAGCTGCACGATGGCGGGCGTGCCGCGCATCAGGCTGACATACAGCCGTCCGAACGCGCGCCACGGCCATGCACGGCGAAGCTGGAGAAAACAGACAATCTGCCCCAGAACGATACTGAGCAGTGCCGCGAGAACGGTCAGGATCACCGTCATCAGCAGGCCATGCCCTAACTCGGGAAGTGCGGCGATGACCTGTTCACTCAGCCCCAACATGCGTTACTCCCCGCCGAATGCGGACAGATTTTCCGCTACCGAAAGCCGCAGCGGCGCCGGTTTGTCATTGCCTTCGATGCCGGTACAGCAGGCCGACGCGATAAACAGCGTATCCGCCACCACGCGGCAGGTGATGCTGTCGCCCGGCTGCGTGCGGTTGGTTTCCGGCAGAATTTCGCCTTCGCGCGTCAGGCGGACGTGCATAAACAGATTGATCGGATCCGGCAGTTTCGGCACGTCCATGTTCAGCCGCGCAAGTTCGCCCTGTACGGCTTCAATGCAGCCTTCACCTTCATAACCCTGTTGTGCCAGCCATGCGCGGGTCGATCCCGGCAGCAGCAGATCGTGACGCTTCACGCTGTCTTTCCCCAGCACCATCACCGGACGGCGGCGGTTGTTCACCAGCCGCATCCCTGAACCGAGCAGATAGCTGTTGCTGAATACGCGGGTATGATGCACGGAAAGCCACACAGCAGGATCGGTCAGGCTGAAACCAAACAGCGACGCCACGGCGCCTTCGCCCAGCGCAGTGATGCGCAGCAACTGACCGCGCAGCACGCGGATGGAACCCGCTTCTCCGGCTTTAATTTCGACAGGCGCGGCGAGCGGACGCACGTCGCTTTCGGCCCAGGCCTCACGCATTAACAGCATGCTGACTCTCCCCGTGGTAATGATTGCTGACCTGAATATCAATCGGCGTGACCTGCAAACCGTTGCCGGGAATGATGTCCTGCGGGCAGGAAGACACGGCGCAAATCAGGTCGCACAACGCTTCAAACACAATGCAGTCGCCCGCTTTACTGGTCGGATCGGTGACTTCCATCCGGCCATCGGCGGTCACCGGCCCGTTCTGGAACAGATTGAACGGCTCCGGCAGGCTGAAATACGTTACACCGTGCGCCTTCATACCTTCGAGCAGGTTATCGACGCAGTTGCGGTGGCCTTCCACGCCGAAATCGACGCTAAACCGCGTGCGGTCGCAGGCCGGAACATTGGCATCGTGAATGCCAATGGTGTCAGCCACAATGCGCAGCATCGGGCGGTTTTCACTCGACCACAACGCGTCGCCGGGTTTGAAGAACAGCGAGCGCAAATGCTGGCGCGTATGCACCGGTGAAAGCTTCTCGCGGAGATCGTCCGCATTGACCGCCACAAAGTCGGCGGCCTGTTGCCCTCCGGTGTCTATGACGGTAATAAACTGGCCTTTTTTCACCTCAAAGGTTTTGCCGTGACCGGCAGGCACCGTCAGTGTTGATTGGCACATAACTTACTCCTGAGGGATGAAATCGCTGGCGGGCACGGTAAACGTGGTACCGAGATACTGTTTTTGCAGTGCCGAAAGCTCGCCATCTTTTTGCATCGCCAGAATGTGATCGCTGATGGCTTTGTTCAGGCTGACATCGTCTTTACGCGTGGCCCACGCCATCCACTGCGACGGCCCGGCTTCGCCGACCTGCACGACTTTATTCGGGTATTTTTTGACAATTGGCGCGAGTACCGAGATATCGTCATAAACGAAATCGGCACGTCTGGTCATCAGCGTGCTGACGGTCTGATCGAGCGTATCAACGCTGATAATCGTGATGGGTTTTTTGCCTTCTTTGGTCAGCGTTTCGTTAAAGCCTTTCAGCAACTGCTCCGGCACGCTGGCGCTTTTTACCGCGCCGCTCAGCCCGGAGAGATCTTCAGGCGTCAGCTTTTTGCTGCTGAATTTTTTCGCTTCGCTTTCACGCACCAGCACGCCGTTGACGGTTTTGCTGTAAGGCGTGGTGAAAAGCACTTTTTTCGCGCGCTCGGCGGTCACATTCAGGGAAGAACCTTCGGCATTGAATGACCCTGAAATCAGGCCGGGCAAAATGCCGCTAAATGCCGTTTTCTGAAACTCCAGTTTCACGCCGAGGTCTTTGGCGAACGATTCCATGATCGCCACGCTGTAACCGGTGATTTCGCCTTTATCGTTGGTGAATTCATAAGGTGGGAATGTCGGGTCGATGCCAACGGTGATTTTTCCGCTGCTTTTAATGTCCGACAAAGTATCAGCCTTAGCGGCTGTTGCTGCGCCGAGCGTGAGCAAAGTGGCGATCAGCAGTGCTGTTTTTTTCATTATGGTGTTTCCCTGGTGTTGGTGAAATGTCATTCCTACCAGAGCAGATTCCGTGCCAGTTTTCTGATCGATGAAACGGTAATCTCAGAAGGGAACCCCTTTTTCTCAGTGAATCAATGAGAAACAAGTGTTTCTTTGGCTGTTTATTTAATTTCTCTGGTTTCATATCAATTGAAAAAAAAGCGACGTCCGCAAACGCCGTTGCACTGATTTGGTGAGAAACTACACAACGCGTGCGCCGTAACAGCGCATTATTCCAGCTCGTCGAGACTCTGGTGCAGGGTTTCGATAGAGGCCAGATGGTAGCTACCGGTTTTCCCCATACTGCGGGCGACCAGTGAGCAAAGCAGATTACAGACGCCGGAAAGGGCGACGGTGCTGTCAAAAATCAGGTTCACATCGGTGTGGCAGCGCAATACCCAGTTGGCATGTTTCGCCGGTTTACCTGCCAGCACATCGGAGATATACAGCATCGGCACATGCATTTCGTGCAGGGCGTTCATGGCCGTTTCCAGTGCGGGCATACGCCGGCGCAGGCCCACGCAAATCACGATATCCTGCGGACCCAGCATGGCCAGATGTTCCGCCAGAGAATCCCCGGCGCGCGGCAGCAGCTGGACATCGGGATGAATATGGACGAGATCGCGGTAAATCAGCATGGCGATGGTCTGACTGTGGCGCCAGCCCATCACCACAACGCGCCGCGCGCGGGCAATCGTCTTCACGCAGGCTTCCAGTTGCTCTGTTTCCAGCGAACGGAACGTATTCACCAGACTGGAGACTTCTTTTTCCAGATGATTTTGTATCAATGTATCAAGGGGAGAAGCACTGGGCACAGCCTGAAGATACAACGGGGAGCCGCTGTTTTGCATTTCACGCGCCTGACGGCGGGCGGCATCATAACTTTCATAGCCGATATGGCGGAAAAACCGCGTCGCAGTGGCTTTGGAAACCCCCGCGCTCTGCGCCAGTTCTGTTGCCGTATTCATGGCTAACTGCCCAGGCGCTGCCAGCAAGACATCGGCCAGACGCTGTTCGTGCAAAGAGAGCTGATCCCAATGCTGGCGGATACGGCCTTCTAACGATGCCGTTTTTGCGTTCATGGATGATCCCCGGAAATAAAAATCTGATCCTGCACAGAACGTGCCGGGTTGTCATCAGGTAAATGAAAGGGGGATGTGGGTCAACGCCGGGCTGGCTTTTTAGCAGGATCGAGAAAATCCCGGTTTTCATGTGCGGTGAACGCTCAGCGGCGGGTGCCGAAACCGACCAAAGAGGGCTATGACGAGCCCTCTTTGGGATCTCCGCGTCTTTTTACAACAGGTTTTGCCGTTAAAGGCGGTTTGGGGCGCCCCCCAAAATTCTGACTAAAACTTACTTAATTTCAGTCACAAAATTCTCACGACTTCTGCGTACCTTTTTGAGGTTCACCAGCCAGTCGCCTTCATGCGCACGATAGCCGATTGGCAGGATGATCACGCTGCGCAGGTTTTTCTCTTTCAGGCCGAGGATTTCATCGACGGCGGCCGGGTCAAAACCTTCCATCGGGGTGGCGTCCACTTCTTCGAAAGCGGCGGCGATTAACGCTGCGCCCAGACCGATATAAGCCTGACGGGCAGCGGCCTGATAGTTGGCTTCGGTTCCGCGTTCCGCGACAATTCCCAGCAGCATTTTGCGATAGTTTTCCCAGCCTTCATTGACGAAACCGCGCACATCATTGGTCAGGTCGAACATCATATTTACGCGTTCTTCGGTGATGTCATCCCAGGCGGCGAATACCAGCAGGTGAGAGCTGTCCGTTACCTGCGCCTGATTCCATGCAACGGCGCGAATTTTTTCGCGAACTTCCGGGTTGGTGACGACAAACAGCTCAAACGGTTGCAGGCCGCTTGAGGTAGGCGCAAGGCGGACGGCCTCGATGATGCGTTCAAGCTTGTCAGCCGGTACGCTTTTGGTTGGGTCGAATTTTTTAGTGGCGTAGCGCCATGCCAGTCTGTCGTTTAAGGTCGTCATCATTTATTCCTGAAGGATAAGTTTGGAACCGTGGGCTTAATCGCCCGTGAAGTCATTTCCCCAAATACTTGCTGATATTCGCATTATCCGGTCCTTCGTGTTTTATGGATTTGAGCCCTGCCATAAATTCACACAAGTTGCCGCCAGTAACGCCGTTGGATCAAGGCTTTGGGATAAATGAACTGACGAAACAGCGTCCAGCGCGGGGGGCTCTTCGGTGCAGGCAAGCACCGGTTTGTTCCAGCAACTGCCGGTAGCCAAACAAACCCGCCGAGCCGCCGGTGTGGATGAACACGATATTGTGGTCGGCGCAATAGTGGCCTTTACGGATTAAATCGATAAGACCGGCCATGCCTTTGCCCGAATAAACCGGATCCAGCAAAATCCCTTCGAGCCATGCCAGTAAACGCAGGGCTTCCAGCGTACCCGCGGTCGGCAGGCCATAGCCTTCGCCCACGTAATCACTGTTTACCTGAACGGTTTCACGCAGGAATTCACCGCGCGTTTCAAACATTTCGTGCTGAAAACACCCCCTGATCCACAACTCAGATATTTCGCCGCATAAACTAGAAAATTCTTAGAATATTTGCGGCAAAAAACGCTTTGCGGTTGTTTGTGATCAATTTTGGATGAAATGTGTGGATTTATTGATCGGAAGTGAAAGCGGGAAAGTAATGTCAATCAGACAAAATTTTAAAAGCACGCAAAGATCATAAAGAATAAGACACTGCTTTATCGGGGTTATTACAGTGAATTGTTTCATTTGGTTCGTAATTGATAATCAATTAATGATGAGTTGTAATGGATTCATGGATTTTTATGATATGACCGTAAAAATCCTAACGTGACGCTTGAAATTCTCAAAATATCGACAGGAAAAATATCCCGAATTAAGATTGCGATGCATCAGGGGGCTAAGAATTTCCCCCTGAAAGGGAGATAAACGGAAAGTATTACCAACGGAATGATTAATGAAACAAACAGTGATAATTCACTCAGGTTATTATGAGCGGCTGGCAATTTCGGCAGTTCTGAATCAGCTTGATTTAAAAACACATGCTTTCAGTTCACTGGTTGAATTTTACAATTCAGGAATAGGGACGGGGATCGACAGTATTATTCTCGAGGTTCAGGATACCTCGGATGATTTCAATGCAGTCATGAAATTTATCCGGAGAATGAATTTCCTCTATATTCCTCCTCGGGTCATTGTCGTCACTAAGATTGAGCAGAATGATAAACTGGCGCAACTTTCTGATGAAAACATTGATATGCTTATATCAGAGCAGGAGGAGATCTCCGTACTCAGAAAAATGCTTATTACCGGTGCCTCTGACCTGAATTATCAGCGGGCACTGAGCCCTTATTTTCAGCAAAAGAGAGCGACATCCGCGCAGTCTTCACAAAAGTTTTTGACGGCCACAGAATGGGAAGTTCTGATGGCAATTAAAACCATGAAGACTAATGCCAATGTTGCGCAGAAATTAGGACGGAGCTGTAAGACGATTAGTACGCATAAGCGGAATGCGATGAAGAAACTGGGGCTGAAAAACTCGATTGAGTTGTACAAGTACCTGATGCAATAACCTGGCTTATGTGAAGCCAGGCTGTGGGTCAGAGGGAGTGATTAAGCACCCGGTTGAGGTAGCTGAAGAGTTCTTTAGTATTCTTCAGCTTAAGCTTTTTCATGGCGCTGTATTTATAGTAGTAAAGATTCGACATGGGAATCGACGTGATTTTCTCGATGTTTTTCATAGTCGGATCTTTTGCTAAGCACCGGAGCAAAATCGCTTCGTTTTTCGAGAGAAGATAATCCTCTACAAAAGGGCGTATCGCGTCGTACTTCCCGGTCAGCAGGCTGTCAAAGAAGAAATAACTCTTCGAGAAGGCATGCGCTTTGCATAAATGAAAATCGGCCAGGCGACTGTTTACAATCATATTATCGCTCAGAATAACAAACTTGCTGCTGACCAGACTCATAGACTTCAGATGATAAATAAACTTATCGATATTAAACTCAAAACTCACTTCACCTGGTTCAATTATATAGATGTCGTAGTTCTCATTGCTTTTGTCAAGCGCTTCCTCAGCACTGATTTGATTGAAAGTTATGCCTTTAGGTATATGGGTTAAAGTGAATAAATGCTTTAGCCCGTTATACGTGAATGTGCATGAGTCAATAAGTGCAATGCGCATCATTAATTCATTCCTTTAAATGAACCCGTTCTCCGTAAAGAAATCGCATATGTCCGATAGTTTTCCTCTGTTATTACCATCCAATATGCCTGTGATCATAATATATATTATGGTTCCTATCGTCAACGTAACTCAAAGTTATTAATTTCTTGTAATGTAATTAAATATTCTCAGATGTTTCTTATAACCTATTGAAATTTAATGTTAATTAACATTTACGGCAAGGATTTATGTTACCCGTTTAGGACTATTTTTCGTTTCTATATTTAATACTTAAATAATCCTACACTACTCCATAAAGCTGACATGGCTATACATTAATCGATAAATCTATAGAGAGTTTTGACGCATTTAAAATGCATGAATGAATATTTTTGGCAGCTCACCTTTGACTGATACTCATTTGCGCAGGGGGCTTTCATTTAAAAATGAAAACGAAAGCCGGACGGGGTGATATGACATGGATTTTGTCATGCCAATATAACGCTGTTTCATGCTGCTGTCTTTGTCTCCAAACAGGAACCCGACGATGGCTTTTTACTGGCTTTATTATTAAGACGATCTGTGAACGATAATTCCGCCAGAGCATGAAATTCGCTTAACTATTTTCATGATTATTTTTGCGCTGTTTTTTTCACCTATAGCTGAAATGATTAAGAGGAAAATTCGGGGATTTACACTCAGAATAATCTCACCCAGACAGCGTGTTTTTCGTCCCAAAAACGCAAAATAATGCAAATTCACCCGCATTTATTTGTAAGGATTCCGCAAATTTTCCTAAGAAGTGACCGATTTTTGTAATGTTAATGTCGCTGTTGTAATCAAATTGCCATCCCTCAGACCATTTTTGGTTATCAGATTTTTCCCTTATGTTAGAAAAATAACATCATGATTTTTAAGATTAATCCATACATGTCATGAATGTCTCTAATAGGAATATTCGCCCCTCATCAATGTATTTCAAACGGATTGGGTACTTTAGGACGGCTTTTTCTGTGTCAGGAACATTGCAATAATACCCCTGTAAATCAGATGGGATGTGGGTTCCGGAAACTGTGCGAAGGCTGCACCAGGATGTTTCCGGCAAGGAAAATGACAGGAGTGTCAGATGAAGAATTCAGTCAGAAAAGTCGCAGGAAACTTAAGCGTTTTAACTGTATGCCTGGCTCTGCCATTTGTAACCCATGCGGATGTTACAAAAGGGGGGACAGAATGGGCCTCAGCACCTTCCCTGAGAGGGATGGAGTCTGTGGATCTGAAAACGGCCATCCTACAGGCATTTTCCCGCAGCCCGTCGGTCACACAGCAGGCGTACCAGATGGGGATCGGCCAGGCGCAGATCCGCGAAGCGCAAAGCGCGTGGTACCCGCAGGTAGGGCTGAACGCCAATACCGGTAGCTCCACACAGCAGGATTTCTCTAACAGCCTGAACAACGCGGCCGCCTATGGCATGACGTTGTCACAGTTGATTTATGACTTTGGCAAAACCAATGCCAGCGTGAATCAGCAGAAATCCTCTGAGGAAAGCTACCGCTACAAATTGCTGGCAACCATGTCCGACGTCGCAGAGCAAACGGCCACGGCGTATCTGGACGTGTTGAAATATCAGGAACTGACGCAGGCGGTAGAAGAGAATATCCGCGCGCTTGAAGACGTCAGAAGAATGTCCTCTTTACGTGCTGACGCCGGGTTAACCACCCGTTCTGAGGTCTTGCAGGCGCAGTCGCGTATTTCAGGCATGCGCTCGACGCTGAAACAATATCAGGCGAGTTTATCCGCTGCGAAAGCACAATTGACCGCGCTCACCGGCGTTGACGCGAAGTCCTATAAGCCTTTCGCCGCCAATAAATTCAGTGCGCCGGTGATGCCAAACAATATTGATTATTCCAAAATTCCGACGGTGCTTTATGCACAGGCACAAAAAGAATCCGCTTCTTATGAAGTGAGTAAAGCGAAATCTGATTATCTGCCGACGCTGAGTTTGCAGGCAAACCGTACGCGTTATGAAACCCAGAATAATCCGTACTGGAATAATCAGATTCAGTTACACGTCAGCGCGCCGCTTTATCAGGGAGGCGCGGTATCTGCGCGTGTAAGCCAGGCCGAAGGGCGGAAAAATATCGCCGGAACGGTAGTAGACCAGGCCAAGCTCGATATTCTGCAAAAAGCGTCAGTGGCTTATGCCAATTGGGCAGGAGCCGAAGGGCAGGCGCAGGCCAGCGCCGAACAATTGCAGGATTCTGTACGCTCGCGTGATGTGTACAAAAGCGAATATAAGCTTAACCAGCGCACGTTAAATGATTTGCTGAGCGTCGAACAGGATGTATTCCAGGCGAAGTTTTCACAAATCAGTGCGAAATATGACAGCGGTTATTCGCTGGTAAATTATGCCACCGCCGTCAATGATTTATTACCGCAGTTGGGTATTAATCAGGGCGCGAAGCAATCTTTACCAGACTTGAAATGATTTGTTATTAAATGTTTGTCAATAAACGTTTTGTTATTTAAAAGCCAGTGGCTCGCATAAGCATTGGAATAACACCTATCAGGCATAATAAGGATAAAGGAAAATATCATGAGCAGAGTCATGGATATTATCTCTCGTAAAACATCATTGAAAAATGAGTTTACTGCACAAGGGAATGCAGCTGTCGCAATGAATGAATCCGGCATTGTCGTTATTCATGGCTCGGCAAAAGATGTTGCCAGCTATGAACGTAACGGGAATGACCTGATTATTCACATGAAGGACGGCTCCGTTATTCGTTGCGTAGGATATTTCGAGAATATCGGACAGGACGACGAGAATAAACTGGTCTTTCAGGATGAAAACCAGGGGCTGACGGAAGTCAGTTTCCCGGATGCTGCTGTGGCTCATGATACGCCTGCCTTCGCTCTTCACGCGGTTGAAACGCCGCTGGCGGGTATTGAACCGCTGTTGCTGAGCAGCACTGAAGTCACGGTCGAATGGCCGTATTTGCTCGCGGGCGTGCTCGGCGCAGGTGCCGCTGGCGCATTGCTGGGGCACGGCGGCGGCACGGATGAAAAAACCAAAGTCATTGATAACACCAAAGATGTTGAAGTGGCGCAGCCAACGTTCCTCGTCACCGATACGCAGGGCGACAAGCAGGGTATTCTTGCCGATCGGGACATCACCGACGACGCGCGCCCGACCTTTACCGGTACCGGTTATCCGGGCGCGGATATCTCGATTGTGGACAGCAGCGGCAACATCATTGCTACCGCAGTGGTCGGCGCAAACGGTCAGTGGACCGCCCGGCTGGCGGCGCAGTCCGCCGGTACGCACACTTACATTGTGGTGCAGGAAAGCAACGGTTCCACCACCACGGCGGGCACCATCACGCTGAATGTCGTGACGACCACGGCAGCCCTGACCATTGACACCATCGCCGGTGACAACGTGCTGAATGCCGCAGAAGCGGCGGCAAATGTGACGATTTCAGGCAAAAGTGACAACCTGGCTGCGGGCACCGCGGTTACCGTGACCCTGAATGGCACGAGCTGGCAAACCACCGTGGGCGCAGACGGCTCATGGTCAGTCAGTGTTCCACACGCCAATATAAGCGCGCTGGCGGATGGCGTGCATTCCGTGCAGGTCAGCGGCGTGGATCCCGCAGGCAACACTATCACTTCAAACTCCACCCTGAATGTTGATACTCAGCCTCCTTCGCTGACCATCGGCACACTGGCGGGCGATAACATTCTTAATGCGGCCGAAGCGGGCGCAGACGTTGTGCTGAGCGGTACTTCAACGGCGGAAGCGGGTCAGGTCGTGACGATCTCCCTGAATGGCCAGACGTACACCGCCATTGTCGGCGCAGACGGCAGCTGGTCAGTTAACCTGCCTGCGGCACAGGCGGGCGCGCTTCAGGACGGTAATGTTTCCGTCAGCGCGTCGGTCAGCGATGCGGCCGGTAACAGCACGACTGCGACGCAAGATTTGCGGGTTGATACCACGGTTCCGGTGATCACCATCAACACCATTGCCGGGGATAATATCCTCAACAGCGCTGAACAGACTCAGGCGCAAATCGTCAGCGGCACCAGCACCGGCGCAGAAGCGGGCGACACGGTCACGCTGGTCGTCAATGGTCAGACTTACACTACCACCGTCGCGTCCGATGGCTCCTGGAGCGTCGGTTTACCGTCGTCTGTTTTCAGCTCCGTCGCCGATGGCAGTTACCCGATCAGCGTCAGCATTACCGATAAAGCGGGTAACACCGGCTCGCAGAACACCGCGGTGCTGGTGTCTTCAGAAGTCCCGGAACTGGCGATCAACACCGTTGCGCTTGACGATGTGATCAACGCTATCGGAAAAAGCGAAGCACTGGTCATCACCGGTACCAGCAACAGCGCCGACGGCACGCCGGTCAGCCTGACGCTCAACGGCGTGACTTATTCCGGCACCATTAACGGCGGAAACTGGTCCGTTACCGTGCCTGCTTCCGATGTCTCGAAACTCGGCGAAGCAAACTACACGCTTACCGCCACCAGCACGGACGCCGAAGGTAACACCGGCAACACGACCCACAACGTCCTCGTGGATTCCGCGCTTCCGGTTGTCACTATCGCGGTGACCGCGGGCGATGACATCATTAATGCCACCGAAATTGAAGCCGCACAGATTGTCAGCGGTAAAGTCTCGAATGCCGCAGCCGGTGATGTTGTTACTGTCACCGTGGGCGGAAATTCTTACACCACTACGGTTCAGGATGACCTGAGCTGGAGCGTCAGCGTGCCTTCGGCTGACCTGAAAGGCTTCGGCGACGGCGACCTGAATATCACTGCTACCGTAACCAACCAGAATGGCAATACCGGCACCGTGGATCGCGAAATCGTGATCGACGCCGGTCTGCCGGGCCTGCGTATCGACACGGTGGCGGGCGACGATATCGTCAACAGCATCGAAATTCAGCAGAACCAGATCGTCAGCGGCACCAGCACCGATATCGCGGCAGGCAGCAGCGTGACCGTCACGGTTAACGGCATTGATTATCAGGCGACCGTGGGCGCAAACGGCGCATGGTCGGCGGCTGTTCCGGCGGCAGATGTGGCGAACTGGCCTGCGGGCGCGTTGAATATCAGCGTGACCGGATCGGATGCATCGGGTAACAGCGTAACGATTTCTAATAACGTGACCGTGGATCTGAGCAGCGTGGCGATTTCCGTCGATACCATTGCGGCAGATAACATCATTAATGCAGCGGAAAAAGCGGCAGATCTCACCCTGACCGGCACCACGCAGAACGTGGAAGCGGGGCAGAATGTCACCGTAAACTTTGCCGGTGGCAGTTATTCCACTACCGTACAGGCCGATGGTAGCTGGAGCGTGACCGTTCCTGCCGCCGATCTCCGCACCCTGAAAGAGGGCGACACCACCGTCAGCGTCAGCGTGACCAATGTCGCGGGCAACAGTGCCAGTGCCGCGCAGGATGCAACGGTCGATACTCTCGCGCCGACGATCACAATGAACACCATCGCCGGTGACAACGTGCTGAACAGCGCGGAAGCGGGCGCGGACGTTGTGCTGAGCGGGACGTCTACGGCAGAAGCCGGTCGGACCGTGACCCTCACGCTGAACGGCCAGACCTACACCGCGACCGTTGCGGCGGACGGTACCTGGAGCACCTCCGTTCCCGCAGCGGATGCGGCAGCAATGGCGGACGGCACCTATTCTGTGAGCGCAACGGTTACTGACATAGCAGGCAACGGCGCCAGCGCGAATGGTTCTTTGCTGGTGGATGTGACTGCGCCAACGCTGACCATTAACACGATTTCCGGCGACGACATTATTAACGCGCAGGAGCTTCAGCAGAACCTGATGATCTCCGGCAGCAGCACCGGCGTTCCGGCGGGTGGCCTGGTGACCATTGAAATCGACGGCAAAACCTACACGGCGGCCGTGGATGCTCAGGGCAACTGGAGCACCGGCATTCCGGCTTCGGCGGTCAGTGCGATTACCGACGGCAGCTACACCGTCACCGCCACCGTGAAAGATGCGGCGGGCAACGACGGCGCGGCGTCTCACGCGGTTACCGTAGACACCGTTTCTCCGGTGCTGACGATTAACACCGTGGCGGCAGACGACGTCATTAACGCCGTGGAAAAAGGCGAAGCGCTGACCGTCAGCGGCACCAGCGACGGCGCGGACGGCACAACGGTTACCCTGAACTTCAACGGCCAGAACTACACCGCAACCGTCACGAACGGCGTATGGACGCTGGACGTTCCGGCGGCAGACATCGCAAAACTGGGCGAAGCGGATTACACCCTGGCCGCCAGCAGCACCGACGCGGCGGGCAACACCGGTAACACCACGCACGTTGTGCTGGTCGACAGTTCACTGCCAACCGTGAGCATCAGCGCATTCGCCACTGATAACATCGTTAACGCGACGGAAATCAATTCGGATCAGCTGCTGAGCGGCACCGTCACCAACGCGGCGGCGGGCGATACCGTCACTGTTACGCTGGGCGGAAAAACCTATACCGCTGAAGTGCAAAGTGACCTGAGCTGGACTGTCAGCGTGCCTTCCGCAGACCTGAAAGGCTTCGGCGACGGCGACCTGACAATCAGCGCCAGCGTGACCAATCAGCACGGCAACACCAACAGCAGCGATCGTGAGATCAGCATCGACGCCGGTCTGCCGGGCCTGCGCATTGATACGGTGGCGGGCGACGACATCGTCAACAGCATCGAAATTCAGCAGAACCAGATCATCAGCGGCACCAGCACCGACATCGCGGCGGGCAGCAGCGTGACGGTGACCGTTGACGGCATCGATTATCAGGCGACCGTGGGCGCAAACGGCGCATGGTCGGCGGCTGTTCCGGCGGCAGATGTGGCGAACTGGCCTGCGGGCGCGTTGAATATCAGCGTGACCGGATCGGACGCGTCCGGTAATACCGTCACCATTTCCAGCAACGTGACCGTGGATCTGAGCAGCGTGGCGATTTCCGTCGATACCATTGCGGCAGATAACATCATTAATGCCGCCGAAAAAGCGGCAGACCTGACCCTGACCGGCACCACGCAGAACGTGGAAGCAGGCCAGACCGTGACCGTGAATTTCGCGGGCCACAACTATACCGCGCAGGTGCAGGCAGACGGCAGCTGGAGCGTCAAAGTTCCGGCGGGCGATATGACTGGCCTGAAAGACGGCGATGTGACGGCGACGGCCAGCGTCACCAACGTGGCGGGCAACAGCGCGAGTGCGGCGAATACGGCGGAAGTCGATGCGTCTGCGCCAGCGCTGACCCTCAACGTGATCGCCGGTGACAACGTACTCAACAGCGCGGAAGCGGGCGCGGACGTTGTGCTGAGCGGGACGTCAACCGCAGAAGCCGGTCGGACCGTGACCCTCACGCTGAACGGCCAGACCTACACCGCGACCGTTGCGGCGGACGGCACCTGGAGCACCTCCGTTCCGGCAGCGGATGCGACGGCACTGGCGGACGGCACTTATTCTGTTAGCGCAACGGTTACTGACATAGCAGGCAACGGCGCCAGCGCGAATGGTTCTTTGCTGGTGGATGTGACTGCGCCAACGCTGACCATTAACACGATTTCCGGCGACGACATTATTAACGCGCAGGAGCTTCAGCAGAACCTGATAATCTCCGGCAGCAGCACCGGTGTGCCTGCGGGCGGGTTGGTCACGGTTGAAATCAACGGCGTTTCTTACACCGCAGTCGTGGATGCCAGCGGCAACTGGAGCACCGGCGTTCCGGCTTCGGCGGTCAGCGCAATGACCGATGGAAGTTACACTGTCACGGCGACCGTGAAAGATTCCGCGGGCAATGATGGCTCTGCAACGCATGCGGTTACCGTCGATACCGTTTCTCCGGTGCTGACGATTAACACCGTGGCGGCAGACGACGTCATTAACGCCACCGAAAAAGGCGAAGCGCTGACCGTCAGCGGCACCAGCGACGGCGCGGACGGCACAACGGTTACCCTGAACTTCAACGGCCAGAATTACACCGCAACCGTCACGAACGGCGCATGGACGCTGGACGTTCCGGCGGCAGACGTGGCAAAACTCGGCGAAGCGGATTACACCCTGACCGCCAGCAGCACCGATGCGGCGGGCAACACCGGCAGCGCGACGCACGACATTCTGGTAGACAGCTCATTACCGACCGTGAGCATCAATCCGGTGGCGACCGATAACATCATCAACGCGACCGAAATCAGCGCCGATCAGCTGATCAGCGGCAAGGTCACCAATGCGGCGGCGGGCGATACCGTCACTGTTACGCTGGGCGGTAAAACCTATACGGCTGAAGTACAAAGTGACCTGAGCTGGAGCGTCAGCGTGCCTTCCGCAGACCTGAAAGGGTTCGGCGACGGCGACCTGACAATCAGCGCCAGCGTGACCAATCAGCACGGCAACACCGCCTCCAACGACCGTGAGATCAACATCGACGCCGGTCTGCCGGGGCTGCGTATCGACACGGTGGCGGGCGACGATATCGTCAACAGTATTGAAATTCAGCAAAACCAGATCGTCAGCGGCACCAGCTCGGATATCGCGGCAGGCAGCAGCGTGACCGTCACGGTTAACGGCATTGATTATCAGGCGACCGTGGGCGCGAACGGCGCATGGTCTGCGGCCATTCCGGCAGCGGATGTGGCGAACTGGCCTGCCGGCGCGCTGAATATCACCGTGACCGGCTCTGATACGTCCGGCAACAGCGTGACGATCTCCAATAACGTGACCGTCGACTTAAGCAGCGTGGCGATTTCGGTCGATACCATCGCAGCCGACGACATCATTAATGCAGCGGAAAAAGCGGCGGATCTCACCCTGAGCGGCACCACGCAAAACGTGGAAGCAGGTCAGACCGTGACCGTTAACTTTGCGGGCCATAACTATACGGCTCAGGTGCAGGCTGACGGCAACTGGAGCGTCAAAGTTCCGGCGGGCGATATGACTGGCCTGAAAGACGGCGATGTGACGGCGACGGCCAGCGTCACCAACGTGGCGGGCAACAGCGCGAGCGCGGCGAATACGGCGGAAGTCGATGCGTCTGCGCCAGCGCTGACCCTCAACGTGATCGCCGGTGACAACGTGCTGAACAGCGCGGAAGCGGGCGCGGACGTTGTGCTGAGCGGGACGTCAACCGCAGAAGCCGGTCGGACCGTGACCCTCACGCTGAACGGCCAGACCTACACCGCGACCGTTGCGGCGGACGGCACCTGGAGCACCTCGGTTCCGGCAGCGGATGCGGCAGCACTGGCGGACGGCACCTATTCTGTGAGCGCAACGGTTACTGACATAGCCGGTAACGGCGCCAGCGCGAATGGTTCTTTGCTGGTGGATGTGACTGCGCCAACGCTGACCATTAACACGATTTCCGGCGACGACATTATTAACGCGCAGGAGCTTCAGCAGAACCTGATGATCTCCGGCAGCAGCACCGGTGTGCCTGCGGGCGGGCTGGTGACGGTTGAAATCAACGGCGTTTCTTACACCGCAGTCGTGGACGCCAGCGGCAACTGGAGCACCGGCATTCCGGCGTCTGCGGTCAGTGCGATTACCGACGGCAGCTACACCGTCACCGCCACCGTGAAAGACGCGGCGGGCAACGACGGCGCGGCGTCTCACGCGGTTACCGTGGACACCGTTTCTCCGGTGCTGACGATTAACACCGTGGCGGCAGACGACGTCATTAACGCCGTGGAAAAAGGCGAAGCGCTGACCGTCAGCGGCACCAGCGACGGCGCGGACGGCACAACGGTTACCCTGAACTTTAACGGACAGAACTACACCGCAACCGTCACGAACGGCGCGTGGACGCTGGACGTTCCGGCGGCAGACGTGGCAAAACTCGGCGAAGCGGATTACACCCTGACCGCCAGCAGCACCGACGCGGCGGGCAACACCGGCAGCGCGACGCACGACATTCTGGTCGACAGTTCGCTGCCGTCCGTGAGCATCAGCCCGGTAGCGACCGACAACATCGTGAACGCGACTGAAATCAACGCCGATCAGACCATCAGCGGCACCGTCACCAACGCGGCGGCGGGCGATACCGTCACTGTTACGCTGGGCGGTAAAACCTATACGGCTGAAGTACAAAGTGACCTGAGCTGGAGCGTCAGCGTGCCTTCCGCAGACCTGAAAGGGTTCGGCGACGGCGACCTGACCATCAATGCATCCGTGACCAATCAGCACGGCAACACCGCCTCCAACGACCGTGAAATCAACATCGACGCCGGTCTGCCGGGCCTGCGCATCGATACGGTGGCGGGCGACGATATCGTCAACAGCATCGAGATCCAGCAGAACCAGATCGTCAGCGGCACCAGCACCGACATCGCGGCGGGCAGCAGCGTGACCGTGACCATCAACGGCGTGGATTATCAGGCGACCGTGGGCGCGAACGGCGCATGGTCGGCAGCGGTTCCGGCAGCGGATGTGGCGAACTGGCCAGCGGGCGCGCTCAATATCACCGTGACCGGATCGGATGCATCGGGTAACAGCGTCACCATTTCTAATAACGTGACCGTGGATCTGAGCAGCGTAGCGATTTCGGTCGATACCATCGCAGCCGACGACATCATTAACGCCGCCGAAAAAGCGGCAGACCTGACCCTGACCGGCACCACGCAAAACGTGGAAGCAGGCCAGACCGTGACCGTGAATTTCGCGGGCCACAATTATACCGCGCAGGTGCAGGCAAATGGCAGCTGGAGCGTCAAAGTTCCGGCGGGCGATATGACTGGCCTGAAAGACGGCGACGTTACAGCAACGGCCACCGTGACTAACGTGGCTGGCAACAGCGCGAGTGCGGCGAATACGGCGGAAGTCGATGCGTCTGCGCCGGTCGTGACGATCAATAGCATCAGCGCGGGCGATGTGCTGAGCGCGGTTAATGCCGGTACGGATGTTGTGCTGAGCGGCACATCAACGGCGCAGGCGGGTCAGACGGTGACCATCGTGATGGGCACTGAAACCTTCACCGCGATCGTTGCGGCGGACGGCACCTGGACCACCAGCGTCGCGAATACCGTATTCTCCGGTCTGAACGACGGTGCTTACACCATGACTGCCAGCGTTACCGATATTGCAGGTAACCCGGCGACGGCGACTGGCACCGCGCAGGTTGATCAGACAGCGCCTGTCGTCACTGTCAACGTGGTGGCGGGCGACAACGTCATTAACAGCACCGAGCACGGACAGGCGCAGGTCATCAGCGGCACCGTGACCGGCGTGGACATCGGCACTGTCGTGACCGTGACCATTAATGGTGTGGATTATTCCGCTATCAGCGATGCCAGCGGCAAGTGGAGCATCGGCGTTCCGGCTGACGTGGTCAGCGGGCTGGCGGACGGCAGCTACACCGTTGCCGCCTCTGTTACCGATCTGGCCGGAAATACCGGTTCTGCAAGCCAGAATGTTGTGGTCAATACCACTGCGCCTGTCTTTGTTATCAATGACATGGCGGGCGGCGATAATGTGCTGAATGCCACCGAAGCCCTGACCACACTGACCGTTACCGGTACGGTGACCGGGCTTGCGGACGGCGCGCAGGTGATTGTGACGCTGAACGGCCTGAACTATACGGGAACCGTGAACGGCGGCGTATGGAGTGCCGATATTCCGGCCAGTGCGCTGGCGAATCTGGGGCAGGCGCTTTATCAGGTCAGCGTCAGCGGCACCGACGTGAATGGCAATACCGGTTCTGTTTCGAAAGGGCTGCAAACGGCTTCTGATAATCCTTCCGTCACCATCAATACGGTAGCGGGCGATGACGTGATTAATGCGACCGAAGTGACGCAGGATCAGGTGATCAGCGGTTCCGTCACGCATGCAGAAGCAGGCCGGACTGTCACCGTGACCGTCGGCGGGAAAACCTATACGGCGCAAGTGCAGAGCGATTTCACCTGGAGCATTACCGTTCCTGCGGCCGATCTCGCCGCGATGGGCGACGGCAGCCTGAACATTTCCGCCAGCGTCACTAACGTCAGCGGTAATGAAGGTTCCGGCGATCGCAATATCGCTATCGATGCAGCGCTTCCGGGCCTGCGTATCGGCACGATTGCGGGCGACGATATCGTCAACAGCATCGAAATCCAGCAAAACCAGATCATCAGCGGTACCAGCACCGGGCTGGCGGCGGGCAGCAGCGTCACCGTAACCGTCAATGGCGTTGACTATCAGGCAACGGTTGGTGCAGGCGGTAACTGGTCAGCGGCAGTCCCTGCGGCAGATGTGGCGAACTGGCCAGCGGGCGCACTCAATATCAGCGTGACCGGCTCTGATACGTCCGGCAACAGCGTCACCATCAGCAATGACATCACCGTTGATCTCAGCAGCGTTAGCATTGCTATCGATACGGTTTCCACTGACAACATGCTGAATGCGGCAGAGAAAGCGGCGGATCTGACCCTGAGCGGCACCACGCAAAACGTGGAAGCCGGGCAGAATGTGACGGTGATTTTCGCCGGTCATAGCTACACCGCGCAGGTTCAGACTGACGGCTCCTGGAGCCTGACAGTTCCGGCTGCGGACATGAAAAATCTGAAAGACGGCGACACGTCCGTGAACGTCAGCGTGACCAACACGGCGGGTAACAGCGCCAGCGCTGCGCAGGATGTGACAGTCGATACCCTCGCGCCGACGATCACGATGAACACCATCGCCGGTGACAACGTGCTGAATCTGGCGGAAGCGAGCGCCGACGTCATTATCAGCGGCACCACCACGGCGGAACCGGGCCAGACTGTGACCGTGGCCGGGTATACCTCGGTTGTGGCGGCGGACGGCACCTGGAGCGTGACGATCCCGGCGGCTGACGCGGGCATTCTCACTGACGGCACGTTCACCATCACCGCGTCCGTCAGCGACTTGGCGGGCAACCGCGTCACGGTTGAGCATGATTTGCTGGTGGATATCACGCCGCCAACGCTGGCCATCAACACCATTTCCGGCGATGACGTGATCAACGCGCAGGAACTTCAGCAGAACCTGATGGTCTCCGGCAGCAGCACCGGCGTTCCGGTGGGTGGCCTGGTGACCATTGAAATCGACGGCAAAACCTACACGGCGGCCGTGGATGCTCAGGGCAACTGGAGCATCGGCATTCCGGCGTCTGCGGTCAGCGCAATGACCGATGGAAGTTACACTGTCACTGCTACCGTGAAAGATGCCGCGGGCAATGACGGCTCTGCAACGCATGCGGTTACCGTCGATACCGTTTCTCCGGTTCTGACGATTAACACCGTCGCCGCGGATGACGTGATCAACGCCACCGAAAAAGGCGAAGCGCTGACCGTCAGCGGCACCAGCGACGGCGCAGACGGCACAACGGTTACCCTGAACTTTAACGGACAGAACTACACCGCAACCGTTACGAACGGCGCATGGACGCTGAACGTTCCGGCGGCCGACATCGCAAAACTGGGCGAAGCGGATTACACCCTGACCGCCAGCAGCACCGACGCGGCGGGCAACACCGGTAACACCACGCACGTTGTGCTGGTCGACAGTTCACTGCCAACCGTGAGCATCAGCGCATTCGCCACTGATAACATCGTTAACGCGACGGAAATCAATGCGGATCAGCTGCTGAGCGGCACCGTCACCAACGCGGCGGCGGGCGATACCGTTACCCTTACGCTGGGCGGAAAAACCTATACCGCTGAAGTGCAAAGTGACCTGAGCTGGAGTGTCAGCGTGCCTTCGGCTGATCTGAAAGGCTTCGGCGACGGCGACCTGACAATCAGCGCCAGCGTGACCAATCAGCACGGCAACACCAACAGCAGCGATCGTGAGATCAGCATCGACGCCGGTCTGCCGGGTCTGCGTATGGATACGGTGGCGGGCGACGACATCGTCAACAGCATCGAAATTCAGCAGAACCAGATCATCAGCGGCACCAGCACCGATATCGCGGCGGGCAGCAGCGTGACGGTGACCGTTAACGGCGTGGATTATCACGCAACGGTTGGCGCGAACGGCGCATGGTCTGCGGCCGTTCCGGCAGCGGATGTGGCGAACTGGCCAGCGGGCGCGCTCAATATCACCGTGACCGGATCGGATGCATCGGGTAACAGCGTCACCATTTCTAATAACGTGACCGTGGATCTGAGCAGCGTGGCGATTTCGGTCGATACCATCGCAGCCGACGACATCATTAATGCAGCGGAAAAAGCGGCGGATCTCACCCTGACCGGCACCACGCAAAACGTGGAAGCAGGTCAGACCGTGACCGTTAACTTTGCGGGCCATAACTATACGGCTCAGGTGCAGGCTGACGGCAGCTGGAGCGTCAAAGTTCCGGCGGGCGATATGACTGGCCTGAAAGACGGCGACGTGACAGCAACTGCCAGCGTCACCAACGTGGCGGGCAACAGCGCGAGCGCGGCGAATACCGCCGAAGTGGACGCGTCTGCACCGGCTATCACCATCAACACCATCGCCGGTGCCAACGTGCTCAACAGCGCGGAAGCGGGCGCGGACGTGGTGCTGAGCGGCACCTCGACGGCAGAAGCCGATCAGGTTGTAACGATTACGCTTAACGGCCAGAACTACACCGCGACCGTTGCGGCGGACGGCACCTGGAGCACGTCTGTTCCGGCGGCAGACGCCTCGGCGCTGACCGACGGCACGTACTCCGTCACGGCTACGGTGAAAGACGTCGCGGGCAACAGCTCGTCTGTCAGCGGTTCCATTCTGGTGGATATCACCGCGCCGGTCGTCAGCGTGAATACCGTGGCGGGCGACGATGTGCTGAACGCGGCTGAACACTCGCAGGCACAGGTCATTACCGGCGGCAGCACCGGCACCCAGCCGGGTAACGTTGTCACGCTGGTCATTGGCGGGATCACCTACACCACGGTGGTGGATGCCAGCGGCAACTGGAGTGCCGGCGTTCCGGCAAGTGTGATTAAGGGGCTGGCTTCCGGCGAGAACACGATTACTGTCAGCATCACCGACAGTGCGGGAAACACCGGCAGCAGCGATCACCTGATCACCGTGAATGCCAGTGCGGTCAGCCTGAGCATCGATACGATTGCGCAGGACGACATCATCAATGCGGCGGAAAAAGGCACCAGCCTGACAATTTCCGGCGGCAGTGACATGCTGACGACAGGCACCGAAGTGACCGTGGTGCTGAACGGAAAAAGTTATACCGCAGATGTCGGTGCGAACGGCGCATGGACGCTGAACGTTCCGGCGGGTGATGTGGCGGCGATGGCAGACGGTAATTATACCGTGACCGCAAGTGCCAGTGATACGGCGGGCAATACGGCCAGCGCCACGCACAATGTGGCGGTCGATGCCACCGCGCCTGCGCTGCTGATTAACCCGGTCACCGCCGATGGCATGCTGAATGCCGCCGAACTGGGTCAGCCGCTGACACTCAGTGGCACGTCTACCGCGCAGGCGGGTCGGACGGTCAGCGTGACACTCAACAATGAAACCTACACCACGACCGTGAATGCCAACGGCACCTGGTCGGTGAATGTTCCGGCAGACGACGTGGCTGCACTGACCGACGGCACGCTGACCGTTACTGCCAGCACCACCGACGTGGCGGGCAATCCGGCATCCGCCAGCACGTCTGTGATTGTCGATACGGTTGCGCCAACGCTGACCATCAACACCATCGCCGGTGATGACATCATCAACACCACCGAGCAACTGGCGGGTCAGACCATCAGCGGCACCACGTCGGCGGAAGCGGGACAGATTGTTACCGTGACCTTCAACAACCGCGAATACCACGCCATCGTCACTTCCACCGGTACCTGGAGCGTGAACGTTCCTGCGGCTGACTTTAACGGTGCGGCAGACGGCAGTTACACCGTCACCGCCTCCGTGAAAGATGTGGCGGGCAATCCGGCGGCGACTGATTCGTCAGTCAGCCTCAGCGGAGCGGTGCCTGAAGTCACTATCAATACCTTCGCGCAGGACGATGTGGTTAACGCCGCAGAGCACGGCACGTCGCTGGCCGTTACCGGAACCTCGACGGCTCCGGCCGGTTCAACGGTGACGGTGACCCTGAACGGTCAGAGCTATACCGCGCAGGTTCAGAATGACCAGAGCTGGACGCTGAACCTGAGCGCCAATGCCGTGAACGCGCTGGCGGATGGCGAGAATTACACCATCACAGCGTCAGTGACTAACAGCATCGGCAATACCGGTACGGCGACGCACGAAATTGCAGTCGATACCTCGGCACCGTCAATGACCATTACCATTGATTCGGTCAGCGATGACACCGGCCGCAGCAACAGTGATTTCGTGACCAGCGATACCACGATTACGCTCAAAGGCTCGCTTTCTGCGGCACTGGGCAACGACGAGTCTGCGCAAATCAGCCTGGATGGCGGGTTGACCTGGGTCACATTGACCGTGACCGGAACCACCTGGAACTATGCGCAGGGAAGCGCGCTGACAGACGGCAGCTACAGCTACACCGTGCGGGTGATTGACGCCGCCGGTAATGTCGGGTCTTCCGCGTCGCAGACGGTCGTGATTGACACCGTGGCACCGGACGCCAGCCAGTCCATCAGTATCGATGCGATTTCGCAGGATACCGGGCTGAGCAGCACCGACTTTATTACCAGCGACACCACGCTCAACCTGCGCGGCACGCTTGGCGCTGCGCTGGGTGCGGATGAATACGCGCAAATCAGTCTCGACGGTGGCAACACCTGGGCTGACGTGAGCATCAGCGGCCTGACCTGGACGTACATCGACGGCCGCACGCTGACCGACGGTGATTACAACTACCAGCTGCGTGTGATCGATCTGGCCGGCAACATCGGAGCGACGGCAAGTCAGGTGGTTACCGTGGATACCACGGCACCGGACAGCAGCAAAACCATCACTATTGATGCGATCAGCACCGATACCGGCCTGAGCAGCAGTGACTTTGTGACCAGCGACACCTCGCTGACCGTCACCGGTACGCTGGGCAAAACGCTGGCCGCCGATGAAGTGGTGCAGGTCAGCGTTGACGGCGGTGTGACGTGGTTGAATGCGACCACGATCGGCACCGGCTGGACATTTGCCGATGGCCGCACGCTGACCGACGGGGATTACACCTATAACGTCCGTGTGGTAGATACCGCCGGGAACGTCGGCAATGTGACCTCGAAAGTGGTCACCGTCGATACCGTTGCGCCGGACAGCAGCAAAAGCGTGACCATCGACAGCGTCAGCACCGATACCGGCATTTCTGCCAGCGATTTTGTGACCAGCGATACCTCGCTGACCGTCACCGGATCTATCGGCGCGGCGCTGGGCGCAGGCGAAGTGGTGCAGATCAGCGTCGATAACGGCGCGACCTGGACGACCGTCTCGCTTTCCGGCAGCACCTGGACGTACACCGACGGCCGCACGCTGACCGACGGCCAGACGCTGTATCAGGTTCGCGTGGTGGATCAGGCCGGAAACGTCGGTCAGACTGCGCAGCAGGTGGTGACCATTGACACCACGGCTCCGACGCAAATCATCACCATTGGTGCGATCAGCAACGATACCGGTGATTATGCGAACGACTTCATCACCAGTGATAACACGCTGACAATGTCGGGCACACTGAACGCCGCGCTGGCGACCGACGAAAGGGCTCAAATCAGCCTCAATGGCGGTCTGACCTGGACTGACGTGGTGGTGAACGGGCAGTCATGGAGCTATGACGCAACCGGCACCGTACTGGCCGACGGCAACTACAACGTGCAGGTTCGGGTTATCGATCAGGCCGGTAACACCGGCACGGTCAGCAGCCAGACGGTGGTGATTGACACGGTGAACCCGGAAGCGGTAGCGAGCATCGTTCAGTATTCCGATGACGAAGGTGACCGTAAAGGATCGTTCGGTTCCGGCACTTATACGGATGAAACCGCACCGACGCTCAGCGGTACGCTGAGCAAGGCGCTGGCCGACGGCGAAGTGCTGAAGATCTACCGTAACGGCGTGTTTGTGGGCGTCGCGACGGTGGTCGGACTGGCCTGGACCTTCTCCGATTCCGCGCTGGCGGACGGCACTTACGTGTACGTCGCGAAAGCGCAGGATCTGGCGGGGAATACCACGCCATCGGGCGATTTCACCCTGACGGTGGATACCTCGATTCCGACCACGATTGCCACCGTCACGCCAGAGTCCACGCAGGATACGACGCCGATCATCAGCGGTACGTTGTCCGAAGCGCTGGGCGAAGGAATGTATGTCCAGGTGGTGGTGAATGGCGTGACCTACACGTCCGAAACCGGCGGCGCCGTGGTGGTCGATCCGCTGAACAACACCTGGTATCTGCAGGTTCCGGGTGCGCTGGGGCTGGCAAGTTATAACGTCACGGCACAGGTGCGCAGCAGTGCGGGCAACGGGAACGATGCAGGTATCGAAACCAGCGCCATCATTGTTTATGCCGAAACCGCCGTGGACACCAGCTGGGCGACAACCGCGGGTTCGACGTCCACCAACGCCATGGCGTTCAGCCTGAACAGCAGCGGTTTGTGGAACATTGTCACCGGGATCTCGGATTACACCAGTTCCGGCCTGAACAGCTATTCCGGCACCACGTTAACCAACACCCGCGGCAACATCGTGGTGAGTTACACGCTGGCGGATACCGACCGTAACGGCACGTCCGATATTTATGCGACGGAAACCAACTACGGCGGCAGCATTCAGGGTAAATGGACCGCGAACGCAGACGGCACGTACACCTACGGCCAGCAGGCGATCGGCACCACCATCTGGTACGGCGGCGTGATTGCCTATGACAAAACCGGCGACGGTTGGGTGGATCTGGCGTACGGCGATGCCGGGGGTGACTCACGCAGTTATCTGGTGAACAACAATGGCGTTCTGACCGCTGATGGTACCAACGGCGCGGCGGGTCTGGCGGGTGTGACGTACCGTGAAATCTCCGGGGTGGATATCAACAACGACGGTACGGTCGATATCGTTCAGCACACCAACCGTAATGGCGCGTATGCCCTGACGGTAGTGAGCAACAACGGCACCGGCTCGCTGACGGAAACGCAGAGCATCGCTAACGTGTTTATCCCGAATGCCGCCAACTCGACCACCGCAGTGTCGATGACCTGGGCAGATTTCAACGGCGACGGTCTGATGGACTTGTACATTTCAACAGGTCTGAACACCAGCGGCGGATACAACTACGGCGGCATGATCTACTACAACAACGGGACGGGCGGCTTAACTGCCACGCCAACCGCAGTAGAAACGGCAACCAACAACGCAGCATCTGGCGGTTATCTTTCAGCCGCCGTGGACTGGGACGGTGACGGTGACATGGACATCATTAAGTTCAGCACCTATTCCACCAGCCAGACCGCGACGTTGTACATGAACGACGGTACCGGAAAAGGCTGGAGCAGCAGCCAGCTGGCGTCCGCACTGGTGAACGTGACCGGGATTGCGACCCTCGATTACGACTGGAACGGGACGCAGGATCTGCTGGTCTCGCAGGCCAACGGCAAAGTGGTGTACATCGCCAACAACAACACCATTGCCGACGGCACGGCCATCCACCTGCGCATTCTCGACGGTGAAGGGATGAACGTGTTCTACGGCAACACCGTGCAGCTGTACAACTCAGCCGGCCAGCTGGTGGCGTCGCAGATCATCAACGCCCAGTCGGGTATCGGGATTAACGATGCGTCGGCGCTGGTGAATTTCTACGGGCTGGATCCGAATGAAACCTATTCGGCGGTGCTGGTGCGTAACATCAACGGTGTGTCGTCCAATGAAACCTGGAATGACCTGACCGCGGGCGACGGCACCACCAGCTACTCGTTAACGGCGGATGCAGCGACCGGCGGTACCAGCGGAACGATCACCGGTACCGGCTACAACGATACGTTTATCGCGGAAAACGGCACCTATGTGTACGACGGCTCCGGCGGCTGGAACACCTCGTCAGACCATGCGACATGGAGTGCCACCGGCGGCGAAGACATCGTCGATTTCCGCAATGCCACCAGCGGGATCACCGTGGATCTGAGCAGCAGTAACGCCCAGAACACCGGGTTCAACACGTCTACCTTCAAGAATATCGAAGGGATTGCCGGGTCGAACTACGACGATACGATCACCGGCAGCGCGGGCGATAACGTGTTCGAAGGCCGTGGCGGCAACGACACTTTCAACCTGGGCAACGGCGGGCACGACACGCTGCTGTACAAGCTGATTAACAGTGCCGATGCCACCGGCGGTAACGGTTCTGACACCATCAACGGCTTTACGGTCGGGACATGGGAAGGCACGGCGAACTCAGACCGTCTGGATCTGAGCGAGCTGTTGCAGTCGGGCGGTTACACCGGCACCGGTTCAGCAAGCTACGTCAACGGCGTGGCGACGCTGAACGCCTCGGCGGGCAATATCACCGATTACCTGTCGGTGACGACCGAAGGCAACAACACCGTCATCAGGATTGATATGGATGGCAGCGGTTCAGCACAGTCGATGACCACCATCGCGACGCTGACCAACGTCCATACCGATCTGGCGACGTTGCTGGCGAACCATCAGCTGATTGTTGGCTAATCAGTAGCGGAAAGCGGAGCAGGGGAAACCCTCTGCTCCGCGAATCCGGATGGCCTGTTTATGCTCCGGAATGAGCGTGAAGAAAGACGATTTAGGGAAGAATGATGATGAAAAAAGACACCATGTTAGAGAAAGGCTACACCGCGTGGCTCAGCGCCATGCTTGATATCGCGAAACACTACCGGCTGGATTACTCAGAAGAACACGTGAAAGCCACCGTTGCCTGGGAGATGGGCGCACCGGCAGACGTGATTCTTGATGAGATGGCGAAAAAACTGGGGCTGGGTCGCGTAACGCGTGATTTCCACCCGAACGATCTCGATCCGATGAGCGTGCCGTTCATCCTGACGCTCGATAACGGGCGGCTGGGCGTGGTGACACATCTGGATGCCAGCGGCCAGTGTGCGGTGCAATTCACCGAAGATCAGGGGCTTGAAACCACCCTGACATCAGAACAGCTGGCGGAACGCGCGAAAAGCATCACGCTTCTGCGTCCGCTGCACAGCATTCCCGATGCGCGCGTTGATAACTACATCAGGCCGTACAAGAAAAACTGGTTCTGGGATCTGGCGCTCAAAGACTGGCGTCGTTACAGCGACATCATGCTGGCCTCAATGATTGCCAACGTGCTGGCGCTGGCGGGCATGTTGTTTTCCATGCAGGTTTACGACCGCGTGGTGCCGTCGCAGTCCGTCCCGACCTTATGGGTACTTTTCGGCGGCGTGATGCTGGCGATTACCTTTGAATTCGTGATGCGCATGGTGCGCGTCCATATTTCTGACGTGGTAGGGAAACGCGCCGATTTGCGCATTTCCGACCGCGTCTTTGGTCGTGCGCTGCGCATTAAAAACAGCGCGCGCTCGAAATCCACCGGTTCCTTTATTTCGCAAATCCGCGAACTGGAATCCGTGCGTGAGCTGATCACTTCGACCACGCTCAGCGCGCTGTCGGATCTGCCATTCTTCCTGCTGTTCACGGTTATTTTGTGGATGATTGGCGGCCCGCTGGTGTTTGTGGTGCTGCTGGCGCTGCCTTTGCTGCTGATCCCCGGCATCCTCATCCAGAAACCGCTGGCGAAACTGGCAAACGAAGGGATGCGCGAATCGGCGGTGCGTAATGCCTCGCTGGTGGAAGCGGTGGAATCGCTCGAGGACATCAAACTGATGCGCGCCGAGCAGCGTTTCCAGAACCAGTGGAACCACTGCAACGAAGTGTCCGCCGAAATCAGCATGCGTCAGCGTTTTCTGACCAGCCTGCTGATGACCTGGACGCAGGAAGTGCAGTCGATTGTGTACGCCGTCGTGCTGCTGGTGGGTTGCTATCTGGTGATGCAGGGCGACATGACCACCGGTGCGCTGGTCGGTACGACCATTCTGGCGTCCCGTACCATTGCGCCGCTGGCGCAAATTTCCGGCGTGCTGTCGCGCTGGCAGCAGGCGAAGGTTGCGCGTAAAGGGCTGGACGAACTGATGCAACGTCCGATTGATCAGGAAAACGGCCAGAAGATGGTTCACAAGGCGCAGATCGCGGGTGAATACGCACTCAGTGACGCGGTGTTTTATTACGACGAAGAAGCCAAAGCAGTGAATCTGGCGATTTCACGCCTGAACATCAAACCGGGCGAAAAGATTGCCATTCTGGGCAAAAACGGTGCAGGCAAATCGACGCTCCTGCAAGTGCTGGCGGGCATGCAACAGGTTCAGCAAGGGCAGGTGGTGCTCGATAACGTTAACATCAAACAGATTGACCCGGCAGATTTACGCCGCGACGTGGCGCTACACAACCAGCACGCCCGTTTGTTCTTCGGATCGGTGCATGAAAACATCACCATGGGCCGCCCGCAGGCGACCGACGAAGAAATCCATGAAGCGCTGGTCATCAGCGGCGCGCTGGCATTTGTTCAGCAAAAAGAGGATGGCCTGAACTTCCTCATTCACGAAGGCGGCGTCGGGCTTTCCGGCGGGCAACGTCAGGCGCTGTTGCTGGCACGTAACATCATCATGCAGCCGCAGGTTTTGCTGCTCGATGAGCCAACCGCGTGGCTGGACGAGATTTCCGAATGGAACCTGATTTCCCAGTTATCCACCTGGGGCAAAGACAAAACGCTGATTATCGCCACGCACCGTCTGGCACTGCTGCAACTGGTGGATCGCATTATCGTCATGGATAACGGGCGCATTTCGCTCGATGGTAACAAAGAGGACATCCTGAACAAACACTTCAGGCCGAAAGGACAGACCGCTGCCGCCACTGCAAAACCGGCGGCAAGCAAGGAGGCATCATAATGAAACAGCGTAAACCCACAACCCGCCAGCGGGCTGAAAAATCCCTGCCGCGCTCGACCATTCTGGTCTGGTCGGTATCGCTGATGCTTTTGTGTTTCTTTCTGTGGGCGAATTTTTACACGCTCGACGAAGTCACGACCGGCACCGGTAAAGTGATCCCGTCGTCGCACGAACAGATTGTTCAGTCGCTGGAAGGCGGCATCGTGCACACCATCGACGTGCAGGAAGGCGAAGTGGTGGAACGCGGGCAGCGGCTGGCGCAGCTGGATCGCACCAAAACCGAATCCGGCGTACAGGAAAGCGTGGCGCGTTTGCATGCCGCGCTGGCGACGGCGGCGCGACTGACGGCGCAGATCAACAATACACCGCTGACGTTCCCGGCAGAGCTGGATGACGAACCGGAGCTGGTGAAATCAGAAACCGAGCTGTACAACTCCAGCCGTAACAGCCTGGAGAAACAACTTTCCGGCCTGAAGCAGGGCGTATCGCTTATCCGCCGCGAGCTTTCAATGACCACGCCACTGGTCAAACAGGGCGCGGCCAGCGACGTGGAAGTGCTGCGTCTGCAACGTCAGATTAACGAGATGGAAAGCAAAGCGACCGACCTGGAAACGCAATACAACGTGCGTGCCGGTGAGGAACTCGCCAAGGCCAATGCGGAGATCGAGGCGCAGCGCTCGGTGATTCTGGGGCGTAAAGATTCACTGAACCGCCTGGAATTCTTCTCGCCGGTGAAAGGCATCGTCAAAAATATCGACGTGAATACCGTTGGCGGCGTGATCCCGCCCAACGGCAAACTGATGACGCTGGTGCCGATTGACGACCAGATGCTGGTGGAGGCGCAAATCTCCCCGCGCGACGTGGCATTTATCCATCCCGGCCAGAAAGCCAAGGTGAAAATCACTGCGTACGATTATTCCATTTACGGCAGTTTTGACGGCGAAGTAACAACGATTTCCCCGGACACCATCCAGGATGAAGTCCGCCGCGACGTGTACTATTACCGCGTCAACATCAAAACGCACGCCAACTATCTGGAAAATAAACACAAAGAGAAGTTCTATATTTTCCCCGGCATGATCGCCACGGTGGATATCAAAACCGGCAATAAAAGCATACTCGATTACCTGCTGAAACCGCTGAACAAAATGAACGAAGCGATGCGGGAACGTTAATGACTGAGTTGTGAGAAAGAGAAAACCCACGTGTGAGCGTGGGTTTTTTTATTGGGATTTGCTGCGATAAACTGCCTAAAGCCGGAAGGTAATATTGGCAATATCTCAGTATATTTATCATTGGGGAATCGCATAATTTACCTAAACAGGCCACTTCAGCTACATCACAGCCGTCATTTTTGGTCTTATCGAACACTTTTACGCAGACGTAATTCCTGAAAAAATAGAACAACTGCAACAGTCATGACAATTGCAAAAAAAATAATATTCGAGAAATCATAATTAAAAACAGTTGTGAATCTATCGTTGTTATATAGCTCGTTGTGTCTGTAGGAATATGTAGTGTAAATGGTATCGAATACTTCGCAGAATGACCCGATAGCGATAAAAAAACAGGCCAGGAGATAGTTTGCTGTGTCCTGGTGTCTTTTGCGTCTTTTGGTGAATATTATTAATCCAATAAAGGCAGGGATAAAAAAGGCAATTAAGTCTGTGAAAGTGAAATGTAATAAATTATCCATCGCTAAAAGTCCTTTTGTATTCATAAAAGGCTGGCTACTGTCGAGCCATCACGGAATATCCAGCATGAATGCTGCCGTTTTCCATAACCTGTTTCGGGAACTATTATTATTCATAACAGACTCTTTTTCCTTCTTTTTATGACCAGACATGATCCTTTTGTCTGTATCAAAGCAAGGTGGGGATTGCGATGCATCTTTGCGGCATAAGTTGATGTTATCCCGACGCATTTCCTCCACATCACCCTCAATCCCCATACCGCCTGAACGCCCGCAGCACATTGATTCCTTTTCTCACCATCGCAAACAACGCATTCCTTGAGTGCCCGTCGAGCAGTTTCACTTTTGAAGAGATGCCGATCCGCAGCGGATACTGACTCATTTGCATCGGGTTGATGGAAATGCGCACCGGGATTTTTTGTACGTCGGCGATCCACTTTCCGGCGCTGTTCAGGGGGGGGATCGCGGTGTCGGCGTCGTCATCCCATCCTTCGACCTGTCCATCGAAAACCACGTTGTTGCCGTACATTTCCGTCACAATCGCCGCTTTCTGGCCGACGAGAACGCCGGAAAGCTGTGCGACGGTGAAATTAGCGTTTATCCACATCTGATCGGCAGGCACGATAGTCAGCAGCGTTTGTCCCGGGATGACTGTTAAGCCGGTATGCACGTTTCTTTGCGCGACATATCCGGTGACCGGGCTGCGGATCGCCGTGCGATCCAGCGCCTCACCGGCTTTCTGTAAGGCCTCTCTGGCCTGCAAAATCAGTTTTTGCCGGGCCATATCCGTCTCACGCAGCACCCGTAAATTCCGACGGTATTGCAGGATCGCCGCATCCAGCGAGGCTTTGCTGTTGTTGACGTTTCTGAGGGCTTGCTGGAGATCGTCTTTAGAAATCGCCGCAGGGCCTTTTGACTGTAACCGGCGGTGGTAGTCAATCAGCGCCTGTTGGTAGGTCATCTGGGCATTCAGGATGTGAGCATTATTCTGGCCGTCGGCGATGTAACGTTCCCGTGTTTCTTTTTCCGTTTCCAGCAGCGTTTCTTCGGCCTTTTTATAGCGGAGTATTTCGCCGGAATTATCCATGTGCAGGAGAATATCGCCCTTACGCACGCGGTCGCTGTTGGTTTGTATAACGACCGCCACCCGTCCGTTTATCTCTGAGGATAGGGTGACCGGGTTTCCGGTAATGTAAGCGTCGCTGGTGCTGGGCATTTTGCGTAATGAAAAGTCCCGCCCGAGACAGCAAATAAAATACGGAACGATAATAACGATGACGCAAAGCATTCGTTTTTTAATTTTTGGGTTCGGACGTTCCTTTCCGATATTAGCGACCATGCCGTGAAGTTCTTCCATGAGAAAGTTCATCTGTTCTTTCTAAACAGGAGGTGTTAAGAATATTCAGTCAGATTAATCACCGGTGCGAATTAAATACAGGGGACACATCGGAAACTTTTGCAGGGAATATCCTACACGTGAAGTCCATATGGCAGCACAAGGAATTATTTCCCTTTAAAAACAAGCAATAAAATATCACCTTTACGATTTTTTAAACCTTTCCTTAACGGAGTGATGGCCGGGGAACACGCTTTTCTCTTATGTGATACTATTAGTCTTAATACCCGTGGAAATAAAAATGCGCAAACAGTAGAATTAATCCTTCGGATTACCCCTCATTACGGTACATTATAATTATCGCCGAAACACGTTCATCTTCCTGCAGCACGTTATAATTACGCCATCTGTCATTGGGATGCGCGTTGTTCTGTGCATGACAGTGAGTGAGCCGGGGATCCGAAAATGTTTTTAATAAGGAGCTAAGATGAGTAAAACCAATAAGTTAAATGCTGTCATCGTTGACGATCATCCGCTGGCTCGTATGGCTATTAAAAACCTGCTGGAAAATGAAGGGATCACCGTCGTTGCGGAAGCCGGCGATGGCGCGCAGGCGTTGGATCTTGTCGGCGAACACAGCCCGGACCTGGTTATTGTCGATGTGGATATTCCGGTGATGAGCGGCATAGAAGTGGTGGAGAAACTCCGCAAGCAGGCGTTCAGCCGGATTATTATTGTGGTCTCCGCCAAGAACGATTTGTTTTATGGCAAGCGCAGTGCTGACGCGGGTGCGAATGCTTTTATCAGCAAGAAAGAGGGCATGACCAATATTATTGCGGCGGTCCATGCGGCGCAAAATGGTTACAGTTATTTCCCGTTATCATTGCAGACGTTTATGGGCAGTCTTTCGTCTGAACAGGAAATGTTGCAGTCGCTGTCGAGCCAGGAAATTAAAGTGATGCGCTATATTCTGAACGGTGATGACAATATGAAAATCGCATCAGAAATGTGTATCAGTAATAAAACCGTGAGTACCTATAAAAGCCGCTTAATGGAAAAGCTCAACTGTAAATCGCTGATGGACCTTTTTTCCTTTGCGCAACGTAATGCAATCGGGTAACCGTATGATGACACGGGCCATTGTGGCGCTGTTTCTTCTGTTTGTCGCGAGTGCTCCGGCGCAATCCGCCAGCCCTGAACCCGCGACGCTTCAGCTCGCCAGCGATAATCAGGTGTTTACGCCTGCGCTGCCTTTGGGGCATTACGATCTGTTGTGGCTGGCAGCGAAACGTTCCCTGACGATTGCGGTATACGGGCAGGAAACGCCGCCGCTGAGCATGAATTCAACCACCGGACGTTACCGGGGAATGAACGCGGATTATCTGCTGCTGATGGAAAACTCACTACAAATCAAAGTGGTGATTAAGCATTACGACAGTCTCAGTGCAGCATTAACCGCGCTCAAAGCCGGTGAGGCGGATATAATTCTGACCTCGCCCGCCGGTGAAGCAGATCCGGACCCGGCGTTTGCCGTCTCGCTGCCGCTGATTCGGGCTTATCCGACGCTGGTGACGCGCCAGGCGGATGTCATGAAGCCACTTTCCAACGACAAGGACGACGTTTCGATTGCGATTAAGCAGGGTTATCCGTCCGAACAGTTTATTAAGATGATTTTCCCGAAGGCGCACATTACGTCTTATGCGGATAATTATCTGGCGCTGGCGTCGGTGGCCAATAACGAAAACGACTATTTTTTTGGTAATAATCTGACGTCCAGTTTTATTCTGGTTCGCGATTTTTATCAGTCGCTGGAAATGGTGAAGTTCTGGCGTGAACCGCAGACCGGAAATCATTTCATTGTACCGGCCGGTCAGAAACAACTGCTCGGCATTCTCGACACCTTTATCAGCTCCCTGACTGAACAAACCCATAAACAGATTGCCCAGTCGTGGGTCGATACCGGCAATATTTCTTTTTTAAATAAAGCGATGAAGCTGACGCCGCGGGAAGAACGCTGGATTGCTAAACATCCGGTGCTGCGCGTGCTGATTAACCCGTATTATGCGCCGCTGAGCATGGTGGACGAGCATCAGGAAATTCGCGGGCTGCTCGGTGATATTCTGAATCTGATCCAGCTGCAAACCGGGCTGGTTTTCCAGCCGGTGATCGCCAATTCGAATACGGATATGGTGGATATCATGCGCAAAGGCGGCTGGGATGTGTTACCGACGGCAACATTCAGCGCCGAACGCGAAGAAGAAATGTTGTTCACGCATCCGTTTATCGCCACGCCTTTTGTGCTGGTGACGCGGGCGTCGTCGGAGCAAGACGATTTGCTTTTGCCGGGTTCAAAAGTGGCGATCCCGGCCTACCATCCGCTGACCGATAAACTCAAAAAGAAATATCCGGGCGTGGAATGGGTGATTGCTGAGAACACCAGTACCGCGCTCAGTAAGCTGATGCTCGGGGACGTGGATGCGGTGGTGTCTACGCAGCTCGCGTCGCGGTTTATCATTGATCACTATTATCCGGGCACGATGAAATACACGCGGATTCCGGATGAACCTTCGGCGCAAATCGCCTTTGCGATCCCGCGGGAATCCTCTGAACTGCAAAGTATTCTGAATAAGGCACTGGACGATATTCCCCCGAAAGAGATCCTGAATCTGGCCGGAAAATGGACCAAAGCACCGGACGTGAAAATCGGCACCTGGAATCTGTATAACCGGCCATTTTATCTGGTGATCGGGCTGGCGGTTCTCCTGGTGATTACCAGCCTGCTGTGGGGGGTGTATTTGCTGCGTGCCATCGGTCGGGGCAAGGCCGCGCAGGCGGCGCTGAATTATCAGCTGACGTTCAGCCAGACGTTATCCAATTCCATTCCCGTGCCGGTGTATGTCATCACGCTCGAAGGCGAACTTGAAAGTTACAACAGCGCGTTCAGCGAGTTCTTTATTCCTGATCTGCGCGGTTCGATGAATTATTCCCTGTTTGACCGCCGCAGCCCATTGGCAGACGTTTTTCACGCGGTTCAGCCGGACATTCAGCGCGGCCTGAAACCCGGACATGTGATCACGCATTCGCTGACGCTCAATAATGGCGGCGGGAATCGCCAGATCCTGCACTGGCTGACGCTGTGTCTCATGCCGGAAAACCAGTCTGCGATTTTGATTTGTGGCTGGCAGGACATCACGGAGTCCCGGCAGTTGATGAAAGCCTTGCAGGTTGAGAAAGACAAAGCCATCGATGCGAATCAGGCTAAAAGCCAGTTCCTGACCAGTATGAGCCATGAAATACGCACGCCGGTCAGCTCGATCATGGGCTTCCTGGAGCTGCTGACCACGCGCAAACAAAGCGCGGAAGAAACCCAGGAAGCCATTCAGCTGGCCTACAGCACGGCACAAACCCTGATTGCGCTGATTGGCGACGTGCTGGATATGGAAAAAATTGAGTCAGGCAATTTCACGCTGACGCCGGAATGGGTCGATCTGGAACCGGTGATTAACGCCACGGTCGCCAATTTTGAAGGGCTGGCGCGGCAGAAAAACTTGCGGCTGACGGTCGATTGCCGCCTTGAAGACGGCAAAATGCTCTGGCTCGATCCGCAGGCGGTGAAGCAGGTTTTGTCAAATCTGCTGAGTAACGCCCTCAAATTTACCACCGAAGGCGGCGTGGACGTGATTGCCCACACGCAGGCGATGGGTGAAGAGCGGGTTTATCTCACGCTCAGCGTGCGCGACACCGGCGCGGGGATCAGTCATGACGAACAGCAGCTACTGTTTAAGCCGTTCAGCCAGACCGATGCGGGTAAACGGCAGATTGGATCCGGCCTCGGGCTGGTGATTTGCCGCGAAATGGTGGAGCGCATGGCGGGGCAGATCAGCATTACCAGCCAGCCGGGCATGGGAACCACCATGATAGTGACGCTGGTCACGCAGACCTCGGACAACGCGCCTGCGGTGCCGCTGATTGCCGAACAGGAAGCGACGCGGCCAGCCGCGCTGCGGATTGTGATTGCCGAAGATAACCCGACTAACCGTCTGTTGCTGCGCCGTCAGCTGGATATTCTCGGGTATCACGTCGATGAGGCCGAAGACGGCCTGCATGCACTGAATCTCATCAAAAATCTGGATTACGATCTGCTGATTACCGATCTGAACATGCCCAATATGGACGGCATCACGCTGACCAGGCGGGTGCGTGAGCTGAATCAGAACATGGTGATCTGGGGGCTGACCGCCAATGCGCAGACGGAAGAAAAAGAGCGCTGTCTGGCGGCCGGTATGAATTTGTGCCTGTTCAAACCTATCGACCTGCAACAGCTCAAGGCCGCGCTCAGCGGCGTGAATATGCCGGAGGACGGGCCGCCGCTGGATGCGTTTATCGACATGCCCACGCTGGAAGCGCAAAGCCTCGGCGATAAAAAACTGATGTGTCAGATGCTGGAGCTGTCGCGGATTGAGAACGACAAAGACGTGGCGGCGGCTGTTCAGGCGCTGGCGCGTGAAGAGTGGGAATTGCTGCAACATCATCTGCACCGCATCAACGGAACGATGCAACTTCTGGGCGCGACGGTTTTGTACGAACTGGCTGAAACGCTGGAAAATCAGCTGGCCGCCGGGCTGCATCCGCCTGCGCTGGAAAAAGGTGTATTGCAGCTGGAGCAGCAAATTCAATCGCTGAATGCGGCCATTGAGGCGTATTCCCGTTCTGTCCGCCATTAATGACTGAAGTCCCGGCGGCCACTGATGCCGGTGGTTATGACAAAAGCTCCCCGGTTCCGATGGACGGCACGAAAACCAATCTGCGTACCATCACCACGGAAACGTCATGGTTCGATCCGCGGCTCTGGGTGTTGTGTCGCCCGACGACGTTGCAGGAAGAGAAGGCATTCCCTTTGGGAGATGCCTTTTTTACGGGAGGGGATTCCGTGTGTTTTGGAAAAAAGTGGCTATCTCAACCGGCTTCGAGAAGAAATATCCCTGAAAATGCGTCGCGCCCATTTCGGCCAGTTTCTCCTTTTGCGACGCGGTTTCCACGCCTTCTGCAATGGTCATGCAGCGCATATCCTGCGCGATAGCAATAATGTTGCGCACAATGGCTTCTTTACTGGCATCGGTTTCAATACCCGACGTAAAGACTTTATCAATCTTGATATAGTGCGGGCGAAACTGCATCAGATAGCGGTAATTGGAATTCCCCGTACCAAAATCATCTATCGAAATCTGCACACCCAGCGCGTCGAGCCGTTTACACAACGCCTGAGCAACGTGCGTATCTTCAACAGGTTCCCTTTCCGTAATTTCCAGTCCGATCTGCCAACCAGAAAGCGGCGTTTTTCGCCTGAATTCCCGACATTCTTCCAGTAAATCGTGATTGATAAAATCAGCGGCGGAGACATTAAAAAATAACGTCATATCGCGGGCGGGAATAATGTCAGCGGAGTTGAGTGCGTCCGCTACATGACGTAATCCCGACTGCGTTATCCGGGTAATCAGACCATTTTTTTCCGCCAGCGGAATAAACTGATCAGGGGGAATATGACCCCGCTGCGGATGTTTCCAGCGCATCAATACTTCGCCGCCGACGGTATTACCGCTTTCCGCTTCGATTATCGGCTGAATAAAAGGAATGAGTTCATTTTTATCCAGCGCTTTCTCAAGCATAAACAATAAAGTATTACGCCGGGAAAGTGTTTTAGACGTGAATGTCGAAAGCAGGGCGGAGAGTAAAAACGTCAGGAAAACCCCTGACTTTTCTTCGTGCCAGATGTCTTTCAACAATAAATTCGGGCTAACCGGCGTGACCGGATTTGCGCTGATCTGATACTGATACTCCGGGGAGAAATAGCGCAATGAGGCGGTAGGGTCCCGGTGTGTCAGAACCTGACCCGCCGCGTTAAGCGTCAGGCCATTCAGCGTCATCTGGTAATCCGTACGCCTGTCGTTAATCTTCAGTTTGTATTGCAGATAATAACCGTCGATGCCCACCATCACGCTCTTGCCTGCATGTACGGCGTGGTAAATCAGAAGCGACCGGTAGGGCGTGAGCGCATTGCCGTCCATCAGGGAGAAGCCTGCGGGCGGCGTGCTTTGGGCAGCCAGTCTGAAGTACTGAGCCCCGAAAACAGAGGAGCAATAAATCTCGTTGCCCCTTAGCAGGCTGACCGTGCGGATATCGGGAGTGGTCGCGACGATTTTGCGAATACCGGTTTGCGTGGCTGCATCGCATTGACCGGCCAGAAGATGCGCTGCGGCGTCACTGGCGATCCTGGCATGGGTGAGAACGCGATCAATTTCGTCGCGAATGATAAGAACGTTTTTTTCAGCTTCTTTTTTCTGGCTGCATTTCATCTTTTCTATAACAATCCATCCGCCCGCAAGATTAATGCTGACAAACATAATAAAAGTAATAGAGAGTCGGTTGCTAAGACGCATGTGTTACCCGTTTTAATATTCGGGCGACAGTTGTAAGCTATTTTTCCTAAATAACAAATAAACAATGAGTGGCTTTAACGCTATTTCAGATTGTGGCTACACCTGTAAGAAATCCCCCACGTAATAATCATCTTATGCTGATTTGTTTGCTTGAATTATTATGAAAAAATTAACTTAATCTGTAAATATAAAAACAGGTTAATGACTGACGATCGGGATCGTAAACGGACAGCAAGAAAAAAAAGGAATTACTATGGACTCGCCATGCATTATTTTTTCCGAAGATAATTTTTTCAATGCCGGATTAAAAGCGATGTTTTCATCCAATACGTTTGGCGCCGGTTATGTCATTGTCGACGTGGAGTCGACCCGTCGTTCGCAGGTGGAACAGTGCTTATCTCAGGGTAAGAAAGTTTTCGCTTTTATCGACAACGACTTTGATTATTACGCGTTATGCCATCTGGAGAACGTGATTTTCATCGACAGGCGCAGCGGGATCAGCGAAGTGCTTTCATGCCTGTCGCTGAACCATGCGCATTTCAATTACCGCGTAAAAGCCAAACTTTCCGAACGTGAAGGCGAAGTGTTGTCCTGTCTTCAGGAAGGATTAGATACCCGGCAGATCGGCGAACGTCTGGGCGTGAATATTAAAACCATCTACGCCAGCCGTTCCCGCCTGATTAACAAAATGCAGGCCGGGAACCGCATCTATCTGTACCGGAATATTGCGCGGTTGTGAGGGCGTTACTCTTTCCCGACGCTTTCAAAATTCAGGGACACGGAGTTCACGCAGTGTCTCAGGTTTTTCTCGGTTAAATACTCGCCTTCAAACACGTGGCCCAGATGCGCCTGACACGTGGCACAGACGATTTCGGTTCTGCGTCCGTCAGCATCAGGAACACGTTCAACGGCTCCCGGAATTTCATCATCAAAAGACGGCCAGCCGCAGTGGGATTCAAATTTGTGCTCTGAGGTATACAGCGGCGTTCCACAGCGTTTGCAGACATAGCGGCCTGGCGAAAAATGCTCATTGTAGACTCCCGTGTGCGGGCGTTCTGTCCCTTTGTCTTCAATAACAAAGCGTTCAAACTCGGTGAGGTCATTTTTCATGGAATTCATTCCTGTTAAATTTCGTGTTGCGACTATCATTTTATTTTACAACCGCAACACCCCAGTGACAATGCGGTTTGATCAGGCAACGTAAAAGAATGTTTCCTTGTTAAACCTGGGTCAGACCGCCATCCACGCAAATCTCGGCACCGGCGATATAGCTGCTTTCGTCACTCGCGAGGAACAATGCGGCACTGGCAACTTCATCAGGTTTACCCAACCGGCCCAGCGGGATGGCGTCAGTTAACCCTCGGCGTAATTCCTCCGAGGCAGCGGCCATCATTTCAGTATCGACAGGGCCCGGCGCAACCACGTTAATACGGATGCCGCGTGCAGACAGTTCGCGTGTCCAGGTTCGTGCAAAAGAACGTAACGCCGCTTTACTGGCGCTGTAAACGCCATATCCTTGTGTGCCAATCACATCGGCAATTGACCCCACGAGCACAACGCTGGCACCGGGTTTCATCAGCGGAAGTGCTGCCTGTAAAGCAAAAACCGGCGAGCGCACATTGAGGCTAAAAATTTGTTCAAAATGCGCTGCGCTGATGTCATCAATCGTGGCGTATTCGGACATTCCAGCGTTGATGACCAGCACATCAATCTGGCCAGATTCAGCCTGAATCGTCTGCATAATGCGGGTTAACTCACTTAACTGGCTCACATCTGCGCGCAGCGGGATCCTGGTTCCTGAAATTTTGCCGTCAGCGGCCACAAGCTCTTCTTCACGCCGCGAGGTAAACCAGGTTGTCGCACCTTCGATGGCAAACCGCTGGCTAATCGCCAGACCAATACCTTTCGCACCGCCCAGTACCACGGCCACTTTGTTGTCTAAATTGCCCATCTGTATTCTCCTGTTTGGTTGGAAAACAGATGATATAAAATTTATACTAAATAACAATTACGCACTTTGTTTATATCAGGTATAGAGGAGTATATCGTCTTGGCAGAAATCGATGGTAACAGCTTGAGAGATGTAGGAAAAACGCGTCCGGTGCTTGAACATATCACCAATAAATGGTCGATTTTAATTCTCACAGTGCTCTGTACCAGACCTTCGCGTTTCAACGAAATACGCCGCCGGCTGGATGGCATCACGCATAAAGCGCTGGCGGACGCTTTAAAGCGGCTCGAGCGAAATGGCCTGGTTAATCGTGAAGTGCTGCCCACCTCGCCGGTCGGTGTGGAATACAGCCTTACGCCGCTGGCGCAAACATTGCAGCAGCCATTTATCGCGCTGTATGACTGGGCGCTGGCATACGGCCCGGCTCTGGAAAGAGCACAGGCGGACTACGATCTTGTGCATGCAGATGAGGCCCAGGAGGTTTAAGAAGCGCGGGCGCCCATCGCTTCGCGCCATAACGAAGGCAGCGCGTCAATTAATGCCCCGGTGACGCGTTGTTTCGCCGCGCCGGGTTGCCAGATCGCGACCATCGTAATGTCCAGCCCCTGATTACCCACTTCACATTCCATCGCCTGCACGGTTTTCCAGCGTGAAGCCTGAAAATGTGTCGGTAAGAATCCCCAGCCCTGTGCGTTTTCCAGCAGGTAGCGCAGGGTAGAACGTTCATTGACGTACAACGTTTGCCCGGATATTTGCAGACTGCGGGTGATTTGCTCGTCGTGTGCTTTGTGCATGACGACCTGCGGAATAAGCGAGAGATTCAGCAACGTCAGCGGGCGTTGCTGGTGTTGAAACAACTGTGCGGACGCGTAGAAATCAAGCCCGATGTTGCCCAGCGCCCGCCACTCCATGTCTGTTCCGAGTGCACGGTAATTGGCCTGACATACGGCAACCTGCGCTTTACCACTTTTTAATGCGGCTTCGGCTTCTTCACGGGAAGCGCTCCAGGCACTGAAACACAAGCCTTTTTTAGCCATTTCAACGATCACCGCTTCGATAAATGCCGGCGAAACGAAAGGGTCGTACACCATAACCAGCTCCTGCCGTTCCGCATCCGGTAAGGATTGGGCATAAGATTCAAAAGCCTGCGCCTGACGCAGCAGCAAATGTGCTTGCCGGTGCAATTGCTGGCCTTGTTCGGTCAGGATTAATGTGCGGCCCTGGCGCACAAAAAGCGTATAGCCCAGCGCGTCCTCGAGGTAATCCAGCAGATCGCGCACCGTGGTGCGATCCTTTCCCAGCAAAAGGGCGGCTTTGGATAAACTTCCTGAGCCCGCGACGCAGGCAAAGGCCTCAATTTGCGAGAAGGAATAACGTAAGGCAGACATAAACTCTTCCAGTTCATCAATTTATAGGGGGATTTTCCCCCATAACGTGATTTCTTCAAGGGGTTTTTCCTTTCTATACTCCGGTTTTCTGATACAGGAGTCATTCAATGAAAAACAGACAAACCTTTCTTCCGGCGGTAATGAAACCTCTGGTGCTGGCCGTGGCTTTGGGTTCCGCCTGGTCATTTGTGCCCTCCGCGCTGGCGAAATCCGCGCAAAATTGTGACGGTGTGATGCTCAGCAGTTGCCCGACGCCGCAGGACAAAACGCTGCCTGACCCGAAAAATATGCTGAACTGGGATCAGACCGCGCGCGTCATCGGATTTCGTAATGACTACCGCAATTATGCGGGCGATGTGTTTAAGCACGGTCAGTCCACGCCGTTTCTGCGGGCGGATAAGCCGCTGAAAGAAGCCACGTACAGCGTCAGGGGGAAAACGTATACGTTGCCGGATTACCTCAAACGCCAGAATGCCACCGGAATGCTGGTGCTGAAAAACGGCAAAGTAGCTTTTAAATATCTGGGCGAAGGCAATACTGACCAGACACTGTGGACATCGCGTTCTGTGGGGAAATCCGTGGTTTCAACGCTGGTGGGGATTGCGATTAAAGAAGGGAAAATCAGTTCTCTGGATGACCTCGTCACGCGTTATGAGCCTGACCTGAAAGGCACGGCCTGGGATGGCGTCACGCTAAAACAACTTATTCAGCATACCTCCGGCGTGGCGTGGAATGAGGACTACACAAACCCGCATTCCGATTTTGCCAATCTCACGCAATGTGAGGCCAGACCGGGAACCTATGACTGTGTGCGTAAAATTATTGTTGGCCTGAAGCGTGCGCATCCGGCCGGGCAGTCATGGTCTTACTCCTCCGGCGGCGCGTGGTTACTGGGCGATGTGCTGGAAAAGGCCACCGGAATGCCGCTGGCCGCCTACCTGCAACAGTCCATCTGGCAACCTTACGGCATGGCGAACGATGGTGTCTGGCACTCCTATGAACCGGGAAAACACGATGTCGGCGCACACGGGTTTAATGCCACACTGGAAGACTGGGGACGCTTTGGCGAGTTTGTGATGGGCGGCGGACGTCTGCCGGATGGCAAGAAAATCCTGCCTGAAAACTGGATTGAGCAGGCAGGTAACTGGACAAAAGCAAAAAATTCCGTGTCGGCGGCCCATCCGGACGGCCTTTATGGGTTTGAATGGTGGAATAATGAAGTGCCTGTCAATGCTACAAATGTCATCCCGGCACCTTCGGATTCACTGAAAGGATCGCTGTGGGCGTTAGGGATTTATGGCCAGATTATTATGGTCAACCCGGCTGAGGATCTGGTGATTGTTCAGTGGTCGACATGGCCAAAAGCAGAGCCTGATTTCAGCGCTCAGCCTCTTGAGGCATCGCTCATGTTCAGCGCCATTGCAGAAAAACTTCGCTGAGATTTATTGCGCGAATGAGAATAAAAAAATCCACGCAAGGGCGTGGATTTTTTATTGCAGCAGCGAAGAGATCAGACGTTGAACAGGAAGTTCATCACGTCGCCATCTTTGACAATGTACTCTTTGCCTTCAGAACGCATTTTGCCGGCTTCTTTCGCGCCTTGCTCACCTTTGTAGGTGATGAAGTCTTCGAACGCGATGGTTTGTGCGCGGATGAAGCCTTTCTCGAAGTCGGTGTGGATTTTACCTGCGGCCTGTGGCGCGGTAGCACCGACAGGGATCGTCCATGCACGGACTTCTTTCACGCCAGCGGTGAAGTAGGTTTGCAGGTTCAGCAGCTCGTAACCGGCGCGGATCACGCGGTTCAGGCCCGGCTCTTCTATGCCTAACTCGGCCATGAATTCTTCACGGTCAGCGTCGTCCAGCTCGGCGATATCAGATTCAACCGCGGCGCAAACGGCAACGACAACCGAACCTTCGGCATCTGCGATTTTCCGCACAACGTCGAGGTACGGGTTATTTTCAAAACCGTCTTCGTTAACGTTGGCGATGTACATGGTCGGTTTAAGCGTCAGGAAGCTCAGGTAACGGATGGCCGCTTTGTCTTCTTCGGTCAGATCCAGCGCGCGCAGCATGCCCGCGTTTTCGAGCTGTGGCAGACATTTTTCCAGCGCAGCCAGTTCAGCTTTGGCATCTTTGTCGCCGCCTTTGGCACGTTTCTGTACGCGGTGAATGGCGCGTTCGCAGGTATCCAGGTCAGACAACGCCAGTTCGGTGTTGATGACATCGATGTCGTCAGCCGGATCCACTTTGTTGTTAACGTGAATGATGTTGTCGTTTTCGAAACAACGCACAACGTGGCCAATCGCTTCGGTTTCACGGATGTTGGTCAGGAACTGGTTGCCCAGACCTTCACCTTTGGAAGCGCCTTTTACCAGACCGGCGATGTCCACGAATTCCATGGTAGTCGGCAGGATACGCTGTGGTTTTACGATCTCGGCCAGCTGGTCAAGACGCGGATCGGGCATTGGCACTACGCCGGTGTTAGGTTCGATGGTGCAGAACGGGAAGTTTGCTGCTTCGATACCCGCTTTGGTCAGCGCATTGAACAGAGTGGATTTACCGACGTTCGGCAGGCCGACGATACCGCATTTGAATCCCATGTTTTTCTCACCTTAATATCTTAATTATCAAGCAATTAAACGTAATTGCGCGATGTAATGACCATAATTCCCCGCATTATACACGAGAACGGCATTTTTCTCGATCCGGTTGTGATCGCGATGAACAGCCGCTACATCATTGACCGGATTGATTAAACCTTGCCTCGTTCCGGCCATTTTTAGATACTTGTCACAATTTTTTAACTGACAGGAAGTAAACCGGATGTCTTATGTTTAGCCCGCGTGGTCTTAAGTTGTCGGAAGTGAAGAACGAAACGCTGGCCGGATTTGTTGTTGCGGTGTCGATGATCCCCGAGGCCGTCGGGTTTTCGCTGGTGGCGGGGCTTTCGCCAATTGTCGGCTTGCACACCGCTTTTATCATCGGGCTGGTGACCGCGCTGTTTGGCGGCAAACCGGGTATGGTGTCGGGCGCAGCGGGCTCCATCGTGGTGGTGCTGGTGAGTCTGGCAGCGCAGCACGGTATGGGATACGTGCTGTGGGCGACGATATTTGCCGGTGTGATTCAGATTCTGATTGGCGTATTCCGGCTCGGTAAGTTTATCCGGCTGGTGCCGCTGCCAGCGGTTCACGGTTTTGTGAACGGGCTGGCGATTGTCATTATGCTGGCGCAGCTCCACATGATTGCCGGGCAGGGGCCGCTGATGTACATGCTGGTGCTGCTGGCGATCCTGGTCGTCGTGCTGTTCCCGAAACTGACCAAAATCATTCCGTCTTCGCTGGCGGCGCTGATTGTGGTTTCCGCCGTGGCAATTGGATTTAACCTGCACACGCTGCGGGTCGGGGATCTGGCGGATATCTCCGGTGCATTGCCGCACTTCAGCCTGCCGGTCGTGCCGTTCAGCCTGGAAATGCTGAAAGTGGTGCTGCCTTATGCGGTAGTGATTGCGCTGGTCGGGCTGATTGAATCGCTGCTGACCATGACGGTGCTCGATGAAATGGGCGGCCAGAAAGGTAACGGTAATCGCGAAAGCATCGCGCAGGGTGCGGGCAATACGATTTGCGGTCTGTTCGGCTGTTTCGCCGGTTGTGCGATGATCGGACAGTCGATCATTAACTTCACGTCGGGCGGGCGCGGGCGGATTTCCGGCACGGTCGGTGCAATTTTGCTGATTCTGTTTGTGGTGAGTCTGTCCGGTTACATTGGGCTGCTGCCGGTCGCGGCGCTGGCCGGGATTATGCTGGTGGTTTGCTACAACACGTTCGAATGGAGTTCTTTACGCCGTCTGCGACGCATGCCGAAAGCCGATGCGCTGGTGATGCTGATTGTCACCGTCATTACGATTTTCACCGATCTGGCGGTTGCGGTCATCAGCGGTGTGATTATCTCGGCGCTGGTTTTTGCCTGGCAACAGGCTCGCATCCGCATCCGCGAGAAGAAAACCAAGGGCGCGCTGACGGTGTATAAGCTGGAAGGGCCGTTGTTCTTTGGCTCAGCGGCGTCGTTTTCAGAACTGTTTGAACCGCAGAATGATACGCAAAACGTGGTGCTGGATTTCGCCGGTACGCGGGTGATGGATTCGAGCGGCGTCGAGGCGATTGATAAGCTGACCACGCGGTATCTGGAGGCCGGAAAGACAATACGTCTGCGCCATCTGAGCAACGACTGCGTAAGCCTGCTGAAAAAAGCGGGGCCGTTTTGCAGCCATGAACTGGATGACCCGCAGTATTATGTCGCGGAAGATAACCTCTGACATTCAACAGGTGCCGCTCAAAACGGCACCTTTTTTATTTTGGCTCCGGCACGTTGTCCGGCTCACCGCGTTTTACCGATCTCCGTCTCATCCATAAGAAAGTCCTATAACTCACTCATAAATATCGAAAAGAACCGTGATCCTGTTCACGTTTTGTTCGCATTTCATCATGCTAGGGTTTAATTAGTCCTTAGTTAGGATTAATTAAAAAACCGGCAAGTTTTCCCGCCGGACTTCGACAACGCAAGATTGCCACCGGAGTTAACGATGAACGGGATAGACTATTTTGTCATGGCGCTGTACGCGCTGATGATTGTGATGACCACGCTGTGGGCCATGCGGCGCGTGGGTAACACCAGGGATTTTTTTGCAGCCGGGGGCAAAATGCCCTGGTGGCTTTCAGGGATTTCACACCATATGTCAGGATACAGCGCGGCGGTTTTTGTCGCCTACGCCGCTGTGGCCTATAAGTACGGGCTGACTATTTATTTCTGGTGGGCGTTCCCGATTTCAATTGCGGTTTTCTTCGGGTCACTCATTTTTGCGCCACGCTGGGCGCGACTGCGCATTCATATGAATATCGAATCGCCAATGGAATATCTCGCTACACGATATAACGTGCCGACGCAGCAGATTCTGGCGTGGAGCGGGGTGTTTCTGAAAACCTTCGACGTGGGCGCTAAATGGGCGGCGATCGCCATTATCATTAATGTGTTTACAGGGCTGGATCCGCTGGTCGGGATCGCGATTTCCGGGGTGTTGTGCCTGTTTTATACCGTGCTCGGCGGCTTATGGGCCGACGCCTGTAACGACTTCGGGCAGTTTATCGTCCAGTTTATTGCCGCGGTTGTGATGGTGGTGGCCGTGGCCTTTCATCTGGGCGGATTCAGCAACCTGCTGACCATCTGGGACCGGCTCCCCGCAGGTCATACGGACATTGTGGCCGGGCCGTATTCGATGGGCTTTATTCTGGCGTATTTCGTTATTTATACCCTGAGCTACAACGGCGGCACCTGGAATTTAGCGCAGCGTTTTATCGCCTCTCCGCGCGGAAAGGATGCCCGCAAAGCGGCGTTGCTGTCTTCCGCGCTGTATCTGGTCTGGCCGCTGATTTTGTTCTATCCGATGTGGGCCGCACCGTTGTTATTCCCGGATATCGCCGACCCCTCTCAGTCTTATTCCATCATGGCGATGCAGTTGCTGCCCAACGGCCTGATCGGGCTGGTTCTGGTGGCGATGTTTACGCACACGTTGTCGATGACGTCTTCGGATTCCAACGCGATCACGGCCGTCGTCACCCGCGATATTTTGCCGGTATTGCTGCCGAAACGCTTTGGTCAGGGACAATCTTCGCTGCTGGTGGCGCGCGTCACGGTGGTGTTGTTTATCCTCACCACGTTGCTGATTGCCGTAAATGCCAGCCGTTTTGGCGGCGTGTTGTCGCTGCTGATTGTCTGGTTCGGCGGGCTGGTCGGGCCGATTTCTATCCCGATGCTGCTGGGGCTGTTGCCGTGGTTCCGTAAATGCGGATCGGCGGCGGCGATTACGTCATGGGCAGCCGGCGTTTCGGCCTTCTTCCTGGTGAAATTCGTCGTTCCGGACATGAGTACGGCTCAGGTCGTCGCCATACCGGTGCTGTTATCACTGGCGGTCTTTGTCCTTGGCGGTTTACTTCGCCGCCGCCCGGTCAGCGCAGAGGTTGATGTATTACTGAATGCGCTTAATCAGGATCAGGCAGAGGAGTTGTCTGCGCCGGAAGTCGCTTCCGCTTATCAGACCGAATCCCGGTAACCAGAATCACGTTAAATAAATAACAAAGCAGGTTTTACTATGACATCACCACTGTACGTTACGCAGGCGGGACGCCTGAATGTTGAAGTCTTCACCCGTCGCGAAGACATGGGGCAAGCCGCTGCCCGCGATGCGGCGCTACATTTGCGGCAACGTCTTCAGCAACAGGCGCGCGTGCGGATGATTTTCGCCGCCGCGCCGTCACAGAATGAGTTCCTGGCGCATCTGGCGCAGGCCGCAGATATTGACTGGGCGCGGGTGGACGCGTTTCACATGGACGAATATGTCGGGTTGCCGGAAAATTCTCCGGCGCTATTCAGCCATTATCTGACGGAGCATCTGTTCGATATCGTCAGGCCGGGCGCGGTTTACAAAATTCCGGCGGCGGGTGAACCGGTGCAAAACTGCGCGGAATATGCCCGCCTGCTGCAACAGGCTCCGGTGGATATGGTCTGTCTGGGAATCGGGGAGAACGGGCATTTAGCTTTTAACGATCCGCCGGTGGCGAATTTTGACGATCCGCTGCCCATGAAAATCGTTGAGCTGGATGGGGTATGCCGTCAGCAACAGGTGAACGATGGTTGCTTTCCGTCGCTGAATGATGTGCCGGTGCATGCACTGACGCTGACAATCCCGACGCTGATGGCGGCGGCACGATTATTTTGCATGGTACCCGGCAAGAATAAGCATCAGGCGATTAAGCAGACCCTGGCCGCGCCGCCGTCGGCGGCCTGTCCGGCGACGGTGCTTCGCACGCATCCGGCCTGCACGTTGTATACCGATATCGCGGGTTTCGGGGAGTTAGCGGATGAGTGAAATCACGTTACGCGGCAGGGATTATCGTACACAACAGCCGGTTGAGATTGTGGCGCATAACGGCAATATCAGCCAGATTCGCCCGGTAACGGGTGGTGAAAATCTGCCGCTGATCGCACCGGGTCTGGTGGATTTACAGGTCAATGGTTACGGTGGCGCTGACTTTAACAGTTTTCCTTTCAGCGTCGGTTCCGTTAAGCAGGTGGTGCAGGCGCTGTGGCAGCAGGGCGTAACGACGTTTATGCCGACGGTGATCACCAACGGCGCGGATGAAATTACGGAAATGGTCAGCACGCTGGCGGCGGCTTGCCGCGAGTTTCCGTCCGTCGGGGCATCGGTTGCCGGTATTCATCTGGAAGGCCCTTTTTTATCCGCGCAGGACGGCCCGCGCGGCGCACATAACCAAGCGCATATTCAGGCCCCTGATTATGCTTTATTTCAGCGCTGGCAGACGGCGGCGGACGGACGGATCCGCCTGATCACTCTGTCGCCGGAATGGCCAAATGCGGACGGTTTTATTCGCCAGTGTGTCGCGGATAATGTGGTGGTATCCATCGGCCATACCGCCGCCAGCGCAGAACAAATTGCCTCGGCGGTGAAAGCGGGCGCGCAGATGTCGACGCATCTGGGGAACGGTGCGCATCTGACGTTGCCGCGGCATCCGAACTACATCTGGGAGCAGCTGGCCCAGGATGATCTGTGGTGCGCGATGATTGCCGACGGCGAACACCTGCCGCTCTCCGTGCTGAAAACCTTTATACGGGCTAAAAATGGCAGGGCGCTGCTGGTCAGTGATGTCACCAGCCACGCCGGAATGCCGCCGGGACATTATCATTCGCATATCGGCGGGGATGTGGTGCTGAGCCCTGAAGGACGGCTGTCGATGGCGAACAATCCGGCGCTGCTGGCCGGTTCGGTTCAGGGGCTGTTATACGGCGTCAACACGCTGCTAAAAAATGGCATCGTTCCGCTGCCGGAAGCGGTTCAGATGGCGTCAGTCCGGCCAGCTTCCCGGCTGAATCTTCCGGTCGCTCAGGGGCTTATTCCCGGTGCACCGCTGGATGCCATTCTTCTGCGCGAGGATGAAAGTCACGCACTCCGGCTGCTGGCGACGTACAAAAACGGGGCGGAAGTCTGGCGGGGTGAATAGGTTGACGGGCGGATCCTCAGTCATGTAATAATGCGACGCTACGGTGTAACGCGATGGAAAGTCATGACATGAAAGACTCAGGCAAAGGACCCGCGCTGCTGCGCCAGTACAATGAAAAGCGTGTACTGGCTTATCTTCGCCAGCAGAAAATCAGCTCCCGTCTGGATATTTCCCGGGCGCTGGCGTTAAGTAAAAACACCATTTCCCTGATTGTTGATGACCTGCTGGCGCTGGGCTACGTGGAAGAACAGGGCGTGGCGCAGACCAGCAGTATCGGACGTCCGAAAATTCACATTGCGCTGAACCCGTCGTCAATCAAAGCCGCAGGCATCATGATCGAGCGCCAGCGTCTTCACTGGATGGTTTGTGATTATTTCTCGCAGACCATTGATGAAAAAACCTTTTCCCTCGACACCTCCCAACCGCAGTCCGTGTTGGCGGAAATCATGCGCCATTGTCAGCAGCTACAGCAGGCGTGGCCCGGTCTGGCCGGCATTGGTGTCGGTTTTCCCGGCATCATCGACCATCAGCAGGGCATTTTGCATGTGTCCTCGCATCTGGGCTGGGGCGAAGTCAACCTGCAACCTTTACTGACCTGTGCAGATAACGTGCCGGTCAGCGTCTGGAATAACGTCAAAGCGGCGGCGCTGATTGCCCGCGAAGGCGAAAGCGCCAATGACAATGACGCCCGTTTTTATCTGCGAATTGGCGAAGGGATTGGCGGCGCGCTGTTAACCGGACATGGCGTATATTCCGGCGGAAGCTGGACGGCGGGCGAGGTCGGCCATTTAGCGGTACTGCCTGACGGGCCGTTATGTTCATGCGGTCAGCGGGGCTGTCTGGAATCCCTGATCGGCCTTTCGGCCATCAACCGGCAACTGGAACAGCGTCAGCCGGGGCTGAACTGGGATAACCGCCAGCAGTCGGCTGAAATTGTGAATGAGGTGATGTCGCAGGCAGGGCAACTTCTGGGTAAAGCGCTGAGCCAGATTATTCATTTAATGAATCCGAAAACGTTGCTGATTGATTGCCCCTATAACGTTCATCCTTTATTTGTTGAAAATACGCTGGCCGCAGCGCAGCAATTTACGCTGACGTTTCCGTTCAGTCGCACGCAAATCACCTTTGTTACCGAACGGTTCAATCCCGCGCGTGGCCTGGCGCTGGCGATGTTCCGGCGTTTTGAATCCGTCTCCCTCACGTAATCCCTTCAGACACCAAACCGCCGACAGCGGCTGCGCCTGGCAACCGGCGTGCCGTAAGATAATCGCTTACATTTAGTGGCAAAAAAGCGGCTAAATTCATATCGCCGAAAATTCTGTAATGTTATACGGTTACGCTCGGTTAATTCGACACGAACTGGCGCACAGCCAGCATGGCGGATTATTTTTTCTCCTTTGCCGGAGCGGACATGATTCTAAATAAAGCATCCGGAACGGACGATGCCAGCAAGCTGCTGCGCTTTCAGTCCGCCGCTTCCCACACGCGCTGGCTGAGCGGGCTGATCCACGCCGTGATGGTGATCAGCAGCGTGTTGTATCTGATATTGCTGATGTTGTATCTGGTCACGCCGGAGTCGGTCTGGCCGTGGGTGGTCGGGAATATCATGGCGGCGATGTGGGTTTGCGCTGCCTCGCTGCAATGCGCCCGGCGCATTACCCGCTGGCGCGAGCAACACTTTGCCTCCCGTAACGGCCTGGCCGGGCCGCAAATTCCCCCCGGATTTTCTCAGCGTCTGGCCTCCCGCGCGTGGATGCGCCCGCTATTACGCTATGTCGATGCGCACGTTTTCTTTCAGGCACTTCCCGCATTAGCCGCTTTGCTGCTCATCGCGCTGCTGTGGCAGTTGCCGTTACCGGTCAATGAAACCGGGAATACGGGCTATTTCGCCGGTTCTTTCTTTATTCTTTGCGCCTTCGCCGTGCTGGTGCTTGAGCGTCACTGGACGTTAAAAAATCCGCAGGAATGGCCGGAAGCGGCAAAACTGGCACCGCTGATGCGCATGTTAATTGGCGTCTTTTTGCTGACGGCGCTGGCCCTGATGTTTGCGCGAGGAACCGCGGTATGGCCCGCACACCTGCTGGTGCTCACCGGATTGTTACCGGCGCTGGTGGCGCTGGAGCTTTTCCTGCGGGCGCTGATCGCGGTATTTTCACCGCCGCGAGAAGACAAAGAGCCGGAGTTTATTGCCGGCAGCCTGCTGGCGGCGCAACTCTGCTGGCCGCCGCGTCCGCTACAATTTGTGCAAAACGAACTGCATCAGCACTTTGGTATCGATCTCCGCCAGATTTGGGCGCTCCGCTTTATGCGTCGCGCGCTGTTGCCGCTCGGCGCAATCCTCCTGCTGACCGGCTGGCTGCTGACGGGAATCAGCGAGGTACCGCTGACCCAGCGCGGGATCTATGAATCCTTCGGCAAACCGGTGGCCGTCAGACAGCCCGGTTTACATGCCGGGCTGCCGTGGCCTTTTGGCCGCACGCTGATGGTGGATAACGGCGAAGTGCATGAACTCACCACGGGTTCAGAAGAACCGCTAACCGCCACACCCGCCGCGGTGGCAGACACAGCTGAAGGTCCCGCGCCGGAAAGCGCGAACCGGTTATGGGATTCCGGCCACAGCAGCGACAAATCACAAATCATCGCCAGCGCAGCGAATGACCGGCAAAGTTTTCAAATCATGAATATGGACGTCCGCTTCGTGTACCGCATCGCCATGAATGATGACGCGGCGATGGCGAGCCTGTATCACACCGAAAATATGCCGGTGCTGATCCGCAGTATTGCCAATCAGGTGCTGGTGCATGATTTCTCCTCGCGCACGCTCGACAGCCTGCTGGGCAGCGATCAGACCCGTCTGGCCGGAGATATCGGGCAAAAAGTGCAGGCGCAGCTTGATCATCTCAACAGCGGGGTGGAACTGCTGGCGACGGTGATCGAGTCGATCCATCCGCCTGCGGGGGCGGCGGACGCTTATCACGGCGTGCAGGCGGCACAAATTCTGGCGCAAAGTGCGATTGCCGGTGAGAAAGGTCAGGCCGCACAGCAGCTGAATGCCGCGCAGCAATTTGCCGGGCTGGCGCAGGATGCGGCCACCGCACAAAGCCATGAAAATCTGGATCAGGCGCAGGTCATGGCGCTCTCCTTTAACGCCGAAAATCAGGCGTATCAGACCGGAGGACAGGCGTTCCTGACCGAACGCTATTTCAGCCGTCTGACGCTGGCCATGCAGCAACATCCGAAGGTGTTGATTGTCGATCATCGCATGGGGGGCGGGACGCCGCCGGTGCTGGATCTGAGAAATTTTACCCTGCCATTTACGCCCGGAGCGGATAAAGCGGCGCATTCTGTCAAAGCGGAGACTACCCGGTGAGTGATTCCCAACAACCTGAAGGCCACGGACACGATCACGACGCGCACCACGGGCATCATCACGGTGCCGGTCATCACCATCATTATTCCGGCCCCGCGGCGCCCAAACTCTGGCGACGGGTCACGATTGCCACCGTCCTGGTGGCGCTGATTGCCGCCACGGCCTGTCTGGTGCAGGTGCGTTCCGGCGAAGCCATGGTGATCACGCGCTTTGGCAATCCGGTGCGCGTACTGTTGCAACCGGGGCTGGCGTGGCATCTGCCGGTTCCGCTGGAAACGGCGATCCCGGTGGATTTGCGTATCCGTACCACTTCCAGCGGTTTGCAGGATGTTGGCACGCGCGACGGGCTGCGGATCATCGTTCAGGCTTATACCGTCTGGCAGGTGAAAAACGATCCTCAGCACGTGCAGCGTTTTATCCGCGCGGTACAAAATCAGCCGGATATGGCGGCTGCGCAGATACGGACGTTTATCGGCTCGGCGCTGGAAACGACCACCAGCGGTTTTGCGCTGGCTGACCTGGTGAACACCGACGCCAGCAAAATCCGGCTTTCCGGTTTTGAGCAACATCTGCATGACCAGATCGCCCGCCAGCTGCTCGACAGCTACGGCATCGAACTGGTGCAGGTTGGCGTTGAGCGGCTGACGCTGCCGTCAGTGACCTTAGATGCCACCGTTGACCGCATGCGGGCTGAGCGGGAAACCATTGCTACCGAGCGCTCTGCCGAAGGCAAGCGTCAGGCGGCTGAAATCCGGTCTTCCGCTGAACGTGACGCCCGCGTTATTAAGGCGGATGCCTCAGTCAATGCGGCCAATATCGAAGCGCAGGCACAGGTGCAGAGTGCGGCAATCTACGCCAGGGCCCGCGCCGGTAATCCTGAACTCTACGATCTGCTGCGCTCGCTCGACACGCTGAGCAGCGTCATCACGCCGGGCACGCAACTGGTGCTGGGCACCGATGCGGCACCGTTCCGCCAGCTGGTCGAAGGCCCGCCGGCATTACCCGCTGCCCCGGCTAACGGAACGCGCCCATGAATCCGTTATCCCGTTTTCAGGGAAATGCGTGGTTTCAGGCGGGGCGTCTGGCGTATCTGGCGCTGTTCGCCATGACGCTGATTGCTGCGGCGAGCTGGCTGTTTTCCAACGTCCGGCAGATAGAGCCGGACAAGCGCGCGGTGGTGATGCGGTTTGGTGCCGTTTCGCGCACGGCGGGAGCCGGGCTGTTGCTGGCATGGCCGGAACCGCTGGAACAGGTTGAAATCTTACCCGCGGCCGATCGGGTGATCGAACATCATGTCACCGCCTTGCTGAGAACCGACATTGTGCCCGCATGGAACAATACCGGTGGCGAGAAAAGTGATGCCGTCGCCGGTGCGGGATATTTACTGACCGGAGATTCCGGCGTGGTTCAGCTGGATGTACAGGTGTACTACGTGATAACCGATCCGGTGGCATTTGTGCTGCAAGGCGAACACGTGTTACCGGCGCTTGACCGTTTAACCGGGCATGCGGCGGTGGCGATTTGTGCCTCACGGGATCTCGACACCATTCTGGTCGCCCGGCCGGAAATAGCTGGCAACGGCAGCAATATCGCCGAACGCCGCGAACGGCTGCGCGGCGATTTGCGTCAGGGCATAAATCAGCAACTGGCGGCGCTGAGCGCGGGCGGGAGCAGTACCGGTATCGAAGTCCGCCGCGTTGACGTGCAGTCGTCCCTGCCTCCGGCAGCAGTGGATGCGTTCAATGCGGTGCTGACGGCCAGCCAGCAGGCGGATCAAAACATCGCCAGCGCCAGTAATGAGGCGGCGCGTGTTCATCAGGACGCCGTTCAGTCGGCAGACCGCGCTTTACAGGTTTCCCATGCCAGAGCCAGCGAGCAGATTGCCCGCGCGTCCACCGATACCGCGACCATAGTGCAGCTGGCCGGCGACCATTCGCCGGAATTGCTGTGGCGTTTGTGGCGTGAACGGATGCCTGCGATCCTCGCGCATGCCGGCAGCGTCACTGCTGTTGATCCCCACGACGACGCGCATCTGATCCTGCCGGGGCCAGACCGTCCGACATCTCAACCCTGAGGTATTGCTTCCGTGACTTCTTTTTCCTCTGAAGAACCGCACACGTCGCCCGCAAAAAGCGTGCTGTTAACGCGCCATGAACAGCGAAATATGGCGGTGCAGCTTTTGCTGGCGATGGCCGCATTTGGTCTGTTGCTGTGCGGCTGGCTCTGGCAGTGGCTGTATCCGCAGCAAAGCGACGTCGGGCAAATTCTGTTTGGCGTGGCGTCACTGCTGGTCGCGGTGCCGGTGCTGCGTTCGGCAATTTACAGCTTACGCAGCCCCAGTCTGCACGGCGTGACCGATCAGCTGATTGCCATCGCGATGCTGGGGGCGTGGGCAACCGGCGACCTGATGACCGCCGCATTGCTGCCGGGCATTATGATTTTTGGTCATATTCTGGAAGAGCGTAGCGTGATCGGTTCGCAGGAAGCCATTGACGCGCTGAGCCATCTGACGCGCAGCCGCGCCCGGCGGATTTTGCCTGACGGTGAAATTGAAGAAATCGATAACCACCAGCTGCGAACCGGCGACCGGGTTGAAGTCCGCGCTGGTGACCGGTTGCCCGCCGATGGCCGTGTGTTATCCGGCAGCGCCAGTCTGGATACTGCGCCGATCACCGGCGAATCCGTGCCACAGGAAGCCCGCGCAGGCGATGACGTTTTCGGCGGGGCCATTAATCTCGACGGATTACTCAACGTTGAAGTCACGCGCACCGGCGCGGACGCCACGCTGGGTAAAGTGATTGCGCTGATGCAAAAAGCCGAACACGCCAAACCGCCGATCACCCGTTTGCTCGAACGCTATGCCGGGCAATATCTGGTGCTTATTTTACTGATTGCCGCCGCGACCTGGTTTATCACGCGTGATGCCCATGCCATGCTGGCGGTACTGGTGGCGGCCTGTCCGTGCGCGCTGGTGCTTTCCGCGCCCGCCACGGCCATTGCCGGGATCGCGGTGGCGGCGCGTCACGGGATCCTGATCCGCAGCTCCGCATTTCTGGAAGAACTGGCGGACCTGAACGCCATCGTGGTCGATAAAACCGGCACGCTGACGCACGGTGAACTGCATTTGCAGCGCACGGTGCTGGCCGCAGAGGCGTCTTCGGATGCGGTGTTCCGGCTGGCGGCCAGTTTGGGTGCGGCGAGCAGCCATCCGGTCAGCCGTGCGCTGGCAAAATTACTGCCGCGTGAACAATATTTACCGCTGGACGACGTGTCAGAACAGCAGGGCATGGGCGTGCGTGCGCGTACCGCACAGGGCGATGCGCTGTTAGGGCGCCCGGCATTTTTCAGCCAGAACAATATCCCGGTGAATGACGAACCTGAACACGACGGGCCGCTGGTCGGGCTGGCACTTAACGGGCGTTTTCTCGGCTGGCTAATGCTGGCCGATTCGCTCAGGCCGGAGGCGCAAACGGCGCTGGCTGAACTGCGTCAGCTTGGGCTGCAAAGACAACTTTTGCTGACCGGCGATCGCGCCAGCGTAGCCAACCGTATTGCCGGAGAACTGGGCATCAGTGATGTCGTTGCGCAGGCGTTACCGGAAGATAAACTGCATCAGGTTTCAGCCGAAATCGCACAAGGGTTCCGGCCAATGGTGGTCGGGGACGGTATCAATGATTCTCTGGCGTTAAAAGCGGGCGTGGTGGGCATTGCAATGGGGGCGGGTGGCAGCGATATTGCGCTGGCTTCCGCCGACGTGGTGCTGATCGGCAGCGATCTGCGGCGTCTCGGGACTTGCGTTCGGCTGAGCCGTGCCTGCCGTAAGACGCTCAAAATCAATGTTTTCATCGGGCTGGGCTGGACGCTGGTAGTGATGGCAGCGGCGGCTATGGGGTTACTCGGCGTGGCCGGTGTACTGATTGCCGCTTTATTGCATAACCTGAGTACCTTGCTGGTGCTGGGCAATGCCGGACGCTTACTGCGGTTTGACGAGCCCCTGTAAGTCAGTCAGTGAAAATTAAAACGGGCGCAAAAGTTGCGCCCGTCAGCAGGAATAGCGGTCAGCCTGCGCGGATTAAAGTTCGGCTTTAAACGTGTGCAGACGACGCATGGTTTTTTCCAAACCGTCTTTCATCAGCAATTCAGTGCAGCGCAGTGATTCATCAATCGCATCATCAATCAGCTTCTGTTCACTGGCTGGCGGCTTGCCCAGGACAAATCCCACCACTTTGCTTTTATCGCCCGGATGGCCGATGCCAATGCGCAGACGGTAGAAATTCGGATTACCGCCGAATTTGCTTTGAATATCTTTCAGGCCATTGTGGCCGCCGTTGCCGCCGCCAAGCTTAATTTTCGCCATGCCCGGCGGGATATCCAGTTCATCGTGCGCGACCAGAATTTCGTCCGGCTCAATGCGGTAGAACTGCGCCATCGCCAGAACGGCTTTACCGCTCAGGTTCATGAAGGTGGTCGGCACCAGCAAACGAACGTCCTGACCTGCCAGGGATAAACGCGCGGTATAGCCAAAAAACTTACTTTCTTCTTTTAACTGCTGGTTGTGCTGGCGGGCCAGAAGATCAACATACCAGGCGCCCGCGTTGTGGCGGGTTTGGGCATATTCGGCTCCGGGATTGGCCAGCCCGACGATCAATTTAATGCTGCTCACGGTTTTCGCTTCTTAATCGGGTGAGGTTTAGCGGGGTAGTTTACCTGTCCGTTTTCGCTGTGCCAAATATCCGGCCACGTTATTCCGTTAAATGGGGTCGTTTCTGAATAGTTTCCAAAGTTAATTATTAACTCTCCGAATGTATCTGACTGGAAAACGTAAAGAATTGTCATCTAATGTTCTCTGTCTGTGATCGTGACCGCAAAGTGAACCGGATGGGACGTCTATAGTTAAGGCAGGAAATGACAAGACAGCAATGATGCTAAGACTATCGACAACCGGAGGTGACAGATGAAACGTAAAACCGCAATGAGACTGGGCAATGCCCTGATGGGACTCGGTTTGCTCACAATGGTCGGTGGCGTTGGTTATTCCATTTTAAATCAATTGCCTGAACTGGGATTACCGCAGTTTATGGCTCACGGTGCTGTCGGCAGTATTTTCATCGGGGCTATTTTGTGGCTGGCCGGTGCCAGAGTCGGCGGGCGCGAACGCGTTGCAGATCGCTACTGGTGGGTGCGTCACTACGACTCACGGTGTTCAAACAGTAAGACACATCGCCATTCCTGATTAAACGGCCTGAAAAGAAAAAACCGTTGTCGCTCACGCTTCAACGGTTTTTTGCATTTCTGAATCAGTCAGTTTTTACAGAAAACAAAACGCCCCTGAAAAGGGGCGTTGTGATTAATGCTCGAACATTGCAGAAATGGATTCTTCATTGCTGATGCGGCGGATAGCCTCAGCCAGCATGCCTGACAGGGTCAGGGTGCGTACTTTTTTCAGTGCGCGGATTTCTGCGGACAGCGGAATGGTGTCGCATACAATCACTTCGTCGATGACGGAGTTTTTGATGTTTTCCACTGCGTTGCCGGAGAAAATTGGGTGAGTTGCGTAAGCGAATACGCGCTTAGCACCGCGTTCTTTCAGTGCTTCAGCGGCTTTACACAAGGTGCCACCGGTGTCGATCATGTCATCAACCAGCACACAGTCACGGCCCGCGACGTCACCGATGATGTGCATCACCTGAGAAACGTTGGCACGTGGACGGCGTTTATCGATGATAGCCATGTCGGTATCGTTAAGCAGTTTCGCCACGGCACGGGCACGAACAACGCCGCCGATATCCGGGGAAACAACGATTGGGTTTTCCAGATTTTGTTGCAGCATATCTTCGAGCAGGATAGGGCTGCCGAAAACGTTGTCTACTGGTACATCAAAGAAGCCCTGAATCTGCTCTGCGTGCAGGTCAACGGTCAGAACGCGGTCAACACCGACGCTGGACAGGAAGTCAGCCACAACTTTCGCGGTGATTGGCACACGGGCAGAACGCACCCGGCGATCCTGACGTGCATAGCCGAAATAAGGAATAACGGCTGTGATACGACCAGCGGAGGCGCGGCGTAAGGCATCAACCATGACGACCAGTTCCATCAGGTTATCGTTAGTAGGCGCGCAGGTGGACTGGATAATGAAAATATCTCCGCCACGTACATTTTCGTTAATTTGCACACTTACTTCACCGTCGCTGAAACGACTGACGGCGGCGTCACCAAGGCTGGTGTATAAACGGTTGGCAATACGTTGTGCTAGTTCCGGGGTGGCGTTACCAGCAAAAAGCTTCATATCAGGCACGAGAAGAACCTCAGGCTTGCGTCCAGGGAAGACATTGGCTTTTGGCACCACCGGGCGGTGAGCGGTACCAAAGCATTATGCTCACGATACTTCTAAATCTTACTGCTTAAACAAAAACCGGTGAATAATTCGCTGGCAAAGAACAGACACATAACCGTTGTGACTCTCTACGCTTTGCCCGCAGTTCTCAACCCGGCTTCGCGAAAACGGTGTAACGGTGAAACGTTGACACCGCGTGCAACAAAACCCCGACTCCATGCCGGGATTTCATTTAAAACCTGACGGGCTTCGGATTCGGTGTCGAATTCGGCAAACACACAAGCACCTGTTCCGGTCAGTCGCGACGGCGCGTATTCTAACAGCCAAGAAAGTAGCTGTTCAACCTCGTAAAAACGTTTTCTCGCAATCGGTTCGCAATCATTTGCGTAAGGCGTGTTCAAAAGCACATTTACAGGGCGTTTTGGTGTATTTCTGGTCAGTTCCGGATCGCCGAAAATTACCGGGGTCGGAATGTGAACACCGGGATGAACTACCAGGAACCATTTTTCGTCCGGTGTGACCGGCTGCAAGATTTCACCAATGCCTTCGGCAAACGCGGCAAAACCCATCACAAATACCGGCACGTCCGCGCCCAGCGTGATGCCGAGTTCAGCCAGTTCCGTATCTGTCAGCCCGCAATTCCACAAGGTGTTCAGGGCAACCAGAACGGTTGCGGCGTTAGAGGAGCCGCCACCCAGGCCGCCGCCCATCGGGATCTGCTTTTGCAGGGAAATATCTGCGCCAAGCGGGTTTCCCGTGTGTTTCTGCAAAAGACGAGCGGCGCGCACCACCAAATTTTCGTCGTCTGAAACGCCTTCAACCGGGGTGGTCAGGGCGATAACGCCGTCGGTGCGCACGTTAAAACTCAGGCTGTCGCCGTAATCGAGAAACTGAAACAGCGTCTGCAAATCATGGTAGCCGTTGGCGCGCTGCCCGGTGATATAAAGGAACAAATTGAGTTTAGCCGGAGACGGCCACAATTGCTGCGTCATCTCAGTTTAATGTCCAGTTATCCATTTTCAGCTTGATGCGCTGTTCGCCCTGGGTCATTTCCAGACGTTGCGGCAGGGACGGTTTGGCGTCGTCGTCATAGGCCTGATACACCACGGTGCCGCTCTGACCATTCTGGCTGAACTTAACCTGGGAGAGACGATACTGGCTGTCGAGGGTGAAATCAGTGCCATCACCCGGCAGGCCAAGCATCCACAAACGCAGGTTGGACAGCGGAATCGACATGCCGGTCAGCTTACGGATCATGTCGTCAGGATTGTCGCTGGTGTAATGCTTTCCTTCGTTATTGGTCAGTTGCGCGATACCACTTTGCACTTTCAGCTCCATTTCGGTGCTGCCAAGCGGATTGGTCAGCAGCAGACGGTAGCTTTCCGGGGAGTATTGTTGCCAGAAGAAGCGGGCGTAGACTTTCTGTTTATCGGAAATGTAAGCGAAAGAGCCGCGGGTCTGATAATGCTCGAGTTGTTTGACCTGAGCTTCATGTTCACGCCATTGCGGAGACGTCGGGCTGGTCGCCGGGCCTTTCGGCGCATTAATCGAACACGCAGCAAGCACTAAACTTGCCAGAGGGAGGAGGCGAACAAAATGTGTTTTACGCATTGGCATAACAGGTTAAATCCTTTGTGCTTTGGCGGCGGTGGCTTTTATAAACAGAAAAGGGGCCAGTCAAATACGGCGTGCGCTAGTTTAGCACAGCCAGCGCATCGGGTGATCGGCACCCGGTACAGATGATCGACGATCGGAGAGTTTTGGGACAATACTGATTTGTAAATGGATTTAACGTTAGATGCTGTACGGCTTTTATTGATCCCGCGCATCTTGTAGAATGCGCAGCAGACGTAAACCCATACTATTATAAAGTATAAGTCGATAATCGCTTCCCATATGACCCTGCTTGCATTAGGTATCAACCACAAAACCGCCCCGGTGTCTCTGCGTGAACGGGTAACATTTTCACCCGAGACTCTTAATCAGGCGCTCTCCAGTCTGCTCCAGCAACCGCTGGTGCAGGGCGGAGTCGTGTTGTCTACCTGTAACCGTACGGAGCTCTATCTGAGCGTCGAACAACAGGAAAACCTGCAAGAACAGCTGGTTAAATGGTTATGCGATTATCATCATCTCAGTGAAGATGAAGTCCGTAAAAGCTTGTACTGGCACCATGATAATGACGCCGTCAGCCATCTGATGCGCGTGGCGAGCGGGCTGGATTCGCTGGTATTGGGCGAACCGCAGATCCTCGGGCAGGTCAAAAAAGCCTTCGCCGAATCGCAAAATGGCCGTGCCGTTTCCGGCGAACTGGAACGTCTGTTCCAGAAATCCTTCTCCGTTGCCAAGCGTGTCCGCACTGAAACGGATATCGGCGCAAGTGCTGTTTCCGTCGCTTTCGCCGCCTGTACGCTGGCGCGCCAGATTTTCGAATCCCTTTCTGAAGTGAATGTGTTGCTGGTCGGTGCGGGTGAAACCATCGAACTGGTGGCGCGTCATCTGCATCAGCACAATGTCCGTCATATGATGATTGCGAACCGTACCCGCGAACGTGCGCAGGCGCTGGCAACGGAAGTTAACGCGGAAGTAATCAGTTTGCAGGATATTGATTCCCGTCTGGCCGAAGCCGACATTATTATCAGTTCTACCGCCAGCCCGCTGCCGATTATCGGCAAAGGGATGGTGGAACGAGCGCTCAAAGCGCGCCGTAATCAGCCGATGCTGATGGTCGATATCGCCGTTCCGCGTGATATCGAACCGGAAGTCGGTAAGCTTGCCAACGCGTATTTATACAGCGTTGATGACCTGCACAGCATTATTCAAAACAATCTTGCCCAGCGTAAAGCCGCTGCGATTCAGGCGGAAACCATCGTTGAGCAGGAAAGCTCAAACTTCATGGCCTGGCTGCGTTCGCAGGGAGCCGTTGAAATTATTCGTGATTATCGCTCACGTGCTGATATTATTCGCGCCGACGCACAAGCAAAAGCCTTAGCCGCCATCGCGCAGGGCGCTGACGTCGAAGCGGTGATCCAGGAATTAGCCCACAAATTGACCAATCGCCTTATTCACGCGCCAACCCGTTCTCTGCAACAGGCAGCCAGCGACGGTGATGTGGAGCGTTTGCAAATTTTACGCGACAGCCTCGGGCTGGATCAGCAGTAATTCTCCTTTTCTCACAGGGTTAAACACCACGCATGAAGCCTTCTATTGTTGCCAAACTGGAAGCGTTACAAGAGCGCCACGAAGAAGTGCAGGCGATGCTCGGCGATGCCAGCGTCATTGCCGATCAGGATAAATTCCGCAGTCTTTCCCGCGAATACGCTCAGTTAACGTCTGTTTCCGAATGTTTTCTGGCCTGGCGTCAGGCGCAGGAAGATTTAGAAACTGCCGAAATGATGCTCGACGATCCCGAGATGCGCGAAATGGCGCAGGACGAAATCAAAGACTGCAAAGCTACCCTCGAAGATCTCGAACAAAAATTACAGCTTCTGTTACTGCCGAAAGACCCTGATGATGAACGCGGGTGTTTCCTTGAAATTCGTGCAGGAACCGGTGGTGATGAAGCGGCGATTTTTGCCGGTGATTTATTCCGCATGTACAGCCGTTACGCAGAATCGCGTCGCTGGCGTGTGGAAATCGTGAGCGCCAACGAAGGCGAGCACGGTGGATATAAAGAAGTCATCGCCAAAGTGAGCGGTGAGGGCGCGTACGGCCAGTTCAAATTTGAATCCGGCGGCCATCGCGTTCAGCGCGTTCCGGAAACCGAATCTCAGGGACGTATTCATACGTCAGCCTGTACCGTTGCCGTGATGCCGGAAATTCCGGAAGCCGAATTGCCGGAAATCAACGCCGGTGATCTGCGCATTGATACGTTCCGTTCCTCCGGCGCGGGTGGTCAGCACGTCAACACCACCGATTCTGCCATCCGTATTACCCACATTCCGACCGGGATTGTGGTGGAATGTCAGGACGAACGTTCTCAGCACAAAAACAAAGCCAAGGCGATGTCCGTGCTCGGTGCGCGTATCCGTGCGGCAGAGGTGGCGAAACGTCAGGCGGAAGAAGCCTCTACGCGCCGAAACCTGCTGGGCAGCGGTGACCGTTCTGACCGTAACCGTACCTACAATTTCCCTCAGGGCCGCGTGACCGATCATCGCATCAACCTGACAATTTACCGTCTGGATGAAGTAATGGAAGGCAAACTCGACTCGCTGATCCAGCCGATTGTGCAGGAGTATCAGGCCGATCAGCTCGCAGCACTTTCTGAGCAGGACTAATGGATTTTCAGCGCTGGCTGCGTGAGGCTACGCGCCGTCTGGCTGCGGGTGAAAGCCCGAAGCGTGACGCTGAAATCCTGCTCGGCTTTGTGACTGGCCGGGCAAGAACCTACATTATGGCTTTTGGCGAAACACCGCTGACGGCCACTCAGCTTTTACAACTGGAAACCCTGCTGGCGCGACGCGAGCAGGGTGAACCCGTTGCCTATCTGACCGGTGAACGTGAGTTCTGGTCGTTGCCGCTGTCGGTTTCTCCCGCCACGTTAATTCCGCGTCCGGATACCGAATGTCTGGTCGAACAGGCGCTTGCCCGTCTGCCGTCTGAGCCGGTGAAGGTACTGGATTTGGGGACAGGAACGGGCGCGATTGCGTTAGCGCTGGCCAGTGAGCGGCCTGACTGTCAACTGACCGGTATCGATTTGCAGCCCGACGCGGTAACGCTGGCGAAACACAACGCGCAAAAGCTGAATATCACCAATGCGCGTTTTTTACAGGGCAGCTGGTTTTCGCCGGTCGCCGGTGAAACGTTCGCCCTGATCGCCAGTAATCCGCCGTACATAGACGCCACGGATCCTCATCTTGCGCAGGGTGATGTCCGTTTTGAACCGTCAAGCGCGCTTGTGGCAGAAAATGCCGGTCTGGCTGATCTGGCTCATATTATTCAGACGGCACCCGCGTATCTTCAAAAAGGTGGCTGGCTGTTGCTCGAACATGGCTGGCAGCAGGCGGAAGACGTACAAAAACTGCTGTGCGATGCCGGTTATCAGCAAGTTTCGACGGTGAAAGATTATGGCGGCAACGATCGCGTCAGCCTCGGACAGCGGACTTCGTAGTCAAAATCATTGAATTTAAAACGATAAAAGAAGGAAACAGGCAATGGCGTATGTCTGGATAAAGCATCTCCATCTGGCCACGATCACCCTGAGTATTGCGCTGTTTGTTTTGCGATTTTTTTGGAAATGGTCGGGTTCTGCTATGATGCAGAAACGCTGGGTGAAGATAGTTCCGCACATTGTGGACACCTTGCTGCTTTTAAGCGGCATTTCGCTTATCTTCATCACGCACTTTTATCCGTTCAGCCCACAGGGAACCTGGCTGACCGAAAAGATTTTTGGCGTTATTATCTATATCGCGCTGGGCTTTGTGGCCCTGAGCAAGCGACCTGTTAGCCAGAAAACCCGCTGGCTGGCCTTTATTCTGGCGCTCGCTTGCCTGTATCTGGTTCTCAAACTGGCGCTGACGAAAATACCGCTTCTAATGGGATAACTATGAGTACCCTTGCTGATTTTGAATTTAACACTACCCGGCTCAGTACCGGGGTGATCAAAGTAACGGAATCTGTGCGTTTTGATTTCAATGCGGACGATGTGCGCCAACAGCTGCAAACGCTGGTTGATGAAGCACGCCGCGTGGTTCCTGAGGACCTTGATCAGGATCAGCAGCTTGAAGTGTTGATTGAACTGTTTTACCGCACCTGGGGATTTGGTGGCGCGGGCGGTGTTTACCGCCTTTCGGACGCTATCTGGATCGACAAGGTGCTGGCTTCGCGTCAGGGCACGCCGGTTTCGCTGGGCGTGATTTTCCTGCACATCGCGCATGAGCTGGATTTACCGCTGATGCCGGTCATCTTTCCGACACAACTGATCCTCCGCGCTGACTGGATGGATGAAGAAATGTGGTTGCTCAATCCGATCAACGGCGACACGCTCAATGAGCACATGCTTAACGTGTGGCTGAAAGGGAATCTGGGCGTGACGGCGATTATCGAAGATGATGATCTGGAAGAAGCCGATAACACAATGATCGTGCGTAAAATGCTCGACACGCTGAAAGCGGCGCTGATGGAAGAAAAACAGTTCGAACTGGCGCTGCGGGCGAGTGAAACGGTTTTACAGTTTGATCCGGATGACCCGTATGAAATCCGCGACCGTGGTCTGATTTATGCTCAACTGGAGTGTGACCACGTGGCGATTTCCGATCTCAGCTATTTTGTTGAGCAGTGCCCGGAAGACCCGATTTCAGAAGTGATTAAAGTGCAGATCCACTCGATTGAGCACAAGCAAGTCACGTTGCACTGATTTTAAGTTACCTTACGTTATCACCGGATAAATGCTGATGAGACAACGCGTTGACGCATTTCACGGTGAAGGATTTACCATTAAAAAGGCCAAAGCATGAAACATAAAGTGGTTAGCATTCAGGACATTAAAGTCGCCAACGATCTGCCGTTTGTGTTGTTCGGTGGGATGAACGTACTCGAATCACGCGATATGGCGATGCGTGTGTGTGAACATTACGTCACCGTGACACAGAAACTCGGCATTCCTTACGTTTTCAAAGCGTCTTTTGATAAAGCCAACCGCTCATCTATTCATTCCTACCGCGGTCCGGGTCTGGATGAAGGTATGAAAATCTTCCAGGAACTGAAGAAAACCTTCGGCGTGAAAATCATCACCGACGTTCACGAATCCTGGCAGGCACAGCCGGTTGCAGACGTGGTTGATGTTATTCAGCTGCCTGCCTTCCTGGCTCGTCAGACCGATCTGGTTGAAGCGATGGCGAAAACGGGTGCCGTGATCAACGTGAAAAAACCACAGTTCGTGAGCCCGGGGCAGATGGGTAACATCGTGGATAAATTCAAAGAAGGCGGCAACGATCAGGTTATCCTGTGCGATCGCGGCAGTAACTTCGGTTACGACAACCTGGTTGTCGACATGCTGGGCATGAACGTGATGATCAACGCAACGGGCGGTCACCCGGTGATCTTCGACGTGACTCACGCACTGCAAACCCGTGACCCGTTTGGCGCGGCTTCCGGCGGCCGTCGTGCGCAGGTTGCAGAACTGGCGCGCGCAGGTATGGCGGTCGGTATCGCAGGCCTGTTCATCGAAGCACATGAAGATCCGGCTCACGCGAAATGCGACGGCCCGTCAGCGTTGCCGCTCGACAAACTGGAGCCATTCCTGGTTCAGATGAAAGCCATCGACGATCTGGTGAAAAGCTTCCCGGCGCTCGATACCAGCAAGTAATTTGTGGTTTGAATGTCAGTAAAAAGGCGACCCTCGGGTCGCCTTTGTTGTTTCTACAACAGAAGTTTTAAAGATTTACAGCGCCTCCGCCAGACTCCCGTGGAAGCTCAGGCGGCCTTCGACCGGCTGCATTCTGGCGCGCGCCAGCGTTTTCAGAGGCTGAAAAGGGATTTCTGCAATGCGCAGTTCCGTATCTTCCGGCAGTGCGTCGATGAAATTGCGTAAGGCGTTAACGCCGCCGGCATCAAGAACGGCGACGCGATCCCACAGCAGGACGATCACTTTTTTGCCCCCGGCCCGCGCCTGGAGTTCACTGAAAATGCGCTCGGCGGCGGCAAAGAATAACGGCCCGTTGACGCGCAGAACCAGTGTGTTATCCGGTGTTTCGACGGCAACTTCAGTCAGGCGCGTCAGCCGGGCAATACGGCGCATAAACAGCAGTGAAGCCATCACAATCCCGGCCGTAATCGCAATCACCATATCGAACAATACCGTCAGGCTCATGCAGGTCAGCATCACCAGAATGTCGTCTTTCGGCGCGCGGCGCAGTAAATCCACCACTTTATGCGCTTCACTCATATTCCACGCCACCATCAGCAGCAGTGCTGCCATCGCCGCCAGCGGAAGCCACGAAAGCAGCGGAGCAAGAATGAGCAGGGCAAGAATGACCAGCAGAGAGTGAATAATGGCGGAAACCGGTGATGTCGCACCAGCACGCACGTTCGCCGCCGACCGCGCAATGGCCGCCGTGGCAGTAATACCGCCAAAGAACGGGCTGACCATGTTGCCAATACCCTGACCGATCAGCTCATTATCCGAATGGTGTTTTTTGCCGGTCATGCCGTCGAGCACCACCGCGCACAGCAATGATTCAATCGCGCCGAGCATCGCCATGGAAAATGCGGCGGGGAGCAATGCCTGAACCAGCGACCAGCTCAGGCCGCTGCCGTCAGGCTGTGCCCACGGCAGCGCGAACTGCGGCAGGATCGGCGGAATGCCGTTGCCCTGCGTGCCATCCGGCAAAAGGAAGTGAAAACGCGAACCGATGGTGGCAACCGGATGCCCGGCCTGCATGAAAATTGCCATCACGGCGCAACCGGCGAGTAATGCAGGCAGATGGCCGGGCACGCGCAGCCCGAGCTTCGGCCACAAAATCAGCACGCCAAGCGTGACGATACCAATTGCCGCATCGCCGATATCCAGCGTTGGCAGCGCCATCACCAGCGCGGCAACTTTACTGAGGTAATGTTCCGGCACGCTCGTCATCGTCAGGCCAAAGAAATCTTTGAACTGCATCGTCCCGATGGTGATCGCAATGCCGGACGTAAAACCGAGCGTCACCGGCAGCGGAATATATTCGATTAACCGGCCAAAACGCGCGAGGCCCATCAGCAACAGAATAAACCCGGACATCAGCGTCGCCAGCAATAATCCCGATAAACCGAACTGCTGTGAAACCGGATAGAGAATGACGACAAACGCCGCCGTGGGGCCGGAAACGCTGAAACGCGAGCCACCGAAAATGGCAATAACGATGCCCGCAATTGCCGACGTGTACAGACCGTACTGCGGTGGAACACCACTGCCAATCGCCAGTGCCATCGCCAGCGGGATGGCGATGATTCCCACGGTGACGCCTGCAATGGCATCTTTGAGTAAACGCTGAAGGGTATATTTTTCACGAAAACAGGCGTCTGTCAGGGCGCTGAAAAGGCTGACATGGCGTCTTCCTGAGGTATTCATAGGGCGTAAACCACCTGGAGAAAATATTGAAAAGAACCCGGTCTTCCTTCACCGGAAATTTGTAGCCTACGCCGGTTACACTGATTTTGCATGGACCTAAATCAAAGCAGGGCAATGCAGCCGGATACGGACTTCGCATTATTATGATTGCTGGCAATGTGACGTGTCGCCAGTTATTTCACTGACGCACACGACGGAGGCATTCATCATCTATATTTAAGTTAATACCCGTAAATCGGTCAGGGAAAGCGTGAGAGGGCGCCGTTATCTATGCCGGACATCATGTCACTGGGAAGTTTGTATGGGGATATTTGCGTCACCTACGCCACGCTTTCAATCAGTTTTTTTGTACTGAGCCGCAGTGAACCTTTTACGTTTAAAGGCGCCCACTGGAAACGGCTGGCGTTTGGATTGGTCGCGGGGATCACGGCATTATACCTGCGCGGTAACCAGCTGGTGCTGACCGAAAATCTGTCGTTCAGTTTTGAAATGTTGCCGATGATTTTAGTGACTTTTTTCGGCGGCTGGCTCAGCGGGTTAACCAGCTATTTCGTGGCGTTTCTCTTCAGCGGGATGTTCACGCTGAATAATCTGTTTATGGGCATTATTCTCGGCACGCTGTTTTTATTTCGCGTCTGGCGAAGACGTAAACATCGCGAACTGTATATTACGATCGTGCTGGTCGGTATTTTCCGTCTGGCGCTGGTTTCCGGAATTCACGGTATTGAAGTGCCGTGGACCGAGCTGATTTTTTATCAGGCGATTGCCGCCTGCTGCATGATCCTCTGTTATCACGCGCTGAATTATAAAGAAATCTACATGAATAAAGTCTTCACCATCCGCGTGAAGGCCGCAACCGATGAGCTGACGCAAATCAATAACCGCGCCAGTCTGGATTACTGGCTGGCTCAGCGGCAAATTCAGCGCGAAGCCTGCGGGTTAATTCTGCTGGATATTGATAACTTCAAACGTGTAAATGACACGCTAGGCCATCTGGTGGGCGATCGTGTATTAATTGAGGTAGGACGATTATTACGTCACCTGACGCGCAACGAGGATTTTGCCGGGCGTTACGGCGGCGAGGAGTTTCTGGTGATGACGTCAGCGTATGATCCCGCCACATTACTGGCGATTGCAGAACGTATCCGCAAGGAAGTGGAGGATTGCGTGATTATCCTCGAAGATGGCCGCACGCTGAGAGTGACAGTGTCACTGGGGGTATCGCTATATTTACCCGGCATGATTATCCGTAAATCGCTGAAACTGGCCGATTTTTCGTTATACGAAGCGAAACGGAAAGGGAAAAACTGCGTTGTAGCCAGTTCAATTCTGACGCTGGCCGCGCTCGGCGCTAAACGCCATCCGCAAAGAATGTAAAAAGGAGCCTTTACGGCTCCCTGTTTACCGCTACTTCTGCGTGCCTTCTTCAATTTTTGGCGGATAGGTCAGATCCGCGTTTTTACGCATCTTCGCCACGTCTTTCGCCGTCACCGTTGCGCCTGCCGGATCCCCAAACTGCGTGCTGACATAGTTGCTCAGTGTCGCAATTTGCTCATCATTCAGCTGGTTAGCGAACGAAGGCATCATGATTTCGCCTTTATCCATATGGCGCTGGACGCCATTTAAGATCACCGAAACCTGATTCCGGCTGTCATATGAACCGGTGCTGGTGTGGCTGAACAGCGACGGATAGGCGTGGAATCCTTCACCGCTGCCCGCGCCGCCTTTACCGTGACAGGCTGCGCAGCTGGCGTTAAACAGCGCGGCGGCGGATTCATTCACCGTCTGGCCTTCGGCGCGCAGAGGATACACATCCTGATTCTGTTGGCCCCAGGCATCGCGCGGTTTGGTCTGCTTGTCGTCACCGACAGCCGGTACGGAACGGATATAGGTCGCGATCGCGTTCAGGTCGCTGTCAGACAGATGTTGCAGGCTGTGCTCGATAGCTTCACCCATCGCACCGGACGCTGACGCTTTCCCGGCCACAAAACCGGTTTTCAGGTACGTCACCAGTTCCTGTTGCGACCAGGTGCCGATCCCGGCGTTTTTGTCCGGTGTGATGTTAAACGCCACCCAGGAACCTAAATCACCGCCGGAAAACGCTTTGTCGGTGTCCATGCCCATGGTCAGCGTGCGCGGCGTGTGGCAGGTGCCGCAGTGTTCAAGCGCTTCCACCAGATAAGCCCCACGGTTCCAGTCCGCAGATTTGGATGGATCGTTTTTCAGCTCGCCTTTATCGAAGTTAAATAACTTCCACACGCGCATGCCCCAGCGCTGGTTGAACGGGAAAGACAAATCGGTTTGCGGCCCGGCGGAATGCACCGCAGGCAGCGACATCAGATAAGCTTTCACCGCCAGCACGTCGTCGCGTCTCATCTTAGTGAAAGAGTCATACGGCATCGCCGGATACAACTGTTGTCCGTCTTTGCCGACACCTTCCCGCACCGCACGCACGAACTCATCATCCGTCCAGCTGCCGATACCAAATTCTTTATCGGAGGAAATATTGGTGCCGTAAATCACCCCGAACGGCGAGGCCAGCGGGTAACCGCCGCCAAATTTCGCGGTTTTATCCGCACCCGGTGCCGTATGACACGCGGTGCAGTCACCGGCAGTCGCCAGATATTCGCCGCGTTTGATAAGTTCTGCATTACCGGAGGCGTCATCCGCCCAGGCGCTGGTCGCTGCCACTAACGGCAGCATCGCCAGCATGAATTTCATTTTCATTGCTCAGTCCTCAGAAAATCAATCAGGCCAGGCTTTTCAGCACCGTGTCCGCCATGCGTAATGCCAGTGCTGTACCGGACAGCGTGGAGTTCACCGTGGAGGCCGACGGCATAATGCCGGTACCGGCAATGAACAGGTTCGGGTGGTCATGCGTACGACAGTCGCCATCCACCACGGAATCCTTCGGATCGCTGCCCATAATCATGGTGCCGGTGATGTGCTGGTTGTTGTCGTAAACGCCACGCTTGCTGTACACCACTTCGGTGCCGCCCATCTCTTTGACGATCTTCTGGAAATCGAGCATTGACTGGTCATAGCCGCGATGTACGTATTCCGGGAATTTGTAGTGGACTTCCAGACGCGGAATGCCCCATTCGTCTTTCTCAGTTTTACTCAGCACCACGCGGTTTTCCGGCTCCGGCAGCATTTCCAGCAGGCATTTCAACTGGATAAAACGCTCGGACTGGAACGCCAGTTTGTCGTTCAGCGCTTTGCCGTAATAGCCCTGACGCACCAGCCGTTCCGTGAGATAACGCACCGGAGACGTATTGGCGACGTCGATACGTAACGCGGATCGGTCGCTGCGGAATTCACCGTCGCGCAGGTTATTGATACTGCCCGGACGCATCGGGCCGCGGCCGAAATACACCGGTTCATCGGCATAGAACTCTACCGAGGTGCCGGGGTGATCCATCAGGTTACGGCCGACCATGCCGGAACTGTTGGCGATGCCATCTGGGTATTTATCACTGGTGGACATCAGCAGCAGTTTCGGGCTTTCGATGCCGTTGGCGGTCAGGACGAAACGCTTACCGGTGACTTTGTGCGTGACTTTGTCGGCGTCGAGATAATGCACGGCAACAATCTCGCCGCTGTCGCTGGCTTCAATCTTGTACACCACAGCATTGGCAATCACGCGGACACCGGCTTCGATGGCTTTACGGGCGGAAATGCCGCCGTGGTATTGCGCATCAATCGGGCAGACCGGCATGCAGTTATTGTTGCCGCAGCAGGCAGGGCGGCCATCGTAAGGAATACTGTTGCGCGCCTGCGGGCCGATGCCCAACACATAACCCAGTTTGGCAATACGTTTGCTGATGCGGTCAAAGCCGTAAGGCAGCGGAATGCCCGGCAGCGGATACGGCTGCGAACGCGGGGAATCCAGCGCATCGTCACCGGAAACGCCCATCTGTATTTCGGCTTCGGTGTAGTACGGTTCCAGCTCTTCATAACTGATGGGCCAGTCGCGTCCGATGCCGTACAGCGTTTTGATTTTCATGTCGTTTGGCAGCAAACGGAATGCCTGTCCCGCCCAGTGCCAGGTAGTGCCACCGACGCCGCGCAGGTATTGCGCGGCATACAGATCCGGACCTTTCTGGATCAGATAGTTGTTATCTTTTGGCTGGAATTTGGGTTGCGGAGCCCAGGGTTTTGGCGGATAGGGTTCAGTAAAATCGCCTTTCAGCGGCGACTGACGAAACAGTTCGACTGCTTCGTCACGTTTGATCACCGGGCCGGAATCCAGCATCAGCACGGAAACACCGGCTTTCACCATTTTCAGCGCGGCAAGAGAACCGGCGATACCGGCACCAATGACGACGACGTCAGCATTCAGCGCTTCAGCCATGAGTGACCTCCGGGGAATTTTGTTGCGTTGTGGCAGGTTTGTTAACCCAGAAATTCGGCTCACCCGGCGCATAGCTTGGCGGCAGCAGGTTATTTTTCAGCAGCTGATAGCTGACGATGTTTTCGAATCCGATGCATTTCTGGCTGCCGGGCTGGCCGACAACGCCGAGGTACCAGCCGCTGACCAGTTGCTGATAGAGCTGCGCCAGTTCCGCGGGTTGTTGTGCCAGCAGCTGATGCAGGTCATCGCCGACCACCCCGTCATGTGCGGTGAGCAGCGCGGAAAGGGCGTCGAGCTGGGCATCAAGTTGCTTATCATGCAGCCAGCTGTAGAGTGCCTGGCCGAGATGCGGTTCGAGCGACGCCATGCCGGTCAGCTGTTTTGACAGCGTCATAAACCCGGCGGGCATGGTGATGGCTGAAGCCAGTGGTGGTGCGGCATGCGCCAGTGTGGCAAATACGCCACCGCCAAGCAGCTGGCTGCCAAAACCCGCAGCCAGCACGCCCGCGGTGCCGAGAACCATCCGGCGACGAGAGAGATTGATCATGCTGAAATTCCGTATACGTTCTGAAACGGCCACGGGCGTGACCGTCAACAAGAAGGATTGTAGAAAAGTGCCTGTTATTTCAGGACGCCGGCCGCTTTTTCAGAAGACTGGTTATCAATATCCTGCTTCGGTGTGCTGACGCCCACGGCGCCAACCACTTCGCCGTTCAGGGTCAGCGGGAACCCGCCGCCCAGCGCAACCGCGTGCGGGATCGCCAGCACCGTGGTTTCGCCACCGGCCAGACGCTGCATGAATTTCAGCGACGGCGCGTGATACAGCGCAGAGGTGCGGGCTTTACCGATTGACGCATCGACACAACCGGCCGGGGAACCGTCGAGGCGCTGGAACGCCAGTAATGAACCAGATGCGTCAACAACGGCCACGCAGCCGGTGCTATGTTGTTCGGCCAGCGTGGATTTAACGCTGTCGATCACTTTGGCTGCCTGGGCATTATCGAGCTGAGGATGCCCGGCGGCGAAGGCGGATGTGGCAGAGAACAGCAGTGAGGAGACACAAAGTAGTGTTTTAGCGGTGTGTTTTTTTACAGACATAGACTCATCCCTTGTAACAGTAGCAACAACATTGCCTTGAAAGTGTTTTGAAATAAAAACGCTGAAAATAAATAAGTTAAAAGCCAATAACGTTGTCGGGCTGAGCATTTATCGATGCTTCTTAATGCCACAACGAAGAAAGTGTTATTGCTTTTTGTTTCGTGGATGTTAATTCAATTAACAAAATAGCAGAAGTGACGGTTGCGGCTGGCAACTAATTCTTACAGGGGGTTTGTGGGGGTATTTTCACCAAATCGGGCTTGCAAGCCTTGCAGAATAAGGGTTGAGCATTTTGTGCTGTTATGTACCAAGTGATCCGTTTGTATTAACAAAGTGTGATCCAATTAACAAAAACACCTCCCGTTAAAGAGGTTTTTTGTGATGGCATATGCGCGAGATTTCAGTGCGTCATGGGAAACAGGCTGCCTTCCGGTGAGAGCCCCGCAATGGCGCGATCGCGGTTTTCCAGCCAGGCGATAATACTGCTTGCCGCCTGACGTCCGTCGTCCATTGCGGTCACCACCAGATCCGCGCCGCGCACCGCATCGCCTCCGGCAAAAATCTGCGGATGGCTGGTCTGGTACGGGAAAGCTCCCGCGTGCGACGTGACCAGACGCCCGGCCGAATCACGCTCAACGGCCAGTTCGTTCAGCCACGGCATGGCGTGCGGCTGGAATCCGAACGCCATGATAATGGCATCGGCCTCAAGCAAAAATTCAGAACCGGGGATCGGTTCGGGGCGACGCCGTCCGCTGGCATCCGGTGCGCCGGGGGCGGTGCGTAACAAACGGATCCCGCAAACAACGTTTCAGCCTTGTTAATTAACCACAAATAAATAAAGGTTAATTTTGCGTCCAGATTTTGAGCGAATTTTCAATTGGGCGTCAGCACGGGTTTTCCCGTCAGGAACAGGTATTTTGCAGGTTTTAAGTGAGGTCAACTTCGGGGGAAAATCATTCACCGGACTTGTCGCCACCCCGCATTGACCCGGAATAACCGGTTAACGCGGGGCGGCGGATGTGGCCGGTTTATTTCGTCGTCGGCCAGCTGATACGGCATTCGTCACGACGGAAATTCAGTACACGGCTGCGGTTTGATACCAGCCGGACGCTGTAACCCTGGAAGTAGAGGCAGAAGTTTTTCTTCCACGGCCCGTCGGGGAGTTCGACCAGCAGACGCCCTGCGCCGAGCGACGTCAGTTGCCCGCAGGCGCGTAAAGTGCCGACGCCAATCCTGAGCTGATCGCCTTCGATATCAAACGCGGCTTTGGATTCGGGATGGTACCAGCGCCCCTGAACCATTTTCAGGCAATCATTGGGTACGACTGGCGTGAAATACCGCGATGCATGGCCGATTTCTCCCTGAATTGCTTTGCCGTCCCAGCGCAAACGCATCGGCATGTGTGCGGAAAGCGTAATGGCTTCTTCTGCATCTGCGCCCTGATATAAGTTGTCGGCGGAACCGAGATAGCTGGCGGTACCGTTGCTGACTTTCAGCCAGTACGGCTCGGCGGTGCTGGCGTAAAGACCGTCCGGCAGCGCGTTGCTGCGCGGCGGTAACGGGGAGGCGAGCAGGGCGGACATGACTTCCAGTGCGTGAGTGTACGCGGTGGTGTCTTCACGGTTGGAAACCAGCGCCACGCCGGCGTCCAGCTCAGGATGCAACAGGAAATAGGTTTTGTAGCCGGCATGCGAGCCACCGTGGCCGTAAACCGTATGTTCACCGATTTGTGAAGACGTGGTGCCCAGACCGTAAGCCGACGGAATATCGCCGTGCAGATAACGTTGTTGCGTGAGGGTTTTCAGTACGCCTGCGCCGGGGCCGGTATTGCTGAGTAAGCTTTGCAGCCAGACGCTCAATGATCGCGCGCTGCCGGTCAGGCTGCCGGACGCAGAAAGATGCAGACCTGCGACGGCGGTTTTCCAGCCGGTCGCATCCTGCCAGTAGCCTGGCACCAGCCCGTGGACGATATCAAACCAGGTTTCCGGCGCGTGGAAAGCAATGTCCAGCGGTTGCGCGATATGCTTTTGCAGCAGGTCTTCGAACAGAATGCCTTTTTGTTTCAGGATCTCCTCCACCAGCCGGTAGCCGGTATTACTGTAAGAAATCTCGGTACCCGCCGGGAAATTCAGCGCGCCGTCCTGCGCCAGAAAATCCATGATCGCCACGGCTTCGCTGACGTTATAGACCGATACGCCCAGCAGCGATAAGGTTTCGCGCACGTCCGGCAAACCGCCGGTCATGTCCAGCGCCTGACCTATCGTCACTTGTGCCATCGGGGCTTTTAGCTGGGGTAAATACTGGCCGAGGGTATCGCTGAGGGAAAGTCCTGCATCACTGCGAAGCAGTGCGAGAGCGGCAAAAATATGTTTGGTGACGGAGGCATAACGCACAACGGAATCAACGCTGAAAGGTTCGGTGGTCGTCAGATTCGACAGGCCGCCGGTGGCGTAAGCGCGCAGCGTTTTGCTGTCAAAAAGGGTGATTGCGCCACCCGGTTCACCGGGTTTATTCCATTTTTCAGTTATGCATTTTGCTGTCGTTTCAGCCGCCTGCCACTGTAAAGCAGACTGTGCGGTGGATGTCATTAACATCTCCTTAATTGTCTATCAGTGAATAAGACGGGCAGCCCGGACTGCCCGTGAAAACCGAATCCGCCGCCGGGGCTATTCGGGCTCCTCTAAACTGAGACTTAACGATCTTAACTCTGCTGTGTGCGGATGGGTGACGTTGCCTGTCCGCAAATCGTCTGCACTCAGAAGCTCGACCATTTCACCACCAATCATGACGCCGATGCTGGTGCAAAGATGCGCTACGACGGCCAGATTGTGGCTGACCAGAATATAGGTCAGTTTCCGGCGCTCACGCAGATCGCTCAGCAGGTTCAGAATTTCGGCCTGAACCGAAACGTCCAGCGCCGACGTAGGTTCATCAAGCAGCAGGATTTCCGGTTCTGAAATCATCGCCCGCGCAATCGCCACACGCTGGCGCTGTCCGCCGGAAAGCTGGTGCGGGAAGCGAAAACGCACCGCCTGCGGCAGCCCGACTTCAGCCAGAGCGTCGGTAATGCGCTTTTCGATATTCAGGAAACCGTGAACGATCAGCGGTTCACTCAGAATGCGGTCGATGGTCTGACGCGGATGCAGCGAGCCGTACGGATCCTGAAAAACCATCTGCACACGGCGGAAAAATCGCTTCTGCCGCACCGGCATCTGGTCTTCGCCGCCAATCACCATTTCACCCGACCACGACCGGTTCAGCCCGGCCAGTGCGCGTAAAATCGTGGATTTACCCGAGCCGCTTTCGCCGACAATGCCAAAGCATTCGCCGGGTGCCACGCTGAAGCTGACGCCTTTGACCACTTCCGTATCGCCGAACGCAATGCGCAGGTTATTGAGGATGATTTTGCTGTTATCTAAAGAAGGGGATTCTACTGTCATGAGGTTTTCCAGGCTTCATCACGCACCAGCACCGGCAGTCTGTCACGCGGATGTTTCAGCGACGGCAGGCATTCCAGCAACCCGCGCGTGTAAGGATGTTGGGCTTTCAGCAAATCACCGGCCTGTAACGTTTCGACGATGCGCCCCGCGTACATCACCGCCACGCGGTCGCAGAATTTGGAGACCAGCGGCAAATCGTGGCTGATCAGAATCAGGCCCATTCCGCGGCTGGACACCAGGTCATCCAGCAAACGCAGAATTTCTGCCTGAACGGTGGCATCGAGCGCGCTGGTGGGTTCGTCGGCAATCATCAGTTCAGGATCCGGTGCCAGCATCATGGCAATCATGACGCGCTGGCCCATACCGCCGGAGATTTCATGCGCGTAACGTTGTGCCACTTTATGCGGCTCACGGATTTTCACCTGATCGAGCAGTTCAATGGCAGCATTCATGGCCTGTTTGTTCGAGCCACCCTTGTGTGTCTGCCACGCTTCTGCCACCTGTTTGCCAACCGGCATCACCGGATTGAGCGAGTATTTCGGATCCTGAAGGATAAAGCCGACGCGCTTTCCGCGTATCTGGCGCATCTGTTTTTCACTGGCATTACGCAGATCAATGCCGTCGAAAGAGAGTGTTTCCGCGCGGCATTTCGCGCTGGACGGCAACAGGTTCATCAGACAGCGCGCGGTCAGGGATTTCCCCGAACCGCTTTCGCCCACGATACCGAACTTTTCCTTGCCCAGAGAAAGCGAAACGCCGCGAACAGCATCAAAACTTCCGCTGTTGGTCTGGAAGGTAATATGCAGATCTTTGATATCAACCAGCATCATTTCTCCTTAGGATCGAGGACGTCACGCAGCCCGTCGCCGAGGAAGTTAAACGCCAGAGAAGTCACGAAAATGGCAATCGCCGGGATCAGTGGCACCCACCATTCGCTGAACAGGAAACGGCGTGCGGTCGCAATCATCGCGCCCCACTCCGGCGACGGCGGTTGTGCGCCCATGCCCAAAAATCCGAGGCTGGCGGCGGTGATAATGATCGAACTCATGTCCAGCGTAATGCGCACGACCAGACTTGGCACGCACAGCGGCATGATGTGACGCAGTACAATGCGGGCGGGCGTTGCGCCGGTCAGACGGCAGGCGGCAATGTAATCCGTGCCGCGCACCTGCATGGTTTCGGCGCGCGCCAGACGGGCATACGGCGGCCAGGCGGTGAGGGCGATGGCAAGAATGGCGCTTTCGATGCCGGGCTTAAGCGCCGCCACGAAAGCCAGCGCCAGAATCAGACGCGGGAAGGCCAGAAAGATGTCAGTGATGCGCATCAGAATGCGATCCAGCAAGCCTCCGGCGTAACCCGCGACGCAGCCGATCAACAGGCCAACCGGCGCGACAATTGCCACGACGATAATCACCATGCCGAGCGTGATGCGTCCGCCGTACAAAATGCGGCTCAGCGTGTCGCGGCCCAGTTCATCGGTGCCGAGCCAGTGCAGGGACGACGGTTTCGCCAGACGGTGCGCCAGATCCTGCGTTCCCGGATCATAGCTGGTCAGCCACGGCGCACAGATTGAAATCAGCAGAACCACCAGCACGGTAAACAGGCCGGTGATCGCCAGTGGATTTTTGCGCAGGCCAAGCCAGATACGGTATCTGCGCCCCCAGACCGCTTGCGTGCGGGTGTGAGGCGTATCCGCCAGCAGCCAGGCGCGGCTGCCTGCGCGGGGTTGCGATGTGACAGGTAAAATGCTCATGTTACGCGGGGATCCAATAGTCGGTAGAGAAGGTCGGCCAGCAGGTTAAGCAGCACGTAAATGGCGCCAATCAGCAAGGTGGAGCCGATGACCGGGTTCATGTCGGCGTTCATTAATGACACGGTGAGATATTGCCCGAGGCCCGGCCACGAGAAGACGTTTTCCGTGACCACGGCGCCCTCGAGTAAACCGGCGTAAGTCAGGGCCAGAACCGTAATCAGCTGTACGCCCACGGTCGGAAACGCGTGTTTCCAGATGACACGCTGTGCTGACAGCCCTTTGGCGCGCGCGGTGATGACGTATTCGCCGCCGAGCGCGTTGAGCATGAAAGTGCGGGTCATACGCGTGATGTAGGCCATGCTGAAATAGGCGAGGATCAGAACCGGCTGAGCCATGTGCGCCAGCGCATCCCAAAATGCCCCCATATCCCCGGCGATCAGCGAATCGACCGTCAGTAAACCGGTGACCTGCGGGATCATGTCCTGATAGATGATGTCCTGACGGCCCGGGCCGGGCGCGATGCCTAACGCGGAGTAGAAAATCAGCAGGCTGAGCAGCGCGAGCACAAACACCGGCAGGGAGTGACCGGCCAGACACACCACGCGGATGGTCTGGTCAATCCAGCTTCCCTGACGCGTTGCCGCCCAGACGCCCAGCGGAATGCCGACGATGGCCGCAATAATAATCGCCGCCGTTGCCAGTTCCAGCGTGGCCGGGAAGAAACGCGCGATATCCGTGGTGACCAGATTGGACGTCAGGGCAGACCGGCCTAAATCACCGTGAAAGACCTGACTGATGTAATGAAAGAACTGCATCCAGAGGGGCTGATCCAGCCCCATTTCATGACGAACCCGTTCGACGACTGCCTGCGGTGCATTGTCGCCCACCGCAGCCAGAACCGGGTCCGTCGGCATGACGCGACCGATAAAGAAAGTCACCACCGACAGACCAAACAAAGTAAGACAAACGCTGATGCAGGTACTCAGAAATCCATTGAGTCTCTTGCTCACGCTTTAACAACCTTCTCGTATGGGCTGGTGCTCATTACAGTTAATACCACACCGGAAATCACGTTACGGCAGGCGGCGGTCATGGTCGGTTGCAGCATGATGGCAAACGGGCTGTTTTCCATATGTTTGGTCTGCAACTCTTCGTAGAGTTTGATGCGGGTGGCGGGATCTGATTCTTTCAGCGCCTGAGTGCTGAGGTCAGAGATTGATTTATCCTGCCAGCTGCAACGCCACGCCAGCGTGCGGCTTTTCGCGGCATCGGTGTTATCCGGGTTGCTGCAAAAGGCTTCGGCGTTAGAGTTCGGGTCAAAGTAGTCCGCACCCCATTGAGTCATCGCCAGTTGTTGCTGACGCGCACGCATTTTGGTCAGTACCTGACGGCTTTCTGCCGCGAGCAGCGTCACTTTAATCCCGACTTCGGCGAGGTTAGATTGCAATGCCTGCACGATGTCAGAAGAAGGGGACGCGGAATAATGATCGAGCGTGATTTCAAACCCGTTCGGGAAACCGGCTTCGGCCAGCAGCGCTTTGGATTTCGCCACGTCGCGTTTGTACATGATGGTGTTCACCGCCGCCGGGAAACCTTCAGGCAGGAAGCTCTGATGGATTTTGTGCGTCAGCGGCACGATATGCTGCTGAATGTTTTCGTAATCGATCGCCCATTTGATCGCCTGCCAGACCTGCGGTTTCGCCAGGTTCGGGTGCGCGGTATTGGCGGAAAGCATGAATGTTCCGGCAATTCCTTTCTGAACCAGCGTGAAGTTTTTGTCTTTCAACAGCGGACGCAGCTGTTCGGTGGTCAGGTTACGTGCGATATCGATATCGCCTTTTTGCAACATCAGCAGCTGGGCAGACGGGTCGATAATGTGGCGCATGATGATGCGCTGGATTTTGCCCGCGTGCGGGTTGTTCTTGTTGCTTTCGAGAATGACGGATTCACTGACTTTCCAGTCACGCAGTTTGAAGGCCCCGGAACCGGCGCTGTTTTTCTTCAGCCAGGCGTTACCCAAATCCTCACCGGCCTGATTCGCCAGACAGGCGGATTTCTGCACGATGCTGCCGACGTTGGCGGTCAGGCAATATAGGAGGAAAGATTCGGAAGCCGGTTCAGCGGTTTTGATCACCAGAGTTTCGGCGTCAGTGGCAGTGATCATACTGTCGACGTTGTCTTTGGTATAGCCAAACTGGTTGATGATATACGCCGGGCTCTTGTCGAGTTTGACTACGCGTTGTAGGGAGAACGCGGCATCTTCAGCGGTAACCGGTTTGCCGTCGGCCCATTTGGCTTTCGGATCCAGTTTGAAGGTAAAGGTTTTTTTATCGTCGGAAGCGGTCCATGACAGGGCCAGATCGCCTTCGATTTCATCAGGGGAGGCCAGCTTGGGTTTCACCAGTTGCTGATACATATTGCCGGTAATTTCGCTGCCCACGGACTCGAAGCTTTCATGCGGGTCAAGGCTGGTAATAATGTCGAGTTGGATCGCCATCACCAGAATCGAGGCGGGCGTGGCCGCAAACACGGAATCAAATTTAAGGTATGACAGCACAGGTATTGCAGAAAAACCGGTAACAAATTGACGCCTGGTAACCATAACTACTCCCATCGTGTTGATATATAAAAGTAAAATTAAAAATTACGTTGTCAGACCCTTGACTTAAACTCAGGCAACTGGCTTAAATGAAAAAACGTTGCTTTGCACCTGTCGACGTTTCGTATCGAAAAAACTAATCTGAAGCGTACTGTGTTTGTTCTTCGTTGGTGCAATCGTTCGCAGATGATGCACTTCGTCTGAGCAAATCTCCGTTGTCTTAGTCATGCTTAATCAAAGGTAGACCTTTTTTATGAATAACGTAGCGCACGGAACTGAAGAATTAATGCCAGTATTTGATGGACATAACGATGTTTTGCTACAGCTTTGGAAAGAACATCGTCAAAATCCTGAACGCGCATTCCTTCAGGGACCCGCCAGCGGACAATTAGACCTGCCGCGCTGTCGTGAAGCGGGCTTTGCCGGCGGGCTGTTTGCCGCGTGGGTACCCACTCCAGATATTGATCTAGCAAATAGCGTGCCTGATCGCTCAGTCGACACGCGATTCCTTGCGGAAGGTACTCAAAAACATCCTGATTTTTCTCCGACACCTTCTTTCGATTTTGCACGCGATGTCACATTTGGCATGATGGCGTTTTTGCTCAGAATTGAAGAACAGTCGCAAGGAAAGGTGAAAATTTGCCGTACGGCGCAGGAAATTCGTCAGTCAATAGATAACCATGCATTAGCTGTGGTTATGCATATTGAAGGAGCCGAAGCGATAGATGAGGATTTATATAATCTGGATGTGCTTTACAGCATGGGGTTGCGTTCGCTGGGGCCAGTCTGGAGCCGTCCGAACATCTTCGGTCACGGTGTCCCGTTCAAATATCAAACCTCGCCGGATACCGGTCCGGGGCTGACGGAAGCGGGCGTCCGGTTGGTGAAGGCCTGTAATCAGAAACGCATCATGATTGATCTGTCGCACCTCAATGAAAAAGGCTTCTGGGAAATTGCCGGGCTGAGTGATGCGCCGCTGGTCGCCAGCCATTCCAATGCGTTCAGCATCTGCCCGCAGTCACGCAATCTGATCGACAAACAGCTGGCCGCCATCAAAGAGAGCAACGGTTTCGTCGGTCTGAACTTTGCCGTGCCGTTCCTGCGTGAAGACGGTAAAAGAAGCGACGATACCGGCACCGACATTATGGTGCGCCACGTGGATTATCTGGTGGAACATCTGGGCGAAGACAACGTGGGCTTTGGTTCGGATTTTGACGGTGCGTCAATGGCACCGTTCTTGTCGGATGTGCGCGGTTTGCCTGTGCTGGTCAATGCGCTGCGTGAAGCGGGTTACGGGCAGGCGCTGCTGGAGAAGATTTGCTATAAAAACTGGGTTAACGTTCTGGAAAGAACCTGGGGAAAATAACGTACGCAGAGAACCACGCAGCGACGTGAATTGCAGAAAGTAAAAAGGCAGCTTTGAAAGGCTGCCTTTTGTTTTTTAGCGATAGTCAGACTTATTTGAAGAAGTCTGCGCTCACGGTCAGGTTGCCGCCGCTTTTGTTCTGCCACTGACGGGTAATGTGGTAGAACTTGGCGCCTTTCGCCGCAGCACGGTTCGCCACTTCCTGAGAAACGTCGGTGGTGCTGTTGAAGTGACCGGTGAAAGTCGTGGAATCAAACGGAACCATCTGAGCTGCAGTGACGTCGTTCACTTCCTGAATCTTAGCCCCGTTAGTTGCCGTGACAGTGTAACGCTGACCGGTAGAAGACTGCGTTTCGAAGAAACGGCCTACGGAACGGCTTGGGCTGCCGGAAGAGGCCACGCCCGGAATTTCAACTTTCTTCGCTTCTGCACCGCCTGCCGCCAGCGCCGCTTTACCGGCTTCGGAATCAGCAGGAATGGCATCAGGAGACTGAACAACGCGTTTAGGGGCATCTTTCTTATAAATGAACGCAGTGATGTACTGGTTGCCGCCGCTGTTGGCATCAATCTGGCGCACGATGAAGAAGGAGTAAGCCCCTTTCTGTTTCGCGGCCTGAGTAATAGCATCATTCACGTCTGGCTGGCTGCGGAAGAAACCGCTGACAGTCACGGTATCAAAAGGCTCAAGGCCGTAAGCGACGTCTTTCGGAAGCTCTACAACGCCGTTAATCACGCGGTAGTGCGGGTCATTGCTGACTTCAGGCGCATCTTTTTTATAGATATCTGCAACTACGCGCCAGTTACCGCTATTGTTAGTGGTATTGGTATCTTGAATATAAAAATAATCTGCACCCAGCGTATCGGCACGGCGGGAAACGGCGTCAGACGCGTCGCCCAGCGTGTTAAATCGCCCGGTAATAACAATGCGATCAAAAGGCTTGATGGCGGCTGCTTTCTGCGGGCTAATTTCCTGCGCGGCATGTGCTGCGGACAGCGCAGAAATAGAAAACAGGGCCGATGCGATGATCGTTTTTGTCAGCTTCATAAAAAATCCTTTCACCTTGCGCTGTAATGTTGAAACGTGCTGAATTCTTGATGTGTAACAGGTTAGCGGCCGATTATTGCATGTAACAATGCTGAGTGTCTCAGCAATTTATGGCAATAATGCGAGCGGTATCGAGATATCACACCTCTTTTTTTACTGCCCCTAACTTATATAAGTTTGATGAATAAACCAAGTAGTGAAATAAATGTTAATTATTCACTATTTTCTAACTTTTATGCCCGCGCCGGGCGGGGTAAAGTGAGACTTACCTGAGCGATTGATCCGGTATAAATAGAATTCTCAGGTGAAATAAAGGCCTGTTTCTCACGGTTTGCAGCAGGTTTGCGAGCCCTATCAGTTTTTTTATTATTAATTGCCTGACTATCGCTGCGATACGTAGATTATTGATTAGATATTCAGTAGGTTATACCCAGCCTGCGAAAACAGATTTTCGGTCGTTAATATAACCGACAGGCTGGTAATTGAATTGTTATGTCGATGACACAAATCATCAATGAAAAGGGTGAAGGGAATACTATGCGTATTGGTGTACCAAAAGAGCGGTTGACCAATGAAGCCAGGGTTGCAGCCACGCCGAAGACGGTGGAACAGTTGCTCAAACTCGGCTTCACGGTGGCTATCGAACAGGGTGCAGGTAAGTTAGCCAGCTTTGAAGATTCCGCGTATGAAGAAGCGGGGGCCTCGGTCGTCACTGGCGATGATGTATGGCAATCAGATATCGTTTTGAAGGTCAATGCGCCTGAAAACGATGAAATTGACAAATTACAGGCAGGAACCACGCTGGTCAGCTTTATCTGGCCTGCGCAAAATCCTGAACTGATACAAAAATTGGCCGACCGTCAGGTGACGGCGATGGCAATGGATTCTGTGCCACGTATTTCCCGCGCGCAATCTCTGGATGCCCTGAGTTCGATGGCTAACATCGCCGGTTACCGTGCGATTGTTGAAGCTGCGCATGAATTTGGCCGATTCTTCACCGGGCAAATCACTGCCGCTGGTAAAGTCCCGCCTGCAAAAGTCATGATTATCGGTGCCGGTGTGGCTGGTCTTGCTGCCATCGGTGCAGCAGGCAGCCTCGGTGCCATCGTTCGTGCGTTTGATACCCGCCCTGAAGTTAAGGAGCAGGTACAAAGTATGGGCGCGGAGTTCCTGGAACTGGACTTCGAAGAAGAAGCGGGCAGCGGTGACGGCTACGCGAAAGTGATGTCCGAAGCGTTCATCAAAGCGGAAATGGCGCTGTTTGCGGCTCAGGCGGAAGAAGTGGATATCATCGTGACTACCGCGCTGATCCCGGGACGTCCGGCGCCGAAGCTCATCACCAAAGAAATGGTCGCGTCCATGAAACCGGGCAGTGTGATTGTCGATCTGGCAGCACAAACCGGCGGTAACTGTGAACTGACCGTTGCCGACAAAATCACCACGACCGAAAACGGTGTGAAGATCATCGGTTACACCGATCTGCCAAGCCGTCTGCCAACACAGTCTTCGCAACTGTACGGCACCAACCTGGTTAACCTGCTGAAACTGCTGTGCAAAGAGAAAAACGGCGAAATCGAAATTGATTTCGAAGATACCGTTGTGCGCGGCGTGACCGTGGTGAAAACCGGCGAAGTCACCTGGCCTGCGCCACCGATTCAGGTTTCTGCCCAGCCACAAGCTGCGAAAGCCGCTGAACCTGTAGTAAAAGCAGAAGCTAAACCGGCTAACCCGTGGACCAAATTCATCATCATGGCCGTCGCCATCGTGCTGTTTGGCTGGCTGGCCAATGTTGCTCCGAAAGAATTCCTTTCCCACTTTACCGTTTTCGCGCTGTCCTGCGTGGTCGGTTATTACGTGGTCTGGAATGTCAGTCATGCGTTGCATACCCCGTTAATGTCGGTCACTAACGCCATTTCTGGGATCATCGTGGTGGGTGCCGTGCTGCAAATCGGTCATGGCGGTTGGGTCAGTTTCCTGTCCTTTATTGCCGTTCTGATTGCCAGTATCAATATTTTCGGCGGATTCACCGTCACTCAGCGCATGCTGAAGATGTTTCGCAAGAACTAAGGGGTAACATATGTCTGGGGGTTTAGTTACAGCAGCATATATTGTTGCCGCTATTCTGTTTATTTGCAGCCTTGCAGGGCTTTCAAAACATGAAACGTCTAAGCAGGGTAACATTTTCGGCGTCACCGGGATGGCCATTGCATTAATCGCGACCATTCTGGGGCCAGACTCCGGTAACGTGGGCTGGATCATCGTCGCGATGGTGATCGGCGGTGCAATCGGTGTTTATCTGGCGCGTAAAGTCGAAATGACCGAAATGCCTGAACTGGTGGCTATCCTGCACAGTTTCGTGGGGCTGGCGGCGGTTCTGGTGGGCTTTAACAGCTATCTGGACCACGGCGCTGTACCGATGGAAGGCGTGATGGAAAACATCCATCTGACCGAAGTATTCCTCGGCATCTTCATCGGTGCGGTGACCTTCACCGGTTCGATTGTGGCGTTTGGCAAACTGCGCGGGATTTTTTCTTCCAAACCGCTCGCACTGCCACATCGTCACAAGCTGAATCTGGCGGCGCTGGTTGTTTCTTTCCTGCTGATGGTGACGTTTGTCCGCACGGAAAGCGTCGGCCTGCAGGTGCTTGCGCTGTTAATCATGACCGTGATTGCGCTGGCGTTCGGCTGGCATCTGGTTTCTTCCATTGGCGGTGCGGATATGCCGGTGGTGGTTTCCATGCTGAACTCTTATTCCGGTTGGGCCGCTGCGGCTGCAGGTTTCATGCTGAGTAATGACCTGCTGATCGTCACCGGTGCGCTGGTGGGTTCCTCCGGTGCGATTCTGTCCTACATCATGTGTAAAGCGATGAACCGTTCGTTCATCAGCGTGATTGCCGGGGGTTTTGGAACTGACGGTTCTTCTACCGGTGATGCGGAAGAAATGGGTGAATACCATGAAGCGTCAGCCGAGGAAGTGGCCGACATGCTGAAAAACGCCAGCTCAGTGATCATCACCCCAGGCTACGGCATGGCGGTGGCACAGGCGCAATATCCTGTTCACGACATCACGGCGAAACTGCGTGCGAAAGGTATCAAAGTACGTTTTGGTATTCACCCGGTTGCCGGGCGTTTGCCGGGCCATATGAACGTGCTGCTGGCAGAAGCAAAAGTCCCGTATGACATCGTGTTGGAAATGGACGAGATCAACGACGACTTTAGCGACACCGACGTGGTGCTGGTGATCGGTGCGAATGACACTGTGAACCCGGCCGCGCAGGAAGATCCGCGCAGCCCGATCGCCGGCATGCCGGTGCTTGAAGTATGGAAAGCGCAGAACGTTATCGTTTTCAAACGTTCGATGAACACCGGTTATGCCGGCGTACAGAACCCGCTGTTCTTTAAAGAAAATACGCAAATGCTGTTTGGCGATGCGAAAGAAAGCGTAGAGAAAATCCTGCGCGCGCTGTAATTTTCCATCGGTAATTCAGTAATGAAAAAGGCCAGTCTGTTGACTGGCCTTTGTTTTATCTCTTGTTCAGACGTTATTCGTCTTCATCTTCTTCTTCGTCGTCCGACGTAATAGGGCACTCGAAATCATCGGGTTTGATGGCAAGCAAATCACATTTCAGATGGTCGATCACCTGTTCTGTCGTATTGCCCAGAAACGCCGCAGATAAACCGGTACGCCCGATAGACCCCAACACAACGACACCCGCTTGCAGATGCTCCGCAAGGTCAGGAATGACTTCTTCCGGCAGACCTTTTTCCACGTGCGTGAATTTTTCATCGAGCTGGAATTTCTGGCGTAAAGCTTTCATCGCAATCAGATGCTGACCGCGTATCGCGTCGTTATAAACGCTTGGATCAAAATCTGGAAGTTCGATAGCAATGTTAATGGGTGTGACCGGATATGCGCCGACCAGATGGACTTCGGTCTGATTCACATGGCTGGCGAGTTCGATAGTCTCTTTCACCAGCTTGATGTTGAGCGGGTCGTGATAAGGCTCTTCGCTGGAAAGGTTAACGGCAACCACCGCTTTACCGCCTTCCGGCCACGGCTGGTCTTTCACCATCCAGACCGGGCAAGGGCATTTGCGCAGCAAATTCCAGTCCGTTGGGGTGAAAATAACGGATTCCAGACGGTCATGCTGATGAGCCATTTTCAGAAGCAAATCATGATTTCCGGAAATCACTTCCTGAATAATCGCTTCAAAAGGTTTGTTGTGCCAGACGACTTTGACATCAATCGGAATGCCAGCATCGACATAATAGTGGCATTGCTCTTTGATCCATTCTTCTCTTTCACTGATCACGCTCTGGCGCATGCTGGTTCGCTCATCAGGCGAAAGCATGGTCGTCATTTCGTATGAAAAGTCATAAATGGACAGGAAGGCTTTAATGCGGCCACCGTTACGTTGCACCAGATAAACGGCACGACGCAGTGCGGGTTGGTCATCCTGATTGGGGTCTATAGCAACCAGTAAATTCTGATACTTAGCCATGGGGACTCCTTAACACCTGTAAGAGAACGGCGGTCAGTGTATTAAGTACAGAGTAAACCAAGATTAAGCAATCGGACAGAGGAGAAATTGAGTCGGATCAACAAATTATTCCTTGAATGATCCGACGCCAATCTATTAGAAGAAAATCAAAACGGTCAGGCAGAAACGGGGGCAGACTGTCCGGCTAACTGAGAAAGCATTTCGTGATTCTCAATCGTAATGTATTTGCCTTTAACACTCAGCATTTCTGATTTCTGGAAACGGCCCAGCAGACGGCTGATGGTTTCGACGGTCAGGCCGAGATAGTTACCGATGTCACCACGGGTCATGGTCAGGCGGAATTCGCGCTGAGAGAAGCCACGTTGTGCGAAACGGCGGGAGAGGTTGTAGATAAACGCCGCCAGTCTTTCTTCAGCATTTTTCTTCGACAACAGGAGGATCATGTCCTGGTCGCCTTTGATCTCACCGCTCATCAGGCGCATCATTTGCTGACGCAGATTTGGCATTTTCCCGGAGAGATCATCGAGCGTCTCAAACGGGATTTCACAAACCATGGACGTTTCCAAAGCTTGTGCGAAACTTGGGTGCTGCAAACCACCAATGGCATCAAAACCGACTAAATCGCCTGCCAGATGGAAACCGGTAATCTGTTCGTCACCTTGCTCAGTGATGGTATAGCTTTTAATGGTCCCGGAACGAATGGCGTAAAGGGATTTCAATTCATCACCGGCCTTAAACAATGCCTGACCTTTTTGGATCGGCTTTTTCCTTTCAATGATGTTATCCAGCTGATCGAGTTCATGCTCGTTCAGGGTGAAAGGAATACAAAGCTGGCTGATGCTACAGTCCTGACAATGGATTGCACAGCCACCAGATTGGATACGTCGAATAATACGTTTTTCTGGGATCATGATAGTCACTCTGGCAATATTGATATGGGTCAATTTTAACATCTTTTGCAGCGAGTGATAAGTAGCTGAATGGAGCGAAAAGAGCGAAATGTTAAAAAACCCCGATTTTAAACAGGTTTTTTTCGGAATAGTTTGATCTGAACTGGGAATTAAGTCGAATTGAGAATCAATGAGATTTAAAAAGGCATCAAATTATCTGTGAAAATTATAATTCTATTTTAATGAATTAGCCGTCTGAATCAATTTATAGCAACCTAAGGATATTCTCTGACGGTGAATTATTCGCGGGCGTGGGGAATCAATTTCTCCCCTTAATTCAACGCGCGAGAAGATGGCACAAAATGCCACCTGCCAACGACTTTGATACCCATTCGCTTCGCAACCGCATACAATGCGCAGATTCGTTTAGCTTTCGTTTAATTTTAGGAAAGGTGTAATGCAGTCTGATTCTCTGGGATTCCCATTCGAAACGACCGTGGTTTTTGTTGTCGTGGCCGTCGCCGCGCTGCTGATTGATATCTTCGCGCATCGCAGCCACAAACCGATTGGCCTGAAAAGCGCTTCAATCTGGACACTCTTCTGGATTGCCGTTTCTCTCAGCTTTGCCGGTTTTTTGTATATCCATCATGGCAAAGAAGTCGCCAGCCTGTTCCTGACCGGTTACGCGCTGGAGCAGGTGTTATCCGTGGACAACCTGTTCGTGATTATGGCGATTTTTGCCTGGTTTAAAGTGCCTGATGGTTATCGTCATCGCATTCTTTACTGGGGCGTTATCGGCGCTATCGTTTTCCGCGGGATTTTCGTGGTGATCGGCACCAGCCTCCTGGCGCTGGGGCCGTGGGTTGAAATGGTGTTTGCCGTTGTCATTTTGTGGACGGCGATTCTGATGATGCGTGCTGGCAACGATGATGAAGAGAATGATGATTACTCGGATCACATCGCTAACCGGATGGTGCGCCGCTTTTTCCCGGTGTTCCCGAAACTGGTGGGGCCGCATTTTCTGGTCAGCAGCGAGCAGGTCGAAGCTGAACTGGCGAAACCGGAAAATCAGGGCTTCAGCTTTACCGTGAAGAAGGGCGTACGCTACGCGACGCCGCTGTTGCTGTGTATTGCCGTTGTGGAAATCTCCGACCTGATGTTTGCTTTTGACAGCGTGCCTGCGGTCATTGCCGTCAGCCGCGAACCGCTGATTGTTTATTCCGCCATGATGTTCGCCGTGCTGGGCTTACGTACGATGTATTTCGTGCTTGAAGCGCTGCGTAAATATCTGGTGCATCTGGAAAAATCTGTGATTTTCCTGCTGTTTTTTGTTGCAGCAAAACTGGCACTGAACTCAAGTAATCATCTGTGGCATCACGGGATAGAAATCGAGGCGTTGACCAGTCTTTACGTGGTTCTGGGCGTGCTGGCGCTGGGTATTGTGGCCAGCTTACTTTTCCCTGGCAAAAAAGAATCTGCCTAGCTTCTAATCCGTAATTTGCTGGTCAGTCCCATAAAAAAACGCTGCTATCGCAGCGTTTTTCTTTTCTGTTTTCAGGATCCTCAGAGCGTTACACGTCGCCTTCGTTATCTTTTTCCACCGCTTCATGAATGCGATCCAGCATGTCCGGAAACGCCGACTGCACACGGCTCCAGCTCGGGATAAACGGTTTTTCACTCGGCGTATCCACAAACGCCTGGCCGGCTTCCATGATCGCGCCGGAGAAAAGTTCCACTGCGGATTCTTCACTGTGGCGGTCAAACGACAGGCCATTCATCCGCGCGTCATTCTCAAAACTGTCAATCATATCCAGCGCATTGCGGTAATACGTGGCTTTGAGAATGCGGAATGACTCGCTGGTGATATTCACGCCGAGAATCGCCATCTTACGGTACAGCGCTTTGGTGATATCAATACTCATGCGCTGCAAACCGTTGGTGGCGTCGTCTTCTGACATTGGCTGATGCTTGTGGTCGTAATTATCAGCGATATCCACCTGACAGATACGGCGCGTCGCGGTATTGCGGTGCAGTTCGGACAATACGCCGATTTCCAGACCCCAGTCACTGGGAATGCGCAAATCATTCAGAACGTGCGTACGCATGGCGAATTCACCGGAAAGCGGATAGCGGAAGGTACGCAGATATTCCAGAAAATCCGAATGACCATAAACAATTTGCAGCGATTTAAGCAGCGGGAACACGAGCAGACGCCCGACGCGGCCGTTAAATTTTCCGTCCGCCACACGGGCGTAATAGCCTTTGCAGAAATCGTAATGGAAATTCGGGTTTGCCACCGGATACATCAGCCGCGCCAGCATGTCGCGGCTATAGGTGACAATGTCACAATCGTGCAGCCCGACCACCGATGTGCGGCGCGATGCCAGGGTATACCCGGCGCAGAACCACACGTTGCGGCCTTTGCCCGGTTCATTTGGTGACAGATTTTCTTTTTTCAGCTCTTCATCCAGCGCCTTCAGACGCGGGCCGTCATTCCACAAAATACGATGACGCTGCGGCAGGCGGGAGAAAAACTCGCGGGCAAATAAAAACTGATCGCGATCTGCACGATCTAATCCTATTACGATTTCTTCCAGATAGGGGACTTTTGTCAACTCATCAACAATATGGGTCAGCGCCGGCCCTTCAAGTTCTGAAAACAATGAAGGTAATATTAATCCCATTGAACGGCGGCCTGAAAACACCTGCAAATCGTATTCCAGTTCTTCAACTTTACGGTTAGTCAGGTTATGAAAATTAGTGATTACACCATCCTGATAAAAATCGCTCATACGGTATTCTCCAATTTTAGAATAGATAAAATTATTGGAAGTCTTATCGGTAAAACAAAGAGCAATAAACAATGCAAAACCCGGCATTGAATAAACAATTTTCCCTTTAACGCCTTCCTTTAAGGAAGGGTAATAAAATGATTCAGCCCCTGGCTCCAGCCGTGCGGGCCAAACTCCGTGGTACGAAATACCTGTGAGCCGTTCCCGTCATTCACCGGCATCTGATGCTCGTGATAGCCTTTAATCACTACGGCGTAATCCACGGTCTCCAGCATCGATAAATCGTTCGGTCCATCGCCCAGCCCGATACTGGCGACCGGCACGCCGCGCTGTTGCCGGTACAGTTGCGACAGCCATTGCACCGCCTGACCTTTTCCGGCGTCGGTGCCCATGACATGCCAGAAGCGGCCGCCGCGCGTGAGCGCCAGACCTTCACGGGACAGGCACTTTTTCAGATGTGCAAAATCCAGATCGTTACCAAACCACACCAGCGGTTCGGACGCTTCGCGCTGCATCGCCAGTTCAGCCTGTGCTTCAGATAAGCCCGTCCAGACTGCGACCTGTTTTGGCGTGACGTCACCAAAGCCGCGAAACTCAAAATCATAGCGCTGGCGCAAATCGACCAGCGCCTGACGGATATCGCTGTAACGGGCACCCATGACGTGAACCGGTTCCTGTTCCTGCGTTTGCCAGCCGGGCGGCAGGTGGATAATCGCCCCGTTTTCTGCAATAAAAGGCTGATGCGTTAAGTGCAGGGCGGTCTGTAATGCCGCGACTTCGGCGGAGGTTTTACTGGTGGTCAGAATTAACGGGACATTCGCGGCAGCCAGTTTATCCAGCCACGGCTGCGCGGGTTTCCAGCTGTAATCGTGATGGTCGAGCAGTGATCCATCCAGGTCTGTGAAAATAATCAAGGGATCATCAAGGTACGGCATCTTTTCTCCTCAATTTGACGGGGTTACAGAAGCGCATTGGTCGGAATGGTTTTCTGCCCCAGCAGCTAAGTATAGATTCAAAAATGACTTTTACCGGTTATCCGGCCATTTCAGAATTCTTTACCGGTGTTAATCCGCCGGGACCCGGCTTTACCCGCAGGGCTTTTGCAGGGATAATTTACTCCGGTCCCACCGCTGAAAAAGAGGTAAGCAATGAGCGATGATGATGATTTATTCAGTCAGGAAATGGCGGGTGTGCAGCCTCTGGCGTCGGATAAACGGGTGGTCTACCTCAGGAACTCAGCCACAGGGAACAAACCGGAAACCGGAGATGCCGCCGAAAAGCGTGACAATCCGCTGACCACCGGATTTCTGAATATCCTGCCGTGCGACGAACCCCTGGAATACAAACACGACGGCGTACAGCAGGGCGTGCTCGACAAACTCCGGCAGGGGAAATATCCGCTGGAGGCCAGCCTGAACTTGCTGCGTAAACCGGTCGAACAGTGCCGTCAGGAGCTTTTTGCTTTCTTCTGTCAGGCGCAGGCGGAGAATCTACGCACCCTGTTAATCATTCATGGCCGTGGCCGGAATGACCAAAGCCACGCCAATATCGTGCGCAGCTACGTCGCAAAATGGCTTAAACAGCTTGATGACGTGCAGGCTTTCAGCGTGGCAATCCAGAAAGACGGCGGTGCGGGCGCCTGTTACGTTGCGCTGAAGAAAACAGCGCAGGCCAAACAGGAAAACTGGGAGCGCCACGCCAAACGCAGCCGCTGACCCGAAACCTTTGACAGAAACTTTGTTGCGTCGTGGTTTAAGCGCGACCCTTTAATGTCCTGATACTTTTTCTGCCCGGCGACGGGCACTCAACTGAGCCATTTTCATGTTTTCAAAACCGGTTTATGTAGGTAGCACACTGTTGCTGTGTGCGGTGAGTCTGCTGTCTGCCTGCGATGGTGGCGCATCTGATGCTAAAGATGCGCTGGTGATTGAAGGAAAAACCATGGGCACGTTTTATCGTGTCAGCCTGGCGGGAGTGGATAAAAACCGGGAAGCCCCGCTGCGTGAACAAATCGAAGCGCAGCTCAAAGAAGATGATCACGAACTGTCGACCTACAAAGAAGACTCGGTTTTATCGCGTTTTAATCAGTATCAGGGCAACGTGCCACAACCGGTAAGCGCGGGGATGGCGGATGCCGTGGTGACGTCAATGCGCATTGGTCAGCTGACCGGCGGCGCAATGGACATTACTGTCGGACCGCTGGTGAATCTGTGGGGATTCGGCCCGGATAAACAGCCGGTGAAAATGCCGACGCCGGAACAGATTGCGGATGCCCGTCAGCGCACGGGTTTACAACATCTGAAAGTGATCCAGCAGAGCGACGGGCAATATCTGCAAAAAGATTTGCAGGGGATGTATGTCGATCTCTCGACCGTTGGCGAAGGTTACGCGACCGATCATCTGGCGCGCCTGATTGAAGGTAACGGTATCAGCAATTATCTGGTGTCGGTGGGCGGTGCAGTGGTTTCACGCGGACACAATCCGAAGGGGAATCCTTGGCAGGTGGCGATTCAGAAACCGACGGACAAAGAGACGGCGGTGCAGGCGATTGTCGATTTACAGGGCATGGGGATCAGCACCTCCGGCAGCTACCGTAATTACTATGAGCTGAACGGCAAACGGTTGTCGCACATTATTGACCCGGCGACCGGTTCGCCGATCACCCATAAGCTGGTTTCTGCGACCGTAATTGCGCCGACTGCGCTGGAAGCGGATGGTTGGGACACCGGCCTGATGGTGCTGGGCACCCATAAAGCGCTGGCGCTGGCGGAGAAAGAACATCTGGCGGTGTATCTCATCACCAAAGAGGGCGACACGTTCAAAACCTACATGTCGCCGCAGTTCAAAGCCTACCTGAAAGATCCGGAGTAACCGTTTCACAGGGTTCCGTGCAGTTTCTCCGTCAGGAAATCGAGAAACACGCGTAACGCCGGAGACTGACCTTTGTGGCTGGCATACAGCGCCGAAATCTCAGACGGCGGTGTTTGCCAGTCCGGCAGAAAATAGTGCAGCCTTCCCGACGCTAACTCCTCTTTGCATGCCATTTCCGGCAGCAGTGCAACGCCTAATCCGTCCACTGCGGCCTGACGCAGCACCAGCAGATTATTGCTGATCATCTTCGGTGTTAATTCTACTTTGCGGGCGCCGTCTTGCGGATGCGACAGCTCCCAATGGCCCGCCGCCCACGGCGTTTTGCGCACCAACGTTGGCAGATAACTCAGTTGATCCGCTGAGGGCACGGACGGCAGCGCCGCGATAAACGCCGGGCTGGCAACCAGCACGTAACGAAGCAGGCCGAGCGCTTTACGGTACAAACCGGAATCATCGAGCGGCTCGCTGTGCGAGTGCACGGTGACGTCGAAATTCTCCTCCAGCAAATCCACCGACCGGTTAATGGCCAGAAGCTCCAGTTGTATATCGGGAAAACGGGTCAGAAATTCCGTCATCAGCGGCGCGACCACCATTTCCGCCATCATCACCGGTGTGCACACACGCAGCAGTCCGCGCGGATTTTGCTGCAAATCGTCGATGACCTGCCGCGCTGCCTGCGCCTGTTGCACTAATTTCTGGCATTCAACCGCGTAGCATTCACCCACGCTGGTGACTGAGAAATGGCGAGACGTGCGTTGCAGCAAACGTACGCCGAGGCGGGTTTCCAGCGCGTCAATCCGGCGGCTGAGCAGGGATTTCGACACGCCCAGCGCGCGGCCTGCGGCGGTAAAACCCTGATGTTTCACTACGGCGGCAAACAGCGCCATGTCATTGAGATCTTCCGGCATTGGTGAAGGCTTCCGTCGTTGCATTAATGGGACGATGTGTTGCGATATTAGGTATTTTTCATTATTACAACAACGATTACCCTGTGTTTATGCAAACAAACTTATTGAAACAGGATAACCCGATGAAAATTTTACACCTCGATTCCAGCCCGTTTATCACGGGTTCTGTCTCCCGCGAGCTGTCTGCAATGATCGTCGCCGAACTTTGCGCACGTAATCCCGGCGCAGAAGTTACCTACCGCGATCTGGGCGTCACGCCGCCGCCTCATCTTTCTGCCGCCGCCATGAGCCTGTTGCACAACGCGCAGGACGAAGTGATTACACCGCAACTTCAGGCGGAGCTGGACGGGATTTATCAGTCCATCGAAGAGCTGACGGCCTGCGACGTGCTGGTGATTGGCGCGCCGATGTATAACCACGCGGTCCCCAGCAACCTGAAGGCGTGGATCGACCAGGTCTGTCAGAAAGGGAAAACGTTCCGCTATACGCCACAAGGTGTCATCGGGCTGATCCCCGGTAAAACGGCGTTTATCGCCTCAACCCGTGGCGGCGTTTACAGTACGGAGGAAGGCAAGTTGCATGATTTCCAGGAGCCGTATCTGGCCTCTATTCTGGAACTGATGGGCGTGGCGGATTGCCACATTATTCGTGCGGAAGGCGTGAGCCGTCAGGCAATCGGACGCAAGAAAGGGCTGGCGCAAGGGCGCGAAACGCTGCTTCAGATTTTGAATGCCTGAAGCAGCGCACCGGGTTTAGTGCTTGGCGGTGCTTACCAGTTCAAACAATACGACTGTTCGTGACGTACAGATGTATTCGCGGCCAAACTCAAAGTTATGCTCGTTCACATCATCGGGCTGGAAAGTATCAAGAATATGACGCCAGCCTTCGCCGTGCGCCACGGACGGGAGCGTGAATACGACATCTTTATGCGAGGCGTTAAACAGCAGCAACACCGTGCTTAATGAACCCTGACGTAGCAAACCGGTCGGCTGTGCGCGGCCATCAAGCAGCATTGCGATGCATTTTGCGTGCGGATCTTTCCACGCGGCATCGGTCATTTCCGGCCCTTGCGGCTGGAACCAGCTGACGTCTTTCACACCGAGTTTTTCATGCACCGCGCCGGTCAGAAAGCGGCCACGGTGCAGGATCGGAAAACGCTTGCGCAGGGCAATCAGCCGGTAAGTGAAGAGCAGTAATGACTGGCCTTTTTCCTCAATATTCCAGTTTACCCACGCGATATCGGTGTCCTGACAATAGGCATTGTTGTTGCCGTTTTGCGATCGCGCGAATTCATCACCGGCCAGCAGCATTGGCGTGCCTTGCGAAAACAGCAGCGTCGCCAGCATATTGCGCATCTGCCGCAGCCGCAGTTCATTAATCGCCGGATCCTCCGCCGGGCCTTCCACGCCGTAGTTTGCTGAAATGTTGTTATCGCTGCCGTCTTTGCCGTTCTCGCCGTTGGCTTCGTTGTGCTTGTTCGCGTAAGACACCCAGTCGTTAAGCGTGAAGCCGTCGTGCGCGGTAATAAAGTTCACCGACGCATAAGGTTTGCGTCCCCGGTGATTAAACAAATCTGCCGAGCCGGAAAGGCGGGTGGCAAACTGCGCGAGCTGGCCTTCGTCGCCGCGCCAGAATTTACGCACCGTGTCGCGGAACCGGTCATTCCACTCCATCCAGCCCGGCGGGAAGCCACCGACCTGATAGCCGCCGGGGCCGCAGTCCCAGGGTTCTGCAATCAGTTTGCACTGGCTGAGCACCGGATCCTGACGGCAGGTATCGAGGAAACCACAGCCTTCGTCGAAACCATAGCTTTCGCGCCCGAGAATGGTCGCGAGGTCAAAGCGGAAACCGTCGACCTGCATTTCGGTCGCCCAGTAACGCAGTGAATCCGTCACCATTTGCAGCACACGTGGATGGCTGAGATTGAGCGTATTGCCGGTCCCCGTGTCATTGATGTAATAACGCTTATTGTCCGGCATCAGGCGGTAATAGCTGGCGTTATCAATGCCTTTGAACGAGAGCGTCGGGCCAAGTTCATTGCCTTCCGCCGTGTGGTTGTAAACCACGTCGAGAATGACCTCAATATTTGCCGCGTGCAGGGTGGCAATCATCTGCTTGAATTCATTAACGGTGTGCGTCGCCATATATTGCGGGTGCGGCGCGAAGAAACTCAGCGTGTTGTAACCCCAGAAATTATGCAGCCCTTTATCCTGCAAATGCCGGTCATCGGTGAACGCATGAATTGGCATCAGCTCAACCGACGTCACGCCGAGCGAACGGAGATATTCCACGATGTGCGGCGTACTCATTCCGGAGAATGTGCCGCGCAGATGCTCCGGCACTGCCGGATGACGCATGGTGTAACCGCGTACGTGAGTTTCATAAATCAGCGTTTTTTCCCACGGAATATGGCGTTTGCGCGAACGCGCCCAGGAAAATGCCGGATCGATGACCCGGCATTTAGGCAGAAATTCCGCGCTGTCGCGGTTATCAATATGCAGGTCTTTCTTCGCGCTTTGCATGTCATAGGCAAACAGCGCGTCGTCCCATTTCAGTTCGCCGACAATTTGCTTGGCATAAGGGTCGAGCAGTAATTTGGCCGGATTAAACCGGTGGCCGTCATGCGGCGCATAAGGGCCGTGAACGCGGTAAGCATAAAGCAGACCGGGGCGGGCGTCCGGCAGATAGCCATGCCAGACCTCGTCGGTATATTCGGGCAGTTCAATCACGTCATACTGCTCACCGGCTTCATTAAACAGGCACAGCTCAACTTTTGTGGCGTTGGCAGAAAACAGCGCAAAGTTTACGCCCAGACCGTCCCAGGTTGCGCCGAGCGGGACGGGCAATCCTTCGCGCACGCGGGTGGTGTGTCCGGAATCGAAGCTGCGGACAATTTCGCCGTCGCTGTAAGGATGAATAATGCGGACACCCAAAGCGTCAACGGCGATATCAACCTGTGCATGAGAAGGGACGGTGCGGACTTCGTCCGCCGTAGCTGTGGGTTTACTTGTCTTACCAGATCGGGCCTTTGTCATACTCGACGTCACTCCGTTTCAGGGAAATCTGACAATAAATTACCGAAAGAGGCCTGTCTGCGCATGCACAGGCAATACCAAGGAGTGTAGACCGGACTGGCAAAATTGACCTGAAAACCGCGAAAAGCTGTACAAGCCGAGAGGCTTCGTCAATAGTGAAAATGAAAAGCTAGCCTGCTAGTGATTATAAGAATTCATCCCCGAGGATTTCCTTTATGACCATCGCTTTGCTGAGCCACATCGAACTTGATGCGGGTTACCCTGAACGGTTTGAAGCTGCCGGATATTCCCTGCATTTCGCCACCACGCCGGAACAGCGCGCCAATATTGATCCGGACATCGCACGAACCCTCCGCGCCATTTTAACCATCGGCACCATTGGTGTGAGCGCGGCGGAAATCGCGGCATTGCCCGCGCTGGAAATCATCTGTGCGCAGGGCGTCGGCTTTGAACATATCGACGTGGCGGCGGCAAAACAGCGCGGCATTCTGGTCACACACGGGCCGGGCACCAACAGTTCTTCGGTTGCGGATCATACGCTGGCGCTGGTGCTGGCAATCACGCGGCGGATCCCGCAGTTCGATGCTGCGGTGCGCGCCGGAGAATGGAAAAAAACGCGCTGGAACGTAGACGGAATGGCCGGTAAACGGCTGGGGATTATTGGTCTGGGCAACATCGGTGCGCTGATTGCCCGCCGCGCCGCCGGTGGCTTTGATATGGACGTGGGATATCACAACCGCCGTGCGCAGGAAAACAGCCCGTATCAGTATTTCCCAGGCGTCACAGAACTGGCCGCCTGGGCGGATTATCTGGTTGTCGCCACGCCCGGCGGTGCCCATACCACGCGACTGGTGAATGCGCAGGTGCTGCAAGCACTGGGGGAAAACGGTTATCTGATTAACATTTCGCGGGGCAGTGTGGTGGACAGTGACGCGCTGATTGCCAGTCTGCAACGCCGTGAAATCGCCGGTGCCGCGCTGGATGTGGTTGACGGAGAACCGAAAGTACCGGCAGAAATGCTGACGCTGGATAATCTGGTGCTGACGCCGCATGTGGCCGGACGGTCGCCGGAATCTGTCGAAAATATGATGACGCTGGTGCAGTCAAATCTGGATGCCTTTTTTTCAGGTCAGCCGGTCGTGACTCCGGTGCCTGAATAATCCCCCGGTTTATTGACCCGATAATGAGAGAAAACGCCGCCTGCCGGCGTTTTTTTATGGGCGCTGAAAATCCGGTGAACAGGCTATAGTCGTAAAAAGCATAAGTAACCGCTTTTTCTTATTTGTCTGGCATAGCTACAGATCGTAACAATAGGGCTTTCAGGCAGAACAGAGGCAGACAGCGGTGAATTTTCAACAACTCAAAATTATACGTGAATCCGCGCGATGCAATTACAACCTGACCGAAGTCTCGAACATGTTGTTCACTTCTCAGTCAGGTGTCAGTCGTCATATTCGCGAGCTGGAAGATGAACTGGGCGTTGAGATTTTCATCCGTCGGGGCAAGCGTCTGCTGGGGCTGACAGAACCGGGCAAAGAGCTGCTGGCCGTGGCCGAGCGCATTCTCAACGAAGCGCAGAATATCCGCCGTCTGGCTGATGTGTTTTCGAAAGAAGACGCCGGCGTACTGACCATCGCCACCACGCACACGCAGGCGCGTTACAGTCTGCCCAAAGTGATCAAAGCCTTCCGCGCGATTTATCCGGGCGTACGGCTGGAACTTCATCAGGGCTCGCCGCAGGAAGTGCTGGCGATGTTGCTGAGCGGGCAGGCGGACGTGGCCATCGCCAGCGAAAAACTGATGAACGACCCTGCGGTGGCGGCGTTCCCGTATTACCGCTGGCATCATGCGATTGTGGTTCCGCAGGGCCATCCGCTGACGTTGCAGCATCCGGTCACGTTGCAGCATCTCAGCGAACAACCGCTGATCACCTACCGGCAGGGCATCACCGGGCGTTCCCGCCTGGATGAAGCCTTCAGCCGCGCGGCGCTGAGCGCGGATATCGTACTCAGCGCGCAGGATTCTGACGTGATTAAAACCTACGTCGAACTGGGATTAGGCGTGGGGATCCTGGCGGATAAAGCCTTTGAAGCTGCGCGCGATACCGGCCTTCAGCTGATTAACGCCGAGCATCTGTTCGAAGGCAACACCGTCTGGCTGGGGCTTAAAAAGGCGCAATTGCAGAGAAACTACGTCTGGCGGTTTATCGAATTGTGTAATCCGGGCTTATCGGTGAATGAGATCAAGGAGAAGGTGTTTGCGGTAGGGGATGAGCCGGTGATTGACTATCAGATTTGATGGTATGAGGCGTCATACGGGCGCCTGATAATTCAACTCTCAACTCTCAACTCTCAACTCTCAACTCTCAACTTCAAGACCTTGGGCTCGCCGCCCAAACTGGCCCAAAGGGCGCGTTAACGCGCGCGCCCTCTGGACACCCGTGCTCTTTAACTGCGCGCTATCGCTCGCTGGCTATGTTTCAGGTACCGCAGAGACAGGCTGGAAATCTTGCCGCTGCGCGGTGCCTTCATTTCGGGATTGCAGCCTCAGGTCTGCAACCTCTCATTCAGCAAGCTTTCTGAATCGCCCGCACGATCTCAAAATCAACGGCAGACTGTTTTTCATCTTTTAAAAAGGTTGACTGGCGTGACCAAAATTCAGCTGAACGGAGCGGCTTCGAGACCTGTGGCTCGAAGACCGAGAGAAGGAAGTGCGAAGCACCTGGATTTGCGCCATCCACTAATGCACCAGGACAAGTCCGTCGAGCCTGCGATAGCGCGCAGTGAAAGAGCCCGGGGGGGCTTGGGGGGTGGCGGCGATAGGCCGCCCCCCAAGTCGGTGTGGGCCGATGCCCACGGTGTTGAACTTTGGCCAGTTTGAGTGGCAACCCAAGATTTTGTCATCACTGCAAGTGAAAAATATTCTGAGGGAATAAAAAAACCGGTACTGAGACCGGTTTTTTCCGTCCGCTAAAAGCGAAACCTAGACGGCAGGCTTAGCAATCACATTGCGATTTTCCATGCGAACTTCCGCAATGTTTACGTCAATGATGTCACTCTGACGATAGGCGACTTCGCCTTTAATTAGCACGGTGCCGGTATCTGCACTGCATACCAGCTCGTCGCGTACGCTGTGCAGGAACGGAGCAGGGATGAACGCCACCGCGCCGATGTCTTGCAGGCGCACCCGCAGACCACCGCGGGTCACATCAATGATTTCAGCGCAGAATTTCACATCAGTACCGACTTTATCTTCCAGATAGCGCGCATACAGCCAGTCACCGACGTCGCGTTCGGCCATGCGGTTCGCCCGGCGGCGTTCGGCCAGCTGAACGGTCATGTCGTCCTGAGGTTTCTCAGCAGACTGTTGCAGGATCATCGCTTTCAGAAGACGGTGGTTCACCATGTCGCCGTATTTACGGATTGGTGATGTCCAGGTCGCGTAAGCTTCCAGTCCCAGGCCGTAATGCGGCCCCGGCGTGGTGCTGATTTCTGCGAAAGTCTGGAAACGACGGATGCGGCTGTCGAGGAACTGCGTTGGCAGCGCATCGAGTTTACGGCGCAGGGCGCAGAAACCGGGCAGCGTCAGCAGTTCTTCAGCATTGGCTTCAAGGTCATTGGCGGCAAGCACGGTAACCGCATTTTCAACCAGCAGCGGATCAAAACCGGTATGCACGTTGTAAACGCCAAAACCGAGGCTGTCGCGCAGGGCGATAGCGGCACAGACGTTGGCGGCAATCATGGATTCTTCAACGATGCGGTTAGCGATACGGCGGTGCTCAGCGACGATTTCCAGCACGTTGCCTTTTTCACCCAGTACGAAGCGGTAATCAGGACGATCTTTAAACACCAGCGCGTGTTCGGTGCGCCATGCACTGCGTACGTCACAGACGCGTTTCAGCAGACGGATTTGATCAGCAATCACATCGCTGGCCGGTTGCCATGCGCTTTTCTCATTGGCTTCCAGCCAGTCGGACACATCGTCGTAGGCCAGTTTGGCTTTTGATTCGATGGTGGCGGCGAAGAAACGAATATCACTGCCCAGTGCGCCATCGGTGCCCAGCGTAACAGAACACGCAAGAACAGGGCGGCTCACATCTGGCCACAGGGAGCAGATATCATCAGACAATTCACGCGGCAGCATCGGGATGTTAAAGCCCGGCAGGTAGTTAGTGAATGCGCGTTTTTTAGCAATATTGTCGAGTTCGCTGCCCTCACTGACGTAAGCCGTCGGGTCTGCAATCGCAATGGTCATCAGCAGGGTGCCGTCGCCGTTGTCTTTCACATACAGCGCGTCATCCATGTCCTGTGTACTGCCGCTGTCGATGGTCACAAATGGCAGGGCGGTCAGATCTTCGCGGGTCAGGCCTTCATCGCGCAGTTGTGCGATATCAGATTTTGGCGCTTCGCGTTCGAGATTATGACGGGCCAGCGTGACCCACCACGGCGCGAGATCATCAGTGCCGGTGGTGATCCATTCAGTGATTTCAGCCTGGAAGCTGTGATCGCCTTCTTTCAGCGGGTGGCGGCGCATTTCTGCCACACACCAGTCGCCGTCACTGACTTCGTGATTGATGTTGCGCGCAACGCGACACTGGATCGCATCACGTAATAAAGGATGGTCGGGGATGATAGAAAGACGGTCGTCTTTTTTCGTCACGCGGCCCACAAAACGGCTGAGGAAAGGTTCAACCAGTGTTTCCGGCTGGACGACTTCACGCTCTTTTTCGGTTTGCAGCGAGGCGATTACGCGGTCACCGTGCATGACTTTTTTCATGTACGGAGGCGGAATGAAATAGCTTTTTTGACCGTCTACTTCAAGAAAGCCAAAGCCTTTCTCAGTCCCTTTCACGATGCCTTCGACACGTGGAGTCTGAGAGTGAAGTTGCTGTTTTAGCTGCGCGAGCAGCGGGTTATCTTGAAACATATCGTCCAGAGAATTAGGGTTAATGTGGCTCGATTAGCGGCAGACAGTTTTACGCGATTCAGCCCCTGCGGGCAAGCGGCATCTGCCCCTTTTGCCTCATAACCCTGAAGCAAAAGGGGAGATTTACGGCGCATCCCGCAGAACGGGTTATGCGATACGTTGCAGGTCGACTTTTTGTTCGCAGCGACGGATTGTCACCGGAACGGCTTTAGAAGTTGGCGTGTGCGTCTGGTCACCAAAACTGGACATCGGGACCAGCGGATTGGTTTCCGGATAATAGGCGGCCAGATTGCCGCGCGGAATGTCGTAGCTGACCAGTTTAAACCCGGTCACCTTGCGCTCAATACCGTCGTTCCACAGCGTTTCGATTTCCACCAGTTCGCCGTCTTTCAGGCCCAGATCGGCCAGATCCTGCGGGTGAATGAACAGCACTTCGCGCTGGCCGTACACGCCACGATAACGGTCATCAAGGCCGTAAATCGTGGTGTTGTACTGATCGTGAGAGCGCAAAGTTTGCAACGTAAAGGGTGCATTCTGGTCACCCATTGGGATCAGCACGTCCGGCAACGGCGCAGCGCTGAAATTGGCTTTGCCGCTCAGGGTATTGAAGTTCAGCTCGGCAGCCGCATTCCCCAGATAGAAACCGCCTTTGATATCACAGCGCGCGTTGAAATCCTTGAATCCTGGGATTGTCGCTTCGATATGGTCGCGGATCAGGTTGTAATCGTCGGCCAGCGCCATCCAGTCCAGGTATTTGTCGCCCAGCACGGCGTTGGCGATACCACAGACAATTGCGGTTTCTGAACGCTGCTCTTTCGACAACGGAATCCCCACGCCTTCGGACGCATGCACCATGCTGAAAGAATCTTCCACGGTGATGAACTGCGAACCGGTCGCCTGCATATCCAGCTCGGTACGCCCCAGCGTTGGCAGGATCAGCGCTTCAGCGCCCGGCGTCAGGTGCGTGCGGTTCAGCTTGGTGCTGATTTGCACGGACAAATCCAGATTGCTCAGTGCCTGTTCGGTACGCGGCGTATCCGGCGCCGCTGCGGCCAGATTACCGCCGAGGCAAATCAGCACTTTGGCTTCATGACGCAGCATAGCTTCCAGCGCTTCAACGGTATTGTGGCCGGGAACGCGCGGTGGAGTGAATTTGAAGTGGCTTTCCATGGCATCGAGCAGGGCTTTCGGCGCTTTTTCGTCGATCCCCATTGTGCGGTTGCCCTGCACATTACTGTGACCACGCACCGGACACAAACCGGCACCCGGTTTACCCAGCTGACCGAACAGCAGTTGCAGGTTAGTGATTTCACGCACGGTCGGAACGGAATGTTTATGCTGCGTCACCCCCATCGCCCAGGTACAAATCACGCGTTCAGCATTCATATAAATCGCCGCGGCTTCGCGCAGGTCTTGCTCACTCAGGCCGGACTGTTCAGTGATTTTGTCCCAGCTGGTGTCATCGACGATAGCCAGATACTCGTCCACACCGGCGCAGTTTGCCGCAATAAATTCTTCATCAAACAGGGAAGGCTGGCCGGACGCAATGCGCTCGCGATGCGTCTGCAATAACGCTTTCACGATACCGCGCACGGCAGCCATGTCTCCGCCAAGATTCGGCTGGTAATAAGCAGAACTGATGCGACCGGCTTTCGGTGTGACCACTTCCAGCGGTTTTTGCGGATCGGCAAAACGTTCCAGACCCCGTTCACGCAGGGTATTGAAGCTGACGACTTTTGCGCCGCGGTCAGACGCATGACGCAGGCTGTGCAGCATACGCGGGTGGTTAGTGCCGGGGTTCTGGCCGAAAACAAAAATCGCATCCGCTTTTTCGAAATCATCCAGACGGATGGTGCCTTTACCGACGCCGATACTTTGTTTCAGACCCACGCCGCTGGCTTCGTGACACATATTCGAGCAGTCAGGGAAATTGTTGGTGCCGAACATACGGCCAAAGACCTGATAAAGGTAAGAAGCTTCGTTACTGGCGCGGCCGGAGGTATAGAAATCTGCCTGATCCGGGCTTTCAAGGCCTTTAAGATGGCTGGCGATCAGCGAAAATGCGGCGTCCCAGCTGATCGGTTCGTAATGGTCGGTGGTGCGGTTATAGCGCATCGGGTGGGTCAGGCGGCCCTGATATTCGAGGAAGTAATCGCTCTGCGCGCGCAGTTTGGTCACGCTGTGCTGGGCAAAAAATTCCGGCTCAACCGCTTTGCGGGTGGCTTCCCAGCTGACGGCTTTTGCTCCGTTTTCACAGAAACTGAACGTACTGTGGTTATCATCACCCCAGGCACAGCCCGGGCAGTCAAATCCGCGACCTTTGTTAACACGCATCAGGTTGCGCAGATTGGAAAGGACTTTTTTACTGTCGAAGACGAAACGGGTAGTGGATTCCAGTGCACCCCAGCCACCGGCCGCGCCGTGGTAGGGTTTGATCTCAGTTTTAAATTTCATAGTTATGCTTCGCAGGTGGTTTTTGTCTGGTCTGTAAACAATCAGAACGGTGAATTGTTAATCCGATTGTTAATTTTATGTCACAAGTTTAGGAGGGAGATGAAGCGGCGTCTAATCGAATGCCATGATGGTGTGATTAGATCTGTCTATTGCCCAAAAATCTGCACGAATAACGGATTTTGACCGGCAGAATGCGACGCGCGTTGTGATTATCACACGGAGTTAAAACAGCGGGTTGCGATAAGAAAGGGTGATGACGGCACCGTGTGAGGATTTTGGTCAAATTAAGATCAAGATGTAACAGAACCGTTTCACTATGAAATGGTTAGCAAAAGACTAAGGGTTTTTCTGAGCGACGATTTAGGGCACCCTATGCGGCAAATAATATTCCGTATTTTTTTATCTGCTGGCAGGTTTGCATTTTGCGCCTGCCGGTAAGGCGCGTTTAAGGATGATTCAGTGAAACGTAGTGTAATTAGTGTCCTCTCTTGTGTGTTGATGTTCTCCGCAGGCAGCGTTAAAGCTGTCGCTCCACTGGATTTCCCGGTTGTGCCACCGAGTATCGATGCCGCGTCCTTCGTGCTGATGGATTACGCCAGCGGTGATGTGCTGGCCGCCGGGAACCCGGACGACCGCCGCAACCCGGCAAGCCTGACCAAACTGATGACTGGTTATGTTATCGACCGCGCGCTGGACCACAAAAAAATCACCATGGACGACGTGGTGACCGTTCCTCAGGAAGCCTGGGTGGCCGGTAACAAAAGCCTCGAAGGTTCTTCGCTGATGTTCCTTAAACCGGGCGACCGCGTTTCCGTGCGTGATCTTATCCGCGGCATCATCATTACTTCCGGCAACGACGCGTGCGTGGCGATGGCGGATTACGTGGCCGGAAGCCAGGATTCCTTCGTCGGCATGATGAACCAGTACGTGGTCAGCATGGGCCTGACCAACACGCATTTCGAAACCGTACACGGTCTGGATGCGCCGGGGCAGTTCACCACCTCCTACGATCTGGCAAAACTTTCCCGTGCGATTATTGGCGGCGAGCCAGAGGAATACCGTATGTATGCGGAGAAATCGCTGACGTACGACAACATCACCCAACAGAACCGCAACGGCCTGTTGTGGGATAAAAACCTGCAAGTCGATGGCCTGAAAACCGGTCACACCGAAAGCGCCGGTTTCAACATTATCGCGTCCGCCACGCAGGGCGACCGTCGTCTGATTGCCGTCGTTATGGGCGGGAAAAGTGCAAAAGGGCGTGAAGAACAGGCACGTAAACTGCTGACCTGGGGCTTCCGTGAATACACCAGCAAGCAGATTTTCAAGGCGAATCAGACCGTTTCCAGCGAGCACGTCTGGTTCGGTGCGAATCCTCAGGTGAAAGTCGGTTCCCTGAGCGATGTGTTCATCAGCGTTCCGCAGTCTGACGCCGACAAACTGAAAGCGCAGTACGTGCTGACCAATCCGCAGATTGACGCGCCGCTGAAAAAAGGCCAGGAACTGGGCAGCATTAATATCGTGGATAACGGTAAAGTCATCAAAACCGTGCCGCTGGTGGCGCTGGAAGACGTGGCGCAGGGCGGGATCATCAGCCGTGCCATTGACTACGTGAAACTGAAAATCTAAGTTCTGCTCCTTCCCCTCTCACGAGGGGAAGGTTGGGATGGGGGTGGGTTTACCCCTTGCTAATAAAATTCCTCATAGCTTCACATCAAACTTTCCGGCCTGATAATCCAGAATGGCCTGATTAATTTCCTGCACCGTATTCATTACAAACGGGCCGTGAGAAACCACCGGTTCATTGATTTTATCGGCGTGCCCGAACAGGAATGTGGCGTCATCGGTTGCGGTGATCGTCACGCGGTCATCGCTGTTATCCAGTTCAATCAGATGCCAGGCCTGCGCCAGAATATCATCAATTTTCAGCCGTCCTTTCACCGTATACAGGAAGACCTGTCGTGCCGCTGGCGCATGCAATGTTACTTCGCTACCCGCGCTCATCTGAACGGTCATCAGGGTGACATCGGTCAGTGATTTTATCGGGCCGGTTACGCCTGCAACGCTGCCGGAAATCAGGCTGATTTCGCCGTGTCCTCTGCTCAGCGGAATTTGCGGGATGTCTTGTGCCTGTAAACCGACATAACCCGGCGGCGTCATTTTCAGCTGTGACGGCAAATTCACCCAAAGTTGCAGGATTTCCAGTTCACCGCCGTGGCGTTTGAACGCTTCCGGTGACAGTTCAGAGTGAATCAGACCCGAACCGGCTGTCATCCACTGCACGCCGCCGGTGCCGATAATACTTTCATGGCCACCGGTGTCGCTGTGCGCCAGTTCGCCGCGCAGGATAAACGTGACCGTTTCAAATCCGCGATGCGGATGCGGGCCGAACGGTAAACCAAGATTATCCGGTGCATAAACCTGCGGTCCGTGATGATTGAGAAACAGGAAAGGGTCGAGCTGCTCGAGTTCCGGCCCCGGAACCGGACGGCGGGTTTGCAGATCGCGGATATCATCACGATAGGCTTTGTATTGCTTAACAATTTTTCGGGTCATGGCGAGGTTTCCGTTAAAACACTGGATAATAACGAAGACTAGCGGGTTCAGCGGAGGTTGTCACAGCTGATTGTTAACAAGGTGTAATTTGCGCTGAAACGGTACACAAAACGCAGGCGGCTGGCTCACAACCGCCCGGAAACGCAGTCCTGATGTCAGAAAACTTTCGACGAGAAATCCGTTTTCACTTCGCTTTCTATGTAGGTGTTCAGCCCCCAACCGGCGCGGGCGAGCTCTTTCATTTTTTCGAGATGTTCCGGCCCGGGATGGCGGATATCGTAGAGATAAACGTGATTGTTTTTGAAGCGGACTTTGATCGAGTTGGCATCAATCTGGAAGCTGACAACCTGTGAATCACCACTTTTGTTCGCGTAATTTTCCATGCTGCATCCTGTTAGCTGAGCCTGATGACGGGCGACGTCTTCTATTAACCACGTCTGAATTTTCCGTACAGGGCGGCAGTTCACAGTTTGCGAAACAGAGGGAAAACACGGCTTATCAGTGTGTTATAGCGCACAAAGAGAGAAGGCAAAAATGCAAACACCGGCACGAAGCCGGTGTTTATGAAGGTACGGTAGAAACCGCGTGACGCTATTTCAGCAGGAAAGAATGGTCAAAGGTGCCGGTGACATTCAGCGCGACCGGCAACAGCCCCTGTGCATGATAGAAATCGGCAGTCTGCTGTTGCTGCGTTTCCGTGTCAGCGTCGATGGGTTGCCAGTAGGATTTACGACGTTCAAACGACAGCTTCGCCGCGTCCAGCGGGAAGCCAATAATCTTCGCCAGCTTTTCGCTGTAGGCATCCAGATTTTTATACGCCCAGATCTGCGCGTCGCTCAGCCGTTGCAGGTAATCCGCAATCGCCTGACGTTTACCCTGATCTTTAAGCGCCGTGTCAGTCGCTGCAAGGAAACTGTTCCCTGACCACAAACCGCGCCCGTTCACCAGCACACGCAGATGATCCTGCGTTTCAGCAAATGCGGTGTAGGGTTCCCACGTCGCCCACACATCTACGGAACCCTGCGTCAGCGCCAGTTTCGCATCGCTCGGCGGGAGAAAACGGAACGTGACATCTTTGGCGCTCAGCCCGGCGGAGGCCAGCGCTTTCAGCGCCACGAAATGCCCGATAGAGCCGCGGTTGGTGGCGATGCTTTTGCCTTTCAAATCCGCCGCCGATTTAATCGGGCTGTCGGCTTTCACCAGCAACGCGGTGCCGTAAGCGTCAGATTTGTCGACGGCGATCGCTTTCACCTGCGCGCCCGCCGCTTCGGCAAACAGCAGCGGCGCATCGCCAATAATGCCGACATCCACGGCCTGGGCATTCAGGGCTTCCGCCAGCGGGGCGGCGGCGGGAAATTCTGACCATTCAATTTTGTAGGGCAGATTGTCCAGTTTATTCGCCGCTTCCAGCTGTGCCCGCATATTCCCTTTCTGATCGGCAACGCGCAGGGTGATTTGTTCGGCGCTGGCAGCAAACGTGCCACTGATAAGCGTTGCCAGCAGCAGGAGACTTTTCACATTCACTCGCATCAGGGTTCCTTATACCAGCGTGGTTGCGTCGGTTTTATTGTGTGCCTGCCGTGCAGCGATTTTCTGCTTTGTCAGCGGGATCAGGCTTTTGCCGTATTCAACGGCATCATTAAGCGGATCAAAACCGCGGATCAGGAACGTGGTGATCCCCAGATCGTAATATTTCAGCAGCGCATCGGAAACCTGTTCCGGTGTGCCGACCAGTGCGGTCGAGTTAGAACCGCCGCCAATCAGCCCGGCGATACCGGTCCACAGGCAGGAATCCAGACGGTCGCCTTGTGCCACGGCTTTCAGTAAACGCTGCGCACCCACGCTTTGCGGTTTGGGTGCCAGCGCCGTCCCTTTTTCCGCCTGCTGCGCGGTGGCTTTCGTCAGAATTTCATCCGCCTTTGCCCAGGCTTCTTCTTCGGTATTGCCCAGAATCGGGCGGAAAGAAATGCTGAAATCAATCTCACGCTGATGTCTGGCCGCAGAGGCTTTCACCGCCTCAACAGTTTCCCTTGCGCTGTCCAGCGGTTCGCCCCACAGCGCAAAAACATCGGCCTGTTTACCGGCTACGCGGATGGCGTCGTCAGACGAACCACCGAAAAAGACCGGTAAGCGATTTTGGAAAGGTTTGATGGCGGAGAAGGCGTTTTCCGCCTGATAAAACTCGCCCTGGTGGTTGTAGCCTTTTTCCGAATACCAGCTCTGTTTCAGCACATCGATGTATTCGTCGGTGCGGCGGTAGCGGGAATCTTTCGGCTCGAAATCGCCGTCACGTTTTTGCTCAGCATCGCTGCCGCCGCTGATGATGTGTACCGCCAGACGGCCATCGAGCAGATGATCGAGCGTCGCCAGTTTACGGGCAGCCAGCGTCGGTGCGACAAAACCGGGACGATGCGCCAGCAGGAAATGAATGCGCGAAGTGCTGGCACCGGCATGGGCGGTCACCAGAAATGCGTCGGGTTGGTCAGAAGCGTATGCCACCAGAATGCGGTCAAAACCGGCGTTTTCATGGGCACGGGCGAAATCCGCGATGTATTGCTTATCAAAAATCGGGCCGGTCGGCGGGATGATTTCAGATGCCAGACGATGGCCGATCATACCAATAAATTGCACGCTCACGGGCTGTCACTCCTCGGGTCAGAGGCCAGCGGGATGGTGGCTGCGCTGGCAGGAGTTATCACCATAAACGGGATGCTACTATGTTAAAAATTAATTATATGGATAAGCTAATATAAAAAATGTGCATTGTATGGGGCTGGGCTTTAGCTGTGGGCATGAGTCAAGACCGTGGGTTCGCCGCCCAAACTGGCAAAACCTTGGGTTGCCACCCAAACCGGCCTCAGGCCAAAATCAAGACCTTGGGCTCGCCGCCCAAACTGGCCCAAAGGGCGCGTTAACGCGCGCGCCCTCTGGACACCCGCGCTTTTTAACTGCGCGCTACCGCTCGCTGGCTATTTTCCAGCGGCTCCGGCTAGTGCCGCAAACGCCGCCGCTGCGCGGTACTCTCATTTCGGATTCGAACCTGCTCGAAAAAAGACTCTCGCTGTTTCTCATCACTCATTCGACGTCGTTTTGAAAGCGGCCAGAGACTTTTTAGTTCGTAACCTTACTGCTGATTGTTATTTAAAAAATGCCGCTAAATTTGGATAAGCCTCCGGCCGCTTTCAGAAAACTTGCCGAACGAAGTGTTTCGAGACTAATGGCTCGAAACCGAGTGAGGGAACCGCATAGCGGCAACTTTTCGCGGCAATAACAATAGTTGCTGAAACATAGCCAGCGAGCGGTAGCGCGCAGTGAAAGAGCCCGGGGTTCTCAGGGGTGGCGGCGATAAGCCACCCCTGAGGCCGGTTTGGGTGGCAACCCAAGGTTTAGAATTTGGAATTAAGGCCCGTTTGGGCGGCAATCCCAAGATCCAGCCCCTCTGCCACTGCCGCCGCAAACGCATCAATCGCCGGAACCTGACTCGCCGGGACATTCGGATACACCAGCCACAACTGGCTTCGCGGGGCGAAATCTTTCAGGGCGTAAATTTCAAGCTCATCGCGCAGCGGATGGCGTTCGACCAGCGGTTTAGGCATCAGGCCGAGCCCGCGACCTTCTGCGATCAGCGATAACTGGAGCGTGGTACCAAAGGCTTCGAGATTGATGAGCAGCGGCAAACCCTGCTCAGTCAGTGCGCGTTGCAGGGCGGCGCGAAAACCGCAGCCTTCGGGATTGAGGATCCAGCCGCGCTGATAACAATCTTCCAGCCGCTGCGGCAGGGTGCCGGTGGTTTTCGGGCCGACAACCACCAGGTCAACCGCGCCGAGTGGCTGGTTTTCCACGCCCTCGGGGAATTGCTTGCTGGCCGGAAACAGCACCACGGCAGCTTCCAGTTCCTGACGCTGAATGCGTAACAGCAACTCCTCGCCCCAGCCGCTGGACAGGCGCGGCTGAATATCCGGGAACTGCGCGGAGAGGCTCTTCAGCGCGGGAAGCAGACTGCCTTCGCTCAGGCTTTGTGGCACGGCGAGGCGTAAAAGACCGGAAGGCGGGCTGTCGGCGGCGACCAGATCGTTGAGCGCATCCACTTCACGCAGAATATGACGGCACTGCTGATAAACGCGGTTGCCCATCAGCGTCGGTTTCAGGGGTTTGGTCTGGCGGTTAAGCAGCGGAATACCCAGCGACTCTTCGAAATTCTGCACCCGGCGGGTAATTGCCGGCTGCGTCAGCCCCAGCTCATCAGCTGCAAGTCGCGTTGACTGCAACCGGATAACCGCCACAAAAGCGGTCAAATCTTCAATTTTCATCGGGACTCAGTATCAGAAAGTAAACGTTGTGCGTCTCCACAGGATAAAACAATTCCACCGGTGACGCTGGATCCCACCGCACATTTTTATGTGTGAATTGCATATTAGCTTATCCATAAAATGCATTTTGCTTGAGTTTGACCGGTGTTAGCCTGAGAGAAATCAGGATCGCTTATAGATGAAAGAGGTGAAGGTATGGTGGCTTTACAGGTGGCACCGCTGCGGCAGTTTCTGGCGGATTTTACCCGGCTGGTGCAGGAGCCTCACGGGCAGACCGAAATACTGGCGCAGGGCAGTGCGTTGCTGGAAAAGCTCGTCAGCACTGACGGCTGGCTGCCGGAGGACACCGCGCAGCCGCATGCTGAGCATTATCAGCAATACCTGTTGTATGCCGATCCGCTTTCACGTTTTTCCGTTGTCAGTTTTGTCTGGGGACCGGGGCAGAAAACGCCGGTGCACGATCACCGCGTCTGGGGGCTGATTGGCATGCTGCGCGGCGGGGAAACCAGCCAGAACTATGTCCGCCACAGCGACGGCAGTTTGCATCCTGAAGGCGCTGCCGTGACGTTACAGCCAGGCAATGTGGAAAAAATCGCGCCGGATTTGCTCGATATTCATCAGGTCAGCAACCTGTATGACGACAGGGTTTCAGTCAGTATTCACGTCTACGGCGGCAATATCGGTGCGGTGTCGCGGGCGGTTTATCTGCCGGACGGCACCGAGAAAACCTTCATCTCCGGTTATTCCAATTCGCACATTCCCAATATCTGGGATCTGTCAAAAGAGAACACTCATGTCTGAATCTCATCCGTTACCTCTGCGTCATTTTTCACAACTGCATCAGGCCCTGCGTGACGGGCAGGAAGTGGCTCTGGTTGATCTGCGTGAAGAAGGGGCGTTTGCCACCGGGCATCCGCTGTTTGCCGCCAATCTGGCGCTGTCCAAACTGGAACTGGAAGTGCCGGACCGCATTCCTAACCAGCAGACCGCCATCACGCTCTACGATAACGGCGAGTTTTATGACGAACGCCGCGGGGAACGTAAAACCACGCGCGCGGCGGCGTTGCTGAAATCGCTGGGTTACCGGGATATCGCGGTACTGGCGGGGGATCTGGCAGGCTGGAAAGAAGCGGGCGGTGAGATTTTTATTGATGTGAATGTGCCGAGTAAGGCGTTTGGTGAATGGGTTGAACATCATTATAAAACTCCGTCTCTGACGGCTAATGAAGTTCAGGCGTTACAGGAAAAGGGCGCGAATGTGGCGGTGCTGGATGTGCGCCGGTTCGATGAGTTTCAGGCGATGAGTATTCCCGGTGGCGTGAGCGTGCCGGGCGGAGAACTGGCGCTGCGTTTACGCGACGTGGTGCCTGATAAAAAAACGCAAATCATCATCAACTGCGCCGGTCGTACCCGCAGCATTATCGGTACGCAATCGCTGATCAATGCCGGATTCACGCAGCCGGTTGCGGCATTGCGTAACGGCACCATTGGCTGGACGCTGGCGGGACAAACGCTGGCGCATCAGGAACACGCCCATTATCCGGCGCTGAGCGAAGATTCCCGCCGCATTGCCCTGAAAGGCGCGCAGGCGCTGGCAATTCGTGCGGGCGTGCGCTCGGTGACATTGTCACAAATTCATGAATGGCAGCAGGATCCGCAGCGGACGTTGTATTTGTTTGATGTCCGCACAGCGGAAGAGTACCGTGCCGGTCATCTCACCGGCGCGCGGCATGTTCCGGGCGGTCAGCTGGTTCAGGAAACCGATCATTATGCAACAGTGCGCGGCGCGCGCGTCGTTCTGGCCGACAGCGACGGCGTGCGCGCCCGGATGGCGGCTTCCTGGCTGGCGCAGATGAACTGGGAAGTGTACGTCGCGGAATTCAAAGAAGAAGATTTCGCAGAACAGGGCGACTGGAAAGCACAGGTTGCACCTGCGCCTGCTGTGGAATCCGTCACGCCGGAACAGCTGCGACACTGGCTGGCAGAAGGCAGTACGGGCGTGGTTGACCTCACCACCAGCGCGAACTTCCGTAATCGCCGAATTCCCGGCGCAGTCTGGACGACGCGGGGCAATATTCCGCAGGTCATTGCCGCACAGCCGGAGAAAACGCGCTGGGTTGTGACCTGCACAAGCGGTTTGCTGGCGCGTTACGCTGTCACGGAAGTCGCGGCGCTGACTGGTAAAGAGACGTATTTGCTGGAAAAGGGCACGGTCGGCTGGATTAACGCCGGAGAATCACTGGAGCGCGGCGAGTCGGTATATCTGGAGAACGCGCAAGATCGCTATCAGCGTCCGTATGAAGGCACGGCGGTGAGCGCGCAGGCGATGCAGGATTATCTGGACTGGGAATACGGTCTGGTGGCGCAGCTGGAAAAAGACGGGAGTCACGGTTTTCAGTTGTTGAAGTAAAAGCGGTTAACGCGATGTTCTGAGCTGACCCTCTGCGTAATACACGAAGAGGGTCAGTTTGTTCTTAACGACGGCCGCGCGGATGGGTGCGGGCAGTCCAGTCATAGGTCGCTGAGGTGCTTGGAACCGCTTTATTGCGGCGTTTTTCAGCACGCGCACGCGCGGCCACTTTCTCTTTCTCTTCCATCAGCTTGTCGATGTAGTCATCTTTAATCCGGTTGTTTTCCGAATTAGTCAACTCACGGCCCTGAGCTTTGCGGGCTTTGTCGAGCAACGTTTTCAGCTCGCGTTGTTCGCTTTCCGTCATATCTTGTTGTGTCAGTCTTTTCATCATTACTGCGTCCTGAGAGGAAAGTGGCTACCAGTGTAGTCGAATTACGGGCAGGCGTCGCTGCAAACTGGCGCGTGCGCGTTACCAAACCCTGTAGTAGTGGGCAATCATCACATTGCGACAAATAACGATAATCATTATCATCTCAGCCTTTGTGACGGTTTTTGAGGTGTTATGCGTAAGTTCACACAGTCTCTGCTGGTTTCCTGCCTGTTGTTATCCGGCCTGGCGCAGGCCAGAACCGTGACCGATATTTCTAACCGGACGGTCACCGTACCGGATAATCCGCAGCGGATCGTGGTGGGCGAAAGCCGTATGTTGTATACGCTGGCGCTGGTGCAGGACGGAAACCCCGCGCAGCACGTGATTGGCTGGCCGGGCGACATGGCGCAGCTCGATGCGCAAAGCTGGGCGATGTACGTAAAAGCTTTTCCGGAAATCGCCACCATCCCGCTGCTCGGGCAAAACAACTATACGCAGCTGAATGCGGAGAAGGTGATTGCGCTGAAACCCGATCTGGTGATTTTGCCGGTGTATGCGAAGAAACAAACCGACCGCGATCAGATGGAAATCACGCTGACTAATGCGGGGATCCCGGTGATCTACGTCGATCTGCGCGTGGATCAACTGCATAACACGATCCCCAGCGTAAAGTTGCTGGGCGACGTGCTGAATCATCCGCAGAAAGCGGCGCGCTTTATCACTTTTTATCAGCAGCATATGGATCGCGTTCGTGAACGCATTGCGGCGTATCAGGGCAAAAGACAGACTGTGATGCTGCAATTGCATCTGGGTCGCCGTGAAGGATGCTGCACCACGGTTTCTCACGGCAATCTTGCCGATCTGCTGGCGTTTGCCGGCGGGGATAACATCGCCAAAGGTGCTTTTGGTAGCGTATACGGAGATCTGAACGCAGAGAAAGTGATTATGGCCAACCCGGATGTGTATATCACCACGGGCATGGCGGGACCGGAAGGAAAAAGAGTGTCCAACCTGATGCTGGGGCCACAGGTCACGCAACAGGAAGCGGAGCAAAGTTTCCGGCAGATTATGGATAAGCAGCCGGTGCTTTCGACGCTGAAAGCCGTGCGCGAAGGGCGGGCGTACAGTGTCTGGCATAATTTCTATCTCAGCCCGTATCACATGGTCGCCGTCGAAGTGTTTGCCAAAACTTTGTATCCGCAGCTGTTTAAAGATGTCGACCCGCAGGAAACCATGAAAGAACTGTATACGCAGTTTCTGCCGGTTCCGTTCAGCGGCACCTACTGGAGTCAGTTGCCACCGGCGAAATAATTCTTCCACATCATCCTTTCGGACAGGCAATAAAAAACCGGCACAATCGCGTGCCGGTTTTTGTTTATCGGGCCAATGCTGTAATCAGAAATCCGCCGTTGCAGGGGAGGTAAACCGGCATTACTCGACGGTGGAATATTTCACGTAATGGTTTGAGCAGTTGAAGTGCGCCACATAACCCAGCGTGCCGTTCGGCCCTTTGGCGCTGAAAGGAATGTGGTAAGTGCCTTTGTCTTCTTTGACGTCATCGCTGATGAAATTCAACACCGGCACGGAGGTGCCCATATTGTCTTTATCGTTGCCCCAGTTGGGAATGCGGTTTTGCATGTAATCGCGGGTCACAGTGTCGATGGCGTTATCTTTGGTGATGGTGCTGCATGCGCCTTCAGTCGTGCGCTGCATCCACCACGGATACACATAGACCGAGCCCAACATCAGCACCATCAGGGCAAAAATGACGGAAATGATCCCGATTAAAACGACTTTACTCATAGTGCTGCGACTCCTGAAAATTCTCAGTCAAATCAGAGTTGCCGGGGCATTAGGGGTCAGCCCGGGCACGAAAGCGCGTATGTTACGCCACTTCGCCGGAAGAGGTTAAGTATTATAAGCCCTTCTGTTGCATCTGGTTACAGAAGCCGGTTCCGCCGCAGGGTCTGCGATGATAGCCTTTTGAATACATTTAACGTTTGCACAAGGAGTAAGACATGAGTCAGCAACCTGTAGTCGCGGTGCTCGGTTTGGGGGCGATGGGACATGCATTTGCCACCAATCTGATTAAAAAAGGTTTCACCACCCGCGTGTGGAACCGGACAGCATCGCGTGGTGACGATCTGGTGAAGGCGGGCGCGCAACGCGGCCTCACACCGCGTGAAACCGCAGAAGGTGCCGATGTGGTGATTACCATGTTATCGGACGGCAAAACGTCTCTCGAAGTTTATCAGGGTGATAACGGGCTTCTGGCCGGGCTGAAGCAGGGCGGGATTATCGCGCAAATGGGAACGCTGGGCGTCGATGCCACTGAATCGCTGATTGCGCTCATTAAAGAACAGCGTCCGGACGTGCTGTTCTTTGATGCGCCGGTTTCGGGTACCAAAGCGCCCGCCGAACAGGCGCAAATTGTGGTGCTGGCCAGCGGTGATCGTGAGGCGGGCGCAGCTGTTGAACCGGTGTTTGCCGCCATTTCGAAAGCCACTAAATGGCTGGGTGAAGCCGGTCGCGCGTCTAAAATGAAACTGGTGGTTAACGCGTGGCTGATTGCCATGATGGAAGGCATCGCCGAAAGTACCCAACTGGCCGAAGAACTGGGCTTTACGCCGGATGACCTGTGGGGCGTGCTCGACGGCGGTCCGCTGGCGGCGCCTTACATCAAAGGCAAAATGGCGATGTTCAAAAGCGGCGATTACACCCCGCAGATGCAGCTGACCTGGGCGCTGAAAGATATCAATCTGGCGATTGATGCGGGCAGTAAGCTCGAGTTGCCTGTAATGAAACGCATCAGTGAAACCTGGCAGGCCGCCGTGGATGGCGGTTATGGCGATCAGGATCTGGCGGTGGTTTACCGTTATCTCGGTTCCCGCTGACCGGCGCAGCCCACGGACGGGCGCGTTATAACCGGTTAATATCCCGCGTAGTTTTTCATAACCCCGAAGCATAAACCAGATTATCTGGCTATTGGTCGGCCGCTCCGGCGCTGTGATAGCGTTGACGATTATCACCCATAATCACGGCGGAGTCAGCAATGAGCCAGACATCAACAACTATCCCTTCAGTCGATTTCAGTCAGTTTTCTGGTACGCCAGAAGAGCGTGAATCGTTTTTGTCGCAGCTGCGTTACGCCGCCCGCGAAATCGGGTTCTTCTATCTGAGAAATCATGGTGTAGATGCCACGTTGCTTCACGACGTGCAGCGCGTGGCGCGGGAATTCTTTGCCTTGCCGGAAGAAGATAAGCTGGCCGTCGCCATGATCAATTCTCCGCATTTTCGCGGCTATAACCGCGCTGCGTCAGAGATTACCCGCGGTCAGCCGGACTGGCGCGAACAGTTTGACCTCGGTGCCGAACGGCCAAAACTATCCGTAAGCGCAGAAACGCCTGCGTGGGCGAGATTGCAGGGGCCGAATCAGTGGCCGGAAGCGTTGCCTGAGTTGCGCCCGCTGCTGCTGCGCTGGCAGAGGGAAATGACGGCGATGTCGCTGCGTTTATTGCGGGCTTTTGCGCTGGCGCTGAAACTGCCGGAAGACGCCTTTGATCCTTTGTATGGCGAAAAACCCAATGAGCACATCAAGCTGATCCGTTATCCGGGGCGGGCGGCCGGCGCGGGAAATCAGGGCGTCGGTGCGCATAAAGATTCGGGTTTCCTGAGCTTTTTATTGCAGGATGAACAGCGTGGTTTGCAGGTTGAAGTTGAGGAAAATGAATGGGTCGATGCGCTGCCGGTGGCGGATACGCTGGTGGTGAATATCGGCGAACTGCTGGAGCTGGCCACCAACGGTTACTTGCGTGCGACGGTTCACCGCGTGGTGTCTCCGCCTGCTGAAGGCGAACGGCTGTCGCTGGCCTTTTTCCTCGGTGCGCAGCTGGACGCCGTAGTGCCGCTTTTTCCATTGCCGCCTGAACTGGCAAAAGAAGCTCGCGGCGATGCCAGCGATCCGCTCAATCCGCTGTTCCGCGACGTGGGATTCAACTATCTGAAAGGGCGGCTGCGCTCTCATCCGGACGTTGCGCAGCGCTACTACTCAGATATTGTCGGCTGATTTAGATTTTGGGTGCCTTTGAGGTATCAACACTGACGACCGTGGACATTCCCGGTCGCAGCTGGTCACTCTGCGCCTGATCCGGTTCCAGCTCAATGCGTACGGCGATACGCTGAGAAATCTTGGTGAAATTCCCGGTCGCATTATCGGCTTTCAGTACGCTGAATTCCGAACCGGCGGCCGGAGAAATCCGCACCACGTGGCCTGTAAACGGATGATCGTTCAGCGCATCCACCGTGAAAGACGCGGGCGCACCGACAGCCATTCCCGCCAGCTGGCGCTCTTTAAAATTGGCCGTCACCCAGACTTGTTTTGGCGTGACCGACGTGAGTTGCGTTCCGGCACTGACGTATTGCCCCATGCGGGCGCTGATTTCGCCGAGCTGCCCGTCGGACGGCGCGACAATCTGCGTGTGCTGTAAATTGATTTGTGCCACTTCAACTTTCGCCTGCGCGGCTTTTAATGCCGCGGCCAGCGACGCTTTATTGGCTTCCACCAGCGCGAGACTCTGGCGTGCGATATTTACGGATGCGCGCGCTTTTGCCACGTTGGCCTCCGCCGTCAGTAACGCCGCCTGAAGTTCATCTCCGGTGGTTTTTGACACCAATCCTTTTTGCAGCAATGGCCCGTTGCGACGGGTATCGATTGACGCCTTGCTTTGTGTTGCCTGCGCGCTTTGCAATTCCGCTTCTGCAAGTTGCAGGCTGGCAGCACCGGACGCCCGGTTCTGTTCGAAGTTTTGCAGCGTCACCTGCGCCTGTGCCGCCGCGGCTTCGGCCTGTAACAGCTCCTGCCGGTAAGTGCTGTCATCAATCTCAAACAACACATCGCCTTTTTTCACCGGCATAAAATCCTGCACTTTCACCCCGGTGATGTAACCCGAAACCTGCGGGCTGAGCAGGGTAACGTTCCCCCGGATATACGCGTTATCGGTCGATTCCACCCTGGAGTTAAATGGAAACAGCTGCCAGCTGTACAACACAATCATCACGCCAATAATGCCTAAGCAAAGCACTACAATAATGGATGGATAACGAAAGATATTTTTCATCACTTTGTCCGTATACCTCGTTTTAGTTCGTCAACAGGATCTGTTTATTCAGGCAACCGCTTCGGAGGCTGCGCGTTTTTTTGTCTGGATCCTTCCGGCAATAATGTGTCCGCTGAGCACGACGATACAGCCCAGCGACATATAAAAAACCACTCTAAAAACATCGTTGTAGGCCAGCAGTCCCGCCTGCTGGGTGATCTTCGTGCTCAGTTGCGCCAGACCTTCGGCGCTCAGCTGTGTGCCATCCGTCAGAACCGGTTTCAGCAGGTGGCTGTATTGGGAAATTCGTTCGACCACCAGCGGATTCTGCAAACTGATATGTTCAACCAGAACGGCGGAATGATACTTCTCGCGCAATATCTGAAGGGTGCCCAGGAAAGCGCCGCCGACCTGTGCGCCGACGTTCTGTGTAGACAGAAACACCAGCACGAAACTGATGATCTGGCTTTGCCCGAACTGCAACGCGCGGATAAAACCCAGCCATAAGGACGTCGGCAGAAAGATGGCACCGGCAAACGCAATCATGCCCTGTGTCAGGTAAAACTGTTCCGCGCGGGTGTCCGCAGTGGAATTGGCGTCCATCAGCGAGGCCACGGCAATCAGGGCAATGGAAAACAGATGGATGTAAACGATACGGTTCGCTTTATGAATAATGCTGACGACCACCAGCCCGGCAACGGTGGCGGCCAGAATCACGCAAAACAGCGTTACCAGCTGGTCATTCACCAGGCCGACCAGATTCAGAAAGCCAACCATGCCGGTGGTTTGCTCGGAAAGCAGCATACGGATAAACAGCATCGAACCGGTGAACAGCAGCATTTCAGGCGTCATCAGCCAGCGCAAATCGATTATCGGATTCTTACGTTTGAGTTCGACCATAAAAGACAGGGTCAGCGCAATAATCCCGACCACCAGCACTTCGCCTATCCAGTCTTTCTCCTGCCACCAGTAATAACGGCCCATCGTCAGCACCACGGACATACAGGCGACGGCGGTGGCGATCAGCGGATAGCTGATCCAGTCGATGCGTTCGAATACCTTCACGCGGGGCGGATGCGTCAGCGGCAGGATCCAGATAATTGCCAGACAAATCAGGGAAAGACCGGATTCCAGCATCGTCAGCTGGTGCCAGTGACCGAGATCGAGAAGATGCGGAGAAATAATGCGTGAAACCGGCAGGGCAATCTGGCTGCCCGCCAGCCCGAAACACAGCCCGGCGGTCAGTTTTTTAGCGGGCGGGAAAATCTCGAACATATAAAACAACGCCAGCGGGCCGAGAGAGGCCATCGCAAAACCCATGACGGCGCGAACGGCCAGCGCGGTCTGAAAATCGTGGGTAAAGGTTTGTGCCAGAGACGCCACGGCAAAAAACAGCAGCCCGTATTCGCCGAAACGCCGGAAGCCAAACTGGGTACGGATTTTATAAAGCAGGATCGTGCCGGTGACGCTGGTCGCGGTATAGGCTGCCACCAGCCAGTAACTTTCGACATTGGAAATGCCCAGCGAGCCCTGAATACCCGTCAGGTTAGAGCTGACCAGGTTAATCCCCAGCCCCTGCGTCAGGCCAATAATCAGCGAGGCCAGCGCATAAACTGCAATCCGGCCACGCGGATAGTGCCAGAGCCAGGTGCTGACCCGGACGGCAAAAGGGTGATGCTGTGACGGAGGCACCGAGGCTGGCTGCGGTTTCGGTAATCCTTCAGGCGGTGGTGTGGAGAGTTCTTTTTCTGGTGATGCATCCCGTGTTGTTAATTCACCGGCGTCCTGCCGGACATCTGAATCAGAACGCGTCGTCATCGTTATGCCTTGTAAGTCGTTACCCAACTAGTTTGTAGCTTGCTACATAATGTAATAAGGCGTTTCAGATGTGTCTAGTCCAATTATTCATATTGGTGATATTTACAAACGCAAATAACGAATAACAAATCAGTAACGCAAGTGATTAATGCAGAGGAAAGGGCAAAACGGGAAGGGGAAAACGCCACTAAAGCGCGGCGATATTGGCGGTGATGCTGGCGAGAACGTCGCGGGCGACATCAATATCTTTATCCGGAATGCCTTCCATTACGCGGATCAAAATGTCATCGGTCATGCTGCGAACCTGATTCGCCAGTTCAATTCCGGCGTCGGTCAGCTTAATGTCTTTCGAACGACGGTCGGAATCTCCGGGGCAGCGTTCCAGCAAACCCAGCTCGGCAAGGCTGTCAAACAGGCGGATGGCAGTCGGATGCTCAACTTCCAGCAGGGCGGTCAGCTCTCCCTGAGGCAGGCGACCCTGAGCGGCTTCGAGGTGCAACAGCACCTGCCCGCGGGCGAGCGTCAGCCCAATGGTTTTGAAACGGGCATCACAGTAAGTGCGCAACTGACGGCCGATATGAATGGTTTCCGGGAGGAAACGGAGCCTGGGAATGGATGCTTCCGGGCGGCGGCGTAAAGTGGTCAAAGGTTCCTCACTGTCGGGCGTAAGCAGGTTTTCAGTGGCGTAAGATTAGCACGATCAGCAACATTTACCATTAATGGAGCCGAAGGAATAACGCATTTCATTCAAAGCAGAGATACTTAGTTACAACATACAATTTATTATTCAACACAAAGCGTCTGTCTGAAACAACTGTAAAAACACCGCCTTACGGCGGTGTCTCATTATACTGTCTGTCAGGAAAAGGGAGGCTATAAACCTCTTTTTTCCATCAGCAGCGCCAGATCAACCAGACGGTTTGAGAAGCCCCATTCGTTATCGTACCAGGCCAGAATTTTCACCAGCTTGCCGCCGATAACCAGCGTTGAAAGCCCGTCAACAATCGAAGAACGCGGGTCACCGCGATAATCACTGGAAACCAGCGGTTCTTCACTGTAGCCCAGAATATCTTTCAGCGGGCCAGACTCCGAAGCTTTACGGAATGCCGCATTGATTTCTTCGACCGTGGCTTCACGTTTCAGGTTGACGGTCAGGTCAACAATCGACACAACAGGCACCGGTACGCGCAGGGAATAACCCGTCATTTTGCCATCCAGTTCAGGAATGACTTTACCGATAGCTTTGGCTGCACCACTGGAATACGGAACAATCGACACCGCCGCCGCACGCGCACCGCGTAAATCTTTCTCAGGCTGATCGTGCAACGCCTGACTATTGGTATACGCATGCGTAGTGTTCATCAGGCCATGCTCAATCCCGAAGGTTGAATGCAGAACCTGCGCCGCCGGTGCCAGACCGTTAGTGGTGCAGCTGCCGTTACTGACCACTTTGTGTTTGGCAGGATCATAATCGCCGTCATTTACGCCCATCACGACAGTGATGTCGTCATTTTTGGCCGGTGCGGAAATAATGACGCGTTTGGCGCCGCCCTTGGTGATATGCAATTCGGCTTTGTCTTTTTCAGTGAAGAAACCGGTCGCCTCGATAACGATATCAACACCGACGCTGCTCCACGGAATCGCTGCCGGATCTCTTTCGGAGAAGACGCGGATAGCTCTGCCATCGAGCAACAGTTGCCCTTCGCCAGCTTCGACTTTGGCATTTAAGGTGCCGGAGAGGGAATCATATTTCAGAAGATGCGCGAGGGTTTTACTGTCGGTGAGATCGTTGATGGCGACGACCTGGAAGTCATTACGACCCAGTGCGGCGCGTAAAACATTTCGACCAATCCTGCCGAACCCGTTGATACCAACTTTGACCATGATGAAACTCCTTTATTATCAGACCTGCATGTAATGTAGATCGAAGGAGATTTGGCGTAAATGACAATAAAAGAGCTATTTATGCCAACATGCGTGAGCAGAAGCGTTCCCGGTATTCCGTCGGGGTCAGGTGTAAATTCCTTTCAAAAACACGCCGCAAATTCAGGCCACTGCCGAAACCGGTGACCAGTGCGATTTGCTCGACGCCTTGTGTGGTTTGTTCAAGCCGCTGCCTGGCTGCATTAAGGCGAACTTCTTCAACATATTTGGCCGGAGTGATCCCGGTTTCGCGGGTGAAAACCCGGGTAAAATTACGCGGGCTCATGGCGGCGCGTTCAGCCAGAGCTTCGACGGATAAATCACCGGTGAGATTTTCAGGTAACCAGAGCTGAAGCTCACGGATAGGGCCTTCGCTGGCCTGATTCAAAAGATAGCGGCTAAACTGCGCCTGTCCACCAGGCCTGCGCAGAAACATCACTAAATCCTGTGCAACGTCTCTGGCCAGATTAAAACCCTGATCGTCTTCCACCAGCGCGAGCGTGAGGTCAAAGCCTGAACTGACACCGCCGGAAGTCCAGACCGGGCCATCCTGCACATAGATGGGCCCATGTTCGACGGTGATCTGCGGGAATTCGGCCTGCAACGTGTCCAGTAATCGCCAGTGAGTCGTGGCGTGACGTCCATCCAGCAGCCCGGTCTTCGCCAGTAACATGGCTCCGCCACAAATGGAGACAACACGCCGGGCATGGGGTGCAGCGCGTTTGACCCAGTCAACGACGTCCGAGCCTTCTTCTTCGGTCAGCCCTTTGCCGGTGATCAGGATGGTATCGCGGGGAAGTTCAGGGTCGAGGTCGCAAAGCCGGTGATCCGCCAGCAAATTCAGGCCGGAAACGCCGTGAACCACGCGGTGAGGTTGCGTGGTGGCGACCGTGACCTGGTAAGGCGAATTTGTTCCGCCAGCAGGCATCAGACGATTCGCCTGCATAAGGATGTCGGCGATACCGGCCGCCTCGAATAACATGCCCCCGTCAGGGACGATAATCAGAAAAGTTTTCATGGCATTAAAAATACAATCTGTATTAAATAAGTCAATAAGGCATTCAGGTTAAGCCTGTGAAGATGAAAACGGCAGGGGGTTTGCATTGCGCATTTTTGGCACACGTAAAATGTGAAAAAACTCAATTAAACCATGATACTCAGCGGCGTTAAGGGTATCTTGTCAGCGTCCAAAATGACGCATTCAACCGTGAGATTTCATGAATTCATTACTCAAACAGCCGTCACGGATCAGCCTGCTGATTATGCTGATGATTCTGGCGGGTTGCTCAGGCAAAACGCATTATAAAAAATACGATACCCACGCTTATGACGATGAAATTGAAGATGCGGCGGATAATTACAAAGTCGACCGGAAACTGATTAAAGCAATCATTCAGGTTGAGTCCAGTTACAATCCGGACGCCGTCAGCCCGTCGAATGCCATTGGGCTGATGCAACTGAAAGCCTCGACCAGCGGCTGTGATGCATACCGGTACAAAGGTAAACGTGGTTGCCCGAGCGACAGACAATTGCATGACCCGGAAACCAACATTGATTTGGGCGCGGCATATCTGAGCGGATTACAGCATCAGCAATTAAACTGGATTAACGATCCGCTGACGCGTCGCTATGCTACAGAAGTCGCTTACGCCAACGGTGCCGGTGCTTTATTGCGGACATTTTCCGCAAACCGCCAGACGGCAATCCAGATGATCAATCAGCTGACGCCGGAAGCGTTTAACTGGCATGTTCGTCAGTATCATCCGGCGCCGCAGGCACCACGATATATGGCGAAGGTCGAGAAGGTTTATGCCGGGTTATAGCAGAAACCGGCATAAATGAAGAATGCGCTACGTGAATTCTGCAGCATTATGGTACTGCCATAAATTCAGAATTCACGTAGCGATGTCAGTTTACATTGGCTGAAACCCGCTGAAAGGAGAGTTCGCATGCTGTCCAATTTATTCGCCGGTTTACCGGTTACTGCCAGTGCGCAGGAACACGAAACCTTCGACGCGCTGTTAAACATGCCGGGCTTACGTATCGAGAGAATTGTTTCGACCGGCCAGGCAAGTCCGCCGGATTTCTGGTATTGCCAGACACAAAGCGAGTGGGTCACGGTTCTGCAAGGTTCAGCCGGTCTGCGAATGGAAAACGAAACACAGACGCGGGTAATGCACGCCGGTGACTGCATCAACATTCCGGCGTTATGCAAACACCGTGTGGAGTGGACAGCCGCAAATGAAATCACAATCTGGCTGGCTGTGCATTATGGTGATATTGAAGATCAAAGCGCAGATGAAGAGTCATGAAAAAAGAACAAAATGGCAGGAGAGACGGTGGATTGATGGCGGGTGCGTTAATGGTATTCTTATTTAACATAATATACATTATACGCACTTTGATTATCTAAGAAACCCAGGATGTCCGGCTTTAGTCCGTCACGTCATTCCGTAAAATCTGCCAGTTCTGCATCCTTTCATTCCGGCAGCTTTCACCACTTCACTGACTATCTCAGCCTTTAAACTGTGCCAGCCAGATGGTATGTCCGGCACATGTCGGGTCTTCGGCAACCATCTTCACTTCCCTGAAACCATGTTCATCAAACAGCGCCCGGTATTCTTCCGGAGCCAGACTTGCGTGATACAGATCTTCCCCTTCAAATGTGCCAATCGCCTCGCCGTTGCCGGGACCGCTGGTGAACATCAATGCTGTATCAGGCTTTGCGTGTTTCTCAAAAATGGCAAACATGGCGCGCTGATCATCGCGCGTCAGATGGAAAAAACTGTCCCAGGCAATCAGCCCGTCGAACTTCTCATTCAGCGATAGCAAACGCATGTCGGCAACTTGCCAGCGTTGTTCCGGGAAACGTTCGCGGCAAATCGAAATCATCGGTTCTGAAGCATCGACGCCAGTCACTGAGAAATGACGTTCTATAAAATATTCGGCGATGGGTTTTCCTGCTCCGCAACCGATGTCCAGAATGCGGCCTTCTGACGGGATCAGAGCCAGAAAATCGTCCAGCCACGCCTTTTCATATCCCTGATCTTTACGCAATTTATCCCAGATATCAGCATGTCGCTGATACAGTGAAATGATGTTTTTCGCCGAAATATCGTCCATTTTCTCTCCATTCTGACCGTCATTTGATCGCGCTACGTGAATTCTGAGTGTCTCACGCGACCTCAGCGCCTGTCAGCGAAAGATTTGGATTTGTTACCAATTCATCATTTTTTATCATATTTATCAATGTGTTTATTGATTTTATCGGCATGCTTCGTATGATGTGGCGGACAAGACTTTAACGTAGCGCTGAGAGATAACATCTGATGAAAGACATCACTTTTTACGGTCGTTTCGAGGCCGATATTCTGGCCGGGCGCAAAACGATCACGCTCCGAGAAGCCAGCGATGCGGATTTTGTGGCGGGCGATCGTGTTCGCGTAAGTCGTTATGAAGACAACGTTTTCTTCTGCAATATCGAGATTCTCGACGTTACGCCGGTACAGTTTGACGAGCTGAATAACGCCCATGCCGTGCAGGAAAATATGACATTACCTGAGCTGAAACAGGTGATCAGCGAGATTTACCCGGGCCTGAAATCACTGTTTATGATCGCGTTTCGTCTGGTCTGACAGTTTTTTTTGACAGGAAAACGCACCGGAATCTTGCCCGGTGCGCCCTTTTCTCCTTAACCCTGCCAGCGGGATCCGCGGATCACCGAACAGAAATTGCCTCTGATGAAATCGGGTTCTTTGTCGGCGATGACATCCGCTTTTACGTTGCCAAATGTGGTTTGCGGTCTGTTTTTGATGCCATCATAAAATGCCTGAATGATGTCTTCTTTAAATGCCGGTGTCCGCGGATGCGCATCCACAACCGCATTTCGAACATCGTCTTCGTATCCCTGATAATTAATCCCAAGAACGTCCATTTCCACACCCGCTGTCACCAGCGCTATGACCGGATCCATAAATTCAGGGATCCCCGGCGTGGTATGCAAGGCAATTGCGGTCCAGACTTTATCAATATCCTGCGTGCTGACACCGTGTTGCTGCATAAATTTGCGGGCCGCGTTTGCGCCGTCCACTTCAAAGCGTTTATCGCAGCTACAATTTTCGTGGGTCAGCCCCATGTCGTGGAACATACAGCCGATATACAACAATTCGTGATCGACTTTAAGCTGACGTTGCTGACCGGCAAGCGCCGCCCAGTAATACACGCGGCTGGAATGATGGAACAGTAAATCGGTTTCTGTATCGCGCACCAGTTCGGTGGCTTCGCGCGCCATTTTGCTGTCGGGAATGCGGATGCCCTGAATGTTCAGACTCATAATATTTCTCCGGTTGGGTTGAATGAGTCCAGAATAAGCTTCACTATAAATGTCATCAATCGTCTCAAGATGACGATTAAGGACATAACCGCATTCTGCGACAGGAAATTCTCTCATGCCCAAACACATCATTATCCTGGCCGTGCCCGGCGTTCAGTTGCTGGATGTTTCCGGCCCGCTGGACGTTTTTGCCGAGGCAAATCAACAACGCGGGCGTGAGGTGTATAAACTCAGCGTGATGGCCGTGGCCGATCCGGTCATTGTTTCGTCTTCCGGCGCCCGGCTTCTGGCCGATCTGACCCTCGACGCCCCGCTACCTGACGCACTGGATACCTTCCTGATAGCCGGTGCGCCGGTACTCGACAACTACCTTTCAGACGAAAAGCTGCATGAAAATATTTGCCGGTGGAGCCATCACGCACAGCGTTTCGGTTCGGTTTGTAGCGGCGCGATGCTGCTTGCGGCGGCTGGATTAATCAACGGGCGTCGCGTTACCACACACTGGACTGTCGCGGAACGGCTTCATCAGGAATATCCGCAGGTGAGCGTAGAAGCTGACGCTATTTTTATTGCCGATGGCGAACTTCGCACCGCGGCTGGCGTGACGTCCGGGCTGGATTTGGCATTGAATATGGTGGAGGAAGATCTCGGGCGCGAAACGGCTCTCGTCGTTGCCGCGCAGCTGGTGATGTTTTTCAAACGTCCCGGCGGCCAGTTACAATTTAGCCGCCATGGGCAGGCCTCGTTAAGCGGGCGTTCTGCTTTGCAGGACGTTCAGCGCTGGGTGCTGAATTCTCTGGATCAGCCGCATAATGTGCAAAGTCTCGCCACACATATGGGGATCAGCGCCCGACACATTACCCGTTTATTTAATCAGGAACTGAATCAGTCGCCGGCCGAATGGCTTGAACAGCAGCGTGTATTTTACGCGCGTCAGCTGCTGGAAGCTGGCGAGCTGGCGGTAAAACAAATCGCAGCGGAATGCGGATTTTCCAGCGTCGATATCCTGCGGCGGGCGTTTGTCAGACAACTTTCAGTGACACCGTCACAATATCAAAAGTATCACAGCTCATGATATTTTTTACTTATAATTCAGTAGGTTTCAGGCATCTTCCGCTACCTGAGCACGACGAAAACAGTCGGGATGATGCGTATTGATCAGGCCCGTCGCTTCCATCCAGGCATAGACAATCGTCGGGCCGACGAAGGTAAATCCCCTTTTCTTCAGATCCTTCGAAATCCGTTCTGACAGCGCATCTTTCGTGGGAACCGGGCCAGTGTGCTGAATGGCTTTACCGTCAATTTGCGCCCAAATCCACTCACCAAATTCTTCACCTGATGCCTGCATGGCCAGATATGCACGGGCATTTTTAATCACTGCGGTGATCTTGATGCGCGAACGAATAATGGTGGCGTCGTTCACCAATCTTTCGATATCTTCTTCAGTAAATTCAGCCACTTTTTGCGGGTCAAAATGGTAAAATGCCTGCCGCAAAGCATCGCGTTTTTTCAGTACGATCCGCCATGATAAGCCCGCCTGGAAACCATCCAGCATCAGCTTTTCCCATAAGGCCCGGCTGTCGCGAACCGGTTTTCCCCATTCGCGATCGTGGTAATCGCGCATCATCGGGTCGTTATCACCCCAGGGGCAACGCGGTAAATCATCAGGAAATTCAGAGTTCATGGCAGGCCTTCTGGCGATGTGATGAATAAGCTTACGATAAAGCCGGTCATGTTTAAACCGCCCGTTTTCCCCTGCTAAACAGCATTCAAATCCGCGTATTGTTAAAAAAACTGAAGGTCAGGTGTGCACGGTATTGAATTATGTCATAAACTGTATGTTGTAACTAACTGGAGGATTTATGGCAGATTATGATCTAATTGCCCGGATGAACGGTTGTTTTAACGAACTGGAACTGGCTTTGCACGACCTGGGGAATTTCCTGAATCAGCTGGAGTTATTGCAGGCCAGAGTATTTGCCTTGCCGGAGATTGCCAAGGGCGAAGAACATAATCCTGCGGACAAAATTCAGGTGACCCCTTTTACCGGTGAAGCAGCGCAGCAGCTGGCGTTACAGCATTTTCAGCGTCTCTTTATCCATCATAATAACGAGAATGTGAGCAGTAAATCCGCCGTCCGTCTGCCCGGCGTGTTGTGTTATGCGGTGGACGAAGCCGAGCATCAGTCCGCCCTGTTGCTGATTGAAGAAGTGAATAAATTAAAAGCCGAGCTGGAGAATATTGTCACCGTTGAATCAGGTCTCGCCCGCGAACAGCGCTTTGAATTTGTTCATACTCATCTACGCGGGCTGATTACGCTGAACGCTTACCGCTCGGTCAATTTTCTGAATGATCCGGATTCCGTGCGGTTTGGCTGGGCGAACAAACACATCATCAAAAACGTCACGCGCGATGAAGTGCTGGCTCAGCTGGAAAAGAGCCTGAATGCAGGCCGCGCTGTTTCGCCGTACACACGCGAGCAGTGGATGGAAAATATTAACCGTGAGATGAACGACGTTAAGCGCCTGCCAGAGCATGCGGCGTTGAAATTTAAACGTCCGGTGAAAGTTCAGCCGATTGCGCGCGTGTGGTACCGCAACAGCCAGAAGCAGGTGCAACATCCCTGCCCGCTGCCGCTGATTGCGCTGTGTCTGCGCACGCCGGTCATGCAGGTGCCAAAACTCGGTGAATTGCAGGATTACGATGCGTCGTCGGTAACACACAAATATAAGCCGAAATCACAGCCGCTCAGCCTGTTGATCAAACGTCTTCATTTATATACCGACTATCCGTTATAAAGCGCCGTTACTGAACGCGGCGCGCACAAAAAAGGTCCGGAAATCCGGACCTCAATTTACTTTCTAACATTTAACCGGAAACGATCAGCGCTTCATGCTGCCCACCATGTCTTCCGGACGCACCCACTCATCAAACTGCTCTTCCGTCAGATAGCCGAGTTTCAGGGCTGAGCCTTTCAGCGTCAGGCCTTCGTGGTGCGCTTTTTTGGCAATTTCTGCCGCTTTGTCGTAACCGATATGCGTATTCAACGCGGTCACCAGCATCAGCGACTCGTTCAGCAATTGCGAAATACGGTCACGGTTTGGCTCGATGCCCACTGCGCAATGCTCGTTAAAGCCACGCAGCCCGTCAGCCAGAAGACGAACGGATTGCAGGAAATTGTGGATCACCAGCGGGCGGAACACGTTCAGCTCGAAGTTACCGGAAGCGCCGCCGATATTCACCGCCACATCATTACCCAACACCTGCGCGCACAGCATGGTCATTGCTTCGCACTGCGTCGGATTCACTTTACCCGGCATAATGGAACTGCCCGGTTCGTTTTCAGGGATGGAAATCTCGCCGATGCCGCAACGCGGGCCGGATGACAACCAGCGCACATCGTTGGCAATTTTCATCAGCGACGCGGCCAGACCTTTCAGCGCGCCATGGCCGTGAACCAGCGCATCGCAGGTGGCCAGCGCCTCAAATTTATTCGGTGACGTCACAAACGGTTGACCGGTCAGTTCGGCCAGCGCTTTCGCCACGCGAACGGCATATTCCGGATGCGTATTCAGGCCGGTACCGACCGCAGTGCCGCCCAGCGCCAGTTCGGCGATATGCGGAATGCTGTTTTCGATATGCTTAAGGTTATGTTCCAGCATCGCCACCCAGCCGGAAATCTCCTGGCCCAGCGTGAGCGGCGTAGCATCCTGAAGGTGTGTACGGCCAATTTTGACGATATCGCGAAATGCTTCGGCCTTAGCCTGAAGAGTTTTGTGCAACACGTTCAGCTCAGGGATCAGCTTTTTGCGCAGCTCAGTCACCGCCGCCACATGCATTGCGGTCGGGAAGACATCGTTCGAGCTTTGGCTTTTATTCACGTCATCGTTCGGATGAACTTTGCGCCCTTCGCCGCGTTCGCCGCCGAGGATTTCACTCGCCCGGTTGGCCAGCACTTCGTTCATGTTCATGTTGGTCTGGGTGCCGGAACCGGTCTGCCAGATTGAAAGCGGGAATTCTGTGGTGTGTTTGTCGGCCAGCACTTCGTCTGCCGCCGCAATGATAGCGTTACCCCGTTCGGCGGGTAACAAACCCAGATCGATATTCACACTGGCCGCTGCACGTTTCGTTTGTGCCAGCGCGTGGATCAGAGCCACCGGCATTTTTTCCGAGGAAATACGAAAGTGTTCAAGCGAACGTTGTGTCTGTGCGCCCCAAAGCTTATCTGCCGGAACATCGATAGGCCCCATTGAGTCTTTTTCAATGCGAGTCGCTGCCATTACAGTCTCCTTAGCTTTTTTGCCCGAATGATGAATTCGATTGATAATTGTGGTTTTTTGCAGGTTTTTGAGTGCCGGATGCGGTCCCACGCATTCACGAAGCTATGGGTCGAGTATAGTGTCATATAAGGCAGACGTATAATTCGAATCGATCCTGATTCCGAGTTTTCGCCCTAACCGCACTTTTTGAGGCATCTTAGTTGTAAAGCCCGCTTTGTCATTGTTTACTATGCCCAGAACTTTTCTATTCAGGATGAAGCAATGCAAAAGATGCATAACGGTGTACAAAATTACGCCTGGGGCAGTAAAGACGCACTGACTAAACTCTATGGGATCACCGACCCGCAAGGCCGTCCGATGGCAGAACTGTGGATGGGTGCTCACCCGAAAAGCAGTTCTCAGGTTGTGAATGCCGAAGGCCAGACCCTTTCCCTGCGTGATCAAATCAGCGCTGATCTTGATGGCCAACTGGGTAAAAAAGTCGCCAAACGTTTCGGCGAATTGCCTTTCCTGTTTAAAGTCCTGTGTGCCGACCAGCCGCTTTCCATTCAGGTTCACCCGAGCAAAGGTGCCGCCGAGATTGGTTTTGCGAAAGAAAATGCTGCGGGCATTCCTCTGGACGCCGCAGAGCGTAACTATAAAGATCCGAACCATAAACCTGAGCTGGTTTACGCCCTGACGCCTTTCCAGGCGATGAACGGTTTCCGTGAACTGCGTGACATCGTTTCCCTGCTGCAACCCGTAGCCGGTGCGCATCAGCTGATTGCCAGCTTCCTGAATTATCCCGATGTCGACCATCTGCGTGCCCTTTTTGCCGGCCTGCTGAGTCTGGAAGGTGAAGACAAATCCCGTGCGCTGGACGTGCTGAAATCCGTACTCCGTGAACAGCATGGCGAACCGTGGGATACCGTGCGCAGTATTTCTGAATTCTATCCGGACGATTCCGGTCTGTTCTCCCCGCTGCTGCTCAACGTGATCACTTTGCAACCAGGCGAAGGCATGTTCCTGTACGCCGAAACGCCGCACGCCTATCTTAAAGGCGTGTCTCTGGAAGTCATGGCGAACTCAGACAACGTGCTGCGCGCCGGTCTGACCCCGAAATACATCGATATCCCTGAGTTGCTGGCCAACCTGAAATTTAACGCTAAGCCTGCCGGTGAATTGCTCACCACGCCGGTACAAAAAGGCGCGGAACTCAACTTCCCTATTCCTGTCGAAGATTTTGCCTTCTCGGTTCATGAGATTGCCGCAGAACCACAAACGCTGGAACAGGACAGCGCAGCAATCGTCTTCTGTATCGAAGGCCAGAGTGTGCTGTCAAGACAGGGGGAAACGCTGACGCTGCTGCCGGGCGAATCCTGTTACCTGGCCGCCAGCGAATCACCGGTGACCGTGAGCGGTAACGGTCGCATTGCGCGGGTCTTCAATACCCTGAGCAAGTAAGGTGAGATGAAACGAAGATGAAACAAATTGGGGCTGCGTGCCCCAATTTGATGATTTTTCTGTTGATTCAGCTACACTCAGGAGACTAAGAACGCCGTAAGGCGTTTTTTATTTTCGGGATATTTCATAAGGATAAACAGAGATATGAAGAAGTCGATAGTCGCTGTAAGCGTCATTGTAGTCCTTGGCGCGGCCTGGACAGGCGTCTCGTGGTATACGGGTAAACTTATCGAACAACATCTGGATGAGCAGGTTGCTGCGGCTAACAGCCAGTTGCAAAGCGCTTATCCAAAAGCAGGTCTGAAAGTCAGCTATCAGGATTACCATCGCGGGCTGTTCAGCAGCAACTTGCGTCTTGTTTTGCAACCTGATGCCGCGGCTGCCGCGGCCGGTACCAGCGTGCTGAAAACCGGTGATGAAATTGCCTTTATCGAAACCATCGATCATGGCCCGTTCCCTGCCGCTCAGCTGAAGAAATTCAATCTGATCCCAAGCATGGCATCCGTGCATTCAGAGCTGCAAAACACCCCGACGCTGAAAGGTCTGTTTGACGTCACCAAAGGCAAATCGCTGATCACCGCGGACACGCGTTTGTCTTACAGCGGCGCCAGCGCTTCAGCGATTGATATCATTCCGGTGACTTACCAGAAAGATGAAAGTCAGCTGCAATTCTCCGGCGGTACAATCGATGTTGATGTTGATAAAGACCTGACAGCGATGAAACTGAAAGCCAGCACAGACAGCGCGGCGCTCACCTCTAAAAATCAGTGGGGCCAGCTTGAGAAAGTCACGCTGGCCGGTTTCAGCATGGACAGCGATACCCATCAGGGTAAATTCCAGGTAGGCGTGGGCGATCAGAATCTGACCGTGAAGCAAATTCTGGTGAACGTTGACGGTAAAGACGCAGGTTCTCTGGATAACTTCAAGCTGGTGAGCAAATTCGCTGAAAACGGCAATAACATCACCGGTCAGCAGGATTACACCATCGACGCTCTGAAAGTGCAGGGTCAGGATTTCGGTTCAGCAAAACTGTCCCTCAGACTGGATAAGCTGGATGGTGCGGCGCTGAAACAGTTTGCAGATAACTACAACCAGCAGTCGCGTGATTTGCTGATGAAACAGGGTGAACTGGATCCTGCGGCTTATCAGCAACAGGCAGCTGATTTACTGCTGGCGAACCTGCCATTACTGCTCAAGGGTAATCCGAGCATCAACATCGCTCCGCTGAGCTGGAAAAACAGCAAAGGCGAGAGCAGCTTTACCCTGCAACTGGATCTGAAAGACCCGGCTGCCACACCGGCACAAACGCAGGATCAAATGCTGTCGCAGCTGGTGAATAAAGTGGATGCCAAACTGACGATTCCTCTGCCAATGGCGACTCAGGTAACCACTCAGGTCGCGCAGCTCGAAGGCTATAACGCTGACGATGCCGCAAAACTGGCTCAGCAACAGGTTCAGGGTCTGGCCGCGATGGGTCAGATGTTCAAACTGACTACCGTGAAAGATGACACCATCACCAGCAGCTTCCATTACGCTGACAATCAGGTTGACCTGAATGGACAGAAAATGACGTTGCAGGAATTCGCCGGTCTGTTCGGTATTCTGGGCGGGCCAGCAGCGCCAGCACCAACGCCTGAACAGGAAGCCCCTGCTGCTCCAGCACAGTAGTCATCACAGATTGCCTTAACGGCTTTCTTGGCGGCTCTTGTCCTCACCGGGCGGGAGCCGTTTTTTTGTGGCATTAGCACAACCACCTGCCGAATATTTGAAATCGTTTTAGACCTTCCGCGCCAGCCAATATCACCACAAAGAGTGATATCATTCACACTATCAATTAGTTCTCGCAAGGATCTTCTGAAGTGTCTGACCCCGCTGACCTCCTCCGGCTGAACGATGTTTCGTTCACCCTCAATAATATTCCGCTCCTTGAGCCCGTTTCATTAACCCTGAATCCCGGTGAATTTACCCTCCTGACCGGCCCTTCCGGCAGCGGAAAAAGCACGCTGCTGAAAATCATCGCATCATTACAAAACCCGACCGGCGGCAACCTGTATTTTAAAGGCCAAGACATCAGCCGGATTAAACCTGAAACCTATCGCCAGCGTGTTTCCTACTGCTTCCAGACGCCGTCGCTGTTTGGCGAAACAGTCTACGACAACCTCGCGCTGCCTTACCAGATCCGCAATAAAAAGGTCGATGAAACACAGCTGCGCGCCTGGCTGACCAAAGTAAACCTGGCAGAGGATATGCTGACGAAACGGGTTCAGGAGTTATCCGGCGGTGAGAAACAGCGCGTCGCCCTGCTGCGTAATTTGCAGTTTATGCCCGATGTGCTGCTGCTCGATGAAATCACCAGTGCGCTGGACGAGGAAAATAAGGTCAATATTAATGACATTATTGCCAGCCTGGTCGCCGAAAAACAGCTGGCCGTGTTGTGGGTCAGCCATGACCTGAACGAAATTCGTCACGCCAAACACGTCATTACCCTGACCCGCCACACGCAAGGAAGTCCGGCTCATGAATCAGCATAATATTACCGATCAGTCACTGGCTCTGGCGTTGATTCTGGTAGTCGTCGCCCTGCTGGTCAGCAAGAAAGAAAAACTCGGGCTGGAAAAAGACATCATCTGGAGCGTGGCGCGCGCCATTGTTCAGCTGGTGGTGGTCGGCTATGTCCTGAAATATATTTTTGATATCAATAACAGCTTGTTAACCGTGCTCATGGTGCTTTTTATCTGCGTCAATGCGGCGCTGAATGCGAAGAAACGCAGCAAGAATATCGATAACGGTTTTGTAATTTCGTTTATCGCCATAACAGTCGGCACGGCGCTGACGTTAACGATTCTGATCCTCAGCGGATCAATTGAATTCCTGCCAATGCAGGTGATCCCCATTTCAGGGATGATTGCAGGGAATGCGATGGTGGCAGTCGGTTTGTGCTACAGCAACCTGAATCAGCGCTTTATCGACAACCAGCAGAAAATCCTCGAAATGCTGAGCCTTGGCGCGCCGACAAAAATGGCCTCCGGAAAGATTATCCGTGACAGCATTCGTGCGGCGATGATCCCGACAATTGATGCCGCAAAAACCGTGGGGATCGTGAGTCTGCCGGGCATGATGTCTGGCCTGATTTTTGCGGGGATCGACCCGGTGAAAGCGATTAAATATCAGATTATGGTGACATTTATGCTGCTGGCGACCGCCAGTTTATCGACAATTATTGCCGGTTATCTGGCGTATCAGCGCTTCTACAATGACCGCGCGCAGTTGCGCTCATTGAAATCTTCATAGCTCTCAAAGCGCCTGCCCGCGGATCCGCGGCGGGCGCACGTGACTTGCGGCTACAGATCCGACAGCACCTGACGAAGATTAATTTCTCCCGACGCTTCATCATCCAGATCCAGAACCCTTTCCAGTTCGTTCAGATGTTCCTGCATCAGCTGCACGGCCAGTGCATTATCCCCCCTTTCCAGCGCCTCAATAATCGCCTGATGCTCATCGCACTGGCACGAAGACACGTCGGCGCGCTGATACAACGCCACAATCAGGGAACTGCGCACCATCAGGTTCGCGAGGATTTCACTCAGCACGCTATTGCCCGAGATTTCCCCGAGGATCAGATGAAACTCGCTCAGCTCACGCACAATCACGCGACGATCTTCGGATTTCGCCGCTTCCCGCTCGCTGTCCAGATGCGTCTGAATACGCTGGCGATGCTGACGGATACAGTCCGGGTTAATCCCTTCCACTATCGCGCGTTCAATCGCACGGCGGGCAATGAACACTTCACGGGCCTCTTTCGCCGTCGGCTGTGACACCATCGCCCCGCGGTTAGGTTCAATGGTGACGATGCGCTGCATAGACAGGCGCTGTAGCGCAACCTGCACATGATTACGGTTAGCGCTGAGAGCCTCAACCAGCTGCGACTCTACCAGGCGTGTGCCGGGACGCAGACGTTGCTGTGCGATAGCCTTCGATAAAACGTCGACAATGCGCTGAACTTCCAGCTGCTTGGCGGTTGTAATTTGATTACTCATGGAATGCTAAATAGCCTCTTTATGGCAGTTTTCGTGCAAACTATCACCGGCCGTAAACTTTCGTCATTAGCAAATGAAGTCTGGCCGTGAATAATGCACAAGTCCGCAACAAAACGGCACGTATTATTCATCATAATTATCATTCCCGCACGCATTCCCTAAATTCTTACATGATCAATACGAATCCGGATTCAGGCTGACGAATCAGCGCAGGCTCCCCGCGATGACAGGGAGTGCGGGTCTTTGAAATAAATCTGTTGCTGGATGTGATGAAACGAGGGGAATTACGGCATGGCTCCTGTCTCTGGTTGTGCAATTTGCCCGAACATAAATTTTACCGGCAATTCCGCAACCTGATGAATAAGCGCCAGCAACGGTTCGCAGGGATGTGCATTATCCAGGCCGCGCAGGGTTCGTAAAAAGGTCAGCGCGGTTTCGGGCGTCGGGAATTTATCCTGCTGGGTGAAATACAAATAAAGCGCCAGCACCGCCACCGAACGGCTGCGCCCGCCACGACAGTGAATCAGCACATTTGCCGCGCGGTGTGGCGGATAACTGCGTTTACCGGGGCTGGCCTGTCCCAGTAAACCGTCCAGCGCCAGCACGCCTGCAAGCAGGTGATTTACCGTATTGCCCGCCCCGTCAATCAGCCCGATTTGAGTTCGCCGCAGCCAGGTGCCATCCGGCAGCGCCAGATCACCGAGCTGGAGATTAACGGCCATATTGAGCGCCGAAGTAATGTTGTGCTGGTGTAACAGATAAGCATCCTGTGCCGCCAGGCCATTTCCGAGGTATAACCAGCGGTGGCTTTGTCCGGTAACCGGAACGAGTTTAATGAGTAGCGGTCGGCTGTCTTCTTCTTGTTCAGCGTGTTTACGCGTTTGCCGGGGATCAGTCATTATCATCTTCCTGATATCAGTGAGTTCCGAAACGGTAACACATTCGAAAGCCGCAAACTTTTGCCTGTTTAGCACTTTACCGACTTCCTTAATTCATACCCTCCACGGCAGCACACCTTCCGGCAAACGTCGGGCAAACACCGACGCCAGTAACATCAGCATCAGCACCACACCAATCATCAGGCAACCTGTAGCCGCCGCAAGCGTCGAAGAGCCGCCCTCGTCGAGAAACACAATCATCGGGCCAAGCGTTTGAGTGCCGGACGTCACCAGCAGAACCGACACCTGAATTTCATTAAGCGCCGTCAGGACCACCAGAATCGTCCCTGCCATTGCTGAAGGTGCCGCCAGCGGCATCAGGATATCGCGCATCCGCCGCAGGAAACCGGCACCAAAGATTTGTGCGGCCTCATCCAGAGAACGTTCTATCTGCGCAAAGCCCGCCATCGTGGGCCGCAGAACCAGCGCCATAAAGTTGGAAAGATAGGCCGCGAGAATAATCCACACCGTGCCATACAGGCTGACGTGGATCAGCGGCAGGGGTTTAAGGAAAAACAGAATGGCGGCAATACCCGTGACAATCCCCGGTAACGCATAAGCCAGCTCCGTGGATAACTGTAAAACACGCACCAGCCGCGTGCGCTGCCAGCTGAGAAAATAAGCCAGAAACAGCGAGGCGACGGTCAGGATCACCGCCGTAAGCAGCGTCAGCCCCAGACTGGTGAAAAAGGCCTGGCGGATAGCCGGATACCCGAACAGCGCATTGGCATAATTAGTCAGCGTCAGGCTGCTAAACGTCAGCGCCTGCCCGAATCCCTGCGTCAGTGATGTTGTCAGAAGCGCGGAAAGCGGCAATAACAGGGTCAGGATCATCCAGAGCCAGACGATAATCTCTACCAGTAAACGCCAGCGCCCGAGTGAATGATGTAAAGATCGTGGCGTACCGGTCACACGCACATCCTGACGCCCGCCCAGCCACCGGCTGATCATCAGACCGCCCAGCGTAATCGTGGCAATCAGCAAAGACAGCACCGCCATATCCGCCAGCGCCGATGCACCAAGGGTATTGAGTTGCTGATAAACCAGCGTGATCAATGTGGGAACGCGCCCCGGAATGCCCAGCATCGCCTGAATACCGAAATTACCCGCCGCCGTAACAAACGACAGCGCCGCACCGGCAAAAATCGCCGGACGTACCAGTGGCAAAATGATCGTAAACAGAACCCGCCACGGTTGCGCCCCGCCTGCCCGCGCAGCTTCAACCAGATCGGCGGGCAAACGACGCAGCCCCGCGCGCACCATCAGAAAAACCAGCGGCGCATTGTGCAAACCCAGTAAAAGAAGGATGCCGCTCATCGAATATAACGGCGAAGGGGAACCCGGCGGCAGGCTCAGTCCGAAGAACTGCAAGACCGGGCTGGACGGCGAAAGCGCCTGAACCCACGCCAGCGCCGTCACCTGCGGCGGAATCATCAGCGGCAGGATGAACGTGAAAACCCATGCCTGCTTGCCGCGTAAATTGGTTAACGCGATAAGCAGCGCCGCCACGGTGCCGAGCAACATCGCCAGCAACGTGGAGACAACGGCAATCGTCAGCGTATTCAGCGTGGCGGTCAGCACCCGTCGCGTTCCCAGCAGATGGCTCAACCGCGAGAAATCCGGGATACCCTGCGGTGCCACCGCCGCCCACACCAGTCGCGCCAGCGGTGCTACAGACAAAATGCCAATCAGCAGCGTCAGCCCCCAGAGAACCGCCTTTTCGCTGCCCGGCCAGTAACGCTTGTGCGCTGCCACCGTGCGGCGCTGAATTTCACTCATCACGCTCATCTGCCTTTCCCTTCAGCCATCAGCCGCCGAAGATTTCTGTGAATTTCGCACGTACCTGCTTATCGTCAGCCACGGCTTTGTCAGAATCGAGCGTCAGCAGTTTGATGGAACCCACCGGCGCAAACCCTTCAGGTGCCGGCACGCTGGCATCAATCGGACGGTTACCCTGTTTTGCCACCAGTTGCTGTCCCTGCGGCGAGAGCATGAAATTCACAAACGCTTTGGCTGCCGGCACGTTATGCGCCCCGGCGAGGATGGCTACCGGCTCTGTCACAAATGACGCGCCTTCTTTCGGATACACCAGATCAATCGGGGAGCCTTGTTTCTTTGCACGAATAATATCGGCATCCGTGATCACACCGTATTTCGCCATGCCGCTGGCAACGGCTTTCAGCGCCGGGCCATTTCCACCTTCCGGCGTAATCCCGTTTGCCGCCAGTTTCTGATAAAACGCCCAGCCAATATCCGGCGTGTTAATGGCCGTGTGCAGGTGATAAAGCGCAGCCCCGGAATACAACGGGCTTGGCACCGCCACCTGGCCTTTATTCTGTGCGTCGGTCAGCGCCATCCAGCTGCCGACCGGTTTGGCATTTTTCGTGTTGTAAGCAATGACCGTGGCGATGATTTTTGTGCCGAACCAGGTTTTATCTTTATCGTAAAAATCCGGGCTGATATTACTGACCGGCGCATCAGGATACGCCATCAGCTTGCCGTCTTTTTTCAGCGCACCCAGATTGATGGAATCTGCCACCAGCAGCACATCGGCTTTCACATCTCCGGCCATCATTTCCGTCTGCAACACATTCATCAGCTGCGTGGTGCCGTTACGCGTCCATTCCACCTGAACGTCGGGATATGCCGCTTTAAAGGCATCGACTGTCTGTTGTGCGATTTCCGGTGCCTGAGAGGTATAAATCACCAGTTTGCCCGACGCCGTTTCTGCCGCATTGGCAGAAGTGAACAGCACGGTAGCCAGTGACAGCGTGCAAAAACTCAATCTGATGGTATTAGAAATGTGCATAGCCCTGTCCTTTTGAGAATCAATAGTTTTAAGAATGAGTGAATTGAGAAGGGATCATTGAGGAAGTACCCAGCCGTCCGTGATGATAAAAGTGACGTTGTCACCCGGCTGAACCTCTTTTTTAGAATGAATGGATAATCGGAGTTCCGGCGCGGCATATGGCGTGATGTCTGTCTGGCAGTAGCCGCCGCGATAAATCTGCCGGGAAACCCGTGCGGCAATCCCCGCTTCGCCCGGTTCGGCAAAACGTAAATCCGCCGCGTGAACACATGCCTGCGCTTTTGCCACGGAAGGCTGTGAAACCGCCGTACACAATCTGACGCAGGTGCCAAAAATCGCTACCCGCGCATGTCCGTTGCCGTCCGGCTGAACATCCGTCACCGGAATGACGCGCCCCTCATCGATAAACGTGGCGACCATTTCATTGGCCGGTTCCCGGTACAAAATCTGTGGCGTGGCAAACTGCATCACGCGCCCTTCGTTCATCACCACCACGCGGTCCGCCAGCGACATCGCCTCCTGCTGGTCATGAGTGATATACAGCAGCGTCGCGCCGGTGTGCTGATGAAAACGGCTGAACTCTTCTTCCATCGCCGCCCGCAGGTGTACATCCAGGTTTGCCAGCGGTTCATCGAGCAGCACTACGCCCGGGCGTGTAACCAGACAACGTGCCAGCGCAACACGCTGCCGCTGACCTCCCGATAAATCCGATGGCCGCCGTGTCGCAAATTCGCGTAACCCGACCAGCGTCAGCGCCTCTTGTGTGCGTACGCGCCGTTCATTACGATCCATTCCCACGACTTTCAGGCTGTACGCCACGTTTTCTTCCACCGACATATGCGGCCACAACGCGTAATTCTGAAACACAATTCCCAGCTCACGTTTCTCCGGCTGCACATGCACATCTGGCGATGAAAACAGACGGTCGCCAACGGTGATCGTGCCGCTGTTGACCGGCTCGAACCCCGCCACGGTACGCAGGAGTGTAGTTTTTCCGCAACCCGAGGGGCCCAGCACGGCCACAAACTCCCCCGGCCGGATATGCAGGGAGACATCGTTAAGCACCGGTTGTGTGGCGAAGGATTTACTCAGGTGGGAAATCTGGATGGCAGACATGCGTCGGTGTTTTCCTCAAAGCGGCGATGGCCTGTTCAATGAGAAAACAAATTACTGCGGATTTGTGACTGTTTTATGAACGGGTTGAGAAGGTTTGGTTTGTCTTATGTTTCAGTGATTTATTTCTTGCGAGACATCGCGGAGGAAAAGATCGCCCTTCTGAATTCCCTGCAAATACCCGACAGGATGCGCGGGTGCGATGGCACAACGCGTCGGGTGCGGGAAAGTATGTGAACCCCGTTCCCGTTTAAAAATAATCATAAATGATTACTTCCACTTTGCACAAAACGTAATCATACTCCACCGCAAGGAACGCCATTGTGTACGACGTGACGGTATTACCCGCTGCCATGAAGGAGCTTCGCAAGTTGCCTCCCACGCTGAGTGCCAGCATTGCTGATGCTTTGAAGGAGCTGGAGATCTACGGTGCCGCGTTACAGGATCCGCAGGTCCGGTATGTCGGAAATGGAATACGGGAAGTCCGGGTAACCAGTCTGGAGGGCCTGGGCAGAGCGTTTTATTTTTTTATGCAGGGTCGCCGCATTTATGTCGTGCATATCCTGCATAAGAAAACGGCTAAAACGCCGCTTCAGGATTTAGAACTGGCATTACAACGTATGAAAAATATTAAAAAGGATGAATATGAAAGATTACGATGAAAACAAACTCATTCCCCTCAGCGCAGTTATGGAGGAGATGATGCAGGATCCTGAATTCGCCGCAGCGTATGAGGCCATTCAGGTACACAAAAAAATGGTCGCCGAACTCAAGGCAGCGCGGCTGGCGGAATCCCTGACGCAGGAGGATATCGCGCGGCGCACCGGCATAAAAAAACAAAATATCAGCCGGTTTGAAAACGGTGCCGCATCCCCGACGCTTAATACCGTCAGTCGTTACGCGGTCGCGCTTGGCGGCACTTTTGAATTCAAAAAACTGCACGGCTAGCCTTCAGCGGGTCCGGACAAAAGTCTGTCAGTTAACCGCCTGATTTTGCGCCCCGTACGCCGCGATAAATTCCCCCGCTATCGCCACTGCGATTTCAGCGGGGAGTTTACCCCGCACATCCGGCAGGCCGACCGGGCAACGCATTCTCATCAGTTGCTCGCCGGAAATCCCCTTGCCGGATAAACGATAATCAAAGCGTTTACGCTTCGTCTCAGAACCAATCAGTCCGAAGTAGCGGAAATCACCGCGTTTCAGAATCTTTTCGCTGAGGGCAAAATCCAGCTGATGATCGTGGGTCAAAACCATGAAGTAACTGCCCGCGGGCATTTGCGCCACGGTGCCTTCCGGCTCGTCATCCACCACACAGGTAATCTGCGGGTCAACGTGAACAGGAAATTCACTGGCACGCGCATCCACCCAGGTTATCCGGCACGGTAACGTACTGAGTATGTTCACCAGCGCGCGGCCGACGTGTCCGGCGCCATACACCACCACATGCGGCTGAGGTTGCCCGAGGGGTTCCAGCAAAACGGACGCCATCCCCCCGCAGCATTGACCGAGCCGTGCGCCTAACGAGAAACGCTCTAACCGGCTGGTTTTCGCGCCCTGTTGCAGCATTTCACGGGCAATGGCAGTGACCTGAAACTCCAGATTTCCGCCGCCCAGGGTATAAAACTGGTCACCGGCGGTGATCAGCATTTTACTGCCCGCATCACGCGGCGTTGAACCTTGCTGATCGACCAGCGTCGCCACCACGCAAGGCTCGCCGCGCTGCCGTAGGTCATGTAAACGGGTTATCCAGTCATCGGTACGCATAAAAACCTCCGTTAACCGTTCGCTTTTTCGGTTATTTCGCTGAGGGGTGTTTCACAGCCGTCCCTTGTGACAACGTCACCGTAAAATCTCAGCTGATTAATGCCGTTCAGCACCCTTTCCGGCGTGGCAGGTGCATCGATATGCGGATGAACGCGGTAATCCGCGAGACTGGAAACCGCGTCTTTAATCGCGCACCAGACAGATATTCCGTGCATAAACGGTGGTTCACCCACGGCTTTGGAATGGAAAACCGTGTCTTCCGGGTTCTTTCGGTTTTCCACCAGATGAACGCGCAAATCCTGCGGGATATTACCAATGGCCGGGATTTTGTACGCCGCCGGGCCACTGGTCATCAGCCGCCCTTTGTCGTTCCATACCAGTTCTTCGGTCGTCAGCCAGCCCATGCCCTGAACAAATCCGCCTTCCACCTGGCCGATGTCTATCGCCGGATTCAGCGAATCGCCAACGTCATGCAGAATATCGGCGCGCAGCAGTTTGTATTCGCCGGTCAGCGTATCAACCAGCACCTCGGCGCAGGCCGCACCATACGAGAAATAATAGAAAGGATGCCCGGCTGCCTTGCTGCGGTCATAGAAAATCTTCGGCGTTTTGTAATAGCCGGTGCTGGAAAGCGGCACCTGATTGAGCCAGCACTGGGTGGCGACCTGCTCAAAGCTGAAATACTGGTTTTTGACCCGCACCAGGCCGTTGCTAAACTCCACGTCGCTTTCTGCCGCGTCGTGAACACGCATCAGCATTTCCACCATGCGCGCTTTAATGATTTCGGCTGCATTCTGCGCCGCTTTACCGTTAAGGTCTGCGCCGGAAGAGGCGGCCGTTGGCGAGGTATTCGGCACTTTTCCGGTGTCCGTAGCCGTAATCTGAATGCGGCTGATATCCACCTGAAAAACTTCGGCGACCACCTGTGCCACTTTGGTATTGAGCCCCTGTCCCATTTCCGTGCCGCCGTGGTTGAGCTGAATGCTGCCGTCGGTGTAAACCAGCACCAGAGCCCCCGCCTGATTGAGAAAACTGGCGGTAAAGGAGATGCCGAATTTCACCGGCGTCAGCGCCAGCCCCTTTTTAAGATACGGATTGTTTTGATTGAAAAGAGTGACAGCGTCACGCCTTGCGGCATATTCCGCGCTTTCTTCCAGCTGGCGGGTCATCTCCTCAAGCAGATTCTGACCGACCGGCTGGTGGTAATGTGTGACGTTACGGGTTTCCTGGCCGTAGTAATTGTTTTTGCGCACGGTCAGCGGATCCCTCCCCAGTTCGCGGGCGATGTGATCGACAATATGCTCGATGGCCAGAATTCCCTGTGGCCCGCCAAAACCGCGGTATGCAGTATTAGACGCCATATTGGTTTTACAGCGGTAACCGGTTATTAGGGCGTCGCCGAGGTAATAGGCGTTATCGGAATGGAACATCGCCCGGTCAACAATAGAACCGGAGAGATCCAGCGAATACCCGCAGTTGGCCGCCAGCTTCAGGTCGATACCGTGAATGATGCCGTCATCCGTAAACCCGACGTCGTAGCTGACGTGAAACGGATGTCGTTTGCCGGTGATCAGCATGTCGTCCTGCCGCGCCAGACGCATTTTCGCCGGGCGTCCGGTAAGGTGTGCCGCCAGCGCGGCCAGACAGGCCGTGCCTGCCGCCTGCGTTTCCTTACCTCCAAAACCGCCGCCCATGCGACGCATATCGACCACCACTTTGTGCATCGGTAAATCCAGCACCGAGGCCACCAGTTTCTGGACTTCGGTCGGATGCTGCGTCGAGCTGTAAACCAGCATCGCGCCGTCTTCGCCCGGCATCACCGACGCAATCTGCGTTTCCAGATAAAAATGCTCCTGCCCGCCAATCTCCAGCTCGCCCTGCAGGCGGTGCGGCGCACAGGCCAGCGCCATTCCGGCATCGCCGCGTTTATGCTGATGCGGTTCTTCCACGTAATGCTCAAGTGCCAGAGCCTGTTTGATGGTCAGCACGGCGTCACGGGGCTGATAATCCACTTTCGCCAGCGCAACGGCGGCGCGGGCGGCTTCCGGAGAAGTCGCGGCGACCACCAGCACAATCTGCCCGACGTATTCCACCACGCCCTGCGCCATCAGCGGGTCGCCGTGGGTCAGCGGCGCAATATCAGGATTACCCGGCACATCTTCCGCCGTCATCACCCGCACCACGCCCGGCACGCTGTAACAAGGTCCGGTATCGATATGCAGAATGTCGGCGTGCGCGTGCGGGCTGAGCAGCGGCACCAGATGCAGCTGACGCGGAAACTCCAGCCGGTCATCGGTGTACACCGCTTCTCCGCTGACGTGTTTATCCGCGCTTTCGTGTTTCTGGCTTTTGCCCACGCCGCTTTGAAGTCCGGCACGGAACAACTGTTCCATCTCCTGCCGGGAAAGTGACGGTTTGGTTTCAGACATAATGAGTTACCCGCATCAGCGTTTCAGGAGAAGTCAGTTCGATATGGCAGCGGCGCAGCAGGTTTTTGGCGACCTGCATGCGGTATTCGCGGCTGGCGCGGAAATCAGTGATCGGTGTGAAATCCTTCTCCAGTGCCTGACATGCGTGCTCAAGGGTGGCGGTTTGCCACGGTTGCCCGAGCAGTTGCGCTTCACAATGGGTAGCGCGTTTCGCCACTTCCGCCATGCCGCCGAACGCGATGCGTGCATGCACCACCACGCCGTCGCGGACTTCAATCTGTAGCGCGGCGCACACCGCTGAAATGTCGTCCTCGAGCCGTTTCGACACTTTGTATACCCGCAACTGCCGAGCCTCAGACGTCACGCGCGGGATGCGGATTTGCTCAATAAATTCGCCCGGCTGTAACGCCGTTTTGCGATAGCCGAGGAAGAATTCGTCCAGCGGTAATTCGCGTTGTGCCGCGCCGCAACGCAACAGTAATGACGCCCCCAGCGCCAGCAGAACCGGGCCGCCGTCGCCAATCGGTGAGCCGTTGGCGATATTGCCGCCAAATGTGCCCTGATTACGGATTTGCTGTGAAGCAAAGCGTTCAAGCAATTCGCCGAATTCGGGGAATTCATCGTGTAAGACCGGCATACAGTCGCTCAGCGGTGCCGCAGCGCCAATGTGAATAGCCTGACCGGTCAGCGTAATCATTTTGAGTTCAGGAATATGACTCAGTGAAATCAGTTTCGGCAGACGCTGATAGCGCTGGGTCACTTCCAGCGCCAGATCGGTGCCGCCCGCCACCAGACGTGCATCCGGTTCAGCAAGATAACGTGCGGCCAGTTCATCCATGCTCACCGGCTGGTCAGTGGCAGAAATTGCCCTTAGCTTTTCAAGCGTCTGCTGTGCATCAGCATCAAACTGATCAGGCTGCGGCGCATCACAAATGGCTTTCGCCGCATCCATGATCGGACGATAACCGGTGCAGCGGCAGAGATTGCCGGAAAGCGCGTGCTGAGTATGCTCCACGCTGAAAGCCTGCTGCTGTTTTTCCAGCGCAAACAGCGACATCACAAACCCCGGCGTGCAGAAACCGCACTGCGAGGCGTGGTTATCCGCCATCGCTTGCTGCACGTGATGCAGTTCGCCACGATGTTTGAGATCTTCCACGGTGATCAGCTGTTTGCCATGTATCGCAGGCATAAACGTCAGGCAGGCGTTGACCGTGGTGTATTTCAGCCTGTCGCCCTCTTTTTCGGCCAGCACGACGGTGCAGGCGCCGCAGTCACCGGAGGCGCAGCCTTCTTTGGTACCGCAGCGCCCGGCATCGAGGCGCAGATACTGGAGAACCGTGGTATCGTCCGGCAGATTTTCCGTCTGGATCCTGCCGTTCATCAGAAACTGGATCATGATCATATCCTTCAAAAATCACTGGTTCGCTCTCTACCCTGCGAAGGGGGAGGAGCAAAGGCTTTACAGCCATTCAGAATCAGTGTCGTCACTTCACCAATAATGTGCTCGCGCGCCTGTGTATCGCCCCCGAAATTGCCGTACATATGTTTCACCTGCACGGCGAAATCGGCGTAATACTGCGTCAGCGCCCAGATGTGCATGATGAACAGACGCGCATCCAGCGGGCGGATTTTGCCCTCAACAATCCACTGATGGATCAGGTTTTCTTTTCCGACGATGTTCTGTGTCGCCTGCGGCCAGTACTTCTGCAAATAATGGCCACCGCTCAGCACTTCGCTGGTGAAAATGCGCGAGAGTTCCGGCTGGTCGAACGAAAAACTCAGCTTGTTGCGGATGTAGCGGCTCAGCACGGCTTCAGGTTCACTGAGCGTCGGGTCGAACTGAATGATGTCGCCCCAGACTTTCAGCACTTTCTGCAAGAGTTCTTCGTACAGCTCCTCTTTTCCGGCGATGTAATAATGCAGCTGGGCTTTTTTGATCCCCGCGCGCTGAGCAATGGCCTGAGTCGTCGCGCCCTGAAAGCCTTTTTCGCTAAATTCAGCAATGGCGGCGGCGTGGATATTCTCCAGTGTTCGTTCACGTGCGACGCGGACTTTGCCGCCGGTTTCATTGTTCATCATGCTGAACGTTCCCCCTGCAAAGCATCGCGCGCATAGACCTGTTCGCCATCGACATACGTGCTGTAAACATTGCGGTCGTCGCCCAGCGTCATCAGCACAAACAGCTTTTCGGCAAGCGTATTGCTGTTGGTCGCACGCAGTTTTTGCAGCGCGCTGACCCCCGGCTCGAGCACCACGAAATCGGCTTCTTTTCCTGCGTCAAAATTGCCGATTTTGTCATCGAGATGCAGCGCCCGCGCGCCGCCCAGCGTGGCGTGGTAAAAAGCTTCGAAAGCCGATAACCGGTAACGTTGCAGCTGGCCGACTTTGTAAGCTTCGAGCAACGTTTGCAGCATGTTGAAAGTGGTGCCTGCGCCAACGTCGGTGCCCATCCCCACGCGGATCTGCTTCTGCCAGGTTTTTTGCAGGTTGAACAAACCGCTGCCGAGAAACAGGTTGGACGTCGGGCAAAACGCAATCGTCGAATCCGTTTCGCTCAGACAGTCCCATTCGCTGTCATCAAGATGCAGGCAATGCGCAAACACGCAGCGCTCGCCGGTCAGACCGTGCTGATGATAAACGTCGAGATAATGCTGATGTTCCGGGTGCATTTCTTTTACCCAGGAGAGTTCCGCCACGTTTTCGCTGAGATGGGTGTGCATATACACGTCCGGGAATTCCAGCTTCAGCAGACGGACTTTTTGCAGCAGTTCAGGCGAGGATGTCGGCGCAAAACGCGGCGTCAGCGCGTAGCTCAGGCGCTGACGGTTATGCCAGCGCGCAATCAGTGCGCGCGTATCGGCTTCACTTTGCTCCGGGGTTTCCAGCAGTGCGTCGGGGGCGTTTTTGTCCATCATCACTTTGCCTGCCACCAGCCGCATGTTGATGTCAGACGCTTCTTTGAACAGCGCATCAACGGACTGCGGATGCACGGTTCCAAACACCAGCGCCGTGGTGGTGCCGTTGAGTAAAAGCTGGTTGATGAAGAATTTCGACATGCGCTTTGCGTAATCCGCGCAGTGATATTGTTGTTCTGTCGGAAAGGTATAGCGCGTCAGCCATTCGAGCAGTTGCTCGCCGTACGCGCCGATCATTTCGGTTTGCGGGTAGTGAATATGGGTATCGACAAAACCGGGAACGATCAGTTTGTCGCGGTAATCATCAATTTCCAGCCCGGCGGTTTTTCGCACGCCAGCGAGCTTTGCTTCGCCCTCCAGCCATTCCCCGAGCCAGACGATATGGCCGCCGCTCAGCAGCATCAGGCCGTCTTCGATATAACGTACGCTGGCTTCAAGTTCTTCCGGCCCGGAGACCGGCTGGCGGATATCAAAGAAGTTTCCGCGTACCGCGCGGGTGATAACCTGACTCATGGCATAGTCCTTCTGTGCAACATTCTTATTGATGATTAATAACAGAACGTTTGCAAAGCTTATGCCAAATCTGACCAACCGGTCAGACCGTCTGGTTCTTTTTCTGTGCGTCAGCCAAAACTACTTCAGCAACACCTCATATTGCGGATTGAATTCATCAAAGATCGGCAACGCAGCCGCGCCCAGCGCCGGGGTATCGCTGCCGGACATCCCGATGCGGATCCGCGCACTTTGCGCATACCGGCTGCGCACTGAGCTGTAGAGCGGCGTCAGGCGCCTGATCAGCTTCTCCACCAGCGGTTTCGGCATCGTGCCGCCGATAATCACGCTCTGCGCATCAAACACGCATTCCATAATATTGATAGCCTGAAGCGCCGGTTCGACCGCAGTATCCAGCCATTTATCAAACAAGGCCTCATCGACATTCAGCAAATCTTCCGGCATGGCGGACATCGGATCCAGCCCGCAGGCTTCGTACGCAGCTTGCAAAGAAACGTAGCGTTCGAGGCATCCTTTGTTGCCGCAATAGCATTCGCGACCGCCCGGTTGCACCACAATGTGGCCGACCTCGCCCGCATTATGTGCATGACCGGTGTAAATCCGCCCGTCGGTGAAGATCCCCGCGCCGAGGCCGGTGCCGATATAGAGATACACAAACGAGGAAAGCTGCTTGGCAATGCCGTGAAAACGCTCGCCGATGGCCGCCACCGTCGCATCGTTTTCAAGCGTGACCGGCCAGCCGGTAGACGCACTCAACCGCGCTTCAATATCCACATTATCCCAGCCGTGCAGCGTGGTCGGCCCCTGCGAAGAAATGCCCTCAACGCCAAACGGCCCCGGCATCACCACGCCGACGCCCAGCATTTTGCGCCAGTCGATTTTCACCTGTTGGCGCATTTCTTGCAGTATCTGATCAATCAGGGCCAGCGTGGGCTCAGGCTGAGGTTTCTGTATGTGGATCTGGTGGCGAAAACGCACCGAGCCCGTGAGATCCACCAGCACAATCAGCAGCGACTGATGATCAAGATGGATGCCGATGGAATAGGCGCTGTCAGGATTGAGTGTCAGTGGCGTTGCCGGTTGACCACGTCCGCCCGCACGACGCGGCAGATGGGAAGAGAGTATGCCCGCCTGTTCGAGTTCGGTCGCAATATTGGAAACCGTCTGCGGCGTGAGCGACGTCAGCCGGGCAATTTCCGCGCGGGTCAGCTCACCGTTGAGGCGAATGGCTTCGATGACGACCCGGCGATTGTGCGCGCGGGCATGTTCAAGATTGGTACCAGAAGTTGTTATCACGGCCTTGTACCCAAAGGGGAAACCTGTGGGCAGTATGCGGAGAGTGATTACAGCAATCAAATTGATTTTATAAATATTAGAATATGAATATGACGATGCCATCACAGCTTTCAATGTTATTGGTATGTTAATAATAATCGTCAGTCACTATTCAGTTTGCACCGTTTATAGAATTCGTTTTAAGCCTCAGGTAGCAAGTATCAATCCGGCAGGGATGCAGGGGTTGCCGTCATCAACGGTCATCCCATTTTTTTTAGTCCATTAAAGCAATCAAATTGATTTAATAAACTTAACCCTGTTTCGGAGAATGACGATGAGCCTACGACTTACCCCTGCGGCCACCCTGTGCGCCCTATCTGCCCTCACCCTGGGATATTCGGTGAATGCACTGGCTGAAACCACGCTCAGTGCCGTGTTTATGACTCAGGCGGCGTACAGCGAAGCCGATATCCGCGCCATGACCGCGGACTTCACCAAACAACACCCTGACATCAAAGTGAATCTGGAATTTGTCCCGTACGAAGCGCTGCACGACAAAATCGTGGCCGCCCGCGGCGCCGGTGACAAAGGTTATGACGTGGTGCTGTTTGATGCGATCTGGCCAGCCGAATTCAACAAATACGGCCTGTTGCAGGATGTCACGGCGCGTATTCCCGCAGACGAAAGCAGCAAGATTTTTGACGGCGCGATTTCTACCGTGACCTACAAAGATAAACGCTGGGGCATGCCGTGGATCCTCGACACCAAATATCTGTATTACAACAAAGCGATGCTGGCAAAAGCCGGGATCACCACCCCGCCTGCGACCTGGGCTGACGTGGAGAAACAGTCTGAGATCCTGAAAGAAAAAGGCATCGTTAAATTCCCGCTGGTCTGGAGCTGGTCACAATCCGAAGCCTTGCTCTGTGACTACACCACGCTGGTTTCGGCGTTCAAAGGCGATTTCTACAAAGACGGTAAGCTGAACTTCACCAATACCGGCGCGATGAAAGCCATCAACTACATGAAAGAGACGCTGGATAAAGGGCTGACCAACCCGAACTCCCGCGAATATCTGGAAGAGGACGTGCGTAAGTCGTTTTCCAACGGCGACGCGGCCTTCGCGCTGAACTGGACCTACATGTACAACATGGCCAACGACCCGAAACAGAGCAAAGTCGCGGGTGACGTCGGTGTGATCCCGGCACCGGGCGAAACCGCAGGTGAGGCGTCCGGCGTGAACGGTTCGATGGGTTTGGGCATCGCCAAAGCCAGTGCGCATCCGGATCAGGCGTGGGAATACATCAGCTACATGACCTCCCAACCGGTACAGAACAAATACGCCAAACTGAGCCTGCCAATCTGGAAATCCTCTTATGACGACCCGGCGGTGCAGAAAGATCAGGAAGCCCTGATTGCGGCGGCAAAAGTCTCGTTGAATGTGATGCTTTCGCGCCCGGTGACGGCAGATTACTCACGCTTGTCGAACATTTTGCAGCAAAACATTCAGGCGGTATTGCAGGGTAAAACCCCGGCGAAAGATGGTATGGAAGCCGCAACCACAGCCGCTGACCGTTTACGTTAAGTTTTTTTAAAGCCAACACAATGCCCCGGATACTGCGGTATGCGGGGCAAACCAACACCACGGAAAATTATGCTGACTTTACCGCAACGAGAACGTCGACAGGCCTGGTTGCTCCTTGCGCCCATGTTGTTAATGATGTTTCTGCTGACCGCCTGGCCACTGGCCCGCACGCTGTGGCTCAGTTTCACCGACGCTGGCCTGATTGGCGACGGTTCTGCGCCCAACTGGGTCGGCAGCGACAATTTTATTTATGCTCTGACCGATCCGGATTTTCGCGCCGCACTGTGGCGGACGCTCTATTTCACCGTAGTTTCGGTGAGTTTCGAAGGCTTCATCGGCGTGCTGGTGGCGCTGCTGCTGAACCAGAAATTCCGGGGGCGCAGTGCGTTACGCGTGCTGGTGATCTTGCCCTGGGCGCTGCCGACGATTGTTAACGCCACAATGTGGCGGCTGAACTTTAATCCGGACTACGGCAGCATCAACGCCCTGCTTTCCCAGCTTGGCCTTATCGACACCTACCGCAGCTGGCTCGGCGACCCGTCGTCTGCCATTAACGCCGTGATGTTTGCCGATATCTGGAAGAACTATCCGCTGATCACCCTGCTGGTGCTGGCGGCGCTGCAAACCATTCCTGAGGATTTGTTTGAAGCCGCGCGGCTCGACGGCGCGTCGGCGTTCCTGCGCTTTCGTAAAATCACCTTACCGGCGATTGCGGCTCCGCTGGCAGTGGCGCTGATTTTGCGCACCATCGACGCGTTTAAAGTCTTCGACATCATCTACGTGATGACCCGCGGCGGCCCGCTCGACAGCACCAAAACCGTCAGCTTCTTTGTCTATCAGGAATCTTTCAGCTATCTGCGGGCGGGCAGCGGTGCCGCTTACGCTATTTTCATGACGCTGATTTGCGCCCTGTTAATTCTGGTTTATATGGTCATGCTGCTGCGCCAGCGCCGTTCGGGGAATGCAGAATGAAACAGAAAATCCGGCTCGTTTTACGTTATCTCGCCGCGCTGGTTCTGGCCCTATCCATACTCGCGCCGCTGTTGTGGATGTTCCTGATGAGCGTCAGTTCAGCGGAAGATCTGACCCGCATTCCGCTGGAATGGCTGCCGCGCCACTGGGATTTCAGCCGTTATGCCAGCCTGCTGACGTTGCATGCAGGAACACCAGGCGCGTTGTTCCTGCACGCGCTCGGCAACAGTTTGCTGGTGGCCTGCGGCGCAACGGTGATTTCCCTGCTGCTGGCGATCCCGGCGGCGTACAGCTTCTCACGCTACCCAGGCCGCGACGGCTGGCTGTTTGGCAGCCTGGCAATCTATATGGTGCCGCCGGTGGCCTTCGTGCTGCCGCTGTATTTCATTCTGGAAAAGCTGACCCTGCTGAACACGCATATCGGGCTGATTCTGGTGTATTGCTCGATGATTTTGCCGTTCCTGACCTGGATGCTGAAAAACCAGTTCGACGCACTGCCGGTGGATATCGAACAGGCTTCACGCCTCGACGGATTGCGGTACTGGCAGGTATTGCTGCGCATCACGTTGCCGCTGGCGAAACCGGCGCTCGGCGCTTCGGCGATGTTCGGCTGGCTGCTGGCCTGGGATGAATTTTTCTACGCCCTGCTGTTTACCAACAATATCAACGCCCAGACATTGCCGGTGACTATCGCCGGATTCACCGCCGGGCGCGCCACCGATGACGGGCTGATTGCCGCCGTCGGCATTCTTGCGGCCATTCCGCCGCTCTTTATTGCGCTCTGGCTGCAAAAAACGCTGGTCAGCGGGTTAACCGCCGGCGGCAGCAAAGGCTGAATATGAACATCAGGGAATCTCATCAATGATTACAAGACCTGACACCCGCGCCACGCTGTATGTGGTGGGCAATATTAACGTGGATTTGATCATGAGCACACTCCACGCGTGGCCGGAAAAAGGCACCGAAGCGATGCTCGAAAGCAGCTCTCTGCGCCCCGGCGGCTCTGCCGGAAACTGTGCGCTGGCGCTGTCGGCATTGGACGTCCCGCACCGGCTGGTGGCCAATCAGGGCAACGACCAGTTCACCGGCTGGCTGGCGAGTTTGTTCCCGGAAAGCGCGCCCCACTGGCCGACCTGCGACTGCGAAACGTCGCTGACGTTTGGCGTCACGCATCCCGACCACGAACGGACGTTTTTCAGCAATCAGGGGCATATTGTCCGCCTTTCCATGCAGGACGTTCTGGCTCAGTTACCCGAAAACGCACAACCCGGCGACTGGGTTTTACTGTGCGGAACCTGGTTGTGTACCGCACTTTACGCCGGTTATCCGCTCCTGCTGGCAACGCTGAAACAGCGTGGCTATCAGGTGGCAGTAGACAGCGGCTGGCCGCCGGAAGACTGGAGCGATGCGCTACGTGAACAGGCGTCCAAATGGTTGCCGTATTGCGATGCGCTGCTGCTCAATGAAGTCGAAACGCTCGGGCTGGCCGATGCTCAGTCGCTGGACGCTGCCGCGCAAAAACTGCTGGCGCAGATGGCTGGTAATGCTTTTTACGTCGCGAAATGCGGCCCGGAAGGTGCGCGTCTGTGGAGCGCGGATCAGGCGTTGCATCAGCACGCCGAGCCGGTTGAGGTGGTCGATACTATCGGCGCCGGAGACAGTTTTAATGCCGGATTTTTATCCGCGCTGATTTATGGCCTGCCGCCTGCCACGGCGTTGCAATGGGGTGTCCGCGTCGCCGGTTGTGCGATCAGCAGTTCCCCGCGCCGTTATCCTGACTGGCAATCGCTTTTTGGCCTTGTGGAGAAACTCTGAATGGCTCTGGTAGAACTGGTAAAAGTCGCCAAACACTATGGCAAAGTACAGGTGCTCAAACCGCTGGATCTGACCATTCCCGATGGCAGCTTTACCGTGCTGGTCGGGCCGTCCGGCTGCGGAAAATCCACCCTGCTGCGCCTGCTGGCCGGGCTGGAATCCTTATCCGACGGGGACATTCTGCTCGATAAACAGCAAATCAATAATTTTGACCCGGCGGATCGTGATATCGCCATGGTCTTCCAGAGCTACGCGCTGTATCCGCACCTGACCGTGGCCGAGAACATGGCGTTCCACATGCAGGTGAAAAAGGTGCCGAAAGCCGAACAACAGGCCAAAGTACAGCAAGCCGCGAAGGTGTTAGGGATTGATCATCTGCTGAAACGCCTGCCGAAAGATTTGTCCGGCGGCCAGCGCCAGCGCGTCGCAATGGGCCGCGCACTGGTGCGAAATCCGAAAGTTTTCCTGTTCGACGAACCGCTGTCTAACCTTGACGCGCAGCTGCGCATGGAGCTGCGTGCGGAAATCAAATCCCTGCACCAGCAGTTCCGCACCACCACGGTTTACGTCACGCACGATCAGATTGAGGCCATGACGCTGGCGGATAACATTGTGGTGATGAAAGACGGTTTTATCGTGCAGCAAGGCGATCCGCTGTCGATTTACGACAAACCGGTGAACACCTTTGTGGCGCGCTTTATCGGTTCACCGCCGATGAATTTACTCAGCGGCGTGTTCCAGAGCATCGACGGCAAACCTGGCGTGACCTGCAATCAGCTGTGGTTTGCCCTGCCGGAGAAATGGGCGTTACAGGCGCGACATTCCGAAGGCGAACCGGTCACGCTCGGCCTGCGCCCGCATGATCTCAAACCGGTTCAGCACAGCGCGCAACCCGCCGCCACGCTGCGTCTGCTGGAAGTCACCGGCGAAAGCAGCCTGCTGCATATCGACTGGAGCGGTTTCCCGCTGCACGTCCAGTTCGCCGGCCGCGCCCGCGTCAGTACCGAAAAACCGCTGTACCTGGAAGCTAACAGCGACGCCATTCATCTGTTCGATGCGCAGACCGGGGAACGGCTGGAAGAAACAGAACTCTGAATTAATGTCCAAAATCTCCCCTTTCACCGGGGGAGATCCTCAATCCCGCCGTTGACGCCTTCCCCTGATGCGCTATGCTCAGACTTTCCTTATTTCATTAGCGCGCTTACCTTCTATGAGCTTCTTCTCAAACAAAAAATTCTCGCTGCCGCCGGGATCCGCTTTGCCGTTACTGGTGGCGGGCGCGTTCTTTATGGAAAATCTGGATGCCACGGTGATTGTCACCGCGCTGCCGCAGATGGCGAAAGATTTCGGCGTGCATCCGGTCGATATGAATATCGGCGTGTCGGCGTACATTCTGACGCTCACGGTGTTTATTCCTGCCAGCGGCTGGATCGCTAACCGGTTTGGCACGCGTAATGTCTTTTCGCTGGCGCTGATCCTGTTCACTCTCGCGTCACTGTTATGTTCTGCCAGCGTCAGTCTCAGCACGTTTACCGCCGCCCGCATGTTGCAGGGGTTTGCCGGTGCGCTGATGGTGCCGGTCGGGCGTCTGGTGGTACTGAAAAATACGCAAAAATCAGATCTGATCCGCGCAATTGCGACGATTACCTGGCCCGGGCTGGTGGCGCCGATCCTCGGACCGCCGCTGGGCGGATTCATTACGACCTATGCCTCCTGGCACTGGATATTTCTGCTCAATCTGCCGCTCGGGATTATCGCACTGGTGTTCAGTCGTAAGCTGATCCCGCAGGTTGAGGGGCAGAAAGGAGTGCCGTTTGATGTCACCGGTTTTGTGCTGACCGGCGCAGCGTGTCTGGGGTTAATCTTCGGGCTGGATATGTTTAATCAGGGCACCATTAACTGGAAACCGGTGACGATGGTGGGCGGCGCGGTGATCGTCGGGGCGCTGGCGGTCTGGCATTCCGGGCGGGCAACGCACCCGTTGCTGCCGCTGACGGCGCTGAAAATTAAAAGTTACGCCGTCACGATTTACGGCGGTTCATTGTTCCGCGTGGCTATCGGCGCCCTGCCGTTTTTGCTGCCGCTGATGTTCCAGCTGGGTTACGGCATGAACGCGTTTGATGCCGGGCTGCTGGTGCTTGCCGTGTTCGCCGGTAATCTGGCGATGAAGCCTTTTACCTCGCCGATTTTGCACCGCTTTCGCTTTAAGTCGATTATGCTGATTAACGGCCTGCTCAATTCTGCGACGATATTTGCCTGCGCGTTGCTGACGCCGGACGTGCCGACTGCCATCACGTTGCTGCTGCTGTTCGCCAGCGGCATGACCCGTTCGATGCAGTTCACGGCGCTCAATACACTGGCCTTTTCGCAGGTTCCGGCAGAACAAATGGGTGGCGCGAATACGTTATTTAACACCGCGCAACAGCTCTCTACCGGGCTGGGCATTGCCATCGGCGCGCTTTCCCTGCGCGTCGCAGAACATTTTTTACCGGCCAGCGCCGGGATGCAGACCGGCACGTTCCATATCGCTTTTATTATTATCGGGGTGTTTTCTCTGGCGGGAACCCTCGACAGTCTGACGCTCGACCCTACCGCGGGCGATGAAATACGCCGAAAAAAAGAATCTGTACCGCAACCGGCTTCGTCGCAAAAATAATGACGTTGCTAAACTGAAATTAAGTATCCGATAAATGGAGAAAACCCATGGAATACCGTCTGTTAGGCCATTCCGGCCTGAAAGTTTCAGTTCTCAGCCTGGGCACCATGACGTTTGGTGGTCAGGGCAAATTCGCTAAAACCGGCCAGACCGACGTCAGTGCCGCACAGCGCCAGATCGGTCTGTGTCTGGATGCCGGAATTAACTTATTCGATACCGCCGACGTTTATTCAGGCGGTGAATCGGAAGTGATTCTGGGCAAGGCGCTGGGCAGTCAGCGTCATGACGTGCTGGTTGCCAGCAAAGCCCGCTTCCCGATGGGCGATGGCCCGAACAATCGCGGTTCATCACGTCACCATATTTTGCGCGCCTGCGAAGCCAGCCTGAAGCGCCTGAATACGGACTATCTGGATTTGTATCAGTTGCATGAATGGGATGGTCAGACGCCGCTGGAAGAAACGCTGCGCGCGCTCGACGATCTGGTCAGCAGCGGCAAAGTGCGTTATGTCGGTGTCTCCAACTTTTCTGCCTGGCATGTGATGAAAACGCTGGGCGTGGCAGCAGCAAACCACTATATCCGCCCGGTCAGTCAGCAAATCCATTACACCCTGCAGGCACGTGAAGCCGAATATGAGCTGCTGCCGGTCGCACAGGATCAGGGGCTGGGCGTACTGGTGTGGAGTCCGCTGGCCGGTGGCCTGCTTTCCGGTAAATATCGCCGCAATCAGGCGGCACCGGAAGGCACACGTCATCTGGCTGACTGGGGTGAGCCGCCGGTGCGTGACGAAAATGCGCTGTATGACGTGGTGGATGTTCTGGTGGATATCGCCGGGCAGCGCGGCGTTTCCGCGGCGCAAATCGCGCTGGCATGGCTGATTGCGCGCCCGCAGGTAACGTCCGTGATTGTCGGTGCGCGTAACGACACCCAGTTGCAGGATAACCTGCTTGCGGCAGATTTGACCCTGAATAGCGAAGAAATTGAAAGACTTAATCAGGTCAGCCAGTTGCCGTTGCTGTATCCTTACTGGCATCAGGCTCAGACCGCGCCGGACCGGCTTTCTGCGGCAGATTTATCGCTGATTGCGCCCTATTTGAAAAAGTGACCGCAATAAAATGATACCAAGTCAGACCGGCATCCGCTGCCGGTCTGGTTATTTTTGTGTTAATACTTATAGAGTTTCTTTTTCTGCACGCCGTGCGCGAGCAAACGCGTTCATTTTTGATTCGATTTTTATTTCATTCTATTTATTTAAATACTAAGGAATACCGGGATGATTATTTTTGTGACCGGCGCGACCGCCGGATTTGGTGCTGAAATCGCGCGCCGCTTTGTCAAAGAAGGCCATAAAGTGATTGCCTCTGGCCGCCGTAAAGAGCGTCTGGACGACCTGAAGGCGGAGCTGGGTGACGCGCTGTATACCGTTGAGCTGGATGTGACCAACCGTGCTTCCATCAAAGATGCCATCGACAGCCTGCCTGCCGAATGGAGCAACATCGATGTGCTGGTCAATAACGCCGGTCTGGCGCTCGGTCTGGAAAAAGCCGACAAAGCGTCGCTGGAAGACTGGGACAAAATGATCGACACCAACACCAAAGGTCTGGTGTACATGACCCGCGCCGTCCTGCCGGGCATGGTTGAACGCAACACCGGCCATGTGATTAACATCGGTTCAACGGCGGGCAACTGGCCGTATGCCGGTGGCAACGTGTATGGCGCGACCAAAGCCTTCGTCCGTCAGTTCAGCCTGAACCTGCGCACCGACCTGCATGGCACTCACGTTCGCGTGACCAATATCGAGCCGGGCCTGTGCGGCGGAACGGAATTCTCCAACATCCGCTTTAAAGGTGATGACGAGAAAGCCAGCAAAACCTACGACAAGACTAACCCGCTGACGGCCACCGACGTGGCTGAATCCGTGTTCTGGGTTTCGACATTGCCTGAGCACGTGAACATCAACAGCATCGAGATGATGCCTGTCAGCCAGTCTCTGGCCGGTTTGCAGGTTCACCGCGAAGACTGATCAGACATTGTGATGTACCTGAAAAGCAGCTCCGGCTGCTTTTTTTATTGGGTTTTCACCCGATTTTGAGCATAAAAAAAGCGCGGGAGTCAAACCCGCGCCTTTTCCGACCCGCAGAGCGGTTACGCGCTCAGCCAGCCCAGTTTGATCACGAACAGAATCGACAGAACGATCAGCGCAGAATTCAGTTCACGCCAGCGACCGGTAAGCAGTTTTGCCAGCGTCCAGGTGATGAAACCAAACGCGATGCCGTTAGCGATGGAATACGTGAACGGCATGGTCAGCGCGGTCACGGTGACCGGCGCGGCAACGGTGATATCTTTCCAGTCGATTTCTGCCAGACCTGAGGTCATCAGAACCGCGATGAACAGCAGAGCAGGCGCGGTGGCGAATGCCGGAACGCTGCCTGCCAGCGGTGCGAAGAACAGGCTCAGCAGGAACAGGATCGCGACCACGATCGCCGTCAGACCGGTACGGCCACCGGCGCTCACGCCCGCAGCAGACTCGATATAACTGGTGGTAGTTGATGTCCCTAAGAGTGAACCGAACAGCGCAGCCGCACTGTCCGCGACCAGCGCACGCCCCATTTTCGGGATATTGCCATCTTCGTCCGCCAGACCTGCGCGTTTGGTTACGCCGATCAGGGTGCCTGAGTTATCGAACACGTCTACGAACAGGAATGCGAACACGACGCTGATCAGCGAAACGTTGAATGCGCCTTTGATGTCCAGCTGCATAAAGGTTGGTGCGATAGAAGGTGGCATAGACATCACGCCGCCAAACGGTGAGTAGCCCAGCGCAATCGCCAGAACCGTCACAGCCAGCACGCCAATCAGCACAGCACCGGTCACTTTACGCGCTTCGAGAACCACAATCAGAATGAAACCGAGCATCGCAAACAGCGGACCCGGTTTGGTCAGGTCACCCAGGCCTACCAGCGTGGCCGGGTTTGCAATCACAATACCGGCGTTTTCCAGCGCAATCAGCGCCAGGAATAACCCGATACCGGCCGCAATCGCCGAACGCAGCGGCAGCGGAATACTGCGGATAATCCATTCACGAATTTTGAAAATTGATAACGCGAAGAAGATACACGCGGAAAGGAAAACAGCACCCAACGCGATCTGCCAGGTGTAACCCATGTGCAGCACGACGGTGTAGGTGAAGAAGGCGTTTAAACCCATGCCCGGCGCCAGTGCAATCGGGTAGTTGGCGATAAAGCCCATCAGTGCGGAACCGATTGCGGCAGCAAGACACGTTGCCACGAAAACCGAGCCTTTATCCATCCCCGTCGCGCCCAAAATGGACGGGTTAACGAACAGAATATAGGCCATTGCTAAAAATGTAGTCAGTCCTGCCACAATCTCAGTCCGCACGTTAGTACGGTGAGCTTTTAACTTGAATAGTTTTTCTAACATGAGAAGGAATCTCTTGGTCGCGTGATCACTTCAACCGGGTGATCAAAAGCGCACGCTTGTTATTAGTGTTGTTTTTCAAAACACGCACGCGCGCCAGCAGTACGAATGCCACAATTCGCACCCCTTCTGTCCAAAGAAAAGCGGCTCACGTGCTAAACGTGTTTTGACGAACCCTGTCATTACCCTTTATTGACCTTTTTTGCGCAGAGATTTGCGCATAAAACAATCTGAGGTGATTGTTTACAAAGGCCATCGCACAATCTAGGAAAAATGAGTGATGCAGTCCATAATAGATATCTCACTTATTCACTGCATAAATTAGTACACCTATGTCACCCTTCTCCCGTTTTTCGCAATATTTTACCGAAGTCGCCCGAACAGGAAGTTTGCGCAAAGCGGCGGAAGCGCTGCACGTCTCCGCTTCGGCCATTAACCGGCAGATTTTACAGGCTGAACAGACGCTGGAAACGCCGCTGTTTGAGCGTCTGCCGACCGGCCTGAAACTGACGTCCGCCGGTGAGATTTTGTTCGATGATATCCGTCGCTGGCGTAAAGAATTTTCCCGTACCCGCGAACGCTTTGATGAAATTCAGGGTTTGCGGCGCGGGCACGTCACCATTTCCATTATCGCGGCGCTCAGTGAAGGAATTATGGCGCAGCTGATTGCCGAAGTCGGCGCTGAGCATCCATACCTCACGTTTGATATCCGCATTGAAGACAGCCGGAATATCAGTGAACAGGTCAGTTCGGCTGAAGTGGATTTTGGCCTGCTGCTCGACCCCATTGAACATACCGGTCTGGAAGTACAGGCGTTCGCGGAATTGCCGATTGGCATCGCGATGCCGGTCGGGCATGAACTTTCAAAGCAGGAATCACTGTCGTTCAGCGATATCGCGTCTTACCGGCAGATTATTCCGTCGGAACCACTGATGGTGAATGCCCGCGCGAAGCTGCTGTATAACCGTTATCAGTTGCTGGATACGCCGTCAATTGTCTGTAATGACGTGCGGATGATGCGCGAACTTATCCGCAAAGGGGCTGGCGTGGGTGTGCTGAGTCTGCTCGACGTATTGCCCGATTTGCAGGAAAACCGGCTGGCGTTTGTGCCCTTGCAAGGGCGCAGCGCCAAACCGCTGACGCTCGCGCTATGCGTTGCGCCACGCCGTCAGCTTTCCCGCGCCGCGCAGATTGTGATTCAGAAAGTGATCGTGATGATGGAACAATTGTCGCAGTAACCGTTACGCCGCTTTCCAGCCAGAAATGATAATCAGCATCCCGGCCAGCGCCACACAGGCGCCGAGCCAGTCGGTGGTGCTGAGTTTCACGCCATCGACAAACCGCAACCACAACATCGCCGTCATCACATAAACTCCGCCGTAAGCCGCATACACCCTGCCACTGGCTGCCGGATGCAGGGTCAGCAACCAGACAAACGCCGCCAGGCTCAGCGCCGCCGGGAAAAGCAGCAGCCAGCTGCCGCCTTTGCGCAGCCAGAGATACGGCAGAAAACAGCCGATGATTTCCGCCAGCGCGGTCGCAAAGAACAGTAAAGTCGTTTTGAGCATGTGAATCGCCAGGTTTACAGTCGTAAGTTAAATATGAATTCAACCCGTTAGCAGGCTTTGGGTGACGTGACTCAGGGTGATGTTATAATTGAAAGTATTCGCCTGAGCGATGTGTAAATTAAAAGGATTAACTAATGAATACAACGTTTTTACGCCGTTTACTGCCTGTTGCGCTGCTTGTTATGACCGCAAGCTGGCAGGCACCTGCGCTGGCAGCCACCAACTGTGCGGGCGGAACCTGTGTCTTTGGCGGCAGCGGCAATGATGCCATGTCCAACGAAGAAGCGCGTCAGAGCAAAGAGCAATGGAACGAAACCCAGCGTCTGCGGGCTTTGAAAAACCAGCGTGCTGAGAAGGATTATTCCAAGTACGATAATTCTGTGGATCTGCGTGATAAATGCAACGCCAGCCAGAATATCAACGCGTACTGGGAAGATAACACCCAGCGCTGCCTCGACCGCCGCACCGGCCGTCAGCTGATGGCACCGTAATACCGTAAATAAGTCTTTCCGCCCTTTTCCTGCCCGACAGCGGCGAACTATGCCGCTGTCTCTATCTGCTAAACTCATTAATACACTGTTTCTCATAAAAGGAATGAATGATGAAAAAGACACTCTTAGCTGGCCTTGCGGTCATGATGTTAGCGCCGCTGGCGGTTCAGGCTGCCACCTGTGAAAGCGTGAAAGCGGATATCACCCAGAAAATCGTCGCCAACGGTTTGCCGGAATCCGGTTTTAAGCTTGATATCGTCCCGAACGATCAGGCAGATCAGGCCGGTGGTCAGGTTGTGGGTCATTGCGGGAATGATACGCAGAAGATTATCTACACGAAGACCGCTGGCGCGGAGGATGCGACAGCAGCGAGTCCTAAGACGGGGACAAGCCAGGATTCTCAGTGATACGAACCGGTATCACGCTCGGTTATATTTTGTGCAACCCAGGTCAACACCTTGGGTTGCCGCCCAAGGTCTTGAGTTTAAGGCCAGCCTGGCCAAAAACGAAATTTGTCACCTTTCTCAAAGTGGCTTTCAGGCCGACTCCCTCTCTACCAGCCCCGGTGGCACAATAATATTCTGTGCTTCGAGATTCTGCCCCCCGATCCTCAGCAATAACCGTCTCGCCGTCGCATGACCAATCTCCCGGGCGGAGTTCGCGATTGACGTCAGCGGCGGTTCGGTCAGTTCGGATTCTGGTGCATCTTCCATGCCGATAAGGGCCACTTTTTGCTGGAAGAAACTGTCGACCGCCCCGCCGCCGACTTCTGCGCCGGTGCGCAAAACGCCGAAATAAGCACCGAGCGCGACGGACGATTTATGGCAGACGATGGCGCTGATTTTCGGGTAATGGGTCAGCAGCGTTTCAGCGGCGTCGGCGGCGCATTTCTGCTGGTAATCGCACTCGATAATCCATTCACTGCGAAACGGCAGGCCGTACTGCACGAGCGTGGCGCAGAAACCGCCGAGGCGTTCGGCGCGGGTTAACGAATTACTGAGGCCGCCGAGGTAAGCGATTTGTTTGTGGCCGTGGCGGATAAGATATTCGGTGGCCATTTTGGCGGCGAGCATATTGTCCGGGCGGACAACATCGACGCCTTCAATACCACCGGAACGCGCAGCGCAAATCAGCGGAACGCCCTGTTCATCGGCCTTTTCTTTCAGGCCGGAAATAGAACTGGTGCCACCGGCGATGACAATACCGTCAACGCCGTGGGTCAGCAAAGTGTCGAAACAGCGCATCAGACCTTTGCCTGACGGGCCACTTTGCAGCAGAAATAATACTTTGCCCTGCGCTTCAAACATCTCGCTGAGACCGGCGGTCATTTCTGCATAAAACGGCTCACAGATATCACGCACAATCAGCCCGACCACGCCGGACTCACCGCCGCGCAATGTGCTGGCCTGCCGGTTACGCACAAAACCCAGTTCATCCACCGCACGGTTTACCCGCTCAGCGGTACTCAGGGAAATGCGCCCTTTGCCGCTGAGCACCAGCGACACCGTGGTGACAGAAACACCGGCGTGCTGCGCAACATCGATAATCGTAATTTTTTTATGATTCATCAGGCTATGTCGTTCATTCCAGACTCCATGAAGCGGGATTATGACCCGTTCGTCGGACTTAAGCGTTTAAATCAGTAGCGCGGTCAAACAGTTATACCCGACTCGTCAGATTGAGTAAAACGTTAAACCTCCATTTCACCCTGATGGTGCAGCCATCTTCCAATATTGTGAGTTCCGACACGTATTGTTTTGGTAAAACGTTTTATCTTAGCCGCCATTACCACACAGCCAACACCAAACCACTCAGGGAGCAGTCATGCCTGCAAATAAAAAACAAAAAGTCACACTTTGGGAATTCTTCCAAAGCCTTGGTAAAACCTTCATGTTGCCCGTCGCGTTGTTGTCATTTTGCGGCATCATGCTGGGCATCGGCAGCTCGTTAAGCAGCCACGATGTCGTTACATTGCTGCCTGCACTGGGCAATCCTGTTCTTCAGCTGATTTTCGTGTGGATGAGCAAAGTCGGCTCATTTGCATTCAGCTTCCTGCCGGTCATGTTCGCCATCGCTATCCCGCTGGGTATGGCGCGTGAGAACAAAGGCGTTGCCGCCTTCTCCGGTTTTGTCGGTTTTGCCGTGCTGAACCTGGCAATCAACTTCTACCTGACCGCCAACGGCACACTGCCAACGGTTGATCCGCTGGTTCTGAAAGCCAATAACATCCAGATGATCCTTGGTATCCAGTCTATCGACACCGGTATTCTGGGCGCGGTGATTGTGGGTATCATCGTGTACATGTTGCACGAGCGTTACAACACCATCCGCCTGCCGGATGCGCTGGCATTTTTCGGCGGTACGCGTTTTGTGCCGATCGTCACCACCGTCGTGCTCGGTTTAGTCGGTTTGCTGATCCCGTTAATCTGGCCATTCTTCGCCGCCGGGATTAACGGTCTGGGCCGTCTGATTCAGGGTGCAGGTGTGTTCGGACCGATGATTTTCGGTTCCGGCGAACGTCTGCTGTTACCGTTCGGGCTGCACCACATTCTGGTGGCGCTGATCCGCTTCACCGAAGCCGGTGGCACAATGGACGTCTGTGGCCGCGAAGTCAGCGGAGCCCTGACCATCTTCCAGGCGCAACTTTCCTGCCCGACCACGCACGGTTTCTCTGAAAGCGCGACACAGTTCCTGTCGCAGGGCAAAATGCCTGCATTCCTCGGGGGGTTACCGGGTGCTGCGCTGGCGATGTACCACTGTGCGAAACCTGAAAACCGTCATAAAATTAAAGGTCTGCTGATTTCCGGTGTTGTCGCTTGTGTTGTCGGCGGAACCACTGAACCGATCGAATTCCTGTTCCTTTTCGTTGCGCCGGTTCTGTATGTGATTCACGCAATTCTGACCGGTCTTGGCTTCACCATTATGTCGGTACTGGGCGTGACCATCGGGAATACCGACGGTAACATCATCGATTTCGTGGTCTTCGGTATCCTGCACGGCACAGCCACCAAGTGGTATCTGGTGCCGGTGGTCGCAGCAATCTGGTTCGCGGCTTACTACGTAATCTTCCGCTTCTCTATCACGCGCTTTAATATCAAAACGCCGGGCCGTGAATCTGAAAGTACGCCAGCCGCCGCGGCCGTGCCGTCTTCCAGCAAATCCGGTTACAACGTGCCGGTGATCTTAAGCGCGCTGGGCGGTGCCGGTAACATCATTTCACTCGATAACTGCATCACCCGCCTGCGTCTTTCCGTGGCGGATATGTCGCTGGTCGACGATGCGACGCTTAAAGCCAACCGTGCAATTGGTGTGGTTCATCTCAACGAACACAACCTGCAGGTGGTGATCGGCCCTCAGGTGCAGTCGGTGAAAGATGAGCTGGATTACCTCATCCGTGAAGCAGCCAATCAGCCCGCGCCCGAACCGGCGATGGTATAAACACTGAATCCACAGGGCGACTTCGTGTCGCCCTTTTCTGCTTTCTTCAGGGAGTGAAAAAATGTCCTCAGCTTCTTTTGATTTCTCTACCGTCGTTGATCGTCACGGAACCTGGTGTACTCAGTGGGATTACGTCGCCGACCGTTTTGGCCATGATGATTTACTGCCATTTACCATTTCAGACATGGATTTCGCCACCGCGCCGTGCATTCTGGATGCGCTGCAAAAACGCCTGCAACACGGCGTGCTTGGCTACAGCCGCTGGCATCATGACGATTTTCTCGGTGCCGTTGAACACTGGTATCAGCAGCGTTTTAACAGCCAGATTGACCGCGACTGGGTGGTGTATGGCCCGTCGGTGATTTACATGGTGGCGCAGCTTATCCGCCAGTGGAGCCAGCCGGGTGATGGTGTGGTGACATTCACCCCGGCCTACGACGCGTTCTTTAAAGTGGTTGATGGTAATCAGCGCAACCTGCTGGCTTGCCCGCTGATTAAAAACGGCAACGACTGGTCGCTGGATGTCGAAAATCTGGAAAGCCTGCTGGCGCAGCCGGACTGTTCGCTGTTGTTGCTGTGCAGCCCGCACAATCCGACCGGAAAGGTCTGGACGCGCGAAGAACTGACGCGGATTGCAGCACTTTGCGAGCGCCACAGCGTGCGGGTGATCAGCGATGAAATCCACATGGATATGGTCTGGGGCGGGAACCCACATACGCCGTGGAATGAGGTGGCGCGCGGTGAATGGGCGCTGCTGACGTCCGGCTCGAAAAGCTTCAATATCCCTGCGCTGACCGGCGCGTACGGCTTTATCAGCCATAAAACGCCGCGTGATGCTTATCTGCATCAGCTGAAAGCCTGCGACGGTTTATCCTCTCCGGCGGTACTGGCGGTACATGCGCACGTCGCGGCGTATCACGCGGGCGAACCGTGGCTGGACGCGTTGCGCGACTATTTGCAGGGAAATCTGCATTATGTGGCGGAACAGCTGAACGCCGCGTTCCCGCAGCTGAACTGGCAACCTCCGCAGTCAACGTATCTGGCGTGGATTGATTTGCGTGCGTTAAACATCGACGACAAGCTGCTACAAAAAGAGCTGATCGAACATCAAAAAGTCGCGATCATGCCGGGTTATACCTACGGTGAAGAAGGCAACGGGTTCCTGCGCCTGAACGTCGGCTGCCCAAGGTCGAAGGTAGAAGCGGGGGTACAGGCTTTAATTCTCGCGATTAATACCCTGCTGCCGTAACGTTCAAGAATTTTCCGTTTCGCTCCTTCCTTGTACAGAGGAAGGAGCTTTCTCCTGCCGTTGCGCAACAACGTTTTCTTATCCCCCGATCTGACGTTATAATGCCCCGCACATTTCAATAATAACGAGTGCACCCCATGATCGACACACGCCTTCCCCTGACCGACATTCACCGCCACCTTGATGGCAACATCCGCGCTCAAACGATTCTCGATTTAGGCCGTCAGTTTAACCTGACGCTGCCCGCCAATGAACTTGAAGCCCTGCGCCCGCATGTGCAGGTGATGCACGCAGAACCCGATCTGGTGAGCTTTTTGCAAAAACTGGACTGGGGCGTCAAAGTGCTGGGCGATCTCGACGCCTGCCGCCGTATTGCGAAAGAAAACGTTGAAGATGCGGCCAAAGCCGGTCTGCACTATACCGAACTGCGTTTCTCCCCTTACTACATGGCGATGAACCACAAACTGCCGGTCGCAGGCGTGGTGGAAGCCGTGATCGAAGGCATCCGTGAAGGCCAGAAAAATCACGACATCGATGTGCGTCTTATTGGTATTCTGAGCCGTACTTTCGGTGAAGATGCGTGTCTGCAAGAGCTGGAAGGTTTACTGGCGCACCGCGATGGCATTACCGCGCTGGATCTGGCCGGTGATGAACTCGGTTTCCCGGGCAGTCTGTTCCTCAGCCACTTTAACCGTGCGCGCGACGCAGGCTGGCGCATTACCGTTCACGCCGGTGAAGCCGCAGGCCCGGAAAGCATCTGGCAGGCAATTCGTGAACTGGGCGCTGAGCGTATCGGCCACGGCGTGAAAGCCGCGCAAGACCCGGCGCTGATGGATTTCCTGGCGAAGCACCAGATTGGGATTGAGTCCTGCCTGACGTCGAATATTCAGACCAGCACCGTCTCCTCGTTTGAACAACATCCGCTGGCGACCTTCCTGCGCCACGGCGTTCTGGCGTCAATCAATACCGACGATCCGGCCGTTCAGGGCATCGAAATTGCCAACGAATACAACGTTGCCGCGCCAGCCGCCGGTCTGACTCAGAATGAAATCCGCAAAGCGCAGGAAAATGGCCTGACAATGGCCTTCCTGACCGGCGCAGAAAAACAGGCGATTCGCGACAAAGTGTCTGCGTAACGTTTTCTGAAAACCGTTCCCTGAGCGCAAAAAAAAGGCGGGATTCATTCTCGCCCTTTTCTTTTCAATCAATCCGTTATGCCGATTTGATTTCTTCTTTCACGGCCAGTTTAGCGGCTTCTTCACGTGCAACACGTTTCGCGTAACGCGACGCCAGAACCGCGCACACCATCAGCTGGATCTGATGGAAAATCATCAGAGGCAGCACCATCGCCCCCACCGCAGACGCCGGGAACAGCACGTTCGCCATCGGAATACCGTTCGCCAGACTCTTCTTCGAGCCACAGAAAACAATGGTGATTTCGTCTTTGGTATTGAAACCAAATAGCCGCGCCATAAACGTATTGATGATCAGCACAATGGTCAGCAGCACAATCGAACAACCCAGCACCGCCAGCAGTGACCAGCCATCAATCTGATGCCAGATGCCTTCCACCACTGCCGCACTGAACGCCACGTACACCACCAGAAGAATCGACGAACGGTCTGTAATATTCACGATCTTCTTATGACGCTGCACCCAGCCGCCAATCAGAGGACGACACAAATGCCCGATGATAAACGGCACCATCAGTTGTAAAACAATCGAGCCGATGGCGTGCAGCGTATCGCTGGTTCCGCCCTGCGTATGCATCAGCAAACCCACCAGCACCGGCGACAAAAACACGCCGAGAATACTGGACGCCGACGCGCTGCAAATCGCCGCCGGGATATTCCCGCCCGCCACCGACGTATAGGCAATCGCCGACTGCACGGTAGCCGGCAGCGCACACAAATACAGAAAACCGTAATACAGCGTCGGTGTCAGAATACCGACCGGCACCAGCCATTTCATGCCCAGCCCCAGCAGCGGGAACAGCGCAAACGTGCTGAGGAAAACCACAACATGCAAACGCCAGTGGCCGATCCCCGCCATAATCGCCTCACGCGAGAGCTTCGCGCCGTGCATAAAAAACAGCAGCGCGATGGCAGCGGTGGTCAGATGTTCGAAAATCGTTTTATAGATCCCTTCACAAGGGAAAAACGACGCAACCACGACCACACAAATCAGAATCAGCAAAAATTTATCGATTTTTAACCAGGACATGAACCTTCCTTGCCAGTTGAACGAGTAAAAGAGAATCGGGTTAACGGCGGCTTATTTTTTTACTTTCAACGTCGCCTGTTGTTCTGAAGATTGCATGCCCAGCTCAATCATTTCCATTACGCGGATAGCATCCGATGCCGGAACCGGATTTTCGCCGTTACCGTTAATCGCATCGCGCACACCCGCGTAATACGCAGGATAGTTCCCCGGAATGGTCAGCAACGATTTCTCTGCCAGCACACCCTCGTGGCTCAGCGTGATCACGCCGTCACGTTTGTCGTATCCCCAGTCTTCCTGCGGCAGACGTTCGCCCGCTTTCAGGCGATCTTCCTGCGGATCCAGACCAAATTTCACATAGCTGCCGGTTTCGCCCTGCACGATAAAGCGGGCCGTTTCCGCCACGGCGTACACAGTGCTGTGCAACACCACGCGGCGGCGCGGATACGTCAGCACGGCATTGAAATAATCCACCGCTTTACCGCCCGGACGCAGCACGGCCAGGTCAGCCTGTAACGAATCCGGCGTACCAAACAATTGCAGCGCCTGATCCAGCAGATGTGAACCTAAGTCGTACCAGATGCCGCTGCCCTGCGCATCGCTTTCACGCCAGCGCTGTAGCACCTGTGGTTTGTAGCGATCGTAATGCGATTCGAAATACACGATCTCGCCCAGCGATCCTTCTTCGATCAGCGCTTTCACGGTCTGGAAATCAGAATCCCAGCGACGGTTATGGAACACAGAAAGCACTTTGCCTTTTTCACGCGCCAGCGCGTCCAGCTCGCGGGCTTCTTCGAGTGTCACGGTGAACGGTTTATCGACAACAACGTGTTTACCGGCTTCCAGCGCCAGCTTCGCCAGCGGGAAATGCGTGGTGTTTGGCGTAGGAATCACCACCAGATCGATGGACGGATCGGCAAGAAGCTTCTCCGGGGAATCAACAACCGTGACATTTGGCCAGTCGGCATGGACTTTTGCGGCATCACTGCTCGACACCACAGCCAGCTCAAGGCCCGGCGTGCCGTCAATCAAAGGTGAATGGAAAGTTTTACTGGCGAAGCCATAGCCGATCAGGCCAACGCGGAGAGTCTGGGACATGGGATTTTCCTCTGTTTAACGGTCTTGCCCGTCAGGACGCTAATCACCTGATTTGACACCAGCTTACAGAACGGGACAAGTAAAAATTTGGTTCGGGCCAACAGGGCCCTGGGCTCACCGCCCAAACACCCCCTGCACATCAGGCAAATTCTCCATTTCCATCCCGCTGTTCCAAATCCTCTCCGCACCCGCCACCGAAATCATCCGGGTTGCCAGTGACACAAACTTCTCCTTAAGCTGCTCATCCGACACCGGATTCCCCGGTGCGCCCAGCGCGACATCCACTCGTAAGGTTTTTGATTCGCCGGTTCGGATGAAAACCGTCACATCCGGCTCGCTGTCGGAACTCATCGTGGCATCTTCCGTCAGCACGATCCGGGCGATCATCGCCAGCAAATCCGGATCCTTCCGTTGCGCCGCACCGTAAGCGTCCAGCCCGGCGTGGCCGAAAACGACACGCGCCGCGATGGCGTAACGCAGGCTCATCTGTGCCGCCGCCAGCGTGGCGATTTCATTATCTCCGCACATTCCGTTGAGGAACGGGCACAAACGGACGACGATTTTTTCGATATCACCGGCGGTCGCGTGCATTTCCTCAAGCAAAATGCCCGTCGCGTCGATCGCGGAATGCGTACCACGGCACGAGGCGTAAGGCTTGATGGAACAACGCTCCAGCTTCCAGATTTCACCCAGACTGGCCGTCAGCATTTCGGGCATTGCACTTTGCGGTGCCAGCGTTGAGAGGAATCCGCCCCACTGATCTTCGAATAACTGCGCAGGCCCGATGATGCCCTGCCGGGCGCTGAGCGCGGCGAGAACTCCGCCTTCTGCGGCGCGGCCTGCGTGCAGCTTCTTGCTCTGCGAACCGTCATGGATAAACGCCCACAGGCCACCGCTGAAACTGCCGGAAATGCCCAGTGCAGAGCTGATCTGTCCTGCACTCAGGCCGAGAATTTTCCCCGCGGCCGCTGCTGCGCCAAATACGCCGCAGGTTGACGTGGAATGCCAGCCCGCCCGATTGTGCGGGGAATAGCCGCCACAGGCTTCCAGCACGCGGCGCGCCACGTCGTAACCCATAACGACTGCCGTGATAAACGCTTTGCCGCTGACCGGTTGCGGGCACAGCGGCAACACCGCCAGCACGGCGGGAATAACCACCGCGCCGGAATGATCGCAGCCGCCGGTGTCATCGAGTTCCAGCGCGTGCGCCGCCACGCCGTTGAGCAGCGCAGCGTTGCGCGCAGACGTCAGCTCGCGGTAGCCCCAGACCGGGGAAAGCGGCAATGCGCCTTCACCGAGGATCATCGCGGCCACGTCTTTTGCCACGTCGCTGATCGCACCCACCAGCCCCGCGCCAATCGTATCGAGAATATGCCGTTTGGTACGTTCCACCAGCCGTGGCGGCAAATCGTCGAAATGGATATTCACCACAAATTCGCTCAGAATTTGCTGCTGCGAAAGCTTACTCATGGCTGACTCCCGGCGCGGTATGTTGCATCCAGATCTGCGCCGGATGGGACGCCTCGTTTTGCGGCTGATTCTGTGACCACCAGTCGGCCACCTCGCTGGCGCTGGCGACCCAGACATCCGGTTTTGACGTGATGTAGTCCAGCAGTTCAGCCAGCACGCCAATGCGTCCGGCGGTGCCGATCACTTCCGGATGCAGCCGCAGCACATAGCACAGGCCAAAACGGTAGAAACCGTCGAAATCCATCTTCATGTTGCCCAGCGTCTGGCTGTAGGACGCAATGCGTGACTGCGCCGGGGGCACCGCCGGGCTGAGGTTAAAGGCGAAATACGGCTCGTCTTCCATCTCATAATGCAGCGGCAGTTCCACCAGCCGCGACGGCAAGCCATCCTGCATGGGCTGGAAATACGGCAAATCATCGCCGCGCCAGCCGGAAGTCCAGCTGAAACCTTCATCCGTCAGCACATCCGCAAAACCCGGTGCCCAGTTTCCTGCGGGCAGACGAAAACCGCGCGGCACCTTGCCGGTCAGGGCTTTTAGCGCCGCTTTGCCCCGTTGCAGGCTGTCAGTTTGCTGCGCCAGCGTCAGCCCGTCGAAATGCGCAAATTCATAGCCACAGGTCGCCAGCTCGTGACCGGCGCGGTCGATTTCGCGGATTTTCTCCGGGTTTTCGTCCGCCACAATGCCCGGCACACACCAGGTGCTGCGCAGGTTTTTTTCATCCAGCAGCGCCAGCAAACGGTCGATGCCGCGCAGCGTGCCGTATCGCCAGACCGACAGCGTTTTTTCGCGGCCAGCCACGGCGGGAACCTGGCTGAGAATGCCGTGAATATCGTTGAAATCCACCGTAATAATCACCGCGCAGCGATAGCCCTGCGGCCAGTTTTGATTAGTCATTGGCATGCTCCTGCATCCACCAGTGCGCCACGTCGCGGCAGCGCGCAAACCACACGTCGTCACGCGCTTTCAGGCGGCTGAAAAATTGATCAAGCAGCATGATGCGTCCCGGTTTTCCGCTGATTTTCGGATGGAACAACGTCGTCAGGCTCAGCCCTTCATTCATCGCGCCGTCGTATTCACGGCACCAGTTGTCGAGCGTCAGCGCGTAACTGGCGGTGCGATCCAGCCCCGACGGGAAATTCGGCTCGCGGGTGTAGGCCAGAGACGCGTAATCGTCCATTTCCCAGCGGCCGGGAATTTCCACCAGCGGCCGTTCATGGCCGGGCACGGTGATCAGGTAGGGCCGGTCGTCGCCGCGCATACTGCTGGAATACGTCACGCCCGCGTCGAGCAGCATCGCCGGTGTTTCCTTGTGCCAGTCGCCTGACGGCGTGCGGAAACCTTCGGCGCGTATCCCTAAAACCTGCCAGAAAATCTCGCGGGACTTCTCCATCACCTGGCGCTGTTTTTCGGCGCTGATGGCGTAAAAAGACTCATGACGATAACCGTGATACGCCACTTCATGGCCGCGCTCGACAATCGCCTGACACTGTTTCGGCCAGTTTTCCACCACCCACGCGGGAATGAAAAACGTCGCCGGAAGCTGATGTTCACTGAGCAAATCGAGGATCCGCCCCAGCGCCCGGTAAGGGCCGTAAGCGCCGAAGGTAAAGTAATCCGCTTTCTGCCAGATTGTGCCGTTAAGCATCGCGTCGCCGGTCGGGCCGTCGAGATCAAACGCCAGCGCCATGCAGCCGCGTTTGCCTTCCGGCCATAGACTGGCCGTGTGTTGTGCTGAAATCGTCATGAGTCGGTCCGTTACCTGAGGTTATTTGCCTTTGTTGATGGTGACTTCCGAAATTGCACCGTCCTGCAGGCCCCATTTGGTGAGAATTTTCAGATACGTACCGTCGGCAATCATGCCGGTCAGCGCGCCTTTCACCGCGTCAATCAGCGGCTGATCGTCTTTGCTGATCCCCATGCCGGTGACCTGATACGCAAAGGCTTTGCCCAGCGGTTTATAGGTGTCTTTTTCCAGATTCATGATGTACGGCAGAGTTTCGCTGCCCTGCACCACACCTTCGATTCGCCCCTGACGCAGCTGGGTACGCGCATCCGCCGTGCCTTCCGCACCAATCACCACGATGGCCGGTTTGCCTGCCGGCACGCAGTTTGCTTCGCTCCATGCAGCGATTTCAGCCGGGAAAGTGGTGCGGCGGCTGGTACCGACTTTCTTGCCGCAGAGATCTGACAGGGTGTTGATTTCTTTGTGCGCGACGGTGGTGTAGAACTGCGGCCCGCTGTTGTAGTAATCCACAAACGTGGCGATATCCTGGCGAGGCTTGGTGTCAGTCATGCCGGAAAGGATCATGTCCACGCGATGCGTGGCGACGGCGTTCACCATCTGTTCGAAGCCGATTTCCTGCCAGCTGATTTTGCGGTTCAGGCGCTTGCCGAGTTCCATGCCCAGATCGTAATCCATGCCAGTCAGCTGGCCGGTGGCCGGATCCTTGAATTCCAGCGGCGGATAGTTCGGCATCATCGCCACTTTGATTTCGTCTTTTTGTTTCAGCTCAGCGGCGCTGGCGACAGGAACCGCGCCCTGCAACAGAACAGCCGCAGTAATAAGGGACAACAGTGTTTTTTTCATGAAGGCATTCCCATAGTCAAAAGTTAACGGCAAAAGGGTCAAATGAGGACGGCAGAGATAAAGTTCTGCGTCCGCGGGTTTTGTGGATTAAGCAAAATGTCTTCCGGATTACCACTTTCTATAATTCCGCCCTCATCCATGAAGACCACGCGGTTAGCGACTTCCCGCGCGAAACCTAATTCATGCGTGACCACAATCATCGTCATCCCTTCAGCGGCCAGACCGCGCATCACCGCCAGCACTTCGCCGACCATTTCCGGATCGAGCGCCGACGTCGGCTCATCAAACAGCATCACTTTGGGTTTCATGGCCAGCGCACGGGCAATCGCCACGCGCTGTTGCTGACCACCGGAAAGCTCCAGCGGATACGCATCGCGTTTATGCGCCAGCCCGACGCGTTCGAGCAGCGCCATGGCTTCCTGCGTCGCCTCTTTCACCGGCCGCAGCAGAACCTGACACGGCCCTTCGATAATGTTTTCCAGCGCCGTTTTGTCCGGGAACAGATTGAAACGCTGGAAAACCATGCCGGTTTTCAGCCGCTGGCGCGCAATCTGCCGGTCATTGAGCGGGTAAAGTTTCTTGCCGTCCATGCGGTAACCGACCAGTTCGTCATCCACCCAGACGCCGCCGCTGTCGATGCGCTCAAGCTGATTAATACAGCGCAGAAACGTACTTTTCCCCGAGCCGGATGGCCCGATGATGCACATCACTTCGCCGTGTTTAACTTCAAGATTGATGTTTTTCAGCGCCTGAAACTGGTCAAAGTACTTATTGACGTTGACGGCTTTGATAATACTTTTCATGGTCTGGCTCCTCAGTGGCTGGTGCGGCGGCGGGTGCCACGACCGAAATAGCGTTCCAGACGGTTCTGCCCGAGCGACAACACCGTCACCACCACCAGGTACCAGATACCGGCGACAAACAGCAGTTCCATCACCCGCGCATTGGCGAAGTAAATGGTCTGCGCGTTATAAAGCACTTCGGAATATTGGATCATGCTCGCCAGACTGGTGGTCTTCACCATGCTGATAAATTCGTTACCAATAGGCGGAATAATCACCCGCATGGCCTGCGGCAAAATGATCCGCCGCAGCGCATGCAGACGCGTCATGCCGATGGACTTCGCCGCCTCGTACTGCCCGAGATCGACCGAAATCAGCCCGGCGCGCACCACTTCCGAGGTGTACGCGCCCTGATTAATACTCAGCCCGAGCAGTGCGGCGGTGAATGGCGTCATGATGTCCACGGTCTGAATACTGAACAGGCCGGGAATGGAAATGGTCGGGAAAATCAGTGCCAGGTTAAACCACAGCAGCAGCTGTAAAATCAGCGGCGTACCGCGAAAAATCCACGTGTAGCCCATCGCCACGCTGCGCAGCACCGGGTTTTGCGACATGCGCATCACTGCGATAATCACCCCGAACACAATCCCCAGCGCCATCGCCAGCACCGACATCACAATGGTGTTGCCCAGCCCGAACAAAATCGCTTTGGCGGTCAGAAACTGCGCCACGTACTGCCATTCGATTTTGCCGTGCGCAAAGGCGTTCACCAGCAAGGCCAGCAGCACCAGGATCGCGACCGAGGCAAAAATCCGGCCGTAATAACGCTGCGGCACATAGTGGTATTCGCTGAGATCGATATCAGCGGTTTTCACGTTTTCAGACGTCTTCTGATACAAAGTCATTCGCCGCTCCCCGCGAGGTGTAGAAGTTATGCAGACGTTATAAAGACAGGCCGGTGTAGGCCGTTGCCCAGGCCGACTGCCCGGCCAGACGCACTTTCAGCCGCTCAATCTGCTCGGCCACGCGCACCGGAGACGTACCGCCCCAGCCGCTGCGGGCATTCACCGCGGCTTCTAACGTCAGGCAATCGCGCACGTCAGCGCTCAGACGCGGATCCACGGCCAGCAGCTGTGCGTCGCTGAGTTCATGCAGCGCCAGATTGTGTTGCTCGCAAACCTGCACCAGCTGGCCGGTGATTTCGTGCGCTTCCTTAAACGGCACGCCGCGGCGGGAAAGCCAGTCCGCCACTTCGGTCGCCAGCGTGAAACCTTCCGGAGCCTGTTCGCGCAGACGTTCAACGTTCACCTTCATGGTGTCGATCATTCCGGCCATTGCAGGCAGCACCAGCAACAGCTGGTCAACGGTGTCCATCGCGTTGCGTTTGTCTTCAATCAGGTCGCGGTTATACGAAAGCGGCAGCCCTTTCATGGTGGTCAGCATCGCCGTCACGTTGCCAATCAGACGGCCACTTTTGCCCCGCGTCAGCTCGGCAATGTCGGGGTTTTTCTTCTGCGGCATGATGGAACTGCCGGTGGCGTAACCGTCGTCAAGCTCGACCCAGCGGAACTGGCGCGACGCCCACAGACAAACTTCTTCGCAAATGCGCGATAGGTTGACGCTCAGCATGCTGCCGGCAAACAGGAATTCAGCGACGTGGTCACGGCTGGCAACGGCGTCAATGGAGTTTTCACACGCGCCGTCGTAGCCCAGATCTTTAGCGGATAATTCCGGGTGCATCGCGATGGCAGAACCGGCCATCGCCGCCGCCCCGAGCGGGGAAAGTGCGCAGCGTTTATCCCAGTCACGCAGGCGTTCAACGTCGCGGTAAAACGACTGCGCATGCGCCATCAGCTGATGACCAAACACAATCGGCTGCGCCTGTTGCAGATGCGTAAAACCAGGCGCGAGGGTATGAATATGCTGTTCCGCCTGTTTGATCAGCGCGGTTTGTAATTCCAGCAGCGCAACCACGATTTTGCGGGTGTTATCGCGCAGGTACAGACGCAAATCGTTGGCGGTCTGGTCGTTACGGGACCGTCCGGCGCGCAGTTTGCCGCCAAGTGCGCCCAGCCGTTCGGTCAGGCTGCGTTCGATAAACGTATGCACATCTTCATCGCCCTGAACCGGCGTCACGGTTCCGGCGCGAAAATCGGCGGCCAGTTGCTCAATGGCCTCAACCATCTGACGGGTTTCATTCTCATCAAGTAAACCGGCGCGCTTTAATTCATAAGCGTGTGCGCGGCACCCTTCCAGATCATATTCAGCAAGTGAAAAATAATATTCCGGGCTGCGCGATAAGGCGCTTAACGCCGCGGCTGGCCCGTGTTTGAAGCGGGCTCCCCAAAGAAGTTCTGGCTGCTGGGACATGATCGTTTCCTTTTATGGCATAGATGTTGCAAACCTGAATCCAGCGTATTGTCTGACGGCGTTTAAATAAATTTCAGCCGACAGTATTTCGAATGACACTGAACAATCTGAGGCTTACAGCGTAATAACGAGTGAGGCTAAGTGAATTTGATGTTGTAGATTTTTAGAGCGGGGGTAAATATTTATTATGGAAAGTCCACTTTCCAAATCAGGAAACACATCACCCGCAAAAAGTGATATTAACCAGCACAGCCTTGGCGTCGCAGATTTAAAACTTTTGCGCGTCTTTAAAACCGTGGTAGAGGCCGGTGGATTTACCGCAGCCTGTAATGAACTGAATATTGGCCTGGCGGCAATCAGCAAACAAATATCGGATCTGGAGATCCGCTTTGGGATGAAACTTTGTACGCGCGGGCGTGAGGGGTTTTATTTAACCGAACACGGAAAAGTCGCGTATCAGGCGTGTCTGGATTTATTTTCTTCCATCAACCTCTTTCGCGACAAACTCAATCATGCGCGCCACGAACTGTTCGGAGAGCTGAACATCGGCATTATCGACAACACCATTACGGATCCGCAATCGCCCGTCGTCTGTGGCTTAGGCGAGGTTTACCGTCAGGCGCCAAAGGTGAACATCCGCCTGCACGCCACCCAGCTCGACGAGATCGAACGCGGCGTGATTGATGGCCGTTTTACCTGCGGCATCATGCCGGTCTATCAGGAAAAACCGGAATTTGATTACTTTTTCCTGTATCACGAAATGACCTATCTTTATTGCGGCGATAAACACCCGCTCTTCTCCGTTCCGGCTCAGGAAATTAAAGAATCACAAATCAAATCCTCGCAAATGGTGAATCACTTTTACGCCAATCACAGTAAGAAAAATATCTTCTCCGACGTCACGACGCCGCACGCCATCGCCGTACAGGTCGAAGCGGTCACCATGTTACTGATGACCGGTAATTATCTCGGTTTTTTACCGGAACATTATGCCAGTGCGTTCATGGACGGAAATAAACTCAAAGCGCTGATGCCGGACAATATTGAAATCGCCACTCCCTTCAGCCTGGTGGTTAAAAAAGGTGCCCCGTTTAATTCCGTGCTGAATTTATTCTTTAATGCTCTCAAACAGGCACTCATTCCCCGGCCTGAAGCGAAAGCCAGCTGATTCGATTAAGCGGGAATATTGCCGGCTCCGTCGTCTTATGCACCGGCGCAGAGCAATGAAAGTCATATTGTGGTGCAGGTTATCACTTTTAATTATAAATTCGTTTACCTCCTTCTCATTAATTATCAAAAAATGTATAACATCAATGCCCTGCCTGATTTCCTTCCGTGATTTCAACTGTGGCGTAGTAATTGCTTTACTCACTTGTCTATACAGGGTTGCACATTAGGATTTCTATTAGCCGTCTTTCTCTCCTTCAACACCATGCGAGGATCACCATGTCACCGACTCAGACCTTAAACGCCTTAAAAAACAAAGTTGCGCTGGCCTGTTGCATTGGCGCGCTCACGACATTCAGCCTGAGTGCTGGCGCGGCAACGACAGCGCCGGAAGCCGGTACCTTCAAAATGGGTATCGAACCCTGGCTGGGCTACGGGCAGTGGCACGTCGCACAAAGTCAGGGCATTTTTAAACAGCAGGGGCTGGAAAAGGTCGACATCATTAACTTCGCCGAAGACAAAGACATCAACGCCGCGTTAGCCAGCGGGCAGATTGACGGCGCAAACATCGCCACACACACCGCCATGGCAATGGTTTCCGCCGGATTGCCGGTGAAAGTCGTCCTGCTGCTCGATCAGAGCGAAACCGCCGACGCCCTGCTGGTCGGCAAAGATATCGCCACGCTGAAAGACCTGAAAGGTAAACAGGTGGCGTTTGAAGAAGGCACCACCAGCGACATTCTGCTGCACAGCGCCGTCAACTCGGCCGGGCTGAAGTGGAGTGATATCACGCCGGTTCCGATGCCTGCCGATTCCGCAGGCAGCGCGCTGATTGCCAAACGCGTCACCGCCGCCGTGACTTACGAGCCGTACATTTCTGCCGCCAGAAAACAGGATCCGTCGCTGAAAATGCTCTACAGCGGCTCTTCCGATCCGGGCCTGATCGGCGACGTTCTGGTGGTTCGCGATTCCGTATTGAAAGAAAAACCGGGCCAGATTGCCGCGCTGATTAAAAGCTGGGACGCCGCCCTGACCCATTATCAGGCCAATACCACCGCCGACCGCGCCCTGATCGCCAAAGCCGTGGGGGCCACACCGGCGGACCTGGAATCAGCGTTTGACGGCGTGAAATACTATTCGCTGGCCGAAAACAAACAGGTGCTCAGCCATTCGTTCTCCGACCAGACGTTTGCGCATGTGCTGAAAGCCGCCACCGCCGCCGGGCTGATCCCAAAACCGGTGACCGCCGCGCAGGTGATTGATGCCAGCTTTGTGAACAGCCTGCCATGAGTTCGCGCCGTAAACCGCTCAACCTGATGGTGATTGGCCGCCTGCCCTCGCGCAAATTGTTCGTCGGCATCGCCGTGGCGCTGTTCGTTGTCCTGTTTCTGGCGTGGGGGCTGGCGACCCGCAGCGGCGCCATTCCGCCGATTTTTCTGCCAAAACTCACCGATGTGTGGCTGAAAATGGTTTCACTGGCGCAGGACGGCACGCTGTGGAGTGACGTCAAAAGCAGCCTCTACCGCATCAGTATTGCATTCGCCATTTCCTCGGTGATGTCGATTGTGATTGGCGTGCTGGCAGGCTGCTACGGTTTCTTCAAAGCCCTGACCGAACCGCTGGTGGATTTCATTCGTTACATGCCGGTGGTGGCGTTTGTGCCGCTGACCATTTTATGGACCGGTACAGACGACGTGCAGAAATTCCTGATTATATGGATCGGCACCTTCTTCCAGCAGGTGTTAATGGTGATCGACGCCGTGAAACGCGTACCGGGCGATTTCGTCGGTTTAGGCCGCACGCTCGGCATGCCGGATCGCAAAATTCTCTTCCGCATCGTTTTACCGGGCGCGCTGCCGGGAATCTGGGACGCACTGCGCATCAGTCTCGGCTGGGCGTGGACGTGGCTGGTGCTGGCCGAACTGGTGGCCTCCACCTCCGGGCTGGGTTACCGCATCGTCGTTTCCCAGCGCTTCTTCCAGACCGACACCATCATCGGTTACATCCTGCTGCTGGGGATTTTGGGGTTAATCAGCGACCAGATTATGCGTGCCGCCGAGCGCGTACTGTTCCGCTACAACAAGAGGCGTGCGTAATGTCGGTTTTAACCATTTCTCATTTGCACAAAAGTTTCCAGGTCGGAAAACAGACGCGCGAAGTTCTGCACGACATCAGCCTGACGCTGGCGGACAACGAATTTGTCTCGGTCGTCGGCACGTCGGGTTGCGGCAAAAGCACCCTGCTGTCCATCGCGGCAGGCCTTGAGGATTACGACAGCGGCGACGTGCAGGTTGACGGGCAAACCATACGCGGCGCGGGCATCGACCGTGGCGTGGTGTTTCAGTCCTATACTTTATTACCGTGGCTGACGGCGCGGCAGAACATCGAATTTGCGCTCAAAGCCGCCGGGTTCAGCCGGGCAGAATGCCGCGAAAAAGCCGATCAGCATCTCGAACTGGTTCAGCTGACGGCGTTTGCCGATGCCTGGCCGTCCGAGCTTTCCGGCGGTATGAAACAACGCGTGGCGATCGCGCGCGCGTTGTCCTATCGTCCGAAAATATTGCTGATGGATGAACCTTTCGGCGCGCTCGACGCCATGACGCGCCACCAGATGCAGGAACTGCTCACCGGTATCTGGGAGCAACACCGGCTGACGGTGATGTTCGTCACCCACGATATCGAGGAAGCGGTTTATCTTTCCGACCGCATCGTGGTGATGGGACCGGGCACCATTCAGGCAACGTTTGATGTGCCGTTGCCGCGCCCGCGCCGCGAAGAACTGACCGCCAGCCCTGAATTCACTGACCTGCAACGTCAGGTTCTCCACACTATCCGCAGCGGCCACCCCCGCGCCGCGCTGGCCTGATCACCGGAGATTTACCATGTCTGCACCTTTTCAATCTGTGACTTTTCATGACCTGAGCGATTCGACCGACCTGCCACCGGCATTATTCCAGCGCACCGAAGCGGATTTATCCTTTTTCATTGAGCGTGTGGCACCGATTATCGACGCCGTGCGCACCGATGGCGACGCCGCCCTGCAACGCTTTGCCCGCGATTTCGACGCGGTCACCGCGCCGGAAATGAGCATCATGGCGGAAGATTCTGAGTTCGCCACAGCGTTTGAACGCCTTGATCCACAGGTCATCGAATCCATCCATTTCTCGGTGGAAAACATTCGCGCATTCCACGAAGCGCAGAAACCCGAAGACATGTGGATGAAAGAAATCCGCCCCGGCGCATTTGCCGGTGACCGCCATGTGCCAATTGACTCCGTCGCCTGCTACGTGCCGCGCGGCAAAGGCTCGTTCCCCAGCGTCTTTCTGATGACCACGATCCCGGCGGTGGTGGCTGGCGTCAAACGCGCCATTGTCATCACCCCGCCGGGGCCGGACGGCAAAGTGGACGACGCCACGCTGGTCGCCGCAAGGCTGGTGGGCATCACCGAAGTGTATAAATGCGGCGGCGCACAGGGCGTGGCGGCCGTGGCATTCGGCACTGAAACCGTGCCGAAATGCCTGAAAATCGTCGGACCGGGCAGCCCGTGGGTCGTGGCGGCAAAACGCCAGTTATCAAACCTTATCGATCCCGGGATTCCCGCCGGGCCCAGCGAAAGCTTAATTCTGGCCGATGACAGCGTGGACGGTGCGCTGGCAGCCTTAGATCTCATCATCGAGTCCGAACACGGGCCGGACTCCTCGGCTTATCTGGTAACAAACAGCCGCCGCGTGGCCGAAGAAGCCATTGCCGCCTTGCCCGGCTACTGGGCGCAAATCGGTGAAAAGCGCGCCGGTTTCTCGCAGGCGGTTCTATGCGGAACGCACGGCGGCGTGGTGCTGACGCCAGATTTCGACACTGCCGTTGAGTTTGTAAACCAGTACGCGCCGGAACATCTGGAAATCCTTGCCGAAGAACCGATGGCCGTAATGGGCAAAATCCGCAACGCCGGAGAAATCTTGCTCGGCAACTACACGCCTATCACATTGGGGAATTTTGTGCTCGGCCCGAACGCTGTCCTGCCGACCAACGGTGCAGCGAAAACCGTCGGCCCGCTCTCAGTTTTCGATTACATGAAACGCATTTCAGTCGGCTACGTGACCCGCGAAGGCTACGCACCGCTGGCTGAAAAAGCACACGCGTTCGCACTGTACGAGGGCTTCCCCGGCCACGCGCTGGCGGTATCGGCATTACGCACTGAGATCCTCAACAAAAAAGGCCAATAACGATGAGCAATTTGACGGGCAGTGAACCGCTGGCCGCGCAGGCGCGTCAGTTAGTCCACGCGGGAGAGTGGCAAAAAGCGGCGGATGCGCTGCGACAGCTGATTGGCGAAGTCACCGGCGTGAAGGCCGGTCAGCTGACCATCAACCGTGACCAGTACAGCCTGAATTCCCTCAACGGTACGGTGACGCTCGACGATGGCCGCGCCCTGTTCTTCAAATATCACAATGAAGAAGGCGAAGATAAAACCATCGAAGAGTATTACAACGCTGAATTGCTGCGTGAAAGCGGCTTTCGGGTCGATGTGCCGGTGTATGCCTGCGGCGAACCGGGGCGGCAGATTCTGATGTATACCCTGCGCCACGACCGGCGTATGGCAGATGTCTGCCGGGATATCGAACAGCAACAGGCATGGGATCAGGAAGCTGAAATCGAAGAAGCCCAGCGCCGCGCTGACCGCGATATCCTGACAAATACGCTACCGACGCTGAAAGCCGGTTCGGTGGACGGCGTTTCCGCAGAACCCATCCATCAGCTGTTCCATCACCGGCTGGTTTCCCCGGACAACCCGGAGATCCCCGCCGGTTTCGGTGGCCGCGTCGCGCGTTTTTACGTCGGCAAAACCTTCCAGCTCGAAGACGAACAACTGGAATGGCAAACGCTGAGTAACCTGCGCTGGGTCATCAACGGTGTGGCGTATGAACACAGCCTGCGGCAATTATTCGCCGAAGCGGGAACGCGTCTCGCGCCCGCCGCACTGGCCGACCACGGCGTCATCACAGCACACGGCGACGCGCACAACGCTAACGTCTGGTACGACACGTCGGAAGAAATTCCGCAACTGGTGAGTTTCGACCCCGCTTTCGCCGGGCGCAACATTCCGGCGCTGCTGGCGGAAATCAAAGCCACCTTCCACAACATTTTTGCGCATCCGCTGTGGTTGTACGAACCCGCACGCTGCGGCGAACTGTACAAAGTCACGGTGATGCGCCGTGGCGATACGCTGTTTGTGGATCACAACTGGCAGCTGACGCCGCTGCGCGCCGCCTTCCTGCGCGACAAAGGCGAGGAATACTGGCAGCCGTTGCTCGCCCAACTCGCCCGCCGTGGCTGGTTGCCGCCGCACTGGCAGCGGATTTTCCGCCTCGGCATGTTCTGCTGCCCGACGCTGGTTCTGGATCTCCGCGCAGGCGGTTTCAGCGGGCATACCCCCACCAGCTCCGCCCTCGGTCTGGCGATGTCCGTCATGCTGGGCAGCCAGCCGGTGGAAGATCTCGACGAATTCAGCCAATGGCTGGCCGGGATCAGCCCGGCGGAGAAACCGAATGACTGACCAGTTCTCGCTGCAAGGCAAACGGGTGCTGATCACCGGCAGCTCACGCGGCATCGGTAAAGCGCTGGCGATAGGCATGGCAAAAGCCGGTGCCAGCGTGATCGTCAGCGGGCGTGACAACGTCACGATAAACGCCGTCTGCGGGGAAATCCGTCAACTTGGCGCGGAGGCCTTTCCGCTGGTGCTCGACGTCACGCAACCCGCCACCTTCGACGCCGCGCTGGCCAGGCTGCCCGCTCCGCCTGACGTGCTGGTCAACAACGCCGGAACCGAACACCTTTGCCCGTCACTGGACGTTGACGAAGCGCTCTGGGACACCATTCTCACCACCAACCTCAAAGGCGCATTTTTCTGCGCACAAGCCGCCGCACGGCTGATGGCCGAAAATGGCGGCGGCAGTATTCTCAACCTGTGCTCGCTCACCAGCCAGGTCGGCGTTCCGGGTGCCGCAGCATACGGTGCATCGAAATCCGCCATGGCTGGTCTGACCCGCACGCTGGCGACGGAATGGGCCGTAAAAAATATCCGCGTTAACGGCATCGGTCCGGGATATTTCAAAACCGATCTGACGGCAGAGTTTTACGAAAACGCCGACTGGTGCCAGCAAATGCAGGGGAAAATCCCGCTCGGGCGTTTCGGAGAACTCGACGACCTCACCGGCGCGGCAGTATTTTTAAGCAGTGACGCCGCACGCTATATCACCGGACAGGTGTTATATGTGGATGGGGGATATCTAGCGGGGATCTGATGTCAGACCGGCCATCTGGCGGTTTTTCACTTGCAGTAATCGCTCAGGTCAAGACCTTGGGGCTTTAAGGTCAAAACCTTGGGGTGCCACCCAAGGTCTTGATTTTGAATTTGAAATTAAATTTAAAACCCTTCAGGTCGCTACCCCAAAACTCGCAGGCTTGGGCTGCAAGCCCAAAAGATCAAATCAGATCTGCCATTGCCTCTACCCGCGAAATCGCCTCATACAATCCCCCTGCCGTCACATGCCCCGGCATATTCTCCATATCCGGTGCGTGCAGCGATGCCTTCACGATGCTGTCGAGTTCTTCGGCGTTCAGTTCGGCGATTTCACTCAGACGCAGCGGCACGGCGCAGGCGTGGGCGAGTCTGATGGCTTCCATCAGCTCTTCGTCGCTGCGGTTTTCCAGCGCCAGCAGGCAGAGATTACCGAAGCCGACCAGCAAGCCGTGGCCAAATTCACGCGTTTTATCGCAAACAGTGAAGCCTTCGTAAATGGCGTGGGAGGCGGCGGCGTGGGCCCCGCTGCTCATCAGCGAGGTCAGACCGGCAAACATGAAAATGGCGTCCAGCACCTGATCCAGTTCGGCGTTTGGTTTACCCGCGCGCACCGCGTCGCAGGCAGCCGGGCCACAGGATTCAATCAGGTCATAACAAATCCGGCTGTTGGCGCTTGAAGATCGCGCCACGCCGCTTAACTGACCGTGATGGCTGCTGATGGCGCGGAATTCGTACCATTTTGCCAGCGTATCGCCCAGCCCCGCAGCCAGCCAGCGCAACGGCGCGGCCGCCAGAATGTCGCTGTCGATAATGACCGCCGCCGGGGCCTGTGGCAGCGGGAATAAATCGCGAAAATGTCCGTCATCGTGATAACGGATAGTCAGCGGCGTCACGGCAGCGCAGGTCGCGGCGATGGTAGGAATGGTCACGACCGGCACGTTGGTTTCCACGCCAACGGCCTTGCAGGTATCGAGAGATTTCCCGCCGCCTACGCCAATCACGATGTCGGCCTTTTTGTCTTTCACTACTTTCGCCAGACGCGTGATATTGCCTTCGCTGCTTTCACCGCCAAACCATTCGCTGCCCACCAGTTCCACCGCACAGCCTTCAAGCTGATGACGAATTTTATCTCCTGCCGCCATCAGGGCCTGATGCCCGCCAATAACCAGCGCGCGTTTACCGAGCAACGCACAAATATCGCCAAGCTGAGAAATAACGCCGGGGCCGCGCAGAATTTGCGCCGGGAAGATAATGTTCTGTGCCTGCATAACTGCTTCTCCGTGATGCTTGTGTTTGACTGATTCAGGTTAAAAATTCTGAGGATGTTTACTGTTTTTACTTTGTGCAAATTAACGCTCAGGGCGCAGCAAATGCGGCCCCAGCTGATTCACCGACGTACAACCAAGCTGCGCCAGCGTGCGGTCTACTTCCTGCAAGATAATCTCCAGCGCACGTTGCGCGCCCGCTTCGCCCGCCGCCGCCACGCCGTAGAGCATCGGGCGGCCAAGCAATACGGCATTCGCGCCCAGCGCCAGCGCTTTCACCACGTCGGTACCACGACGAAAACCGCTGTCGATAAGAATAGTGGCATCCGCGCCGCACAACTGGCGAATTTCCGGCAGGACTTCCATCGCGCTGACCGAACCATCGAGCTGACGGCCGCCGTGATTGGACAGCACAATGCCGTCTGCGCCCGCGTCCAGCGCCCGTTGCGCATCGGCCGGTGCCAGAATGCCTTTAATCAGCAACGCGCCCTGCCACTGGCTGCGGATCCAGGCAAACGTTTCCCAGTTCAGGCGGGTATCCATCTGCTCAGAGAAATAGCTCGCCCCACCCGCGCCACGCTGTTTATCCGCAGACACGTAAGGTTTTAAATTGCCAAAACCGGGCATACCCGCCGGTTTCAGCGTCCGCCACACCCAGCCGGGATGCAGCGCGACATCCACCAGGCTCGGCAACGAAAGCTTCATTGGCCGCCGGTAGTTGCGTTTGTCTTTTTCGCGATTACCGAAATGGACGGCATCGACGGACACCACCAGCGTGGTGCATCCGGCAGCTTTCGCCCGCTCCAGCAGGCCGGTTGTCACCGCGCGGTCTTTTAATACGTACAGCTGAAACCAGTGCTGCGGCAGGTTTTCCGCCGCGATTTCTTCAATCGATGCTGTGGACACTGTGCTCTGGATATACCCGATCCCGGCGCGTCTGGCGGTACGGGCCAGCATGGCGTCTGCGCCAAAACGCAGCATGCCGTTGTAACCGGTCGGTGCAATCAGCAGCGGCGCAGAGAGCGTCTGCCCGCAGAGCGTGACAGATAAATCGCGCTGGCTGGAATCCGTCAGTACCGGCGGAATAAAGCGCCAGCGGGCAAAAACCTCACGGTTATCTTTCAGCGTTTGTTCATCATCCGCCCCGCCTTCCACATAGCTGAAAGCGAAACGCGGCAACGCGCGCCGGGCCTGACGGCGCAATTCTTCAATGTTTAACGCAGCACGCTTCACGCGGCTTCCTCCGCCAGAATGTGTTTCAGGCTTTCCATAAACTGCCGGTTATCCTGCTCGTTACCGACTGACACGCGGATCCAGTTTTCATAGCCGGTTTCGCGCCACGGCTTAATAATTACGCCAAAGGTAAGCAATCGCTGTGCCAGTTCCGCGCTCGGCTGGCCGCAATCAAAGAACAGGAAATTGGCGTGCGACGGCGCAACGGTAAAGCCCAGAGCCATCAGCTCTGCGGCCATTTTTTCACGCTGCGCGGTGACCAGCGCAATGCTGTCACGCACGTGCTGTTTATCCTGCAAAGCCGCAACGGCGGCAGTTTGTGCCGAGCGGTTAATGTTAAACGGCGTCCGGACACGGTCGAGCAGATTCACCAGTTCAGAATGGCTGGCTAAACCATAGCCAATGCGCAAACCGGCCAGCCCGTAAGCTTTGGAGAAGGTACGCAACACAATCCACGGACGCGGCTGCTCAGCCAGAACGCGCAGGCTGTCTGGATAATCAGGCTCGTTTTCGCAATATTCAAAATAAGCTTCGTCAATCACCAGAATGCAATTCTGCGGGGCGGCATCGATAATTCGGGCGAATCCTTCGCGACCCAGCATGCAGCCCACCGGGTTCGACGGATTGCTGAAAATCACCATTTTTGCAGGTGTGGAAAGCGCCCGCTCCCAGGCCTCAATATCGAACTGCTGCTGCGCGCTGACGCCCACCAGCGTGACCTCAGCCCCCATCATGCGCGGGAAAATTTCATGCAAACCAAAAGACGGGATCAGCGTGACGACGCGGTCGCCAGGGTTCAGAAAGGCCAGCGCCAGCATGTGTAAAATGTCTTCAGAACCGTTGCCGGCCACAATGTTTTCCGCGCTGACGCCCGTTTCTTCCGCCAGCACCGCACGCAATGCCGCACTAGATGCATCAGAATAAATCGCGCTGAAACGGGCATCAGCTTCAAGCGCCGCAATCACTTTCGGGCTGGCCCCCAGAGGGTTTTCATTACTCGCCAGTTTGGCGATACGGGCTGCGCCATATTTTTGCTGTACAGCGTCGGCTGAAAGCCCGGCGTTATACACGCCCAGCGCCCGTGATGCGGGCCTTGCCAGATTTTTCAGGCACTCTTTTGCTGCATCAAAAGCTGTCGGATCTGAAGCCATCTTTTACCTCGTGCTGTGAAGATTCTGTTCCCGAGTATGCCGGAAGTCCGCGCGGTTTTACGCCACTTTTTAACGCATTTTCAGATTATTTTAGAAACAAAAACGGGCAGCGACCTGCGCCACTGCCCGCTGATTTTGTTCAATTTAATTGCCGCTGTATTCATCACTTACCCTAACGGGCTTCATAGCATCGGCAGGTTCAGGTCATTGCGTTCCGCACAGGCTTTAGCCTGCTCATAACCGGCATCAGCATGACGCATCACGCCGGTTGCCGGGTCATTCCACAGAACGCGCGAAAGGCGTGCATCGGCCTCTTTAGTGCCGTCCGCCACAATGACCATGCCCGCATGTTGCGAGAAGCCCATGCCGACGCCGCCGCCGTGGTGCAGGCTGACCCAGGTTGCGCCGCCCGCAGTGTTGAGTAACGCATTGAGCAGCGGCCAGTCGGAAACCGCGTCGGAGCCGTCTTTCATGGCTTCGGTTTCACGGTTTGGCGAGGCCACAGAACCGGTATCCAGATGGTCACGACCAATGACAACCGGCGCTTTCAGCTCACCGTTGCGCACCATTTCGTTGAAAGCCAGCCCGGCAATATGACGCTCGCCCAGACCGAGCCAGCAGATACGCGCCGGTAAACCCTGGAAGGCGATGCGCTCGCGTGCCATGTCCAGCCAGTTGATCAGGTTGGCGTTATCCGGGAACAGCTCCTTGAGTTTGGCATCCGTTTTATAGATATCTTCCGGGTCACCGGAAAGCGCTACCCAGCGGAACGGGCCTTTGCCCTCGCAGAACAGCGGACGGATATACGCAGGGACAAAGCCCGGAAAATCAAAGGCATTGGTCACGCCTTCGTCTTTCGCCACCTGGCGGATATTGTTGCCATAATCCACGGTCGGAATGCCCATTGCGTGGAAATCCAGCATCGCCTGAACGTGTTTTGCCATCGAGGCTTTTGCGGCCTTCACCACAGATTGCGGATCCGATTTACGCGCTTCCTGCCATTTTTCCAGGCTCCAGCCTTCCGGCAGATAACCGTTCAGCGGGTCATGCGCCGAGGTCTGATCGGTGACGATATCCGGGCGCAAACCGCCTTCTTTCGCACGCGCAACCAGCTGCGGCATCAGTTCCGCGGCGTTGCCCAGCAGGCCGACGGAAATGGCTTTTTTCTCCGCGCAGGCTTTTTCAATCATCGCCAGCGCTTCATCAATGCTGTGCGCCTTGTAATCGACATAACGGGTGCGCAGACGGAAATCGATACGCGATTCCTGGCATTCAATCGCCAGCACGCACGCCCCGGCCAGAACGCCCGCCAGCGGTTGTGCGCCGCCCATACCGCCCAGACCGGCGGTTAAAATCCACTTGCCGCGCAGGTCGCTGTTGTAGTGCTGACGCCCCGCTTCGGCGAACGTTTCGTAAGTGCCCTGAACAATGCCCTGCGCACCAATGTAAATCCACGAACCGGCGGTCATCTGGCCGTACATCATCAGCCCGGCTTTATCCAGCTCATGGAAATGCTCCCAGTTTGCCCAGTGTGGCACGATATTGGAGTTGGCAATCAGCACGCGCGGCGCATCGGTATGGGTACGGAATACGCCGACCGGTTTGCCGGATTGAACGAGCAGCGTTTCGTCTTCACGCAGCTGGCGCAGGCTTTCCAGAATGCTTTCAAACGCGGGCCAGTTACGCGCCGCTTTACCAATCCCGCCGTAAACCACCAGATCTTCCGGGCGCTCAGCGACATCCGGATCAAGGTTGTTTTGGATCATGCGGTACGCGGCTTCAATCAGCCAGTTCTGGCAGCTCAGTTCAGTCCCGTGCGGCGCACGAACAACGCGGGCTACAGCCGTTTTTTGTGGAGCGTTCATCGTCGGTTCCTTCTCTCAAATAGGGTGTTTTCAGGTTCAAAATTTCAGGCAAAGCTTGTGTTCAGGCGAAGCTTTCGATCAAACAAAGCTTGGCAGCAGCGCTTCAATCGCCGCGGGCCAGTGTTCACGGGAAGCCCAGAGACGCATCATTTCGACGTCCGGTGCCATCAGGCGATCCTTTTCAAGAAACGCGACGTTTTCACGGATGGCCTTCATTTCGTTTTCCAGCGTCACAGAGCTTTGCAGCGGACGATGGAAATCAATCCCCTGTGCGGCCGCCATGGCTTCGATGCCCACGACGACGCTGGTGTTAAAGCACATGTCCCCCAGACGGCGTGCGGCGTAAGTCGCCATTGAAACGTGGTCTTCCTGATTCGCTGACGTTGGCAGGCTGTCGACACTGCCCGGATGTGCCAGCGATTTGTTTTCTGACGCCAGCGCGGCTGCCGTCACCTGGGCAATCATGAAACCGGAGTTCACACCGCCGTCGTTCACCAGGAACGGCGGCAGGCCGGAAAGACCGGTATCGAGCAGCAGCGCCATGCGGCGTTCTGAAATCGCACCGATTTCTGCCACCGCCAGCGCGATGATGTCCGCAGCAAACGCCACAGGTTCCGCGTGGAAGTTACCGCCGGAAATCACATCACCATTTTCAGAGAAGACCAGCGGATTGTCGGAGGCGGCGTTGGCTTCGATGCGAAGAATACGCGCCGCGTGATGCAGGTTATCCAGACAAGCGCCCATCACCTGAGGCACGCAGCGGATGGAATACGGATCCTGTACACGCCCGCAATCGGCATGCGACGTGACAATGTCACTGCCTGCCAGAATAGTTGAAAGCGCCGCCGCAACGCCAATCTGGCCCTGCTGACCACGCGCTTCGTGAATGCGTGAATCGAGCGGTTTTACCGACCCTTTGATGGCTTCCAGCGACAACGCGCCTGCCACCAGCCCGGCAGAAAATACGCGCTCCGCTTCGAACAAACCGGAAAGTGCCAGAGACGTTGACACCTGGGTGCCGTTAAGCAGCGCCAGCCCTTCTTTCGGGCCAAGTTCAAACGGCACCAGACCGGCGGTTGCCAGCCCGGCGATGGCCGACATTTTTTCACCTTTCGCCGTGACCTGACCTTCACCAATCAGCATCAGAGAAAGGTGCGCCAGCGGTGCCAGATCGCCGGAAGCGCCGACCGAACCTTTCTCCGGAATACACGGATACACGCCCGCATTAAATAAAGTAATCAGCGCATCAATCACTTCAATGCGGATCCCGGAATGGCCGCGCGACAGGCTCAGGACTTTGGTTGCCATGACCAGACGCACCACGTTATCCGCCAGATCCTTGCCGATACCGACGCTGTGCGACAGCACCAGATTACGTTGCAGCTCAGCCAGCCGTTCAGCAGGAATGCGCGTTTGCGCCAGTTTGCCAAAACCGGTGTTGATCCCGTAAACCACTTTGCCCGACTCAACGATGCGGGTGACCGTTTCCTGCGAAGCCAGTACGCCAGCGCGCGCCTCTTCAGCCAGTTCAAGACGGACGTTGCCTTGATAAATTTTGCGCAGCATCGGCAGGTCAACATGGCCCGGTTGCAGGCGGCAAAGGGTTAAAGCGGTGGATGAAGAAGCCATAATCTATTCCTGTATAGACAAGTGAAACGGGAAGTAAACCCGGCTAAGGCCTCAGCCCGCCGGGTTTTTATGCAATACCTGACACAACAACGTTAAATGTTTACCCGCAGGGAGAGATCAGTGATCCATCGTCTGCATTGTTTCGGTACGGATTTCTTCCGTCACCCGCGCTTTCAGCGCCATAAAATCCGGTGACGTTTTCAGGGTGTAATCACGCGGATGCGGGAAATCAACGGCTATTTCTGTCTTAATCCGCCCCGGCCGCGCACTGAAAATGGCCACTTTGTTCGCCATGAAAATCGCTTCGTCGATATCGTGCGTCACGAACAGCACGGTTTTACGCGAAGATTCCCAGATCGACAGCAGCAGTTCCTGCATCATTACGCGGGTCTGGTTGTCGAGCGCACCAAAAGGTTCGTCCATCAGCAAAATTTTCGGATCATTCGCCAGCGCTCGGGCAATCGCGGTGCGCTGCTGCATGCCGCCGGACAACTGACGGGGAAAATGCTGCTCAAATCCGCGCAGCCCGACCTTATTAATGAAATAGTCGCTGCGCTCTTTTTGCGCCGCTTTGCTGACACCGCGTTCCTGCAAACCAAAACGGATGTTTTGCTCCACCGTCAGCCACGGAAACAGGGTGTAGCTTTGAAACACCATGCCCCGGTCAGCGCCCGGCCCGTCAACCAGTTCGCCATCAAGCCAGACTTCCCCGCGCGTCGGCTGATCCAGCCCTGCCACAATGCGCAAAAGCGTGGATTTGCCGCAGCCCGATGGCCCGAGAATGGTGATGAAGTCATTTTCGTTAACCTGATAATCCACCGGCAACAGCGCCTGCGTTTTCTCGCCTTTCGGGCCGGTGAAAATACGTTCCACCTGCCGGATACTCAGTTTCGGATGGCTCATCACAGCGAACTCCAGACAAACAGGCGGCGGTTTGCCGCTTTAAATAACAGGTCAGAAAGCAAACCGATGCAACCAATCACGATAATGCCGAAGATCATTTGCCCGGTATTGAGCAGCGCCTGACTGTTAACAATCATATGGCCGATGCCACTCGATGAACCGATAAGCTCCGCCACGATGACGTATGTCCACGCCCAGCCCAGCACCAGCCGCAGCAGCTCGGCAATTTCAGGCGCGGCACCCGGAATAATCACCCGGCGAACCACGCTCTGATTCGTCGCACCCAGCGTGTACGCGGCTTCGACCAGATCACGTCGCGCAGCGCCGACCGTCACGGCCACCATCAGGGTTATCTGGAAGAAGGAGCCGATGAAAATTACCAGAATTTTCTGCATTTCACCGATACCCGCCCACAGGATCAGCAGCGGAACAAACGCTGACGCAGGCAGATAACGGCAAAACGACACAAACGGCTCAAAAAACGCTTCAATCAGTTTGTACGACCCCATCAGAATGCCCAGCGGCACGGCAATGGCGCAGGCCAGAACAAAACCGCCCAGCACGCGCATCACCGTCATGCCGATATCGGTAGTGAAATCGAAATCGGTAAACAGTAAAACGCCTTCCTGCAACATGCTGGCCGGGCTGGCCAGGAACGTCGGTGACACGAATCCGGTAAACGTTACCAGCGACCACAGGGCGAAAAACAGGACAAAAAAACAGAACCCGAGGAAACCGCGTCGCCTTGCTGCGACCGGGCGCAAAGGCACCATCATCGGGTTATGCCAGATTTTTTTGCTTGCCGGCAACGGGGCCGGCTCGCGTAAATCTGACTGCGCGTTAACGGGATGTACGGCTGCCTGAGTGACAGAACTGTTCATGTCTTTGTCCTTCATGGCTATTTCACGTACTTCGCGTCATATAAGGTATTGATGTCCGGCGTTTTACGCAGGATTTTCATCTCGGTCAGCAGGCGCGCCGCTTCGTTGGTGAAGGTGACGATTTCACCGCTGAAGAATTTCTTGTTGGCATCGCGACCCTGCCAGCGCAGATAACTGGATTCTTCCGCAAACTGTTTGCCGGTTTCTTTTACCGCAGCACCCATGATTTCGTTGGATTTTTCAGGGTCTTTCTTGATCATATCCAGCGCTTCAAAGTAGCTGTTTACCAGCGCCTGTGCGGCTTTCGGGTTTTTATCCAGCCATGCAGGCGTACAACCCAGCGTATCCATCACCATCGGATAATCGAGCGTCGTGGCAAGGATTTTGCCTTTGTCCGGGCTCTGGCGGATGGTGGAAAGGTAAGGCTCGTACGTTACCGCCGCATCGTTTTGCCCGGCGATAAACGCATGTGCGGCTGCGTCCGGCCCCAGCGTCGCGAGTTTGACGTCTTTCATCGTCATGCCGTTTTTATCGAGGATCCACGCCAGCAGGAAGTAAGAAGAGGTACCCGGCGCATCGACGCTGACGGTTTTCCCTTTCAGGTCGGTAATTTTGTTAATCCCGCTGCGCACGGCAATACCGTCCGCACCGTAGGATTTATCAAGCTGCACGATCTGTTTAATCGGCACGCCGCTGGCGTTCCAGGTTAAATAGGTTTCCACCGTGGTCGCCGCGCACTGCAATGAACCGGAAGCAATCGCCAGATGACGGGACTGCTGCGGCACCATTTTCAGCGTGACTTCAAGGCCGTTCTTTTTGAAGATCCCGGCTTTATCCGCCAGCGTCAGGGGGGCAAAACCTGTCCACCCTGAGATACCAATAGCTACCGGTGTATCTGCCGCCTGCGCCGCACTGACAGCCACGCTGCCCATCGCTACAGCCAGCCCTAACAAAGACAACGAACGTTTCAGTACAGCCCTGGAAATCATGTTGCTCATCTGCCACTCCTGCCAAAGTACCTGTCGGGGGAACGCCTGAAGCGGTGAAAAACCTCAGGCAAAATACGCTACTGTATATTCTTGTCTATACAAGTCAGTCGACTGTATTAAAGCAAGCTTTGTGCCAGTTCCGGCAGAGGCCATTTTACGTCGTTTTCTGTATCACACTGCCCGTTGGCCCGGCAGCAGATGAATCAATTCGGTGCGTCGCACGCTCTTTTTTAGCGCACGGTTAACGCGTGATTTTTGCCCAGAGCAGAAGGCCGTTGTCTGAAAGCGCCGTGATTTCCACGCTTTCCCCACCGTGGTGCGCATCAGCAAGAGCGGCGTTGAAGAACCCTTCTCCGCCACCAAACTGGCGACCATCCGGCCATTGCCATGTTCCGCGGATGGCATACAGCACGCCACCATCGTTAAGAGAAACACAGGGACTTTTAGCGGTGGAAATCACCTGCGCAGAACACCGGTTGCGGCGGGTCATGATATTGAAATCTGTCGTTGTTCCGCCCGGTAAGCTCGCATTCAGCGCGATGTCCCCGCTGAATGCGAAAGGCGTACCCGCTTCAATGAGATGATGATTAATTTCCGGTTCGCAAAGCAGGTGAACGCCCCCGCCGCTCAGCAACGTGATAGAGCGGTCAACGCCGGGAAATGCGGAAAACGGGCCGTCCTGCGCAATGGTGGCAATGCTGGCGCGCCAGTCGAAATCGGCTTCACCCGGTGGCCAGCTGAGGATTTCACGGGTTTCGCCGCCGCCGTTTCGCCACGGGCTGACCGGTAAGTTCTCGAAGGAGAAATGCTGCCAGCTCGTCATGCGACCTCCTCTGCCAGCTGATTAAGCAGGTGCAGGAAATCTTCCGCCGCTTCCTGTTGCTGTTCATGCTGCCCGCCGATAATGCGCGCGACGCCGCCAACGAACACATCACGGATTTGCCCGATATTTCCGGCAAACAACCAGCGGTTAAGCAACTCGCTGTCTCTGGCAGATGAAAGATAAGGATCCTGCCCGTCAAGCACCAGCCAGTCGGCGCGATAGCCTGCGGATAACTGCCCGATTGCCGCACCGCACGCCTGTGCGCCCCCCAATAAGGCCCGTGTATACAGCACATCGCCGACGGAATTTTGCGAGGTTGTGGTCAGACGGTTCCGGCGCTGGTCACGCAGGCGCTGCCCGTATTCAAACCAGCGAAGTTCTTCCACCACGTTGAGGGAAACGTGGCTGTCGGAGCCAATTCCCCAGCGGCCAGATTGCACGAGGTAATCCACCCCGTGGAAAATGCCGTCACCAAGATTGGCTTCTGTCGTCGGGCAGAGTCCGGCAACTGCCCCGCTGTTCGCCATGCTCGCCAGTTCAAAGCGGTCGGCGTGAGTGGCGTGGATCAGGCACCAGCGGGCATCGATGTCGAGATTGTCATACAACCAGGCGATCGGACGCTGTCCGCTCCAGCCCAGACAATCGTTCACTTCTTTTTGCTGCTCGGCGATATGGATATGCACCGGCGACTGTTTATCGCCCGCCGACAGCACCTGCTGCATTTGTTCGAGCGAAACGGCGCGCAGCGAATGGAAGCACAACCCCTGATTTTGCAGCGGCTGGTTTTTCATCTGGCTGCGGATTATGTCCTGCTGTTGCAGATAACCGTCGGCATCCTGAATAAACCGTTTTTGCCCGGTCTGCGCGGGCTGAGCGCCGAAGCCGGCGTAGGTATAAAGCACTGGAAGCATGGTCAGACCGATACCGGTTTGTGCGGCCGCATGGCTCAGATGCGCGGCCATTTCACCGCGGCTGGCATAAGGATTTCCGCTGATATCGTTGTGGAGATAGTGGAATTCGGCGACTTGTGTATAGCCACCTTTAAGCATTTCGATGTACAACTGACGGGCGATAACGCCAACCTGTTCTGGCGTCAGGCGCTGTACCATGCGATACATCAGGTCACGCCAGGTCCAGAAGCTGTCCTGCGGATCACCGGCAACTTCAGCCAGCCCCGCCATTACCCGCTGAAAAGCGTGAGAGTGCAGGTTTGGCATACCCGGCACGACCGGGCCGGAAAGGCGGATACAGCCTTGCGGATCACCACCGGGCGTCACGGCGCTCAGTGTTCCGGCGGCATCAACGTCCAGACGCACATTGTGCGACCAGCCGTGGGCAAGTAAGGCGCGTGAAGCAAAATAAGCAGGCATAACAGCGTTCCTGATCAGCAATGATAAACATAAACGCAATTTTATAGAAACAATTGCAAAACTTTTAAGCGACTTGTCTATACATATACATATGCCTGATTGCGCTGTAAACTTGCAACAATCCTTTTTTTATAAATTTAGTTTTCCGTCACGCCTTTCCGTTTCTTTTCCTTAAGGGAAACTGGCGGACATTCCGGGAAACTTTCCAGATACCTGTGTATTTTTTGAGAGGTCAGAGACATGTCGGAGCCCACACCACTTTCTTCGCAAAGTGCAGCGCAACAGGGAGTGTCTCAGCAGACATTGTCCGAACTGGCTGCGGCCATGAGCGACACGCCCGCGCCGATTTATCAGCGCGTGAAACAGGCGATCATCGGGCAGATCCGTGCCGGTGTCTGGAAACCGCATCAGCGCGTGCCTTCTGAAAGTGAACTGGTCAATGAACTGGGCGTCAGCCGCATGACCATCAACCGTGCGCTGCGCGAACTGACCAGCGAGGGTTTTCTGATTCGCATGCAGGGCGTCGGGACGTTCGTTGCCGAAGCCAAGGCCTACACGCCAATGCTCGAAGTGCATAACATCGCCGATGAAATTGCCCAGCGCGGGCACCGCCACGACAGCAAAATTCTGGTGTGCGAAGCCCGTCTGGCCGACGCAGAACAGGCGCTTCAGTTGGGTATTGCACCGGGCGCCATGCTGTTTTACTCGCAGATTGTGCACTATGAAAACAATGTGCCTGTGCAGATTGAAGACCGTTTTGTAAACCCGGAAACCGCGCCGGATTACCTTCAGCAGGTGCTCAATAAGCAAACGCCTTACACCTATCTGATGGAAATCGCACCGCTGACTGCCGGTGAACACCGCGTTGAAGCCATCGGTGCCAGCGATGAACAGCGCGAACTTTTGCAACTCAGCGAGCATGAGCCGTGCCTCTTAATTCATCGCCGTACCTGGAGCGGCAGCCGCGTGGTGACTTCTGCGCGCCTGATTTATCCGGGCTCCCGCTACCAGCTGTTCGGACGTTTCACCAGCCACGGCTGATGCCCTTTCATGCTGCCATACCCTAATCGCGGCCGTTCCGGGCCGCTATGCTTTCGTTTAAATTTTGGAAGACGTCTCGTAATAAGAAAAAACTATCGCTGGCCGCCTTGCCGGTTCCGCGGTTATGCGTTAGGTTGACTTTAGTTGTCTATACAAGATGAATTCAGCCTGGAGCCTGTCATGCCGGTAGCACTTTCCCCCCGTTTGTCTTCCGAACCGCCCACTCACTGTGACAGCGTATGGCGCGGCGCGGCGCTCGTTACCATGAAAGACGGGCATTACAACCTGATCGAAAACGGCGCGATTGCCGTCACCGGCGGCAAGATTGTCTGGACAGGCAGTGCCGCGGATTGCCCGGCCTTTTCTGATGCAAAACAGCACGAGTTTGACGGCGGCATCATCACGCCGGGTTTTGTCGACTGCCATACGCATCTGGTGTTCGGGGGCGATCGCAGCGCTGAATTTGAACAGCGTTTGAACGGTGTAAGTTATGCAGAAATCGCGGCAGCAGGCGGCGGAATTATCTCGACCGTCAACGCCACGCGTGACGCCACAGAAGATGAACTGCTGGCGCAGGCGTTATTTCGCCTCAAACCGCTGCTGGCTGAAGGCGTTACCTGCGTTGAGATTAAATCCGGCTATGGCCTGAGCGTGGAAAGCGAGCTGAAAATGCTGCGCGTGATCCGCAGGCTGGGCGTGATATTGCCGGTTGAGGTGAAATCCACCTGCCTTGCCGCGCACGCCCTGCCGCCTGAATTTAAGGGCCGCGCCGATGACTATATAGACCTGATTTGCGACACGTTACTGCCGGTGGTCGCCAGCGAAAACCTGGCCGATGCGGTGGATGCGTTCTGTGAGCATCTGGCGTTCTTGCCGGATCAGGTTGAACGGGTATTTAAGGCTGCTGCGGCACTGGGTTTACCGGTCAAACTGCATGCGGAGCAACTTTCTTCGCTCCACGGCAGCGCGCTGGCAGCCCGGCATCACGCACTCTCCGCCGATCATCTTGAATACGCAACGGAAGACGACGCCAAAGCCATGGCCGCCAGCGGAACGGTCGCCGTGTTACTGCCGGGTGCCTATTATTTGCTGCGCGAAACGCAGTGCCCGCCGGTAGCGCATTTCCGCCAGCATAACGTGCCGATGGCGCTGGCAAGCGACGCTAATCCGGGAACCTCTCCGGCGCTTTCGCTGCGTCTGATGCTCAATATGGGTTGCACGCTGTTTCGTCTCACACCGGAAGAGGCGCTGGCCGGGATCACCTGTCACGGCGCGAGGGCACTGGGATTACAGGAAACGCACGGCACGCTGGAAACGGGCAAAGTCGCTGATTTCATCCACTGGCCGCTGTCGCGACCGGCAGAACTGGTTTACTGGCTGGGCGGGCAGTTGCCCTGCACTATCGTTTATCGCGGAGAAATCCGGGGAGAATTTTGTTCATGAGCCTTTCAGCAGCTAACCGCATCACCGATCCTTACCATTTCATTCCCGGCACAGCACCAATACTGATCAGCATTCCCCACGCAGGCACACACCTGACGCCGGAAGTCGCCAGCGGGCTGAGTGATGCCGCGCTGCCGCTTTCGGATACCGACTGGCATATTCCGAAGCTGTATGACTTTGCCCGCGCGCTGGGTGCCAGCATTCTGGTCGGCCAGTATTCGCGTTTCGTGATTGACCTGAACCGCCCTTCCGACGATAAACCGCTCTACACCACTGCCACCACCGGTTTGTATCCGGACACATTGTTTGACGGGCGCGCCACCTTTAAACCGGGAATGATGCCGACTGACGCTCAGCGTCAGCAATATCTCGATGAAATCTGGCAACCGTATCACCAGAAAATTCAGTCAGAACTGGAGCGGATGAAACAGGAATTCGGCTATGCGCTGCTGTTTGACGCCCATTCAATTGCCTCCGTGATCCCGCGTCTTTTCGACGGCCAGTTGCCAGATCTGAATCTCGGCACCAACAGCGGTGAAAGCTGTGCACCCGAGCTGAGTGAAATCCTCGAAAAAACCTGCCAGCAGCAGACGCGTTTCACCCATGTTCTGAACGGCCGCTTTAAAGGCGGGTACATTACGCGGGCTTACGGCCAGCCGGAAAACGATGTGCATGCCGTTCAGCTGGAACTGGCACAGGTGAATTACATGGAGGAAATTGAGCCGTTCAGCTATTCAGAGGACAAAGCCTCTGAGCTCCAGGCTTTGTTGAAGCCATTGCTGGCGGGGATGGTGTCGTGGGGATCGGAGAGGTATAAACAGGGCGCTGTTTAATCACGCTTTTTATCGCTGACGCTTGGTTTGATTGGATTGTATCAGGTGTAAGTTTCGGTTTCTCAATGGCAGTTATCACTCAGCGCCGGGTGCCGAAACCGACCAAAAGGGGAAAGTGCTTTTCCCCTTTTGGATTTCCCCACGCTTTATCAACACGCGCTCCGCTCGCAGTTTAAGAGCCCGGGCTTCTCAAGGGGCGCGGCGACAGGCGCTCCTTGAGGCCCGTTTGGGCGGCAAGCCAAGGTTTTGAACTTGACCTAAAGCCAGCTCGGGCGATTAGCGCCCAATGCCCGCTCCGGCATTACTTAAAGTCCGCGTACGGCACCAACGGCTCCGGCGGCATATCCAAATCCCCCTGCCATCCGCTTAATGAATATCTCGCGTAGAGCAGATAGTGACTCGGCGTGTAATCTTTAGCCTGCTGGATGTCGATCCCGGCACCCACCGTCCAGTGGGAACTGACACGGCGTTCGACCAGCGCCTGAACCGTGTAACCAAACCCGGAACCGCTGCTGCCGGTTTCGACAGCGCCTTTGTCCGGCAGAGAATCAGGTATGAGATTCTGGATCGGATACCGCTTTTCATCGCTGGTGGATGAACGTGACCACGAAACCGAACCGCCCAGCTGCCATGACCAGTTTTCGGTGCGCTGGCGGTAATTCACCGGTACCGATAAAGAGAAATACTGCTGCGGACTGTAGTAACCACCTTGCCCCAGCGTGTAGCCGCTGAGATCTTTCTGGTAATGCCACAGCATGGAGCTGAGGCCGACGGTCGCGCGGCGGTTATCTTCGTTGATAACTTTGTAGTAATAGCCCCCCATCAGGCGTTCGCGGGTGTTGTCTTCGACGTTTTCACCCGTCAGCTGATGTGCGCTGACGTCTGCCCAGACGCCGTTTGCCAGCCCCTGATCGTAGCTCAGGCCCAGGCTGGCACCGGTCGCGCGTACGCCGCCCCAGGTGGTGCCGGTTCCCGGATCTTTTGCACCGGCAAAGGAAAGCAGTGAGCTTGAAACCGGACGGCGTGAAACGGCGGTCGTCCAGCCGATATCACCCCAGTCTCCGCTGTAGGCCAGCCCGCCGACCCAGTCAACGACAGGGAAGCCCAGCGGCGTAGTGCCCAGATCCCCTTTCCATTTGTCGTTTTCCCAGCCCGCACCAAGGCTGACGCCGTTGGCCGTCTGGCTGCGGTAGCTCCGGCAATTCTGATCACTACAGCTCCCGAAACTGGCTTCGTAGTTGCCGTTTTCGTTGTCAAACGTTCCCGCGTCCATACGCACCCAGTCGGCACGCAGGAATCCACGCCCCTGATAAACCGGCATATCCGCCTGGAACATGGTGGTATTAGCGGTGAGGTCGGATTTCCCCGGCGTCCCGCTGGAGGTCCAGGAATCGGTGTCCACCGTGAAGTTCACATCCTGCTGGCGGTAGAGGTCATGCGCGTCCGAGCGGATACCACGTTTCAACCAGTCATCGCTGTCGTTGTTACGGGTCAGACGGGTGTAACTGTCGTTGTCCTGCGGCTGTTTGTCGGTGATCCCGCTGGCAATCATCGCCTGTTCGTAATCCTGACGCGCCAGTTGCGGCTGACCGAGCTGTTGTTCTACGTTTGCCGCATTGCGGTAAATCAGCGCTTTGTCCTGCCCGGCAGGTTGAGTTCGTGCTGCGGTTTTCAGCGGTTGTAACAGTGCGGCGGCGCGTGAGGTTTCGCCCACATCCAGCCACGCCATCGCGACACGCCGCTGCTGATTCAGGCTCATGCCTTTCAGATCGGCGGCTTGCAGCCGTTGTTTCGCCTGCGATTTGTTACCCGCCGCTAACGCGGTATCAATGCCGGTGAGGGTTTTATCGAGCTGAATGCGCTGCGCCATTTCGCGCATGTTGTCGTTCCACTTCGTTTCCGGCAGCGTATGCAGATGGCGAAGCGCCGCGTCGTCGCGGTCAGAACCGGAAAGATAAAGTGAATATGCGTAAACCTGTTCCGCATCCGCCGGGCGTTTTGCCGCAAGATGTGCGAAAGCGGCGTCTGCCTGTGCCGGTTCTCCGGCTTCACGCAGCGCATTGGCGTAGTGGTAGGTCGTCCAGACGTCATCCGGATTGAGTTTCAGGGCTTCGGCATAACGGTTCGCCGCCTGATTCCACTGGCGGTGAGCAACGTACTTTTCGGCCTGTGCAGTGACAATGTCACTTTGTAATCCACGTTGTTTATCAATCAGTTTGGCCTGAGATGCAGCCGGTAACGAATTGAGGTAATCGAGCGCTTTTTGCGATGACTGACGCTGATAAATATTCACCAGCCCGCGCTGGGCGCTGCTGTTATCACGTTCCAGCCGCAGCGCATGCAAATAAGCCTGCCCGGCCTGCGGGTCATTTTTGCGCGCCACGGCGACATCACCGAGGCCAATCAGCGCCCACGGATCGCGTGAGTCGATGCGCTGCGCCTGTTTGTACGCCGCTTCGGCCTGCTCAAGCCGGTTGGCTTTCAGCGCGTTATCGCCCTGACTGATTTTCAGCCAGTAACTGTTGGTCTGGATCAGACTGGTCCATTTACCGGAATTATAACCGTCAGTTTCGGCGGCTTTGGCCCGCTCGAAAAGATTCAGCGCCTGCTGGCGGTTACCGGCGCGGGAATACGCCAGCCCCATTGCGCCCAGCACTTCGGCATCATTCGGTTTGGCCTGCAACGCCTGTTTAAGCGGAGCGATCGCGCCGGTTGAACCGCCGTTGCTGACCTGCGCCAGCCCGCGAACGCGCGCCTGATAATGAGGATCGGCCAGCAAACCCTGCTGACGCTGAAGTTCCTGCTGTGCCGCAATCACCTGCGGGCCGGTATCAAACGTGGCAATAAACTGTTGCAGCGCGTCAACGCTGGCATTGCTTACCGGCTGATCTTTGATTTTCGCCAGCCACAAATCAGCGGCGGGTGAACGCCCTTCATTGGTGGCGGCAATCTGTTTCACCAGAACCACGGCTTTGGCGTTATCGCCTTGTTCAAAGGCCATCTGCGCCAGCTGCAAACGCAACTGCACATCGCCTGGATACTGGTTATTCAGCGCCAGTAACTGCGCCTGTGCACGCGCTTTTTGCCCAGGAAGGCGGGCAACCAGTTGCCAGTATTCCACGGCCAGATCTAAGGTTGGCGGCTGGCCATCAAAGAGCTGATCGTACTGCGCTTTCGCTTCATCCAGACGCCCTGCCGTGGCCAGCAAACGCGTCTGCTGGAGTTTTTGCTGCATCTCCGGCGAGGCGATCTTCAGGCTCAGCTGCGCCTGACGGTATTCGTCAGAACCCGGCGCCACCTCTTTAATTCTTTCCAGCTGTTGCTGCGCTTTAACCTGGTCGCCTTCCCGCAGGGAAAGGCGAAGACGTGCGGACAACACTTTTGGATTTTTTGGATCCATTAATTCCAGACGAAACAGCGACTGACGCACCAGATCGTCCTGATGGCTGGCCTCCCCGACGCGGACCTGTTCCAGCAACCACTGCTCGGGGGAAACCACCGGCGCCGAAATTGACGGCGCGGCGAGCAGAGCAAGCCCGAGCGTCAGGGCCAGCCGGTTGAAGATAAACGGTATTCTACGACGCGTGTTCACAAGCCTATTCCTGGTCATCATCAGACAGACGACGACGCGCCAGAGAACGCAGGCCGGTCCACAGTAAGATTGCAGCAAGAATCACCACAATAACCGCCATCAGTGCCAGCAAGGCCGGATGGTTTGCCAGCGCATTCCACACGCGTTCCCACCACGGCAGATGGCCGACATAGTAGGTATCGCCGACTTTCAGGCTGCTCACGCCGGAATCGCGCACCACGGTCACAGAACCAAAGACCTGCGCCCGTTGTTTCGCATCCTGCATTGAGGTGTTCAGCATCTCAAAGCCTTTCTGACCGTTGGCCATCAGCGCCACAACGCTGCGCTGGTCAAAGTAAGGGGACTGCAAACCGACGATGGCCGCAATCGGCCCCTGCGCACTGATCTGCGTACTGGTATCGACGCGCGCATCGCTGGCCGGTGCAGTGTTGTCCGGTAACGCAGCCTGACGGATTGGTGTATTGACCGCATCGCGTGCGGCATCCAGCAGCAGGTTGGCTTTTTTGTCATCACGCAGGGTGTCGTCGCGCATGCCCGCTGGCAGGTTGCCGATAACCAGTAAATCTGCGTCGGTGGTTTTCGCTTTTGCCGCGTCTTCCGTGAGGCTAACGCCAAGTGACGGATAACCGGTCAGTGCGCCGATATTACCCATCGCATCCAGTAATGTGGTGAGCTGAACCGGCTGCGGCTGCGGCTGAACCAGTACCAGCGTCTGTGACAAATCGGCCATGCGGCTGAACGGGAAACCGGCGTTGGCAAAAGCGCGCAAATCCGGCATCGCCATAAAGTGACGGTAACCGGAGAAGTCGATGGTGGAACTGTCGTCGATCACGACGTGGTTTGGCACGGTGGTGTAGGTTTCGCAGCGCCCTTCCATTCCGCTCGCCAGCAGCGAGGTGTAATCGAAGTCAAAGCGCATCTGGTTTACCGCGCCGAGTTTAAGCGCCGGAATGTTCAGATCTTTGCTGCCGTCCAGCAGCCCCTGCAACAGGGACAAATGCAGAAGCTGCGATTCTTCGTCATGACCGGCTTTCAGGGTCAAATCCTGCACAAACTGGTTATTCAGGCTGATGCTCAGACGGGAGGTATTTTTCAGCTGCGGCGAGGTGTAGCGATATTTCAGGCGCATATCGATACCGGTGCTGTTAATCAGGAACAGGTCTGGCGGCAGATTGATGTTCATGGTAATCGGGTTCGGCTGGAGGCCGTCCGACTGCAACTGTTCCGCGTACTGTTTAAGCTCGCCGAAGTTCATCGGACGGTCTGTCCGCACCCAGTTTGGCGCGTCGTAAGGCTGGCGAGGCTGGATATGATCAACGTTATCCACGCTTACGGTTTCGCCACGGAACAGGATATTGCCCTGCGAAATGCCTTTTACGGCAGTCAGCAAATCGTTGTCATCGCGCCCCAGAATCAGCAGCATTTTGACGTAAGGATTGTCCGCGCGGCTGACCATCTGCACGACCGGCCCTTTCACCGGCGGCATGTCTTTCAGGAAATCAGGACGTTTGTCGTTGGTGGCAAACACTACGGCGTGGTTGTCCGGCAGCTGGTTGTACAGCGTCGGGAAAGACTGCCCGCGCCACTGCGCTTTAGCACCAAACCACGACGCCAGAATGGCGGCCGCCTGTTGCTGGCTGGCGTCCGGAGACGCGGCAAATACCATCGGTAAATCCAGCGGACGGCTGTCGCGCGCATCAAAGAACGGCACCGGGAAATGCGCCAGATCGTTGCTGAGCGGCAGTTTCTGGTATTGCAGACTGAGCGAACTGCCCTTGCCGATTTCCAGCCACAGCGTGGTGTTGGCCGGATTTTCACAGACGTTCTGATAATGGCCGATAAACTCCAGCCGGATGCGGTTGAAATCGGTGATGTAGCGCGGATCAATGACCATCTGTAAGTGATTTTTCTTGCCGAGCTGGTCTTTATCAATCACTTCAACGCCCATCAGCTGGTCGTTGAGATATACCTTGAGGTGCGACTGCACCGGAATTAATGACGGCGACGGCGTGAATTCTAGATTCAGGGTGGACTGCGTCACGACTTCGTCACTGCGCACACCAAATTCGATTTGCCCGTTGGGCTGAATACCGCGCAGGGTAATCGCGCCCGGCGTCGGAGCGACATCCGCAAACGGCAGCGTCACGTTGCGTACCGGCGCACCCGGAATAATCATCGGATTGACCGCCGGCGCAACCACCGGCAATAGCACCTGCGGCGCAGGCGTATTTTGTGCAGCGTCAGGTGCCGGTGCATTGCCCGCGCGCGCCGGTGCCTGCTCGCTGAACGCCGGAGCCGCTGAACCCAAAGCCAATGTCATCAATGCGGATGCCATTAAAGTCGTCAAAGGAAGTCTTTTCATTGTTTAGTCATCATCAGGTTGGATTCATCAGGCTGAGCAGACAGCGGCGGATTGCGTGGGGCAAAGGACAGCAACCAGCAGCAAAACGCCTGGGTGCCGGAGGCCAGAGGGCGATATTTTTTCGGGGCAATGTCCAGCATCCGCAGATAACCGCGAATACCCAGCCCCATCACTTCGCGCAGGCTTTCCATAGGTTTGTCTTCCGGGAAATTGTCTTCACGTAATACCCAGCTGTCAGCGCGGGCAAAGGTACATTGAATGAAATCGATATGCTGTTGTGTGGTTAAAGGCTGAAGCTGCATGCCGATGCTTTTGCCAAATACACGGCTGATTTGCATCGGGAATGTATACTCCTGCTGACCACGATGAAGCAGTAACGTGACGTTGTCACCCGGCTGGAACTGGCTGGCACTCTCGGTTTCCAGCCCGACACCATTATCGGAGTAGTCCTGCACGGTACAGACATAAATATGCCCGTCCGGGCGCATTAATGACGCCGGCATTTTGGCTTCCACGCGGTGAGCCTGACGCACCTGTTTGGATTCGAATGCCACCGCGATCGCCCCGCCCAGAATAATCATGTTGTAAATCACCCATGCCATACTCACCAGCACGGTAAGAATTTCGTCGGTGCGGCCATACATCACGCGGTAAATCCCAAAGAACAGACCGGCCAGATTAAGCAGCATCAGCACCTGATACGGGCGGCTGATTTTCCAGTCGACATACGCATGTTTGTTCAGGCCGCCTTTTGCCGTGACGTTAAAAGTCCCGGCGTGCGGATTAAACAGCGCGATGGTCGTCGGCCTGGCGATATACCACGCCAGCACGGTTTCGTAGATTTCATTCCAGAAGGAGTGGCGGTATTTCCCCTGCACCCGCGAATTGGTCAGGCTGGCGTGGATCATGTGCGGCAGCACGTACAGCGCGATGGCCAGTGCAGGCGCGTAAATCACGTAAGCATGCAGCAGCAGGAACGCCAGCGGCGCAGTCAGGAAGATCAGCCGCGGAATACCGGCCAGAAAGTGCATCATGGCGTTGGCATAACACAGCCGCTGCGCCAGTTTCAACCCTTTGCCAAACAGCGGGTTATCTAGGCGGAAAATCTGCACCATCCCGCGCGCCCAGCGGATACGCTGGCTGACGTGCGCTGACAGGCTTTCTGTCGCCAGACCGGCGGCCTGCGGAATGCGGATATATGCCGAGCTGTAGCCGTGGCGGTGCATCCGCAGCGAGGTATGCGCATCTTCAGTGACGGTTTCCACCGCGATGCCGCCGATTTCATCGAGCACGTCACGGCGTAACACCGCGCATGAACCACAGAAGAAACTGGCATCCCACAGGTCGTTACCGTCCTGCACCAGCCCGTAGAACAGCTCGCCTTCATTTGGCGTGCGGCGCATGCGGCCAAGGTTGCGTTCGAAAGGATCCGGCGAGAAGAAGTGATGCGGCGTCTGCAACATGCTGAGATTTTTATCTTTAAAGAACCAGCCGACGGTCAGTTGCAGGAAAGATCGCGTCGGCACGTGGTCACAGTCAAAAATCGCCACCAGCTGGCTTTTGGCATATTTCAGCGCGTGGTTGATGTTCCCCGCTTTCGCGTGTTCGTGCGTTTCGCGGGCAATATACTGAACCCCGATTTCATGCGCAAAATCGGCGAACTCCTTGCGGTTACCGTCATCGAGCAGGTAAATGGTGAGTTTGTCGCGCGGCCAGTCCAGCCCTAGCGCGGCATACAGCGTCGGTTTCACCACGCTCAGGTCTTCGTTATAGGTAGGGATCATCAGATCCACCGTCGGCCACGTCGATACATCCGCAGGCATCGGCACCGGTTTACGGTTTAGCGGCCAGATGGTCTGGATATAACCGAGCACCAGCACCGTCCAGGAATAGGTTTCCGCACCCAGCAGCAGCAAGCCACAAATCAGGCTAAGCGGATCATCCCAGTTTAACGTCGAGGTGTAACGCCACCATAAATAGCGGCAGGAAATGGTCAGAGAGAGAACTATCAGCATCAGCGCGGGGAATCGCCCCGGGATCCGCCGGATAATCATCGCAATGCTCCACAACAGCACCACGAAAACAAACTGCGCGATATAGCCGAAAGGCTGCGAAATACAGAACATCGCCAGCGTAATCGCTACCAGACTGGTCAGGGTTATCAGTACGCGTTTGCCGAGGCGGTTCATTTTACCAATGCGGCGTGTGACGCGAATTTCCAGCGGGTTCTGTTTCACCTGTTTCGGCAGCGATTCCAGCCACAGAATGACTTTCTCGCGTAAACGTTGCGGCCATCGGGTGTAAACGATGCGTTCGCGCAGGCCGTCCGATGGAATAATCACCAGCAACCACAGGCTCTGAACCAGATAACGCAAAGGATCGGCCAGACGAGGTTTTGACGGTGAAAATTGCGGATACCAGCGGGTGCGCCGGGCTTGTACATTTTGCCAGGAAGGTGATTCAAAACGCAGAAACAGCCAGCATACAGCGATACAAAAGACCATCGTTCCCGAGGCCAGCCGTGAAGCACGACTGGCGCGATACCGCCGGTAGCGGTCTTGTAATTCAGACACCACCGGTGGCACGAGGAAGAGGTTCAGCAGGCGGTTCATTTTATCGGACTCCGCGCAAATTCAGCAGGAACCAGTTCGCCAGCGTATTAATTTCGCGGCTGATTTTACTGTTTCCTTTCCACTCGCCGACCGGCTGTTTGGCCGCCAGGGATTCGGCCATCGCTTCGTCGCGGTGTAAAATAACCGGGATCATGGTCGGCAAGGTTTCCTGCCACAACAGCAAAATGTCTTGCTGCAACAGGCTGGACGGCACGAACTGATTCACCAGATACCGGCCATTCGCCGGTAAAGCGCGCTGATGGAGTCGTATATGAGATTGCGAGTCGGCGTGGAGTAAAACGAGCGTGCTGTCGGCGATGGCCTGTGCCGGCAGCGGATCGGCGGCGGGAGAATCAATCAGGATCCAGTCATAAACGCCGCTGTTTTTGAGCTGCGTGATGGCTTTATTCCAGTCAAATGCAGGCGACACCTCGCTTTGTGCGCGGGCACTTTCAGGACCGACATTACCGTAAGGTAAAAAGTCCAGATGAGAATGATAACGCATGGCGGATTTTTGCCAGGGTTCGCCGGCATTAAAGGCTGAACGCCAGCCGCGCGTCTGTGTGAAAGGCATTCCGAAATGCAGACGCAACAAATTTTCCGGTGAAAAGTCGATCACCAGAACCCTTTCATTGAGTTGCGCGAGCCCCCAGGCCAGCGCTGCGGTGACTGACGTCGTCCCCGTGCCGCCACGAAATCCCTGTAACGCAATGACAGACATATTAGTTTTTCTCCGCGCCGTGTTTATCGTATTGCGCCAGCTCAGCCAGTAACGGCCAGCGTGACATTAGTTGCGGAATTTTTTCTTTACGGGCGACATCCACGTAATTTAATTCAGTTAAAGAAAAAAGGTGACTCAGCGCAAAAAAATCATCATCTTTTGACGGCTCGGATTCTTCCGAGCCTACAATATTGGGCCCCACCGTTCTTCCTCCCTGCTTCAATGAAAATGCTAGCGGTCTGGCACGGAAAAATTACCGCTCACATAGCGGCATTTTAGTATCAAACATAATTGTGAAGTATTATGATTATTTAATGTAGCAATGATAGAATTTATTATACTCACATTTATCAGTGTGTCCCAAGCAGACTTTTTATCTAAAACGAATACAAGCAGATTAACTATATGGCACTCTCCTTTTCATTGGGCATGAAGCAATACTGGAATGGATTAGCCCAAATGCAGGCCCGGGGGCTTTACTGGGTCAACGCTGACAAGCAGGAAGCCGCGTATCACCTGTGCGGACAGGCTCTTGAGGCTCAGCAGGGCGAAACACCTGTCACTGTATTTTTCCCACAGCACAATTTAATTTGCACTGAAGAAGAAAATAGACTAGACGACGACCACATTCTTCTCTCTCATTTGAAGAAACACCCCAGGCAAACGTTTTATTACCAGTTAGCCGACGGCAAGAAAGCGTTTCTTGGATTGCCAGGTGATATTAATCGTTTGCCTCGTCATCCTGCGTTATTAATGATCTTATTACTTCCTGTTACCTCCTGGCAGATGCTTAATGATAAACAATTTGCCCATTGGGTGAGTGAAATGCGTACCAGCGCGAATAGTAAAGAGGCAACAATCCTTATTATCTGCTACGGCGCGGGTATTAATGGGGTTAAAACTCAGCTGCATTTATATCATCGCAATATATATGGTCTTGCTGATTTAAAAACCGATACCCTCCCGAATCAGTGGGGCATTTCCTGGTGGCACGACGGATTAGGGGCGGAAGCCAACACGCTCTATCCGCTGACACCACGCCAGACCGGCTGGGAACTTCAGAAAAATGTACCCGCCTCAGTGGCCGAACAGGCCGGTGACGATCAGTGGATGTTGCTGGCGGAGCGGTCGGTGCTGGAAGGCGCACCGGCGCTGTCCGAGCGTTGGTTCCTGTTTGACAGCAATGAAGAGCTGGCAGAAAGAGCCCTGCACGCCCGCTCGGCGACAGTTATTTTTGCCCTGAGCGGCAATGACGCCGTGGAAGTGATGGCACGCCAGATCCACCGTCTGCGTATGCAGCGCGGTACGGGTTTGAAAATTGTGGTGCGTGAAATGAACTCTTCCCTGCGCTATGTTGACCAGCGTTTATTGCAGGCTTGTGGCGCAAACCTGGTAGTTCCGCACGCTGCGCGGCTTTCTAATTTCCTGACGCTGCTCGACGATCTGCAAAACCTCACGTTTACCCGCCACGTGCAGGATGATATTGAAACCCTGCTCGACAGCCGGCTACCGACGCACCATAAAGGCTATCTGCCGCTGCCGGTTTTTTGCAGCGTCATGAACGATATCTGGAACCATGCTTCACTGGCCACCGAATCACGCGGTTTACTGATTTCGCTGCGCCCTGCCGCCGGGATCAGCCCGCAGCAGGCGATGTCGCTGTGCTCACTGCGCCGCGACGGCGATATTCTTACCGTGACCGAACGGCATCTTTATTTGTTCCTGTCGAACTGTCAGGTTAGCGATGTCGGGAACGTTCTGGCCTTTCTGTTTAATCTGCCGGTGAAAGACGTTTTCACCAGCCAGACATTCTGGAGTCAGGAGCTGGATATTCAGACCGAAGTCCGCCGTCTTGCGGCTAAACCGCCGATGGCAAAAGCCGTGACCGGCCCTGAAACGTATGTGCCACAAAAAACAGAACCGCTGAAGCGCGCGCAGATCCACGCCCCTGTGCCGGTGACGCTCGTGTTAAACGACACGCCTGTTCAGCGGCAGCCGGAGTAAGCGAAATGGATATCCAGGACATCATTGAGATTTTTATTCTGGCCGCGGTGATATTCATTCCGCTGGGATATGCTTTGCGCAGCCGCCTTCCCGGCTGGAAAAACCGTCTGGCGACACGTTTTCTTTCACCCCGTTATTTAACTCCGATGACAGCCAGCATGATCAGTAAGAACCGCAAACGTTCCGACGCGCTGACTGAAGTTTCTCCGGTTACAGGGAAATCCAAGACTCCACTATGAACGAACCGAATTCTTCTTCACCGCGTTTGCGGATCTGGCAATCCTGGCGCGGACTTGGCGCCTGGAACTACTATTTCTTACTTAAATTCGTTCTGCTTTCACAGGGTTATCTGAATTTCGACGCGCTGAGCAATCTGGTGTTTGCCGCCGTATTATTATTCCCGTTGCCTTCGCTGCGTCTGCATCGCTGGCGTCAGTGGATGGCCCTGCCGTTTGGTCTGGCGCTGTTGTACCACGACACCTGGCTGCCGGGCTGGCGCTCAATTATGAACCAGGGCGCGGACGTCGCCGGTTTCAGCGTGAGCTATCTGCTTGAACTGGCAGACCGCTTTATAAACTGGCAGTGGATTGCCGTCGGCTTTGCGCTGCTGGTAGGTTATCTGTTTATTTCTCAGTGGGTGCGCCTGACCACGTTCACGGTTATCGCACTGCTGTGGGTGAATCTGAGCGGGATGATTACACCGTTTTTCGCGCATTCTCCGGCGGCCGCGGTGGCACAAAACACCGCCGCTGTGCCTGCTGCCATTTCGGCGCAGCCTGCCGGTGACAACACCGTTAACGGCCCGCCGACCAATGCCAATCTGAGTGCTTATCTGGAGCAGTTCTACCAGAACGAAAGCCGCAAGGCGACGAAGTTCCCGGATGCGCTGCCTGCGGATGCCCAGCCTTTCGACCTTCTGGTCATCAACATCTGTTCGCTGGCCTGGTCGGATCTGGACGCCGTGAATCTCTCCAGCTCTCCGCTGTGGTCACGTTTCGATTTCGTGTTCAGCAATTTCAACTCAGCGACTGCCTACAGCGGCCCGGCGTCGATTCGCCTGCTGCGCGCCAGTTGCGGCCAGACATCGCACCACAATCTTTACCAGCCTGCCGGTCAGCAATGTTATCTTTTTGACGATCTGGCACGTCTGGGCTTCACCAATCAGCTGGCGATGGACCACACGGGCGTGTTTGGTAATTACATCGGCAATCTGCGTGACGATGCTGATATGAAAGCTCCGCTGATGTCACAGGCCGGTCTGGGTTATGAACTCACGTCATTCGACGGCTCACCGATTTTCAACGACGGGCAGTTGTTCTCCCGCTGGCTGGAAAATCAGGAAAAAGCAGGCACGGCGCGTACCGCCACCTTTTTCAACCTGATCCCCCTGCACGATGGCAACCGCTACGTGGGCAGCAATAAGGGCGCGGATTACCATAACCGTGCACAGACCCTGCTTAGCCAGCTCAATACCTTTATGGATCAGCTGGAGAAATCTGGTCGTAAAGTGATGCTGGTCGTTGTGCCGGAACACGGCGCGGCGCTGGTCGGCGATAAGATGCAGATTTCCGGCCTGCGCGACATCCCGAGTCCGGGCATTACGCACATTCCGGTCGGCGTGAAATTCTTCGGTATGCAGGCTCAGCACGCTTCAACACCGATGAAAATCGACAGCCCGAGCAGCTACATGGCGATTTCCGAAATGGTTTCCCGCGCTGTTGATGGCAAAGTCTTCACCAGCCCGACGATGGACTGGAAAACCTTCGCCTCCAACCTGCCGCAGACTCCGCTGGTTTCAGAGAATGAAAACTCGGTGGTGATGGAATATCAGGGGAAAATTTATATCCGGTTAAATGGCGGAAGCTGGGTGCCGTACCCGAGCTGACGATTTGTTTGTGGGCTCGCCCCGCCCACACACTCAGTTCCCAAACTGGCTTTAAGGTCAAGACCGTGGGCGTCGGCCCACACCGACCAGAGACCCGGTAACGCGCGGGCCTCTGGACTCCGCGCTTTTTTCACTTCGCGCTGTCGCAGGTGCGACGGACATGTTCCGCAGCAATAGTGAGTGGCGCAAATCCAGGTGCTTCGCACTGCCTTCTCTCGGTCTTCGAGCCTATGGTCTCGAAGCCGCTCCGTTCAGCTGAATTTTGAGCACTCCAATCAACTTATCTAAAAGATAAATCCATTCCATTTTTGAATTTAAGATCGTGCGGGCGATTCAGAAAGCTTGCTGAATGAGAGGTTGCAGACCTGAGGCTGCAATCCCGAAATGAAGGCACCGCGTAGCGGCAAGATTTCCAGCCTGTCGCTGCGGCTGCTGAAACATAGCCAGCGAGCGACAGCGCGCAGTGAAGAAGCGCGGGAGTCCAGAGGGCGCGCGCTTACGCGTCCTCTGGGCCAGTTTGGGCGGCGAGCCCAAGGTGTTGGTGTTGAATTTAAAAGCCGCCTGTGTCCGGCATTGACACTGTCATTCCGCAAATAACTGGTCATACACATGCTGTAAATGCCGGCTCATTCTTGCCTTCGCCCCTGCACCATCTTTCGCCAGAATGGCGTCCAAAATCCCCTGATGGTCAGCATTCATTTCACGGGCGAAATCGACTTCGGTGTAATGGCTTTCAAGCCGCATAAACCGGCGGGAACGGCGTTTGTCCCACAGGTATCCCATCATGTCGTGCAGGACTTCGTTGCCGGTCATTTCGCTAATCATCAGATGAAACCGACGGTCGGCTTCCAGAAACGCGTCGTTGTTGGCATTCAGGCTATTTAGCTCATCGGCGATTTCTTTCAGTTTGGCCCGCTGATCATCCGTGCCGTTCAGCGCGGCCAGTTCGGCGGTCATTGATTCGTAAATCTGCCGCGCCCTGACCAGCGATTGCAGGCTGAACTCTTCTTCCGACGACATCACCGGCGTAGCGGGGGGCGCTTGCGGGAGCGGGTCGTTGACGTAAACGCCGGTGCCTGTGCGGATTTCCACCCAGCCGGTGATCTCCAGCGCAATCAGCGCCTCGCGGATGGAAGAACGGCTGACGCCCAGCTGTTTGGCCAGATCGCGCTCTGAAGGGATCATCGCTCCCGGCGCGAACTGGCCGGTATTAATGCAATTAATCAGTACATTAGAAATCTGGCGATAGAGCCTTTCGACTTTCAGGGTCGGCAAATCCATTATTTTCTCCATGCAGGTGCTGGATCCCAAATCTGTTATCCCGATCACATTAATGATCGGTTCGATGCTGAATCATATGTCGGTCTGATGGCCTGACCAGCAGACCACCTGACCAGACCGCGCATTAAGATTGAACTTATCACCGGCCATGCGTCAACTACATTCAGATGTCAGATAACACTTTTAAGGAAAACACATGGAACAGACTTGGCGTTGGTACGGCCCGAATGACCCGGTTTCACTCGATGATGTGCGTCAGGCTGGCGCGACCGGCGTGGTGACCGCCCTGCACCATATCCCGAACGGTGAAGTCTGGCCGGTGGATGAAATCAAAAAACGTCAGGCACAGCTGGAAGCGAAAGGTCTGGTGTGGTCAGTGGTAGAAAGTATTCCGGTGCATGAGGAAATCAAAACCCGCAGCGGAGATGTTGAGAAGCACATCGCCAATTATCAGCAATCTATCCGTAACCTGGCGGAATGCGGCATCGATACGGTCTGCTACAACTTCATGCCGGTTCTGGACTGGACGCGCACGGATCTGGGTTATTTATTGCCGGACGGTTCCCGCGCCCTGCGTTTTGACCACATCGCGTTCGCCGCTTTCGAATTGCATCTTCTGAAACGTGAAGGCGCTAAATCCGATTACAGCGCGGAAGAGCAAAAACAGGCTGCGGATTACTTTGCTGCGATGACACAGGCGGAAAAAGACCAGCTGGTGTCTAACATTATTGCCGGTTTACCGGGCGCGGAAGAAGGCTATACGCTGGATCAGTTCCGTGCGCGTCTCGCCACTTACGACGGCATCGATAAAGCCAAACTGCGCGAAAACATGGCGCACTTCCTGCGCAGCATCGTGCCGGTAGCCGAGCAGTGCGGGATCAGTCTGGCGGTTCACCCGGATGATCCTCCGCGCCCTATCCTCGGCCTGCCGCGCATTATCTCCACCATTGAAGATATGCAGTGGCTGAAAGAAGCCGTCGACAGCATCCACAACGGTTTCTGTTTCTGCACCGGTTCATACGGCGTTCGCGAAGACAATGATTTAGTGAAGATGATGACGACCTACGCCGACCGTGTTCACTTCATCCATCTGCGCGCCACGCAGCGCGAAGAAGTCCCTGGGAGCTTCCACGAAGCCGATCATCTGGACGGCGACGTGGACATGGTTGCAGTTATCAAAGCGATTCTGACCGAAGAGCAAACCCGCCGCAAAGCCGGTAAGCTGCGCGCAATCCCGATGCGTCCGGATCACGGCCATCAGATGCTGGATGATTTGCATAAAAAAACCAATCCGGGATATTCGGCGATTGGCCGCTTACGCGGATTAGCAGAGCTGCGGGGTGTGGAGCGGGCATTGAAACAGAGCTTCTTTGCCGAGTAAACTCGCGGGATAAATTAACTTCCGACTGAGATAATTTCGGTTTCTTAATAACGGTTATCACTCGGCCTTTCGCGCTGAAACCGACCAAGAGGGAAAAATGCTTTTTCCCTCTTGGATCTCCCTTCGCTTTTTCAACACGTGCTAACGCTCGCTGGCTATGTTTCAGTGACTGCAATGACAGGCTGGAAAGCTTGCCGCTGCGCGGTGCCTTCATTTCGGGATTGCAGCCTCAGGTCTGCAACCTCTCATTCAGCAAGCTTTCTGAATCGCCCGCACGATCTTAAATTCAAAAATGGAATGGATTTATCTTTTAGATAAGTTTATTGGCGTGATCAAAATTCAGCTGAACGGAGCGGCTTCGAGACCATAGGCTCGAAGACCGAGAGAAGGCAGTGCGAAGCACCTGGATTTGCGCCACGCACGATTGCGTCAGAACATGTCCGTCACACCCGCGATAGCGCGCAGTGAAAAAAGCGCGGAGTCCAGAGGCCCGCGCGTTACCGGGTCTTTGGTCGGTGTGGGCCGACGCCCACGGTCTTGACCTTAAGCCCGCTTGGGTGGCAACCCAAGGTCCTGGTGACCTTAAACGGCCGCCCCTTTTGCAGCGGCCTACTCTGCAAAACTCAAAAATGATAGGCCACGGCGTTTTCCTGCTCCGGCCACGGCTGCGATCTGTACGGTTTAGCCGGATAGTTGATCTCCACGCTGCGTCGGCGGAAATCACTCGGGCTCACCCCTACCCGCTTGCGGAAAACACGCGAGAAATACAACTGATCGTCATATCCCACCACGCGGCCAATCGTCGCAATGGATTCCTGGGTAGTTTGTAACAGCAGTTTGGCGCGGATCACCCGCTGATCTTCACGCCAGCGCAGAATGTTGATACCGACCTGTTCGCGGAATAAATGCGCCAGCCGCGAAGGTGACAGGCAGACGTGGCGCGCAACTTCGTCAATGCGCAGTTCTCCGGCCAGATTGCCGGTAATAAACTGGCAGGCTTCAATGACGCGCGGGTCCATAATCTTTTGTGGACTCTGCGGATCTTCTTCCATGGCTCGCAGCAACAGGCGTTCCAGCAGATTCATCCCTAATTCTTCGCAGAAACGACGACCTGATTTTTGGGTTTGCTCAATATTGGCAAAAAGGCGGTCGAACTCCAGCAATAAGGTGTTGTTCGGTAAAGAAAGACGCCCTACGTCGCGGGTCTTGGTATGCCATTCCAGCCAGTCAGCCCAGTAGGCGCGCGGGCGGAAATACACCCAGCGGTGATACCAGGAATCGGCATTGGCCGAGCGGCTGTATAAATGGCGCGCTTTCGGCGGGAACAACAACAAATCACCGGGATTGCAGTAAAACGTATCTTCACCGTCAAAGACTTTCCCCTGCCCTTTGACCGTCAGGTTAAGAATGTAACCTTTCATCCCGCCCGGACGATCGATGGCGAAATCCAGTGGCCCGTCAGCGAGGATCGGTGTCATACCGGCGACCAGATAGGCGTTGAAACTGTAACCCGGTAACAGCGGATTTTGCTGCTGATCCTGAATCATACGGTGATACATCGAACCTCCTGAAACTTCACTGGGCTATGGACTTTTCATCTATTCTAATCGGCGGTGAAAGCGCTGCCAGTAAAGGTTACTAATTTGTGAACAACCACGCGTTTTTACGGCATTTAACCGATGAGAGCGTTAAATGCCGTGGGGTAACACTGTGAAAGCGTTATCACAGAACAGGGTTAAACCGTCTTTTTAGCTTTCTGTTTGTAGCGGTCGAAGATGACTGCCGCCAGCAGGATCAGACCACGTACGACATATTGCGAGAACGGAGAAATGTTCAGCAGGTTCATGGCATTTTCTACCGTGCCCAGGATCAGGATCCCCGATACCACGTAAGAAATTTTACCGATGCCACCTTTCAGCGACACGCCGCCCAGCACGCAGGCAGAGATAACGATCAGTTCAAAGCCCAGCGACGTCATCGGCTGGCCGCTGGTCATTCGCGAAGCCAGAATGATCCCCGCCGCCGCCGACACCAGCCCGGAAAGCACAAAGATGATAATTTTAGTACGAACGACCGGCACACCCGCCAGTCGCGCCGCATCTTCATTACCGCCAATCGCCAGCGTGTTGCGGCCAAACGTGGTTTTGTTGAGCAGCAGGCCAAAGATAATCAGACAGCCGACCGTCAGCCAGATTGGCGCGGGCAGCCCGAACCAGTTGGCATAGCCGAGCGCGAAGAAACGTTCGTCTTCGATACCGACCGCTTTACCGTCAGAAATGATGTACGCCAGACCGCGCACAATCTGCATGGTGGCAAGTGTGGTGATCAGCGCGTTGATTTTCAGACGGGCGATAACAAAGCCGTTGAGCAAACCGGTCAGCATTCCGAGCAGCAAACCGGCGGCGACGCCAATCCACAGGCTTTCGGTCATGTTGATGACCACTGCCGTGGTAACACCGGCGCAGGCAATCACCGAGGCGACGGACAGGTCGAAGTCGCCGGATGCCAGACAGAACAACATTCCGCAGGCCACCATGCCGGACATTGAAATCGCCAGCCCCAGCCCTTTCATGTTGATGAAGGAACTGAAGTTCGGCACAAAAATCGTACAGGCGAGAAACAGCACGGCGAAGACCACCAGCATGCCGTAGCTGTCCCAGATTCGCATCAGGCCTTGCCCGCTGCGCGATGCAGCAGAAGGTTGATCCGGTTTGGCTGAATTGGTTGTCATACTCGACATAATATTTTTGCTCCTCAGTCAGGCAGCGTCAGGGGCAGAATCAAGATCTGGCGTCCGCAACATGGCGAGCCCCAGCGCTTTTTCTTCGGTAGCGTCGTCGTGCAACAGTTCGCCGGAGATGGCGCCTTCGCGCATCACCACAATTCTGTCCGCCAGACCCAGCACTTCCGGTAAATCACTGGACGCAAACAGCACGGCAATGCCCTGTTTCGCCAGTGAGTAAATCACGTTGTAGATTTCATGCTTGGCGCCGACGTCAATACCGCGCGTCGGTTCGTCGAGCAAAATGACCTTCATTTCTTCCGACAGCCAGCGGCCAAGAATGGCTTTTTGCTGATTACCGCCGGAAAGGTTCATGATCAGCTGCTGGTCGCTCGGGGTTTTGATGTTCAGCGCTTCGATATGCTTGCGCGCATTTTTGGCTTCCCAGGCGTTGTTGATCAGGCACCCCGCTTTCACCGTTTTGCGGCGGGCGCTGATGTTGATATTGTCGCGCACCGAATGCACCGGAATGATGCCGTCGGCCTTGCGGTCTTCCGGGCACAGCATGATGCCGAGGCGGATGGCGTCAGCCGGTTTACGGATATTCAGTGCTTCGCCGTCCAGCCTGACGGTGCCGCCGGTAATGCGCGTGCCGCCGAACAGGCCTTTCATCAGCTCGCTGCGCCCTGCGCCGACCAGCCCGAAAAGACCGACAATTTCCCCCTGACGCACGGTCAGGCTGACCGGCGTTCTCACGCCTAGTGCTTTGACGTCGTCCAGTTCCAGACGGATTTCGCCGTGCGGACGCGGCGCGTAACCGTAGATATCATCCAGATTGCGGCCGACCATAGCCTGCACCAGCTTGCTGTTATCGACCTGCGTCATGTCGTCGAAGGTCCGCACGTAACGGCCATCTTTGAAAACAGTGACAGCGTCACTTAATGCAAAAATTTCTTCCATACGGTGTGAAACATACAAAATGACGCGCCCTTCGGCACGTAACTCGCGGATAACGCGGAACAATTGTTCAATTTCACGGGCAGACAGCGAGCTGGTCGGTTCGTCGAACGCAATGATTTTGGCGTTACGCGCCAGCGCTTTCGCAATTTCCACCATCTGCCACTGGCCGATGGAGAGATATTTCAGCGGCGTGTCCGGGTCGATATCCAGCCCGAGATGTTCCAGCTGGATTTTGGTTTCATAGCGCAGCAATTTGCGGTTCACGAACCCGTGTTTACTCGGCAACTGCCCGAGATAAATGTTTTCTGCCACCGTCATTTCCGGCACCAGATGCAGTTCCTGATAAATGATCGCCACACCGGCATCGAGCGCATCGGTGGTGTTGTTAAATGCTACCGGCTGGCCTTTGATGTGAATGTTGCCCTGCGACGGCTGGTAGTTTCCGCTGAGGATTTTCAGCAGCGTGGATTTCCCCGCGCCGTTCTCGCCCATCAGCGCATGGATTTGCCCGGCATAACAATTGAAAGAAATACCGTCCAGCGCTTTCACGCCCGGAAAAGTTTTGCCAATGTCATGGAATTCCAGATACGGCGTGGCCGCATCAAACTCCGTCAGCGACGGTGTCAGCAAAGGCGTCTTGTTTGAAGATTGCTGAGTCATAGTGGCTACCTGGAAAAATATGTGAAGGATTTCAAACCGATTACTGCACCACAGAAAACAGTCGCACTTCTTAACCGTCGTCCGTGGTGCAGTAACGCAATTCAGATCAGGCAAAAGTTACATTAAGCCTTTCTTCTTCAGCTCTTCTTTGAAGTTGTCGCGGGTGATCAGCACAACGTCGGTCACTTCGGTGAATTTCGGCGGTTCAACACCTTTGGTCACCCACTCATTCAGCATCTGGATACTTTTGTAACCGTGGATATCCGGGCTCGGTAACAGGGAACCGTAGAAGCCGGTTTGCGCGCTTTTTGACAGCTCATTCACCGCGTCAACCCCGTTGATGCCGATGCCGATCACGTTCGCCGCTTTAAAGCCCTGACCTTCTGTTGCACGCACGCCACCCAGAACGGTGTTGTCGTTCATGCCGATAATCAGCCAGTTTTTCACTTCAGGATGTTGCACCAGCAGGGAGTTACCGGCGTCCAGTGCGCCCGGGATATCGTTGGATTTTGTCGGCACTTTATAGATTTGTTTTTCAGGGAAACCGGCGGCTTTCAGCGCATCCATAGAACCGCTGGTGCGGCGGCGTGCGGTATCCAGCTCATCCGCGGTAATCGCCATTACGCCGGTATCAGCCACTTTCCAGCCGCGTTTTTGCATTTCCTTATACAGTTCCTGCCCCTGACGTTCGCCGATTTTGGTCGCCGCCATCATGACCAATGGCACTTCTTCCATCGGTTTGCCTTTGGCATTCACAAACTGGTCATCCACCTGGATCACTTTCATGTCATAGCTGCGGGCTTTGGCCATGATGGCAGGCCCCAGACGCGGATCCGGCGTACAGATAACAAACCCTTTCGCGCCGTTCGCCGCCAGGCTGTCGATGGCATTCAGCGTTTTTTCGCCATCCGGCACGGCAATTTTAATGACCTCGAAATTCAGGTCTTTACCGGCCTTATCAGCGAACCGCCATTCAGTCTGGAACCACGGTTCTTCCGGTTGTTTAACCAGAAAACCCAGCTTCGGATTGTCTGCTGCCATAGCTGAATGTGACATAACAGCCGCTAACCCGACCGCCGCCAGCGCCTTAGTGAATTTATGCATGATGTTCTCCGACTTTTATTGTTGTTTTTCACGATTCCGGCCTTAATCCGGGTGGCTGTCCGCAATCATGAAAACGTTATCATTGGCGTAAGGAAACAAAATCAGAGCGCGGCGAAGTCCGGTTTATAGCGGATTTGCGTCACGCTCTGTTGTAAGACGCAGTAAGTTTTAGCGGTAATTTTGCAGCGGAATGTAGAGCGCTATCACACGGCGGGAAAACAGCAGGTTTGTACATAGATATAGCGATTTTAGCCAAACACTAACATTTGACCAACCTCACAGAAACATCATGGGGAGCAGATTTGTGCATACTTCCAGCTAACGCCTCCTCACTCACTTTTTGCCATCCTCCTACTGTTAGAGCAATTCGATTCGCCGCCGTAATGACTACGGCAAACCTGAAGGAGTGAGAAAGAATGACGCAAGGTGCGATTGCTCTTGGTCTTGATTTTGGCAGCGATTCCGTCCGCGCACTGGCCGTTGATTGCCAGACCGGTGCCGAAATGGAAACCGACGTGGTTTACTACCCGCGCTGGAATGAGGGCCGTTACTGTGATGCGGCAATAAATCAGTTCCGCCACCATCCCCTTGATTATATTGAAGCGATGGAACAGGCGATTAAAAACGTCGTACAACGTCTTGGCAACGAACGCTCAGCGCGCGTGGTCGGTATCGGCGTGGATTCCACCGGTTCCACACCCGCACCGGTCGATAAAGACGGCAACATTCTGGCACTGAATCCTGAGTTCGCCGAAAACCCGAACGCCATGTTCGTGTTATGGAAAGATCACACGGCGATAGAAGAAGCCGAAGAAATTAACCGTCTGTGCCGCAGCGGTGATTTCCCCGACTATTCCCGCTATATCGGCGGCGTCTACTCCTCCGAATGGTTCTGGGCCAAAATTCTCCATGTTTCCCGCGCCGACCCTGCTGTCACCAAAGCCGCCGCCTCCTGGGTGGAATTATGCGACTGGGTGCCCGCCCTGCTTTCCGGCACCACCGCGCCGGATAAAGTCGTACGTGGCCGTTGCAGCGCCGGACACAAAATGCTCTGGCATCCGTCGTGGGGCGGCCTGCCGCCAAAAGATTTCTTCGCCGCGCTCGATCCTTTGCTGGTTGAACACCTGCCGTATCCGCTGTTTACCAACACCGTCACCGCTGAACAGGCTGTCGGCACGCTGACGCCTGAATGGGCAGAACGCCTCGGCCTGCCCGCCTCCGTCGTGCTTTCCGGCGGCGCATTCGACTGCCATATGGGCGCAGTCGGCGCGGGCGCACAGCCTTACACGCTGGTCAAAGTGATCGGTACCTCCACCTGCGACATCCTGATTGCCGATAAAGAACGCGTTAACGACCGCGCCATCGCCGGAATTTGTGGTCAGGTGGAAGGCAGCGTGGTGCCGGAGATGATCGGCATGGAAGCCGGACAATCCGCGTTTGGCGATATGTACGCGTGGTTCAGCCGCCTGCTGAGCTGGCCGCTGATTCAGGCCGCTAAGGCGCATCCGGAACTGAAAGAACAACTCACCGCCTTGCAAAAAAATCTGCTGCCCGATCTGACCGCCGCGTGGGCCGCCAATCCGAAGCTGGATCACCTGCCGCTGGTGCTCGACTGGTTTAACGGACGCCGGACACCGTTTGCCAATCAGCGTCTGAAAGGCGTCATTACTGACATCAATCTCGGCACCGAAGCACCGGAACTGTTCGGCGGTTTCATTGCGGCTACCGCCTTTGGTGCGCGCGCGATTATGGAGTGTTTCGAACAACAGGACATTCCGGTTGAAAACGTTCTCACGCTCGGCGGTATTGCCCGTAAATCGCCGGTCATCATGCAGGTTTGTGCCGACGCCATGAACCGTCCGTTGCAGATTGTCGCCTCCGATCAGTGCTGCGCGCTGGGTGCCGCCATCTTTGCTGCCGTCGCCGCCGGAGAATTCAAAGACGTCCCTGCCGCCCAGGAAAAAATGGCGTGCAGCATCGAACGCACGTTGCTGCCGGATCCGCAGCGCGTCGAACAATACCAGCGTCTGTACGAACGTTATCAGCAATGGTGTGCAACCACTGAACCGCTGTTTGCAGCGAAGACAGCACACTGACTATTTTTTTCGAAAACGGTTTTTTCAAACATCTGAAATTCAGGAGTGATTAATGGACGCGTTTAAACATCTCGAAGTGTGGTTCGCTATTGGCAGTCAGCATCTTTACGGGCCGGAAACGTTACGTCAGGTAAAAGAGAACGCCGAGAAGGTAGTCAATGGCCTGAACGCAGAAGCCGGATTGCCGGTCAAACTGGTGCTCAAACCGCTGGTCACCACGCCGGATGAAATCACCGCACTTTGCCGCGAAGCTAACTATGCGAATTCCTGCGTCGGCCTGATTACCTGGCTGCACACCTTCTCTCCGGCCAAAATGTGGATTGCCGGTCTGAGCATCCTGCATAAACCGCTGTTGCAGTTCCATACACAGTTCAATGCTGAAATTCCGTGGGATTCCATGGACATGGACTTCATGAACCTGAACCAGACCGCACACGGCGGCCGTGAATTCGGTTTCATCGGCGCGCGCATGCGTCAGCAACATTCCGTGGTCGCCGGTCACTGGCAGGATGGCGAATCGCACCGCCGCATCGCTCAGTGGATGCGCGTTGCCGCGGCGAAGAATGAAAGCCAGCATCTGAAAGTGGCGCGTTTTGGCGACAACATGCGTGAAGTGGCGGTGACCGAAGGCGATAAAGTGGCCGCGCAAATCCAGTTCGGCTACAGCATCAGTGCCTATGGTATCGGCGATCTGGTCAGCGTCATCAACGAAGTCAGCAAAGGCGATATCGATACGCTGGTGGAAGAGTATGAATCCACTTACCGCCTGACGGATGCCGTGAAACTCAACGGCGAACGTCGTGAAAACCTGCTGGACGCAGCAAAAATCGAACTGGGGATGACCCGTTTCCTGGAGCAGGGGAAATTCGGCGCATTCACCACCAACTTTGAAGATCTGCACGGCATGAAACAACTGCCGGGGCTGGCGGTACAGCGTCTGATGCAAAAAGGCTACGGCTTTGGCGGCGAAGGCGACTGGAAAACCGCGGCCCTGCTGCGCATCATGAAAGTGATGGCCAGCGGCCTGAAAGGCGGCACGTCGTTCATGGAAGACTATACGTACAACTTCAAGCCGGGCAACGATCTGGTAGTTGGCTCGCACATGCTGGAAGTGTGCCCGTCGATTGCCAAAGAAGAAAAACCGCTGCTGGATGCGCAATATCTGGGCATAGGTGGCAAAGCTGATCCGGCGCGTCTGATTTTCTCCACCCCGGCAGGCCCGGCGGTCAATGCCAGCGTCATCGACATGGGCGATCGCTTCCGTCTGCTGGTCAATCAGGTGGATACCATCGAGCAGCCACATCCGCTGCCAAAACTGCCGGTTGCCCGTGCAATCTGGAAAGCCCAGCCTTCTCTGGCAACGGCGGCTGAAGCCTGGATCCTCGGCGGCGGCGCGCACCACACGGTGTTCTCTCAGGCGCTGGATATCGATGCACTGCGGTTGTATGCGGAGCTGTCCGGGATTGAGTTGCTGGTGATTGATAACGATACGACACTGGCGGACTTCAAGAATCAGATCCGGTGGAATGAAGTTTATTACAAATTGTGCAGTCGCTGATTTGCTTGCAGAAGGCCGCTGCAATGGCGGCTTACACTGCTAAAGCAGATCGAAAACATTTCGGTTTTTCACGTGCGGTGATCACTTAACGCGCTGCGCCGAAACCGCCCAAAGGAGGAAAGTGCTCTTCCTCCTTTGGAATCCTCCACGCTTTTTCCAACAAGCGCTTCGCTGGCTGGCAATGTTTCAGGGACTTTTGCTGTTGCCGCAAAATCCCGCCGCTGCGCGGTTCCTTCCAGTCGGATTACAAATCGCGCGAAAAGATACGCGGTTTTCCACCTCTCCTTCCAGCGTGATTTTTGAAAGCGGCCACGGGCTATGTAATCCGAAAGATGGATGCTGGCTGGTTTTTATTTACTCCGTCCCCTCTCACGAGGGGACGGAGTAAACCAACTCGTTGTTATTTTTGAGAAAATTGAGATGGCGCGCTCAGAAATTTTGCTGACTGAGGGTTCGAGACCAATGGCTCGAAGCCCTCGGGGAAGGAACCGCGCAGCGGCAAGATTTCGCGCCACATTAGATTGTTCCAGAACATGTCCGTCGGCCCAGCGATAGCGCGTGTTGTAAAAAGACGCGGAGATTCCAAAGAGGGCTCGTCATAGCCCTCTTTGGTCGGTTTCGGCACCAGACGCTGAGCGGTCACCGCACGTGAAAAACCGAAATATTCCCGGTCATCCGTAAGCCGCCTGCAAAGGCAATTTGGTCACCTTTCTAAAAGGTGTCACACCCCGGTCACATTCCCCCTTTACCCTCACCAGCACTAATAAATCCCAAAGAGGATAGTACAACCATGATCATTCCAGCTCATACCGGCGGGAATGCGCCGTCGCGCACCTGTCCCGCTATCGCTATCCATCAGGTTTCCCATTTCTTCGGGAGCAACCCGGTACTCAATCACGTCAATTTATCGGTGCCGGAAGGCACGATCCTCGCCCTGCTCGGCCCTTCGGGCTGTGGGAAAAGTACGCTGCTGAAAATGCTGGCAGGCTTACTGCATCCCGCATCGGGACAGATCAGTTTCGACGGCGAAATCGTCGCCAGTGGCTCGTTCAGTCTGCCGCCGGAAAAACGTAATCTCGGCATGGCGTTTCAGGATTACGCGCTCTGGCCACACATGACCGTTCGCCAGAACGTCGCGTTTCCGTTGCAGATGCGCGGAATTCGTGGCGCGGCGCAGCAGGAAAAAGTGATGGCGGCGCTGGAACGCGTCGGGCTGGCGGATTTTGTCTCGCGCCGCCCTTCTGAGCTCTCCGGCGGGCAGCAACAACGTGTGGCACTGGCCCGCGCCATCGTCGCCGAACCCCGCATCCTGCTGTTTGATGAACCGCTGTCGAATCTCGACCGAGATTTGCGCGAAAGCCTGTGTGAAGAAATGGCGGTGTTGTTGCGCCAGCTCGGCACCACCGCAGTTTACGTCACGCACGATCAGCACGAAGCCCACGCGCTCGCCCATCGTATTGCCCGTATGGACAAGGGCGCGATTGCCCGTATTGACACGATTGATCCTTCCGTAATTTCACCTTTTGTTGCTTAACCTCTGATGGGATAAAAATGATGAACCGCACAGTCAGCACTTTTCGTAAGAACAGCACAACGTTTTCCCGTACTAAAACAGGCGTAATGACCGCAATGACTCTTTCTCTCGCAATGGCAGCAGGCAGCGCGCAGGCGCTGACGCTCTACACCGCCGGGCCGGGTTCTCTGGCAAAAAAACTGGCGGCAGGTTATGAAAAACAAACTGGTGTGAAAGTGGATGTTTTCCAGGCCACCACCGGCAAAGTGATGGCCCGCCTGGACGCCGAGCAGGCCAATCCGCGCGCTGACGTTCTTATCTCCGCATCCTGGGATACCGCAACCGATCTCGAAAAACGCGGCTGGCTGCTGGAATATCAAAGCCCGAACGCAGAGCAGGTTCCGGCGCAATTCAAAACGCCATACTACGTCGCGCAGGGAATTTCCGCGCTGGGCATCGTGTGGAACACCAAAAGTGGTACCACTGAGCCAAAAGACTGGGGCGATTTAGCCAAACCGGAATTTAAAGATAAAGTGACCACGCCTGACCCTTCGCTTTCCGGTGCGTCGCTGGATTTGCTGATCGGGTTACAAAATGCCCACGCACAGCAGGCGTGGAAGCTGTTTGAGGATCTGAAAGCCAACGGCATGATTATCGCCGGGCCAAACGCACAGGCGCTGACGCCAGTGTTGCAGGGCGCGAAAGCCGCCGTGTTTGGCGCGGTGGATTATGTCTCTTACGCCAGTGTGCAGGACGGCGAATCCGTCAAGGTGATTTTCCCGGTCAGCGGTACCGTGATCGCCCCGCGTCCGATGATGATCCTCAAATCCAGCCAGCAGCAGAAAGAAGCCAAAGCGTTTATCGATTACGCGCTTTCGCCTGAAGGCCAGAAACTGGTAGCCGATGCGTGGCTGATGCCCGCGCGCACCGATATCGACGCCAAACGTCCGTTGTTTAAATCACTGAAACTGTTGCCGGAAGCCTCTCAGGCCTCGGCGTCGCGCAAAGAAGTGCTCGAGCGTTTCGCAAAACTGTTCGGTCAGCAGTAAGTCAGTCACGGGCTGCGAAGGCAGCCCGTTTCCCCTCCCCGAACAACGACGACAAATACCATGAACAGAAATGCTTTTTTGCCCGGCGTAACGGGCATTGCGTTGTTATTGCTGGTCGCCGTGCCGGTCAGCTTTGTGATTTTACAGGCGGTTTTCCCGCATCTCGATACCGGTGCTTATTCCGCACCGTTCAGCGTATTTACCCGCGTGTTCGCCGAACCTCAGCTGCGTGAACTGTTTTCCACCACGATCAAAGTCGGGCTGGGCGTCGCGCTGTGCAGCGGATTAATCGGTATTCCGCTCGGCGCGCTGCGTGGCCTGTTTGCCCTGCCGGGTGCGGCGTTGTGGGATGTTCTGTTTCTGGTGCCCTTTTTGCTGCCGCCTTATATTGCCGCCCTGTCGTGGATGCTCGCGCTGCAAACCCGCGGTTATGTGCAGCAACTGGTGCCGTGGCTGCATCTCAACGATTTCCTGTTTTCCATACCGGGCATGGTTGTGGTCATGACGCTGAACGTCTTTCCGGTGGTGTATTTCGCGGTGTCGCGCAGCATGGCCGCCAGCGGCAGCCGTCTGGCAGACGTGGCGCGTATTCACGGCGCTGGCCCGTGGCGCGCCTTTTCCCGCGTGACATTACCCATGGCACTGCCCGCTATGGCATCAAGTTTGCTGCTGGCATTTACGTTATCCATCGAAGAATACGGCGTGCCGGGCGCGCTCGGTTCGCGCAGCGGCGTGATGCTGCTGACCACCGGCATCGAAGCGCGCCTTGCCGACTGGCCGATTGATTTACCCGGCGCGGCGGTGCTTTCACTGATGCTGGTGGCGATCGCGCTGTGCGCTTACAGCGTTCAGCGCGCGGTGGTGGCGGGCAAAAATGTGGAAAGCATGACCGGCAAACCCGCCGATATCACACAAAAACGGCTGAAAGGCTGGACGATCCCGGTGCTGGCATTATTCACGCTGGTGACGGTGATTGCCGTGGCGCTGCCGATTTTATCGACGCTGGCTACAGCGTTTTCCGGCACGCTTTCTGGCGGACTTTCGCTGTCGAACCTGACATTACGTCACTTCGGCGCGCTGTTTACCGCACACGGCGACGCGATCAGCGCCCTGTCGACCAGCCTCAGTCTGGCGCTCGGCACGGCATTCATCGCGGGCGCGACGGGCTTTCTGGCGTCGTGGCTGGTAGTGGTCAGGAAGATCCGCGGTTCGGCGCTGATTGACGGATTGTCTTTGTTACCGGCGGCGCTGCCGGGGATCGTGGTTGGTGTCGGGCTGATCCTGGCGTGGAACCGCAGCTTCTGGCCGGTTACACCTTACAACACCTGGGTGATTTTGCTGCTCGCCTATTGTTGCCTGCTGCTGCCTTATCCGGTGCGTTACGTCAGCGCGGCGTTAAAGCAGATCGGCGGAAATCTGGATGCGGCCGCGCGGGTGCATGGGGCGACGGCAGCGCAAACGCTGCGGCTGATCCTGCTGCCGCTGGTCTTTCCCAGCCTGCTGGCGTCGATGATGATGGTGTTTGCCGTCGCCTCGCGCGAGCTGGTGACGTCGCTGCTGCTTTCACCGGCAGGCGTGCAGACCGTATCGGTGTATGTATGGCGGCAGTTTGAACAGGGATCGGTAGGAGATGGCATGGCAATGGCGTCAGTTGCGGTGTTACTGAGCCTGACGCTGATGCTGGCAGCCGTCAGGCTTCAACGAAAACCGCTGGCTTAGCTCTCCCGCTGCGGTTCGGTGTGCGGGCGGTCGCCTGCCGGAATTAACAGACCGGCGGCGACCGCCAGTACGGAAATAATCGCGGAAACCATAAAGACCCAGTGCAGGGACGCCGCCACACTTTCGGTCAGCGCCGCCAGATGATGGCTTTCCATCGCATTGCGCGTGGCTTTTTCCATCAGTTGCTGAACCGGATCGTTCACCTGAGGCAGGCGATATTGCAGATTGAGATTCAGCGTTGCGCCCAGCACGGCGGTGCCGATTGCCGAGCCTAACATGCGGGTAAATAAGGTGGATGCGGTCGCAATCCCGCGGATTGCCGGTTCCGCATTATTCTGCACCGACACAATAAACGTGGTATTCGCTAACCCCATTCCCGCGCCGATTGAAAACGCCGCCAGACGCGCCACCCACAGCCCGGAATCTGGCGAAAGAAACAGCAGCGCCACACTTCCGCCCAGCAGTAAAACGCCGCCCAGGACCGCTGTCGCGCGGTAAGACGTCGCCTGCATCAGACGGCTGCTGAGCATGCTCGCCAGTGGCCAGCCGATGGACATCAGCGCCAGCGTGGTGCCTGCTTCCAGCGGCGTGCCGCCGAGAACGCCCTGCACGTAGGTCGGCAGAAACGCGCTGATCCCCATCATCGTCGCGCCGATAATCAGGCCGCCAATGTTACCGGCAATAATCACTTTGCTTTCCCACAACGCCAGCGGGAACAGCGGCTCAGGCGTTTTGCGCTCCTGGCGGATCAGCAAATATCCGCTGACCACCGCCAGCACAATCAGCGCCAGCGCCCAGTAGCCCAGCACTTCGGCCTGAAGCAACGCCAGAAGCAGCGCCGCAACGGAAAGCGTCAGATAACCGGTTCCGGCCAGATCCAGTTTATGTTGTTTACGCTGCCCGTCCGGCGGCAGGTATTTAACCAGAATTGCCATCGCCACCAGACCGATCGGCACGTTAACCCAAAACACGACGGCCCACGGGAAATGCGAAACGATAAATGCCCCCATCAGCGGGCCGACAATCGCCGAAACACCCCACACGCTGGACAAATAGCCCTGCGCTTTCGCACGTTCCTGCGGGCCATAAACATTGGCAATCAGCGTGGTCGCAATCGGCGTAATCGCCCCTGCGCCCAGACCCTGCAAGGCACGGAAAGCAATCATCCAGGCCAGTGAGGGCGCGAATCCACACAATACGGAGCCGATGAGAAACAGCGTCGTCCCGATGAAAAACATTTTCCGGCAACCGTACAAATCTGCAAGCCGGCCATAGATCGGCACGGTAATCGCCTGTGTCAGCAGATAGACGGCAAAGACCCAGCCGAGCAGCGAGAAACCGCCGAGATCACCGATGATGGTCGGCATCGCGGTCGCCACAATTGTGACTTCCACGGCCGCCATAAACATCGATAACATGCAGGCAGTGAGAATTAAGGGGCGGTGTGATGATTTTACAACGGGAGTCGTGACGGCCATGTTCTCTGTTTTCGTTAGATTATGCGCTCAGGCAGATAGGCAAACTATACACAAACTATAGACAAAAAAGCGGCTCAGGGTTTGGCACTCTGAGCCGCTTTGTTTCGATGGTTACGTGACAACGTCACGAATCAGACTTTGGTCAACGTTTTCAGCTTCAGGCTGGACAGGTCAATAAATTTGGCCATATCGCGGCTTTCCGCACGAGGTAAATAAGGAATTTCACCCAGCAGCGGCGCGGAAATATTGGCACTGATCGCGTCAATAGTTTCCTGATAGTGGGCAAGGCACGGGTTAATTCGGTTTGCAACCCAACCCAGCAGCGGTAATCCATCGGCGATAATCGCCTGCGCCGTTAATAGCGCGTGGCTGACACAGCCTTCCTGAATACCGACCACTAATACGACCGGCATATTTTGCTGGCGAACCCAGTCTGAATATAAAAGGTGCGGAGTAATCAATGTTCTCCAGCCATCGCACCCTTCTACGACCACTGAATCTGCCTCTTCACGCATGAAGTTGAGGCCACTGGTCATTATTTCAAAAATATTCTCAGGAACCTGGCTGGCATAAATATCTTCGTCAGCTAAGGCCAGAGGGGTTATTCTATTAAAAGGATAAGCAATAGAAGATGACTGCTGGAGAGTTACCGCATCTTTATTTCGAACCCCGTCGGCCAGCTCCTGGCTGCCAGTTGCAATAGGTTTATAGCCTAAAACGCAGCGATCCTGCGCGGCTAAGGCCTGAAGCAAGGCACGTGTGACAATGGTTTTACCTACACGGGCGTCCGTACCCGTGACGAAAAAGTGCGTTAACATGAAATTCAGGCTCCGGGATCTCTCCGTCTTATTGAAAGATAGCCTCCGGTAAGAAAAAGCCGCCAGAGACAAAGTAACAGCTGAAAGTCTAGGCGATGAGAGATGAGAGCGGTTTGCGTTAGCGCAATGTTTTGTTGACTGGACTGTAAGGAATACGCATAAGGTTATAAGAATTTATTTAATGTCATAACCTGAGGGAATATAAGTAATTAAAGTAACCGGCGGACAAACCACATCCTGTGAGCGTCAGATTTATGGCATTGCTTGCTGATACAGATCAATAAACGTCGCCACACCGAAGAATATAGCCCGCTAAGTGTATTAACCCTGTAATAATTTAATCAGTAAGGAGCCGCTATAAAGCGCATCCTTAACTAATGCCGCGCCGGGCATCGTTCCCTGATTATAAAATTGCGTGGATTCCAGTTTGATATTTTCGCTATATACGGGAAGTGATTGCTGCTGAATACAGGACATTATCGCGGGATGAAGAATATCCTGAGATAAATTAAGCGGTGAGCCGATCAGCACTTTTTCCGGATTAAACAAATTCACCATGATCGCCAGAATACGTCCTACGCTTTGCCCCACGCTGATAATCACATCACGCGCCAGCTGATCGCCCCGGTTCGCGGCGTCACACACTGCTTCAATCGTCAGAGACACGCCGTGCAGCAAACTGGCAGGCACCGGCACCGTGAGTCGCTGACGTACTAAATCCAAAATACTGTCGGTACTGGCAACGGTTTCCAGACAACCGTGATTGCCGCAATAACAGCGTTTCCCGTACGGATCAACCTGCGTGTGCCCGATTTCGGCCACGCTGCTGCTGCCTGCGTGCAAAACGCGCCCGCTGGTAATCACCCCGGCGCCGACGTTGTGGTCAATCACAATCTGCACCACATTTTTGCAGCCGCGTGACGCACCGTACAACGATTCTGCCAGCGTCCACGCGCCGATATCATGCTGAACGTACACCGGCAGGCCCGTATGTTCCGAAAGCGTATCGCCAAGCGGCATATCGAAAACGTCATGATAAAACGGCATGCGGTGAACAATGCCCCGGCGCGCATCAATCATGCCCGGCAGGGTAATCGCGATGGCGGTCAGGCGCTCAAGTTTGCGCTGATGGCGGATAAAGAACTGATCGATTTCAGAAATGATGCGTTTAAGCAGCGGCTGATGCGCCTGCTCCGGCAGCGGAAGCACTTCTTCTACCACCAGTTTGCTGCTCAGATCCCGTAAACCGAGAGTGATCGACCCCAGGCTGATACGTGCCGAAAGGTAATGCCAGGCCTGAGTATCCAGGGCTAAACCAATGGCGGGACGCCCGCGGCTTCCCGGATCCTGAAACTCAGTTTCAAGTACCAGATGTGCCTGTAAAAGTTCACGGACAATCTTGGTAATACTGGCCGGAGCGAGTTGAGCTTTTTTAGAAAGTTCTATGCGCGAAATGGGACCAAACTGATCTATCAGGCGGTACACAGCACCGACATTGGTTTGTTTAATCTGATCAATATGTCCGGGTTGCCCGTCGGGGATCACTCAAGGAACTCCTGTTATTTTCGCGCTTCAAAATAAAGATTAGGGCTATGTTGGGGTTTTTGTCATATGTCGTCAACTATTTGATTCGTTATGTGATTTGGTGCACAAATTGTGTGAAAAGCCTCTCAGAATTGACTGGAAATACAGCAGGTTTGCCCCCAGTTGCACAGTCAGTTCTCCCGGAGCAGTAAATCGATAAACGCCCGCGTGGCCGCGGTCATCGGGCGACGCGCGTGATTCACCAGCCAGAGCTGCGTGGTACCTTCTGCTTTTCCGAAACGCAAATAACGCACGCCATCGACCTGAATGCGCAAATACGACGCCGGCAATATCGACACGCCTAAACCCGCCGCCACCAGCCCGATAATCGTCAGCGGCTCGCCCACTTCCTGGGTGATAAAAGGCGTTATTCCCTGTGTTTTGAGCTGACCGAGAATATCGTCATACAGCGACGTGCCCACGTCTTTGGAGAAGAACACGAAAGGCTGATCGGCCAGATGCTGAAACGTCAGTTCGCCGTCAGGCAGCGCGTTCAGCGGATTGTCTTTGTGAACCACGGCAATCAGCGGTTCCGACAGGATCAGATGATGCGCCAGCTCTTCCGGCAACTCGCCGTTGCGCATAATCCCCAGATCCAGCTTACCTTCCAGCAGCGGTTCGATTTGCTGTTTACTGTTGAGCTGCTCGATCCGAATATTGACGCCGGGATAGGTCAGCCGGAAATGATGCAGCGTGCGGGAAACGCGACGCATAAAAGGCGCGGAAGACGTCAGCCCGAGCGTCAGATTCCCTGATTCGCCGCGATGAATTCGTGCCGCCTGCGCCGCTGCTTCATCAACACGCAGCAAGATCTGCCGTGCTTCCTGCAAAAATGCCTGTCCGGCCTGCGTCAGCCGCACGCTGCGGTTGTTTCGGTAAAACAGCGTCGCACCGACGTGAGTTTCCAGCGCCTGAATCTGCTGGCTGAGCGGCGGCTGAGAAATATGTAACCGCTCAGCGGCACGGCCAAAATGCAGCTCTTCGGCGACCGCGATGAAATACCGCAAATGACGCAGTTCAATGTGGCTCATGGTTTAGATCAATTTATCCTCATTGATATGTTTAACGTATCGTTCTTGCGAAATTAATATATTAGACAATATATCGGCCACTGTTAAAATTTTCATACATTTTAAAATTTAGTTTTACAGCTCATCGCGTTAAGGAATTCCAGTGAAAACCTCCCGGCGGATTTCCGCTGCACCAGCCAATGACTCTGTTAATGACGACGAATTAAATCCTGAAAGCCCCGTCGCCCGTTCCGGCCTGAAAACCCCTTTTATCAAACGCGGAACACCGCAGTTTATCCGCGTCACGCTGGCTTTATTTTCAGCGGGTCTGGCGACGTTTGCCCTGCTCTATTGCGTTCAGCCAATTCTGCCGGTGCTCTCGCATGATTTCGGGGTATCGCCTGCGACCAGCAGTTTATCGCTGTCGTTATCCACCGGTCTGATGGCGGTTGGCCTGCTTTTTACCGGCCCGGTATCGGACGCCGTGGGGCGTAAATCGGTGATGGTGGTGGCGCTGTTACTGGCCGCGGGTTGCACGCTGGTGTGTTCCTTTATGCAAAGCTGGGACGCCATTCTTATCATGCGCGCGCTGATTGGTTTGTCGCTGAGCGGCGTGGCGGCGGTTGCCATGACGTATCTGAGCGAAGAAATTCACCCGAGTGTCGTGGCGTTTTCGATGGGGTTATACATCAGCGGGAATTCCATCGGCGGGATGAGCGGACGTCTGGTCAGCGGCGTTCTGACGGATTTCTTCTCATGGCGTATCGCTATGGCGGTCGTCGGTTTCTTCGCGCTCGCCGCAGCGATCATGTTCTGGCGCATTCTCCCGCCTTCAAAGCATTTCCGCGCCAGTTCGCTCAAGCCGCGCAAATTGCTGATTAACTTCAAACTCCACTGGCGGGACAGCGGCCTGCCGCTGCTGTTTGCCGAAGGTTTCCTGCTGATGGGCAGCTTTGTGACCATGTTCAACTACATCGGTTACCGCCTGCTCGCCACGCCGTACAACCTGAGCCAGGCCATCGTCGGTATCCTGTCGATTGTGTATCTGATGGGCACTTACAGCTCGCCGAAAGCCGGTGTGATGACCGGTGTGTATGGCCGCGGCCCGGTGCTGATTGGTTCAACGGCCATCATGCTGGTGGGGATTTTGATCACCGCCTTCTCACCCGTCTGGATGATTTTCATCGGAATGATCCTGGTCACCGGCGGATTCTTCGCCGCCCACTCGGTTGCCAGCGGCTGGATCGGCCGCCGCGCACGCCGCGCGAAAGGACAGGCGTCGTCACTTTATCTGTTCAGCTACTACGCGGGATCGAGCGTCGCCGGGACTCTGGGAGGATTCTTCTGGCACGCCTACGGTTGGTACGGAATTACGGGGTTTATCAGTCTGATGTTGGTTGTTGGGGTCGGTGTCGGGATCCGGTTGATGCGGCTTTCTGAGGCAAAAGCCGCTTAATGCCATTTTAAGAACCTGGGTTGCCACCCAAACTGGCCCAGATGGCGCGCAAACGCGCGCGCCCTCCGGACACCCGCGCTTTTTAACTGCGCCAGCCCGAATCACTCACCCAGTTTAGAAAGCCTCCTCTGGCTGTCAGCCTCAAATAACTGCATCCGCGCAGTATCAATCTGCACCCAAACCCTGTCCCCCGGTGCGGCACCGGATCTCACCATGCTGTAAACACTCAGCCGTTCTCCACCGAATGTACCGTGGATAAGCTCACTCAGGCCGGTGGGTTCGATGAGCGTAACGTCCAGAGGAACCGCGCCAGGCGCGCCCTGTTCGCACAAGACAATGGCTTCGGGCCGCACGCCGCAGGTGACTTCTGCACCACTTTTCAGGTTCATAATCTGCGGGTCAACCGGCAGCGTCTGGCTGGCATTGATGCGCAGCTGCGGAGCGGAATCACCCAGTTCGATTGTGCCGTTAATGAAGTTCATTGAGGGCGAACCGATGAAGCTGGCGACGAATTTATTGGCGGGTGTGTCGTAAAGTTCCAGAGGAGTGCCGACCTGCTGGATGACGCCGTGGTTGAGCACCACGATGCGGTCGGCAAGCGTCATGGCTTCGACCTGATCATGGGTGACGTAAACAATGGTGTTGCGCATGCGCTGGTGCAGGCTTTTGATTTCAATGCGCATCTGCCCGCGAAGCTGAGCGTCAAGGTTGGAAAGCGGTTCATCGAACAGGAAAACCTGCGGTTCACGCACAATCGCCCTGCCCATTGCCACGCGCTGACGCTGGCCGCCGGAAAGCTCTTTCGGACGACGGTGCAACAGCGCCGTCAGCCCGAGAATATCCGCCGCTTTGTTCACGGCCGCGTCGATTTCGGCTTTCGGGCGTTTTTGCACTTCAAGGCTGAAACCCATATTCCGCGCGACGGTCATATGCGGATACAGTGCGTAACTCTGAAATACCATCGAGATATCGCGGTCCTTTGGCGCGACCTGATTCATCAGGCGCGTGCCGATGTGAATGTCCCCCGCCGTCGCCAGTTCCAGCCCGGCGATGGTGCGCAGCAAAGTGGATTTTCCACAGCCCGAAGGCCCGACTAACACCACAAATTCGCCGTCCTGAATCGTCAGGTTGATATGACGCAGCACTTCGACATTTTCGTAACGTTTTTGAAGATCGGAAATCGTAATCTGAGCCATAAAATTATCCTTTAACCGCGCCAGCCGTCAGCCCCTGAACCAGGTAACGCTGAATGAATGCAAAGAAAAGACAGGCGGGGATCAGCGCCAGCACCGCCGCCGCCATCATGTCGCCCCAGGAAACCGCGAATTTCGACACAAAACTGAGCAGCCCGACCGGAAAAGTCATCACCTCGTTTTTGTTGATAAGCATCAGCGAGAACAGCAGTTCACTCCACGCAGCGGTAAACACAAACCCCAGCGTGGCGGCCATCCCCGGCAACGTCAGCGGTATAATGACTTTGCGCAGCGCCATAAAACGGCTGCACCCTTCGAGCATCGCCGACTCCTCCAGATCTTTCGGAATACTGTCGAAAAACGACTGCATCAGAAAAGTGGCGAACGGCACGTTGAACGCGGTGTAAATCAGGATCAGCCCCAGCAGGCTGTTGGTCAGCCCGAGCGGTGCCATCACTTTGTAAATCGGCGCGAGGATCATCACCAGCGGGAACATTTGCGTGAACAGCAGCAGCGCCGCCATCACGGTTTTGCCACGAAAGCTGAAGCGCGAAAACGCAAAACCTGCACCGGCGGCGATCACGGTCGTCAGGAATGCGGTGCCGAATGACACAATCAGGCTGTTAAAGAAATACAGCGGAAACTGGCTTTCGGTAAACACGCGCTGGAAATGCACCAGCGTCAGTTCACTGGGCCACATCCGCACGCCTTCGCTGTAGAGCAGTTTGTCCGGTGTAAACGAAATCTTGATCAGCCAGTAAATCGGAAACAGCGCGAACAGCAGGTAAAAGAGGATCCCCAGCCGGTGTCCCCCTTTACGGAGCCACAAATTTAACGAGAGTACGTTCATCGGATTCTCCTTATTTCAACAGCTGGTGGCGGATACGCAGTAAAACCAGTGCGTACAGCGTCATCAGAACCAGCAGGAATACCGCCATCGCCGAAGCATAGCCAAAGTCGAGTTTCCGGTAGGCCGTGGTGAAAATGAAACTTGACAGAATCGACGTCGAATTTGCCGGGCCGCCGTCGGTCATGACCACAATCAGGTCGGCAAAATTGGCAATCCAGATGGTGCGCAGCATGACGGTAATCGCGATCATCGGTGCCAGAAACGGCAGCGTGACTTTGCGAAACTGCTGCCAGCCGGATGCGCCGTCCATCGCCGCCGCTTCATACAAATCTTTTGGGATCGACTGCAACGCCGCCAGCAGCGTGATGGCAAAAAACGGAATGCCGAACCAGACATTCGCCAGCACCGGGCCGTAAAGCGCCAGCGTCGGATCCGACAAAATGTTGTAAGGCTCAGAAATAATGTGCAAATCCGTCAGCCAGTACGGCAGAACGCCGATCACCGGATTCAACAACCATGCCCAGGTCAGACCGGAAAGAAACGCGGGCACCGCCCACGGCAGAAACACCAGCGCCTGGACCCAGCGGCGGCCGGGGAATTCACGGTTGAGCAGCAGCGCCAGACCGAGCCCCAGCGCGAACTGTAAAACCAGCGACGTGGCCGTCCAGTTAAAGGTGTGACGCAGTGCGGCGTAAAAATGCCGATCATCAAACATTGTGCGGAAGTTATCCAGCCCGACCCAGCCGGTATCAAACGGGTTAAGCAGCTGAATATTCTGGAAAGCATAAGAAATGCCGATCGCCATCGGTACAAAAATAAACAGGCCAATCAGCACCATCGTCGGGCTGAGATAAACCCAGGGTTCAAGCAGCGCCCGCAAACGGGGAAAGCGCGGCGCGGCAGCGGTGTCTGGCGGTGAAACTTCCAACATCATGACGCGTCTCCAGTTGTAAAAGGTGTTAACTCCGGCACCGCGTGCCGGAGCCGGATGCTTACTTCTGCGTAGCCAGCCACGCCTTTTGCTCTTTGGTGAGGTATTTCGCCCAGTCTTTCACCATGCTTTCTGTGTCGTTCTGGCCGAGCAGCGTCTCCTGCGAGCTGTCTTTCACAATCACCGAGTTAAAATAACCCCAGCCTTTAAGGTGTGTCGGCATGGTCAGCGGAATGTAATCCGGACTGTTCAGCTCGGCAAACCAGCCGGCGAACTGCGGCGCGTGGTAATACGCATCCTGCTCAGCGCCTTTGTAAATCGGCAGCGTGCCGACGAATTTCGACCACGTCAGGTTGTTTTCTTTGTTGCTGAGGAAGGAAATCAGATCCCAGCTTTGATCCTGATTTTTACCTTGTTTGAACATCGACCAGCCGGTGTAACCGATGGTCGGATAGGCTTTGCCGTTGGGCCCGAGCGGCATCGGCGCGACCGAGAAATCGTCCGGGTTCATGCTGTTTTTGATGGCGATCAGCGCGTCCGGATCCTGATCGAGCATCGCGCATTTTCCGGAATAGAAGCCGGAGACAATTTCGTTAAAGCCCCAGTTGACGCTGTCTTTCGGCGCGTAACCTTTCTGGTACATGTCCACCAGGAACTGCGCCCCTTTAATTGCGCCCGGATGCGTCAGCGTGCTGTTGCCGTCTTTGTCGAAAAAGTCCGGCGAGCCGTTCATCGCCGCCATAAACATCATCCAGGCGTTAGTGCCACCGACGCCACCGCGCATGCAGTAGCCGCTGATGCCGTTGCCCAGCCCGCTGATTTTCTTCGCATCGGCCATAAACTCATCCATGGTTTTCGGTGGCTCAGTCAGCCCGGCCTGCTGGAAGAGTTTTTTGTTCCAGAACATCGCCCGCAGATAGAAACCGTAAGGGATCATGGTCGCCGTGCCGCCGGAAGAGCGCGCCATCGTCAGCGTTTTATCGGTGAGATCCGGCGTGCCGCTCCAGCTTTTCAGGCGCGGTTCGAGATCGGCCAGCATCCCGTTGCTGGCGTACAGCCCCTGCCAGGTATCAGGCATTTCCACGACGTCCGGATATTGCCCGCTCTGAATCATCGTGCCGAGTTTTTCAAACGCCTGCCCCCAAGGCAGTGACACCACTTCAATCTCGACATCCGGATGTTGCGCCTTGTACGCGGTCAACATTTTTTGCAGCATTTCGGTACGCGCCGGGCTGGTGATCACTTCCACCAGCGTCAGTTTGGTGGCGGCAAAACCGGCACAGGAAAACAGGCTGACGCTGAGGGTCAGCGCGCTGAGCAAAGCATGACGTTTCGGGTGTCGCATAATCTTGATTCTCCACGGAGCTAAGGGTCGGATCACAGGAACAGTCGTTGATGTTTTTACCGGGTTAAGGAACAGGCGCTTTCGATGGCGTTTTTCAGGTCGCGCCACAGATCGCCGGTGTCTTCAAGGCCGATAGAAACGCGGATCACACGTGGCGATACGCCAAAATCAATCGCCGAGTTAAATTCACCCGCCTGATTCAGCACGGAAATGGCGGGCATCACCAGGCTTTCAAATCCGCCCCAGCTCACGCCCATCCGGAACAACTTCAGTGCGTTGCAGAATGTCGGAATGTCGATGCCCTCGCTGAGTTCGAATGAAAACAGGCCGCTGTAACCGGTCAGCGTTGACGTCGGCAGCGGGTCTAAACCGGGATGATTCACCTGCGTAATGCGAGAATAGCCCTGTAAACGTCGCGCCAGTTCCAGCGCACTTTCGTGATGCTGACGCATACGCAGCGGCAAAGTCCGGAGGCCGCGCAGTAAAAGCCAGGCTTCGTTAGCCGACAATTTCCCGCCTAAAAACGGGCTGATATGACGGGTAATCGCACCGATGCGTTCCTGACTGGAGATGACCAGACCGGCTACGACATCGCTGTGCCCGCTGATGTATTTGGATGCGGAATGGATCACCAGATCGATACCGGCCGCCAGCGGTTTCTGGAAAACCGGCGATGCCCAGCTGTTGTCGATCATCGTGATCACGCCGTATTTTTTTGCCAGTGCGGCAATCGCTTTCAGATTCTGCTCGCCCATCACCCAGCTGTTCGGGCTTTCCAGATACAGCAGTTTCGCGCCCTGAATCGCCTCTTCCAGGGCAGGAAGTGAACTGCCATCCACGAACTGAGCCTCAATCTGAAAACGGGTGCAGAACCCGCGCAGGAAGCGGTAGGTATCCGGGTAAACGTGATTCACACACACGACTTTGTCGCCCGGCCCGGCCACGCTCAGAATGGAATTGCTGATCGCCGCCATGCCGCTGCCGAAGGCCAGACAGGCTTCGCCACCCTCCAGTTCCGCGACCTTTTTCTGCAATTCCACTACCGTCGGGTTATCAACGCGGGAATACAGCGCGTGATCGCTGTCACCGCGAAAACGGGCGATCATGCTGTCATAATCGGTGAAACTGAATAATGATGACTGATAAATCGGCGGCGAAATCGCGCCGCGATCATGGCGTCCGTCGTGGACTAAACGGGTGTATTCGTGCAACTCATCGTGCGGGCTTTTATCATCTTGCTGCATTGATCACTTCCTTCATGTCACGTTCAGTTATGTTCAGAATGTCGTTGCTCAGCCTGCGTGCGGTTTCCGGCTCGCGCCGCGCAATGGCTTCAAATAAGGTCCGGTGCAGCGGAAAAGAGTCGCTGAACAGCGCCTGTTCCGGCGGTGATTCGAAAAAGGCGTGCAGCAGGTCGTAGATGCCGCCGACCATTTGCAGCAGCAGCGGATTGTGCGCGGCGGTGTAAATCGCAGCATGAAACTGCCAGTCTTCGGCTCCGGCAGAACCGACGCTCAGATGCACTTTTTCCATCACACCGAGCTTTTGTTCGATAAACAGCAAATCGCTTTCCGTCGCCCTGACTGCTGCCAGCGCCGAGGCTTCGCATTCAATGATCCGGCGGACTTCCAGCGCGTGAAGCATGGTGGCGGAGTCGTTTTTAAAGCGCAGGGACAGAAAGCTGTCGTTAGCGGTGACTTCCGATTGCAGGAAAGTGCCGCTGCCTTTTTTTCGCACGATAATGCCCAGCGCTTCCCAACGTTTCAGCGCCTCGCGGACGGTATTCCGGCTCACCGCCAGCCCTTCCGCCAGCACGCGCTCGGGCGGCAATTTTTCACCCACGCGGGTGCCGGACTGCGCCACATAGCGGGTCAGCGCATCAAGCACCAGCGTGTCACTTTGCTGAGGAGCAATCGGGTGCAACAAGTTCAGTTCACCGTGCATATTGTTCTCCGCGCATCGGCCAAAATTGGCCCAACAACTCAACCTGTGAACCACTTTGCAATTTGTTTGCCAGTTTTTAGATAAAGCACTAACTCAATGATTTCCCTTCAAATAGCGTATTTACGCACTGGTCCGGGTAACAAAACCGCGATCGCCGTGGTGCAAAAATCACCGGTTTTGTTATGTCACTGTGCAGGATATGTTCAGACTTGTAGCACGCAATGGATTGACGCTCGTTAGCGCAAATGATAATTGTTATCATGTAAATTCATTTCATCAGGCAGGTTTGTATGACCACGAACACTGACCGCGCGTCTGTCGCCACCGTTTGTATTGTTGGCGGCGGCCCAGCCGGACTAATGCTGGGCTACCTGCTGGCCCGCCAGGGAATTGACGTGACGGTGCTGGAAAAACACCGGGATTTTCTGCGTGATTTTCGCGGCGACACCATTCACCCTTCGACGCTGGACATCATCTGGCAACTGGGTTTTCTCGATGAGTTTCTCGCCCTGCCGCATCAGCGCGCCGAGAAGCTGTACGGCGAAATCAACGGCAAAGAAACCACGCTGGCGGATTTCACTCATCTGCCGACGCAGTGCAAATTCATCGCTTTTATGCCGCAATGGGATTTCCTGAATTTCATCGCCAGCAAGGCCGCGCTGCTGCCGAATTTCCGGCTGATCCACAATGCGCAGGTGCTTTCGCTGCGGGAGAATGAATCCCAGATAACCGGTGTTCTGGCGGATGTGAACGGCGAAACGCAGCATTTCGACGCCGATCTGGTGGTGGGTTGTGACGGCAGAAATTCAATTGTGCGCGAGCAGGCCGGGATGGAAATCCGCCGTTTCGGCGCACCGCGTGACGTGCTGTGGCTGAAAATCAATAAACGCACGGACGACCCGCAGTGGTCGATGGGGCATCGCGGGCCAAAGAAAAACTTCATCATGATCGACCGCGGCGATTACTGGCAGTGCGGTTATTCGATTCCAAAAGACAGCCTCGACGCGCTCAAAGCGCGCGGCATCCCGCCTTTTCTGGATTTGCTGACTGAAGTCTCACCGTTTGAGCGTGAGCGTCTGGGCGAAGACATTCAGAGCTGGGACGACGTGCGCCTGCTGGTGATCCGCATTGACCGCCTCAGAGAATGGGCTAAACCCGGCCTGTTATGCATCGGCGACGCCGCCCACGCGATGTCCCCGATTGGCGGCGTCGGCGTAAATCTGGCGATTCAGGATGCCGTCGCGACCGCAAATATTATCGCGCAACCGCTGAAAGCCGGGCGTCTGACGCTCCGTCACCTGAAACGCATCCAGCGGCGACGGACATTCCCGACGTGGGCAACGCAGACGTTACAGATTATGATCAGTAAGGCCGGGCAAAAACCCCGCAAGCGCGCCCCTTCCCGGCTTGAAAGCTGGCTACGGGGGAGGAAGTTCATTCCCTTCCTGTTCGGACGGCTGATCGGAGTCGGGTTTTATCGGGAGATCCCGAAGTTATGAGCGTGAGACGCACAATGCGTTTGCAAGCGGACTGAGTAGGTTTCGGTTTTTCAATTGCGGTGATCGCTCAGCGGCTCGCGCCGACACCGACCAAAAGGGGAAAGTGCTTTTCTCCTTTTGGATTTCCCCACGCTTTTTCAACACGCGCTCCGCTCGCTGGCACTGTTTTAGTAACGCCTCTTATTGCCGCGAAAACTTGCCGCCACGCGGTGCCTTCGTTTCGGTGTTCGAGCCTTGGGTCTCGAAACTCTCACTCAGCAAGCTTTCAAAAATCACGCCGTATGAGCACCGCAAAAACCGTCTGGTGATGTCGGTCATACATCACAAATATCAATCCTCTCCCCTATTTCATCACCGATAATTGACAAGCGTCATTACGCCGGAACGGTTAATTGTTCAAAGTGCCCGCCTTTCACTTGGATCCAAATTTAATCTCGGGGAATACATGTATGACAGAGTTATTGATAGGTCTGGTGGTGGCCGTGTTTGTCGGGCGGTACATCATCAAGGGGTATTCACCCACCGGCGTACTGATGGTTGGCGGGTTAATACTGCTGATTATCAGTGCGTTAATGGGCCACAGCGTGTTGCCGGAAGGCACGAAGAGCACCGGCTGGAACGCCACGGACATCGTGGAATACGTCAAAATCCTGCTGATGAGCCGCGGTGGCGATCTCGGGATGATGATCATGATGCTGTGCGGTTTCGCGGCGTACATGACGCACATCGGCGCTAACGACGTAGTGGTCAAACTCGCATCACGTCCGCTACAGATGATTAACTCGCCATACATTCTGATGGTCGCGGCCTATATTCTGGCGTGTCTGATGTCGCTGGCGGTGTCTTCCGCGACCGGTCTCGGCGTACTGCTGATGGCGACGCTGTTCCCGATTATGGTGAACGTCGGCATCAGCCGCGGCGCGGCGGCGGCGATTTGTGCGTCGCCGGCGGCCATTATTCTTTCCCCGACCTCAGGCGATGTGGTGCTGGCGGCGCAGGCGGCCAACATGCCGCTGGTCGATTTTGCCTTCAAAGTCACCCTGCCGATTTCGATTGCCGCTATTGTGGCGATGGCCGTCGCGCATTTCTTCTGGCAGCGTTATCTGGATAAACGCGATACCGCCGTGGTAGATAGCGTGGATTCCAACAAAGATGACGTCATTGAAACCAACGCCCCGGCGTTTTACGCCATTTTGCCTTTCACGCCGATTATCGGGGTGCTGATTTTTGACGGTAAATGGGGCCCGAATCTGCACATCATTACTATCCTGGTGATCTGCATGGTGCTGACTGCACTGATTGAAACAGTAAGAAACCGCAACGGGAAAGCCGTGTTTGCCGGGCTGGACGTCGCGTATCGCGGTATGGCGGATGCGTTTGCCAACGTCGTGATGCTGCTGGTTGCGGCTGGCGTTTTCGCGCAGGGTCTGAGCACCGTCGGCTTTATCAGCAGCCTGATCGGGCTGGCGCAAAACTTTGGTTCTGGCAGCATTATTATGATGCTGGTGCTGGTCACCATCACCGTCCTTGCGGCCATGACCACCGGCTCGGGCAATGCGTCGTTTTATGCGTTCGTGGAACTTATCCCGAAACTGGCGGCGAAAATGGGCATCAACCCGGGATATCTGGTGATCCCGATGTTACAGGCGTCCAACCTTGGTCGCACCATTTCACCGGTCTCCGGCGTCGTGGTCGCCGTGGCAGGTATGGCAAAAATCTCCCCGTTCGAAGTGGTAAAGCGCACCTCCGTGCCGGTTCTCGTGGGGCTGATAGTGGTTATTGTCGCCACAGAAATTCTGGTTCCGGTTCACTAATTCCCCTCCTTTTCTAATGCTGAAATCATTTGCGCTCTATCAAGGCGGCAACTGAGCAAATCCCCGGAAGCATACAAAAGTATGTGACCGGGGTGCGCGAAGGAAGCCAACGCCGAGACAGCGTGAAGGATGAAAGTATTGATCACATAAATACGATATGGGCTAATACCAACTCAGGTTAAGCTACTGCGCCTTGAAGGTCGGGGAAAAAGCCCCGTCTGAGTGATGGCGAAATCCGCGTAATATAGGCTTTTTATGTCGAATAATCCGGGCTACAAACGAATCGGCGGGTGGTTACTGGCCCCGATGGCGTATCTGATTGTCACGCTGCTGAGCGTTGTATTAATGCTGTTCCTGTTTTCAATGGCCATATTTATGCCGGAATCACGCGAATATTTAATCACCAATTCGCAGGCCTTTACGCTGCAATGGTATTTCTCCGTGGTAACCACGTTAGCGATGGGGTTATTTACCGTTGCGGTTCTCTGGCAATTTTGTAAGCGTGCCAGAGCGTTACCAAAAATGTATATTATCTGGTTGTTGTGTACGGTATTGCTGGCGGTAAAAGCCTTTGCATTCTCGCCGGTTACCGATGATCTGGCCGTGCGTAACTTACTGTTACCCTTATTGGCTGCTGCGGTGTTTGTGCCTTATTTCAAGCGCTCACTGCGGGTGAAAGAAACCTTCACGGAATAACCCTGAAGTTTTAATGTTTATTATGTCCGGGCAATTGTCATGACCTCTTACTTATTACTGTTTGTCGGCACCATGCTGGTGAATAACTTTGTTCTGGTGAAGTTCCTCGGACTTTGCCCGTTTATGGGCGTGTCCAAAAAACTGGAATCCGCCATCGGCATGGGCCTGGCGACCACGTTCGTGATCACCTTGTCGAATATCTGTTCGTGGATGGTCAACACCTTCATTCTGATGCCGCTGGGCCTGGTGTACCTGCGCACCATGGCGTTTATCCTGGTGATCGCTGTCGTCGTACAGTTCACCGAAATGGTCGTGCGTAAAACCAGCCCGTCGCTGTATCGCCTGCTGGGTATTTTCCTGCCGCTTATCACTACCAACTGCGCCGTGCTCGGCGTGGCGCTGCTTAACATCAACCAGCAGCTGAATTTCATGCAGTCCGCGCTCTACGGTTTTGCCGCCTCACTCGGTTTCTCGCTGGTGATGGTGCTGTTCGCCGCCATTCGTGAGCGCCTGGTTGTCGCTGACGTGCCTGCACCGTTCAAAGGTTCTTCGATTGCGCTGGTCACGGCGGGCCTGATGTCACTGGCCTTTATGGGCTTTACGGGTCTGGTGAAATTCTGATGTTTGAATTATGGGTAGCGATTGGTGCGCTGACCGCACTGGCTCTGGTGTTTGGCCTGCTGCTGGGTTACGCCTCGCGTCGTTTTGCCGTGGAAGGCAACCCGGTTGTCGATCAGATTGACGATATCCTGCCGCAAAGCCAGTGTGCGCAATGCGGTTATCCCGGTTGTAAACCTTACGCCGAAGCCGTGGCCAATGGCGACAACATCAACAAATGTGTGCCGGGCGGCGAAGCGGTCATGCTCAAGCTGGCCACCCTGCTCAACGTCGAGCCGCAGCCGATGGGCGAAGACGTCGCCGCCGCCGTGCCGGTGCGCAAAGTGGCGTATATCGACGAAAGCAACTGTATCGGCTGCACCAAATGCATTCAGGCCTGCCCGGTCGATGCGATTGTGGGCGCAACCCGTGCCGTGCATACCGTGATTACCGATTTATGTACCGGCTGTGACCTGTGCGTCGCACCGTGCCCGACGGACTGCATCGAAATGCTGCCGATCAAAACCACCACCGCAAACTGGAAGTGGGATTTGCAATCCATTCCGGTTCAGGTCATCCATGCGGAGTAACATGTTTAATCTGTTTGCCGCGCTCAAAAAAGACAAAGTCTGGGACTTCGACGGTGGTATTCATCCGCCGGAAATGAAGACGCAGTCGAGCCACGTTCCGCTGCGCAACGTGCCGTTGCCTGAGCGCTTTATCATTCCCCTTCAGCAGCATCTTGGCCCGGAGGGCGAGCTGTGTGTGAAAGCCGGTGACCGGGTTTTAAAGGGCCAGCCGCTGACGACAGGCCGTGGCCGCACCGTGCCGGTACACGCGCCGACGTCTGGCGTGATCACCGCCATCGAACCACATATCACCGCGCACCCTTCCGGCCTGAAAGAACTCTGCGTTCTGATTGAAGCCGACGGGCAAGACACCTGGTGCGAACGCAACATTGTGGCCGATTACCGCCAGCTTTCTGCCGGAGAGCTGAACCAGCGCATCAGCCAGGCCGGTATCGCCGGATTGGGCGGCGCAGGTTTCCCGACCGCCAGCAAACTCGCAGGCGGCCTGACGTCCACGCGCACGCTGATCCTCAACGCCGCCGAATGCGAACCCTACATCACCGCCGATGACCGGCTGATGCAGGAACACGCGGATCAGATCCTCGAAGGCACGCGCATTCTCTGTCATATGCTCAGCCCGGAACGCGTTCTCATCGGCATCGAAGACAATAAACCGGAAGCCATTGCGGCGTTTAAAACTGCGATTAAAGCTACGGCTCAGCAGGATCTGGCTAACGGTATCCGCTTCGAACTGCGCGTGGTGCCGACCAAGTATCCGTCCGGCGGAGCCAAACAGCTGACCAAAATTCTGACCGGCCTCGAAGTGCCGAAAGGTCATCACTCGTCGTCAATCGGCGTGCTGATGCAAAACGTCGGGACGGTTTACGCGATCAAACGCGCGATCCTCGACGGCGAACCGCTGATCGAACGTGTCGTGACGCTGACCGGTGAAGCGATGGCGAAACCCGGTAACGTCTGGGCACGTCTGGGTACGCCGGTTTCGCATCTGATGCAGGAAGGCGCGTTACAGCCGCAGGGCGATAAAAAGATGGTGATCATGGGCGGGCCGCTGATGGGCTTTACCCTGCCGTCGCTCGATGTGCCGGTCGTTAAGATCTCCAACTGCCTGCTGGCTCCGTCCGAATCGGAACTTGGCCAGCCTGAGCCGGAAGAAGCCTGTATCCGTTGCAGCCTGTGCGCGGAAGCCTGTCCGGCCGGTTTACTGCCGCAGCAGCTTTACTGGTTCAGCCGCGGCGAAGAACACGAAAAAGCGCGCAACCATAACCTGTTCGATTGCATCGAATGCGGCGCCTGTGCTTACGTCTGCCCGAGCAACATTCCGCTGGTGCAGTATTATCGTCAGGAAAAGGCCGAAATCCGTGCCATCGACAGCGAAACCGCCCGTGCGACCGAAGCCAAAGCGCGTTTCGAAGCCAAACAGGCGCGTATGGAACGCGACAAAATCGCCCGCGAAGAGAAACACCAGAAAGCCGCCGTTAAGCTGAGCGAAACGCCGGTGGACGACGCCCCGGTCGCCGTAGCCGCGGCTGAAACGGCGGAAGTGGATCCGCGTCAGGCCGCACTGGCCGCCGCCATTGCCCGCGCCAAAGCCAAAAAAGCGGCTGCCGCGCAGGAAATCCCGGTCGCGTCTGAACCGGTGCCTGAAACGCCGCCGACCGCAGAAGACGATCGCAAAGCCGCCGTGGCTGCCGCTATCGCCCGGGTAAAAGCGAAGAAAGCGGGAAATGGCGTGGTGGTGGAAGCCACCGACAGCGAGCTCAATGTGACTCCGCCAGCACCGGCAGAAGACGACCGCAAGGCCGCCGTAGCCGCGGCGATTGCCCGCGTGAAAGCGAAGAAAGCCGCCGCCGCTCAGGCTAATACTGACGAAGACGTGACAACGTCACCGGCTGAACCTTCTGCTGACGACAAGCGTAAAGCCGCTGTCGCCGCCGCCATTGCCCGTGCGAAAGCTAAAAAAGCGGCGGCGCAGAGTGACGCCGAAGAGTCCGCTGCGGACAACGACGCATCTTCAGAACCAGACACAACACAACAAGAAAGCGATCCACGCAAAGCCGCCGTGGCTGCTGCGATCGCCCGAGTTAAGGCCCGTAAAGCCGCTCAGACAATGTCGAACGAGGAATAGATGGCCTTCAGGATCGCAAGTTCACCTTTTACACATAACCGCCAAAATACCAGCACCATCATGATGATGGTGATTCTGGCGTGTATTCCGGGTCTGATCGCTCAGATTTGGTTTTTCGGCTACGGAACACTGGTTCAGCTCGCCCTGGCTATCGTGATTGCTTTACTGGCGGAAGGTGCCGTTTTGCAACTGCGCAAACAGCCGGTAAAAAAACGTCTGGGCGATAACAGCGCCCTGCTGACGGCCATTTTGATCGGCATCAGCCTGCCGCCGCTCGGCCCGTGGTGGATGGTGGTGCTTGGCACGTTTTTCGCCATCATCATCGCCAAACAGCTGTATGGCGGTCTGGGGCAAAACCCGTTTAACCCGGCGATGGTGGGTTATGTCGTGCTGCTGATTTCGTTCCCGGTGCAGATGACCACCTGGCTGCCGCCGGACGCGCTGCAACATCATCACATCAGCTTCACCGATACACTGCTGACCATTTTCACCGGCCACAGCGGGCAGGATCTGACCGCCTATCAGTTGCAAATGAACGTGGATGGCGTGACGCAGGCGACGCCGCTGGATGCCTTTAAAACCGGCTTACGCTCCGGGCATACAACCGATCAAATTCTGGCAACACCGCTGTTTGGCGGCACGCTGGCGGGTCTGGGCTGGCAGTGGATTAACCTCGGTTTTCTGGCCGGTGGCCTGTTCCTGATGTGGCGTAAGATCATCAGCTGGCACATTCCGGTGGCAATGCTCGGTATGCTGGCGTTCTGCGCCGCCATCGCGTGGGGGCTGTCACCGGAAAGCTATTCTTCACCGCTGGTCGGCCTGTTCTCCGGTGCGACCATGCTCGGTGCCTTCTTTATCGCCACCGACCCGGTGACGGCGTCCACCACGCCAAAAGGCCGTCTGGTTTTCGGTGCATTAATTGGTTTACTGGTGTGGCTTATCCGCACGTACGGCGGGTATCCTGACGGCGTGGCCTTTGCCGTTTTACTGGCCAACATTACCGTGCCGCTGATTGACCACTACACTCAACCACGTGTTTACGGGCATCGCTGAGGAAGAATTATGTTAGCTACAATGCGACGCCACGGCCTGATCCTGGCTTTCTTTGGCGCACTGATGACCGGCATGACCGCCATCGTAAACCTGCTGACCAAGCCAACGATTGAACATCAGGCGCTGTTACAGCAAAAAACGCTGTTTGATCAGGTGATCCCGGCCAGCGTTTACGATAACAACATGCAGAACGAATGTTACAACGTCACCGATGAATCACTCGGCACCGCTACGCCGCACCGCCTGTATCTGGCGCGCAAAGGCGGTGAACCGGTGGCTGCCGTGGTGGAAACTACCGCGCCAGACGGTTATTCCGGTGCAATCCAGCTGCTGGTTGCCGCTGATTTTCATGGCAAAGTCTACGGTTCCCGCGTGCTCGAACAGCATGAAACGCCGGGGCTGGGTGACAAAATTGAAGTGCGTATATCTGACTGGATCAAGCATTTCGCCAACGAAACCGTGAACGGCCCCAGCGACCCGCGCTGGGCTGTGAAGAAAGATGGCGGCGTGTTTGATCAGTTTACCGGCGCGACCATTACCCCGCGCGCTGTCGTGCGCTCGGTGAAACGCACGGCGTTATTTATCGGGACGGTGCCGTCTCAGCTTTCCCACCTCACCCCTTGTGGAGCCCGTGATGAGTGAAGCCAGAAAGATAATCGTTCAGGGTCTGTGGACCAATAACTCCTCGCTGGTCCAGCTGCTGGGGCTTTGCCCGCTGCTGGCCGTGACGTCCACGGCGACTAACGCCTTAGGTTTGGGGCTGGCAACCACGCTGGTGCTGACCTGTACTAACGGCATGATTTCCGCGTTCCGTAAGTGGATCCCGGATGAAATCCGTATTCCGATTTACGTGCTGATCATCGCATCGGTGGTCAGTACCGTTGAAATGCTGATCAATGCGTATGCCTTTGGTTTGTATCAGGCGCTGGGGATTTTCATCCCGCTGATTGTGACCAACTGTGTGGTGGTCGGACGTGCGGAAGCCTGCGCCGCGAACAGTCCGGTGCATCTGGCGGCGCTGGACGGCGCCATGACCGGCCTCGGGGCGACGTGCGCAATGTTCGTCCTCGGTTCGATGCGTGAAATTCTCGGCAGCGGCGTGTTGTTTAACGGCGCAGATTTGCTGCTCGGCGGCTGGGCGAAAGTGCTGCGCGTTGAAGTGATTCATCTGGATAACCCGTTCCTGCTGGCGATGCTGCCGCCGGGCGCGTTTATCGGTTTGGGCCTGCTGCTGGCGGCTAAATACCTGATTGATCAGCGCATGAAAGCGCGAAAAGCGGTGCAACACGTTGCCGCCGAAGACAGTTTGCCAAAGGGAAGTGTTCATGAATAAGGAAAAGCGCATTGAGATCCTCAGCCGTTTGCGGGACAACAACCCGCATCCCACAACCGAACTGGTGTACACCACGCCGTTCGAGCTGCTGATTTCGGTGTTACTTTCCGCGCAGGCCACGGACGTCAGCGTGAACAAAGCGACCGCGAAACTTTATCCGGTCGCGAACACGCCGGAGTCCGTTCTGGCGCTCGGCGTGGACGGTGTGAAGGAATACATCAAAACCATCGGCCTGTTTAATTCGAAAGCCGAAAACGTCATTAAAACCTGCCGGATTTTGCTGGTAAAACACAACGGCGAAGTGCCGGAAGACCGCGCCGCGCTGGAAGCCCTGCCGGGCGTCGGGCGTAAAACCGCCAACGTGGTGCTCAATACCGCTTTCGGCTGGCCCACCATTGCCGTCGATACGCATATTTTCCGCGTCTGTAACCGGACGAAATTCGCGCCAGGTAAGACCGTCGATGACGTGGAAGAGAAATTACTGAAAGTGGTGCCGAAGGAATTTATGCTCGATTGCCATCACTGGCTGATTTTGCACGGTCGCTATACCTGTATTGCGAGGAAGCCGCGGTGCGGATCGTGTTTGATTGAAGATTTGTGTGAGAGTAAAGAGAAGGTCTATGCGGAGTGAAAGGGAGTGCCGCTGCGCGGTTCCTTTTCCCGGTGTTACTCAGCCTGCGGCCTCACCCTTCCGACCTCCCCCTTCGCAGGGGGAGGAGAAAGTCAAAATCAAATAAACGACTTCGCCTGCTTGAGCACCACATCACACGCTTTGGTTTTCACTTTCTCTTTCACCTGCGTCAGCCCGCTGCCGAGATTATTCAGGTCAACGCTCTGATCTTTACCGGTTTTCAGCAACCCGCCCAGCCCCTGCTGGTAGTCCTTGCTTTCAGCACCAGACGCGCTCTGGATCCCCAGTTTGTTCAGCAACTGATCTTTCACGTTTTCGGTGCTGGCTTTAGAAAGTACGTTGTTTTTCACGCAATACTGCAATACACCGGCGACGTTGGTCGCGCTGGTGGAGGTCAGCGCTTTATCGCCGCCGTTGAGCAGTGAAGTCAGTGATGATGTGGTTCCCGTCCCTGAGGTTGTTCCCGCACTGTTCAGCCCGTCGGTGGCGGCCTGTTGCAGTTGTCCCAGCAGGTTATTTGATGCCTGTGCGGAAGCTGCCACTAACAGGCTGCCCGCGACGATGGCCAGAACGCCAGCTTTTAATGCTTTCATGTGCTACTCCATTCATTTCACTTATATATTGCGGGAAAGCTTGGTCTTAAATGATGAATTCATCAATAGGAAAATGGGAGAGAAACCGGCAATGCCGGTTTTATTTGATCGTCGACGGGGGGGCAAGCGGTTGTTGCTGCGTCAGCCACAGACCTGCGGCGGTAAAAAAATGCTGCGCCAGCGCCGTCGCCCTGCCCGGTTCGGCCACTACCAGCGCCGCGTGGCGGGTCATAGGGGTGATGTCCAGCGGGCAGCGTTTCAGTGCCGGATGCATCTCGTCTATCAGATGCCCGCTCGGCACTAACGCACAGCCGATGCCGACAAACACGCCCTGCATCAGCTGAAATATCGAGGTACTTTCCAGACGTGGATGCAGTTCGAGTCCGGCCTGACGGAAGAAATTATCCAGATAGCGGCGGAAATAACGGCTCGGCTCGGATAGACACAAAGGCAACGCCGCGGCCTGTTCGGCGGTCATCAACCCGACATTGTCCAGTTCGGGGAAATGGTCCGGGTGATACACCACGTCCACGCCGCCATCATCAAGCGACACCAGCTGGAAACGCAGTTCGTTGAGGGTCGAAAATTCGAAAAAGCCGATGCCGACATCCACGGAATGGCTGCTCAGCGCTTCAATCAGCTGATCGGCGCTGACTTCCGAGACGCGGTAATCCAGCCCCGGATGCGCCTGGCTCACCGCTTTAATCAGCCGCGCCAGCGAAACGCTGCACTGTGGCATAACGCCGATGCGTAACGTCCCGCTCATGCCCTGCTTGAGGGATTCCACCTCCAGCTTCAGGCCTTCGTAAACCGCCACTATTTCGCGCGCCCAGCTCAGCACACGCAGGCCTTCGGCGGTGAATCCTTCGAAATTGTTGCCCCGGTTGATCAGGTTCAGCCCGAGTTCTTTTTCAAGATTTTTGAGCCGCATCGACAGCGTCGGCTGGCTGACAAAACTGGCTTCCGCCGCCCGCCCGAAATGACGTTCCCGTTCAAGATTGCAGAGATAAATAAGCTGTTTGATGTCCATTTTATTGAATATTCATTGAGTTACAGTGATTAATTCAGAACACAATGTGAACGGAATTGCCCGCGAAAAGCCACGTCCCGGATGACGCATACCGCATGATATCCCACATTCACGAAATTTGTTTTTCGGGATACGCGGGAAATCATGCCGGAATCACATTTACTTATCTTATAACTCGCAGATTATTCATACGGGCAGATTATTCAATAAAGACCGGGCGCTTTTCGCGAAGGGACTTCAGCCCTTCCCGCACCAGAATCAGCGCCATTTTCCCGTCGTGGCCCGTGACCTGTGTTCCGGTGTCGTGACGGATGGCGTCGATAAAGGCTTCGGCTTCGCGCACGTAGGCTTCCTGATATAACTTCGTCCAGGACGGCATGGATTGCGCCTGAATGGTTTTGTCTTGCGTCACCACTTCAACATTATTGCTGTTCTGCCGGCCAACTTTGACAATGCCATGCGTGCCGAGAATTTCCGCGCGGGCATCGTAGCCGTAACGGACGTACTGCGCGCCGTCGATCATGCCGATGATGCCGTTGGTGAACTGCATCATGACGGCGCAGGTATCATAATAGTCGGGGTATTCCGCGGCTTTTTCCGGTGACCGGAAATTATGGCCGATGACGTGGATCATGCTCACTTCGGCTCCGGCGTACCACCTGAGCGTATCGAGATCGTGGCTATTCACTTCAGCAACCGGCCCGCCACTTTTGGAAATATCGAACATCCACTCTTTAGGCTCGCTCGGCCCATGGGTCAGTGATTTTAGTAACGTCACTTCGCCGACAGTTTTATTTTCAATCACCTCCTTGCCCGTTTTAAAATTCTCATCAAAACGGCGCATAAAACCTAATTGTAATTTGACGTTATATTCCCGGCATGCGTCGATCATGTCGTTGCATTCTTCTTCCGTTCCGGCCATCGGCTTTTCGCAGAATATATGTTTTCCGGCTTTCGCGGCGGCAACCACAATATCGCGGTGTAAATGCGTCGGTGTCACCACCACAATGGCATCAATATTTGCGTTTTTCAGGGCTTCGCGATAATCGGTATATTGATATTCCACCTGAAGTTCTTTCTGCACTTCCGCCAGATTCCCCTCGTCGGGATCGCATATTGCAATTAACCGGGCATGACGAAGATTACCGTTATAATTCCGGGCATGAATCATCCCCGCGCGGCCACAACCAATCAGACACACATTAATCATTTTATTCATTTTCAGCCTCAGTCAGGGCATGTTTCGTTATTTACCGGCCTGTATCACAGGCCAGTTTTCTGAATACTATTTGGCAGCGAGAAGTTCATTAACGATTTTTATTCCGGCAGAGCTGCCCAGACGCGTTGCGCCTGCATCAATCATGGCAAGCGCGTCGCTCAGCGTGCGAATTCCACCCGCAGCTTTAACCTGAACGTGTTCGCCCGCGTGTTCTTTCATTAATTTGACGTGTTCAGCCGTTGCGCCCGCAGTGCCGAATCCTGTGGAGGTTTTAACAAAGCCCGGTTTCACTTCAGCAGCGATTTTGGCGACCTGAATAATTTCATCTGTCGTCAGGTAACAGGTTTCGAAAATGACTTTCGACACAATCCCGGCTTTATTGGCGACAGCCACCATCGCCGCCATTTCTTCTCTGATATAAGCGTAGTCATGCTCTTTGACTTTGCCGACATTCAGCAGGTAATCGAATTCCTGCGCGCCATTATTAACGGCGTCCTGTGCTTCAAACACTTTGGCGGCAATGGTCATCTGCCCCAGCGGGAAACCAATCGCCGCGCCGGTCAGCACGGATGAACCTTCCAGCATTTGACGGCAGGTGGCGACTGGCCAGGAGTTGATAGCAACAGACGCAAAACCGTATTCCTTCGCTTCATCACACAGTTTTTGGAAATCTTCTTTGGTCGCATACGCATGCAGATTGGTATGGTCAAAGAATGCGGCCAGTTTTTCAGCAGAGTATTTCATTTTCTATTCCTTAATCAGGTTTCAGTATTCAGGGAGTTGCCTGCCGGCAAATAAATTTATGGATTACGACAAAAAGGGATTCAGCCCGCTTCTTCCACCAGCGTAGATAAATACTGGCTTAGTATTTCGCTGGCCTCTTTTTCCTGTTCGCCTTCGCAGAGTAAAGTAATTGCTGAATTATGAACGATGCCGAGTTTCATCAGTGCCAGCATACTTCTGCCATCGGCCTCTTTTTCTTTATTCACCAGCCTGACATTACAGTCGAATTTCTTCGCCATTTTCGAAAATGTTGCGCAGGGACGACTGTGAAATCCCATGGGATTAATAAAGCGTATTTTCGATGCAATCATAACGTTCTGCCTCCTTATTAATGTTTTTAAACAGCCAGCGCGGATTTATTAAATTTCGCCTTTCGGTATAATCCGTAAATAATTCCACCGGTCAGTCCGCCGCTGAGAATAGCAATTACCCAAAGTAAACCGTGCGTGACGAGCGGAAGAATAATCAGCCCGCCGTGCGGGGCTGGCACCGCGACTTTAAAGAAGAAGGTCAGCGTGGCACCGATCGAGGCGCTCAGCATGAGTATCGGGATCACACGCAGCGGATCTTTTGCAGCAAAGGGAATCGCGCCCTCGGCAATAAACGTCGCACTGAGAATAAAGTTCACCAGCCCGGCGGCCTGCTCCTCTTTTTCGAAATACTTTCTGAACATCACAGTCGCAAAGGCAATCACCAGCGGCGGCACCATGCTGGCGGTCATGACGCCGGCCATAAATAATGCGTTGCCCTGCTCGGCCAGCAACATCGTTCCCGTCACATACGCAGCTTTGTTCACCGGGCCACCGAGGTCAAACGCGCTCATACAGCCAATCACAATGCCGAGCAATAACGGGTTCGCGTGTTCCAGCCCGGCCAGCCACACCATCATGCCTTTATTTAAAGCCGCGATGGTCGAACCGGCAGAAAGCATGAAGACGCCGACCACCAGAACACCAATCAGCGGCATCAGGAAGATAGACTTGAAACCTTCCAGCGAACGGGGAAATGAACGGGTGATATGCAGCATCCATTTCATGAAATAACCGGCGAAAAAGCCCGCGATAATGCCACCAAGAAAGCCCGCGCCGATATCGGTCGCCAGCAGGCCGCCGACGAATCCGGCTACAAAACCAGGGCGGTTCGAAATGGAGTACGCGATAAACGCGGTGAAGACCGGCACCATTAATGAAAACGAGAGTTTACCGAGTTTAAACAGGCTGGCGGCAATCGGGTTATATTGCGCGCTGGTCGGGTCAAATGAGTAAATCCCCCAGAAGAAGGAAATGGCGATTAACACACCGCCTGCGACCACAAACGGCAACATGTTCGACACGCCGTTCATCAGGGAAATATAGACAGACCGCCCCGCGCCCTGGCGCTCTGCTTTTTCGGCGGCAGGTTTTTCATTATCAGGCGTTGCGGTTTGTTCGTGCCGGTAAACGGCTTCTTCACCGGCCATCGCCCGGGCCACCAGTTCAGTGGCTTTTTTAACGCCGTGGCCGACCGACGCGCGGATTAACGGCTTACCGTCGAATCGTGCCATTTCCACCGCCTTGTCGGACGCCAGAATCACCATATCGGCCCGGGCGATTTCTTCTGCCGTCAGCGCGTTTCCAATGCCCACGGCCCCGTTGGTTTCAACGCGGATCCCCGCACCGGCTTTTTTTGCGGCCTTTGTCAGCGCGGCTTCCGCCATAAACGTATGGGCGATCCCCGTCGGACATCCCGTTACTGCGACAAAAAACTTTTCTCTGGTAGACATGATTCTGGCTCCATAAGGGTGATTTCTCCGATCTGTCATTTACTGCTGATTTACCCTGTTAATTATCGTTTACTATCGATATCAGTTAAATGCAGGTCAGAGCAGAATGTGAAGAGGTTAATCAACGTAACGGGTCATAATTTCAATGACCTGCGCTTGATCCTTTGCCGCAGCAATCGGGTCACGGAAATCATCTTCCATAATCGCGCCAGCGAGTTTCATCAGGATCCTGATGTGTTCATCACCCGCGCTTTCTTCCGGAACGGCAATCATGAAGACGTACTGCGCGCGGTCATTTTCTTCGGCATCCCATAACACCGGCTTCACCAGTCGTGCAAAAGCGATAACCGGCAATGTAACCGCGTCACTCTTGCCGTGCGGGATTGCGAAGTCGTGGCCGACTGCCGTTGAGAACTCAACTTCTCTTTTACGGATGGCCGCCATGAAGTGATCGAAACCGCCCGGTTTCAGGCACCCGGTCGCTTCTATCTTTTTGCCCATCTGCCGCAGAACGTCGTCTTTATCCTGAACATCCAGATCCAACATCACGGTGTCTTCTGAAAAAATCCTCATACTGGCTTTCCCTTTTGCTGTTAATTATCGTTTGTTATCGTTTATGCGTACATCAAGAGCAAAGCGATAATAAACGATTGACATCGGTAATTGCATGACTAAACTCACAAGAATTCACATTGAGTCGATTTTTTGATCAACACCCCGTTTAGCAAAAGACGCTCCGTCCTGTAACCATTGAGAGGCTGTTATGAAAGCAATTCAGTTATTTGCCAAAGGTGAACTCCGTTTAACCGACCTGCCAGAACCCGAAATCGCGCCAGACGAAGTGCTGCTGGCTTGTAAAGTCGGGGCGATTTGCGGTACCGATTTGCGGATGTTCGCCAACGGCCATCGCCAGTCGCCACAGGCGCTAACGCTGGGGCATGAATTATCGGGCATCATTGAGAAAACCGGGGCGAACGTCAGCCCTGAATGGCGTGTGGGAATGCGCGTGGCGGTTGCCCCTAACTACGGGTGCGGCACCTGCGACAGCTGCATAAGCGGCAATACGCAAACCTGCAAGGAATTCCAGGCGTTGGGTATTCAGAAAAACGGCGCGTTTGCCCGTTATGTGGTGATCCCCGCCCGCGCCGTGCAGCAGGGAAATATCGTGGCGTTGCCGGATCACGTTTCGTTTGAAGAAGGCGCGCTGATTGAGCCTTTCTCCTGTGTTTATAATGCCTTTGAGCGCTGCCATACCCGCGTCGGCGATACGGTTCTGGTGATTGGCGCGGGGCCAATTGGCCTGATGCACGCCATGTTGCATAAAGCGGCGGGTGCCGGAAAAGTGCTGATCAGCGACATCAACCCGGAACGGCTGGCGATGGCGTGTCATTTTGATGCGGATTTTGTGCCCGTGAGCGGTACCGATACGCTGGCGGACGTCATGCGTATTACGCAAAATCGCGGCTGTGACGTGGTGATTACGGCGGCGTCGAGTGCGGAAATTCAGTCGCTGGCGTTTGAACTGACGGCGCTGAATGGCCGCGTGCTGTTCTTCGGCGGTTTGCCGCACGGTAAAGAAATGGTCAGCCTGAATACCAACATTATTCATTACCGGCAGATCACGGTGACGGGCATGAGCGGGCAGAATTTACGTCAGTATCGGGAAAGCCTGAGAATGATTTCCAATGGACTGATAAATCTGAAAGAAATCTTGACTCACAAGTACACTCTTGAACAATATGACGAGGCTTTCAGCGCCGCCCGTTCAGGACAGGCGCTGAAAGTGGCCTTCGTATTATAACCCGCCGGACACTGAGAAAAATCATGAACGATCATTCGGAAGATAAAGTTTTTTCACTCGAACGCCAGCAGGCCATTCTGGCGTTTGTGGAGGAAAACAAGAAAGCCACGGTCGCCGAACTTTGCCAGATCTTTAAAGTCTCGACTTCCACGATCCGTAATGATCTTCGTGAAATGGAAAAGAACATGCTGGTCACGCGGACGCACGGCGGCGTGCTGATCCGCAGTAAAACCGGCGTGGAGATGATGTCCACCGAAAAAGAAGTCTGCAATCATGATGCGAAAGTCATGGTTGCACAGCTCGCACTTGAGCAGATTGAAGACGGCGATACGCTGTTGCTCGATACCGGCACCACCACGCTGGAACTGGCGAAAATTCTGGGTGAACGCCAGCAACTGACGGTGATCACTAATGATCTAAAAATTGCCCTGACGCTGGAAGATTCGCCGGGCGTGGTAAATCTGTTCTTTATTGGCGGCGCGGTGCGCAAGCAACTTCATTGCGTGATCCCGTTTAGTAACGACAACAGTTTGTCTGATCTGATCATCGATAAAGCCATTATGGGCACCAACGGTTTTACGCTAAAAAATGGCGCGACAACCCCAGATGTGCGTCAGGCCGCGTTTAAAAAGAAGATGATTACCTGTTCGACCAGCGTGATTTTGCTGGCAGATTCAACCAAAATCGGCCGTGACGCATTCGCCAAATTTGCCGATATCTCCGATATCCATATTTTCATCACTGACAGCATTAAAGATGACGTGCGCTCAGGGCTGGAAGCACAGGGAATGCTGGTCTGCGACGGCTCAGCGAAAAACCGCGGGTAATATTGCTATTGGGTAATCCTCCTAATTGTGCCATGCCGTTGTGCGCGAAACCGGCAGACATCAGGTTTTACGACTACGCTTAAAAACTGACACAAACAAAGGAGCACTAAAATGTCATCTCAAGAATTCGATAATGATGCAGATCGTCTGGCTGATAAGGTTGAAAACAAAGCGAACGAGTTTGCTGGCGAAGCGCAGAAGCAATTTGGGGACTTTGTGGACTCACCTAAACATCAGCTGAAAGGCGCGGCGCGAAAATACTCTGCTCAGGCAAGTGATGCGGTTTCAGATGTTGCAGAAAAGATTAAAGAAAATCCGCTGTCAGGATTGATCGCCGCTGGCGCTATCGGCGTTGTGCTCGGTTTGCTGCTTGGCCGCAAATAAGCCTTACGGTTAACTCGTGTTAAGCTTCAGCAAAAGAAAGCCCGTCGGGCTTTCTTTGTTTTATTGCCTCGTGAATCCCCCGCCGGTTCCCTCCCTTACGACTACGACGTCAGCCCGATAACACCGTGTACGCCCATATAAATTCCGACAACGCCAATCAGTACGCTTGAAAAATACGGTGCGCGCCGGGCAAGCGTATTGAATCCGCTCCAGCGTTTGGCAACCTGACGGACACTCACCGCCGCCCCCACACCCACGGTCACCAGCGTTAACGCCAGCCCGAGGCTGAAACAGACCACCAGCGCGGCACCCAGCGCCAGCGCTTTCAGCTGAATGCAAATCAGCAGCACGGTAATCGCCGCCGGACACGGGATCAGCCCGCCGGTCAGGCCGAAGAACAGAATCTGCCAGTTGGTGACTTTCTGGGTCGCAAACCGCCGCGCGATATCTCCCGCATGCGCCCTTTCGTGTGCGTCCTGATATTCCTGCGCTGCGACGTTAACGCGAAACCCTGTCAGGCTCGCCGGTTTGGTGTGAATCGCATGAGGTACGCTGGCCGCCTGAAGAATTCCGTGACCGTGATGGTGGTCATGTTGATGATCGTGAGGGTGATCATGAGCGCCGTGATTATGGGTATGCCGCACGCCGTTTTGCTGCTGTTTCCATGTGCTTTCTCCGCGATAAGTGCGCCAGAACATCCATGTGGCCGTCCCGACGATAATCATAGCCGAGATCAGCTGAAGCCAGGGTTCCGCCGATTCGGCAGTAAAACGGTGACTGATAACCATCCCGCCAAACGCAATCAGCCAGACGATAACGGTATGCGAAACCGTAGCCGCCAGACCCAGCATCACAGCCTGCCGGACAGTCCCTTTGATCGCGATGATGAATGCCGCCATCATCGTTTTCGAATGCCCCGGCTCCAGGCCGTGCAAAACCCCTAACAATATAGCGCTGGGAATAAATACCCAGGCATTCCCCTGCTGCAACAATGTGGCAAAGTCGTTCATCTTTATCATTCTCAATGGAAGTGGCGCAGACGATTGTACTCCCCCCAGTATATTATACTACCCCCCAGTATCCTGAGGATGTTATGCTGTCCGCGTATTCACGGCCATCAGGGAGTTAACATGTCACATACGATTCGCGATAAACAGAAGCTGAAAGCGCGTACCAGCAAGATTCAGGGACAGGTTGTGGCATTAAATAAAATGCTGGATGAACCGCACGAATGTTCAGCGGTTTTGCAGCAGATTGCGGCAATCCGGGGCGCGGTCAACGGGCTGATGCGCGAAGTGATCAGGGGACATCTGACCGATCATCTGGTGCATGAAGAGGATGTGGCGAAGCGCGAGGCCGATCTGGATGTCGTGCTGAATGTGCTGAATTCTTACGTGAAGTGAATTGCGCCCATGAAAAAAGGGGCCAAAGCCCCTTTTCATTAGTGTCTGTCAGTCTTTATTTTCTGACCTGTTTGGTCGCAAAACCTTTGTTCAGCTTACGCCAGTACACCAGCCAGGTGATCAACGCGCACACCACGTAGAATACCAGGAAGACTTTCATCGCGCCCGCCGGTGAACCGGTCAGTGCCAGAGACGTCCCGAAGGCTTTCGGAATGAAGAAGCCACCGATCGCACCAATCGAAGAGATAAAGCCCAGTGCCGCCGCCGTGTCCGTGACGGCTTCACGCAGCGCTTCGTCGTCGGTTGCACCGCGCGCTTTCGCCTGATCGGTGGTGATTTTACGGAAGATCACCGCAATCATCTGGTAAGTCGAACCACTCCCCAGACCGGCCGTCAGGAACAGCACCATGAAGACGGCGAAGAAGGCCGGGAAGTGACCACCCGCGCCGTTCACCGGCAGGGTCAGGAACAGCAAACCGGCGAAAACAGCCATCAGAATGTAGTTCACCAGCGTCACGCGGATACCGCCCAGACGGTCAGACAGCATGCCGCCCGCAGAACGAGCCAGTGCGCCAACAAACGGACCGAAGAACGCGTACGAAATGATGTTTATTTCCGGGAACTGGGTTTTGGTCAGCATCGCAAAACCGGCAGAGAAGCCGATGAACGAGCCGAATGTCGCCAGATACAGCACGCTCATGATCCACAGGTGACCGCGCTTGAGTACCGGCAGTTGCTGGCGGATAGACGCTTTAGACGTCGCCAGGTCATTCATGCCAAACCATGCGGCAATCGTGCCGATAATCAGGAACGGTACCCAGATCCACGCCGCATTTTGCAGCCACATGTCAGCACCGTTCGCCAGCGTTTGTTTGTCACTGAACGCAGCAAACACGCCGAGAGAAATCACCAGCGGAGCAACCAGCTGCATTACGCTGACGCCCAGATTACCCAGACCGCCGTTAATACCCAGTGCGCCGCCCTGCTTCGTTTTCGGGAAGAAGAAGCTGATGTTGGACATGCTTGACGCGAAGTTTGCGCCGCCGAAACCGCACAGCAGTGCGATAATCAGGAACGTGTTGTAAGACGTACTGACGTCCTGCACCGCGAAGCCCAGCCATGCGCACGGCAGAACCAGGAAGATAGTGCTGAGCGCCGTCCAGCGACGGCCGCCAAACAGCGGGATCATGAACGAGTACGGAACGCGCAGCAGTGCGCCGGAAACGGAAGGAATGGCGGTCAGCATGAACAGCTGATCGGTGGTGAAGTTAAAGCCGACTTTGTTCAGGTTTACCGACACCAGGCTGAACAGCATCCAGACGCAGAAACCCAGTAACAGACAAGGCACTGAAATCCAGAGATTCCGGCTCGCCACTTTATGCCCGGTTTTTTCCCAAAATGCCGGATCTTCCGGCCGCCATTCCTGTAACAGGCGTGACGGCTTTTCCGTTGATGGAGCAGATGTTTGTGACATAAGTACCTCGTGTAGCAGCGCGTTATCGTTGTAATGACTGAGTTGTGTCGCACACACTAGGTAGAGCACCGCTTCCGCATGTTGATGCAAATCAACGCAACGGCAGGTGAAAAAAGGCGAAAAAAAGACCACGGATCCTTTGTGAGTATCGGGCGGGTTTCAGATAAAGTGCTAAGATTCATTGCGTTGGTCATTCAATCTCCCTTGAATTATCAGGGGCATCACTCCGATGGAAATAAAGGAGTAATCACAAAGAGGTATAGGGAAACTCCCCCTGATCATAAAAAATGCCACTCCGTAATTATATCGTTTCAGCTTTTCACGGTATTCACCGCTTCCGACACAGATCTAGGAACCCAGTTATGTTTAAACGCGCTTTGCCTTCTCTGTCGCTGGTCAGCCAGATCACCATGCTGATGCTGCTGCTCGGCCTGCTGGGCATTGGCGGAATGAGCATGGCAGCGTGGATGGCGGGAAGTATTGAAGGTAACGCCCACGCCATTAATAAAGCCGGTTCACTGCGCATGCAGAGTTACCGGTTATTGTCCGAAGTGCCGCTGAACGGCAAAAGCGCCGCGTATATCCGCCAGATGGAAATTGACCAGAACAGCGCCGATTTATTGCAGGCCGTCGAGCGTGAAAATCTCCAGCCGCAATTTTTTGCCCTGCGCCATTACTGGCAGACCACTTTGCGCGATCAGGTTCTGGCGGCGAAACATCCGCAGGACGTCTCCGCGAATATGGCAGTGTTTGTCAGCCAGCTCGATACGCTTGTCGCCGAGCTGGAACATAAAACCGAATACCATTTACAGCAGATTGCGCTGATCCAGCGCGGCCTGGTGGCTTTCACCCTGATCCTGCTGGCGCTGACTATCTGGTTCCTGCGCCGCCATCTGCTGACGCCGTGGCGCAGCCTGCTTTCTCAGGCCAGCGCGATCACCGCCGGTGACTTCACCCGCCGCTATGAACGCAAACGCGTGGCGACCGGCAATGCGCATAACGAGATGGATATACTCGGTGATTCGCTCAACAGCATGTCGGTGGCGCTGGGTGAAATGGTCGATAACCTGGCGCAGCGCGTGGCGGAGAAAACCGCCGATCTGCAACAAAAAAACCGGGTGCTGGATTACCTGTACCGCGTCAGCCGCCAGCTGCACACCAGCGCACCGCTGGAAATGCGGATGCAGCCGGTGCTGAAAGAGTTGCAATCATTGACGCCGCTCAGTGGCGTGCAGGTGCGGCAATACGAAAATAACGGCGCGGAAGTGTTTAATGAATTCAGTCATGCGTCACCACGCCACCCGGTCAGCCCGAAAGTGGGCGAACATGCGGGCGAAACCGGGGAATCCCTGAGCTGGAGCCTGCGCGATGAGCGCGAAAACTACGGCGTTCTGCTGGCGCAGCTGCCGCCGGGGCAACATCTTAATGACGATCAGCAACAGCTGGTGAATACGCTGCTTGAACAGCTCACCAGTACATTAATGCTGGCGCGACAGGCTGAAGATCAGCAGCAGCTGATGCTGATGGAAGAACGTTCGGCCATCGCCCGCGAGCTACACGATTCACTGGCACAGTCCCTCTCCTGCCTGAAAATTCAGGTGGCCTGTTTGCAGATGCATCAGGAAAGATTGTGTGAGGAGGATGCGGCGCTGTTACAGCAGATGCGCGAGGAACTGAGCACCGCGTACCGACAGCTGCGCGAACTGCTGACGACGTTCCGCCTGACGCTCAACACACCCGGCCTGCGGGCTGCACTGCAACATACGGTGGACGAATTCTCGCGTCGTATGGGGCTGGCGATAGATTTCGATTACCAGATACCGCCGCGATCGGTTCCGGCGAATCAGGGCATCCACCTGTTACACATCGCCCGCGAGGCGCTGAACAATGCCTATAAACACGCGAAAGCGACGCAGGTTTCCCTTTCGCTGCACGCCAGCAAAGGCGAAATCACCATGAGCATCTGCGACAACGGCGAAGGTATTTCCCCGGACGCAGAACGGCAAAATCATTACGGCCTGATCATCATGCAGGATCGCGCCAGCACATTACACGGCCAATGTCGGGTTGCCCGACGTCCGGACGGTGGCACAGAAGTCACGGTCCGTTTCCGTCCGGAAGCGTTACCCATTAATCCCCAGGAGCAAGTATGAACGACATCACCCCTTCCACCATTTTGCTGATTGACGATCATCCTATGCTGCGCAACGGCGTGAAACAGCTGATTGCGCTCGACGCCAGCCTGCAAGTCATTGGCGAAGCCAGCAACGGCGAACAGGGTGTCGAACTGGCGAAACAGCTCGACCCGGACCTGATCCTGCTGGATCTGAATATGCCCGGTATGAACGGGCTGGATACGCTCGACAACATGCGTCAGACCTCACTGTCTGGCCGCGTGGTGGTGTTCAGCGTATCCAATCATGAAGATGACGTGGTGACGGCGTTAAAACGCGGCGCGGACGGCTATCTGCTCAAAGACATGGAGCCGGAAGATTTACTGGCCGCCCTGCACAACGCCGCCGCGGGCAAAATGGTGCTGAGCGAAGCGCTGACGCCGGTGCTGGCGGCAAGTTTGCGTGAAAGCCGTCCGAGCGGCGATCGCGATATCCAGTCCCTGACGCCACGCGAACGCGACATCATCAAGCTGATTGCCGAAGGTTTGCCGAACAAGATGATTGCCCGTCGCCTGAACATCACCGAAAGCACAGTGAAAGTTCACGTGAAGCATTTGCTGAAAAAGATGAAGCTGAAATCCCGCGTCGAAGCGGCAGTTTGGGTATTGCAGAGTAACGTGATTTAACGTTTAGAAATTCAGCCCCGCGTCATCGCCGTATTGCGGTTGCGCCGTCAGCGGTGGGGAAACGGTCAGCGTGATCCAGTTTGACGTTACTTTCTGCGATTTACTGTCTTCCACCGTCACCGATAAACGGTAGCTGTTGGTGGCGCCCGGCGAATTGTCCCATTGCGGCACGATCACGCTCCAGCCTTCCGCGTTACGGTTATTAGCCGGCGGTGTCAGGCTCAGCGCCTGCGTATCGCCCTGCCAGCTCAGCGCGACAACGGAATTGAGCGCTCGCAGTTGCAGTTTCAGCGGCACCGTTTCGCCCGCTTGCAATGACCACGGCGGCGTCGCCAGATATACCGACAGGGTTTTCCGCTGTTTAAACTCCATCACCGGCATGTTATTGCGATCGACCCTATCAAACCGGCTGCCGCGCAGTGAACTCGCTGCGGCTACGTTGCGCGATGACAACTGCTGATCCAGCGGCACGCCCAGACGATAATTGAGCGTCAGTTTCACCACATCCTGATTATCGCCATCCTGTCCGGCCTGATGTTCTGCCATCACGGTCACCAGCGGCACCGGCGTGTAATTCAGCCCGAACGAAACCGCCGAAGGATTGCTCTGGCGCGTACCGTTGCCGAACAAATCCACCTGATTGCCAAAATACTGCTCGTAGCTCAGCGATGCCCCAAGCTGGCGGTAAAACGGCAAATAGCCTTTGGTGGTGATGTCGTAACCGCGCGCCTGACGCCGCAGTTGTGCAGACGTGCTGCTGTCCGCGCGATACGAGGTCAGCGGATGGTAATAGTTGGTGGAAAATCGCAGATAATCCGTCCAGGCTTCCGCGCCCAAACTTCCGCGTGTCAGCTGATGGTCGAAATCATTATCGATAAACGCGTTATAGCCAAGCATCCACGCGCCGGTATTAAAACGCTGGCCCAGACCGAAATTCCCCACCGTGGCATCCGCCGCGCTTTGCAGACCGATCTGGCTGTAGACCAGATTATTCTCTGAATTGTACAGCGGGCTGAAAAGCTGGCCGGAGCTGCCATCCAGATTATGACCGGTGACATCCAGCGTCGTGCTGACAGTGCCCAGCGGCGAAAGCAAACTGCTGGTTTCTTTTTGCACCAGTTTGGCGGCCTGGCTGAGCGCAATATTTTCCGCCTGCAAACGCAGCGGATCGTCGCTGTCTGATGTGGTCGTGCCGAGTTCTTTCAGCGTGGTGGCGAGCTGTTTTTCCGTCGCGCTCGGCGCATTGTCATTTTTAATGTACTGACTGCCGAGGCTGGGTAACACATTGGATTGCCGGATGTTTCCGGTATTGAAGGCGGACTGTTCATCACCCGCAGGCAGGAAACCGGAGAGATCATACGAAAGCCCCCGGGTGCCGGAAGCAACTTCAGAAGGGTCTGCCGTCAGCGCAGAGGCACTTCCAGCATAGAAAGCCAATCCCCCTGCCACGAGCAGAAAGAAGCAGGTTGAGCCCGCATAACGCTTCAATAAATAGGAAAAAAAATCTGTGACCTTTGTCATGCCTTACACATTTTAAACGTAAGGTTTGATCTTACCTGACAAACGACATATTTCAACCTTCATGCCATGAATGGCCACATAACCCTTTTCATAAAGTGGAATTATGCGGGGGTATTCCCTGCAATATGTACGGTTAAAATCCACGCACATCACAAAAAAACGTCTAAAATTACAACATTAAAAACCATTAGCACACATTTCATAACATTTTTAACAAATTAACCATTTATCTTTACAGGTCATTTTCATTTATCCTTAGCAGGTTAACGATTTATTCCGGTGCCACCCGACTGCTTTTGCAGAGCGCACCTGAATTCTGACCGGCATTTTTAATGGCAGCCGTCAGGCCGTAAAAAATGCTTCTGCACGCGTCCCTCTCCCCTTTTCTTCCGCCCGGAAGACGACGGGATGTGCGCCATTTATAGCTGCATACTGCTACATAAAAAACAGGGAACATCAATGAGCAAAAAAACGTTACCGGGCGTCACCCGCAGGCAAATTCTCTCGTTCACGGCAGCCTCCGCAGTATTGGGCGCGGCCAAGGCCGCAAACGCGGTAACCCTCAAAGGAACCCCCGTGTGGAGCCCCTTTGACGCCAGCCCGCCTCCGCAAATTGATATCGATGGCTGGGCGTTCTTCACCGACGCCGAAGCCGCCGCCATGGAAGCCATTGTTGACCGACTGGTACCCGCCGACAATCTGAGCGTCGGAGGTAAAGACGCCGGATGCGCAGTGTTTATCGACCGCCAGCTGGCCGGTTTCTACGGCACCTACGCCCGCCTTTACATGGAAGGCCCGTTCCAGGACGGCACACCGGAACAGGGCGACCAGTCTCCATTAGTTCCTCAGCAGCGATATCGTCTCGGCCTGGCCGCGCTGGATAAATATACCCGGTCTCAGCACCAGAAGTTGTTCAAAGACTTGCCAGGTGACCAGCAGGATCAAATTCTGTCCGGTCTGGAAAACGGAAAAATTGCTCTCGATGGGATCGATTCCAAACTGTTCTTCGCCATTGCGCTCAAGAACACCATGGAAGGTTTTTTCGCTGATCCGATTTATGGCGGTAACCGCAACATGGTGTCGTGGAAAATGCTGGGCTTCCCCGGCGCACGCTACGATTACCGCGAATATGTCGGCAAACATAACCAGAAACTCGATCTGGAACCGCTGAGCATTTCAGGCGGCGACGCATGGAAAATGAAGAGCTAAGGGCAGAAAAACATTATGGCAAAGAAATTACCTAAAACCGACGTGGTGGTTATCGGGCTCGGCTGGGCCGGCTCGATCATCGCCAATGAACTGTGTGACGAAGGCCTCAACGTTGTGGCTATCGAACGCGGCCCGTGGCGTGATACGGCGCGCGATTTTAACGTAGCCACCGTCGCCGACGAACTGCGTTACAACTCCCGCCAGGAACTGATGTTACGCACGCGTCAGAACACTATTACTATCCGTAACAACCCGGCACAAACCGCCTTACCGATGCGTGAATGGGGCTCATTCCATCCGGGCAACGGCACCGGCGGCGCAGGCAACCACTGGGCGGGCATTACTTTCCGCTTCCAGCCGGACGAATTTCGCCTTAAAAGCCATCTGACCGAACGTTACGGCGCAAAAGCCATTCCTGAAGAACTGGTGTTGCAGGACTGGGGAACCGACTGGGAAGAAATGGAGCCGCACTACGCCTCGTTTGAACGCATCGCCGGGGTTTCCGGTAAAGCCAGCAACGTGAACGGCGAGCATCGCGACGGCGGTAACCCGTATGAAGGCATGCGCTCGATTGAATATCCGACCCGCCCGATGGATCAGCCTTACGGCCCGACGCTGTTTGCCGAAGCCGCACGCAACATGGGTTACAAAGCGTTCCCGGTCCCCTCTTCGCTGATTTCCGAGCCTTACACCAACCCGCTCGGCGTCAAAATGGGGCCGTGTACATTCTGCGGTTTCTGCACCAACTACGGTTGCGCCAACTACTCTAAAGCCAGCGCCATCACTACCGTATTGCCGGCGCTGATCCGCAAAGAGAATTTCGAAGCCCGCACCAACTGTGAAGTGATGCAGGTGCTGAAAGATTCCACCGGCAAACGCGCGACGGGCGTGGTTTACATCGACTCTTCCGGCGACGAATGGGAACAGCCTGCCGATCTGGTGATCGTCAGCGCCTTCACCTTTGAAAACGTCCGCCTGATGCTGCTTTCCGGCATCGGTAAACCTTATGATCCGGTCACGTTAGAGGGCACTACCGGCCGTAATTACGCGTATCAGACGGCCAACGGCGTGCAGCTGTTCTTCGATGACAAGAACTTCAACCCGTTCATCGGCGCAGGTGCGGTCGGGATGGGCATTGATGACTTTAACAACGATAACTTCGACCACAGTGGCCTCGGATTCTTCGGCGGCGGCAGTATCCGCGTCACGCCAATCGGTGGCGCGCCCATCGGCTACCGCCCTGTTCCGCCGGGAACGCCTAAATGGGGTTCCGAGTGGAAAAAAGCCACCGTGGCCAACTATCTCAGTTCGATGTCTATCGGTTGTGAGGCCAGCAGCTACACCACCAAAACCAACTATCTGTCACTCGATCCGAACTACAAAGACCGTCTGGGTCGCCCGCTTCTGCGTGTCACATTCGATTTCCCGGAAAACGATTTGAAAATGGCAGCGTATTGCACCGGTAAAGTGGCAGAAATTGCGAAAGCGATGAACCCGCGTCAGCTTGTTGCCAACCCGATGAAAGGCCACTGGAACGGTACGCCGTATCAGTCGTCTCACGTCGTCGGCGGATTTGTGATGGGTGCAGATCCGTCCACCAGTTCCGTGAACAAACACCTGCAAGTCTGGGACGTGCCGAACCTGTTTGTGGTCGGCGCATCGGCCTTCCCGCAGAACCCGGGATACAACCCGACCGGCACCGTTGGCGCACTGGCGTTTAAAGCCGCTCATGCGATCCGTAACTATTACCTGAAAAAACCGGGAGAGATGATCGCATGAAAAAGTTAACGTCATTCTCACTCGGCTTGCTGGCACTCAGCGTTTCCGGCCTGACACACGCCGCCGGTGACGGCTCTTTCGAGCAGGTTGAACGGGGGCGCTATCTGGCCACCGTCGGCGACTGCGCGGCCTGCCACACTGCCTCAACGCCAGATGCCAAACCGTTCGCCGGTGGCGTGCCGATCGAAACGCCGTTTGGCCGTTTAGTCGGTGCCAACATCACGCCGGATCCGGAAACGGGTATCGGTAAATGGTCTTTCGATGACTTCCAGCGCGCGATGTCCGAAGGCGTGGGCCACGGCGGTAAACGTCTGTACGGCGCGATGCCGTTCACGGCGTACACCAAAGTGACCCGCGAAGATAACGCCGCCATCTGGGCGTATCTGCAAACCCTGCAACCGGTGCATCACGAAGTGGAAACCAATCAGTTGCCGTTCCCGTTCAACGTGCGCGCCAGCCTGATGGGCTGGAACTGGCTGAACTTCAAAAAAGGCGAATTCAAACCGCAGATGGATAAATCCGCGGAATGGAATCGTGGCGCGTATCTGGTTGAAGGGCTCGGCCACTGCGGCACCTGCCATACGCCGAAAAACATGATTGGCGGCGATAAAGACAGCGAGTTCCTGCAAGGCGCTGTGGTGGAAAACTGGGTTGCGCCGGACATCACCAGCAATAAACACACGGGTATCGGCAACTGGACGCAGGAAGATCTGATGCAATATCTGAAAACCGGTTCTAACCGTTTCGATATTGCCTCCGGCCCGATGGCAGAAGAAGTGACGAATTCGTCGCAGCACTGGACGGATGCGGATCTCAAAGCCGTCGCGGTTTATCTGAAAGACAGCGGTCACGACAGCGGCAGCACCGCGCCTTCTCCGGTCAAAGCCGAAGACAGCGCGATGGTCGCCGGTAAAAATATTTATGCCGACCGCTGTTCCGCCTGCCACACGCCGTCCGGCATGGGTCAGGAAGGGTTGTTCCCGCGCCTTGCCGATTCCGCGCTGATCAACCAGCCAAACGCGACATCCCTGATCCGCGTTGTGCTGGCAGGCAGCCGTCCGGTAGCGACCGACAGCAAACCGACCGCGCCGTCTATGCCGTCATTTGATGCCAATATGAGTGATACGGACGTGGCGAACGTGCTGACTTACATCCGTAACAGCTGGGGAAATGCCGCGGCACCGGTTTCGGCAAGCGATGTGAAAGATTTACGCGCAGAGCTGAAGAAATAACCCGGACGTCAGACAGGACAAAGGCCGCGAAAGCGGCCTTTTTTCTTACAGACGTTTGAAGATTTTGGCGCTGAACGGTCAGTGCTGAGAAGGCATCTGCATAATCTGCACTAACAGGTGATCGTTGTTCTGACTCAGCTGTACCAGATGTTTGCATTCCACTTTGATAGCGGTGAGCTGGTCGTCGGTCAGCGAGTACGGCAGGTTGATATCGATGCTGTACATATTTTGCTGCTCTGCCAGTTCAATCAGCCGGACGATGTTCGTTTCGTCACTGACCTGCGTGGAAACCACCTGCAACGCGAGTGCCCGCAAGGCTTCCTGCTTCGATTTATCTTTTTTTGAACGGGATTTCAGAACCATGCCGAAGAACGGCATCACGCCATAAATAGCGTCGACAAAACTCCATTTCTTTTTGCAGGATGCGGACAAATATTCCATGTAGTCAAAGGACGCTTTTTGACTGCGCGCATCGGGTACCAGGCGATTTTCATTCATCCCCGTTTCCTCTTCCTGGTCAGGGCCTGTTCATTTGAACGTCTGTACAGAACGTGCGAAGGTGTGCTCAGTGCTCTGCCTGCTGACAAAGAATCTGCCGGCAGATAGATAATGCAGATCAATTTATGAAGCTAAATTTATTCGTCTGTATAATGGCATAATTCAACAACACTTTGCCAGTCGGTTCAGGCGCTTTCCGTCACTGAAACGCACTTTGCTAGCATTTCAGAATTATGCCAAAGTATTTAGCGGATATGGAATTTATGCCGCAAAAATGTCACGTTCTATTACGCTACCGCGATAGCGTCAGCAGACGTGTCACGCTATGCTACTCACCGGATTTCTTATAACAGCAAGCCAATGAATAGAATCGTTTTTGTAGAAGATGATGCAGAAGTCGGCAACCTGATCGCCGCCTATCTGGGTAAACATGATATCGATGTGCTGGTCGAGCCCCGTGGTGACACGGCGCAGGCGCGTATTGAGAAAGAAAAACCCGATCTTGTCCTGCTGGATATCATGCTGCCGGGCAAAGATGGCATGACGTTATGCCGCGATTTGCGCCCTATTTTCCCCGGCCCGATCGTGCTGCTGACCTCGCTCGACAGCGATATGAACCACATTTTGTCGCTCGAAATGGGCGCCAGCGATTACATCCTTAAAACCACGCCGCCGGCCGTTCTGCTGGCACGGTTACGGCTGCATTTGCGCCAGAACCCGGTGCAATCCACGCAAAATGAACAACCGGTTCAGACGCTGAAAAGCGGCAACGCCCTCCACTTCGGCCAGCTGTGCATTGATCCGGTGAACCGCGAAGTCACGCTGGTGGATGAAACCATCATTCTTTCCACCTCAGACTTTGATTTGCTGTGGGAACTGGCGACACACGCGGGACGCATCATGGATCGCGAAGCGTTGCTGAAAAACCTGCGCGGCGTGAGCTATGACGGGCTGGATCGCAGCATTGACGTGGCGATTTCACGCCTGCGCAAAAAACTGTACGACAATACCCTCGAACCTTTCCGCATCAAAACCGTGCGCAATAAAGGGTATTTGTTTGCTCCGAACGCCTGGGAGTCTCTGCAGGAATGAGAAAGCTTTTCGTTCAGTTCTTTCTGTTACTGCTGGTCTGTTTCCTGGTGATGGCGATGCTGGTCGGCCTGGTGTACAAAGTCACCGCCGAACGCACCGGTCGTCAGTCCATGAACGACCTGATGAAAAGCTCGCTTTACCTGATGCGCAGTGAGCTCAGGGAAATTCCGATTAAAGACTGGAACAAGACCATCAACACGCTGGATCTGAACCTGTCTTTCAAACTCCACATTGAACCGCTTGGAAAGCGCAAACTCAGCCCGGCGCTGGATCAGCGCCTGAAAGACGGCGAGATTATTGCCCTCGACGACGAATACACCTTTATCCAGCGTGTCCCGCGCAGCCATTACGTGCTGGTGGTCGGGCCGATCCCGTATCTGTTTTACATGCACGAAATGCGGCTGCTCGACCTGGGATTACTGATCTTCATCGGCCTGTCTCTCGCGCTGCCGGTTTTCCTGTGGATGCGTCCGCACTGGCAGGATTTGCTGCGGCTGGAAAACTCCGCGCTGCGCCTCGGTAACGGTCATCTCGACGAACGCATCGATTTTGATTCGACCTCCAGCCTCAACCGGTTGGGCGTCGCATTTAACCAGATGGCGGACAATATCAGCACGCTGGTCGCGAGTAAAAAACAGCTCATTGACGGCATCGCCCACGAACTCCGCACGCCGCTGGTACGTCTTCGTTACCGGCTGGCCATCAGCGAGAACCTGCCGGAGTCCGAACAAAACGCCATTAACCGCGACATCGGGCAACTCGAAGCACTGATTGATGAGCTGCTGACCTACGCCCGTCTGGATCGCCCGCAGGTGGCGCTGAATCTGGAAAAAGTGAATCTGGCGCACTGGCTGGAAGACAAGGTGGATGATTTCCGACTGATCAACGCCGAACGCTCTATCCTTTATCAGGCGCCGGAAAACCTCGATTTCGGCGGCGTCGATTTACGGCTGATGGAGCGCGTGCTCGACAATCTGGTCAACAACGGCCTGCGTTATTCTCAGGAAATGCTGCGCATCAGCCTGTGGCTCGATGGCGAAATAGCCCATTTGCAGGTCGAAGACGACGGCCCCGGTATTCCGGAAGAAGAACGTGTACGCATCTTCGAACCCTTTGTCCGCCTCGATCCAAGCCGCGACCGCGCAACCGGTGGCTGCGGGCTCGGGCTGGCAATCGTCCACTCTATCGCCGTGGCGTATCAGGGACGCATTGCGGTTGAAAGCAGTTCACTCGGCGGAGCCAGCATGCGTTTCAGCTGGCCGGTAAAACCCCTATTCAATCTGGCTGTTGAACAGCCTGACCAAAACCAGGAAGGGAGCTAATAATGACCATCGCGTATAAAAAATTGCATGACACCTTCGCCCGTTTATCCCGCTTCGGCCATTTATCGGCGATTGCAGGCTGGGATGCAGCGGCCATGATGCCTCCGCAAGGCGGCCAGGCGCGCTCCGAAGCGCTGGCTGAACTGAGCGTGCTGACGCATCAGATCCTCACTGCGAAACAGGTCGGCGAATGGCTGGAACAGGCCGGTGGCGAGCAGCTGAACGATGTGGAACAGGCGAACCTGCGTGAAATGCGCCGTCATTATCAGCAGGCAGCACTGTTGCCGGAAAGTCTGGTACAGGCAAAATCACTGGCTGGCGCACGTTGCGAACAGGCATGGCGTATTCAGCGCAAGTCCAACGACTGGGAAGGTTTCTCCGATAACCTGAAAGAAGTCGTAAAACTGAGCCGTGAAGAAGCCAAACTGCGCGCAGAGGCCGCGGGTATCAGCCGTTATGACGCCCTGCTCGATTTATACGAACCGGGTATGACTTCGCAGAAACTCGACGCTCTGTTCGGCGACCTGAAGACCTGGCTGCCGGACCTGCTGCAAACCGTGGTGGAAAAGCAGAAAACCGAATCCCGCATTGCGCCGCAAGGCCCGTTTGACATCGAAAAACAGCGTCAGCTCGGCCTGAAAGTCATGGATCGTCTGGGCTTTAATTTTGATGCCGGTCGTCTGGACGTCAGCGCTCACCCGTTCTGCGGTGGTGTTCCGCAAGACGTGCGTATCACCACGCGTTACAACGAAAATGAATTCCTCAGCGCCATGATGGGGGTGATCCATGAAACCGGTCATGCACGTTATGAGCAAAACCTGCCGAAAGAATGGCTGGGCCAGCCGGTTTCCAACGCACGTTCAATGGGCGTTCACGAATCGCAAAGCCTGTTGTTTGAAATGCAACTGGGTTGCAGCGAACCATTCCTGAAGTCGGTATATCCGCTGGTTATTGAACAGTTCGGTCAGCGTCCGGGGCTGGACGAGAGCAACTTCATCAAGCTGAACCAGCGCGTCCAGCCGGGCTTCATCCGCGTTGACGCCGATGAACTCAGCTATCCGGCGCACGTCATCCTGCGTTATGAAATTGAAAAAGCGCTGATGGAAGGCGAAATCGAAGTCGACGATATCCCGGCCTTGTGGAACAGCAAGATGAAGGAATATCTGGGTATCGATACCGTGGGGAATTACCGCGACGGTTGTATGCAGGATATCCACTGGACCGACGGCGGTTTTGGTTACTTCCCGACCTACACGCTCGGCGCAATGTACGCCGCACAACTGTTCCAGTTCGCCAACAAAGCGATCCCCACTTTGCAGGAAGATATCGCCCGCGGCGACCTGACGGCGTTGTTCCAGTGGTTGCAGCAGAATATCTGGCAACACGGTAGCCGGTTCTCGACGGATCAGCTGATTAAAAATGCCACCGGGGAGACACTGAATCCGGGGTTCTTCAGGGCACACCTGGAGAATAGATACCTGTAAGGCAGCAGCCTGGCATTGAATTTGAATTCAAATTCAAGACCTTGGGTTGTCACCCAAACGTGCCTCAGGGGTGGCTTATCGCCGCCACCCCTGAGAACCCCGGGCTCTTTCACTGCGCGCTGCCGCTGGCTGGCTATGTTTCAGGTGCCACAGCTATTGCCGCGAAAACTTGCCGCTGCGCGGTCCCCCTTTTGGTCGGTTTCGGCGCGAGCCGCTGAGTGATAACTGTTATTGAAAAACCGGAACTTTCTCGGTCCAAATAATGTTAAGCCGCCAGTGCCGCGGCAACGGCACATGAAAAACCAAAATTTCACCTTTCTAAAAGGTACCGAACCGCCAGCGCTGCGCCCCATCGCATAACTCACTGATTTCCCTGAAATCCCCAGTTTGTACATTCCGTTACACGCCGAAACCAATCACTCACGGACTTCGTGAGTGAACCCGCCTAGTATTCTTCATACCGGCCCCGCAGTGGGGTGGACACTTAAACGAAATTCCGAGGAATTAAAGATGAAAAAAGTATTAGCTCTGGTTGTAGCCGCTGCAATGGGTCTGTCTTCTGTCGCTTTCGCTGCTGAAACTACAGCAACTCCAGCGCCAGCCGCTGCTGCAACGACTACTGCTGCTCCAGCGCATGCTGCTAAGCACAAGACTCATAAGAAAGTAGCTCAGAAAGCTCAGGCTGCTAAAAAACACAAAAAAGCCGCTAAGAAAGCTGCTCCGGTAGCTCAGAAAGCGCAAGCTGCTAAAAAACACGTGAAACACGCTAAGAAAGCTGCTCCGGTAGCTCAGAAAGCGCAGGCTGCTAAAAAACACGTGAAACACGCTAAAAAAGCTGCTCCGGTAGCTCAGAAAGCGCAGGCTGCTAAAAAACACGTGAAACATGCTAAGAAAGCTGCTCCAGCTGCAAAAGCAACTCCAGCAGCATAAGTCGTAAAGAAGTCTTTGTGAGCGTATCTACTCACCATTATCAAGACTGATGACTTAACACCCGGTTCGCCGGGTGTTTTTTTCTCCGGTTCTTTATCTTGAGGTACTGATGGAAGATGCTGCGCCGCTACCTGTTCGAAATCACCCTGTGCTCTCTGATCCTCTGCGGTCTGATCACCCTGTTCTTCTACTTCTGATGTCATTGTGAAGTACCCTGAGATGGCACCCGCCGTCTGCTCAAAAGATTGAGTTATCAGACAAATATATCCATCAAGAAAGATAACCGTCTATAATCGTTCCATAATAACTGGTTCACGGGTTCTCCCTGTTTCAAGGTCAGAATGTTATGCGCATCGCGTTACCGCTGTTTTTGTGCTTTTTCTGTTTTACCGCCAGCCCTCTCGTTCATGCAGATTCTCCGGATGATGCAGATAGCGACGCACCTGCTATCAGCCTTAAAGAAAAAACCGCCCTGTTCTTCGGACACGATCAGCGCACTCCCGTTGCTGCCGCCGCACACTGGCCGTGGCAGGCAATCGGTCAGATTGAAACGGAAAGCGGCAATTTATGTACCGCAACCTTAATTTCTAAACATCTGGTTCTCACCGCAGGCCACTGTGTACTGGCGCCACCGGGGAAAATCGACAAAGTGATCGCCCTGCGTTTCATTTCGCATAACCAGAAATGGCGTTATCAGATCACCGCATTACAAACGCTGGTTGACCCTAAACTGGGCAAGAAACTAAAGGCTGACGGCGAAGGCTGGATTGTGCCACCGAAAGCGGCACCGTTTGATTTCGCGCTGATCCGCCTGACGGATGAAAAACTTGCGCTGCCGATCAAGCCATTACCACTTTGGGAAGGTTCGCGTGACGACCTGACCGCCGTGCTGAAACAGGAAGGCAGAAAGGTGACGCAGGCCGGATATCCGGAAGATCATCTGGATGATTTGTATGTCCATCAGGACTGTCAGATCACCGGCTGGGCGCAGCCTGGCGTGCTTTCGCACCGTTGCGACACACTGCCGGGCGACAGCGGTTCTCCGCTTCTGATCAAAAATGCAGAAGGCTGGTCGCTGATTGCGATTCAAAGCTCTGCACCAGCGGCGCAGGATCGTTATCTGGCTGACAACCGCGCGCTGGCCGTGCCGGCAATACGCGACGCCCTGAGCACACTGTCTTCCGGTGTGATCAGCGCCAGCTCCCCTGCTGCCCCTGCTGCCCCTGCCGCCCCTGCCGCCCCTGCCGCCCCTGCCGCGCAATAGTTTATTGAATCCGAAAACGAAAAAGGTCGCTGAAAAGCGACCTTTTTGATTTTTTAACTGGTCTAATCACTTAAATACCGTGCTATTTATGCAGCTTACTCACGAATGAGATTTTTGCGCAGAGGGTATGATGGTTCTGTTCTGCCCTAACAAGGTTTTCGAATACTGATGTCGTCTTGCCCGCACTGGTTGCGGGCTTTTTTTTGCCTGCAATTTGATACAGTTTAAAGCCCTTTACTCACCAGCTGCGCGGCCTTGACGAAGACTTCATCCTCAACGCCGTCGCCTTTCTGACGGCCAAGCTTTTGCAGTTCTTCAATCAGACTTTCGCGGTTTATGGGTGTCTGACCGGATATCAGCCCCATCACGGCGGCGCCGATCGCCAGACCAATTAAACCGGTTTGTTCTTTTTCATCAATCACAATATTCACCCTGGTAATAAGCCCGTTTCAAAATTAGCAGAAATTTTAAGCTTTTCACCAGGGTTGCATTCCGAATCCCATAATTTCCGACCCGCTGTTCCATTGTCTGCAATTTTGGATGTCCCTTTTCATGCTTCCGGAGTGTCCCTATTTTATCCGCCGGAACCTCGCTTTCAATCATGGCTGGCAAGCAATAATAAACTTCTGAAATATCCTCCCCAGCATTCGATTCATTGCTCTCTCATATCTCCGGGCGTACGTTTATTCAAATTTTCATAAACTCAAGGAAATTTTCGACTGCTCAAGCCCCTATATTTACAAGGCTGTGGCAACAGGCCAGAACCTCGAATCAGCTGAGATTAAGTGGTACCGCATTAATGATGCCGGTCAGGAAGTGGAATATTTCAACATGCTTTTGGAGAAAGTGCGGATAGTTGCGATTTCTCCGGCAATGGCTGCCAGCGATAACCCTCAGGATAACCATCTGGAAACCGTAGAACTGCGGTATGAGAAAATCACGTGGAAGCATAACGACGGCAATATCATCTTTGCCGATTCATGGAATGACCGTCAGACAGCTTAGTTTGAGAGGGACGAAAGTCCCTTTCTTTAATCATCGTAAAACCATCGCCCAACTTTAACAGCTTCAATAATCATTTCGACAGTTAGCGGTTTTAACTCTCGTTGTGGCAGTTTCTTTTGCCAAAAGGCTCTCTCCGCTTCGTAATAATTTAGCATGTCAAAATCTAAATAATCGACGCTGTACTTAGTGAAAACGTCCAAAAGCATGTCTTCGGCGTCTTCAGGAAGTAAGTTAAATTCCCCTTCGTTTATGCCCCAGTGTTTTTGAACAGGAACAATTTCAGGGTCACGCCAGCTCTTTCTGAAACCATAATGCTTGGTCAGATATTCACAAATTTCCGTTTCAAAATCCCTCTCGTCCATTAGAAATACGTCCATGCGATTCGGTGTTCAGGTCTTGCGATGAGGTTGTATTTGTTTCTGGTACTCCTGCCAACCATTTCAAGCATGATGACAATCTGCGCGTATCCCAACCACGGAATCCAGCGACCAATAAAAGGAGCCATCTTGCTAGTTGGAACAAGTTTTATTTTTGCTCCTTTTCCCATAGGAGCTGAGAGTCTTAAACCGAAAGGTATTCTTTTCTCTTTAAGTAAGGCGCGTGCCAGCTTAGATACAACGCTTGTTCCAGGTGTGTTGTTTATCGCGGAAAGTTTCCCCGATACAGGAATCCATGGCTGGCCACCTAAAAGCATCGCTGTCGTGGTTACATCTAAACCAAGGTGTTCTGATAACCGTTCGACGTAGATGAGCAAGAATAATTCCTGAGCAGTTACATTCGCATGACCATGGTAGAAATAAGTTCCACTCAACTCTTCGGTAGTATCCATTCTCAATATCCATTTGATTAGAATGGGTTTAAGAATACGCCGCGCTTAAACCACTTTCAATAAATCGAATGAACGTCTCCATGTCTGGCTCATCAAGAGACTGCAAAAACAGCGATGAATGAAATGATAATGCGAAGGTCAAACTACTCGATGCAAAAATGGCACTATGAGGCATCAGCCCCAGAGTGCCACTAAGGGAAAACCGGTAATTTTAAAGTCAATAAATACAATTAATTACCGACTAACTGTTCCATCGTCTGCAAGATTCGTTTATCTGAAATCGGGTACGGCGTGCCCAACTGTTGGGCAAAATAGCTGACGCGAAGTTCTTCAATCATCCAGCGGACTTCCTTCACATCCTCGCTTTGCTGACGAACCGGCGGCAATTTGTTCAGCCATTGCTGCCACTGCTGCTGGATATTTTCGACTTTCAGCATCTGCGCGCGGTCGCGGTGAGCATCCATCGCCAGCTTGTCCATCCGCCGCTCGATAGCCTGCAAATAGCGCAACGTATCCGGCAGCCGTTTCCAGCCGTTTTGCGTGACGAACCCGCGATAAATCAGGCCGGACATCTGCGCTTTAATATCAGAAAGCGCCAGCGCCATCGTGATATCAATCCGCCCTTTCAGCCGTTTATTGATGTTAAAGACCGTCGTCAGGATCTGCTCAACCTGAATCGCGATTTGCACCACGGTGTCATTGAGATTAGCGCGCACATGTTCGTGGAGCTTCGCGAAATCTTCCTCACGCCACACCAGCCCGCCGGATTCCGCGATCAGTTTATCGATACCGCAGGAAATACAGTCGTCAATCAGATCCAGCACTTTGCCATAAGGGTTGAAATACAGCCCCAGCTTGGCTTTATTCGGCAGCTTTTCATGCAGGTATTTCACCGGCGACGGGATATTCAGCAGCAGCAAACGCCGCAATCCGGTGAGCATCGCCTGTTGCTGTTCCAGTTCGCTGTCAAACAGGCGGATCGCGACGCTGTCTTTCTCATCGACAATCGCCGGATACGCTTTCACTTCATAACCGCCGCGCTTTTGCTCGTAGCGTTCCGGCAGCGTGTCGAAACTCCAGACATGCAAATCACGCTGCTCAATGCCATCATCCGCTACAGCAGACAGCGTCTGCTGTACCTGCTCTTTCAGGCCAGACTTCAGCGCTGTCAGATCCTTGCTTTCGCGCAGCGTTTTGTTTTTCTCATCAACAATGCGGAACGTCATTTTGAGATGATCGGGTACCTGATCCAGATGCCAGTCTTCACGGTCGATGGTCACCCCGCTCATCTTGCGCAGCTCTTTTTCCATCGCATCAAGCAGCGGCATTTCGAACGGTTTGATGCGTCCGAGCAGCGCATCGGCATAATTTGGCGCAGGCACAAAATTGCGGCGAACCGGTTTAGGTAATGACTTGATCAGCGCCATAATCAGCTCGCGGCGAATGCCGGGGATCTGCCAGTCAAAACCTTCCTCGTTCACCTGATTGAGCAGCGGCAACGGGATATGCACCGTGACCCCATCGGCGTCAGTGCCCGGCTCAAACTGATAGGTCACACGCAGCTTGAGATTGCCCTGATGCCAGAAGTTCGGGTAATCGTGAGCGCTGATGTTGCCCGCGCCCTCTTTGATCAGCATGCTTTTTTCGAAGTTCAGGCTGTCCTGCGGCTGCTTTTTCCACCACGTATCGAAGTGCTTCGCCGACACCACTTCCTGCCCGATACGCTGCTCGTAGAACAGGAACAGCGTCTCGTCATCGACCAGAATATCGCGGCGACGTGATTTGTGTTCCAGTTCTTCGACTTCGGTACGCAGACGCAAATTGGCACGGAAAAACGCATGACGCGTCTGCCAGTCGCCTTCCACCAGCGCGTGGCGGATAAACAGCTCGCGCGAGACCACCGGATCAATCGTGCCGTAATTCACCCGGCGCGCAGCGACCACCGGCAGACCGTACAGCGTGACTTTTTCCGTCGCCATCACCGCGCCCTGCGCTTTTTCCCAGTGCGGCTCGCTGTAACTGCTTTTTGCCAGATGTTGCGCCAGAGGCTCAATCCATTCCGGCTCAATGCGGGCGGCGATACGCCCCCACAGGCGGCTGGTTTCGACCAGTTCAGCCACCATCACCCATTTCGGCGGTTTTTTGAATAAACCGGAACCCGGGAACACCGCGAAACGGGCGTTACGCGCGCCGGTATATTCCTGTTTATCCGCGTCTTTCTGCCCGATATGCGACAGCAAACCGGTCAGCAGTGCGCAATGCACCTCGCGGTATTCCGCCGGTTCACTGTTCACCGGCAGCCCGAGTTCTTTCACCACCTGACGCAGCTGAGTGTAAATATCCTGCCACTCACGCACGCGCAGATAGTTGAGGAAATCACTGCGGCAAAGCTTGCGGAACTGCGCCGAAGACAGCTCTTTTTGCTGCACTTTCAGGTGATCCCACAAATTCACGAACGCCAGGAAATCAGAATCTTTATCCGCAAAACGGCGATGTTTTTCATCAGACGCCTGCTGTTTATCCATCGGACGCTCACGCGGATCCTGAATCGACAGCGCGGCGGTGATGATCATCACTTCACGCACGCAGCCATTTTTCTGCGCTTCCAGCACCATGCGCGCCAGACGCGGATCGACCGGTAACTGCGCCAGCTGGCGGCCCAGCGGCGTCAGCGAGTAACGGCCATCGACCGCATTATTGATGGCGTTCAGCTCTTCGAGCAGGCGCACGCCGTCCTGAATATTACGTTTGTCCGGCGCTTCCACAAACGGGAATGCCGCGATATCGCCCAGCCCCAGCGACGTCATTTGCAAAATTACGGAGGCTAAGTTGGTACGCAGAATTTCAGGATCGGTAAATTCAGGGCGCGACAGGAAATCCTGCTCCGAATACAGACGGATACAGATACCTTCGGAAACGCGTCCGCAACGGCCTTTACGCTGATTGGCCGACGCCTGCGAAACCGGCTCAATCGGCAGGCGCTGCACTTTGGTACGGAAACTGTAACGGCTGATACGCGCGGTGCCAGGGTCAATCACATATTTGATGCCCGGCACGGTCAGCGAGGTTTCCGCGACGTTGGTCGCCAGCACGATACGGCGGCCGGCGTGTGACTGGAACACGCGGTTCTGTTCGCTGTTCGACAGCCGTGCGTACAACGGCAAGATCTCGGTATGCGGCAAGTCCAGACGGTTCAGCGCATCGGCGGTATCACGAATCTCCCGTTCACCGCTCATGAAGATCAGGATATCGCCCATGCTTTCGCGACCCAGTTCATCCACAGCATCGAAAATCGCCTGCAACTGGTCGCGGTCAACGTCGTCCGCATCATCCACAATCGGGCGATAACGCACGTCAACCGGATAAGTACGGCCGGAAACTTCAATGATCGGCGCGTTATTAAAGTGACGGGAGAACCGCTGCGGATCGATAGTCGCAGACGTAATAATGACTTTCAGATCCGGACGTTTCGGCAGCAACTGGCGCAGATAACCGAGTATAAAGTCGATGTTCAGACTGCGTTCGTGCGCTTCATCGATGATCAGCGTGTCGTACTGCATCAGCATACGATCCTGCTGGATCTCCGCCAGCAGAATGCCGTCGGTCATCAGCTTCACCAGCGTGTTATCGCTGACCTGATCGTTAAAACGAACTTTATAACCGACGGTATTGCCGGGCGTGGAATCCAGCTCATCGGCGATACGGTTGGCGACAGTACGCGCCGCCAGACGGCGTGGCTGCGTATGCCCGATAACACCTTTAATACCGCGCCCGAGTTCCATACAGATTTTCGGGATCTGCGTGGTTTTACCGGAACCGGTCTCACCGGCGACAATCACCACCTGGTGGTCACGGATGGCTTTAAAGATGTCATCTTTTTTCTGGCTGACCGGCAGATTTTCCGGATAGCTGATTTTTGGCCGCGATGCTTCACGGGCAGTGACTTTCTTCAGGCTTTCGGAAATGGCGTTCTGAAGCTCAGCCGTTAATGCTTCAACGGCCTGAGGGTTGGTGTTCTGATCAAAAGTCTTTTTGGCACCCTGCAAACGACGTTGCAGGCGTTGCCGGTCACGTAGCATCAGCCCGTCTAACTGCGCTGATAATGCCGCGAGCGGTGATTTCACGTTCGATATTCCTTGTTGCAAGTCAGCGGACTGAATGAGCAAAGCATCCGTCATCTGAAGTAGAAATGATTTGAGGCGGGTTCATACGAGCCTGTTTGCCAATATGTTAACACAAGCTATTGAGGATGAAGAAAGTTCGACGTTTTTAGCCTTTCGTGTCTTGTTCAAAAATACTGAACGGAGGTCTCGAAATATTGCGCTATCACTGAATAAGCTTTGTGAATAAAGTAAGTTCCATTCCGGGGAGGTTCAGGTTAAAAAATCTGCTCCCCTATGTTCACACAGTTAAGGAACTCAATAATGAGCAAAGTACTCGTTCTGAAATCAAGCATTCTGGCTAACTTCTCTCAGTCTAACCAACTGGCCGATTACCTGGTTGCACAGTATCAGGCCGCTAACAGCGGTTCTACCGTAACTGTTCGTGACCTGGCTGCTGACCCGATCCCTGTTCTTGACGGCGAGCTGGTTGGCGCACTGCGTCCATCCGACGCGCCACTGACTCCACGTCAGGAAGAAGCACTGGCACTGTCCAACACCCTGATTGAAGAACTGCAAGCGCATGACGTGATCGTTATCGCTGCACCGATGTACAACTTCAACATCCCTACTCAGCTGAAAAACTATTTTGACCTGGTTGCTCGTGCTGGCGTGACCTTCAAATACACCGAGAAAGGCCCTGAAGGTCTGGTGAAAGGCAAACGCGTTATCGTTCTGACCAGCCGTGGTGGCATCCATAAAGACACCGCAAGCGATCTGGTTGCCCCTTACCTGTCTCTGTTCCTGGGCTTCCTGGGCATGAGCGACGTAGAATTCGTTTACGCGGAAGGTATTGCTTACGGTCCTGAAGTGGCGACTAAAGCACAAACCGACGCGAAAGCAGCGATCGATGCAGCTATCAAAGAACTGGCTGCTGCATAACATCTGTTATCACAATCTGAGCCATCATTCATTTTAGAATCTTTCAGACCCGCTCAGATGAGGTTGTGATAAAACACTTGCGCGCCGAAAGGCGCGCTTTTTTTTCGGGCCACGTCTGCCCTGCTTTTACTTCTGCAACCACTTCCCGTTAATGCCGCGCACGTACTCACCTGATGCGGCTCTGGCGACCAGTTTTTGCCCGGCGAGCCTGGCGACGTCGTCGGTGCTGACGTTATTATCCTGCGCCACCTGCTGATATTGCTGTTTGCGCGCATCGTTGATTTTTGCCGCCAGCGCGACGCTTTCTGCATCCTGCTTCACAGGCGCCAGATAGCCGGAAAGCGTTTCGCCCACGCGCCCCTGCTGTTTGGCTTCATTGAGCGTTAACGCAAAAGCCTGGCTGCAAAACAGTAATCCGCTGGCCAGGATCATCAGGCTGAATCTTTTGAACAATACTCCGGACATACAGGCTCCTAGAACAAATCGCTTTGATTTTTCAGCAGGTTCTCGACATCCTTGTCAACTTTGATATGAATTTCATGCTCGATTTTAACGTTCATGTTTATCGTGATCGGCTCTTTCGGCGCCGCCAGCTCGATGCGCGGAACACAGCCGCTGAGCATCATCACGCTGAGCGCCAGAGATGGCCCGACGAGTCGCAGTTTCATTGTTCCTTCCTCACTGTTTGTTCCTTTTTCTGTCCGGCAGAAACCGGACCTTTCGACAGCGCATCAGCAGGCAATGACACCTCCTGTTGCAGCCAGTCCTGAAGGTTGTCGCCAAAACGCAAACTGCGCCACAGCTGGTAAATGTTTTCCTGATGGGTGTAATTGAGCACGATTTCTCGCTTTTCCTTATCGCCGCCGTGAGTCGTATCGGTGTAGTTCACGCCATCGACTTTCGCCGCCATCGTCAGCATGCCCAGATTATCGAGGCTAACCTGCGCGTCGGAACGGCTGATTTCCATGTAGCGCAACAGACTCACCACCATTTTATTGGCAAAATTACCGCTGGCCATTGCATCGGCAAATTGCGGATCCAGACGCAACGTCAGGCCGCCGTCATTTTTGATCCACCCGTTCTGAATGATCCATTTTGGATTCTCAACAAACAGCGGCAGTTCGCCGTAAATCACGCCGGACATCGCCAGTTGTTTGGGTTTCAGCGCCGTAAAAAGCTCGCTGAGATTGATTTTTTCCAGTTTCAGCACCGCCGCATCGTGTTGCGGCATTCTCAGCGCCGACAGGCTCAGATGCCCGCGCAGCATATCCACGCCCAGATTGGTGAGCGTCAGCGGTTTGCCTTCGCTCCACGGATAATGACCCTGTAAATCGGCGGTGATATTTTTCATCGCCACCAGATTATTAACCTCGCCAATACGCAGCGTGACGGGCTTTTTCACGCCGAGCTGCCAGACGGAATCCTGCAAACGGTACGGCAGACTGAAATCCAGTCCGCTCAGGTCGCCATCTTTCATCCACAGCCCGCCATTTTTCACCACCCAGTGACCACCTGCGACAAAACCCTGACCCCGTGCGGCGGAAAACGCCGACTGCGCGTAGAAACTCCCATCGCGCAGTTTGATGTTGAGATCTGGCGTCAGCAGTGTCTGGAAAGACGTCAGTTGCTGCTTCGGCCACCAGGCCTCACCGCGCAGACGCTCGCCGTCCCAGCGTCCGGTCAGCCGGATCGGGCCAATCGGTCTGGCGTCCAGCATACCGCGCATGCCAAAACGATCCGGGCTGTCGCCGCTGAGCTGCAATACCAGCGTCGCAGGCGGCAGATAACCGCCGTTGGTGAGCGCAATTTTCTTCGCCACCAGTTTGATGTCGCCTTTGAATACTGTCGGTAAATCAGGATATTGCGGTTTGAATCGCGCAGCCGGTGGGCGCAGCCAGACCAGGGGTTTATCCAGCGTCAGGCGCGGCGCTTCCACGTCGACCAGGCCGTAGTGCAGACGGTCGAAACCGGTCGAAAGGCTGTTAATGCTGATCCGGTTATCGTGCCATTGCCCTTTGCCGGACATATCCCAGCGACCGCTGAGCGGAGGCAGATGCCCGTTACCCCAGTAGTTGAAATCCCACTGCCCGGCGTCCGGCCAGAATTCCTGCGATTTGCCGCTGAGGTGCAGATCGAATTTCCCCCAGAAGCGGTGGCTGGCTTTCAGAATCGCCTGCAACGGCCCGCTCACGCCCTGCGCCGACACTTTCACACCCGCCAGCGGCCAGCGCGCGTCGCTGATGGTCAGCTCCGGCGTCGGTTTTCCCCAGGCGCGCAGAAGCGAACCACTGCGCAGTAACAGGGTCGGGTTCAGCACGGAACCGCTCAGTTCGCCGGGCAATGAGGCGCTCAGAGACGTCGCCTGCAAATTCGCCTGCCCGGTCAGCCGGAAACCTAAATGGCTGTCGAGCAGCCCGATGCGCCCCGGCCCCATACTCAGCACTACGTTGGCTTTACCGTTGTGGCCCTGCGTCAGCACGTTAAGACGTGCGGTGATATTGGTCTGATCAAACGCCGGTGACCAGTCGCTGAGCGTCAGGTTAACGCCACCGGCCAGCGGCTGCGCGGCATACGGCCAGCGCCACTGCCCTTGCGAAATCTGCAATGCATTGCCGTTGAGTTTCCACGGCAGAATCGCCAGCGGCTTATCGCTGCCTTTTTCCGTCAGCGTCAGTTCGCCTTCCGTTGTCTGCCAGCTGAGAAGAATGTCCAGCGGAGAAGGAACCTGCGCGGTTTGAATTTCTGCATGAAGCTCGCCGGATTCCGGCAGCTGATCGAACGTGGCGGGCAGAAGAAGTTTGCCGCTGAGCGTGACAGGTTGTTCGCTGCCGGGCGGGATCAGGCTAAACGAATGGATCGCCAGCGTACGGTCGGCACCGAGTACGGCGTCGAGTTTCAGCGCGTCGCCGCTCACGGTCAGATGCTGTACGCCGCCTTCGCTGCTGAGCTGAACTTGTCCCGCATAACGCTGCCAGGGTGTAACGGAAAGTTGCGTCACGTTGACGCGCCCGTCGGGCAGCAGATGTTGTAAATCCGCCACGGAGAGCGGCGTTGAGGCGTCACTTTTTGGCAGTTGCGCCAGACAGGCGGTATCGACTTTCAGCGCATCAATATTGAGCGCCCAGTGCCCGCCTTCTTTGCTCAGGCGTGCATTTTCCGCAGTCACCAGCGCGCATTCACCGGCGGAATAACGCAGCCCCGGCAATTGCAATACGCCGTCCGACCAGTGCGGCGCACCGCTGAGCGTCAGTTGTGTTCCTTTCGGGAGCCAGTGGCTGGCAACCGGCGGCAGCCAGCGCGGCACCGTTTTCCATAACCCCCACATCAGCAGCGCGAGAATCACCACTATACTCAGGATAATTTGCGCGCTTCTCTTCAGTCCGTTCCTCATGACTTGCCTTGTTTTGCACTTAATCGTCTGACCGCCCGCAAGATATCATAATTAGCGTAACAACTGATGGTTGAAATACCAGTATCCGGCACCCAAATAGCACAGGAAAAATTGTCGGCACCCCGATGCTCTGTTAGTTTGGTGGCATATTGCGAATTGTTTCTGAAAATGTTTATTCCTTATAAAACAGTCGGAAACGGTTTCGTCAGAGATTCAAACTCACTGCGGAGAAACACCATGAAAGTGGCTGTCTACAGTACTAAAAATTACGACCGGAAATATCTGGAACTGGTCAATGAACATTACGATTATGAACTGGAATTTTTCGATTTTCTGCTGTCCCCGCAAACTGCAAAAACCGCAGCCGGTGCAGATGCCGTCTGTATTTTCGTCAATGATGACGGCAGCCGTGAAGTGTTGCAGGAACTGGCTTCTCTGGGGATAAAAACGCTGGCGCTGCGCTGCGCGGGCTTTAACAACGTCGATCTTGAGGCGGCGAAAGAACTGGGCATTTCCGTTGTGCGCGTTCCGGCCTATTCACCGGAAGCCGTCGCAGAACACACCGTCGGCATGATGATGTGTCTTAACCGCCACATTCACCGTGCTTATCAGCGCACCCGCGAAGCCAACTTCTCACTCGAAGGGCTGATTGGTTTTAATATGTACCAGCGCACCGCCGGTATCATCGGCACCGGTAAAATCGGCGTGGCAACAATGCGGATTCTGAAAGGTTTTGGAATGCGGATTCTGGCTTTTGACCCGTATCCAAGCCCGCTGGCACTGGAGCTGGGCGCAGAATATGTCGATCTGGATACGCTTTACGCAGAATCCGACGTCATTTCCCTGCACTGCCCGCTGACGCCGGAAAACCATCATCTGCTTAACGCTCAGTCCTTTGCCAAAATGAAAGACGGCGTGATGATCGTGAACACCAGCCGCGGCGCTTTGCTGGATGCAACGGCCGCCATTGACGCGCTGAAAAAACAAAAAATCGGCGCGCTGGGTATGGACGTGTATGAAAACGAGCGCGATTTGTTCTTCGAGGACAACTCAAACGAAGTCATCCTCGACGACGTTTTCCGCCGCCTGTCTTCCTGCCACAACGTGCTGTTCACCGGCCATCAGGCATTCCTGACCAGTGACGCGCTGACCAGCATTTCTGAAACCACGCTGATGAACATCGATCAGCTGATCAAAGGGCAGAACTGCCCGAACCTGCTCACGGCGTAGCCCTGTCATGATGTTCAAAGCCCGCTAAGGCGGGCTTTTTGCTTGTTACAGAGACTCAACCTGGCGGCTCAACACCCTGCTCACCTCTGGCCCGTATCCAGTGATTGTCAGAACTTCGCCGTTCAGCGTGACGGATGAAAATGGCAGGCTGCTTTCCCCGTCCACCATGCCTTTGAGCGTAATAAAATCGGTGTTTTCCACCCGGTCATAGCCCCCGCGGTGATCGTGCCCGGCGAAATACGCGCGCACGTTATAGCGGCAGAGCAATTCCACCAGCGTTTCGCAGTTCCACAGGTTATGCGTGTTCACCGGCGTCAGCGGGTAATGGCCGAACACCAGCACCGTTTCACCCTGCGCACGCGCCTGTTTCAGGTTTTGCTCAATCCATTCCAGCTGTTTACGCCCTACCGCGCCATTCCACGGCTGCGCCTGCGACTGCTGGCATTCGGTCAGTTCATCGAGCATAAATTCTGCCAGCTGACGGTCTTCGCCGTTGGCATGATTGCAGTACAAACTGACGTCGTTGCCGTCAATGACCAGAAAACGGTAGCCCGGCAGGCTGAACTGGTAATAGCTTTTCGGCAATCCCAGCGCAGGAGACTGCGCCGCCAGATGTTGGGAAATCACCTGCGCATCGTGGTTACCAATGAGCACGGCGTGCGGATGGCGCAACGCTTCGTAGCGCGCCAGCACCGCCTGATAACTGCTCCAGTCGCGATCCACCAGGTCGCCCAGCGTAACCACGAAATCGAGCTTTAAATCATTCAGCTCATTAATCGCGGTCGCCAGTTTATTCAGGCTGTTGCGGTAATGACGCTCTTTTTGTACATCGGCATCGGCGTATTGCGGGTCCGCTATCAGCCCGAAACGCAGCCTGACGCCTGAAACTGCCGCGTCATGCATATCCGGCAGCTGATACAAAGCACTCACGTTGCCCAGAGCCCGTTCCTGCGCTTGCGATAACAAAGGGGATGAGGTGATGACGGTCATAAGATGCTCCGGTTGTTCTTAACGAATCCCAGCCCGCATGAAGGATTGAACGAACTGACGTTGAAAAATAAGGAATAAGGCCAATAACGGCAGCACCGTCATCAGCGTTGCCGCGCCGATCAGCGCCCACTGCACGCCCTGTTCCGGCGCGGAAAACAGCTGAAGCCCGACGGTAATCGGCCGAACTTTTACGGAATCGGTAATGACCAGCGGCCAGAGGAAATCGTTCCAGTGAAAGCTTACCGACACCAGCGCAAACGCCACGTACACCGGTTTCGCCAGCGGGATATAGATTTTGCGCAGAATGTAAAAACGGCTGGCCCCTTCCACAATCGCGGCTTCTTCGAGCACCAGCGGAATGCTGCGGAACGTCTGGCGCAGCAGGAAAATGGCAAACGCCGAGGCGAAATACGGCAGCGCTATCCCGAGGAGGCTATCGCGCAGGCCGAACGCGCCAATCGTTTTGTAGTTGTTGAGGATCAGAACGTCGGGGCTGATCATCAGTTGCAACAGTACCAGCGCAAAAATGATCCCCGCGCCTTTAAGTTTAAACCGTACCAGCGCGTAGGCAGCCAGCGTCGCTAAAATCAGCTGGCACACCACAATCATCAGCACCAGCAGCGTGGTATTGAGAAAATAGCGCCCGAACGGCGCGGCTTGCCAGGCGTTGATAAAATTCTGCAACGTCAGCGGTGCAAACAGGGAAAAACTCCCCTGTTCAGATGCCGGATGAATCGCGACCCAGACCGACACCAGCACCGGCAAAAACCACAAAAACGCCGCCAGCCAGATGGCAATATTCAGGCACAGGCGGCCTGCGGAAAACGTCCGCACCGGCGTTAACGTCATCGTCAGGCTGCTCATTGATAGTGCGTCCTTTTATCCAGCAGATTGAATTTGATCAGCGCAATCGTGGCAAGAATCGCCAGCAACACCACGGTCATCGCCGAGGCGTACGGCAAATCCCAGTAGCTGAACGCGGTGCGGTAGATATAAAACAGCAGCAGACTGGTGCTGTTATTCGGCCCGCCGTTGGTCATCGCAATCACCTGATCCACGATGCGGAAGGCGTTCATCGATGCATTGATCAGAATAAACAGCGTGGTCGGCATCAGCAGCGGCCACTGCACGCGGCGGAAAAAGTAGCGGCGCGACGCCCCTTCTATTTCGGCCGCCTCAGCCAGACGCGGATCGATTTGCTGCAACGCCGCGAGATAAAAAATCATAAAGAACCCGGCTTCGCGCCAGACGGAAACCACCATCAGGCTGTAAAGCGCGGTGCCCGGTTCACCGAGCCAGTTAACGGCGGGCAGCGAAAACAGCGCCATCAGTTTGTTAAGCAACCCGAGTTGCGGCGTATAGAAAAACAACCAGAGGTTGGCGATCGCCACCATCGGTAATAAAGAAGGAATGAAAAACGCTGCGCGGACCATCGCGTTACCGCGCAAACGGCGGTTGACCGCCAGCGCCATCATCAGCGCGAGCGCGACCGACAGCGGAATGGTGATCACCGCATAAAGCAGGTTGTTGCGCAGCGACAACATAAAGGTGTCGTCATCAAGCAGCGCACGGTAGTTATCCAGCCCGACAAACTGCGCCGGATGCCCGTTGCGTGCTGCGCTGAATACGCTTTCCCAAATCGTTGCCAGCGCCGGATAGTGGGTAAACAGCAGCAAAAAACCGAGCGCGGGCAAAATCAGCAGATAGCCGTAAATCTGCAAAGACAACCCGCGTGTGCGGGCTGCCGGTGCAACAGCGTGAAGCGTGCTGTGAGGAATGCTCATCCGCGAGCCTTACTGATACGGTTTCAACAGACGGTCCGCCTGTTTTTGTGCAGAACTGAGCGCATCGGCTGGCGTTTTCGCCTGCGTCACCGCCGCTTCAATCGCATGGTTCATCAGCTCCTGAATCTGCACGCTGTTGTACGTCGAGAGTTCCGGCTGTGAATATTTCAGCTGCTCACGCGCCACCAGTGCCTGCGGAACCTGTTTCACGTAATCCTGCATCACCGGCGTTTCCCACGCGGCAGGCGACGTCGCAACATAACCGGTCGCGATGCTCCAGCGCGCCGCCTGTTCCGGGGCGGAAACCCAGCGGATAAACTCCATCGCCGCTTTCTGCTGCTCAGGCGTCGCGTTTTTGAACACATACAGATTGCCGCCGCCGGTCGGGCTGCCGCGCTGGGTTTTCTCCGGCAACATCGCTACGCCGAACGGGAATTTGGCGTTGTCACGCACCGTCGTCAGGTTACCGGTGGTGGTCACCATCATGGCCGTTTTGCCGTCAATGAAATCCTGCGGCGTGGTGCCCCAGGCAATCGCGCCTTTCGGGGAAACCGCGTCTTTCTGCGCCAGATCCGTCAGCCATTGCAGCGCTTCCACGTTGGCTGGCGTGTCAAACGTGACGGCGGTGCCTTTGCCGTTATCCAGATGGCTGCCGTTAGTGGCGGCGATGCCCTGGAAATTCCAGTAACCGTTTGGCGTAGAAGGGATTTCTATGCCCCACTGTTTGACGTCGTTGCCGTCACGCACCACCAGTTTTTTACCGAAATCCACCACCTGCTGCCAGTTGGCCGGAGGTGTGTCGCCGTTCAGACCCGCTTTCTCAAACGCCTGTTTATTCCAGTACAACACCACCGTCGAACGCTGGAACGGAATGCTCCAGACTTTGTCCTGAATGTGACGGATAAAGGCCGGATAGAAGCCGTCGATCCACTTTTTCCCTTCCGCGTCATTAGCGAGATCGCTCACCGGCACGATCGCGCCCGCATCAATCAGTGAATAGGCCTCAATGTCACCGATCACCGCCATTTGCGGCGCGTTGCCTCCGCGAAACGCCGTCAGCGCTTTCGTTACCGTCGTTGCATAATCCCCGGTATACACCGGTTGAATACTGATATCCGGGTGCGTTTTCTGAAAATCTTCCACCAGCGTGTCGACCGTATGGCTGATTTTTCCGCCCACGGCAATCGGGTAGTACATCTGCAATTTCACCGGCTCCGCCGCAAAAGCAGAGGTTCCGGTGATCAGCAAAACAGCGGTAGCAAGGCGTGAAAAGCGATGAACAAGTGACATGATTTTCCCTTCGGCAAGTGTTGTTGTAAGTGTAGAAAAATGAATTCACGACGATAAATGGCCGTCAGACGGCGACTCTCTGGCCGGAGGGCAAACAAAATCCCTCCGCGTCATAACAGCGCTTCCCGCCCGTCGTGAAGAAAAAATATTGTGCGCTGGACAGCCATTGCAGCCCGACCGGCTGGCCTTCGGCAAAACGTTTCATGCCGGCCACTTTTACGGTCAGCGGCTCTGCGGCACCGGCGATGGAACATACCACCAGCGTGTCGGCACCCATATATTCGTGGCTGATCACCTGCGCCGTCAGCCCGGCCTGCGTGGCGTCGGTCAGCTGAATATCTTCGGCGCGCAGCCCCAGGCTGAGCGAGGCGTCACCCGGCATTTCCACCACCGGAACCGGCATAGTGGCGAGATAATGATGTTCACCGCGACGCGTCAGCGGCAGGATATTCATCGGCGGCGCACCGATAAATTGCGCCGCAAAAATGCTTTCCGGGTTGTTGTAGAGATTGTCCGGCGTGTCGTGCTGTTCGATGCGCCCGTCGTTTAGCAGAATGATTTTGTCCGCCATGCTCATCGCTTCGGTCTGATCGTGGGTGACGTACACCATCGTCAGACCGAGTTTTTTCTGAATCGCCCGGATTTCGCGACGCATACTCTGGCGCAGTTTGGCGTCGAGATTGGACAGTGGCTCATCCATCAGGCACAGCCGGTTATTGGCGATCACCGCCCGCCCGAGCGCTACGCGCTGTTGCTGACCGCCGGAAAGCTGCGCAGGCAATCTGTCCAGCAGCGGCTCCAGCTCCATCAGCCGGCTAACATCCGCCAGCCGCGAAGCAAATTGCCGCTTATCTTCGCCACGCGCCCGCAGCCCGAACAGCAGATTTTCCCGCACGCTCATGTGTGGAAATAAGGCATAAGACTGAAACACCATCGACAACTTACGTTGCGACGGCGTCAGCGCGGTGACGTCGGATTGCTGGAAATAAATCGCTCCGCTGTCGGCCGATTCCAGCCCGGCAATCGTGCGCAGCATGGTGGATTTTCCGCAGCCGGAAGGGCCCAGCAGCGCAATAAATTCGCCCTCTTCCACATCAAAACTGATGTCATTGAGCGCAACTTTATTGCCCCAGGTTTTGTGTATGTGATGGAGTGATAAATAACTCATGTCCGTTGCCCGTCTCTGACCGGTGATGGGCATAACCTAGCGGGGTTAAGTGACGCTTTTATGAAATGTGGTTTTTTTTCAATTGCATTGATGGCGGGATCGAGAAAGTTTCGGTTTTCAATTGCATTGATGGCGGGATCGAGAAAATTTCGGTTTCTCAATTGCGGTGATCACTTAACTCACTGCGCCGAAACCGACAAAAGAGAGGCCAGACGGCCCCTCTTTTGAATCTCCGCGTCTTTTTAACTGCGCGCTATCGCTGGCTGGCCATGTTTCAGCCGCCACCGTTATTGCCGCGAAAACTTGCCGCTGCGCGGTACCTTCATTTCGGTCTTCGAGCCTTTCGGTCTCGAAACACTCATTCAGCAAGCTTTCTGAAAGCGGCTGGAGGCTTTTCAATTCAAAATCAGCCTGCATAAATCTTCCGAATTACATAGCCTCTAGCCGCTTTCAAAACGACGTTGAGTGAGTGGTGAGAAACGGCGAGAGTCTGTTTTCGAGCAGGTTCGAGCCCGAAGCGAAAGTACCGCGCAGCGGCGACGTTTGCGGCAATAGCCGGAGTTGCTGAAACATACTTTACAAGCGATAGCGCGCAGTGAAAGAGCCCGGGGGTCTTGGGGGCGGCGGCGATATGCCGCCCCCAAGTCGGTGTGGGCCGACGCCCACGACCTTGAACTTGAACTTGAACTTGAACTTAAACCTGACGTCCCCCCCGTACGGGCACCAACCCACAGGTTTACCGGGCTAAAGCACCGGGCTTAACCGTCCGCACGCTGTCGCAATACGCCGCCCGGCCTCAATCACCGTGGCGTTGTCTGTGGCAATCGACAGCCGGAAGTATGGCGACAAGCCGTACGCACTGCCCCCCACACCTGAGACGCCGTTTTCCAGCAGATAGTCCATCACATCGGCTTCGTTTTCGATTTTCGCGCCGCCAGGGCGGTAACGCCCGATCAGCCCCGCACAGCGGCAGAAGACGAAGAAACCGCCCTGCGGCTGTATCAGTTCCAGCCCGTCAACGCCGGAAAGGATGCCCGTGATGTCATCGCGCCGCCGCTGATAGGCCGCCACCTGTGGCGCGAGGAAATCCAGCCCGCCGGTGTACGCCGCCAGCGCCGCGGCCTGGCTGACAGAACTCGCGCCCGAACTGATTTGCGACTGCACCACAGTCATCGCGGTGATCAGATCTTTTGGCCCGGCACCGAAACCGATACGCCAGCCGGTCATGGCGTAGGTTTTAGACACACCACCGACCAGCAAACTGCGCGCCTGAAAATCGCCTGCCACATTCAGCAAATTACGGTGTTCGCGGCCATCAAACAGAATGTGTTCGTATAAATCATCGAGCATAACCCGCACCTGCGGATGTGCACGCAGCACAACGGCCAGCGCCTGTAATTCTTGCGCTGAATACACCGCACCGCTCGGATTCCCCGGATGATTGAGCACCAGCCAGCGCGTACGCGGCGTAATGCTGGCCGCCAGTTGCTCCGGCGAAAGTTTATAACCCTGCTCCAGATGGCATTCCACAAACACCGGCGTGCCGCCGTTAAAACGCACGCTGTCCGGGAACGTCGGCCAGTACGGCACCGGCACAATCACTTCATCGCCGTCGTTTAACGTCGCCGCAAACGCGTTGAAAATGACCTGCTTCGCGCCGTTGGCAATCATCAGATTATCAATGCCAAATTCCAGGCGGTTTTCATGCTGCAATTTTCGCTGCACCGCCTCTCGCAGTGCACGTATCCCGGGCGTTGGCGTGTATTTGGTCTCCCCGCGTGCAATCGCCTCATACGCCGCCTGCTTGATGTGCTCCGGCGTATCGAAATCCGGTTCACCGGTGGTGAGATCCAGAATATCGACACCGGCCTTTTTCAGATCATTGGTGCGCTGCTTTGCCGCCGCGTTGGCCGAAAGCGAAACGCGTTGCACGCGCTGTGACAACGAAATCGTCATACCGTTATCCTTATATCAGAGCGCGGGCAAACCCAGGTTTTCGCGCAATGTGCTGAATTCATACTCTTCGCGGAACAACCCGCGACGGCGTAATTCCGGGATCACCCGCTCGACAAACAGCGAAAGCTGCTCCGGCATGATGGCCGGCATAATATTGAAACCGTCCGCGCCGCCCAGCTCCAGCCAGTGCTGGAAATCATCGGCGATATCTTCGGCGGTTCCCACCAGCACGCGGTGTCCGCGTGAACCGGCAGCAATCGCGGCCAGTTCACGCAGGGTCAGATTTTCGCGGTAGGCCAGATCGGTCAGCAGTTTCACACGGCTCTGATTGCCTTCTCCGGCAGGCACATCCGGCACCGGGCCGTCGAGCGGGAACTGGCTGAGATCCATATTAAAGCGGGTCGAAAGCTGACGAATGCCGTTATCGATATCCACCAGCGAGTTGAGTTCACGCCAGGTTTCACGCGCTTCTTCCCGCGTGCGCCCCACGATCGGCATCACACCGGGCAGGATCAGCACATGATCCGGATTGCGCCCTGCGTCTTTCACCTGCTGTTTCTGCGAACGGTAAAACGTCTGCGCTTCTTCCAGCGTCGCGGCGGCGGTAAACACCACTTCGGCGGTGGCGGCCGCCAGCTTCTGGCCGTCAGCGGAAGAACCGGCCTCGATAATCACCGGACGTCCCTGCGGTGAACGGGTGATATTCAGCGGCCCCTGCACCTGGAAATATTTCCCGCGATGATTAACCGGCTGAATTTTTTCATTCACGAAATACTGGCCGCTGTCTTTGTCCGGCGCGACGGCGCCTTCCTGCCAGCCTTCCCACAGCTTAAACGCCACGTCGAGAAACTCGTGCGCGACGGCGTAACGCTCGGCGTGCATCGGCATATCTTCACGACTGAAATTGCGCGCCACGTCGGTGGAAAACGATGTCACCACGTTCCACGCCGCACGGCCATGACTGATGTGATCCAGCGACGAAAAGCTGCGCGCCAGATTAAACGGATCGGTAAACGTGGTAGAGGCCGTTGCCGCCAGCCCGATATGACGGGTCTGCACTGCCAGCGCCGCCAGCAACGTCAGCGGCTCGAGGCGCGCCATAGTAGAAGGCAGGCGGTAAACGCTGGTCGCCAGCGCGTCACCGATGAAAAACATATCGAACTTGCCTTCTTCGGCTTTTTTGGCGATCCACGTCAGCCATTCAACGTCCGTGGGCGAACCGAGCTGTCCGGTTAAACGCCAGCCGCTGACGTGATGCCCGAGCGGTTGAACAAACAGGCCGAGGCGCAGCTTTCTGGTGTTTTCTGAAGAAGAAGTCATGAAATGTTCCTAAGAATAATGTTGATTTTCTGTCGCCCGCAGGGCTTTTTCGATGTGTTCAGCGGCCATGGAAAACGGCAGGCGCGCCGCGTTTTCGGCGGAGAACTTCACTTCACGGGCAATAGATGAAAGGATTTCATCGCGGTTACCGTTGAATTCCGGCAGCGCCAGCGGCGCATCGTACTGCCGCAGCAGCGCCAGCAGTTCCGGCTCCGGTTCACCGTTGTCACTTTCCATCAGCGACTGCACCAGCAGGCCGAGACCGACCTTCTCGCCGTGCAGCCAGTCGTGCAGTTCAGGCTGATGGGTAAAACGGTTGTGAATGGCGTGCGCCACGCCCGGTGCAGGCGTTTCATCGCGCATGCTGTTTGCCATGCCCGCCGCCGCGATATTGGCGTCGATCACTTTAATCAGCGCCGGTGTCACTTCATGGCGGGCGTTATCAAGCACCGCCTGCGCCCCGTATTTCTCAAAGGTTTCCACCGCCAGTTTTGCCGCCTGAATTTTGAGATTCAGCGCCAGGCTGTCGTCGCTTTTCTGTTTATACGGCCGGAATTCGTACCACTTCGCCAGTGCGTCCACGATGCCCGCTTTCAGATAACGGACGTCGTTTTGCGCGATGACTTCGCTGTCGACCAGCACCATCAGCGGCATACGCGATAACGGCTGACTGCGGACGTGCCCGCCGTGCGCGTTGTAAATAATGCTGACCGGCGACCAGGCGGCGCAGGTGGCGGCCACCGTCGGCAGCGTCACCAGCACAATGTCATCAATCAGATTCGCGATGGCTTTCGCGCAGTCCAGCACGCGTCCGCCGCCGATACCCAGCACCAGCGTGGCGTTTTGCGCCCGTACGGCGTTGAGATGCGTTTCAATCGCGGCATCGGTGCATCCGGTGGTCAGGAAATTCACCTGCCAGCGGATCCCCGCCTCACGCAGGCTGTTTTCCAGCTGCGGATTCACCGCCTGCCAGGCTTTCGGGCTGGTGATAATGGCGATTTCATTCGAGTGAACGGCAAGAAGTTCGCCGGTGCGGGCACGCAGCCCCGGCTGATGGTGATAGGTTTGCGGTGATTTTATAGCGAACACGATGATGCCCTATTCTCTGGTCAGTAATTGAATAAACTGCCTGCCCGTAATAAACAGGAATTCGGATATTGAATATATTAAGTCGTTATATAAACATCGTACGAGAATTGAAATAATAAACAAAGTTCTGATTGCGGATCCTTATTCACTAATTCGCAATAGAATAGATGAATTTTAGCTATAGCATCAAAACCCCTTGCATCCTGTGCTGGATCAAAGAAATGATAGCGCTGTAAAGGGTTAATTTAATAAACAAAAACAGAAATATCGGCAACGGTATTATCCCGGTATTTATTATTGTTTTTGCCAAACTCATTAATTAACCCTCAGAAAAACAGAGATTATTATGGCCTCACATCCGATTGATTTTCTTTTACTTGGCAATAATTTTGGCACACCGGAAATGCGGGAAATCTGGTCAGAGAAAAATCGTCTGACGCAGCAAATAAATGTCGAAGTGGCGCTGGCATTAGCCGAAGGCGAACTCGGGGTGATCCCGCAACAGGCAGCACTGTCGATAGCGGAACTGGCCGACCCCAGCCAGCTGAATATTGACGACATCGCCGCGTCCGGTGCGCAGATGAAACATTCGCTGATGCCGGTGCTGACGGCGCTGCAAAAACAGTGCGGCGATGCCGGGGAATACATTCATTACGGCGCGACCACGCAGGATATCGTCGATACCGCCACGGTTTTACAGCTCGCCCGGACAATGAAAGTGATCGTGCGTGACGCCACCGCGCTGGCGGACGTGCTGAAAAATCTGGCGCGTGAGCATCAGTACACCCTGATGGCGGGCCGCACCCACGGAATGCAGGCGCTGCCGACCACGTTCGGCTTTAAAGTCGCCGTCTGGCTGGATGAATTTATCCGCCATCTCGACCGCCTTCAGGCCATCACGCCGCGTCTGCTGACCGGCAATCTCAGCGGCGCGATCAGCACATATGCCGCGCTCGGCGAAGCAGGCCCGGAAGTCGAACGCCGCACGCTGGCACGCCTGAACCTGAATACGCCGAATATCGGCTGGCAGGCAGCGCGCGACCGTTTTTCCGAATACGCCAGCACGGCGGTGCTCATCAGCGGCACGCTGGGCAAAATCGGCAACGAACTTTATAACCTGATGCGCACCGAAATTAATGAAGTCGAAGAACCGTTCAGCGCGGGGAAAATCGGCTCGACCACCATGCCGCATAAACGTAACCCGGCCGCCATCGAAGGCTTAGCCAGCCTGACCGCCCCGCTTTTACACAGCGCGTCGCTGATTTATCAGTCGATGCACGTCGAGCACGAACGCGATGCCATGAGCTGGCGCGCGGAGTGGATCTCCCTGCCGGAAATCTCGATTTACCTTTCTGCCCAGCTGCAAAATGCCCGCGCTATTTTATCCGGCCTGACGGTCAATAAAGCCCGCATGCTGGCGAATTTGCAGATGCAGGACGGCCTGCTGCTGTCGGAAAAGGTCATGTTTGAAGCCGGTAAAAAACTCGGCAAACAGACGGCGCATCATCTGGTTTACGAGTGCGCTATGCAGGCGTTCGAGAACCGTCTATCTTTTAAAACCGTGCTTTTAGCACACCCGGTTCTGGCCGCCAGCATCTCAGAAGAAGATCTGGACCACTGGCTGGATCCGGCAAATTACATCGGCTGTGCGCCGCAAAAAGTGGATGACGTGATCCGCTTCGCCGAACAGTCCGGTCATTTATCATCCCCGGAGAAACCTGCGATATGACCCCACATTTCCGGCGGCTCAGTTCAGACGACAGGCACGAATATCTGTCGCTGATGCTGGCCGCATACGCCCCGATTAAAGCCCTCGGCATTCAGTTTGATGCGGCCACCGCCGATCTGGCGCGGGTGACGAAACATCTCGATGAACATGCGGTATTTGGCCTGTTTGACGGTCAGCGCATGGCAGCCTCGGTCACTTTGCGTTTCCCGTGGGGCACCCTGCCGGGCCCGATGGGTCTGCCGCATATTGGCTGGTTCGGCACGCACCCGGAATACACAGGCCAGAATCTCGGTAAACGGCTGCTGGAATGGCTGGAAGACCACATTCTTATCGGCGAACTCAAAGCCCCGGCGTATTCGCTTGGCACCGCCACCAGCCATCCGTGGCTGCGCGAAATGTATATCAAACTGGGTTTTCAGCCGGTCTTCGAAAGAGACCTCGGCAAAGGCCATATCACGCTGTATCTGAAAAAGATCCTCGACGAAGAACGCCATGCCGGATGGCTGGCGCGTCAGCCCGCTTAAGGAGTTTTACATGTTGAATACCGGTCAGGAACATCAGGCGCTGGCGAAATTCATTGAGGATTTTCGCCATCACATGCACCGCCATCCTGAGCTTTCCAATCAGGAATTCGAGACCACGGCGCGCATCAAAGCCGTGCTGGAAAGTCATCAGATCCGCGTTCTGAATCTGCCGCTGAAAACCGGTCTGGTGGCCGAAATTGGCGGCCAGAAAGCCGGTAAGCAGGTGGTGTTACGTTCGGATATCGACGCCCTGCCGATCGAAGAAAAATCGGGCGTGGAATACACCTCGGAAAACCCCGGCGTCATGCACGCCTGCGGCCATGACTTCCACACCTCGGCGGCGCTCGGCGCGGCGATTTTACTCAAAGAACGCGAGGAAACGCTTGCCGGCACCGTGCGCATTTTATTCCAGGCAGCAGAAGAAACCGGCCACGGCGCACCCGCGCTGATTGAAACCGGCGCGCTCGACGACGCCGCCGTCATCTTTGGTATTCACAACGACCCGACGCTGCCGGTCGGCATTATCGGCAGCAAAGACGGCGCACTCACCGCAGGCGTTGACCGTTTTGCCATCACCATTTCAGGCACCGGCAGTCACGCCGCCCGCCCGCATGAAGGCAATGACCCGATTATTATTGCCGGGCAAATTATCGGCGCAATGCAGACGCTGATTGCGCGCAACGTGCCGTCAGATCACAACGCGGTGGTGTCCGTCACGCAGGTTCACAGCGGAAGTACGTGGAACGTGATCCCCGATTCTGCCTGGCTCGAAGGCACGGTGCGCTCGTTTAATCAGGACACCCGCGAGCTTATTGAACGCCGTTTACGTCAGGTGCTCAAAGGCATCGCCGGTGCCTTTGATACGCAAATTGAACTCGACTGGCAGCCCGGCCCGCCGTCGGTGGTGAATACCGCTGAATGGGTGGATTTTGCACTGGCGCAGGCCGCCGGTTCGGGCTTTGAAGCGCGTCGCGTGGAAGCCAGCCCGATTGGCGAAGATTTCGCCTTCTATCAGCAAAAACTGCCCGGCGCATTCCTGATGATCGGCTCCGGCGGCCGGTTCGCACTGCACCACCCGGAATTTCGCGTCGATGACCGCGCGCTCTTCCCGACCGCACATTATCTCGCGCAGCTGGCCGTTAACGCCCTTGAACACCTCCGCCCGCAGGCCTGAAACAGGAAAAAAACATGACACTGACTTCATCGCTGGCAAAGCTTATTGTCAGTGCGCGTCCCTCCGCCGAAGCGCGTGAAAATGCCCGCGAAGGATTGCTCGATTTTCTGGCCGTCACCCTGCCCGTTGTGCGCGGCGAAGCCGGCGATTCCGGGCTGAAAAGTTTGCAACAGGTTTACCGTGCAGACGATGCACAGACGCGCGCCGTGTTACTGGGTTACGCCGGACATGCGCTGGATTTCGATGATTTTCACCCGGACTTTCGCGGTCATCCCGGCGTGGTGATTTTGCCTGCTTTGCTGGCGCTGGCGGCCGGGCGCCCAGACATCAGCGGCGAGCAGTTTCTCAATGCCTGGGTGACGGGCGTGGAAACCGCCGGTCGCCTCGGGCTGGCCGCCGGTTCGCAGCATTACAAACTGGGTTTCCACAATACCGCCACGCTCGGCACGATTGCCGCGGCGGCGGCCTGTGCGCGGCTGGCCGGCGCCAGCGAACCGGAAACGGCCCTTATTCTGGGGACGGCGGCTACGCAGGTGGGCGGTTTACGCGCGCAGTTTGGCAGCGCGGTTAAACCGCTGCACGCCGGGCTGGCGGCGCAAATTGCGGTCACGGCCACCCTGCTGACGCTGGCCGGTTTTCACGGTCAGTCAGAAAACGTGCTCGACAGCTTTTTCACTGCTTACTGCGCCGGTCAGCAGCAGCCGGAAAAACTCACCGAAAGCTGGGGCGCGCCGTGGCGTATCGTCTCACCGGGGCTGGAATTCAAACCATATCCGACCTGTGGCGGCACGCACAGCGCCGCCGATGCCGCACGGGCTATCCGCCATGAATGGCTGCAACAGGGGGAGCCGCTCAGCGACCTGATAAATGCGGTGGAGCGGATTGAAGTGTCTTTCCCGCCGGGCGGTGATATTGCAGCGTCAGTGCGCGAGCCGTCGAACGGTATCGAGGCACGTTTCAGCCTGGAATACGTAATTGCCGCCAGCCTGCTGCGCGACGCCTTGCTGATACAGGATTTCTCAGAAAACCCGCCGGATGCCGAAATTGCCGCGCTGGCCGCCCGTGTCACGCGTCATCCGGATCTTAGCGCCCCGCCGGATGAGCTCAACCCGGCTGCGCGTTTTCATCAGGTTACGGTATTTTTACGCAACGGAGAAACGCGGCAAAAACGCGTTACGCGTCAGCAAAGTCTGGCGATTGCGTTCGATTTACCGGGGAAGTTGCGCGCCTGTTTACCGGATATGACGGAAGCACAGCGGGCCAATATTGTGGCACTGAGCAGGCTGGAAAGCCGCGACAGTTTGCCGCAGCTGTGTGATTTACTTTTCAGAGCAGACTCTACAATACGGTAGACAGAAAATTGCGGACACGGACGTTCTCCGCTTCATCCAGCACGGCTTTCACCGGCCCCGACGCCACGATTTTTCCGCCTTCCATAAAGATCACGTTATCGGCGACTTCACGCGCAAAGCCAATTTCGTGCGTCACGATCACCATGGTGATCCCCGAATGCGCCAGCTTTTTGATGACCTGCAACACTTCGCCCACCAGTTCGGGATCGAGCGCCGATGTCGGTTCATCAAACAGCATCACTTCCGGATCCATCGCCAGCGCACGGGCAATCGCCACGCGCTGCTGCTGCCCACCGGAAAGCTGCTGCGGCCAGTCATCTTCGCGGCTGGCTAACCCCACCTGCTGCAACAGTGCACGGGCTTTGGTCAGCACCTGCTGACGGTTTTGTTTCTTCACGCGCAGCGGCGCATCGGTAATGTTTTGCAGCACCGTGCGGTGCGGGAACAGATTAAATTGCTGAAACACCATACCGGTACGGCTGCGCTGAGCGGCGATTTTCCCGCTGCTCAGTTCATAAAGCGCATTGCCTTTTTGCCGGTAGCCGACCAGTTCGCCACCGATACGGATGGTGCCGCCGTCGAGTTTTTCCAGATGATTAATGCAGCGCAGCAACGTGGATTTCCCGGAACCGGATGGCCCTAAAATCACCGTCACCGAACCCGCCGGAATATCCAGGCTGATTTCGTCGAGAATGGTGTTTCCTGAAAAACGTTTGGTGACTTTCCGAAACTCAATCGCCTCACCCATGGCTGGTTTCTCCTGCATTCAGGCCGGTATTCACCGCCCGCGGCGTCTCGTCACGCGGTTTAGATTTACGCTTCACCTTGCGCAAACTGCTGCGGCTGAAATGACGCTCGACGTAATACTGAATCACCGAAAGCAGCGACGTCAGCACCAGATACCACAGCGTCGCGACCAGCAATAACGGGATCACTTCATACGTGCGCTGATAAATAATCTGCGCGGAAAACAGCACGTCTTGCAGTGAAATCACCGACACCACCGCAGTGGTTTTCAGCTGACCGATCACTTCATTACCGGCTGGCGGCAGAATCGCCCGCATCGCCTGCGGCAACACGGTATGGCGGAATATGGAAGCAGGCCGGTAACCGAGGGCACGCGCGGCTTCAATCTGGCCGGTGCCCACGCTCTGGATCCCCGCACGGATAATCTCAGCGGCATAGGCCGACTGGTGCATCACCAGCGCAATCACGGCGGCGCTGAACGGGCTGATTAATGAGTTGGCCGACGCACTCCAGATTTCCCCTACCCAGGGCAGTGAAAACGAAATGGTGGGATACAGGGCGGCAATGTTGTACCAGAGAAACAGCTGAACCAGCATCGGCACGCCGCGGAAAAACCAGGTATATCCCCAGCTCACGGCGACCAGCACCGGATTGGACGATAACCGCATCAGCGCCAGCACGGTGCCACCGGCAAAGCCGAAAATCACCGAAATGGCAGTCAGCTGCAACGTCATCAAAACACCCTGCAAAATCGACGGACCGGTGAAGTTTTCTGCAATCACTGACCATTCAAAACGCGGGTTGTTGAGCATTGAATGGGCGGCAGCGCCCAGCACCAGAACGACGATCAGGGCGCTTATCCAGCGCCCGATGTATTTCTTACCGACGATCCGCAGCTCTTCCGGCTGCTGACCGTGTGTTTCAGTGCTCATCCGAAAATCTCTTCATTACGCTTGGATTCTTTCACTGCGCCAAAGCCAATCGACCATTTATCGAGGATCTTCTGATATGTCCCGTCTTTAATCAGCGAGTTAAGCGATGCCTGAACGGCCTCTTCCAGCGCAGATTGTTTCGGGAACGCAACCGAAACCGGTGCGTCATCCACATGAATGGTGCCGGAGAGCGCCAGCGGTTTCACCTGGCTGACCTGATACGTCAGGCCTTCATACGGGCCAAAGAACATCGGCACGCGACCACTGACCACGGCCTGCACGCCCGACGGACGGTCCGGGAAAACGGCAATTTTGATTGGCTGCTTGCCTGCATCCGTACAGGTTTTGCTGGCCGCTTCGAGACGTCCGATTTGCGTCGTGCCCGCACCGGCACCGATTTCCTGCCCGCAAACGGCATCAAAAGACGTAAACGGCGCGATATTGGCGTCTTTACGGGAGATCACGCCCAGACGCGACGCATCGTAATAGCTGACAAAATCGACCTGCTCGAGGCGTTTTTTGGTGGCGTTGATATTGGAAAGCGCCACGTCATAGCGGCCTGATTTCAGTCCGGGAATAATGTTGTCGAAACCGCCGGTATCCTGCCAGCGCACTTCCACGCCCAGACGTGCCGCAACGGCATTCATCACGTCAATTTCGCGGCCCGCGAGGGTTTTATTGTCTTCCTGGAAAAACGTGGTTGGCGGGGTATTCGGGTTGGTGCCCGCGACAATATATCCGCGTTTGGCAATATCGGCTGGCAGTTTACTTTTCAGCGATTCATCGGCGGATACATGGAAAGTGGTAGCAGACGGAACAATTTGCCCGGCTGCCCATGCAGTCGATAAATTCCCGGCAATCAGCAGCGGGAGCAATAACTTGGATAATGTCATGACGGGACCTTTTTCCTGGTGTAATACCTGTGAAAAACCACAAATATAATGTGGTAAAAGCGACAAGGTCATTGCTGTTTATATTTCATATCTGAATTAACGCCCGACCTGCCGATAGAACTGATTTTGCGGGTATATACCTTTTGGTGACAAATGAGAAAATGAGATAAGGATTTCACAAATATGGGAATGGTTATTACGCGGGCGCGTGGGTAATTCAAAGCCTTGGGTTTCCCCACAAAAACTTCAAAACCTTGGGCTCGCCGCTCAAACTGGTCCAGAGAGCGCGTTAAGCGCGCTGCCGCTGGCTGGCACTGTTTCAGGTGCCACAGCTATTGCCGCGAAATCTTGCCGCTTTCAAAACGACGTTGAACCTGAACCTGACGTAAACCCCTTACGGGCGGCGAACCCACAGGTTTTCCAATTTCCGCAACTCCATAGCTACTATTGTTCTTTTACATCCCTTCCCCCTGACTTTAATAATCGTTGTTAATGATGTGTTGCGATTACAAGGGAAAACGATGGGATACCGCATAAGTTTGCTGGAAAAAAGTCCGCTGGATGAACATGAGGATGCCGCCGGGGCGCTGCGCCGGACGTTGGAACTGGCGAAGCTGGCGGAACGCTGGGGCTATCACCGGTTCTGGCTGGCGGAACATCACAACACCGACAAACTCGCGATCTCCTCGCCGGAAATTGTCATCGCCTGGATCCTCGCGCATACGCAAAAACTGCGGGTCGGCTCAGGGGGCGTGATGCTGCAACATTACAGCCCGTATAAAGTCGCCGAGAATTTTAATCAGCTGGCGTCACTCGCGCCCGGTCGTGTCGATATCGGTATCGGCAAAGCGCCGGGCGGATTGCCCCTTTCTACTCACGCGCTGCAATACGCTGTCAATCCGGCGCGCAAAGGCGAGTTTGCGGATCAGCTGCGTCAGCTCGATGACTGGCTTTCAGTGCCGGTTCGCGGGCGCGGCGTGGATTCCCTTTCGGCCACGCCACTACCGCCGCAGTCGGCATCGCGCTTTCTGCTTGGCGCGAGCGAACAAAGCGCCCGGCTGGCAGCCAGTCTCGGCTGGGAATTTGTTTTTGCGGCGCACCTTAATGCCGACGAACGCGATATTTCCAGCGCCCTTTCCGCTTATTCCTACGACAGCAACGGGCGACGCGCCCTGCTCGCCGTGCCGGTGATTGTCGCCGACACCGCCGCTCAGGCCGCGCGTCTGGTGGATAACACCCAGCGTTACCGTGTGACCGGCAGCGACGGCCAGAGCGTAAATGTCGGCAGTCTCGAACAGGCGGAAACGTATATCCGGCAATCCGGCGCAGCGTCGCATCAGATTGAAGAACGCCAGTCTGACGTGCTGCACGGCACCGGCGAGGACGTTCACCGCCAGTTAGAAGCGTTGCAGGCCCGTTACGGCGTGGAAGAATTCATTATCGACACACCGGTCGCACAGCCACAGGCGCGCCTGCGTTCACTCGAACTGTTAGCCGCGTCCAGCATGGCGCTGGCATAAGGAACCGAACATGAGCCATCTGATCCGCCTTGCCCAGGAATCTGAAGCCGCGGCGCTGCATTCGCTGCTGCAAAAAGCCTATGAACCGCTGCTCGAACACGGCATCCATTTCACTATCACCCGCGCCAGTGTGGAGGATGTGCGGGATGTGATCCGCAATGAAACCACTTATGTACTGGAAAAAGACGGCGAACTGACGGCCACGCTGACGACCCGTTTTCTGTGGACACCGGCGAAAAATCATCTCGCGCCCTGGCCTTTTGTTCACTGGTTTGCCGTGGCGGAACATGCCAAAGGGCAAGGTTTTGGCAGCGAGATTATCCGTTATGTCGAAGAGACCTTTTTGCGCGACACGCTGAAATCCCCCGCCGTGTATCTGGCGACAGCCATCAAACACCCGTGGCTGACGGATTTGTATCAGCGCCGGGGTTACGAGCCGTTTCATACCGCGACTAATCCGCTGGGCGTCGAGCTGGTTTATCTGCGAAAAGTGCTGATTCAGCAGGCTTTCGACGCGCAGGAACAGGCCCCGCTGGTGCGCTCCATCGCGGAATTACGCACGCTGGTGTGATCGCGTATCAACGCTATTTAATTCATCAATGTTCTATTTCCAAGAGCCGTCCATTAAAGGGAAAGAAAATGACTCAAAAACAAAAGATACGTCTTGGCGCTATTATTCAGGGTGCGTCGGGAAATATGTCCGCATGGCGGCATCCGGATGCCATTGCCGACGCCAGTATTAATATTCAGTTCTGCCAGCAATTAGCGCAAAAAGCCGAACAGGCAAAATTTGATTTCTTATTTGTGGCTGACGGTTTGTTTATTACTGAGAAATCGATTCCGCATTTTCTTAACCGTTTTGAACCGATTACGTTGCTTTCCGCGTTGTCGCTGGTGACACAAAAAATCGGACTGGTCGCCACGCTTTCCACATCGTACAGCGAGCCGTTCACCGTCGCGCGCCAGTTCGCCAGCCTCGATCATCTCAGCGGCGGCCGCGCAGGCTGGAACGTCGTGACTTCTCCGCTGGAAGGTTCTGCCAAAAACTTCTCACGCGACAAACACCCGGAACACGACGAGCGTTACCGCATTGCCAGCGAATACGTCAGCGTGGTCAAAGGCTTATGGGATTCCTGGGAAAAGGACGCGTTTGTACGCAACAAAGCCACCGGCCAGTTCTTTGCGCCGGACAAACTGCATACGCTTAATCACCACGGCAAATATTTCTCGGTACAGGGCCCGCTGAACGTGGGGCGTTCTCCGCAGGGGCGTCCGGTCGTCTTCCAGGCCGGTGCTTCCGAACAGGGAAAAGCGTTTGCCGCTGAAGCTGCCGACGCGATTTACACCCGTCAGGAAACGCCGGAGCTGGCACGCGAATTCCGCGAAGATGTCCGCCGTCAGCTGGTCAAAAATGGCCGCGACGCCGACGACATCCGCGTCTTTCAGGGCATCAGTGTCATTATCGGTGACACCGTCACGGATGCCGAGCGTAAATATCAGGAAACCGCGCAACTGGTGACGCTGGAAAGCGCGCTGGATTATCTGGGCCGTTACTTTGAGCATCATGATTTCGCGCAGTACGATCCGGATGCGCCGTTCCCGGACATCGGCGATTTAGGCCAGAACAGTTTCCGCAGCACTACCGATGAGATCAAACGCAATGCGAAAGAGCGCGGACTGACATTACGGCAAACCGCGCTGGAAGCTGCCACGCCGCGCCCGACATTTTTCGGCACCGCCGAACACGTCGCCGACGGGCTGGAGCACTGGTTTACATCAGGAGCAACGGACGGGTTTATCGTTCGCGGTGGCACGCCGACGGCGTTTGATGACTTCACTGACTCCGTCATTCCAATTTTACAGGCACGCGGGTTGTATCGTACCGAGTACGAAGAAGGGACGCTTCGCGGGAATCTGGGGTTACGGGAGCCGGAGAATCAGTTTGCTGAGGTTGTGCATTCCGATGCACTGACGGTTTAAATTTTTGCTGAGACCGCAGCAAAAGGCGGTTTTTCACTTGCAGTGAGGGGCAATAAATTGATCGAGAAGATTTCGGTTTTTCAATTGCAGTGATCGCTCAGCGGCTGACGCCGAAACCGACCAAAGAGAGGGAAGTGCTTTCCCTCTCTTGGATCTCTCCACGCTTTTTCAACAAGCGCTATCGCTCGCTGGCTATGTTTCAGGTGCCGCAGCTATTGCCGCGAAAACTTGCCGCTGCGCGATCCCCTCACTGGGTTTCGAGCCACAGGTCTCGAAACACTTCGTTCGGCAAGCTTTCTGAAAGCGGCCGGAAACTTTCTAATTCACAACCTCACTGCTGAATAATGCAGTTGAATCTAGATAAGCCTCCAGCCGCTTTCAAAACGACGTTGAGCGAGTGGTGAGAAACAGCGAGAGTCTTTTTTCGAGCAGGTTCGAACCCGAGGCGAGAGAACCGCGCAGCGGCGGCGTTTGCGGCATTAGCCGGAGTTGCTGAAACATAGCCAGCGAGCGGAGCGCGAAGTAAAAAAGACGCGGAGATTCCAAAGAGGGCTCGTCATAGCCCTCTTTGGTCGGTTTCGGCGCAGTGAGTTAAGTCATCACAGTTATTGAAAAACCGAAACTTTCTCGATCTTTCGACATAGTCACACTGCAAGTGAAAAACCGAAACTTTCTCGATCTCTCGACAGCCTCACACTGCAAGTGAAAAACCGAAATCTTCTCGATCAACGATCAACTGTCAGCCCTCACTGCAGGTGAAAATCCGATTTTAAAGCGGTCCGGGCAAACCAAGATTTGCCCGAAAATCCCCCCCGTTGTAATCGCGGTCGATTAGCTCCCGTTTCCGCAACTCCGGCAATAACCCGTTCAACAGTAAATCCTCCTGATCCGCCTGACCCAATCCATGTAATGAAATCACATCCAGCACACCCGCGCGGTAGCGCTCTTCTATGGCGTCCGCCAGCGATTCCGGCGTTCCGGCGACAAACCAGTGGCCGGTTTCCTGTGCCTGGATGATCAGTTCGCGCAGCGTCAGCCCCTGTAAGGCGAAACGTTTGAAGATTTCCGCACGCCCGCGACGGCGGTTGACCTGTTCGACGTCCGGCAGTAACCGCAGCGGGATCGGCTGATCCAGCGGGGAATCGCGCAGGTCTATTTCGCCGCCCAACATATCCGCGACTTTGAGCCGCCCCTGCTGATAATCAATCCGCTCGTGCTTTTCGAACAGACGACGCGCCACGTCTGACGGGCTTTCGCCGATGATCGAATGGAACGAGTTCATGATCAGTGGCCGGTTTTCGCGGCGGCCAGACGCATCGGCGTGATGATGCACGCGCTCAACAAAGGCTTTGGCATCTTCCAGCGTCGGCTGCGAGGTGTAGATCACTTCGGCGTATTTCGCACCGAGTTTCAGGCCTTCTTCGGATTGCCCGGCCTGAAATTGTACCGGCCTGCGCTGTGGCGGCGGCGGTACATTCAGCGGGCCCTGTACGCGGAAAAAATCCCCGTGATGATTAATCGGGTGCAGTTTACGCGGGTCAATTTTCACCGAACCGTTCTTATTGCGCGTCACCGCGTCCGGCTGATTGGCGTCAAATAAGGCATTGATGACCTGAATAAATTCCGTCGCGCGGGCGTAACGCACTTCCGGCGCGGGGAGCTGAATGTCACCAAAGTTTTCCTCACCCACCGAGGATGTCACGGCGTTCCAGCCCGCCCGGCCACCGCTGACGTGATCAAGCGTGCCAATCAGTCGCGCCAGATTGTACGGGTGCTGATAAGTGGTTGAAACGGTGGCGATCAGCCCGATTTGTGACGTCACCTGGCTGAGCGCGGCGAGTGTGACAATCGGATCCTGACTGCCGGTTGAACCGGAAAGCCCGTCGGGATCCGCCTGCAATAAATCGGCGGTGAAAAGCGCAGTGAATTTCTCTTTCTCCGCTTTTTTAGCCAGCGTAACAGCACGGGAGATACCGGTATCCGGGCGCGGATCATCAGAGGCGTAGATCGCGCTCCCTGCTCCGGCCAGGGTTTTTAAACGTCTGCGGGATGAACTGGTCAAACTGATCTCCTTTATCGGGAAAAATAAACCTGCGTTAAAAATAGAGAACAGAGGTGATTAAGCCACGAAGAAAAAAGCATTTCATAATCCTGAATATGGATAAGCCGGATTTTGCTGATTATTCCCTGGTTGATCAAAAAAATAATTTTTCGCTAAGTCATTTATTTTCGCTGATAAGCAAATATTGTGATTTTACAACTTAGTAACCTGCCCTTAATAATTCCTTTCAGCCGCCGGTTAATAGCGCGGCATCCTTATTATTTATGCGCTTATTCAAATAATTCATGATTAATGACCTGACGGGAAATGTATGAAATCTTTTGCTGGTGTGCGTTCTCTTTCTGCTTTAACACTTCTGGTGCTTTCTTCCGGGCAGTCGCTGTATGCCGCTGAACAACCTCAGCAAGGCGGAAGCCTGACGTGGGGCGTCGAAACCGAGCCCAATACGCTGAATCCGCAGTTAAACGGGCAATCCAAAGCCGAGCTTATCCTGCGCGTTGCCTATGAATCACTGCTGGCGCGCACGCCGGACGGCGCGTATATCCCGTGGCTGGCGACCGGTTATCACGTTTCCGGTGACGGCAAAACTTACACCTTTACCCTGCGCGATGACGTGAAGTTTTCCAACGGGGAAAAACTGACGTCCACCGCCGTGGCAGAAAACTTCCGACATGCACAGGATCCGGCGTACTGCGCGGGTTCGAGTATTTGTGCGCTGGCCGGGCGAATCGATACCATCGCCACACCGGACGAGCACACGGTTACCCTTACGCTGAAGCAGGTTTACAGCCCGTTCCTCTCCTTTGCTTCCGGCCTGAAACTGATCTCACCGTCGTCGTGGACATCGCCGCAACTGAAAGCCGGTGGCACAGATATCGCAGGCACCGGCCCGTTCATTCTTAAGCGTTATGAGAAAGGCCAGCAGATTGAATATGTGCGCAACCCGGATTACCACTGGGCGTCGTCGAATGCGAAACATCAGGGCCCGGCGTATCTCGAAAGCGTCACGTACCGTTTCCTGCCGGAATCTTCCGTTCGCACCGGCGCGCTGCTTTCCGGTCAGGTGGATGTCATTGAAGGCGTGTCCGGCAACGATGCGGGCGAATTCAAGGACAACGCGGATTTCAGCTATCAGCACGCGCTGAACACCGGCACGCCGTATTCGCTGTTCCTGAATGTGCAATATGGCCCTACGCAGGAAGTGAAAGTACGACAGGCGATTTTACAGGGGCTGGATATTTCTCCGATCCTTCAATCGATTTATCGCGGCGAACGCACGCGCGTCTGGGGCATTACGTCGCCGGTTGATCCCTTGTATGACGCCAGCCTGACCGGCAAATACGGCAATAATCCAGCGCTGGCGAACCAGCTTCTGGACGAAGCAGGCTGGAAAACCAAAGGCGCTGACGGCATCCGCACCAAAGACGGCAAGCCACTGAGCATCGAAATTATTCAGGCACAGGCCACCGTGCGTGACCAGCGTGACGTTCTGTTGCAGGCCTTGCAGGCACAGGCACGGCAACGGCTGGGCGTGGATCTGAAAATCCGTTACGTCGATTCCGGGACCTATACCGAAGTCAGAAAAACCGGTCAGTTTGGCTCAATTGCCAACTCCAATACCGACACCGACGGCATCGATATCGAGAACCATTACCTGCCGGTCAATGCCGGTGGCTCGATCAACTACAGCCGCACCGATGCACCGGAAATCATTCCGCTGCTGAAAGGCGCGTCGCAAACGCTGGATAACGCAGAACGTAAAACCTTCTACAGCCAGTTGCAAAACTTTGCCGTATTGCAGCAGGCGCTGGCGATCCCGCTTTACGAGCCGGAAGACCAGATTGCGGCGGCGTCTTACGTTCACGGCGTGGGTTTCAGACCGTTCAAACAGATGCCGGAAAACGCCTACGACGTCTGGCTGAGCAAGCATTAATCAGAAGTAAGGAGCTTTATTATGTCGGCTGAAAGTACCTTTATTCCCCCGCAGCGGCCTAAGTCAGCGCCTTCATGGTGCGGTCGCGTTGTCCGGCGGTTGCTGAGCGGCATGCTGGTGCTGTGGGCCGCGGTCACGCTGTCTTTTATCAGCGTGTATCTCGCGCCGGGCGATATTGTCAGTTTGCTGATGGGCGAACAGGTACAAACACCGGCGATTGAAGCGGCGATCCGCGCCGAATGGGGGCTGGATCAACCCTTGTATATGCAATATCTGCACTATCTCTGGCGCGTTTTGCACGGTGATTTTGGCCGTTCTTATATGCTCAATACCGACGTCAGTTCGCTGGTGCTATCGCAGCTGTGGCCGACTCTCAAACTCACCGGACTGGCGCTGGTCGTCAGCCTGGTGTTTGCCGTGGTGATGGCAGTGACGACCGCGCACCGTCGCTGGGGGCAACGCATTGCGGGCGGCATCGAGCTGGTTCTGGCCTCGACGCCCTCTTTCTGGCTCGGCATCGTGCTGCTGTTTATCTTCAGCTTTACGCTGCGCTGGTTCCCGGTGGCGGGCGACCGCAGTTTTTCCTCGCTGGTATTACCGGCGTTATCCCTCGGACTGGCGCAGGGCGCGGTGGTTTCTCAGGTATTGCGGCGCGGGCTGGAAGATGCGCTCGACGAACCCTTTGTGCTGACGTTGCGCGCGTGGGGGCTGGGCAACCGCATTATCCGTTTACGCCACGCGCTGCGCCACGCCGCCCTGCCCGCCGTCACGCTGACCGGCTGGCTGATTGGCGGTTTGCTCAGCGGCGCGGTGATCACCGAGCAGGTGTTTGGCCGCCCCGGTTTGGGCAAAATCACCGTCGATGCCGTTCTGGGTAAAGACCTGCCGGTGGTGCTGGCGGTGGCGATTTTCTCCGCGCTGGTGTACGTCGTGCTCAGTACGCTGGTGGATATTTTATATCTGTTTATCGACCCGCGCCTGCGGGATAACGGCCAGAATGACGGAGAAAAAGCATGAGCCAGTTGCTGATTTCAGGCGGCGTGAAGCGCCGGTTTTCCACCGGTTACCTTCTCGCTGCCGTGTATTTGCTGCTGGTCGCTTTGGCGGTGATTTTCCCCGCGTGGCTGACGCATTTCGACCCGCTGAACGCCGATCCGGTTAACGCGCAACTTCCACCTACCGCTGAACACTGGCTGGGCACCGACCAGCTCGGGCGCGACGTGCTGGCGCGCATCATTTACGGCAGCCGGTATTCCCTGCTGATCAGCCTCGCGGCGATGGCCGTGGCGGTCAGCATCGGCAGCCTGCTCGGCTTACTCGCCGGATTATTCAAAGGCCCGCCCGATGAGCTGATCAGCCGCGCCGTGGACGTGGTTTCCGCGTTCCCGGATTTACTGCTCGCACTGATGCTGATTGCGTTCACCGGCCCCGGCACCACCAATCTGATCTTCGCGCTAGGCGTCGCTTCTGTGCCGCGTTTCACCCGCGTAGTGCGGGCACAAACCTTTGTGGTGATGTCCTCCGGTTACGTGGAACAGGCGCGCACGCTGGGCCTCAAACGCCACGTTCTGGTCTGGCGACATGTGCTTCCGCACGCTATCGCGCACGTTCCGGCGCTGGCTACGCTCGGGCTGGGCACCGCAATTATCGGCACGGCAGGTTTAAGTTTTCTCGGCATGGGGCCGCAACCGCCGACCGCAGAATGGGGGCTGATGCTGGCCGAAGGCCGTAATTATCTGCGCAATGCGTGGTGGATTGGCGTCTGGCCGGGCGTGGCGATCACCCTGACGGTAATTTCTGTGAACACGCTTGGCCGCTACTGGCAGGCCACTTTTGAAGGGAAACAGCCATGAGCGACGCACTGTTTATTGATATCCGCAATCTTTCGATCACCTTTCCCTCAGCAGACGGCGAAAAACCGGCCGTCAGCGGCCTGAATTTACAGCTCAGACGCGGGGAATCCATCGCGTTCGTCGGCGAGTCCGGCTCAGGTAAAACCGTCACCGCCCGCAGCCTGCTGGGGCTACAGGACGCCAAAGCGCATATCACCGCTGACCGTTTTGTGATCGACGGGCAGGATATGCTTGGCGCCAGCCAGCGCCGCTGGCGTAAAATTCGTGGCAGCAAAATTGGCTATGTCTTGCAGGATGCGCTGGTGTCGCTTGACCCGTTGCGCCGCATCAGCCAGCAGCTACGTGATGCGTTGCAGGCGAACCGTGCCGGTAAGCCGCACGAGCTGCATCCGCAAAGCATTTCGCTGCTCCAGTCGGTGGGTATTCCTGATGCTGAAAACCGGCTGACGGCGTATCCGCATCAGCTTTCCGGCGGGCTTCGTCAGCGTGTGCTGATTGCCACCGCGCTGGCCGGGAAACCCGGTTTGCTGATTGCCGATGAACCCACCACGGCGCTGGATATGACGGTGCAGAAGCAGATTCTGGATCTGCTGCAACAGCGCCGCGACCGGGGCGAAAGCCTGCTGCTGATCAGCCACGACCTTTCCGTGGTCGGGCAACTCGCCGACCGGATCCTGGTGATGCATCAGGGCAAAGTGGTGGAAGAAGGCACGGGCGAAAAACTGCTGAGCAGGCCGGATCACCCGTATACCCGCCAGCTGCTCGCCTCCATTCCCGGCCCTGCCACGCGCGGGCTGAAACTCTCCGGCCAGAGCGGCAGGCCGCTGCCCGTCAAAAATATCGCCACCGGCGAACCGGTGCTGGACGTGCGCAATCTGAGCAAGCATTACGCGGACAAAGCCGTGGTTAACCACGTCAGCCTGACGCTGGCGGCGGGCGAAACGTTGGGGATTGTGGGTGAATCCGGCTCGGGGAAAACCACGCTGGCCAGAATGGTGCTCGGCCTGACTGAACCCGGTTCCGGTACGATTACTATTCAGGGGCAGCGCTGGAGTCAGATCCCCGAATCCGTCCGCAGACTGCAACGCCGCGGGATTCAGCTGATCGCACAAGATCCGCTCAGCTCTTTTGATCCGCGTTATAACGTGGAAAAAATCATCGGGGAAAGCCTCGACAGCGTGGGCATTTTTGGCGATGAACGACGTCGCCGTATCCTTCAGTTGCTCGATGAAGTGCAGCTCGGTGAAGGATTTTTACGGCGGTATCCGCGTGAACTTTCCGGCGGCCAGCGCCAGCGTGTTGCGATCGCCCGCGCTTTTGCGCCGAATCCTGCATTACTCGTGGCCGACGAGCCGGTGAGCGCGCTGGACGTTTCCGTACAGGCGCAGGTGCTGGATTTACTGGCCGAAATGCAGGCGGAACACCGCACCGCGCTGCTGTTTATTTCGCACGATCTCGGCGTAGTACATCATCTGGCGGACAGGGTGATGGTGATGAAAGACGGCAGCGTGGTCGAGCACGGACAGGTCGATGACGTCTTCCACCACCCTGCTCATCCGTGGACCCAAAAGCTGATTAATGCCCTGCCGGTGGTGAGTTCAAACCGGCAAACGGCGGCAGCATTTTAAACACCGTTCAGACAAGCCGCTTTCCGTCTTTATCCACAACGCGTTCGCCGTCTTCTTGGGTGAACGCGCCTTTCTGCGCGTCCGGAAGAATATCCAGAGCCTTCTCTGACGGGCGGCACAGCGCGGCCCCGAGCGGCGTCACCACTACCGGGCGGTTCATCAGGACTGGATGCAAAAGTATCGCATCAATGCGCTGCGCATCGGTGAAGTCCGGATTATCCAGCCCGAGTTCGCCATAAGGCGCGGTGTTAACGCGTAGCAGTTCCCTGACAGAAATGCCCATCGCGGCAAACGGTTTCACCAGTTCTTCACGCGAAGACGGCGTTTCCAGGTACTGTCAGCGAGGTAAAGAAGCTGGAAAATCTTGCGAAAACAAATTCAATAAGTTCAGAAGCGGGCTTTCTATCAAGGTCAGGAACGTTATTTAACGCTGATTCATCGGGTAAGACAAGGCTACCCGCATTTCAGGGTGGCCATGTTTTCTTTGCCTTCTAAGCTAGTCAATGGCATCACACACAGCGCAATTCTTGGAACTCATCTGTTGTAGGTTACCGCAAAAGAAAGGAAAGCCATCAGGAACTCTCTGCCCGTGTGAATCAGGCGAAAATATGAGATTTCACAGATGGCTTAATGGTCTGTTACGCCCGCAATGCCTGACGGCGTTTAATCGATTTGCCCGCAACATACGCCAGCGATGCGCACAGCAGGTAGTACATCAGGCCGACAAACAGGAAGATCTCTGCCGGGTAGATTTGCACCCGGTTATTCACCTGCCCCGCGACGGTGGTCAGCTCCGGCACATTGACGATAAACGCCAGCGAGGTGTCTTTCACCAGCGAGATCAGCAACCCGAGATACGACGGCAACAGGTTCGGCCACGCCTGCGGCAGCAGGACATTAAGCAAAACCTGGCTGTAACTCATGCCGGACGCAATCCCCGCTTCGGTTTGCCCGCGCGGCAGTGACTCCAGCCCGGCCAGCGTGGAGTGCATCACCGCCGTCGAGGTAAACCAGGCAAGTGCGATAATCACCGTCAGCGGGCCGGGGATCGAGCCGCCAAACACCACCGGCAGCAGGAAATACAGCCAGAAAATCACAAAAATCAGCGGGATGCCGCGTATAAACGACGCCCACAAAAACAGCAATTTTCGCGTCCAGCCACCGAAACGCCAGGCTAACGCGGCCATTGCGACGCCCAGCACTAACGCCAGCACGCCAGCAGAAACGGCCATGATCAGCGTGAGTAAAACGCCGCCCGGTTCGCCGTCGGCCAGCCTTCCCCACAGCATGTAGGTGAAGTTATCGTGCAGAACCGACCAGTCAAATTCCATCGTTCACCTCCGCCTGCGGCCTTTGTTGCGGGCGTTTCGGGCCAAATACTGTCATCAGCCCGCCAAGGATCATCCCCAGCGCCAGATACAGCAACGTGCCGACCGCAAAACCTTCAAAGGCGTGCGCGTTGTAACTTTCAATCTGACTGACCTGATACGTCAGCTCGGAAAATCCGATGCCGGTCGCCAGCGAGGAAAGCTTCATCAGGTTGAGATATTGCCCGGTGATCGGCTGCCAGGCGTTAGTCAGCGCCTGCGGTAACAGGATCGAAAGCAGCAACGTTTTGCGGCTGAAGCCCTGTGAAATCGCGGCTTCGGTCTGGCCTTTCGGCACCGAATTCAGCCCCGCCTGCACTTCTTCCACCAGAAACGCGGCGGCAAATAATCCCAGCCCCCACGCGGCGCACACAAATTCCGGTGTGAGCCACGCAATATTGCCGGGGAATACCGCCCACGCATGGGTATCGCCGATGTAAAAACGCCAGCTTTGCGGCAGTGCGCCATACGCAGCGAAATACCAGAAAAGCAGCTGAACCAGCAGCGGCGTGTTGCGGAAAACCGACACAAACGCCGCTACCGCACCGCGCGCCAGACGCGACTGACTCAGGCGCAGCGCGATCAGTAACACCACCAGAAGTGTCGCCAGCACACTGCCCGCCATACTGACGTAAAGCGTGGTGAGAAAGCCGGAAATAATCCACTGCAAAGGCTGGCCGGTGAGCACGCCAGCCCAGTCAGGATGCCAGATCATTGCCCCGCTCCTGTTTCAGGATGCAGCGGGAACAGGACTTTTTGCAGAAAACGTTGCGCACGCGGATGCTGCGGCCGCAGGAAGAAATCCTCCGGTTCCGCCTGTTCCAAGATCTCGCCGCCGTCCATGAAAATCACCCGATCGGCAATTTCACGGGCAAAACTCATTTCGTGCGTCACCACAATCATCGTGATGCCGCTTTTCGCCAGTTCCTGCATAACCAGCAGGACTTCGCCGATCATCTCCGGATCCAGCGCCGACGTCGGTTCATCGAACAAAATGATGTCCGGATCCGTCACCAGCGCCCGGGCAATCGCCACGCGCTGCTGCTGTCCGCCGGAAAGCTGCTCGGGATAATGCTGCGCTTTGTCCTGCAAACCGACGCGGGTCAGGAGCGCCAGCGCCTTCCCGCGTGCATCACTTTTCTTCCAGCCGTGGACTTTAATCAGCGCGAGGCTGACGTTGTCCTGCGCGGTCAGATGGGCGTACAGGTTGAACTGCTGAAACACAAAACCGATGTGCGTACGTAATTCGCGTAGCGCGGGTCCGTTCAGGCCGCGTGTCGGTTTGTTGTGGATGAGAATTTCGCCATCAGTGACGGTTTCCAGCTGATTAATCAGGCGGATGAGCGTGGATTTCCCCGAGCCGGACGGCCCGCAGACCGCCACCACATCGCCGCTGGCGACGCTCAGACTGACATTCCGGATCACGGGGTGATGACCGAAAGATTTACTGACCTGACGAAATTCAACCGCCGTGGTTTTAGCGGCGTTTGAATGTGAAAAAACCGCAGACGTCGCTGCGGTTGATAAGGAGTCTTGCTGCATGTGCATTACCTTGCATAAAGCGGATTATTTGGCTTCAATCTTGAACAGACGTGGCTGCGGAGATTTTGTCTGCGGGCCAAACCAGACGTTATAAATGCTCACCGCCTGACCGTTTTTCTCCAGATTCAGCAGCTCGTCATTCACCACTTTCAGCAGGCTGGTTTCGCCTTTTTTCACGCCAACGCCAATCTCTTCTTTGCTCAGTAATTCAGGCAAGACTTTGTATTTTGCCTTGTCCGGCGCGCCATCCAGCAATCCGGCCAGAATGGTGCTGTCCTGCGTAATCGCCTGCACGTTGCCGTTACGCAGCGCAGAAAGTGCCAGAGGTATATCGTCGTAAGACAACACGCGCGATTGCGGGAAGCGGTTATGCAATTCCTGCTCGCCGGTGGTGCCTTTCACCGCGCCGATACGCGCCGTGGCGTAGGCGTCGAGTTTATCCGGTGAACTGGCCGGCACCAGGAACTGCTGGCCGGTCACGAAATAAGGGAGGGAGAAATCGATCACTTTCGCGCGTTCCGGCGTGATGGTGATATCCGCCACAATCAGATCGGCTTTGCCGGACTGCAATAACGGAATACGGTTCGCCGGATTGGTCGGCACCAGTTGTAATTTTACGCCCAGCGTTTTCGCCAGCGCTTTCGCAAAATCAACGTCATAACCGACGATATCGTGCGTTTTGGCATCCACAGAACCGAACGGTGGATTGGAATCAAACGTAGCCACTTTCACCACGCCGGCTTTTTTGATATCAGCCAGCTGATCTGCATGGGCTGCAAAAGTTGAAACTGCGCTGAGCGCCAAAAACAGACCGGCGGAAACAACGCTTTTATTGAATTTATTTTTGATTACTGAAGAAGCAGCCATAGTTTTTCCTTATAAGTCATCTTAAGAGGGCTCGCGCCCTAAATTTATAATCTGGCAGGTAAATAACGTTTTTGTTTTGTAGGTCAGAGAATTGCATATAGGAACGGGCGGCTGCCACTAACAAAAAAGGATATAGATGGATGATTAATGCATAAGGGTTCGATCTGAGTGGCAAGATGCGGGGGCGCATCTCTGGTCAAAGCCTGGGCTCGTGGCCAAAACCCATAAAAAAAAGCGTCCTGTTAGCGCTCAGCAACCTGAACGCTAACGGACGCCTTCATCCGTAATCTCTCTGTACTGACGTATTTCACTCATGTCATAAAAGCTAATGCAGCTTGTATGCCAACTTAACCGTCCTAACAAATTCAGAACGTTAGCCAGGAAAAATTTTAGTACTGGTGATTTTTTGCACCAAAAATGTCCGTTATGCCCTGCCGGAAGGCAATAATTCCCCCGGTTGCTGAGGCTCTTCGAACACTTCACCGGATTTGCGGCGTTGCTCGAGAATGGCCAGCACTTCAGCGTGTTTGTCTTCGGTGAAATCGAAGAACCACATGAAGCCAATGCGGATTAATGAGCCGATTGCGGGCAACAGGCTGATACCGAAGAACAAGCCATTCATCACGCTTTCCGTCTGGTGAGCGGCCTGCGGAACGTAATGAATCGCGGTCAGGAATATCCCTACCAGCCCGCCGCCGACCGCAACGGACATCTTCCCGGTAAACGTCTGGCCGGAGAACGTAATCGCCGCGCAGCGTTTATTGGTTTTGTATTCGGCATATTCGATGGTGTCGACAATCATCGCGGAGGTAAACAGGTTGCTCATCATGACAAATACCGTGCTGAGGCCCAGCAGAATAAACAGCCAGGTCATGTTGTGATATCCGCTGAACCACAAGATGACGCGCACCACAATATCCAGTGCGCAAAGCACAATAAACAGGGAACGTTTTTTATAACGCCGCGTTAATAACGGTGCAGTCAGACAGGCAATCGCCGCTAATATTCCCATCACTCCAATTGCCGCCTGTAATGCACCATCGCCCATATTATAAATAAAGAAATAGATGTAAATGCCGTTGGCAATATTGTGCAGGACACAGAAAAAGAATGCCGCCAGAACAAAGAACAGTGGCCGGTTATTTTTCAGGTTATGAAACGTATCGCGCATGGTGACTTTTTCACTGCTTGGCGGTACACGTTCTTTGATATTCCAGAACCCGTTAATCATCAGCAGCAAGCCGATCACCATCATCACCACAGTCGCCATAAAGTAACCGTGATCGCCGGAGCCCGGCGCGAAAAATGCCGTCAGCCGCGGGAAGAAGATCGACGCGCAAGCGATACCGGCGTTCACGCCCAGCACGGCAGCGGTGACCGCTTTGGTGCGCTCTTTCGGCTCCGAGCTCATCACCGAACTCATCGACCAGAAAGGAATATCCGAAATGGCGTACAACGTGCCCCATAATATATAAGTTGCACCGGCGTAGAGAATTTTCGTCCCCATCGGCGCATCAATATTATAAAACGACGCCAGCGTGACCAGCGTAATCAGGAAAGGCGCCAGCAACATAAAGTGACGAAATTTCCCGAAGCGGGTTTGGATGGTGTCCATGACGCTGGCAAATAACGGATCGTGTATGGCATCCCACGCGCGGGCGACCAGAAATATCGTGCTCGCCGCCAGCGCGGAAATACCCAATACATCGGTGTAGAAATAGTTAATAAAGGAACCCACTAATCCGAAACTGAAGCATTGCCCCAGCCCGTAACCAAAATAAGACCACAATTCCCTGGACGGGATTTTCATTGAAATCGTCATTTTTATTCAGCCTCGCACTTCCCTGTGCAACATGTTGAAGGGTTATTTCATACGCGTTAAACGGCGGACAAGATCCATTTCAGCGCGGCGGAACGGGATACCGTATTCGTCCAGCACATCGTGGAACCACAAATGGGCGTAATCATGATTGCCCTTACGCACTACCGGCCACGGCAGCGTGGTCTGGGTTTTTCCGCGCACCAGCCCCCACTGATAACACCCGGCGTTGAAGGCGCTGAACAGCGGCAATTGCTCTTCGAAAACGCTGCCGACGTGGCGCGCCAGCCATTCGGTACACAGCATCGGGCGGTTGAATTTCTGCCAGAAACGCAGCGCCTGCAGAAGTTTTGGCGTGGCGACGTAGGCATGAAAGCTGATGACATCAGACAGTTTTGCCGCTGCGACATCAATCGGGTGCGTAAAAAACTCACTTTCCGGCTGATCCAAATCCTGCGAGAAATGCCACGCACCGACGGTCAGCGGTTGCTGCGGGTCTTCCTCACGTGCCCAGACAAACGCCTTTTGCATCAGATCGAGCGCGAAAACTTCCAGCTTTTCGTCATACAACACTTCTTCCAGCCCGGTCGCAAACGTGCCGCGGTTACCCGGTTCGTTGTACAAATCCCAGATAGCGATACGGGTGTCAGTGCGAAAATGGCGGATGAGGTCGCGCACATAATCCTCAATCTGCGGCCACATTTCGCGGTTACACACCACGTCGCGCCCCGGACTCGCTGCCGCCTGGCTGTTATGTTTTCCCGGCTCCGGCGCTTTTTGCGGCCCGAGATACGGCTCATCGCCCGAAAAACCGCAGTCGTCCATCAGCGTCAGCATCACTTTTATCTGATGACGTGCCGCGATACTCAGGAACTGATCGATGCGCGCCAGCAACCCGTCGCGGTCAACCTGCCAGACAATAAACGGCAAATTGATGCGCAGCTGGTTGTAACCGGCGTCGTGCGCCCAGCCCAGTTCCTGATCGATAGTCGGCACATCGAATGTTTCGCGCTGCCAGAGTTCCGTCCAGTTCACCGCCGTGCGCGGTAAGTAGTTGAATCCGCAAATCCATCCCTGCTGTTGGCTCCACTGTGCTGCCTGCTGTTCATTCCATTGCTCTTTCATCGTTTTTTCCTCGCATTATCGTTCATTGACTAATATTATTAGCTAATGTTTATTACCTGACTGGCATTGCTGCAAATCCGTCATGCGGGTTCTGCTGGTGAGATCACACTCTTTTTAGCCAGACTGCGTGGTGGTCGGGCAAAAAAGACCGCTGTGATATAGTGAAAAAGGAGAGATAAATGGCAGACGGGAAAAGGGAAATGGAGAAGAAAAACAAAGTCACGATGAGTGATATTGCGCGGGAAGCCGGGGTTTCGCAGGCCACCGTTTCACTGATTTTAAACAATTCACGTTCCGTCAAACTCAGCGAAGAAACCCGTGAACGCGTGTTTAATACCGCGCTCTCGCTGGGTTACAAAAAAATGCCAGCCCCCCACCGGGACAACGGTCAGGAAGAAATTGCACTGCTGATCAACGGGATGCCCAGCTATGACCCGTTTGTTGATGCCCTCAGCGAAGCCCGGGAAGCCGCGTGGCGGCATGATACGCTGCTGACGATTTACGATTACGGCGACGACGCAGAACTGGCCGTGCGGATCATCGCACAACTCAATCAGCGGCGTTGTGCAGGCATAATTATTGCGTCGCCCGTTACGCAGTCCATTGATTTCTCACCCTTTGTTAACCAGACGACGTTACCGGTCGTCCTGCTGAATGTATACGACCGCGCGTATCCGCTGCTGCCCACTTTCCTGCCTGACGACCGGGCAAACGCGTTGCAAATTACACGCCATCTTATTGATCAGGGGGCCACCCGAATCGCACACATCATGGGTGATAACTGGATGGAAGCGTGTGAAAAGCGTCTCGAAGGTTACCGCGAAGCCCTGACGCAGGCGGGAATGCCGCCCGACGACCGGCTGGTGCAGGCCACCAACTGGTCACTCAATGAAACCTATCGCGCAACGTTGCAACTGATGGATCAGCCCGAACCACCGGATGCGATTTTCTGCTCCAGCGACTGGATGACCATCGGTTGTTATCAGGCGCTGACCGAACTGCATCTGCGAATTCCGCAGGACATTCTGGTCGCCGGATACGACGATCAGCGCATCGCCGATCAGATGACGCCAAAACTCACCAGCGTCCAGTTGCCGTATAACGAATTAGGCCGGATGGCGGTGGAATATTTGTGCTCCGGCGAAGACGCCGCCACGCGCGTTATTATGGCGGGGAAATTGAAGGTTCGGGCGAGTACGGTCAGGTAAATTATCTGTTTTAATGACGATTAAAGTATGACATTGATAATAGTCAGAAAAACAAACTAAGGGGTTCAATACCCCTTTCACTAAATAATACTGATTACATACTTTGATAAATCAGAACTTAGCATACCCCATAAAATATTATCTTATGCGCGTTATTGTGAAATCAGGCATGTTTTATTTTAGTTAGAAATAATAATTTACCTGCCCAGTCAGAATGACTTTATAAGAAAATATTTTATGTCATGGAATAAAACGGCTGCCGTTGCACACGCACGCTGGCGTGCAGGCTCGACATCTACAGGTAATTGCGCGACATTTACACGAGAAGCCATTGAAGCCGGTGGCGTCAATATCGGACATACTCACGACGCCAGAAACTATGGAAGCCTGCTTGAAAGTGCAGGATTCAGACCCTTAGGTTCCGGTGAGGATCCACGGGAAGGTGACGTTGTGATCATTCAGCCTTATGCAGGAGGGCGTCCCGAAGGACATATGGCAATCTTTGACGGACAAGTCTGGTATTCTGATTTTCGTCAAAGGGATATGTGGGCCGGTCCGGGTTACAGAAACGCCCGCCCACACTATGTTATTTACAGGAAAAACTAATGCGCTCCTTTATTTTAATGATAATGCTCAGTCTTGCCGGTTGCGCTACGCACCAGAGCGCAGAACAGCGAGTTGAAACTTTTTACAGGCAGCATCTGAATAGCTTAGTGAAACCTGATCAAGACATGAACATTAATTCACCACTGAATGATGAATATATCGCTGTCGATACACGCCATCGAATTTCTGAAATACTCGCCATTCCCGAACAGGAAATCATAAGCTCCGATTATTTCACTTATACTCAAGATTATGCGCCCGGATGGATTGATAAACTTAGCGTGACTAACATTCATGATTTTATGGGCGGCAAGTTGGCCGATGTGAATATAGGTATTGAAGAAGGCAAAACGCTAAAACTAGCTGTGTACCTTAAAAAAGAAGATGAGGAATGGAAAATATATCGCGTGCGCAATGTCAGCGATGATGACGAGCAGAATATCTTTGATGATTACGCCATTTCATCTGCCCGGCATTATGCGGATAACAATTAAACAATCGTCATCTTTTGAATTTTAAAGGCCAGAGTATTCTGGCCTTTGACGTAATAACTACTCCAAATCCCCCCCGTTACTGGCTATCACTTTTTTGTACCAGTAAAACGATTTCTTACGGGTTCTTTCCAGCGTGCCGTTGCCACTGTCGTCACGGTCAACGTAGACAAAGCCGTAGCGTTTGCTCATTTCGCCGGTGGAGGCGGAAACCAGATCGATGCAGCCCCACGAGGTGTAGCCGATGACCGGGATGCCGTCGGCGATGGCTTCGCCCATTGCTTTGATGTGTTCGCGCAAATAACTGATGCGGTAATCATCGACGATTTCGCCCTGCGCGTTGATTTCATCTTTTGCGCCGAGGCCGTTTTCCACCAGGAATAACGGTTTCTGGTAGCGGTCGTACATCATGTTCATGGTGATGCGCAGGCCAAGCGGGTCAATGCCCCAGCCCCATTCGCTGGCTTCTATATGCGGGTTTTTCAGTGATTTTACGATGTTCGCCGCGCTGCTGTTGTTGTCGTTCATGTCAGCGGACGCACAGCGCGAGGCGTAATAACTGAAGGACACGAAATCGACGGTGTTTTTGAGAATGTCGTCATCGCCCGGCTGTTTATCGATGACGATGCCTTTTTCAGCGAATACGCGGCGGGTGTAGGACGGATAAGCGCCACGCGCCTGAACGTCGATAAAGAACAGGTTTTCGCGGTCTTTTTGCAGCGCCGCCCAGACATCTTCCGGCTTGCAGGTGCGCGGATAGAAATTCCCACCCGCCAGCATGCAACCGATCTGATTTTCAGGGTTCACTTCATGGGCAATTTTCGTGGCCAGCGCGCTGGCAATCAGCTCATGGTGCGCCGCCTGATATTTGACCTGCTCCTGATTTTCGCCCTCTTCGAACACTAAACCCGCGCCGGAGAACGGGCTGTGCAACAGGATATTGATCTCATTAAACGTCAGCCAGTATTTCACCAGCCCGTCGAACGCTTCAAAACAGGTGCGCGCATAACGGGCGAAAAACTCGACCATTTTGCGGTTTCGCCATGAACCGTACTCAATCACCAGATGCATCGGCACATCGAAATGACACAGCGTAACCAGCGGTTCGATGCCGTATTTTTTACACTCGGCAAAAACGTCACGGTAGAACGCAATGCCTTCCGCATTCGGCGTTAGCTCATCGCCATTAGGATACAGACGGCTCCAGGCAATTGAAGTACGGAATACGGTGAAGCCCATTTCGGCCATCATCGCGATGTCTTCTTTATAACGATGATAGAAATCAATCGCCTGATGACTCGGGTAAAACTCTGTCGCGTCCAGACGGAAGCGCTTTTCCTGACCGGTTTTTACCGCCAGACGGTGCGCACCGTGCGGGATCATGTCGACCGTCGTCAGGCCTTTGCCGCCTTCAAAACTGGCACCTTCGGCCTGGTTTGCGGCAATCGCGCCGCCCCATAAAAAGCCGTCAGGAAATAAAGATGCTGCCATGAATTACTTCTCCTTTAATGTGAACGCGCTGCGTCGGCTGCCACCGGCAACGGCGCAGGCGTTGTGATCTCTGCCGTTTTGCCCTCTTTCGGCGTCACGGTTTCCACGGGAATATCTTCAAATCCGAGTAACAGGGTGATGACAAACGAAAGCACCACCGCGAGGATCATGACGCCCGCCACCCAGACAAGGGTCATCGGATTGGACGGGTCGAAGAACTGGACGCTGGTAAACAGGCCCGGCGACGCCATCGAATGGCTGGCGAGGCCGCCTAAACCGGCAATACCGCCGCAGATAAAACCGCTGATTAAGCAGGCGATGAGCGGACGTTTAAGCCGCAGCGCCACGCCGTAAAGCGCAGGTTCTGAAATCCCGGCCACAATCGCGGAAGCCGCCGCTGCCAGCGCGGTCTGGCGCAGCTCCGGGTTTTTCGTCCGCCACGCCACGGCCAGCGATGAACCGCCCAGTGACAGGTTTGCGCCGATTTCTGACGGCATCACCATGCCTTCTTTGCCGGTTTCAGCAATGGTCTGAATAATGGTTGGCGTGAACACGCGGTGCATGCCAGTCATCACCAGCAGCGGCCAGGCCGCGCCCATAATCGCCACCGACAGCCAGCCGAGATAGCTGTGAACGGTGTACACCACGGCGGAAATACCGGTACCAATCCAGATGCCCAGCGGCCCGATCAGCACGATGGCGATCGGTGCGGCAATCAACATGATCAGCATCGGCTTGAGGAAGTTTTTGGTGACGACCGGCGTAATGCGATCCACCCATTTTTCGATGTAGGACAGCAGCCACGTCATGCACAGCGCGGGGATCACGGTGTAGGTGTATTTCACCGCCGTGACGGAAATGCCGATGAATTCAACTTTCTGCCCCTGCGCGGCTTTCGCCATCAGGTCGATAAATGCCGGATGCACCAGGATCCCGGCAATCGCAATCGCCAGCGACATGTTGGTTTTGAATTTCACCGCCGCCGACGCGGCCACCATCACCGGCAGGAAGAAAAACGCGCCGTCGCCGATGGTATTGAGGATCACCAGCGTTGAAGCGCCCTTTTCAAACACGCCGGTCATATCCAGAATCATCGCCAGCAGTTTGACCATCGAACCGCCGATAATCGCCGGGATCAGCGGCGACATGGTGCCAATCAGCGCATCGATAATTCCTGCACCAATCCGCTTGAGCGTAATTTTGTTTTTGGCAGGTGCATCGCTGGCCGCCGCAAAGCCTTCCGGAAGCAGTTTCAACACTTCGGCGTAAGCCTGCGACACGTTATTGCCGATGATCACCTGGCACTGTTTTTCATTGCGCACCACGCCCATCACGCCGGTGATGGATTTCAGCGCCGCCGCGTCCACGACGGATTCGTCGTTCAGCACGAAGCGCAGGCGCGTCATGCAATGCGTAACCGCAACCACATTATCCGCGCCGCCGATGGCATCGACGATTGACCTGGAAATTGCTGCAAAATTTTTAGCCATGAGTGATAACTCTCTCGGATTCATAGGGTTATGAATAATTATCTTTCCGGGAAGCCTTTTTTATGAAACGTAGCGGGCTTTTTCCGAAACAGTAGGTAACCGGTTTCACACGAGAATGTTCAGTTCTTCTTCTGACTTCAATAAATAAATACAACACCGTTTCATTTTTGTGATGACGATCTCCTTGCGAAGTGAAATCGTCTCAGCACGCGCGGAATGTGTAGAATGGCGAATAATTTTTCTCATCCGGAAGGTGCCTGATGTCGACAATGCAGGAAGTTGCAGCCAAAGCGGGCGTCTCGAAAGCCACGGTTTCCCGTGTGCTTTCCGGCAAGGGTTATGTGAGCCAGGAAACCAAAGATCAGGTCTATAAAGCCATTGAGGAAGCGGGCTACCGGCCCAATTTACTGGCAAGAAATCTGGCAACCAGCAAATCGATGTGCATCGGGCTGGTGGTGACGAATACGCTGTATAACGGGCATTATTTCAGTGAATTAATTTCTCAGGCTGCGAAAAAACTTGACGCCAACGGACGCCAGCTGATTCTGGTGGATGGTAAACACAGCGCGGAAGAAGAACAGGACGCCATTCAGTTTTTGCACGATTTGCGCTGCGACGGCATTATTATTTATCCGCGTTTTTTATCGGTCGATGAAATGGATTTGCTCATCGACAAATATAAAAAACCGGTGATGGTCGTGAACCGCAAATTACGCAAACATCAGAGCCACTGTATTTATTGCGACCACAAAGGGTCGAGTTTTAATGCCACACAGGCGCTTATTGAACGCGGACACCGGGATATTGCGTTTATCACCGGTTCGATGGATTCCCCGACCGCCATTGAGCGGCTTTCCGGTTATCGCGACGCGCTGACGGCATCCGGTTTACCGGTAAAAGAATCGCTGATCGTTAAGGGAAAATGGTCACCGGCCAGTGGCGCGGCGGCGGTGGAAACGTTGTTGTCGTCCGGGCTATCCTTCACCGCCCTGCTTACCAGCAATGACGAAATGGCGATCGGTGCGATGAAGCAGCTCAGCATCGCCGGAATTGCCGTGCCTGCGCAGGTTTCGGTGATCGGGTTTGATAATATTCCGACCGCGCCTTTTCTTATTCCGGCACTGTCGAGCGTGAAAGATCCGGTGAGCGACATGGTCAGCGAAGTCATCAGCCAGATTATTTCCATGCTCGATGGCGGCTATTTATCCGAAAAGAATAAGTTTGTGTCTGAGCTTATTTTGCGCGAGTCAGTGACCGACGGCCCTTATAAAGTCGTGCAGTAATTCCCGAAAGTTTACCGGCGCGCTTGCAGGAAATACCGTAAGCGCCCTGCACTTCCCTCAGCTTTACGTAAACGCAGTTTAAATTTTCCGTTAAACCCCCTTTATTAAGCCTTATCCGAATTGTCGTTTTCCCGTTTGCCCCGCAAAGTCTGTGTGTTATCAGAAAACACCGTCAAAACGGGAACGGGGAATACAATGATTAAGTCAGGAATAGTTGTTCTGTGTGCGTTGCTGGCGACCGCCAGCCTGAGTGCTTACGCTGAAGGCCCGCACAACGGGCCGGTCAGTCAACCGCAGCCGGTTCATAAAGTTCACAAGCCTGTCGTGAAACACAAAAAACCGCATCATCAGGTTAAACCTGCGCCGGTTCGCCCTAAAGCGAAGCCAAAACCACCGGTGAAGCACGAACCCAAACCGCCGCGTCCGTAACCAAAATTTAACAGGCCGCAATTGTTTGCGGCCTTTTTATTTAACACATTGGATCCCCTCATATTTCCCTTAGCTTTTTATGCCATTCCGCTAAAGTTTCATTCCTGTTGCGCCGATAACGAATCTGGTCACTCAAACTCAAAAGTGCAATTTAACTTAAGTCCGATCTTTTAGCTAAAAACGCTTAATTTTAAGCATGTTAGAAGCAAAATTTGGCGAACTAAGAATTATCTTATGCTAACGTTTCATGAGCACATCACAGCAAAAATGCGTCGGGACAGGCGCACTATTTAGCCGCACTCTGATTTGGACGGAATCCGGGCAGAGACGGCAGGCTACCAGGCAAAAAAAATGAGCGAAGATTCTGATGTACTGTATCGGTTGCTGGTTCAACGCGTAGAAGATTACGCCATCTATATGCTGACACCGGACGGCACCATTGCGAACTGGAATGCCGGCGCGCAGCGGGCAAAAGGCTATACGCCTGAAGAAGTCGTGGGGAAGCATTTTTCATGCTTTTACACGGAAGAAGATAAGAAAAGTGGCTGGCCGCAGCACGGTCTGGAGACCGCGCGTTCAACGGGCCGCTATGAATCTGAGGGCTGGCGACAGCGCAAAGATGGCTCGCTTTTTTGGGCGCACATCATTATTGAAGCCCTGCGCGAAGCCGGTGAAATCATTGGTTTTGCCAAGATCACCCGTGACGTAACGCAAAGGCGTGAAACTGAAAAAGAGTTGCTGAAGGCCAAAGAACTGGCCGAATCCAACAGCGAACAGCTCTCTTCTTTATCGCAATTTCTGAACACGGTGATCGCCAATATTCCCTCTTCCGTGATCGTTGAAAATGCCGTTTCGCGGGAAATTCTGCTGGTGAACCGTCAGGCCGAACGCCTGCTGGGGATTTCGCGCGAGAAAATGCTCGGCAAACGCCCGCAGGATTGCATGGGATTCGGGCTCAGCAACTTTATTAATAAGCAGTCGGACGAATGTCTGCGCGCTGAAGGTGTGCATAAAAGCGAGCAACAACTGCTGACGGCCATCGGCGACCGTACGCTGCAAACCACCAGTTCGGTGATCCGCGGGCACGATCCTCAAACCAGTTATGTGATGATGATTGCTGACGACGTGACCGATCAGCAGGCCGCGCATGCACGTATCCATCACATGGCGCACCACGATAATCTGACCAGCCTGCCCAACCGCATTCTTTTCAGCCAGCGTCTTAACGAAGCGTTGCAGCGCGACAGCTATACGCACAGCCACACGGCTACATTGTGTCTGGATCTGGATAATTTCAAAAACGTGAATGACGCGCTCGGCCATCAGGTCGGCGATGAACTGCTGCGGGCGATTTCCAAACGTCTGCGGATGACGCTGCGCGATGACGACACGCTGGCGCGCATCGGTGGTGACGAGTTTGCCGTCGTGCTGCCCGGCCTGAAAGATATCTCCGCGGCGCATCAGATTTCCAAACGCCTGATTGAATCCGTGCGTCCGCCGGTCATTATCGACGGTCACTCGCTCTCGGTCGGCCTGAGTATCGGCATCGCACTGGCGGATTCCACCGAGAACACGCCGGATCAGCTGCTGCGTTGCGCGGATATGGCGCTGTACGAAGCCAAACGTAATGGCCGCAACCGGTACGAAGATTTCCGTATTGAAATGGACGCCGCCGCCCGCAAACGCCGCGTGGTCGAAATGGACTTGCGCGACGCGATTACCTGCAATCAGCTGCGTCTTTACTACCAGCCCATTACCGATGCCAAACACGATGCGGTCATTGGCTATGAGGCGCTGATGCGCTGGCATCACCCGCAAAACGGGCTGATTATGCCGGTAGATTTCATCCCGATTGCCGAAGAAACGGGCCTGATCCACAGCCTTGGATCTTTTGCGTTACACGAAGCCTGCCGTGAAGCCACAACCTGGACCGGCTCGCAGACCGTCGCCGTGAACCTCTCACCGATTCAGTTCAAAAACAGCGGACTGGTTTCTGTGGTGGAATCCGCACTTGAAGCGTCCGGGCTGGATCCGTCACGGCTGGAAGTGGAAATTACCGAGTCCGTATTGCTCGACAATACGCTGGGCAATATCGATACCCTGCGAAAACTGAAAGCGCTGGGCGTGCGTATCGCGCTGGATGATTTCGGCACCGGTTATTCGTCGCTGAGTTATCTGCGCTCGTTCCCGTTCGACAAAATCAAAATCGACCGCTCGTTCATCAACGATATGCAGGACAGCCGTGAAGCGCTGGCGATCATCCGCGCCATCACCGGCATGAGCCGCAGTCTGGATATTCAGACCACGGCAGAAGGCGTCGAAACCCCCGAGCAGTTCAGGCGTCTGAAAGAAGAAGGTTGTAGTTTGTTCCAGGGATATTATTTTGGACGGCCTCAGCCCTCAGAATCCCGCCTGACTGGGTTTACACCTCTCTGATGATAGGCATTAGACAGGGTATTTGCCGGAAATGATCGCGGGAAAAAGGGCGCAAAAGGCTATTATTTCTGACGATTGTTTTTACTCTTCCCCTTCGCCGGGGGAGAGTAAAGAGCAAAACCATAATGCCCCGGCAATTCCCTCCCCTTCGCTGACCTGAATCCACTCATCTCCACTTGCGACACTCTCGCCATAATTCACAAACTTGCAGACGATCTGACTGCCCGTGCCTGCCGCGACGTGCGAATTATTCCTTAATACCCGTCCCGACCCTTTCCTTCTTTCGTGAAGCAACGATATAGCGAACCATTAGCCCACTTATTACGCTTATTTGATCTACTTCTCATACCGCAGAATCACGCACCATTACGATCCGTTAACATTAATTTAACGCACCACACCTGTGCATATCAGCGCAATATCAATACGTTATGAATACGAAAACCGATCTTCCGTTTAAAGAGCGTATTTTTTATTCGTTTGAAATTAAAAACAAAATCTTCTTTCTGCAAAACTTTTTCACGAACCATTACAAAATTGGTTCAGAAAATGCAAAGGACTGATTAACGAGTTAATACCCAGCGGGAAACTGAACAATGCCAACAAACGCCGGGGCGCTGCCCCCTTCTAACGGAACGTCGAATTCAGCGCTGGAACAGCTGCGACAACTGATACAGCAGCATCCGGATCAGACTCAGCCACTGCCGGCAGAGCGCGATCTGATGCAGATGTTTGATGCCGGACGCCGTGAAATTCGCCGTGCGCTGGATGTGCTGGAAGAGGAAGGCCGCGTGTGGCGCAAACAGGGGAAAGGCACGTTTACCGGCCCGAACGGTCCGGCGCAGCCGCTGAGTTTACAGGCGCTACCGAAACAATCGAATTTGCAGGAAGTGATGGAAGCCCGTCTCCAGATTGAGCCGGGGCTGGCGAAATATGCCGCCCTGCGCGCCACGCCGGAGCAAATTCAGCTGATGCGCCGTTTGCTGGATCGCGTTAACAGCATTTCCCGCGATGACGCGGATCAGATTGAACTCTGGGACAGCGCGTTTCACCGTGCGATTGCCGATGCTGCCGGTAACCGTCTGCTGCTCGGGCTTTTCGACGCTGTCGATGCCATACGCCGTGATCCGAGCTGGCAGGCGGTACGTGATGCAGCGCGAAATCAGGAACGTCTGAGCCGCTACGACGATCACCATCACCGCATTGTTGAACACATCGCCGCGCGCCAGCCCAAAGAAGCTGCGCGCGTGATGCGCGAGCACCTTCTTGCCCTGCAACAGGCATTCCTTTCCACCCTGAATGACGATGAGGATTTCACTGATGACTGACCCGGACGGCTCCGTCACGCCGCTGTTACAGATCGACAATTTACAGGTGCAGTTTTCCGGCTCTCCGGCCACAGTCCTGGACGGTATTTCCCTGCAACTGGAGGCCGGTAAAACGCTGGCGCTGGTGGGGGAGTCCGGTTGCGGAAAAAGCGTGACGTCGCTGGCGCTCATGGGATTATTGCCCGCCAGCGCGAACGTGTTACACGGCGAAATTCACCTGAACGGGACGTCCCTGCGCGGGCTTTCTGAGCGTCAGTACGCGGATTTGCGCGGTGAGGAACTGGCGATGATTTTTCAGGAGCCAATGACGTCACTGAATCCGGCGCTGCGGCTGGGCGATCAGCTGGCGGAAGCTGTGATGCGTCACCAGAACACCGATAAAAAACAGGCGCGTGCGCAGGCGCTGGAGATGCTTAAAAAAGTACAAATTCCGGCACCGGAACTGCGGATGGATGCCTATCCGCACCAGCTTTCCGGCGGGATGCGTCAGCGCGTGATGATTGCGATGGCGCTGATCAACCGCCCGCAGCTGCTGATTGCCGATGAACCGACCACCGCGCTGGACGTCACGATCCAGGCGCAAATCCTCTCTTTGCTTAACCGGATCCAGGAAGAAACCGGCAGCGCCCTGCTGCTGATCACTCATGATCTGGGGGTGGTCGCCGAAGTGGCTGACAGTGTGGCGGTGATGTACGCCGGACAAATCGTGGAACAGGGCGCGGTTGAAGCTATTTTTAACAATCCGCAGCACCCTTACACCATCGGGCTGATGGGGTCGATGCCCTCGCTGGCATCGCGTCAGGGCGCACTTTCTACCATTCCCGGCGCGGTTCCGCTGCCACGCGATATGCCAAAAGGCTGCCGTTTTTCGACACGCTGCCCGTTTGCGGATACCCGTTGTCATCAGGAAAGGCCGCCTTTGCGCGCGCTGCATAAGTCTCCTCACCGCGTGGCCTGTTTCTACGCACCGCTGGAAAACTTTTTCGCATTATCAGCGGAAGGAGCCTGCGCATGAGTCCAGTACCTCGCCCCATTCTGGAAGCCGCCGGGTTGAGCAAAATCTTCAAAGGCCCGGCGTCAGTGTTCAGTAAACCTAAAATTGTTCAGGCGGTCGATCGTGTTTCGCTGCGCGTCTGGCACGGTGAAACGCTGGCGATCGTCGGGGAATCCGGTTCCGGGAAATCCACACTCGGCCGGTTGTTGTTGCAGTTACTCAGCGCCAGCGAAGGCGACGTTTTTTATGAAGGCAGGAATCTGCGGCAGTTTTCTACCGAACAGATGAAAAACCTGCGCCGTGATTTACAGATTATTTTTCAGGATCCGTTTGCGTCACTTAATCCGCGCATGACGGTGGAAGAGATCGTCGGCGAACCGTTGTGGCTGCACAACATTGTCAGCGGTAAAGCCGACCGTCAGGCGCGGGTGCGCGAGTTGCTGACTACTGTCGGCCTGCCCGCCGCTTTCAGCAACCGTTATCCGCATGAGTTTTCCGGTGGCCAGCGTCAGCGTATTGGTATTGCCCGCGCACTGGCCTCTTCTCCGAAACTTCTGCTCGGCGATGAGCCGGTTTCTGCGCTGGATGTCTCGGTGCAGGCGCAGGTCGTGAATCTTCTGGAAAACCTGAAACAGCAGTTTGGCCTGACGATGATTGTCGTCGCCCACGGTCTGGCGGTGATCCGCCACATGAGCGACCGCGTGGCGGTAATGTATCTCGGGCAAATCGTCGAACTGGCCAGCACGGACGATATTTTTGATCAGCCGCTGCATCCTTATAGCCAGGCGCTGATTGCTTCTGCACCGCTGCTGACGCCCGGCGTAAAACGCCCGGTGCCGCTGCTTCAGGGGGATATGCCCAATCCGTCCAGTATGCCTTCCGGTTGCCGGTTTCATACCCGCTGCGCGTACGCCACCGACGAATGCCGGCAGGTCGAACCGCCGCTGGAAACTGTCAGTGTTAACCGTATGGTGGCCTGCCACCGCTGGAGCGAATTACAGCGCGACCGGACTTCCGCGCTGGTTCCTCCGCCGTCTGCCGCTTTTATCTTACGGCGTGCGCTGTTTGAACAGGCGAGCCAGTCACGGCTTTCATCCTCCGATCCAACTTCAACATTAACTTCAACTCTGGGAACCCGACCATGAAATTTGCACCCCGCTTAAGCGCCTGCATTCCGGCGTTACTGTTGCTGACCACCGCCAGCCTTGCGCATGCGGAAAGCACCTTGCGCATCGGTCTTGGCAGCGATCCGGACATGCTCGATCCTGCCACAGCACGCACCTATTACGGGCGTTTTGTGTTCAGTGCGATGTGCGAACGGCTGGTGGATGTCGATCAGCATCTGCAAATCGTGCCGGGCCTGGCGAAAGACTGGACGTTCAGTGATGACGGTAAAACGCTGACGATGAATCTGCGCGAAGGCGTGACGTTCCATGATGGCGAAAAATTCGATGCGGCAGCGGTTAAATTCAATATTGAGCGCTATCTGACGCTGCCGGGGTCCCTGCGCAAAAGCGAGCTATCTTCGGTGGATTCCGTGGAAGTGACGGCGCCGTACACCGTCGTTTTCCACCTGAAAACCGCCGATGCCGCCCTGCTGATGCAACTGACCGACCGCGCAGGCACGATCCTCGCACCTGAAGCGACGGCAAAAGGTAACGTGGCCGCGCATCCGGTGTGCTCCGGCCCCTATGAATTCGTCAGCCGCGTGCAACAGGATCGCATCGTATTAAAACGCTTTGATAATTACTGGAACAAAGGCGCCTATCACTTCGACAAAGTGGTGTTCCTGCCCATCCCGGATGCGTCCGTGCGTCTCGCCAACCTGCGCGCGGGCGATCTGGATATCACTGAAGGGATTGCCGCCAGCGATACGGCGACGGTCAAAGGCGACAGCAATCTGCAACTCGCCAGCACCACCGGCCTCGGTTATATGGGGCTGACGATTAACGTCGGCAATGGCACCGCCAATACCAATACGCCGCTGGCGAAAGATGCCCGCGTGCGTCAGGCGCTGTCGCTGGCGATTGACCGCGACGCCATCAATCAGGTGGTTTTCCAGGGGCAATATACCCCGGCGAATCAGGCATTTTCGCCTGCCAGCCCGTATCACGCCGATATTCCGGTTCCCAAACGCGACATTGAAAAGGCCAAAAAATTACTGGCCGAAGCCGGGGTGAAGACGCCGCTGACTATTGATTTCCTGGTGGCGAATAACCCGACGTCCCAGCAGGTCGCACAGGTACTTCAGGCGATGGTCAGCGAGGCGGGCATCAACCTGAATCTGCAAATGACCGAATACGCCACGTTGCTTGACCGCCAGCAAAGTGGCGCTTTCCAGATGAGTATGTCCGGCTGGTCTGGCCGTCCGGATCCTGACGGCAATATTTTCTCGTTCCTGAGCACCAAAGGCGGCCTCAACGATGGCAAATACAGCAACCCGAAAGTCGATCAATGGTTGCAGGAAGCGCGTCTGACCAGCGATGTGGCGCAGCGTAAAGCGCTATACAAACAGGTGGTTGAGCAGGAAAACATCGACGATCCGCTGGTGTATCTGTACTTCGAACCGCGCATTTTCGGTATCAGTAAGAAAGTCACCGGTTTTGTACCTTACGCCGACGGTCTGATCCGGTTGCAGGGTCTGGCACTGAACAAATAATTGCCGAGGATTTGCGATGTTAGAACTGGTGGTTAAAAGGCTGATATCAGCCGTACCGACGCTGTTTCTGGTCACGCTAATGGTTTTTTCGATGCAGAAATTACTGCCGGGCGACCCGATCACAGCGATGGCGGGCGAGGAACGTGATCCGGCGGTCATTGCCCAGCTGCGCGAGCAATACCATCTCAACGATCCGATCCCCAGCCAGTATTTCCACTGGGTTGGCAACGCGCTTCGCGGTGATTTTGGCACGTCGCTGCGCACGCAGGAACCGGTGTTGCAGCTGATTGCCAGCAAACTGCCGGTGACGCTGGAACTGTCGATGCTGGCGATGATTGTCGCGCTGATCATTGGCATTACGATGGGCGTGCTGGCGGCGGTCAATAAAGGCACCTGGATTGATAACGGCACCAACTTTCTGGCGCTGTCGGGGATTTCGATCCCCCATTTCTGGCTGGGGGTGCTGCTGATTATGTTCTTCTCGGTCAAGCTGCACTGGCTTCCGGCGTCCGGTTATGTGCCGTTCTCGGAAGACCCGCTGCAAAACCTGAAAACCATGCTGCTGCCTGCGGCGGTGCTCGGCACAGGGCTTTCCGCCACGCTGATGCGCCATACCCGCGCGGCGATGATTACGGTTCTGAAAGCGGATTACATCCGGACGGCGCGCGCCAAAGGGTTGTTGCCGAAAAAAGTCATCATGAAACACGCACTGCGTAATGCGCTGGTACCGATCATTACGCTGACGACATTGCTGTTCGGCGAACTGCTGGGCGGCGCGGTGCTCAGCGAGCAGGTTTTCACCATTCCCGGCTTCGGCAAGATGATTGTTGATTCCGTTTTTAACCGTGATTACGCGGTGGTTCAGGGTGTGGTGATGGTCGTGGCGGTCGGTTTTCTGCTGATGAATCTGCTGGCCGACGTGCTGTATGTTCTGGTTAATCCACGTATGCGGAGAGCCTGAAATGAGTGTTTCCGTTATTTCCGTGACAACGTCACTCAGCACCCGCGAGCCAAACCGCGTTCTGCGTAAGTTTTTGCGCAATAAAAGCGCGGTCATCGGCGCGATCCTTGTGCTGACGTTCGCTTTGCTGGCACTTCTGGCACCGTGGATATCACCGTTTGATCCGATAAAAGCCAATTTCATGGAGGTGCGAAAAGCGCCTTCCGCCCTGCACTGGCTGGGCACCGACGAACTGGGGCGCGATATTTTGTCACGTCTGTTCTGGGGCGCTCGCACGTCGCTGATGGCCGGTTGCGTGTCGGTGATTATCGCGATTGTGATTGGCGTTCCGCTGGGGTTGATTGCCGGTTACTGGCAGGGCTGGCTGGACGGGATTATTTCACGCGTGGTTGAGGCGCTGCTCTCCTGCCCGTTTCTGGTGCTGGCGATTGCGCTCGGCGCATTTCTCGGGCCAAGCCTGGGGAATGCGATGATTGCCATCGGGCTTTCTGCGATGCCGATTTTTGCCCGTCTGACACGCGCGCAGGTCATGAGCATCCGCAATGAAGAATACATCGAAGGCGCGCGGGCGATTGGCCTGCCTGACCGCTGGATTTTGCTGAAATATGTGCTGCCCAACGTGCTGTCGCCAATTCTGGTGCAGGCCACGCTGGCGGTGGCGTCGGCCATCATTACCGAAGCCAGCCTGTCGTTTCTCGGGCTGGGGCAGCAACCGCCGGACGCCTCGTGGGGCGCGATGCTTAATACCGCGCGCAGCTTCCTCGAACAGTCGCCGTGGATGTCGATTTTCCCCGGTCTGGCGATTTTTATGACGGTACAAGGTTTTAATTTGCTGGGTGACGGGCTGCGTGATGCGCTCGATCCCCGCTCTGAATAACGCGTTTTCTAAAAGGAATAATGATGTCTGAGAATTACGATTTTAACGCCGCTTATCCTACCCTGCGCCCGACGATGATGGGGGCCAATGCAGTCTGCGCCTCCCAGCCGCTGGCAGCACAGGCCGGGATGAAAATGCTGATGCTCGGCGGAAACGCGGCCGATGCGGCCATCGCCACCGCCATCGCGCTGACCGTGCTGGAACCCAGCGGTAACGGCGTGGGCAGCGACGCTTTTGCGATTATCTGGGACGGTAAAAAAGCTCACGGCCTGAACGCATCGGGCCGCTCACCGGCGGCGTGGACGCCGGAGTATTTCGCCTCTAAAGGCTATGAAACCGTGCCGACCTATGGCTGGGACGCCGTCACCGTGCCGGGCGCGGTTTCCGGCTGGGTGGCGCTGGCAAAACGTTTTGGCACCCTGCCGCTGACCACGCTGGCACAACCGGCGATCGATTACGCCCGTAACGGTTTTCCGGTATCGCCGCTGATTGGCCGCCTGTGGGAAATTGCGGTGAAAAAACTGCACAATCAGCCGGGTTTTATGGAATGTTTCGCGCCGGAAGGTCGTGCGCCAAAAATCGGCGAAATCTTCCGTAATCCTCAGCTGGCCGATACGCTGGAGCTGATCGCCAAAACCGAAGGCGAAGCGTTCTACCGCGGCGAGCTGGCCGATAAAATGATCGCCCACAGCCGGGAATTTGGCGGTGCGATAACCCACGATGACCTGGCGAATCACAAAGCCGACTGGGTGGAAACCCTGCAACAATCGTTCGCAGGCGGTTCGGTTCACGAACTGCCGCCAAACGGTCAGGGTATCGCCACCCTGATTGCGTTGGGCATTCTCGGTAAGCTTAACATCGGCGATAAACCGGTGGATTCCGTCGAAACCACGCATCTGTGCATCGAAGCAATGAAACTGGCGCTGGCCGATTTGGATCAGCACGTCACCGATAACGACCACATGCAGTTCGACCCGCAACTGTTCCTGAACGATGCGTATCTGGAAGAACGTGCGCGCCTGATTGACCGCACTAAAGCCAGCGACGTGACCTACGGCGCACCGCGTCCGGGGGGCACGGTTTACCTCACCACCGCCGATTCCAGCGGCATGATGGTATCGTTTATTCAATCCAACTACATGGGTTTCGGTTCCGGCGTTGTCGTACCGGGAACCGGCATCAGTATGCAAAATCGTGGCTGCGGCTTTACGCTCGATCAGCAGCACGCCAACTGCGTCGCGCCGAATAAACGCACGCTGCACACCATTATTCCGGCGTTTGCGCAGGACGGCGAAGGCAAACCGCTGATGTCCTTCGGCCTGATGGGCGGCCCGATGCAGGCGCAGGGACATCTGCAACTGGCGCTGCGTATTATGCTGTACAAGCAAAATCCGCAGGCCGCCATCGATGCGCCGCGCTGGCGGATTAACGGTGGCCGTCAGGTCGCGATGGAAGCCACGTATGACCACAATACGCTGGCCGCGCTGCGGGCGATGGGGCATGAGCTGATTGTCGAAGATCCGCTTGGCGGCCATTCGTTCGGCGGCGCACAAGTGATTGTGGTGAATCCGGCAGGCGGGTATCTGGCCGGGACGGAATCCCGCAAAGACGGTCAGGCGCTGGTGATGTAGTTTTGGCTTTACCTTGTTCATCCCCCTGCAAAGGGGGATGTTCAGACCGGACACATCATGAACGTTAGCGACTGCGTGTACGGCAGTGAACCAGGCCAAAGCGGTCGTTCTGTGTCACCGTGTTTTCTAAGCTGCCTGTGCGGCAGTGAACTGCGGGATTAAGCGTTACCCTGTCATTGTGATTTTCTAAGCTGCCTGACCGGCAGTGAACTACTTAGCCAGTCCAGCGTGCGCGGGCTGGTCTTTCTAAGCTGCCTGACCGGCAGTGAACATAAAAACCCCAACAATTGAATTTGTGGTTTATTTCTAAGCTGCCTGACCGGCAGTGAACGATAGCGACGTCCTTAAGTATTTTGGCATCATTTTCTAAGCTGCCTGACCGACAGTGAACGCGGTGCAAAGCTTGCTATTTGTTCTGTGTGTTTTCTAAGCTGCCTGACCGGCAGTGAACGTGCTCAATGAGAGCGCCGCGCGTGGCCCGCATTTCTAAGCTGCCTGACCGGCAGTGAACTGTTAGGTTTTGGGGTTTAGGCTCTGAACTACTTAAGATTATTCCTCTTTGGGAAGAAATACCCTCTATTTTTGACGGGGTTGGCGATTCATTAAAATCAATAGGTTAGCGAAAGTGCAAAAAAGAGGGTCATTTCGGAGATGGCATTGATACCCCACTTTCCTTAGCGGAAAGCGGAGCCGAACGGGCTTTTTTGCTCCTCCTCCTGCGAAGGGGGAGGACGGGAGGGGGTTTTAAGGGCTGACGCCTTATCAAAGCAAACTTCAACTTATTGATTTTTCTTTAATACCCCATCCCAGCCTTCCCCTTCGCAGGGGAAGGAGCCGTTCTCAGTTGTATTTAATTTCGGTATACCTGCTCGGCCAGATGGTTTGCAGTAAGTTGCAAGCGACTGCCTGTTCGGCAGTGAACAAGCACTACGGCATCAAGGCTGTCCCCGCGCTTTTCTAAGCTGCCTGTGCGGCAGTGAACACGAAGTCAAAACTGGCGGCCAGCACCGTGCCTTTCTAAGCTGCTTGTGCGGCAGTGAACCAATTCGGGAACCTGGGCGGCATCTCAAAACATTTCTAAGCTGCCTGTGCGGCAGTGAACATATGCCGCTATTTTTCCGCGTACTGTTTCATTTTCTAAGCTGTCTGTGCGGCAGTGACCCCTATTGCGTCTGCGGTAATGGTGCATACAGTTTCTAAGCTGCCTGTGCGGCAGTGAACATCAGTCTCTTTACCGACCGCCGTGCCGAGTCTTTCTAAGCTGCCTGTGCGGCAGTGAACTGTTAGGTTTCGGGGTTTAGGCTCTGAACTGCCAAAGATTATTCCTCTTTGGGAAGAAATACCCTCTTTTTTTTGACGCGATAAGTGATTCATTGAAATCAATGAGTTAGCGAAAGTGCAAAAAAGAGGGTCATTTCGGAGAGGGCATAGATACCCCACTTTCCTTAGCGGAGAGCGGAGAGCGGAGCCGAACGGGCTTTTTGCTCCTCCCCCTGCGAAGGGGGAGGACGGGAGGGGGTTTTAAGGGCTGACGTCTTATCAAAGCAAACTTCAACTTCTTGATTTTTCTTTAATACCCCATCCCAGCCTTCCCCTTCGCAGGGGAAGGAGCCGCTCTCAGTTATATTTAATTTCGGTATATCTGCCCGGCCAGATGGTTTGCAGTAAGTTGCAAGCGACTGCCTGTGCAGCAGTGAACTTGAATCCGTTGAAGCGTCGACCGCCGATGACTTTCTAAGCTGCCTGTGCGGCAGTGAACATGCACTTATTTTTGATGGCGCTGATGCAAATTTTCTAAGCTGCCTGTGCGGCAGTGAACTGGAGGTCGAAAGCACCGTCTCGCCCGGTTGTTTTCTAAGCTGCCTGTGCGGCAGTGAACGCATCCCGCTGGACTTGCTTGGCGTAGTCGTGTTTCTAAGCTGCCTGTGCGGCAGTGAACCAGGCCGAGCGTCACGCTCCAGGCGTCGGACGTTTCTAAGCTGCCTGTGCGGCAGTGAACTGTTAGGTTTTGGGGGTTAGGCTCTGAACTGCCTAAGATTATTCCTCTTTGGGAAGAAATACCCTCTTTTTTTGACGGGGTTGGCGATTCTTTAAAATCAATAGGTTAGCGAAAGTGCAAAAAAAAGGGTCATTTCGGAGAGGGCATTGATACCCCACTTTCCTTAGCGGAGAGCGGAGCCGAACGGGCTTTTTTGCTCCTCCCACTTCGCAGTGGGAGTTAACTCCCTCTTTGTGACTCCCCTTCCAAATCTTCGCTAAAACGATGTAATTCGATCCCATCGCTATAAAAATTTGAAACGCCGTTCTATAAATGGAGTGTTGAGTGCTTTGCACTTTCATATGGAGAACGAATATATGACCCGTCCACTGTTTCATGGCGTGATCCCACCAGTCGCAACAATCCTGAATGAAAACGAACAGCTTGACCGTCAGGGCATGGCGCGACTGATTGATTTTGCGATTGAAGGCGGCGTAAACGGCCTGTTTTTCCTCGGCAGCGCGGGAGAATTTGCGCATATGTCCCGCGAACTGCGGCATGAAGTCGCCGAATTTTGCACCAGACACGTTGCCGGACGCGTGCCGGTGCTGATCGGAGCTGCGCATCCCGGCACGGCGGAAACGCTGGCGTTCGCACAACACGCTAAAAGCGTCGGGGCGGACGGCGTGGTGCTGGTGAATCCCTATTACAATCCGCTGACCGAAGAAGCGCTGTATCTGCATTACCGCACCCTTGCTGAAAACGCGGGTCTGCCGGTGATTCTGTATAACTATCCGGCGCTGACAGGTCAGCCGATTCCCGTCAGTCTGATTAAACGCCTGGCGCTGGATTGCCCGAACATCGTCGGACTGAAAGACACCGTCGACAGTCTCAATCATATTCGCGAAACGATACAGGCCGTGAAACCTGAACGCCCTGATTTCGCGGTATTTTCCGGTTATGACGAATATCTGTTCGGTACGCTAATCCTCGGCGGGGACGGTGCTATTCCCGCCAGCGCCAACTTTGCGCCGCACCTCACTTGCGGAATTTACCGCGCTTTCAGAGAGAAAGATTTCGCCACTGCGGTAGAACTGCAACAGCGGTTATCTTTCCTGCCGCCGCTCTACACGCTGGATACGCCCATTTACAACGTCATCAAATACGCCATCTCGCAGGTCGGTATCGACGTACCTGTTTATTCGCTGAAACCGGCGTTGCCACTGAGTAGTGATAAACAAAAAACTGTGCGTGATATTTTGAAACAAGCCGGCGTCAGTGTCGCCGGTTAAGCCCTCTGCGCCTCCCCCTTCGTAACGGGAGGCGAAAACCCTCAATCTAAATCGAAATCATTACTATTCCGCTTTAATATTCGATACTCTATTCCCATGATTTACAGAGCCGAATGACGTTTATAACGCAATGATGCAAACACTCCTCGACAGTTTCCGCGAAACGCCGGTCAGCTGGGTTGCCGATACTTTCAAACCTATGTCGCCGCTGGTGACGAATGCCGTGCCGATGTCGCACCTCACGACGGCGGAAGGCTGCGCCAGCGTGCTCAAACGCTATCTGGACGCCAATGCGGCCGATGCCGCAAAGTGCGATACCCGCCGCGCACGTATCTCGATGTGGTCACAATGGTATTTCGCTACCCTGCTGCCAAGCTGGGTAATCGTTTCCCTGCGCCACGGCTGGCAGTTACCTATCGCCGCTGAAAATGTCTATCTGTGTATGCAGGAAGAAGGCTTACCGGCGCAGATTTATCTGGATGGCGAAGGCGAAGCGCTGATTTCACAGGAGCCCATGGCGCGATTTGACGTGATGATCGAGCAGCAGCTGCGCCCGATTTGCGAAGCACTGGCAGAATTCTCCGGGCTGAAACCGGGTATTTACTGGAGCAATGCGGCGATACGCGTTGGCTGGGGCGTGAAACAGGCGGAACTGGTTGATGCTGATATTTCTGACGGTATGACGTTGATGGAATCACGCGAGCTGCGCTACGGCGGCAAAAACCCGTTGTTTCAGCCGATGCGCGCCGAAGACCCTTCCGATCCTGACAGCCCGCAGTATCGCAAACAATGCTGTCTGCGCTACGATCTGGCCGATCACGCCATGTGCCCTTCCTGCCCGTTATTGCTAGCAGAACGCAAATCCGGCAAAAGACGTAAAACTCTCGCGGAGTAATTTGCAAATCTGCCAGCCACTTACAAAAGCTGAATAAACTTAGCGTAAAAAATGATTGGATCTTAGCAGCGGATAAATATATGAATTGGGTTATATAGACCAACGAGGTATTCATCATGACAATGAAAAAACCTAAGAGCTGGCCAACCGCTCTTAACTCGCTGGCCTCAGAGGTGATTGATACTCTGGCGCAACCCGTTAACCGCGTATGGAACACGTTAACCGGCAATCAGCAGCCGCTCAGAGCAAGGATTGTTCATCGTTATGCGATTCCGTCTACCCGCACCATCAGCGTAACGGAAGGGTTCTTCGGATTTATTCCGGTAGAATCTTATGAAAACGAACGTTTTATTCTGGAAGTCGCCTACGCCGACAAACAGTATCAGGTAGAAGTCCCGCGGGCTTATTACCAGAAAAGTAATATCGGCGACGGTATCGATATCCACACGCTGTAACGCCCTCTTCTTTAAACAGGCTGCACCTTCACGGGCGCAGCCTTTTTTTATGCCCTGAACTCTGCCGTTTCTGCCAAAAAATCTGCCTTACCCCACAGATTCCGCTTTTATTTTGTTCAAAACATGAAAATTATTGACATAATAATCACCTGAATTTAGAAAATTATTTACATTCTATTCCCGCCGTTTCTCTCCTTTTATGAGGTTAATGATGACCCGCACCGGACAGCTTTCCCCTGCCTCTGCCAGCCAGTCACGCCGCGCGTTAGTCGCCGGTTCAGTGGGCAACTTTATCGAATGGTACGAATTTGGCGTTTACGGTTATCTGGCGACACTGATCGCCGGTAACTTTTTCACGCTCGAAGGCCAGACCGGCATGACCGGTTTGCTTCTGACGTACGCGTCGTTTGCACTGGCCTTTTTCTGCCGCCCGATTGGCGCCATTATCTTTGGCCGCATCGGCGACCGCATTGGCCGTAAGCCCACGCTGATTGCCGTGGTATTACTGATGACCCTCGCCACCGCCATCATCGGTATCCTGCCGACTTACGCACAAATTGGCGTCGCCGCGCCGCTGTTACTGACGCTGATGCGCATGTTCCAGGGCCTGTTTGCAGGCGGTGAATTTGGCGGCGCGGTTTCGCTGATGACAGAGTTCGCCCCGAAAGGCAAACGCGGAATTTACGGCGCGTGGCAGTCTTTCACCGTTTCACTCGGCCTGCTGACCGGCGTGGCGCTGGTGGCCATTCTGGTGCAGTGGCTGCCGGATGCTGAAATGAAAGCCTGGGGCTGGCGCATTCCGTTCCTGCTGGCCCTGCCGATGGGGCTGGTGGCGCTTTATCTGCGCCTTAAACTTGACGAAACACCGACCTTTATTGCCAGCCAGAAACCGGAAAAAAACGCGCCGCGCACGGCGGAAGAAAAAGCCTCAACGCTGGCAACCGCCAAAGCTATCGCGCTGGGGATTGGCCGCATGATGGGCTGGTCGGCGGGCGGTTACACCTTCCTGGTGGTGATGCCGTCGTATCTGCAAACCTCGCTTCACGCCACGTTTTTGCAGGCGCTGGTCGCGACCGTGCTGGCGAACGTCGGTTTCGCGATTGCGATCCTGCCATCGGGCTGGCTGAGTGACAAAATCGGCCGCAAAAAAGTGATGATGATTGCCGTGCTGGCGGTGATTATTCTCAGCTTCCCGCTGCTGCATCTGCTGCAAAACCCGGAAAGCAGCCTGCTGGCAAAAGGCGTCGCCGTGCTGATTGCCGGTGTAACCATCGGCATGATTGCAGGCCCCGGCCCGGCGATGCTGGCGGAAATGTTCCCAACCCGCGTGCGCTATACCGGCCTCGGGCTGTCGTATTCATTGTCGAACGCCGTGTTCTCCGGCTGCGCGGGGCTTATCATCACCGGCCTGATTAAAGAAACCGGGAATCTGGATATTCCGGCGTATTACGTGGTGGCAACCTGCGTGGTCAGCCTGTTTGCGCTGATGACGCTGCGCAAAGACGACCATCTTCGCGAACTGGAAAAATAACCGATGAATCTGCAATCGCGTTTACAGGCTTTGCAGGGCAGCTTTTCACCGGCTGAAAAACGGATCATCACCCTCATTATGCTGAGCCCGCCGGATGTCGCAAAATTGAGCGTAACGGCACTGGCGCAGCTTGCGCAAACCAGTACCGCCACGGTGGTGCGAACCAGCAAACGATTAGGGTTTGAGGGGTACCCCGCGCTGCGGCTGGCGCTGGCGGCAGAATTACCCCTTGCGCTACCGCACGCTGAATCGCCACTGGCGGCAGACATTAATGAAACCGATTCGCCGAAGCAAATCCTGTATAAGCTGCTGGCGTTTGAGGTGGAAGGCGCGACGGCGACGGCGCAGTTGCTGAAAGGCGAATCGCTGGAAGAAGCCGTTGCGGCGCTGGCTAAGGCGCGACGGATTGACGTCTACGGCGCAGGCGCGTCTTCGCTTGTAGCACAGGATTTTTGCCAGAAACTGCGCCGCATCGGCCTTATCGCCCAGACGTTCGGCAGCACCGATGAAAGCCTGGTGAGCGCCTGTCAGTTAACGGCGGCGGATGTCGCGCTGGCGATTTCCCATTCCGGCGAAACGGCGGGCGTGCTGGACGCCCTGCTGCATGCGAAAAACGCCGGTGCGGCAACGCTCGCCATCACCGCCAATGGCCGGTCACCGCTGGCGCGCAAAGCCGACATTGTGCTGCTCACCAGCAGCCGCGAACTGGGTTTCCGCGCCGCCGCGATGGCGAGCCGCACCAGCCAGTTGCTGATTATCGATTGCCTGTATATCGGCGTTGCGCAGCGTTTACCCGGCGCGCGGGACGCCTTACGCAAAACCCATGACGCCGTGCGCCAGCGCCGCCGCTGATATTCCGGCACTTCACCACGCGCCTTCTATACTTCATGAAACACCCCGTTTTATGCGTTTATCTGAGGGCAGCCATGTTCACCCACCGTTTGGTTTTTCCTGCCAGCGTGCTTCGCGGACGCGGAGCGATTAAACATTTAGGCGCAATGTGCGGACGTCTCGGCCAGCGGACGTTATTGGTCGGCGGTAAACGGGCAATTGCCAGCGTGGAAACCAAAGTCGCCGATCAGCTCGAACAACAGATGGTCAGTTATCTCGGCAGTGAAATCTTCAACGGCGAATGTTGCCAGCAGGAAATCAACCGGCTGGCGGACGTTTTCCGCACACAGGGCGTTGAAGTGATTATCGCCACCGGCGGCGGAAAGGCGCTGGATACTGCCAAAGCGGCGGGCGTCGCCTGCAATATTCCGGTCGTCACGTTACCGAGCATCGCGGGCACCTGCTCCGCCGTCACCTCGCTGGCGTTTCGTTATCATGAGGACGGCGAGTTCCGCGACATGGTTCCGCTTCCCTGCGGCCCGGCGGCAGCGGTGATCGACGCTGATTTGCTCGCAGCTTCTCCGCTGCCGTGGCTTTCAGCCGGTATCGGCGACACGCTGGCAAAATGGTACGAATACCGTGCCATCAGTGACCTGACCCGGCTCACCGGCCTTGCCGGTGTTGCGAGAACCAACAGTGAACTTTGCTATACGCTCATCGAACACTTCGCCGCCGACGCCTGTTTCGCGGTGCAGGACGGCAAAGCCAATAACGCGCTCGAACAGGTTCTCGATGCGATTTTCCTCTACGCCGGACTGACGTCCATTATGAGCAACGGCGCACACACCGGCGCATCCCACGCGTTATACGAAGGTTTCACCGCCTGCGCTAAAACCCGCCACGTCGCCCACGGTCTGCTGGTAGGCTACGGGAATCTGTGCCTGCTGGCACTCGAAGGCCGCAGCGATGAAGAGCTGCAAACCGCTTTAGCCCTGGCGCGTGCCAGCGCGATCCCGACGCAGCTTTCACATATCGCGCAGGGCCTGACGGAGCAGGATCTGGCAGTGATTATCGACCGGAGTCTGAGTACGCCGGATATGGCAAACATGCCGGGGGATGTCTGTTTCGCAGATGTGAGGGGGGCGATTGAGAGAGTTGAAGGGCTCGCCGCCCAAACGGGTCTTGGTTTTAAATAACCGAAACTTTCTCAGTCCGCCGACAGCCCCCGCTGCAAGTGAGAAACCGAAATCGTCTCGAACGGCTATTGAAACCACCTCCAGGTCGCAACTGTTATACCTGATTATCACAATACTGTTCCTGTTATACCCACTCCCCTTCATGGTTAAATCCCCTTTCATCATCTGCTATAAAAATAGGTCCTCTCATGTTGGGTTTAGATGCCTTCGAACTGGCGCGTATACAGTTCGCTTTCACCGTTTCTTTCCATATAATTTTCCCCGCCATCACCATCGGGCTGGCCAGTTTTCTGGCGGTGCTTGAAGGGATGTGGCTTAAAACCAAAAAAGAGGAATATCGCGACCTCTATCATTTCTGGTCAAAAATCTTTGCCGTGAATTTCGGCATGGGCGTGGTTTCCGGGCTGGTGATGGCGTATCAGTTCGGGACTAACTGGAGCTTTTTCTCATCATTTGCAGGCAGCATTACCGGCCCCCTGCTGACTTACGAAGTATTGACCGCCTTCTTCCTTGAAGCGGGTTTTCTGGGCGTGATGCTGTTCGGCTGGAACCGTGTCGGCCCCGGTCTGCACTTTTTCGCCACCTGTATGGTCGCGCTCGGCACGCTGATGTCCACTTTCTGGATCCTCGCGTCTAACAGCTGGATGCAGACGCCGCAGGGGTTTGAGATCGTCAACAATCAGGTGGTGCCGGTGGACTGGCTGAAAGTCATTTTCAACCCGTCGTTTCCCTACCGTTTGCTGCATATGACCACCGCCGCATTCCTGTCATCGGCGTTTTTCGTCGGCGCGTCTGCCGCCTGGCATCTGCTTAAAGGGCGCAATACCCCGGCGATGCGCACCATGCTGTCGATGGCAATGTGGATGGCGCTGATCGTTTCTCCGGTTCAGGCGCTGATTGGCGACGCACACGGGCTGAACACGCTGAAATATCAGCCCGCGAAAATCGCGGCAATTGAAGGCCACTGGGAGAATAAAAACAGCGAGCCGTCGCCGCTGATTCTGTTTGGGTATCCGGATAAGGAACGCGAGGAAACGCGTTATTCGCTGGAAATCCCCTATCTCGGCAGCCTGATCCTCACGCACAGCCTGACGCAGCAAATCCCGGCGCTGAAATCATTCCCGAAAGAAGACCGGCCTGACCCGACCATCGTTTTCTACAGTTTCCGCATTATGGCCGGGCTCGGCATGCTGATGATCGTGCTGGGATTGTGGAGCCTCTGGCTGCGCTGGCGCGGTAATCTTTATGAAAACAGAGCGTTTTTGCGGTTTGCATTACTGATGGGGCCGTCTGGTCTGATTGCCCTGCTGGCGGGCTGGTTTACCACTGAAATTGGCCGCCAGCCGTGGGTGGTTTATGGTCTGCTGCGCACGAAAGACGCCGTTTCCAGCCACGGCGAGATGCAGATGAGCATCAGCCTGCTGCTGTTCGTGGTGATTTATTCCTCGGTGTTTGGCGTCGGTTATCTCTACATGATGAAGCTTATCCGCAAAGGGCCGCAGCCGCATGAGGGTCTGAGTCAGGATCACGGCGGACCGGGGCAACATCGCACACCGGCGCGTCCGCTGTCGGCTATTAAAGAACCGCTGAACGACGAAGGAGTCTGAAAATGGGTATCGATCTTCCGCTGATTTGGTTTTTGATCATCGTCTTTGGCGTGATGATGTACGTGGTGATGGACGGCTTTGATCTGGGCATCGGCCTGCTGTTCCCGCTGGTGAAAGCAGAGCATGAGCGCGATGTGATGATGAACACCGTGGCGCCTGTCTGGGACGGTAACGAAACCTGGCTGGTACTCGGCGGTGCGGCGCTGTTTGGCGCGTTTCCTCTGGCGTATTCCGTGGTGCTCGACGCGCTGACTATTCCGCTCACATTAATGCTGTTCGGCCTGATTTTCCGCGGCGTGGCCTTTGAATTTCGCTTCAAAGCCAGTGCGGCAAAGCGCCACGTCTGGGACAAATCGTTTATCGCCGGTTCAGTGCTGGCAACGTTTTGTCAGGGCGTGGTGCTCGGCGCGGTCGTCGGCGGCATTCCGGTGGCTAACCGCGCCTATGCTGGTGGCGCGCTGGACTGGCTGACGCCGTTCAATCTGTTCTGCGGCTTCGGGCTGGTCGTGACCTACGCCCTGCTCGGCTGTACGTGGCTGATTATGAAAACCGAAGGCCGCCTGCAGGAAAGCATGCACCGCTGCGCAAAACCGCTGCTTTTCACCTTTCTGATCGTGCTGGTGATCATCAGCATCTGGACGCCGCTGACGCACGCCGCCATCGCCACGCGCTGGTTCAGTGTGCCGAATCTGTTCTGGTTCCTGCCGGTTCCGGTGCTGGTGTTACTGGTGGCGTTCTGGATGTTGCGCGCGGTAAACCGTCAGGCACACCACTCGCCGTTCCTGCTGACGCTGGCACTGATTTTCCTCGGATATACCGGCCTTGGGATCAGCATCTGGCCGAACATTATTCCCCCGTCCGTCTCCATCTGGGAGGCGTCTGCTCCGCCGCAAAGTCAGGGATTCATGCTGGTCGGCGCGCTGTTTATTATCCCGATTATTCTGGTTTATACCTTCTGGAGCTATTACGTGTTCAGAGGGAAAGTGACGCCGGAACAGGGCTATCACTGAGATGCGGAGGAGTAAATGAAGAAGCTCATCAGGGAAATGGATGATGAAACCGTTATCCGTCAGCCTTTCTGGAAACGCGTCGGCTGGATGGCGGCTATCTGGCTGGGCAGCGTACTGGCGCTGTTTGTTGTCGCCTCGGTGTTTAAATTGCTGATGGCCGCAGCGGGAATGCGCACGCACTGATTTATTGACGTTTATCCAAACAAAAAACCTCCGTCAAATTTGGCGGAGGTTTTCTTTATTGCAGATAACGACAGCGGATAACGACAGCCAGTCAGCGCAGCAGGTTATCGAGACGATCGTCGTCGATGCCGTCCGGCTCAAGGTGCGCCGTCACATCGGCAAACTTGAACAATTTGCCCACCGCCATTTCGGCCGCGTCGCCGATATCGTGCCCGATATCCACGCTCAGGTTGCCGTCAACTTCCACATGGAACTCCACAAAAACGCGGTCGCCGCCGTTACGGGTGCGGATATCATGCACGCCTTTCACGCCGGTCACGCTCAGCACAGCTTCTTTGACGCGTTTACGGTCATCGGCGCTCAGCTCCCGGTCCAGCAACTGCGTCAGCGCATCCGCCGCCATGCCGCGTGCATTCCAGATCATATAGAAAGAAATCAGCAACGCGCCGATGGAGTCAGAACGCGTCCAGCCAAAATAGCGTTCGAAAATCAGCGCCAGCAGCACGGCGATATTCACCGCAACGTCGGTGATGTAATGCGCGCGATCAGCGGCAATCGCCGTGGAACCGGTGCGCTTCACCACGTACGTTTGCATCAGCACCAGGCCGGTCGCCGCCACACAGCTGATGATAATGACCCAGATCCCCAGCCCGAGTTGCGCCAGCGGCGCCGGGTTAATAATGCGTCCGATGGATTCCCCGCCGAGCACCAGCCCGGCTGCACCCAGCAACAACGCCTGAACAAAAGCGGCGACGGCTTCGGCTTTGCCGTGCCCGTAACGGTGCCCTTTGTCGGCAGGACGCAGCGCGTAACGCACGCCAATTAACGTCACCATGGACGCAAGTACATCGACCAGCCCGTCTGCTGCCGACGTCAGCAAAGCAATAGAGCCCGTCGCCACCCATGCCCAGACTTTGATGCACACCAGCACCAGCGCCACGCAGACAGAAACCAGAGAAGCGATACGCGTCAGCCCTTTATAGGAAGGGGCCGGGCGACTCATGAATGGCTCCGGACAAGCCGGTTTTTTTGAGAATTATTCACAGGAATTCCTGAAGCTGAGGATCAACTAAATTTGATAAATACAAATACCAGTCCGGCATTATAACCCATTTTCATTTTTTAAGACCTTCCCTATGGTTTGGATCTTCGTGCCCTGACTAAGGTTTATTGACCTATATTTACTTGCATTTACATCAATACAATCTAGCTTAAAACAAGATTTCTTTGTTCCGGCGCGCGGTCGCCGATAACCAGAAGAGCACTATGACAAACGATAACAATGCAAAACCTTCCGCGTCAGATGACGCACGTTCCGAACAGTCAGAACTCGACTCCAGCCAGGTGAAATCAGGAGAAGGCCACACTCAGGACAATAAATCTTCCCATAACGACGCCGGAGAACCGGACGAGAAACGCAAAGGCCCCGGCAAAAAGCCGCTGATTATTCTCGGTATTGTTGTAGTTGTCATGCTGGTCGTGGCGCTGGTTTGGTGGCTGATGACTAAAGATCAGATCAGCACCGACGATGCCTTTACCGAAGGCGACGCCGTGACCATCGCGCCGAAAATCGCCGGTTATGTCACTAATCTGGCGGTGAAAGATAACCAGTTTGTACATAAAGGCGATCTGCTGGTCGAAATCGATCCCCGTGATGCCACCGCGCAGCGCGATGCCGCGCAGGCGCAGCTTGGGCTGGCGGTTGCCCAACTGCATCAGGCGCAGGTTCAGTATGATCTGGCGAAAGTGCAGTATCCGGCGCAGCTGGCGCAGGCAAAGGCTCAGCAGACGCGTGCGGAAGCCAACTTACTTAACGCTACGGCAGATTTCCGTCGTCAGCGTGGTGTCGATCCGCGGGCGACCACGCAACAGAATATCGATACGTCCAACGCGCAGGTGCGTTCAGCCGCCGCAGACCTGGAAAATGCCAAAGCGCAGGTGCAGGTCGCCGCGCAGGTTCAGCTGAATATTCGTCAGGCCGAAACCAACGTTGAAGCCCGTCAGCAACAGGTTGAACAGGCCAAAGCGCAGCTCGAAAACGCCACACTGAATCTCTCGTATGCGCAGGTTCGCGCACCGTTCGACGGCTACGTCACCAAACGTAATGTGCAGCTCGGTACGCTGGTGCAGGCCGGTTCGTCGCTGTTCTCGGTGGTGTCGAAAGAGATCTGGATCGCCGCCAACTATAAAGAATCGCAGCTTGAGCGCATGCGTCCGGGCAATAAAGTTGAAATCACCGTTGATGCGTTCCCGGATATCAAACTTCATGGTCACGTCGACAGTATTCAGCAAGGCACCGGCTCGCGCTTCTCGGCCTTCCCGGCCGAAAATGCCACCGGTAACTATGTGAAAATTGTGCAGCGCGTTCCGGTCAAAATCGTCATCGACAGCGGCCTGGATGAAAATCATCATCTGCCGCTCGGCCTGTCTGTTGAACCGACGGTGACCGTCGAATGAATGAAGATCGCAGCTACTGGAAACCCAAGGCCAATCCATGGGCAGTTGCCGCCGTCGTAACCATTGCGGTGTTCATGGAAATCCTGGACACCACCATCGTTAACGTGGCGCTGCCGCACGTCGCCGGTTCGCTGTCCTCCAGTTATGACGAATCGACCTGGGTTTTAACATCATATCTGGTGGCCAACGGCATTGTGTTGCCGATTTCCGCGTTCCTCAGCCGCGTGATGGGCCGCAAAACCTACTTTCTGATCTGTATCGCGATGTTTACCGTTTGCTCTTTCCTGTGCGGTATCGCCACTGAGCTGTGGCAGATGATTTTGTTCCGCGTGTTGCAGGGGTTCTTCGGCGGCGGTTTACAGCCGATCCAGCAATCGGTGCTGCTGGATTATTTCAAGCCGGAAGATCGCGGCAAGGCGTTTGGCCTTTCATCGATTGCCATCATCGTGGCCCCGGTTGTCGGGCCGACGCTCGGCGGTTACATCACCGATAATTTCAGCTGGCGCTGGGTGTTTCTCATCAACATTCCGGTGGGGATTATCGCCCTGCTGGCGATTTATCAGTTGCTGGAAGATCCGCCGTGGGAGCGTAAAGCCAAAGGCAAACTCAGTATTGATTACATCGGTATCGGGCTGATTGCGCTCGGGCTGGGCTGTTTGCAGGTCATGATGGACCGCGGTGAGGACGACGACTGGTTTAAATCCGGCTTCATCGTCACCTTTGCGGTGCTGGCGGCAACCGGCATTGTCGGCGCGATTTACTGGCTGCTTTATGCCAAAAAACCGGTGGTCGATCTGCGCTGTATGAAGGATAAAAACTTCGCGGTCGCCGGTTTACTGATGGCCGGTATGGCGATGATTTTGTACGGCAGTTCGGTGGTGATTCCGCAGCTGGCGCAACAGCAGTTAGGCTATACCGCCACGCTCTCCGGGCTGGTGATGTCGCCCGGCGCGGTGCTGATTGTGTTGTCGATCCCGCTGGTGCTGAAACTGATGCCGATTGTGCAGACGCGTTACATCATTGCTTTCGGCTTCTTCCTGCTCGCCGCGTCGTTTATCTATTCTGCCACTCTGACGCCGGACGTCGATTTCACAACGCTGGTGATGTACCGCAGCGCGCAGTCGATCGGGCTGGGCTTCCTGTTTGTGCCGCTGACGACCATCGCGTTCATCACTATTCCGCAGCGGATGAACGCCGACGCCGCCGCGCTGTTTACCATGTTCCGTAACGTCGCAGGCTCGATCGGGATTTCGCTGGCAACGGCCGGTGTGACCGAACGAACGCAGGCACACAGTGCACACATGGCGCACAACATGTCGCCGCTGAATGAACAGTTTAATCAGGCCGTCAGCAAAAGTGCCGCCGCGATCCGCGATTTCGCCCACGTCGTCGGCGACCCGATGCAGCTCGCCACCGTGAAGATGTATCAGGAAATGATCTCGCAATCGCGCATCCTGGCTTACATCGATGTGTTCGGCTATTGCGCCATCGTCGCTGTTATTTTGATCCCATTTTGTTTCCTGCTTTCGCCGGTTAAGAGCGAAGGTAATGCCGGAGCACATTAAGTTGAATACGACCCGGAAGTTAAATAAGACCACGCTGTTTACCGTTTCGGCTCTCACGCTGGCGCTGGCGGGCTGCTCAGTGGGCCCTGATTACCAGAAACCGAATCCGGTCACGCCGGGCGCTTATAACGACATGACGAAGCCGAAAGACGCCGACGGCGCCTCTATCGCCCTGCCGTCAGAGCCGAATCCGTTATGGTGGAAAGCGTTTAACGACCCGCAGCTCGACAGCCTGATCACCCGTGCGATTGCCGGGAATATCTCCCTGCAACAGGCGGTGCTGCGCATTGCCGGTGCCCGCGAACAGGTCAAACAGGCAGAAGGCGCCTGGCTGCCGTCGGTTCAGGGCAGCGCGAAAGCCACGCGTCAGCAGCTTGGCCTGAAGGGCATTCTGGATTCCAGCGGGGCTTCACAGCAGCTGAACGATCTCAGCCCGGAAGCGTCCAGCGCCATTGATACGGCGACACGCCCGGTCAATCTGTATCAGGGAAGTTTCGATGCCAGCTGGGAGCTGGATCTATTTGGCGGCACGCGGCGTCAGGTTGAGGCCGCGAATGCGCAGACGCAATCTTCCGTCGAACAGCGTAACGATGCGCTGGTGTCGCTGGAAGCCGAAGTCGCCCGCACGTATCTGCAACTACGCGGTGCGCAAAGTGTGACGGCGGCGATTCAGACACAAATCGACGTGGCGCAGCAGACGCTGGATCTCACGCAAAACCGCCAGAAGAACGGCCTTTCTCCACAGCTGGATGTCGAAAATGCCCGCGCACAGCTGGGTTCATTGCGCGCCCAGTTGCCGCAGTATCAGGCGCAGGAGCGTCAGGCGATGAACGGGCTGGCGGTTCTGCTCGGCCAGACGCCGGGCTCGCTGGATGCCGAACTGACCGCACCAAAACCGATGCCTGCCCTGCCCGCCGCCGTCCCGGTTGGCGTCCCGTCGCAGCTGGCGCGTCGTCGCCCGGACGTGCGCAAAGCCGAAGCCGATCTTCACGCGGCGACGGCCAATATCGGCGTCTCCGTCGCGCAGATGTTCCCGAGTATTTCCCTCACCGGTCAGTTCGGGATGCGTAACACTGACGTCAGTTATCTCGACAACTGGAGCAGCCATTTCTACTCCTTTGGCCCGCAGGTCACGCTGCCGATCTTCCAGGGCGGACGTCTGGTTTCCAGCGTGCATCTTTCCCGTGCGCAGCAGGCCAATGCCGCGCTGAATTATCGCCAGACGGTGCTGACCGCGCTTCAGGACGTCGATAATGCGCTGGTGAATTACCGCACGGATCAGGATCAGGTGAACGGATTAGACCAGACGACCGAAGCGTTACAGACGGCGTTTGATCTCGCCAGCGACAGTTACCGTCAGGGACTTTCGACGTTCATCAACGTGCTCGACGCCCAGCGCCAGCTCGCGCAGGCGCATCAGCAATCCGCCGAAGCGAAAGTGAAAACCAGCACCGATCTGGTGTCACTGTACAAAGCCCTCGGCGGCGGCTGGGAGCCCTACCAGAACGTCGATTTACCGACCTACACCGTGTTTGGTCCGGCGGCAACGACGGATGTGAAAGTCAAAACGACGTCGGGGATAACGCCGTAAAGGCGGTTTAATGTGACGAGATAAAATCCGAAGGCGTGACCGGGGCAGGTAAAGAAAAATTCTGCCTCATTCGCTCAACTTCGTTTACCGGCGTCAGCCCGAATAAACGTTTAAATTCGCGGCTGAACTGAGAAACGCTTTCGTAACCCACCTGCACACCCGCTGCTGAAGCCGTGAGATTATTGCGTAACATCAGTAATCTGGCCTGATGCAGACGGGTGGATTTCAGATACTGCATCGGCGACGTATCGGTAATGCTTTTGAAATGACTGTGGAAAGTCGGCAGGCTCATTCCCGCCTCTTTCGCCAGCGCATTCACATCCAGATGCGTAGCGTATTCTGTATGCAACTTTCGCAGCGCCTTCATCACTTTGCCGAACTGCCCCTGCATCCTCAGCGCACTGCGCAGCGCGCCGCCCTGCACACCGGTCATCACGCGATAATACAGTTCACGCAGCATCGCCTTTCCCAGAATTTCTGCATCCTGCGGGCACGCCATTATCTGTAAAAAACGCAATACGGACGCGCGCATAGCTTCATCCATCGGGCTGGACACCATACTTTTTGGCGATTCCACCGGTTGATACGGATATGCTTCCAGCTGCAACAAAATATCTGCCGCCAGGCTGAAATCTAGCCGCATGTAAATCGCCAGCATCGGCTCATCTTCACTGGCATCGGTTTCCATGGTAAACGGCACGGGCACCGCAACCATCAGATAATGCTGCGCATCATACAAATAGACATCATTCCCGAGAAATCCCCGTTTTCTTCCCTGCACCACAATCACAATTCCCGGCTCATATAAAACCGGCGTGCGCATCAGCGGGCGGTTCGAACGCAGAAAACGCACGTCGGGCAGAGACGTGAGATTGTAGCCCTCCCGCGGCGTCAGCTTATCGAGAAGCGCAACCATCTGACACGTGGTTGCGGATAATGGGATTGTCATGTTTCCCCCGGAGGTGAACAGAAAAGTCACAACAGTGTGGCAGCGGGCGATATTCCCGTCCAGACGTCTCATAGGATCAGGCAAACATTCGAGAGGATCCGGGCTACGGATTTAACACCCCGCGCCCTACTCTGGTTTCCCGTTACTGAGGAGCATTTTATGAGCCATTCAAAACTCTTTTTTATTACCGGCGTCAGCAGCGGCTTTGGCCGTGCGCTGGCAGAAGAAGCGCTGAAAGCCGGTCACCGTGTCGCAGGGACTTTGCGAAACCAGCAGGCCAAAGAAGAATTCGACGCAATTGCCCCCGGGCGAAGCTTTGGACATATCCACGACGTGACTGATTTTGCCGGCATTTCGGCGCTGGCGGATACCATTGAAAGCGAAACCGGCCCTGTCGATATCCTCGTCAATAATGCCGGATACGGACATGAAGGAATTATGGAAGAATCGCCGCTCAGCGAGGCGTTACACCAGTTTGACGTTAACGTGTTTGGCGCGGTGGCCGTAATCAAAGCGTTTCTGCCTTACTTTCGTGCCCGCCGCCGCGGCCATATTCTCAATATCACGTCCATGGGCGGCTTTATTACGATGCCGGGGATCAGCTATTACTGCGGCAGTAAGTTTGCATTGCAGGGGATTTCCGAGACGCTGACCAAAGAGCTGAAACCTTTTAATATTGCCGTCACCGCCATTCAGCCGGGATCTTTTCGTACCGACTGGGCGGGACGTTCAATGGTGCGTTCACCTCGAAGCATTCCGGATTATGACGACACTTTCGGCCCGATCCGCGACACACGTGAAAAACGCAGCGGCCATCAGCCCGGCGATCCGCTGAAAGCCGCTGCGGCCATTTTGTCGCTGATTGACAGCCCCGCGCCACCGGCCTCATTGCTGCTGGGCAGCGATGCTGTCACGTATGTGAGGGAAAAACTGCTACAGATGAATGCGGATATTGATGCGTGGGAAACGCTCAGTCGCTCAACCGATGGCTGAAAAACCTTTTTCAGAATTCCCGATAAACGCATTTCCATCAGACTGCGCTATTCTGTTCAGACATTGAAAACAATCCTGCCTGCGGGCGGGATTTTCGTCTGAATAACAATCGGGTAAAAAATGAACGACATTTCTAACGAAGATAAAAAACCCAGCTGCGATTCAGTAATCAACAGCGTTGCCTACCGTGACGGCAAGCGGTTGCAGGATGTCACCGTCGAAGACATCAGCGAAGTGCTGAAAGAGCCGGACACCTTTGTGTGGCTCGGTTTGTGGCAGCCGGAAGATGCGTACATGCGCAGTATTCAGGAGGAATTCGGGCTGCATGACCTGGCGATTGAAGATGCGCTGACCGCCCATCAGCGGCCGAAAATCGAGCAGTACGGCGAGTCGCTGTTTATTGTCACGCACACCGCGCAAAAGGTGAATGAAACGATCGAGTATGGCGAAACGCATCTGTTTCTCGGCAAAAATTTCCTGATCACCATCCGCCACGGCGCGTCGTCAAGCTACAAGCAAATCCGCAAACACGCCGAAGAACGCCCGGACATGATGAGCAAGGGACCGGCTTACGCGCTGTATTGCGTGCTCGATTCCATCGTTGATAACTATCTGGAAATTCTGCACCGCTACACCGAAGAGTTCGACGCCATCGAAAAGCTGATGTTCCAGAACACGTTTAACCAGCAAGCCGTGCAGCAGGTGTATAAACTGCGCCGCGATCTGCTCTCGCTGCGCAACGCCGCCGTGCCGATGGAGGATATCTGTAACCAGCTCAGCCACCATTATGAAGAACTGATGCCGAAAAGCCTGCGTGCCTATGTGCGTGACGTGCAGGATCACGCGAATCAGGTGATCCGTACCACCGACGATATGCGCGAAATGCTCTCGAACGCCATGCACGTGAATCTGGCGCTGGTGTCGGTGCATCAGAATGAAGTGGTGCAACGTCTCGCGGGCTGGGGGGCAATTCTGGCGATCCCGACCGTGGTATTCAGCCTGTACGGCATGAACTTTAAAAACATGCCGGAGCTGGACGACTGGTGGGGATATCCGGTCACGCTGGGTGTCACGATCGCCGGTTGTGCATGGTTATACTGGAAACTCAAAAAATCGGGCTGGCTCTGATATTATCACCTGAAGCCACACGTTAATTAACATGCGAATAACAGAAGTCGCTGTTATTCGCTCTCTTTAATTATCCTGACAAATTTACCGCAGACTTATTCTATTTCCCCTTCCCTCTGTGCGTTATTTCCTTATATACTCGTTCGCATCTTTCCTTCCGGAAATAACCTTAATATGTCAGTGCGCTCCGCGATTTCACAGTTTATGCATTCACTGCGCTTGCCCGGCAAGCGGATCAGTGCGTTGCTGTTCGCCTTGTGCTGGCTGCTGTTGAATTCTCAGCTGGCCCTCGCCAGCCATCAGTGCGACATGCGCCCGCCGGTGGAAAACACCACGATGTCGCACAATGAATATATGCAAATGCCTGATTCACCTGAGCATATGCAAAGTCAGTCAGTGCTGTGTGAAAAGCACTGCGTACCGGAAAGAACCCAGACAGACAACGGAAATGTGCCCATTTTAGCGCTTCCGGTTGTCCCGGCACTCGCCGTCATTACCCTCGATGCCAGCGTGGCGGTCACCACCGCCGACTGGGTGGCTCCACAAGTCACAGCCCCGCCTGCTGAAGTTCAGTTCTGCCGATACCGGGAATAGCCCCTGCTGTCAGAGGATGCATCTCCTTGCATCTGAATAATCTTATTTATCTGCCGTAATAACGGCTTTTATCTGATATGACAGTATTGGAGTTATTCCCATGCGTACAATTTTAAATAGTTTTGTCTTTAGTCTTTTCTTTATTTCCGCTTATTCCTTTGCAGAAACGATGCAAATGGATGGCCACACTATGGCGATGGAAAACGTTCAGACCTATGAATCTGAAGGTGTGATCACGCAATGGCAATCCGACCGCGTGGGAATTTCTCATCACGCCATTCCTGCCCTTAAATGGCCCGCCATGACCATGAATTTCCGGTTACCACCGGAAATCGCCGCGAACTCCCTGCCCGCCGGTACGCCGGTGGCGTTCAGCTTTGTCAAAACGGACACGGCTTATCAGTTGCAGACACTGACACCGCTGAAACGCTAACCGGGAGAAACACCATGTTGAATTTACCGCGTCACCCTTGGGTGACGTGGCACTGGCTGCTGGCTTTTATGCCGGTCAGCGCCTTTGCCACACCCGTTTCTCTTCCGCAGGCGCTGGTGGCCGCGCAGGGATATTCGGCTGAGCTTTCTGCCAACCGCCATCAGATTAACGCGCTGGAAAACCGGGCGGATTCCGCCATGCAATTGCCGGATCCGAAGCTGAAATTCGGGATTGAAAACCTGCCCGTCGGCGGCAGTAACGACCAGCGTTTCACCCGCGAAGGCATGACCATGGAGCGGATTGGCATCATGCAGGATTACGTGAGCAGCAGTAAGCGCGAGCGTAAGGCCGGTACATTGCGCGCCGAATCCCGGCAGGCGGCGGCGAACGGCCAGAGCATTCGTGCTCAGCTACAGCGCGATACAGCGCAGGCCTGGATGGAACTGGCCATTGGCAATGAAACCGTAAAGCAGCTGAAGGCGCTGGTGGATGAAAGTCAGCGGCAAATTGGCGTGCAGCGCGGCGGCGTCAGCAGTGGCAGCGCCTTGCCTGCGTCGGTGCTCGACGCACGTCTGACGCTCCTCAGCATGCAGGACAAACTCACCGAAGCCGGACGCGACGTGCAGCTGGCACGCACACGGCTGAGCCAGCTGACCGGCATCGATCAGCCCGAAATTCTCGGTGCCATTCCACCGGTCAGCGAACTGCCCGCCGAAGCCACACAGGCCGACAGCATCAGCCAGCATCCTGAAATTCTCCAGGCGCGGCGCGAGGCGGAAGTGGCGCAGGCAAAATCGTCAGAATCAGCGATTGCAGCACTGCCGGATATCGGCGTTGAAGTCTATTACGGTCGCCGCGCCGACAATTATGACGACCTCGCGGGCGTGATGGTCACCGTTGATTTGCCGCTGTTTACCGCATCACGTCAGGACAAAGATCACGCCGCCGATCAGTCGATGGCTATGGAAAGTAATGACCGGCTGGCGCAGCTCATCCGCACGCATCAGGCGCAACTGACCACGCTGCTCGCGCAATATCAGGCGGCCAATACCCTGTGGCAGCGGCAGAAAAATGATGTTGTTCCGCTGCAACAACAACGCGTCAGCGTGATTCAGGCGCAATACCGCGCCGGAAAAAGCAGCCTGAATGACGTACTGGAAGCCCGCCGCAGCCTGCTCGACAGCCAGATTACCCAGCGGAATGCCGAACTGGACGTCGCCCGCTATTGGGTCGCCCTGCGCTATCTGGCACCTCAGGAGAACAACTGATGACTACCGTTAAAACTTACAGCCTGCTGGCGCTTTGCGTCGCGGCCGCGCTGGCCGTGGGTTACCAGGCCGGACGCCATAATGCGCCTGCTGAATCAAAAACGGCGACTGCGACTGCCGGACGAAAAGTGTTGTACTGGTACGACCCGATGACGCCGGATCAGCGTTTTGATAAACCGGGCAAATCGCCGTTTATGGATATGGATCTGATGCCCCGTTACGCCGACGAAGTGGCCAACGACGGCGGCGTCACGGTCAGCGCCCGTCAGCAGCAGAATCTCGGAATGCGCAGCGCGAAAGTTGAGCGCCGCGTCATTTCCTCCCCGCTGAATGTTTACGGCACGGTCACAGCCGACGAACGCAGCCTGCGCACGGTGGCAGCCCGCGCAGGCGGTCTGGTGGAAAAACTCTACGTTGCCGCCAGCCAGCAACAGGTGAAAAAAGGTCAGAAACTGGCGACGTTGTGGATCCCCGACTGGACCGCCGCGCAGCAGGAATATCTGGCGGTGCGTCAGCTCGGTGACCGCAGCCTGAGCGCCGCCGCCCGCCAGCGTCTGGCACTGCAATTTATGCCGGAGGATATTCTCAGACGTATCGATAAAACCGGCCAGCCACAGACGCGCATTGACGTCGTGGCACCGGAAGACGGTTATCTCAGCCAGCTGAGTGTGCGCGAAGGCGCGCAGGTGGCCGCCGCGCAGCCGTTGTTTGAGCTGACCAGCCTGAAACAGGTGTGGATTGTGATGGATTATCCGCCGTCCGCCGCCGGGCAGGTTCAGGTCGGCAGCCGGGTCAGCGGCAACAGCGACAGCCAGCCGGGCGACGTATTTCGCGGCGTGGTCAGTGAATTACTGCCCGACGCCGACGCCGTCAACCGCACGCTGAAAGCCCGCGTGGTGATTGATAATCCGCAGCAAAAGCTGCGCCCCGGCATGTATCTCACCCTGACGCTGGATGCACCGGCACAAACGCCGGTGCTGGCAATCCCGCAGGAAGCGCTGATTCAGACCGGCACCCGCAATACCGTGCTGCTCGACGACGGCAACGGGCATTTCACGCCGCAGACGGTCACCGCAGGGGCAACGCGCGACGGCTGGACGCAAATCCTTTCCGGCCTCAGCGAAGGCCAATCTGTCGTGACCTCCGGCCAGTTCCTGATTGATTCAGAAGCCAGCCTGCGCAGCGCGCTCCCCGCCGCTGCCGGTGCTGAAACCACGCCAGACGCGCATCAGCACGGGAGCCATTTATGATTGCCACCGTGATCCGCTGGTCGCTGCGCAACCGGCTTCTGGTGCTGCTCGCCGCCCTGATGATGGCGGGCTGGGGCATCTGGTCTTTACAAAAAGCCCCGCTCGACGCCCTGCCGGATCTCTCCGACGTACAGGTGATCGTGCGCGTCAGTTATCCGGGCAAAGCGCCGCAAATCATTGAAGATCAGGTGACGTATCCGCTGACCACCACTTTGCTGTCGGTGCCCGGCGCGAAAACCGTGCGCGGCTTTTCGATGTTCGGCGATGCCTACGTTTATGTGCTGTTTGATGACGGCACTGAGCCGTACTGGGCGCGTTCCCGCGTACTGGAATACCTCAGTCAGGTGCAGTCCTCGCTGCCACCGGGTGCAAAAGCATCGCTGGGGCCAGATGCCACCGGCGTCGGCTGGATTTATGAATACGCACTGGTCGATAAAACCGGTAAACACAGCCTGGAACAGCTGCGGGCGTTACAGGACTGGACGTTGCGTTACGACCTCAAAACGGTGCCCAACGTTTCTGAAGTTGCCAGCATCGGCGGCATGGTGCGACAGTATCAGGTGGTCGCCGACCCGCAGCGGATGCGCGCACGCGGCGTGACGCATCAGCAACTGGTCAGCGCCCTGCAAAGCGCTAATCAGGAAAGCAGCGGATCGCTTCTGGAAATGGGCGAAGCCGAATATATGGTGCGCACCTCCGGTTACCTGAAAAGTCTGGGCGATTTCAACAACGTGGTCGTGGCCGTTAACAGCGGAATTCCTGTGCTGCTTTCTGACGTCGCGACAGTGCGCACCGGCCCGGAACTGCGGCGCGGCGTAGCGGAACTCAACGGCGAAGGCGAAGTGGCGGGCGGCGTTATCGTCATGCGCTCGGGAAAAAATGCGCTGGAAACCCTGAAAGCGGTAAAAGTTCGCCTGAACGCCCTGGCCCGCACGCTGCCCGCCGGTGTGGAAATCGTGCCGGTGTATGACCGTCAGCCGCTGATCGAACACGCCGTCGAAACGCTGTCGCACAAACTGGTGGAAGAGTTCATCGTCGTGGCGGTGGTCTGCGCACTGTTTCTGTTCCACTTCCGCTCGGCGCTGGTGGCGATCATTACGCTGCCTCTCGGCATTCTCGGCGCGTTTATCGTCATGCATTATCAGGGCGTCAGCGCCAATATTATGTCGCTCGGCGGCATTGCGATTGCCATCGGTGCGATGGTGGACGCCGCAATCGTAATGATTGAAAACATGCACAAAGTGCTCGAACAATGGCGGCATGATCATCCCGGCCAGAAGCCGACATCCGCGGATTACTGGCAGGTTTCTGAACGGGCTGCCATCGAAGTCGGGCCTGCACTGTTTTGCAGTTTGCTGATCATCACGCTGTCGTTTATTCCAGTGTTTTCGCTCGAAGCGCAGGAAGGCCGGATGTTCTCGCCGCTGGCGTTTACCAAAACCTACGCCATGGCCGTTTCCGCCGGCCTTGGGATCACGCTGGTACCGGTGCTGATGGGCTATTTTATTCGCGGCAAAATCCCGGATGAAAATGCCAGCCCGATCAACCGCTGGCTCATCAGCGCTTACCAGCCGGTGCTTTCTGCGGTGCTGAAACGCCCGAAAACCACGCTGGTATGCAGCGGCCTGTTTTTGCTGGTATCGCTTTATCCGCTGTCAAAACTGGGCAGTGAATTTATGCCGCCGCTCGACGAAGGCGATTTGCTGTATATGCCGTCCACGCTGCCGGGGATTTCCGCCCGCGAAGCGTCGAGATTATTACAGCAAACCGACCGGCTGATCAAAACCGTGCCGGAAGTCGCCAGCGTGTTTGGCAAGGCCGGACGCGCCGACAGCGCCACCGACCCCGCGCCGCTGACCATGATTGAAACCACGATCCGCTTCAAACCGCGCGACCAGTGGCGGCCCGGCATGACGCCCGACAAACTGGTGACGGAGCTGGATAACGCGGTGAAATTACCGGGCATTGCCAACGTCTGGGTGCCACCCATTCGCAACCGGCTGGACATGCTGGCGACCGGCATTAAAAGCCCGGTGGGCATTAAGGTGAACGGTAATAATATCGCGCAAATTGAGCAGGTGGCGCAGCAAATCGAGCATATCGTGAAGCAGGTTCCCGGCGTGACGTCGGCGCTGGCCGAGCGTCTCGAGGGCGGCCGCTACGTGGACATCGACATCAACCGGCGTGCAGCTGCGCGTTACGGTGTCACGGTTGCCGAATTGCAGTCGCTGGTTTCAACGCTGGTCGGGGGCGAAAATATCGGTGAAACGCTGGAAGGCCGCGAACGGTATCCGATCAACCTGCGTTATCCGCGTGAACTGCGTGACAACGTGCAGGCGCTGCGTGATCTGCCGGTGCTGACCGCGTCCGGCGCCCAGGTGCCACTGTCAGCGCTGGCTTCGGTCAATGTCACCGACGGGCCGCCGATGCTGAAAAGTGAAAACGCGCGCTTGTCAGACTGGATTTATGTCGATTTGCGCGGACGTGACCTGAAATCTGCGGTGGAAGATATGCAGCAGGCGGTGAATCAGCAGGTGAAATTACCGGAAGGCGTCACCGTCAGCTGGTCGGGGCAATTTGAGTATCTGGAACGTGCGACGGCAAAGCTGAAAATCGTCCTGCCGGTCACGCTTCTCATCATTTTTGTCCTGCTCTATGTCACTTTCAGCAGCGTGCGCGATGCGGCACTGATCATGGCGACGCTGCCGTTTGCGCTGACCGGCGGGATCTGGCTGCTGTATCTGCTTAATTACAATCTCTCCGTCGCCGCCGCCGTCGGCTTTATCGCGCTGGCCGGCGTCGCCGCTGAGTTCGGCGTAATTATGGTGCTGTATCTGAATCAGGCCGTGCAGCGCCAGCAAAAATCCGGCCAGTCGCTGACCGAGGAAGAACTCTGTGACGCTATCCACCACGGCGCGGTTCTGCGCGTCCGGCCAAAAGCCATGACAGTTGCGACGATTATGGCGGGATTACTGCCGATTATGTGGGGCGGCGGCACCGGTTCAGAAGTCATGCAACGTATCGCTGCGCCGATGATTGGGGGGATGCTGAGCGCACCCTTGCTGTCGATGCTGGTGATCCCGGCGGTGTATTTGCTGGCGCACAGGAGGCGGAATTAGCACTTGCAGTGCAGGCCTGGTCGAGAAAGTTTCGGTTTTTCAGTTGCACTGAAAGCTGATCGAGAAAATTTCGGTTTTTCATGTGCAGTGCTCACCTGACGCACTGCGCCAAAACCGCCCAAAGGAGGAAAGTGCTTTTCCTCCTTTGGATTCCTCCTCGCTTTTTTACTTCGCGCTTCGCGCTTCGCCCGCTGGCCATGTTTCAGTTACCTCTGTGACAGGCTGGAAATCTTGCCGCTGCGCGGTGCCTTCATTTCGGGATTTCAGCCTCAGGTCTGCAACCTCTCATTCAGCAAGCTTTCTGAAACGCCCGCAGGATCTTAAATTCAAAAAAATGATGATTTTAGTCTTTTAGAAAAGTTGATTGGCGCGCTCAAAATTCAGCTGAACGGAGCGGCTTCGAGACCTATGGCTCGAAGACCGAGAGAAGGCAGTGCGAAGCACCTGGATTTGCGCCACTCACCAATGTGCCGGAACATGTCCATCGTCCCGGCGATAGCGCGCAGTGAGGAAGCGGGAGTCCAGAGGGCGCGCGCTTACGCGTCCTCTGGGCCAGTTTGGGCGGCGAGCCCAAGGTGTTGAATTTGAATTCAAATTTGAAGTTGAAGTTGAAGTTGAAGTTAAAACGGCAAGTGGGACCGTAATCCCACCCCGGTCACTCCTCTAACGGAGCAGCCCTCTCCGCCGGTTTTTCCAAAATCATCGTCTGAGTCTGACTGAGACTGATCCCCGCTGCACGCAGCATTTTGAGGATTTCATACAACAAATCACTCCGCGTCCCGCTCACAATGCGCGGGCTGCTCACGTAGCCGGTCACGCTCAGGATGATGCCGGTCGGTCCCAGTTCTTTAAAGCTGACGGACGCCGCAGGCGTATCGAGGATTTGTTCGTGCGCGTTGTAAGCGTCGAGCAGCAAACTGCGTACCTGTTCCGGGTCGATGTCGAGCGGGAATGTCAGCGCGATGGTCGCCACGCCCTGCGCGTTACCCATAGTGGCGTTACGCACGTTCTGAGAAATCAGCTGGGAGTTCGGCACAATCACGGTGGATTTATCGCTGAGCTGGATTTCAGTCGCACGGACGTTGATCCGGCGGATATCCCCTTCCACGCCGCTGATGCTGATTAAGTCGCCCACTTTCACCGGACGCTCGGTCAGCAGGATCAGGCCGGAGATAAAGTTCTTCACAATCTCCTGCAGGCCAAAACCGATACCGACCGACAAGGCGCTCACGATCCACGCCAGTTTGTTCCATTCGATACCCAGTGACGACAGCGTCAGCAGGATGATCAGTACGTAACCGACGTTGGTAAACAGCGTCACCAGAGAGGCGCGCATCCCGCGATCCATCATAGTTTTCGGCAGGAAATCATTATCCAGCCAGCGACGTGCGGAACGCAGGACGTACCACCCGATCACCAGACACAGCACCGCGTTTACCGCGTGCGCCGGAATAATGTTGACCCCTTCGAGACCTTTACCGCCCCAGATATCGACAATTTTCGCCAGCAATTCCAGCGGTGTCGTGGAGCCGAACGTCCCGTTGAGCAGTGCAACGGCGGCAAACAACAGCAGCGCAGTTTTCCCGATGGCCGAGAACAGCGTGGCCGCCAGCGACAGATGGCGGTCATTGACGCTCAGGGTGCTTTTGATGATTTTGCCGCTGTGCGTACCCGGCGCGAACAGGCTTTCGAAGAAATCCACCACGAAGTGGATCAGCAGATACAGGCAGCTCAGCACCAGCCCAATCCACAGCAGTTCGAAGGTGACGAAACGCGCCAGCGGGATATAACCAATCAGCAGCGCGAGCATGATAACGACAGCGGTAATGCTGATCACCAGATGGATCAACCCGGCCAGCGTGGAGCGGGCCTCGGTTTGCTCGCCGTCGGCTTTCATTTTGCGACGCATTCTGTTGACGCGAACCGGCGCAATCAGGCAGTTCAGCGCCACCAGTAACGCAGCCAGACCGTTACCGAATAACGTTGCGGCAACGCTGGCACCGACCAGGTTATTCAGTTGCTCGATGATGCCGAACAGGAAAATAAAGGTCGCCAGCAGCACCGGAAACGAGGCCAGCGTTTTGGCCAGCGGATCGGCAATGCCCGGCAAGCGCCAGGACGGATGGTTGTTCGACAGCAGCGCAATCCCCAGCCCGGCAATCAGCGCGGAGAAGTACGTCAGCTCGACCAGCTGTTCGGCGAACTCATTCACCCACGCGGAGGTATCCGGCAGACGGGTAAAGATGTAGCCGATGAGCTGAACGCTGAAACCCAGCGTGAGGGTGGTGCTCAGCGTGGTGAAACAGGCGAGGAAACTGCGGCGGAAGCGGCCCTGCGGCAACCAGCGCGGCAGGATCCAGTTCATCGGTTTATCCAGCACGCGGCGGCCAAAAATGCCCAGTACCAGTGCCAGCAGGAGATAAATGCCCGAGCCGGCGCGCCATTCCGGGCTCCACGCCTGCGTCCAGGCATCGCTCACCTGCGAGCCAAAATCGCTGAAGCGTGTAGAATCGTCATCGTTAGGCTTGAACAACGGTGCCCAGAAATTCCCGCCCAGAATGCTGCCGGTGTTCAGGGCAATCTGGGTTTTCAGCGCGTCACGGCGCAGCCCGGAAATCTGTGAAGACAGGTTCCGCGCGCCCACGCCGATGGCTTTGGTCTGTTCAATCTGCGTGGTGAGAAGGGTTTTGCTGTTGTTGAGTTTATTACGCTGGCTGATCACCTGAGGCGTTTCGGTCAGCGTACCTGGCGCAGGCGCGGGGCCAAGGACATCGAGCTGTGCCTGAACCTGCGTCAGATCGGGCGCGAGCGCCGCCGCCAGTTTATCGGCGTCTTCGGCCAGTGCCTGCGCGGCATCGGTCAGGCCGGTGAATTTTTTGTCGGTTTTCGCCGAAGAGACCTGCTGTTTCAGCTGATCCAGACGTTTTTGCAACGCCGGTAGCGCGGTGCTGGCGTTAACTTTGACCGGCTGTTCGGTGGCAGATCGACCGGTGCTGTCATCGGCCTGACTCAGCGCAGGCGTTAACAGCAGACATGACAACAATGCCAGTAACAAAAACGGCACTCTAAACATTTTTTGCATAGAAGGATGGTTCCGGGAGCTCGTTATTTTTTACGAAACAAAAGTGTTTTAGATGAACGGCGTAAGAATACCCTTTCCTGTTAAGAAGAATAGTAGGGATTGTCTGTTTATGTTGCCGTCAGGCCGCGCCGGGCTGCACGTTCAGACGCGCAGCCCGGCGGGAGATTCAGGGTTTCGCACCCAGCATCTGTCGCAAGATTGCCGCCGAGTCTGCCGGTTGCAGTGCAAGAATACCGGAATACAGGCTGATGGAAATCTCGCAAACTTTCTCGCGATCGACGTCCGGCTTGGTCAGGTCGCTGAACATCTGCAACTGCTCGCCGTACATGTTGCCCAGTGCCTCACGCACCGGGGCCATCATGGCGATCACGCGTTCAGTGCTGACCGCTGCGGGTTGTTCAGTCTGCCCGCTGCCGGTCGCCAGAAGCAGGTCATTCATGGTATTGAGATCTTTTTGGAACAGTTCCGGCGGCAGAACCTGCGCGGTATTAATACCACCGCTGACCTGCGGATACAGGAACTTAAAGCAGCTGCCGTCCTTGCGCGCCTGCAAGGTTTGCATCTCTTCCAGATTCACCTGCATCGCCTCATTCACGTTGGCATCCGGCGCATGGCTGATGCGCTGTGTCAGCAACACGGAGACCATCGGTTTCACCGTATTAATGGCGTCCTGCTGCGATTTACCTTCTTTGCGAAGCTTGAGAATATTGCTGCGAATCTGCGCATAGAGCGCCGGTTCCTGCGATTTTATCGTGGTGTAAAGCGGCAGTTCAGCCAGCGCCTGATCGACCTTTTGCTCTTCACTGTTGCTGACAAGATGCGGCTTTACGACCGCGCTCCACAGCAGATTGCCACCGATAAACAGCACCAGAAACACGATCACCGCAGGCACACGGCTCAGAACGCCTTTTTTATGCAGCAGGCCGATCAGTAAGCCTGTTACGACGGCACTGACGCCCCACACCACCCCTTCAGTCCAGTTCATTCCTGTTCCTTTTTATAAACGGTTAAAGACCGATTTGTGCGACTGCATCACGGCTGGCGTCGGCGCGCTCCTGCCCGTGCAGTTCTTTCAGTTTGCCCTGACGCATTTCCAGCAAACGATCGGCGTGTTCAAAATAGTGGTCATCGTGGCTGATTGCCAGCACGGTTTTGCCCATATCGCGCAATTGTGGCAGCAGTTCGCGGTAGAACGTCCGGCGGAATTGCGGATCCTGATCTGCCGCCCATTCGTCGAGCAGCAGGAAGTCGCGCCCTTCGGCCGCCGCCAGCAGTAAGGCCACGCGTTTTCGCTGTCCGGCGGAAAGCTGAAGGTTGGTCACTTCGTTGCCGGTGAACTGAAGTTTTTCTTTCATATTCAGGCGTTGCAGCCAGTCTTCCACCAGCAGCGGATCCGGCTGTTTGCCCTCCGGGCCGATAAGCTGGCCGAACAGGTGGAAATCGGTAAAGACCGCCGAGAAAAGCTGGCGATACTGTTCGGCGTTTTCCGCCGTGACCGGCACACCGTCCAGCAGGATTTGCCCGGAGCGCGGCTGATACAGCCCGGTCAGCAACATCGCCAGGGTGGATTTTCCGCTGCCGTTACCGCCAATCAGGAAGACCAGCTCGCCACGGGAAATCCGGAGGTTCAGCGGCCCGATACCAAAACCCGCCCCTTCTTCTTTTCCGGCATAGCTGAACGTCAGGTCACGCAACTCCAGCGTCTGCCAGTTTTTCGCAGCAACCGCAGGCGTGAATGCGTCATGGTGTTCGGCCAGTTTCAGCGCTTTCAGTTTGCCAAAAGCCACCTGCGCGCTGAGCAGCGTCGGCAATGCGCCCACGGCCTGCAACATCGGCGTACGCAGAAACAGCAGCGTCAGCGAATAGGTCGCAGCGACGTCCGTATTCGACCAGCCGAGCGTGTTCGCCATGAAAAACACCAGGCCAATCGCGCCCAGCATCATAATATTCGACCAGTTCACGGCGCTGAGATGGAAGGTATCGGCGCGGATAATATGATGGCGGTATTCTTCGGCGTCCTTGCGGTAGACGTCATCAAACAGATGGCGCGCACGTTCGCGGTTCAGCGCCAGCTCTTTGCGCCCTTCAATCACTTTCTGGTAATCCGTTTGCAGCTTGTCTTCGGCATCACGCACTTTCGCCAAATGGCGGTAAACGTGTGAGACCAGTTTGAAACCACCGAAAATGGTGATCAGCAGCCAGATAACGGTGACCAGCAGCATTTCCGGGGAAAGCCAGGCCAGATAGCCCGCACAGCCGATGGTCAGAATGATGCCCTGCACCAGTTCCGGTAAACGCACGAAGGCCAGCGTGATATTGCGGATGTCGCTGCCGAGGCTGGCGAGCAGTTGCGCATTACCGATTTGCTCGATGCGTTCGATGTCCGTATCCAGAATACGTTTGATGAATTGCCCGCGCAGGCGGTAGATAAAGTGGTGCCCGAGCACGGTGAGCGCCAGCTGAGAGCCGAGGGTAACAGCCATCAGCAGCAGTAATAATCCGAGAAACTGCGGCAAAACCATCAGGGAACCCTGCGTAGTTTCAATCAATTTAAGATTGATGAACGCGATCAGGCCGATGCCCAGTACGGCGCTGAGCAGACTCAGCGCCATTACGCCTAAAAACGGCCAGCGATATTGTTTAAATACAACGCGTAACAACTCCATGAATTGGTCTCATTCTGAATGCAGGGGAATAATGCTGCACGCAGTTTAATGACACACCTTGTCATATCAAGAACAATTCTCATTTTAGGCGCGGTTCCGGCTTCATTCCGAAATAAAAGCCGCAGACAAGAAAAAAGCTGACAGCCTGCCTGACGCTTCCTAAACTGAGCTAATGGATAAAGAACAAGAACTTCGCCGAAGTAAACGTAACGCGCTCGGGCTGCTGCTGATTGCCGCCGCCCTGTTTGTCATCACCCTTTTCCTGCCGCCTAACTTCTGGGTTTCCGGCCTGAAAGCCATTTCCGAAGCCGCGATGGTCGGTGCAATGGCGGACTGGTTCGCCGTGGTGGCCCTGTTTCGCCGCGTGCCGGTGCCGTTTGTGGCGTCACACACGGCCATTATTCCCAGGAACAAAGACAAAATTGCCGACAATCTGGCGGTGTTTGTGCAGGAAAAATTCCTTGCGCCCGCGACGCTCATCAATCTTATCCGCCAGCACGATCCGGCGCGGATGCTCACGGACTGGCTGAACGCCCCGGACAACGCACAGCGTTTCGCGAAATACGCGGTGAAGATGATCCGCGGTTTTCTCGATGTCACGGACGATCAGCGCATCGCGCAACTTATCCGCCGCGCGCTTTACCGCGTCATTGATAAAATTGACCTGTCCGCGTCGGTTGCCACACTGCTGGAAAGCCTGACCAAAGGCGGCCGCCATCAGCAACTGCTGGATCAGGCGATGGATCAGCTGGAAATCCTGCTGGCAAAAGACAGCACGCGGCAGTTTATTTCCGCGCAAATTGTCGGCTGGATGAAACGCGAACATCCGCTGACCGCCAAACTTCTGCCCACCGGCTGGCTGGGGCGAAACGGTGCCGATCTGGTGTCGAACGCGGTGAATTCGGTGCTCGATGATATGGGCAATGACAAAACCCATGCTTTCCGCAAAGGCTTCGACCGTTCGGTACAGAACTTTATCTGGAAGCTGCAAAACGACCCGGAAACCGCGCAGAAAGCCGAAGAGATTAAGCAGTATCTGAAAGATGACGAGAAGCTGAATGTTTACGTGTTGCAGTTGTGGGGCGACATGCGTAACTGGCTGAAAGAAGATCTGGAAAGCGAAGATTCGCGGGTATTTGCGAAAGTCACTGAATCCGGCCAGTGGCTGGGAAACGCGCTGGCGCAGGACGAGAAATTGCGCTCTTCGCTGAATCAGCAAATGGAAACCATCGCAGAGAAAATGGCACCGGACTTCGCGCAATTCCTGACACGTCACATCAGCGACACGGTAAAAGGCTGGGATCCGCGGGATATGTCGCGGCAAATCGAGCTCAATATCGGGAAGGATTTACAGTTTATCCGCATCAACGGCACGCTGGTCGGTGCGTTTATCGGGCTGGCGTTGTATCTGCTGTCGCAGCTGCCGGTGGCAATCCCGTGGGTGATGGCGCGGATTTAGGGTCAAAATCAGCGCGTAAAAAAGGCCGGATAACCGGCCTTTTTACTTTGCGTAACCTTATTTCACGGTTTTACTGAACGCGTCGACGGCCAGAATCGCATTCGCGACATCTTCGGCAGACAAGTTGCGGTTAAGGTTGCCGAGGGTATCGCCCTCGCCGCCTGCCAGCGCACCGATTTTCACCAGACTGGCGAACGATTCGTTTTCCAGATGCATCTCTTTAAGCGTGGTCGGCATTTTGATGGAACGGTAGAAACGCACATACCGCGCGATTTCTTCGTCCGGACGCTGCTCAAGCACCATCTGTGTCAGCGTGCCATACGCCACCTTTTCACCGTGCGTCAGGTGGTGAATGTCACCGGAAATCGCCGTGAAGCCGTTATGGATGGCGTGCGCACCTGCCAGACCGGCGTTTTCAAAACCGAGACCGGAAAGCAGCGTGTTGGCTTCCACGACGGCTTCCACGGCCGGTGTCACCAGTTTCTGCTCAACCGCCGTGTACGCGCTGTAACCGTACGTCAGCAGCGTTTTCTCACAGGCTTCGGCAATCGCCATACCGGCAATTGTCGGGTCACCGCCGACCATGGATTGCGAATGAGAACGCAGCACCGCCTGCGCTTCCACAAAGGTCGCCAGACCGTCGGCAATGCCGGAAGCAAACAGACGAACCGGTGCCTGTGCGCAAACGTGGGTATCGACCAGCACCAGATCCGGGTTTTTGTGGTAGAAACGGTAGGATTCAAAAACGCCGTTGTCAGAATAAATCACCGACAGCGCACTGCACGGCGCATCCGTAGACGCCACGGTCGGCACAATTACCACATTCTGTTTCAGTTCATCGGCAATGGCTTTGACGGTATCGAGCGTTTTACCCCCGCCGAGACCGACCACGACGTGTGTTCCAGCCTTACGGGCAATTTCCGCCAGACGGGTAATCTCGCTGGCAGAGGCTTCACCGTTAAAACGTTCGAAATGGAATTCAACCTGGGCTTTTTTAAGCGACGATTTCACGCGATCGCCGATAATTCCCCAAACGACATCATCAGCTATCAGAAATGATTTTCCGCCTAACGCAGGCAGATAATCACCCAACTCATCCAGAACACCGCTGCCCTGAACGTATTTTCCTGGCGAAGAGAAGATAAATTTACTCATGATAAAAACCTCTTTTCGTTGATAATGATCCGTGGATAACTTCCCTGAGGGTACCCCAGCAGGTTGTAAAGCCCAACCCTTTTAATTCACATTAACAGCATGACTCGCAAAGAAATTTTATCTTTCATAAGGTTGAACCTTTCGCCACGCAAGATAGCCATCCGATGAATTAATCACCAGAAATGACTATTCAGATAGGCAATCAAAAATCCTAACTAAGTTAGGTTTTAACTATTGAATGCATAAACAACACCAACTTTCACTTATCAATCTTTTCCGTAGAATGCATTGCATTGGCAGCACGTCGTAAGCAGTGGTTATAAGCCAGCTCGCTGTTCGCCATCCCGTTAATATTTTTTTGATTAATAAGGAACTGACAGCATGTATAACTTCCAACGTTACAACGCCAAAGAACTGGCCCTGGCCTACATGAGCGGCAAATCACACGATTTCTCGCCACAAGAATTCTTACAACAGTTGAAAGAGATCGAGAGATCCTTCGACGCGGCGCTGAAAAATCCTCAGCAACAACCGCAAAACGGAATGCTGGTGAAGGCGTTTTGATTGCCATCTTGGCCTTCAGCAGTTGAGTACCGTGCGTTACCCTTGCTTTACCCTTTGAAGTATTTTGCAAGTTCCTGTGTCTGGTTCACCTGCAAATGACAGATAAACAGAAAAGTAAGAAAGCAAAAGCCCCGACGAATCGGGGCTTTTTGTTTTTTGATCTTTCGATCCTCAAAATCCTTCAAGTGGCAGGCAGGCGGCAAGCGAGTGAGCTGATATACGTCAGTGATTCGGGTGAACGACGGCAGCCGACACCCCTGCGGCCTGAAGGACGAAGAAGATTATTTCGTCATCTGACGGTCATCGATATATTTGCGTTTATCCGGCGCTGGCGGGAAATACTGATACAGCCAGGTTTCCGACAACGCTTTCTGGCCGGAACGCAGGAACATGCGCAGTTCAACCGGCGCGACGGAATCGCTGTCCGGATACCAGTCGAACAGGATCCGGTAACCGTCGAACGGTTGCACATACAAAATTTCGATGTTTTTGATCTTACCCGCCGAGACGTTAATCACCGGCTCGATGCCTTTATCGGCAAAGGCTTTCAGCTCGCCGCCGACAAAATCAATGGCGAAACGACGCGCCCAGACTTGCGGATAATTCTCGCCCGGTGCCCAGCCTTCAGGGAAACCGCCCATACCGGTGCGGGTCGCCAGTACGTTAGCCATCGGGCTGCGGTGCGGTGGCTCGCCACTCCAGTAAAGTTTGTAGCTGAAATTGAATTCAGAACCGGCCTTCACCGGGGTTTCCGGCTGCCAGAAGCAAACGACGTTATCGAGCGTTTCGCCGGTGGTCGGGATTTCCATCAGATTGACGGCCCCTTTCCCCCAGTTTCCGACCGGTTCCACCCACAGGCTCGGTCGTTTGTTATACCAGCCAATCACGTCCTGATAATTATTGAACTCATGGTCGAGCTGCAACAGGCCAAATCCTTTCGGATTGTTATCGCTGTAGGCGTTAAATTGCAGACGCTGCGGGTTATTCAGCGGACGGCAAATCCATTCGCCGGTGCCGGTCCACATTTGCAGGCGGTCAGAGTCGTGGATCTGCGGATGAATCGTGTCGCAGCGCCCACGTTCGTTGGTGCCACAGCTGAACATGCTGGTCATCGGAGAGATACCCAGCTGTTTGATGTCCTCACGGGCATGGAGGTGGTTTTCGATTTCCATCACGACGCGGGTCGGTTCGCAGTGGATCACGAATTTATAGGCACCGGTAATGCTCATGCCGTCCAGCAGCGCATACACAGTAAAGGTGGTATCGCCGGGTTTCGGCGTATCAAACCAGAAAGCGGTGAAATCCGGGAACTCTTCCGGCTGGTCGGTGAAGGTATCCACCGCCACGCCGCGCGCTGACAGGCCGTACTGATAAGTGTCGTCTACCGCACGGAAGTAGCTGGCACCCAGGAATGACACCACGTCGCGGCGCGTCAGTTCCGGGGCTTTGTTGACTTTGAAACCGGCGAACCCGAGATTCGAGAAGCCTTCCAGCTGTTTGGTATCAACACCGGCGTCGTGATAATTGAACAACTCCGGGCGGAAATGAATTTCGCGCGCAAGATGTTTCACCGGATCGACAGAGTACATGCGCACACGGCGGCGGAACCCCATGCCGACGTGGAATAATTCGACGTCAAGCTGGCGGTCCGGCAGGCCATTCCACAGGGAATGCGCGTGATCGTACTGAATGGCGTTGTAAGCCTGCGGCGTCAGTTCAGCCAGCGTTTTAGGCAAAGGTTGCGGCGCGCCACCATAGGGCTTATCCGCGAGATCTTTCGCCATTTTCTTCAGCGCATTGAAATCAAACGGCAATTCGCCGCCGTCTGCCACATTCGCCTCTGCCGCTTCTGCGGAACGGGTGAACAGTGTGGACATAGCCGGCACACCACACCAGGCGGCGAATGCCATTGATGCTTTAATAAATGCTCTTCGTTCCATGCCAGAATCGTTTCCTGTACTGGGCAAAAAAATCTGGGGACTACGTCACAAAAACGCAGTCCCCGCGTATTCAAAATTTTCGACCCCAAGGCTAACGTAAAATTCACAAGCCGAGTACCAGAAATTGAAAGCATTCAGCTAATATTTTACTTGAAAAAGTCAACGCATATGACTGCGCTCATTCCCCGCGTGACAGGGGCTGAGAGGTTTTTTGGAAAGAAGGGATTGCGCGGTAATGGTTCCCCTGATGGCGTGGCTAACGCTGAGCGGACTTTAGGAGCATTCTGTTACCAGTAAGTTGCACAGCACTGCGTGACAGTGTCACTCATCGATTTCCTACATTGCCTCAGAGATGTTATAAATTTGTGAAGCTTTGATGCCTCACACCGGAGTTAACGCATGTCAGATGATCCTATCCAGCAGAAAGCACGGGCACTTTTCGTTCAGCTCACCGGCGGGATTTCACTTCCCTGCCCGCTTCATATTGAGGGTGCAGGGAATTTGCCTTCCTATTATCCGGTCACACCGCTAATCACCGCGTCAGTGGCGCTAGCCGGAATGACTTTGTCGCGATTACTGGCGATAAAACATGGCGAGTATGAAACGGTTACCGTTAACCGGCGGCTGGCGTCGCTTTGGTGCAAAACGAGTATTAAACCAGAAGGTTGGGAAATCCCGCCGGCGTGGGACAGTCTGGCAGGCGACTACGCCACGGCCGATGGCTGGATCCGTCTGCATACCAATGCACCTGCGCACCGCAAAGTGGTGGAATCCCTGTTTGGAAAAGCGGTAAGTCGCGAAATTCTTGCACAGCAGGTGATGACCTGGAAAAAGGCAGAACTGGAGCAGGCGGTGGTACAGGCGGGGGGATGCGCCGCGCAGATGCTCAGACCGGATGAGTGGCAGCAGCATATGCAGGGTAAATCCCTGCACAATGAGCCGTTATTTCAACGCGCATTGACGTCGCCAGCAGCAATTCCTCAATGGGCGTTATCTCGCGAAAAGCCGCTGGCTGGTATAAGAATTCTCGACCTGACACGGATTATTGCCGGGCCCGTCGCCACGCGTTTTCTGGCCGGACTGGGCGCCGATGTGTTGCGTATCGATCCTTACGGCTGGGATGAAACCAGTCAGGAAGCCGATGTCACGTTGGGGAAACACTGTGCGCGGCTGAACCTGCATAACCCTCAGGACAGGCATCGTTTCGAGGAATTATTGCGTGATGCAGATGTGGTCGTGCACGGCTATCGTGCCGGTGCGCTGCATAAACTCGGCTATGGCAGCGAGCAGCGTCGTGCCATGGCGCCGGGTCTGGTGGATGTTTGCCTCAATGCCTACGGGTGGAGCGGTCCCTGGCGAGAGCGGCGCGGTTTCGACAGTCTGGTGCAGATGAGTTGCGGTATTGCCCAACAGGGAATGGCACTTTCAGGCAGCAACAAACCGGTGCCGCTGCCGGTACAGGCGCTCGATCATTCCACCGGATATCTGATGGCAGCAGCGGTGTTGCAAGGTTTAGCACAGCGTGTGGAAACCGGTCAGGGCAGCGAAACCCGTCTGTCACTGGCACGTACTGCCTCAGAACTTATGGCCGGTGGTGCATCCGCGCCCCAACACGAACCGCTGATTGGATCCGCAGAACAAACAGACTTCTCAGCACAAGCGGAAATCACAGTCTGGGGAAATGCCCGGCGTTTACTTGCGCCCGTCTGGCTGGAAAACACGACAATGTACTGGCATTTACCGGCGTCGCCGCTCGGTTCAGGTGCAGCCAGCTGGCAGTCAGACCCGCAGGAAAAATGAATTTAGAAATGAAAATATGTCAGTTTGTTGCTTGTGACTGATCAGGTAAGTTAATCAACCTTTACAATCTTTTGAGCGATAACGGAATTCTATGCACCCACTGCTTCAGCACGATCTGGATACCCTGCCTGAAATCCTGCGTCAGGCCTGCGACACGGCGGTTTCTTTCCTCGAAACGCTGCCGGAGCGTTCCACCTGCCCGCCCGCCAGCGCGCAAAATCTGCAAGATGAAGACGACCGGTTACCGGAAAGTGGCATCGGCGCGCAGGCCGCGCTGACGCATTTCTGGAACCGGTACGCCAGCGGAATGTCTGCCAGTGCGGGCCCGCGTTATTTCGGTTTTGTGACCGGCGGCGGCACGCCCGCAGCACTGGCCGCTGACTGGCTGGTCAGCACGGTGGATCAGAATGCGCAACTGAATTTCGACACCATTGCTCCGGCCATTGAACTGGCAACCGTTGCACAACTGAAACAACTGTTCGGTCTTCCGGAGTCGCTGTGCGGTACGTTTGTCAGTGGCGCGACGATGGCAAACTTTGTCAGCATGGCGATTGCCCGTCAGTGGCTCGGCGAACAGCGGGGAATTGATGTCGCACAGCAGGGTTTGGCTGCGCTCGGCCCGGTGCGGGTGCTTTCTGCTTCTGCCCATTCCAGCAGTGTGAAAGCCCTGAGTATGCTGGGTCTGGGTCGCGATGCGCTGGTTAGCGTCGCCACATTACCGGGCACCGAAGCTATCGATCCCGCTGCACTGGAGCAAATACTGTTAAGCGCCCCTTCGGTGCCGACGATGGTGCTCGCCAGCGCAGGGACGGTAAACACCGTGGCGTTTGATGATTTGCCTGCGCTGCTGAAATTGCGTGAAAAATACGATTTCTGGCTGCATGTGGATGCCGCATTTGGCGGCGTGGCGGCGGCATCAAAGCGTTATGCGCCGCTGCTTGCAGGCTGGGAGCAGGCCGATTCAGTGACCATTGATGCGCATAAATGGCTGAACGTTCCCTATGACAGCGCGCTTCAGTTCACGCAGCAAAAGCACCTGGCTCTTCAGGTTCAGGTGTTCCAGAATCATTCGCCCTATCTGGCGCTGCCTGCTGTCCGCCCTGACAATTATCTGCATCTGACACCCGAAAACTCACGGCGTTTTCGTGCGCTGCCGGTCTGGATGGCGCTGAAAGCCTATGGTCGTGACGGTCTGGCAGAAGTCGTGGATCGTAATGTCGCGCTGGCCAGACTGCTCGGTGAGCAGCTGACAAACACGCCCGGATTTACCCTGCTCGCACCCGTGAATCTGAATGTGGTGTGCTTCGCGCTGGATACCACTGACAGTACACCGCGGGCCCTTGAGCAGCGTAATCAGTTTCTGAAATTACTGGATAATGCGGGCGTGGTACGCTGTACCGCCACGTCACTTAATGGAAAGCCTGGCATGCGCGCTGCGCTGGTAAACTGGATGACCCGTGAATCGGATATTCGTCTGGCACTGGATTCCCTGAAAGCCTGCCGCGCAGAGGTTTGAGGCGTTCCTGACCGTCTTATGACAAGAGTGAAAATGCCGCCTTGCGATATTGCAGCGGCGTTTTTCCGATCATTTTCTTGAACCGGGTGATGAAATACGGTGCATCTGAAAAGCCGCATTGCAGCCCGATCGCTTCGACCGAACGGTCGGTTGAGCGCAGCAGTTCACAGGCACGTTTTACCCGCCGCGTGGCCAGATAATCCTGAATCGAGCCGCCCGTTTCCTGTCCGAAGACCCGCGACAGATAACTTTCTGAAAGCCCCAGTGCAGCCGAAAGATCGGCCAGCGCAAACTTCTGCACGTAGTTTTCTTCGATCCACTGCATGACTTTGGAGGCCGTTGTCCGGCTGATAGTTTTCGGCTGCCCGTCTTCCTCGGGCATAAACACCATCAGTTGCAGGATAAGCATGGCGATTTCTTCCCACTGATCCGCCTGCGGTTCCGGCAATTGATTAAACTTTTCCAGAATGAGTTCGATATGGCTGGCGTGGGCGCTCAGGTCAAAAATATGCGCAGCACGGTCAGCATCCCACAAACTGGCAAATCGCCGGCGACGCTGCGGGAAAGATTGCAGACAGCCGTCCAGCAACTGATGATCGAGATGAATGGTCGTACGCAGATAGGCATTTTTCTCATCGGCTTCGACAAACACTTTGTGCAATTTAAAAGGCGGGAAGACAAACATCCGGCCTGGCCGCAGCGTGTATTGCTGGTTATCGACAATCACAATGCCATAGCCCTGACTGACAAAAAGTAATTCCAGACACTGATGCCAGTGAAAATAATTGGCACTGCCGCGGTTCATCCGGTTAAACGAAACCTGACGTTCGTTAAGGGCAATACGTTCGAGATAATCTGATGCCGGCATTATGGCGGGTTCCTCTTAGTGTATTTCTGCGTCTTTTTTATCCAGGACAACAAAACACAATTTTCAGTCAGCTTTTTATAATTTAAGCCGTTTTACCGCCAATTTAATAATCACAATTTCAAAAATCACCGCATTCTGTGAAGCAGGTAACAATCAGAGATCGCCAGTTCTCTATATTTCATTCGCGACACAAAGAACTGAAATAATATTTCAAATTAATAAACCCTTATTTTCTGGTACCCATCACGTCACCGGGAGTCCCTTTATGACGCTGAAAAAAATAAATACCGGCAATCCGCTGCGTACCCGCGGCGATGTACAACACCTGCTAAACGATCTGCTGTCCGCCGTTTCGCCCTACACCGAAGAAGGCAAAAGTGGAATCGACCTCGGCAATACCACCACGCATTACGGTAAAGAGATTGCCAAAATGGAAGCACTTTCACGCATGCTGTGGGGGATTTTCCCGCTGCTGGCCGGTGGCGGTGAATGCCCGGATTTGCCGTTTTACATTAATGCGATCCGCTTCGGTACCGATCCGCAGCATCCGCAATACTGGGGAGAAATCCGCGATTGCGACCAGCGTTGCGTAGAAATGGCGGCGTTTGGCGTCGGGCTGGCCCTGATGGATAAGCGCCTGCTGACCCATTTCTCTGCGCAGGAACAGCAAAATCTGGCTGACTGGCTGAATCAGGGACGCGACGCCGTTATTCCTAATAACAACTGGAATTTTTTCCCGATCATGGTGCAGATGGGCTTCAGGCAGGCCGGAATGCCGTGGGATAAATCCGCCGTGGCTGCACGTTTTGCGCTGATGGAAACCTATTACCTCGGCGACGGATGGTATTCCGACGGACCGGGACGCCCGCGTGATTACTATATTTCGATGGCCTTTCATTATTACGGTCTGATTTACGCACAGAATATGGCCGACGTGGATGCCCCGCGCGCCGCCGTGCTCAGGGAACGCGCACGGCAATTTGCTCAGGATTTCATCACGATGTTTTCCGCCAGCGGTGCCGCCGTGCCGTTTGGCCGCAGCCTGACTTATCGGTTTGCCGAAGCCGCTTTCTGGAGCGCTGCCGCCTACAGCAAACTGGACGTGTTCACACCGGGCATCGTGAAAGGGGTGATTTTGCGCCATCTGCGGCACTGGCTGAAAGAGCCTATTTTTGACCGTGACGGCGTGCTGAGCATTGGCTATCACACGCCAAATCTGGTGATGGCCGAAGACTATAACGCGCCGGGTTCTCCCTACTGGGCCTGCAAACTGTTTCTGGTACTGGCCTTGCCGCAGGACGATGCATTCTGGCAGGCAGAAGAAGCGCCGCTGCCCGACATTCCGGCCACACACTGTATTGCGCACGCCAGCCAGATCCTGACGCGCGACGCACAGGGCCAGCACGTGGTGATGCTCACGTCCGGGCAAATCGAACTGAATAATTTCGTTAATACCGAAGCCAAATACACCAAGTTCGCCTATTCCAGCCAGTTTGGTTTCACCCTCGACCGTGGCCGCTACGGGCTGAATCACGCCGGTTGTGATTCGATGCTGATGTTCTCGGAAGACGACGGTTATTACCGCGGACGCCGCGACTGCGCAGAAACACACATCACAGAATCGATGATTTATTCCCGCTGGCTGCCGTGGCACGACGTCACGGTGTGCACCTGGCTGATCCCCTGCGGCGACTGGCATCTGCGCGTTCACCATATCGAAAACCGGCGGCCACTGACCTCGGCGGAAGGCGGTTTCGCGGTGATTCAGGAAACGGCAACGCGCACAGAGATGACAGCGGACCAACGTGCCGTCACCGTCAGCGCATGCAACGGCGTCAGCCGGATTGTGTGTCTCGACGAGGCCACACCGCGCGACGCCGCCACCGTTATCACTCCGCCGAACAGCAGCATTATGTTTGCCGAAACTGCCTCCGTTCCGGTGCTGACCGGCGCACTTCCCGCCGGTTCACACTGGCTGATCACCGCCGTTTGTGCCTCCGCCACACAGGATATCTGCGCGCAAGGTGTACCGGAAGTGATCCGCGAGGGGCAGCAATTACGCTGGCACTATCAGGGGCACAGCGGGCAAATCACGCTGCGTTAAGAGCCACCGCGCTATACCGTCAGGGCTGCCAGTTCAGTCTTCAGGAGTCATTATGAAAGCGATAAAAACCGCCAGTAAACCGGCGTATTACAAAATGAGTGGCTTTTTATTTCTCTACTTCTTCACCTGGTCTTCCAGCTTCGGTCTATACGCCTTGTGGCTCGGTCAGAAAGCCGGGCTGGACAGCGTCACCATCGGCACGGTCTTCGCGGTCAACGGCGTGTTCGCGGTGATCATGAAACCGGTCTACGGCTACATCATGGATAAGATCGGCATGAGCAAATCCCTGCTCTATTTTGTTGTGCTGATCTCCGCCCTGATGGCGCCCTTCTTTATCTTCGTGTATCAGCCGCTGCTCGACAGCCATCTGATGACCGGGATTATCGTCGGCGCGCTGTATCTGAGCCTGGGCTGGTACGCCGGTGTGGCGGCGTCGGAATCCTACGCCGACCGCTTCAGCCGCCTGTATCACATGGAATTCGGCCAGGTACGTATGTGGGGCTCACTTGGCTGGGCGCTGGCTGCGTCGTTTTCCGGCGTGCTGTTTAATTTGTCCCCGGCCTGGAATTTTGGCCTGAGCAGCGCGACATCGCTCGTGATGCTGGCGGTGCTGCTGTCACTGAAAATTGGTGATGAAGAACTCAAAGACAACGATGTGATTTCCCAGCAAAAAATCATGTTCAGCGATGTGATTTTACTGCTTAAAAACCGCAAGTTCTGGATGTTCTCGCTGTATGTCGCCGGTGTCGCGTGGATGATGTTTGTCGCCGAACAGCAGTTCTCGCGCTACTTCGTCACCTTCTTCGATACCAAAGAGCAAGGCAACGCATGGTACGGCTATCTGAGCACCGTGCAGTCCGGTCTTGAGTTTCTGATGATGATGGTGATCCCGTTACTGGTGAACTATTTCGGTGCCAAAAAGAGCCTGCTGCTGGTCGGCGGACTTGTCGGGCTGCGCCTGCTTGCGTCCGGGCTGACCAGCGATCCGCTGCTGATTTCCATTATCAAACCCTTCTACGGGCTGGAAATCGCGCTGCTGCTGGTGTCGGTGTTCAAATACATCGCAGAGCATTTCAGCAAACGCGTGAACGCCACCATGTACCTGCTCGGCTACCAGGCGATGATTTACGTCGGTTCCATCGTCGTCGCCCCGCCTGCAGGATATTTCTACGACCGCATCGGATTTGAACACACTTATCTGTTTATGGGCGGTATTGCGCTGTGCTTTACGCTGATCTCCGCCTTTACGTTATCCGCCTGCCAGAGCCTGCGTAACGGCTCACCGGCCCCCGCTGAAACACGTGAAAACAGCCCTGAACTGGCACCGTTAAAACGCTGAACACATTAAAAAGGAAGAACTGATGACACTGAACATCGCTAATGAAAAGTTACGCCCTGTAGAACTTAACCAGCTGGACCGGATTGCTTTCGCGCAAAAAATGCAGCGCGCCCGCGAGACTGTGCTGAGCAAAATCTCGCGCAATCTGGATAAATTCGGCGATAAATTCCCGGCGGAAAACTGCGAGAAAGGTCATTATCCGCTGACCGGCAATGTGGAATGGACCACCAGTTTCTGGACCGGACAGCTGTGGCTGGCGTGGGAAATGACCGGCGATGACCGTTATCGTTCAGCGGCCGAAAAACAGGTGACCTCTTTCGGCAACCGTATCGCCAACCGGATTGATACCGCGACGCACGATCTCGGTTTTCTTTACAGCCTCTCGTGCGTGAGCGCCTTTAAGCTGACCGGTAACCGTCAGGCGCGCGGTTTTGCGCTGCTGGCCGCCGAAGCGCTGATGGAGCGTTTCAACACAAGAGCCAAAATCATTCAGGCCTGGGGAGATTTGAACGATCCGGAACAAGCCGGGCGCATGATTATTGACTGCAATATGAATCTGCCGCTGCTGTACTGGGCCAGTGAACAAACCGGCGAACTACGCTTTGCCGAGGCCGCGCGGGCGCATGCGGAACAGGCGGCGAAGTATATCGTTCGCCCGGATGCCTCGACGTATCACACGTTTTACATGGACACGGTGACCGGCGAGCCGCGTTTCGGCAATACACATCAGGGTTATTCCGACGATTCCTGCTGGTCGCGCGGTCAGGCGTGGGGGATTTACGGATTCCTGCTCAGCTACCGTTACACCGGCGATGCGGAGCAGGTCGAGCTGTCACGCCGTCTCGCGCATTACTTCCTCAATCGCTTACCGGAAGACGATGTGTGTCACTGGGATCTGGCGTTGCTCGGCACCGATGCGGTGCGTGACAGTTCGGCGGCGGCGATTGCGGTTTGCGGATTGCTGGAACTGGCCATCGCCCTGCCCGCCACCGACGATAAGCGCGCTCATTATGAAGAGATGGCGCTGCGCATCATGGATTCGCTGACAGAGCGTTATCTGGCGGGGAATCAGGAAGATTGTGACGGATTGCTTAAGCATTCTGTCTATCATATGGGCAGCAGAAAAGGCGTGGATGAATGTTGCAGCTGGGGTGATTACTTTTACGTTGAGGCGCTGGCACGCCTGACGCAGTGCTGGCAATCCTACTGGTGAGTTTTCAGACGCAGTGTTTACACGCTGCGTCTGGTTTTGTTGCCATTTTTCATTCGTGAATTATTTTAAAGGATAATGTGCCTCATCATTTTACTGCGAACAGTTCCCTCGTGTTACGGTAACACCCCTGTAAACAAACACTTCTTGTATGTCATTACATCCATTAGGAATAGTCTTAATTTACGTTAAAATTTTGATCAGTATCAAAATCAAACGTGACATAAATCAAATTAATCTAAGCGCATCTCCCCGTTAGTCCTCAAAAAATAAGACTTCCACACTGACGTTTTTCATGCAAAAAGTAGATTCAGCACGCTGTATGAAAAATTTGTGCTGACCCTATCGCGTCCAATCATTATGCAGAACAAAGACGTCCTATGAGGACTTACTATGCAAACGATAATCTTGGATCCATGCCGGTATACCCGACTCGGCCTGCAACAATTTCTCACCAGCGAACGGGAGATCACTGACGTTGATCGCTTCGATCAGCTTCAGGCGGGATGTGCAAAACTCAATCCCTCCGTGGTATTCATTAATGAGGATTGCATGTCTTCGCATCCGGACAGCAAAGAACGGCTGGGTGCACTGATCGCCGAATACCCTGATACGTTGTTTTTTATCTTTATGTCACGCACGCGTATTCATTTTGAAGAATATATTTTCGTTCGTAAGAACGTCATTATCACCTCGAAATCCATTAAGGCGGAAACGCTCAAACAGCTGTTAAATCACCCGTCATTGCCTCAGGCGCAAAACCCGGCCAGCTGTGCCGTGCTGGATATCCGGCCGGTCATGCTCAGCCGCTCTGAATCCGCAATGTTGAAAATGTGGATGTCAGGCGACGGGACCATTGAAATATCCGATAAACTACAAATCAAAACCAAAACGGTGTCTTCATACAAAGGAAATATTAAAAGGAAGATTAAATCACCGAACAAACACATTATTTATCACGTCGTCCGTTTGTGCGACCAGCTCAATAACGGCATCTACGCGATTTGATACTCCCACCTCTGGTTTTCGCTACAGGCTGAGCGCGCACTTCGCCTGTAGCGCCCCACATAAACCCTAAAATGCGATCCAGCTCTCATATATAAATTGAATCCCTGCGGCGAAATGCCGATGTCCTTTATATGGCGTTTTCTTTTCGTCACGGCCGGACTTGCCCCGCTGGCAATGCCTTTATCGCTGTTTATCACCGCCGGGAACAGGCGGTATGCAGGATCAATTGAGCGGAACAAAATAAAATGGATACTCCTACATTCTCTACAACGCGCACCTCTTTTATCAGTAATATCCGACTTATCACCCTGATTAGTCTGATTCTCACCGGGATCCTCTTTCTGTTCGCCCTGTCCATCGGGTCATCCAGTTTCTTTTTAAAACAAAGTAATGCAGCGCTGGCGAATGCCACGCAGGAATTGCAAATCCGTCTGGCGCTGTCGAACAGTTCTAATCATTTGCGCACCGCAAGACTGTTGCTGATTCAGGCGGCAGCCGCGGCGCGGATCGGCGATCAGGACGTCTTCAAACAAAACCTGACGGATGCGGCCAGCCGGATTAAACAATCGCAGTCGAGTTTTGACAGTTATATCAACCGCCCGAATAAAACAGACAAAGATCTGGCGCTGGATGAACCACTGAAAAAAGCCTACACCGCCTATCTGACCAAAGGCATGGCGCCGATGCTGGAATCCGCGCAGCAGGCGCATTTCGAAGAAGTGATTTCACAGGAAGCGGAAACCGTACGCGGGCTGGATCTGGCCAACAACGTTCCGCTGCTGGCGGCGATTGCGTACCGTACCGAAACGGCTAATGCGATTAATGACAAGGCGCAGCGCAATGCGGTACTCGGCTATATGCTGATGAGCGGAGGGTTTGTGATTGCGCTGGTGCTGACGTTCATCACTTATCTGGTGATGCGCAAAGTCATTATCAATCCGCTGAACCGTCTGGTGACGCGTATTCAGAAAATCTCTGAAGGCGATCTGACCCAACCGGCAGAAAGCTATGGCCGCAATGAAATTGGCGTGCTGAGCAGTAATGTCGAGCAGATGCAAAGCTCGCTGTCTTCAACGGTCAGAACCGTGCGCGAAGGCGCGGTGTCGATTTATCAGGGTTCTACGGAAATTGCGTCGGGAAATACCGACCTTTCTTCCCGTACCGAACAGCAGGCCGCCGCGCTGGAAGAAACCGCTGCCAGCATGGAACAACTGACCGCAACGGTAAAACAGAACTCCGAGAACGCCCATCACGCCAGCAAACTGGCCGCGGATGCCTCGAACAAAGCGCAGAAAGGCGGCGATATTGTGGCAGACGTGGTGACGACTATGGATAAAATTTCGCGCAGCTCCTCTAAAATCGCTGAAATTACCAACGTCATCAACAGCATTGCGTTCCAGACCAACATTCTGGCGCTTAACGCCGCCGTCGAAGCCGCCCGTGCGGGCGAACAGGGCCGCGGGTTTGCCGTCGTCGCCAGCGAAGTGCGCAATCTCGCGCAGCGCAGCGCACAGGCCGCCAAAGAAATCGAAGTGCTGATTGAAGAATCGGTAGATTACGTCGGTGAAGGCTGCATTCTGGTGGGCGACGCCGGGGATACGATGTCAGAAATCGTGACAGCCGTTAGCCATGTGACAGATATTATGGGCGAAATTGCATCGGCGTCTGATGAACAAAGCCGCGGGATCAGCCAGGTAAGCCAGGCAGTTTCAGAAATGGACGGCGTGACCCAGCAGAACGCCTCGCTGGTGCAGGAAGCCTCGGCTGCCGCGGCCTCACTGGAAGAACAGGCCGCACGTCTGACGCAGGCTGTTGCAGTGTTCCGCCTCGACGCGCATGCACAAAATTCTTCTGCAAAGCGCCAGCCACCCACGCGCGCACTCACATCCCCTTCTGCCCGCGCGTCTAAAAATGTGAACGAAGAGCCAAACTGGGAAACGTTCTGATGTGTTATCACGCCGGTTAACCCGGTTTGAAGACAAAAAAATACCGGTACATTGACTACCGGTATTTTTTTATTCAGGATTTGTGCGGGTATGCGATTTACTCAGAACCTTCGCGCGGTTCAACGAACGTGCCGTCTTTGGTATCGCCTTCATTGAAGAACCATATCCCTGCCGGATAATCTTCCAGCGACACCAGATACATGACGCCTTCGTAAAATTCCTCTACGGCTAACACTTTCCCTTCACGACGCGGGCCGCCGTCGGTTTTCACTGTCACAAGATCATTAACTTTCATCAGGTTATCCCATGGTTTTCAATTATCTTTATTGTAGTACAGACCGCCCCACAAAGGCACCGCGCAAGCTGAAAGTCGGGCTGAAAATCAGAAAATGACCCTGCGTTACTAATTTGCATTTTCTTAACATTTTGATGCCAGAATCCTGACTTTCACTTCTTTTATACTGCCTGCGTGCTCACCCCCGAGGGAGTACATAATGAATGTCATAAGAAATATTTTTGCCCGCCTCTATGCGGGCATTTTTTTGCCTGCCATTCAGGGAATTTTATCGAGATGGGGATGATGCGGGGAGTTATGGCGGGCTTCAGAACGGATATTCACAAACTATAGTTATTCACAAACAACCTTTCACAAACAACCTTTCACAAACAACAGACGTAAAAAAACCCGCGCATGCGGGTTTTTGTCATCTTTGCAATTATCGCTGAAACAGCGAGAAAGCAAGATTAGATAGCGGTAACGTTAGCCGCAGACGGACCTTTAGCACCGTTCTCGATAGTGAACTGTACGTTCTGGCCTTCAGCCAGGGTCTTGAAACCTTGATCCTGGATAGCGGAGAAGTGTACGAACACATCTTTGCTGCCGTCAGCAGGAGTGATGAAGCCAAAGCCTTTAGACTCGTTAAACCACTTAACCTGACCTTTCATCATTGACATAGGAATTACCTTTTAAAAATAAATTTCGCCACCATGGGCATGTTATAGCCGGATTTCAGTCGTTACTTATGGAGGCACTAAGAAGGAAATTCGTCAGAGCAGGGTTATCATGGATAACGCTTTAAATTGGAACAACTTTACTCAGGATGTCGTGCATAAATAGGTCTGTACCACAGGCCGGTATGTATTTACTCATGACTGCCCTTTAATAGCAACTCTTTTTAATGCAATGCGCGAGTAAAGTCCGAAATTAGCCAGTTTATGTACCATGTAGTACAATTTGCGTACAATTAACGGGCTATTTTTCAATAGGTTGAGAAGTTTCCGAGGACAGAACCGCGCCACAGTGCGCACAAAATTTCGCGTCAATTTCATGGCCGGAATGCAGACAAGTCTGACAAGAACGGGCGGCACGCCCTTTATCCAACTCTTGTGACATATAAGCCGTTAAAATCCCGGTCGGCACGGCAATAATGGAATAGCCCAGCAGGATGAGTACAGACGCCAGCATTCTGCCGATCGCCGTATGCGGCGTAATATCGCCATATCCCACCGTGGTCAGCGTCACTACCGCCCAGTAAACGGACGCGCCGAGCGAGGTAAATCCGTCCTTCCCGCCTTCTGCGGCAAACATCAGCCCGCCAAATAAACACAAGATGATCGCCACAAAGCCAAAAAAGATGCCCAGTTTGCGTTTCGCCCGCATCAGGCTGCGCCACAAAATCCCGGCGTCGCTCATATATCGCAGCAGTTTCAGCACCCGCAGAACGCGTAGAATCCTCAGCAACCGTATCAGCACAATCAGATCCGTGGCAGTGCCAAAGGACGGGATCAGCCAGATGATGTACATCGGCAAGATGGTCAGCAGATCGATAATGCCGAAAAAGCTCAGCGGATAACGCGTTTTGCGCGGGGATGAAAACACCCGCAGTAGGTATTCCACGGTAAACAGCGCAGTAAAGGCCGCTTCGGCCAGACCGAACCGCCAGAGAATATCCGGCGTGTCGGGAAATAAATCGGTGGCGCTGGATTCGAAGAAAAGAATAAACACGCTGAGCAGTGACGCCACAATCCAGAACGTCTCCATCCGGCGGCCACTGCGTGTGCGGTGCTCAAATAAAAGCGCGTAACATCTGCGCCGTGGGGAAGCCAGAAAACGAAAGTCCTGTGACATAGTCAGCACCCGCAATAAAGATATCCTGAAGAATAAACGCTTTTTGCTGCGCCGCCTATCGCAGCTGACGCCAAAAAAAACGCCGGTCACACAATGTCTTGTAAGACGTGGTGTGACCGGCGTTTGTTGAAACGTGATGTGCTGGTGGAATATTAATCCATCAGCTCAGAGACAGCATTGCGGACGTAAGCCGTAATCTGCGCGACGTCTTCGGCGTCAGCGCTGCCGCCGCCAATGGACCGCACCGTGCTCTCCAGATGGCCGATATCCTGCTCAACTTTCTTCGCAATCTGCACTTTAACAATGGTGTCGACTGAAGAGATAAAAGCCCGCATCACGGCTTTCAGGGCGAAAATTTCACCGAAAGAGTCGTACGCAGGTTTGTCAGCAGCTGTTGGTTGAGCTGCCCGTGGTGGCAAGTTTTTCAGCCTGTCCACATGTTCAATCATCAGATCCATGTCTCTGATGAGTTCATCAAAACTCTTAGCCACTGGTTTTCCTTCGCCCGGCGAAAGGCAGCAGGATACCACCGCGCTTACAAGCCGAGAAGCCACAGAAATGCGTAAAGAGTAAATTTCGTCACAATGCGCCCGCCCTGCCGTTCACAATGAACACCGGGAAAGGCGCATCAGGTCGCTATTTAATCAGATGGCTGATTATCCGGCGTTTTTCAGTGAGGCCATGTCAACAACAAAGCGGTATTTCACGTCGCTTTTCAGCATACGTTCGTAAGCGCCATTGATGTCCTGCATGTCGATCATTTCAACATCACAAGAAATGTCGTGTTCAGCACAGAAATCCAGCATTTCCTGAGTTTCTGCAATGCCGCCGATCAGAGATCCGGCAACCGTTTTGCGGCCCATGACCAGTTTACCGCTGTGCAGCGCTGGTTCGATTGGCTCAATCAGGCCAACCAGAATATGCGTACCGTCACGTTTCAGCGTATCCAGATACGGGTTCAGGTCATGTGGATTCGGCACGGTATCAAGAATGAAGTCAAAGTGGCTTTTCACCGCAGCCATTTGTTCTTCATCGGTAGACAGCACAACGTGGTCTGCGCCCAGACGGTATGCTTCCTGCTCTTTACCTTTAGAACGCGTGAACAGGGTGACATCTGCGCCCAGCGCTTTGGCAAATTTCAGCCCCATGTGGCCCAGACCGCCCAGACCGACGACCGCGACTTTGTGGCCTTTACCGACTTTCCAGTGCATCAGCGGAGAGTACGTGGTGATACCGGCGCACAGCAGCGGTGCGGCAGATTTGATGTCCAGTTTTTCAGAAACACGAAGGACGAATTTTTCTGAAACAACGATTTGTTCGGAATAACCGCCGTAGGTCATCATGTTGTCATGACGATCATGGCTGTTATAGGTCATGGTCGCGCCTTCTTCACAGTACTGTTCCAGGCTTTCCGCGCAGGATTCACAGTGCTGACAAGAATCGACCATACAGCCTACACCGACGGTATCACCCACTTTGAAGCCGGTAACTTTCGCACCAACCTGCTTCACGCGGCCGATAATTTCGTGCCCCGGTACCATCGGATAAATGCTTTGATGCCATTCATTACGGGCCTGATGGATATCTGAGTGGCAAACGCCGCAATACAGAATGTCGACAACAACGTCGGTATCACGCGGGTCACGGCGAACAAAATTATGAGGCGCAAGAGGCGCATCCGCTGAAAGTGCAGCGAAACCACGAACGTTAAGAGTCATTTTTTTCTCCTGATAGGCTAACGGAATACAGCATGCCAGCAGAAACTGGCATCGCGAAAGTATGCCCCTTTACGATGACAGACGGGTATAACGATTCTCGCCATTACTTGCCTGAATCTGTTTTTTTCAGGATTTTTGGCGAATGGGAGAGAATGTTGCAATGAGATGACAAAGAAAGGATAAACCGTGACACCGTGAGAGTACGGCGCCACGTTCGCGCAAACTCAGATCAGGCCCGCGTCTTTCAGTTCGCTTTTCAGATACGCGTAATAGATAGGTGCAGCGACCACACCGGGAATGCCAAATGCGGCTTCGAACACCAGCATCGCCAGCAACACTTCCCAGGATTTCGCCTTGATACGGCCGCCGACAATCCGCGCATTCAGGAAGTATTCCACTTTATGAATAATGATGAGATACGCCAGCACCAGCGCACCGACCCAGAGTGACAGCGAAAGCCCGACGATAAAAATCAGCGTATTCGAAATCAGGTTCCCCACCACCGGCAGCAGACCACAGACAAACGTCACGACGACCAGCGTTTTCGCCAGCGGCAGATGAATACCGAACAGCGGCAAAATCCCGAACAGGAAAATGGCGGAAAGCGCGGTATTAATCAGGGAAATCTGGAACTGCGCAAACACCACATTTCGGAAAGCGTCACTCAGTAAACGTACGCGCTGAAGCAGCTCTTTTTTCAGCGGCGCGTGGTGCTCGCCCTGCGTGTGATGCTGAAGTGAAATAATCGCGCCAAGGATCATCCCGATGAGCATGGTAACGAAAACGTGCGCGGCGTTTTTACCGAAGGTCTGGATCATCACGATATGTTCACGCAGCCATTGCAGGAAACTGCGCTGCAACTCTTCGATATTGGCCGGAAGGTAATGCAGGAGTACCGGCGACAAGCGGCTTTGCGCATCCGTCAGCAGCCGCGACACCATCGCGTTAAACGCCACCGGATTCTTCATATCCTCCATCAGGAAATCGGCCAGTCCGGCAACGGCAATAGTCAGGAAACTCACCACCACCGTGCTGATAAACGCCACCACCACCCAGCGCGCCCTTTCGCCGCTGATGATTTTCTGAAAATAAGGCGTCAGTCCGTTGACCAGTTCATACACCAAAAAACCGGCAATAAAACATGCCAGTAAATGAAGAGGAAGAACCAACAAGAGCCCGCCCATCACAATGAATACACTGAGCCAGCGAATCTGATTCGATCTCACTATTTGCATTGCCTGCATCCTTAATCCTTTGAGTACCGGTCATAACCCTGATGAATCACATCATAGCACCGAACGGCAGAGCACAATCCGCCACAAACTTAAACAGTTAACTAATTTTTGACAGTCCCGCAGGATCTTCTATTATCCCCGATGAACATTACATAAAGAAAATCTTAGAATCTGGTGAACAGTATGTCTGAATTACTCCGTGAAAAACTCGAACTTCCCAAAGGTCACGATAAGTTATTGCTGCACTCCTGCTGTGCGCCGTGTTCGGGGGAAGTGATGGAAGCCATTCAGGCGTCGGGGATCGACTACACGATTTTCTTCTACAATCCAAATATTCACCCGCAAAAAGAATATCTGCTGCGCAAAGAAGAAAATATGCGGTTTGCAGAGCAGCACGGCATTCCGTTTATCGATGCCGATTACGACACGGATAATTGGTTTGCGCGCGCAAAAGGCATGGAAAATGAACCTGAACGCGGCGTGCGCTGCACAATGTGTTTCGATATGCGTTTTGAACGCACGGCGTTGTACGCCTGGGAACATGGCTTTAGCGCAATGACCAGTTGTCTGGGTATTTCTCGCTGGAAGGACATGAAACAAATTACCGGCAGCGGCGAGCGCGCCGTCGCGCCTTATCCGGGCATGGTTTACTGGGATTACAACTGGCGTAAAAAAGGCGGCTCCTCGCGCATGATTGAAATCAGCAAACGTGAACGTTTTTACCAGCAGGAATATTGCGGCTGCGTTTACTCTTTGCGCGACAGCAACTTACACCGAAAATCCCAGGGGCGCGGGCTGATCAAACTCGGCGTCAAATATTACGGTGACGAAGACGACGAATAAACCCGGTTTATTCCTCCTCCTGCTTACCCGCTTTCTGTCGTTTGTTTTCATTATACCCGGCCAAATTGCCGGGTTAATTATTCTGATGTTCCCCGCCACGCCCCGTCAGATTCTCCGGAAATAAATCACCCGCCAGTGGTTTATTTTGTCCGATAACAAGGCCTCTGAATAATAGAATAATTTCCTATGACGCCCTTTTGCTTTGCATCTTGCGTTCACAGTTAACGCTTGTTACTTTCCGCCTCACGCATTTTTATGCTAATTAGCACTAACTTATTACACGCAGTAATTACCTGCGTATTTTTAACGCCGATATTCACCAAAAAATAAAGCAAACACAACATTATTGAGGGACAAATCATGTGGGTTTTAATTGGCATTCCGATCGTCGTGCTGGGTTTTGCGCTGCGGTTCAATCCATTATTAGTAGTCACCGTGGCGGGTATTTCCACCGGCCTGGCGGGCGGTATGCAAACCGTCGAGATTATCAGTGCTTTCGGAAAAGCGTTCACCGATAACCGCTACATGGGCCTGATCTGGCTGACATTGCCGGTCATCGCCCTGCTCGAACGCAGCGGGCTGAAAGAACAGGCCAGACACCTGATTTCCAAAGTGCATGCGGCGACCACCGGCCGCGTGCTGATGTTGTACTTTTTCCTGCGCCAGATGACCGCCGCGCTGGGGCTGAACTCTCTGGGCGGACACGCGCAGATGGTGCGTCCGCTGATTGCGCCGATGGCCGAAGCCGCCGCTACCACCAAATACGGCGATTTGCCTAACGACGTGCGTCAGAAGATCCGCGCGCACGCTGCCGCTGCCGACAACGTCGCGGTGTTTTTTGGCGAGGATATCTTTATCGCCGTGCAGTCCATCCTGCTGATTAAAGGTTTTCTGGATCAGTACGGCATTAACGTCGAACCCCTGCACCTTTCCGTGTGGGCGATCCCAACCGCCATTGCGGCGCTGATTATCCACTTTATCCGGCTCTGGCTGCTCGACCGCTCGCTGGCAAAACGCTTTGATACCCAACACGGGAGTGCCGCGAAATGATCACTTTGCAAACCGTGTACATCCTTGCCGGGCTGATGTTCTGCGCCTACGCCTTCTTTAACCTGCGCGATAAAAGCAATGCACGCCGTTATGTCAACGCGCTGTTCTGGGGCGTTTACGGCATCACTTTCCTGTTTGGCGGCGAGTTACCGCATTTCGTCACCGGCTGCATGGCCATTTTGCTGGCGGTCATTGCCGGAACCGGCAAGCTCGGCAAAGGTAAATCTGACAGCGAACAGCCGGAACTGGTGGAAAAACGCGAAGCCGGTGCGAAGCGTTTCGGCAATAAGCTGTTTGTCCCTGCCCTGCTCATTCCGATTGTGACGCTGATTGGCACGCTGACGCTGAAATACACGCCGCTGGTGGAAGCCAAAAACGTCACGCTGATTTCGCTGGTGATCGGCACGCTGGTGGCGTTTATCGTCGCGCTGGTGATGCTGCGTGATTCGCCGGTAAAAGCCATTAAAGCAGGCGGTCAGACGATGGATACCGTCGGCTGGGCAGCCATTCTGCCGCAGATGCTTGCCGCACTCGGCGCGCTGTTTGCGCTGGCAGGCGTCGGTGGCGTGGTGTCGGAGCTGGTCAAAAATATTATTCCGCTCGGTTCACCGCTGGCGATTGTAGTGGCGTATACCTTCGGCATGGCGTTGTTCACGATGATTATGGGCAACGGCTTTGCGGCATTCCCGGTGATGACTGCCGGTATCGGCCTGCCGCTTATCGTCAATCAGCTCGGCGGCAATCCGGCCATTATGGGCGCCATCGGCATGTTGTCCGGCTTCTGCGGTACGCTGATGACGCCGATGGCGGCCAACTTCAATATCGTGCCTGCGGCGTTGCTCGAATTGCAGGATAAAAACGGCGTGATCAAGGTGCAGTGGAAAACCGGCGTGTTACTGCTGCTGGTTAACACCGCGTTCATGTACCTGTTTGTGTTCCGCTTCTGATAAGGAAATGAGATGACGATGACAACTTCACTGACGCCGGAAATGGCGTCGCGCTTTGCCTCGCTGGCGCTGAATCATTTGACGCGTGAGTTTCCGAATAAACTGATGCACGCCATGAGCAGCGCCGCCGATGCGCAGACGCCACGCCAGCTGCACCCGATTTTTTACGGCAGCTACGACTGGCATTCCTGCGTCCACGGCTACTGGCTGTTATTACGTTTGCTGGATCGCTTCCCGGATTTACCGGAAGCCGGTGCGATTATTGCCGTGGTCAGCGCGCATTTCACCGACGAGAACGTAGCCGGCGAGATGGACTATCTGCGCCAGCCGCAGCACGCCGGATTTGAACGGCCTTACGGCTGGGCCTGGTTTCTGGCGCTGACGCAGCAGTTGAACGAAATGGCGTTGCCGCAGGCGGCGCAGTGGGCAAAAACGCTGGCACCGATGAGCCGGTTCTTTGAGAAAAGTTTTGCGAATTTCCTGCCGAAAGCCACCTATCCGCTGCGCGTCGGCAGCCACTTCAATACGGCCTTTGCGCTGGCACTGACGCTCGGTTACGCCCGCTGCGTGAAGCATTACAAACTGGCGGAACTGATTGAAGAAACGGCACTGCGCTGGCATCTGGAAGATGTCCATTGTCAGGCGTGGGAACCGGGCGGCGATGAGTTTCTTTCGCCGTCGCTGATGGAAGCAGAACTGATGCGCCGCGTGCTACCGGGCGATGCGTTTGTGACATGGTTCGGGCGGTTCCTGCCGGACTTAGCGCACAGCCAGCCGGCGACGCTGTTCACACCGGCCACGGTCACCGACCGCAGCGACGGGAAAATCGGCCATCTTGACGGGCTGAACCTCAGCCGCGCCTGGTGCCAGCGTTCCCTTGCAGCGGCATTACCGGCAGGCGATCCGCGTGCGGCGCTGCTGCGTCAGACCGCAGAAGCGCATCTTCACAGCGCGCTGGATCACCTTGACAGCACCTATATGGGTGAGCACTGGCTGGCGACGTTTGCGCTTTTGGCACTCGAAGCCTGACGCCTTCATTTCACCCGTTCAGCGAATAATACCGCGCGCTGAACGGGTGAAAAATTCATTAAAATGGCGCAATAAAGGATATTCCTGACTGAGCCGTTCAATCTCCTGCTTCACCCCGTCGACCGCCGCCTGCTGGTGATACAGCAAATCGTACAAATGCCTGATCACCTTCTGCTGCATCACATCGCTGCCGAGATATGCTGCCGCCTGTTCATGAATGCCCTGCGGCACGGCGCGGTTGCCAGCGGCCAGCACGTAAGGCGGCACATCCTGCACCACGCAAGTACTTTGCAAAAGGCGTGCGCCCGCGCCAACAATACAGAACTGATGCACGGCGCACATGGCGTCGATCCGTGCTTCGTCGCCCAACGTGACGTGCCCCGCCAACCCGCTGTTTTCGCCGATAAACGTGTCGTTACCCACCTGGCAGTCATGCCCGATATGCACACCGCCGTCGAAAATATTCCGGTTACCAATCCGCGTGAACCCGCCGCCCTGCGCGGTGCCGCGGTGGATCGTTGCGTGACGGTCAATCCGGTTGTCGTCGCCGATTTCCAGCCCGGCAGTTTCCCCGGCATATTTCAGATCCTGACTGACTTCCCCGATTGAAGATTCCGTTCCTATCATGTTGTTACGCCCGATGCGGGTGTTGCCGTTAATCACGACGTGGGAGGCAATGTGCGTCCCTTCACCGATGTGAACACCGGCGGAAATAAAGCAGAAAGGCCCGATAACCACCTGCGGGCCGATAACGACACCGGGTTCAATGATACTGCTGGCCGCAATGGAGGCCGAAGATGAAATCAACGCGTACATCCTTCTGATAGCTGAGGCGCTACCAGTAGTGAATTAAGCCTGTCGGGATTAATCAGGGAGGGAAGTCAAAATGAGCGGAGGAAACGCACCCAGAAAGGTTTAAACGAAGCGGTTATTTTTTCGCCACACACTTCGCCATGCCGCACAGCATAAGGGTTTCAGGCCGCTAACCCAGCCTGTTATATTTTATTTATTTTCTGAACCTTTTCTATAAATGTAAACGGTAAGGAAAGGATCAGTATTTTGTTACAGCAGCATTAAGGCTTTCTTAAGCTTGCAGTTATATGATTCGCGCAAAATCATTTCTGCACGTTATGTTTCCATCACATTAACGCCCGCGACCTCAGCATGTTGGGAGTTTTCATTGCGCTATATATTGCCGAAGATCAGCTATTTCAAGCTGACTTTACTGTTGACACTGTATTTTACTTTTGTCGTTAATTTGCCGATTTTATTGCACTTTTACCGCATTCTTCATGCGTTGCCTGCCTACAATCTTTTGTTCGCGCTGACCATTCCGGTGGTGCTTTTTGCCGCGCTGAACTTTGTGTTCACGCCATTCACTTTCCGCCCGCTGCTTAAGCCTTTCTTTATCATTGTGCTGCCGGTCAGTGCGCTGGCCAGTTTCGCGATGATGACCTATCAGGTGGTGTTTGACCGCGGCATGATCGAAAACATTCTGGACACCCAGTCTGCCGAAGCGGCGTCTTACCTGAATTTGAAAGTGTTGCTGTGGTTTGTCTTCACCGGCATCCTGCCCGCGATCCTGCTGTTTTTAACCCCCGTCACCTATGAAAAAACCGTGCTGCGCCGTCTGGGTGTACGTCTCGTGTCGATGGTGATTTCCCTGCTGGTGGTCGCGTCCATAGCCGGTGTGTTCTACAAAGATTACGCTTCCGTGGGCCGTAACAACCGCACGCTGAATCTGGAAATCGTGCCGACGAATTACCTGTACAGCGCCTTCCAGTACATGAATCACCGTTATTTCACGCCAAAAGTGCCGTTCCAGACGCTGGGTAACGACGCCAAACTGGTGCAGCAGCCGGGGCAGAAACCCAATCTGGTCTTCCTGGTCGTGGGTGAAACCGCGCGTGCGCAAAATCAGTCGTCGAACGGTTACGCCAAACCGACCAATCAGTACACGCAGGCAATCCCTGATGTGGTGTATTTCAACAAAATGACGTCCTGCGGGACGGCGACGGCGATTTCCGTTCCGTGCATGTTCTCGAATATGAAACGCACCCACTACGACGCCAACCGTGCGCGTAACAGCGAAGGATTGCTGGATATTCTGCATAAATCCGGGGTTTCTGTTTTCTGGAAAGACAACGACGAAGGCTGTAAAGGCGTGTGTAACCGCGTGCCGAACGTCATTATCGACACGAAAAAAGACGGCAAATATTGCGATGGCGATACCTGTTACGACATGGCGCTGATGCAGAATATCGACGACGACATCCGTCCGGACGGTAAAAATACGCTGATTGCGCTGCACCTGATTGGCAGCCACGGCCCGACGTATTACAAACGCTATCCGCCGGAATTCCGCAAATTCATGCCTGATTGCGAGCGCAGCGATATCGAAAACTGTTCGCAGGAACAGCTGGTGAATACCTACGATAACACCCTGCTGTATACCGATTATCTGGTATCTCAGGTGATTGAAAAGGCGAAGCAGTATCAGGATAAATACAACGTGGCGGTGATTTATCTTTCCGATCACGGCGAATCGCTGGGTGAAAACGGCCTGTATCTGCATGGTACGCCATACAGCGTGGCACCTGCCCAGCAGACGCATGTTCCGATGCTTTTCTGGCTGTCTGACGGCTACACCAAAGCGCAGGGCATCGATCTGCAATGCCTGAAGGCCAATGCGGCGAAAGACGATGTGTCGCAGGATAATCTGTTCCACACCGTGCTCAGTGTCATGAATGTGCAGACTACGGAACGTGACCCGCAGCTGGATATTCTTGCAGCCTGCAAAACCCCGCACGCCTGACTTTCGTTTTAACCTGAGGGTTTGCTGCCTGCTTCAGGGCAGCAAACCACATTCCGCCACAATGCTTTTTGCCAGCGCGCTGACGGTCTGATCAAACCGCTCCGACTCATTATCCAGCATCATATACAGCGCCGTTTGCCGCACCGTTCTGGCCGATAACGCCAGACGACTCAGTTGCCCGCTATCCAGCGCACTTTGCACACTTTCCAGCGGCAGCCAGCCGTATCCGACTCCCACCGCAATCGCCTCCATCGCTGCGCCAACGGTGGTAAATGTCCAGTTAGCAATCGTCCCGGAAGAGTGATTATCGGTGCGCGGCATAGGCCGGTCCGCGACGCTGATCAGCGGGAAGCGTGCCAGATCCTGCGCCGTCAGAGGAACGGGAAGTTGTAGCAACGCATGATCGCTTTTCGCCACCGGCACGAAATCGACATCCAGCAAAAAGCGCCCGTGGATTGCATTCTCCGGCGCCAGCGTGGTGATGTACAAATCCGCCGACCGCTCGTTAAGCTGTTCAATGCTTTCACCGCGCAGGATCTCCGTCAGATGGACGCGCGTATCGGGAAAAAGCTGCTGGAACGCTTTCAGCGCACGAAACAGGCGATTTTTCGGAAACACGCTGTCCACCACCAGACTGAGTTCCGTGCGTACGCCGTCTTTCAAACCGGCGGCGCGATGCTCCAGTTGCAAAAACGCGGTGATCAGCGGGCTGGCCTGAACCAGCAACGCGCGCCCCTGTTCGGTCAGCACTGCCTTACGTCCGTGGATTTCCAGCAACGACAGCCCGAGGCGTTCCTGCAAACCACTCAGTGCGTAACTGACCGATGACTGGCTGCGGTTAAGCACCTGCGCCGCCTGAGCATAACTGCCCTGCTCGATAACCGTTTGTAAAACCACCCATTGTTCCAGCGTTGTACGCGGAAGTGCCATAAAGTTTTCCTTGCCGAATGCGTTTTTCAGCACATAACCGTTCTGATTTTCAGATGATTTACATCGAAAATCAGCGTTTTTATATCTGATTTGTGAAGTGTAATCTTCTTCTCAACGAAACGAAACGTTTCATCCCAACACTGAGTTAAGGAGAATTACGATGAGCAGCTTTGATAAACATGACCTGAGCGGTTTTGTGGGCAAACACGTTGTTTACACTTACGACAACGGCTGGAACTACGAAATTTATGTGAAAAACGCCGAAACGCTGGATTACCGTATTCACAGCGGCCTGGTCGGCAACCGTTGGGTGAAAGACCAGCGCGCTTATATCGTCCGCGTGGCGTCCGACGTCTACAAAATTTCATGGACTGAACCGACCGGCACCGACGTCAGCCTGATTGTGAATCTGGCCGACAACGTGTTCCATGGCACCATCTTCTTCCCGCGCTGGATCATGAACAATCCGGAAAAAACTGTCTGCTTCCAGAACGACCATATTCCGCTGATGAATTCTTACCGCGATGCTGGCCCGGCATATCCGACCGAAGTGATCGACGAATTCGCCACCATCACTTTTGTACGTGACTGCGGCGCGGATAACGATACCGTCATCGACTGTGCCGCCAGTGAACTACCGGCCAACTTCCCGGATAACCTGCGTTAATTCATGTCATTAACACAATAAAAAAGCCGCAGCGCGTGATGTGCTGCGGCTTTTCTTTCTGCTGAGTTTCTTTAAATCAGCGCGCCAGCGTTTTCAGCAACGCGGCGTTGAATTTCTCCGGTTCTTCCATCTGCGGCGCGTGCCCTAATCCGGCAAACTCAATCAGCTTCGCGTGTGGGATCAGCTTCGCAGCCTGTTTACCCAGCACTTTGTAATTGCCGATTTTCGCTTTCACCGCAGGCGGCGCGATATCACTGCCAATCGCCGTGGTATCGGACGTCCCGATCATTAAGGTTGTCGGAACGCGGATATTTTTAAATTCGTAAAACACCGGCTGCGTGAAAATCATGTCGTAAATCAGCGCTGAGTTCCACGCCACCAGTTTATGCCCCGGCCCGTTATTCAACCCTGCCAGCATATCAACCCAGCGGTCGTATTCCGGTTTCCACTTATTCACATAATAGGTTTTCAGCTCGTACTGTTTAATGCTGTCCGCCGAGGTTTTCAGCTCGCGGTCATACCACTGATCGACCGTGCGGTAAGGCACGCCTTTGGCTTTCCAGTCTTCCAGGCCGATCGGGTTAACCAGCACCAGTTTTGACACTTCCGGCGCAAACATCAGACTGTATCGGGTCGCCAGCATCCCGCCGGTGGAATGCCCGACAATTACCGCTTTCTTAATATTGAGGCTTTTCAGCAGGTCATGCGTATTGTTCGCCAGCTGCTGGAAACTGTACTGATAATGCCCCGGCTTGGTGGAGGAACAGAACCCAATCTGATCGGGCGCAATCACGCGGTAACCTTTCACCGCCAGCGCGCGGATGGTATCGCCCCAGGTCGCGGCGCAGAAATTCTTGCCGTGCATCAGCACCACCGTCTGGCCATTTTTATGCCCGGTCGGCGCGACGTCGAGATAGCCCATTTGCAGCGGCGCACCCTGCGAGGTAAAGGAATATTGTTTGATCGGATAAGGGTAATCAAAACCCTGTAATTGCGGACCGTAGGAAGGCGCATCGGCCGCAAAAGCGGGCGCGGTGACACAAAGGGATAAAGCAGCAGTGCAAAAGAGCAATTTCAAACGGGAAAACATCGTTCAGTCCTATTGTCGTTTATCGGACAGGCGGCTTAAAGCCTTATGCTACAAACTTTAAGCCGCCAGTAAAACCCGATAAAACCGAAACAGCACGAACTGGTTTTAGTCTTTAGAGGCCAGAATACAGCGGTAAATCAGGCCGCCGGTCACACCGCCCACAATGGGCATCAGCCAGAACATCCACAGCTGATCCAACGCCCAGGTTCCCTGGAAAATCGCCACTGCGGTACTGCGCGCCGGGTTAACAGAGGTATTGGTCACCGGAATGCTGATCAGGTGAATGAGTGTCAGCGCAAGACCAATCGCGACCGGAGCAAAGCCCGCCGGTGCGCGTTTGTCGGTTGCGCCGTGGATAACGATCAGAAAGATAGCCGTCAGAACGCCTTCCGCCACCATCGCCGCCGCGAGACTGTAGCCGTCCGGTGAGTGTTCGCCGTAGCCGTTGGAAGCAAAGCCGCTGGTCGTTGCGTCAAAACCAGAATGGCCGCTGGCGATAACGTATAACACCGCCGCTGCTGCAATCCCGCCAATCACCTGCGCGATGATGTAAGGCATCACGTCGCGGCCAGGAACGCGTCCGCCCGCGAATAATCCGAGCGTGACCGCCGGGTTAAAATGACCGCCGGAAATATGGCCGACGGCGAAAGCCATGGTCAGAACGGTCAGACCGAATGCCAGCGCCACGCCTGCAAAGCCAATCCCCAGGCCGGGAAAACCCGCCGCGAAAATCGCACTACCACACCCACCAAATACCAAAACAAATGTGCCGATAAACTCGGCAGATAATTTCCTGAACATGACAAGATCCCTGTTAGAATAATCTGATAAATTCACCTTTAACCATACTAAATAGCTTAATCTAAGGTGATCGGCGGGATAATACTCTTGGCAATTCGGAAAGACACTAATATTTGGAAACAGTGAAGCGTTCATGATTTACATCAAATGCAGGTTAATTATCAGGGCGGCAAATATCTTAAAAGTGTGGTGTCACAGAGGATTGAGTCTTTATAGGTTATTATTAACCTAACGAAACTTCTCTCTGTGGCGCTCACTGGTGGAACTCCCTTTGGCCTTAAACTGGTTAAACCGACCGTATATCCGGATTTGCCTTTCCGTTCTGGCATTTTTCATTGTGGCTGCACTGGGTGTACTGGCCATTTCCTGGCAAACCTCACAGGGATTACGCCGCGATACCGCCGCCAGTCTGGCGCAATCTGTCCGCCTTGTGGATATGACGCTCAACAACGCCTCGACCGCTGCCGATTCCGTCCAGCATCTGGTCGGTCATGACTGCGATCAGGACGTCATTCAGGCCTTACGCTGGGAAGTCGCACGCGTGCCGAACGTCCGGACCGTCAACCTTTATCGCGGCGATACCATTTACTGCACCTCGCTGTTTGGTAAAAAGATAGACTACGTTTCCACCAACAAATACGCAGGCGAAACCTTACTCCTCATGAGCGGTAATCCTGTCACACCGGGCCATCCGCTGATTGCTTATCGTCGCGATATTAAGGGCAACGGCATACTGATTGGCGTGGATGGCTATTTCCTGCATAACATCCTTGAATTGCTCAGCACGCACGCTTACCTGATTCTGCAGGTCGGCGATCAGTGGATGGACAGCAAGGGCAAAATTCATCAGGGTGAAGGCTGGCCGGATGGAACAAAAATGGCGCTGGCGTCGGTGCGTTATCCCTACAACATGCGGCTGGTGATCCGTAACAGTGACCAGTGGCGATATGTGTTTGATTACGCGGCTGTCAGCCTGGTGTTGTTCCCGTTGGTCAGCATTTTCATCGCGTTGATGACCTACATGTTGCTTGGCCGCGTGGGTAGCCCGATCTCCACGCTGAAAGATGCGCTGGCGAAAAAGCAGTTTGTTCCGTTCCTGCAACCGGTGGTGGACGGCACAAATCACCGGCTTACCGGCGGCGAAGTGCTGATGCGCTGGCAGCATCCGCAATCGGGCCTGATCCCGCCGTATCATTTCATTCCATTAGCCGAAGAGAGCGGGCTGATTGTGCCGATGACCCGCCTGATGATGGCGCAGGTGCGCGATCAGTTTGGGCCGATTGCCGCGCAACTGCCGGATGATTTCCATTTCGGTTTCAACATCTGCGCCGGACATTTCAAAGACCTGACGCTGATCGAAGACTGCAAAGCGTTCCTGCATGCGTTCAAAGATAAACCGATCCGCCTGGTGCTGGAGCTGACCGAACGCGAGCTGATTGAATCGAGTGAAATCACCCACAGTCTGTTCAGTGCGCTGCGCAGAATGGGCGTGCTGATTGCCATGGACGATTTTGGTACCGGCCACTCCAGCCTGACGTACCTGCAAAAATTCCACATCGATATCCTCAAAATCGACCAGAGCTTTATTGGCCGCATCGGTACGGACGCGCTGGCCGGGCATATCGTGGATAACGTAATTGATCTGGCGAAGCGTTTGCAGTTGATTATTGTGGCGGAAGGCATCGAGACTCAGGAGCAGATCGACTATCTGACGCCCTTCCATCTCGACTATTTTCAGGGTTATTTTTTCGGAAAGCCGGTGCCGGCAACAGAATTTATGGAAAAATGGCTGTAACGATAACAGCCTTATATTCTGCGACTAGAATAATAACGTGAGCTACGTCTTATAAGATGCGTGCGCTTTTTGCTAAAAATCCGCCGATGTGTAACATCCACACAGACTCAGCCCGGCAGAGCGGCTAACTTGTTGAAGTTACATGTATTGACGTAGTCAGTCAGTAAACTCTGCTGAAAATTCGAATGATCACTTTGCGAGCAAGATGATGATTAAGTGGCCGTGGAAAGCGAATGACCTGAAAATTGAAAAATCGGACGCGTGGAATGACGCTCTGAATATCCCGCTATTATCTTCCCTAAACGAGGAGGAGAAACAGCGGCTAATTCAGGTCGCCAGTCAGCTGCTGACGCAAAAGCGGCTGGTTCCGTTGCAGGGCGTCGAACTGACAGAACAGATGCAGGCGCGCATCGCCTTGCTGTTTGCCCTTCCGGTGATGGAACTGGGCGCATCGTGGCTCGATGGTTTTCATGAGATTCTGCTTTACCCTTCCCCTTTCGTCGTCGATTCCCCGTGGCAGGATGAAAACGGGCTGGTTCACGCCGGTTCGCAAATCCACGCCGGACAAAGCTGGGATCAGGGTCCGATTGTGCTGAACTGGCAGGACATCGAAGATTCGTTCGACAACTCCGGTTTCAATCTGGTGATCCACGAAGCGGCGCATAAGCTCGATATGCGCAACGGCGGCGAAGTCAGCGGGATCCCGCCAATCCCGCTGCGGGAAGTGGTCGCGTGGGAACATGATTTGCAGGCCGCCATGCAAAATCTGCAAGATGAGATCGACACCGTCGGCGAAGAAGCCGCCAGCATGGATGCCTACGCCGCGACCGATCCGGCAGAATGCTTTGCGGTATTATCGGAATACTTTTTTAGTGCGCCAGAACTGCTTTCAGAACGTTTTCCGCTGGTATACGGTCATTTTGCCCGTTTTTATCAGCAGGACCCGCTGGCAAGGCAACTTCGCGGCCAGCGCTGCGATTGTTAACACGCGTGATACACGGCGATTTTCAGTGGAAAAGTCCTGTTTTATCGCCGCATTGATTAGTTGCTGAGCAGTCGGAAGGTTTTCGTAATTTTAGCGTTGACACTCTGCGCCCCTCTGGATAACATGCGCCCCGTTCACACGATTCCTCTGTAGTTCAGTCGGTAGAACGGCGGACTGTTAATCCGTATGTCACTGGTTCGAGTCCAGTCAGAGGAGCCAAATTTAGAAAAGCCCGCTTAAGGAAACTTAAGCGGGCTTTTTGGTTTTGTGGAAACAGGTTGCCGTAATGACTGGCGGCATACGCCGGAAGGTCAGCACGCTAAACCGGTGCCGGCAGAACATCCAAGCGCGTTGTAAATCTCAACGATCACCTGCCTCGTTGCGTCTTCAATCGTTCCTTCATTACGGCATAAAACCCAGCCCTGACCGGCAATTTCCCGCTCGAACGCTTGAGTACAAGCGACATGTTCTTCCAGATTATGAATCACCGTACTACTCAGCCCACGCGTCCGCGCCGCGGCTCTCGCCCATGAAATATCCGGCGCAGTAACAACCCCGACATGCAGGTCTGGCGTTCTCACATTTCGTTCAATATTAAGCTGCAAAATCTCTGCGAATGGCACCATCCTGCGAAACGCGGCATCCGACGGGTACCAGCGATCCATCAAGATAATGCTGTCCGGTGGCTGTTTAGTCAGCACTTTCCGGGAAATCCATGCACGACTATCCGCAAAGCGCGCACAAACCTCCAATTCTAAATCCAGGGAGGGATTTCTTGCGAGCCGGTTAACGATAGCCATTGTTTCCCCCCTGAAGGGATCACTTTTTTTCTCGCAAAGTCGGATTACCTTCTTGTTGTCTGCCCTGAGTACTTTCGTAATGGCTTCCAGCAGAGTGGTTTTACCGGTTCCCTTAGGCCCGTCCAGAGAAACAAACAGTTGTCGATTCATGCTTGTGAAGACGATTGATATGCGGTTTTTGTAAAACCTGAATCTGGCAAAAACATCTTATTTCCTTCATATAAATAGCGGGCCACCCTGTCGTTCATCAGCGATGAAGCAGATAAAGGGATTGTAGTGGTTTACTGAATTTGGCCACCTGAACAGAGGTGATATGCTCACCCCAGAACAACACAGGTGCTCCAATGAAAAGAAGAAATTTAGTCCTGAATTCAAACGCGCACCCTCTCAGTAGGTTGTCGACCAGAATTACACCGTCTTTGACGCTGCTGAGGGCTATGAAAGTTGGCCTTTCCACGATGACGAAATGGGTCAAACAACTGCGTGCTGAGCGTTAGGGTAAAACACCAAAATCTTCCCCGATAACTCCGGAATAAATCAAGATATGTGAGCCAAAGAAACTACATCGCATTAATAGTAAACAAAATATTAAACATGCTGATGATTGCAATCGATTTGAGCCGTTTGTCTGTCTCAGCACAAACGAATGAATACCCGCCCCTCCGCAAATACCCCAGCAGACCGATGGGGGAAGTATCAACCCCCGGTCACAGTGATGAGCATGACAGGAAGCAACACAAGGCGTGTCAGCCCACCTCCTCGCTCAGTTTCTCACGCATAAATTCAATAAACACCTGAGTTTTCGCGGGTAGCAGCCGTGTTTCAGTCAGAGCATAAATCGTGACCGCGTCCGCCTTCCATTCAGGCAATATCCGGGTCAATTTATTGTCCGCAACGTCTTCACCGACAATTTTGTCAGGTAAAATCGCGATGCCTGCTCCCATTGAGGCAAAACGACGCATCATACCAATGCTGTTCATCTGAAAGCGTCCGGAAATTTTAAGGCTAATCCGGCTTTCTTCGCGATGTAAGTGCCAGTAACCGGGCTTATCCTGCCGCATACCAATACATTCATGATCCGTCAGCTCATCTGGATTACCCGGATTGCCATTCTGAACTAAATAGTCGGGGGACGCGTAAAGACTGCGCGAAAGCGACCCGAGCTTGCGCGCAATAAGTCCGGAATCGGGCAGACTCCCCATGCGAACAGCCAGATCATAGGGCTCCGATACCAAATCAACGTTTCTCGGCGTTAAGTCGAAATCGAAGCTGATACCAGGATAACAGTCTGAAAATTCTTTAATAAAGGGAGCAAGAATAATCACCGCAAAATCGGCCGGTAAAGAGACCCGCAGCATGCCCTGTGGCTGAGCCAGGAGAGAACCCAACTGTTCATGCGCCAGACGCGCTTCATCAATGATACGCCGGCTTCGTTCGTAATAAATCTGACCGGCTTCGGTCAGTTCAATCTTACGTGTCGTCCTGTGTAACAGCCTCAGGCCGATAAATTTTTCAAGCTCGTTTATTTTACGGGACAGCGTGGAATTAGGCATGCCGAGCGCCTCAGCAGCACCACGAAAACTGTGTGCTTTGACGACCTCGACAAAGTAAGACATATGGTTAAGTAGTTCCATGTTAATTGTGCCAATGATGGAATATTCAATTCTGATATTAGCTATTTATACCAAAAAGTAACAGGCTATACTTTAATCATTCGCAGGAGAAATGAATAAAACCCTGCCTTGATTCTGATAAAAGTTTCAATTTATCAGGTGTTTAACCATAACTTACAGGATAGATATCATGAGCTTTGAAAAATTCACCGCTGACAACGCTGCCATGCTGTTAATTGACCATCAGGTCGGCACTATGGGCTGGGCAAAATCCATGCCTTTTGAAGAGTTAAAACGTAATGCGCTGATGCTGGCCAAATCTGCTGCAATTCTGAATATGCCGGTGGTGCTGACCTCAAGCATGGAAGAGTATGCCCAGGGCCCGCTGGTTGAAGAACTGAAAACCATTCTGCCGGAAGAGTTTGAAGCACGAATCAAGCGCCTGGGCATCGTTAACGCCATGGACGATGAGAACTTTGCCGCCGCGGTTAAAGCCACCGGCAGAAAGAAACTGATTATTGCGGGTGTAACCAATGACGTCTGTACGGTATACCCGGCACTGACACTGGTTGCAGCAGGCTTTGACGTGCAGGTCGTTGCTGACGCCGGTGCCTCGCCAACCAAAATGGCTGATGACATTGCGCTGCGCCGCATGGACAAAAATGGCATTACGCTCACCACAACCAACCAGCTGATTGCTGAGCTGGCAGGAAGCTGGGCAACACCTCAGGGCGAGAAACTGGTCCAGGTATTGATGGAGTCCTTCCAGTAATGAATGAGCCAGCAGGCTCGTGCGGAAGCGATTTTACGCCTTCCGTGTGAGTCTGCCCTCCCGGACAGGAGAGTAACGACAATGCTTAAAATTGAAAACAGCAGTAAACATCAACATGGTTCTGGCGGTTTCGGCATCGATATCCTCTGGCCGGGTATGGTGCAGAATTCATACGACAGCGGTATAGGTGCAATTGGTCGTATTGACCAGGCGAACGTAAAAGCGGGAACGGTAATTCCAATGCATCCTCATAAGGATGATGAAATTCTCACTTACATGCGTAAAGGCAGAATGCTGCATCTGGACACGGTCGGTAATGAGGAAGAGATTACTGATACCCGACTGATGCTCATGAACGCCGGACATACCTTCCAGCATGAGGAACGCATTCTGGGTGAAAAAGGTGAATCAATGCAATGTCTGCAGATTTTCATTCGCCCCTCAGAAACCAACCTGACACCTCAGGTGCAGTTTCATGATTTCGGCACGCCTTACAGTGACAATAACTGGCGGCTGATTGCCGGCCCTGAAAATGCGCCGTTAACTTTCCGTTCTCAGACGTGGATACAGGACACACGACTTGCTGGCGGTGGTGAGCTGACGCTACCGGCTGTTCCGAACGATAGCGTAGTGCGCCTGTTATATGTATTTGAGGGCGCGGCCCGAATTGGTGAAACTGCCCTTAGTACGGGTGAAAGCATCCTTATCGAAGACAACGAAGTTCACACTATCACCGCGATGGAAACCACTGATATGGTACTTTTCACTACTGACCCGGCTGCAAAAGTGTTTCGTGGCGGTATGTTCAGTGGAAACATGCGCCCGCGCCTGTAAGGGTGTTTCTAAAATATTACGGGCTGAACAGTATTCTTTCCAATTACCGGAGAAATACAATATTTTAATTTTTCAAAAAAACACGCCGGATGTTTTATCACCCTTTTATCGGGAATGTTTTTATATTAATTCGACATTATAAATAAAGTGTCTTTGAATTTATTTATATGTTTTGTCAGCGTGCTGAATATCTACATTATTGTTACTTTTTATTAATGCAGCATATTTCAACGACATAACTTATTATTAGGCCACAGGAAATTAAAAATGGATAAAATATTTACACCATTCAAACTCGGGAAATATATATTGAACAACCGTCTGGTGATGGCCCCAATGACCCGCAGCCGTGCAGAATATGACGGCACACCGGCTGACCTTGCGGTTGAATACTATACACAGCGCGCCGGGGTGGGGCTGATCGTTGCAGAAGGGACGCAGCCCAGCGATGACGGGCAGGGTTACTTAATGACTCCCGGTATTTACACCGAAGCACACGTGGCCGGCTGGAAAAAAATCACCTCAGCCGTTCACAATAAGGGCGGCCATCTATTCATCCAGCTTATGCATACGGGCCGCATGAATCATCCTGACAATACGCCACACCATCGTCAGGGTGTGGCGCCTTCAGCCATTGCTCCCGGCGTACAGATGTTTACTGCAAGCGGAATGCAGGATATTCCGGTGCCTCGCGAACTGACAACGGAAGAAATCCACAACACAGTTGCTGATTTTCGCTATGCGGCACGGCGTGCTGTTGAGGCCGGTGCTGACGGCGTGGAGATCCACGGCGCTAATGCCTATCTGATACATCAGTTTTTAGCACCGAGCGCCAACCAGCGCTGCGATGAATATGGCGGCTCCATAGAGAACCGTGCCCGTTTTGCGCTGGAGGTTGCGGCAGCCATTGCAGGTGAGATTGGTGCGGACAAAACCGCGATCCGTCTTTCCCCGGGCAGTCAGATTTGGGGTATTAATGAAGGTGAAGAAGGTCCGGCGCTTTATCGTTACCTGGTTGCTGAACTGAATAAGCTAGGACTGAGTTACCTGCACATTATGCATATGGGCAATGAGGTACTGCTGGGTGAGCTGCGGGCATTATGGACGCAGCCGCTGATATTGAATCGCCCTGGGAAAAGCAGAGAAAACATCGGTGATGATCTCCAGTCCGGACTTGCCGAACTGGAATCTTACGGCCAGATGATTCTGGCTAACCCGGATTTCACCTGCCGTATTAAAACAGGGGCCGAAATGAACAGTGCCGATCCGGCGACCTATTATGGCGGCGGCGTCGAAGGTTACACTGATTATCCAGTAATGCAGTAATGCAGTAATGCAGTAATGCAGTAATGCAGTAATGCAGTAATGCAGTAATGCAGTAATGCAGTAATTTAATATGCCAATAAAGAGGATAAACGTTTAGGTATATCCTCTTTTATTTTCATCGCACTACCATACCTAAACCCCAGTTTAGAATGTTTCCAATTAATCATGCCCTGCCCTTAACCAATACGTTACTTTATATGCTGACGGCTTGAGCTAATGCTGACGACCGTTTTTGGCAAGGAGAGAATAGACTAACTTAACCAAGGTCTGCATTGAATGAAGAACGGAAATTATTCACATCGTTTGCATAATTGCCTAAGAGAGTAACGCCCCTTTTTGGGTTTGGTTTAGACATGTCGGTTTAGCAATCTTGTTCTGGCTAATTAGGACAAAGTCCTGTCGGGGCTTTTATCGGGCCACAATCACCAAAGTCATACACTTTGTATCCCTTTTGATTCATGCAGCTCAGAATGTGATTACGCCTGGCATCAAAACGCTCCATTGTCTCTCCGGGCTCTATGCGATTCAAGCTCCAGTGACCACCATCAAGGTTTGCACTGGGGTTAACACCACAGCTATACAGATCGGCTTTACGCTGCGCAACATTGGTTAAGCCAGAAGCCTCCGGTTTCTGAAATACCTGGACCCAGGGAACATAATCGTAATTAGAGGAGTCCATATCGGCAACCACACACCCTGTTAACACCACTACACTCGCTAAAACCATCTTTTTGATCTTCAAAATGTTCCCTCAGATAAAGTGACCACCGGATATCAAGTAAACACGATGTTCAACCAGCAGGCAACTTCAGCTCCTGGCACTCAGCTAACGTTCAGGCCCATCAAGGTTCCTGCTTTGCTGGCGGAAGCAATTTTTTAGCTTCATGAATGAGCTTTTCGATCTCTTTCAGAGGGATGCATCCTTCGTAGCAAGAAAAAGAGAACTCATGAGTTACATCGGAATAGAAGACTTCAGCAATTTGCCGGAAGGGGGATGTTCCAGCCTCAGATAGTTCGAGGTACATCCCATCACGGATGTGAATCGCCACGGATAATCTAGACACTTCCGAGCCGTTGATAATACTGCTTTTCATATTCTGTCGGTGACATCTGATTGCTCGAACCATGCCGAC